>CAVRGJ010000001.1:0-702828 GCA_963720705.1 uncultured Alphaproteobacteria bacterium
CATTCTTCAGCTTCGCACCCTTTCGAGGGTCTTGATACTCCGTTCGCCGGCGGGGTGTATGCCTTTGGTCATGGTACATACCTGCACATAGTTCCAGTACTAATGTTACAGTATGGGGGGGTATAGACTGGAGACCATTCTTATCCGGGGGGCTCGCCATTTGGTCACGATGCGCGGGCAAAGGAGTGCCCGGCGCGGGCCTGCTCTACGAGAGATTAATGTCATCACCGACGGCGCGATTCTGATTCGCGGCGGAATTCTGACCGAAGTCGGACCCAGCCGGCGCGTAGAGAATCTTGCCGAGGCACGCGATGCCATCGAGATCAACGCGGCCGGCCGGGTGGTGATGCCCGGCTTCGTGGATGCGCACAATCACCTCGCGTTTCCGCCTCCGGGGATCCAGCTGGCGGAGGGTGAATCCGCCGTGCGCGCGCTGCATGCCGCCACCGGGCAGCGCCTCGAAGCCCGCACCCGGACGTGTCTGGAGGCGATGGTCCGTCATGGTACTACCACCGCCGAAGCCAAAACCGGCGGCGGTCTCGATGAGGGCGGCGAGTGCAAGCTCCTGCGCATGCTGCAGGCGCTGCGCGGCGAGCCGCTGGATCTCGTGCCGACCTTCTTTTTCCGCGCGCCCGTAGGGATCGATGGCGACTGCCTGCAGGCCACCGAATGGATGGTCGGCGAGCTGCTTCCCAAGATCAGCCGCCGCGGCGTGGTGCAGTTCGCCGATCTTGGCTGGGATCCCGATCCCGCCTTGGTGCCCTGCTTCGAGCGCTACCTCACCACCGCGCGGCAACTCGGATTCGCTCTCAAGATCCACGCCGACGGACTCAACCCCAGCGCCGCCATCGACCTCGCGATCCGTCATGCAGTGTCCGGCATCGACCACCTGGAACATATCGGCGACGACGACGCGCGCCGCCTGGGCGCGGCCGGACTCTCGGTTACGCTCCTGCCCGACGCCTCTCTTTCCGAGCCCAGAACGGCTCCGGTGCGGGAGTTGATCGACGCCGGCGCGGCGCTCTCCCTCGGCACCAATTTCAACTCCAGCCACACACCCACGCTGAGCATGCAAACCGTCGTGGCGCTCTCCCGCGGACGCATGGGGATGAGCCTGGAAGAGGCGCTCACCGCCGCCACCATCAATGCCGCCTATGCCCTGGGATGCGGCGATTCCGTGGGCTCGCTCGAACCCGGCAAGGCAGCCGACCTGCTGATTCTCAATGCCGGGCATTACCAGGACCTCGGGCAGAGCCTGGGTACCAACCTGGTCCACATGACCATGAAGCGCGGCCGGTTCATTTACAAAGAGGGCGGCGTTGCGCCGCTCCCTACGCAGGAACTCGCCACAAGATTCTGAATTCTCCCCGCCATAAAAAAACCGGGCGGCCCGCGAAGGCCGCCCGGCTGTCACTGACGTTACCGGGTCGTAGTCACCTGACGAAGACGAGATGGTCGTGCTTACGGTCTGGCCTCCAGGTCCGTACGCTGTCAGGGTGTAGATGGAGTTGGTGATCGGGTTCACCGTGAAGGTGCCGTTCACCGGCAGCGTCTGCGGACCGAGTTCACTGCCGATCAGCACGAGCAGGTGGCGTTTGCGTCGTCCAGGACAGGCACCGGGTTGCCTGCGCCGTCGAGGTCACCGGGTCGGCCGTGAACGACGTGATCTGCACCTGGCCCACGTTGACCGTCACGTTGGCCTGGATCTGGCCGGTCGAGTTGGTCGCGGTCAGGGTGTAGGTGGTGGTCAGCGGTCGGGCTCACCGTCGCGCAATCGTTCGCGTTCAGGTTGCTGCCCACACCCGGATCGATCTTGAATTGAGTCGCGCCGGTCACCTGCCAGCACAGCTTGGTTGAGCTGCCGGCATCGATGTTCTGCGGGGTGGCCACAAAGACGACCACCTGCGGGATGTTGCCCGTCGCCACCGTAATGGTGATCGGAGCGGTCACACTCTTGCCGTCGGCCGAAGTCGCCGTCAGGGTGTAGGTCGTGGTCTGCGCCGGCGACACCGTGGTGCTGCCGTTCGGCGTGACCGAGCCCACGCCGCTGATCGAAACCGTGTGTCGCGCCGGTCGTGGTCCAGCTCAGCGTGGATTGCTGTCCGGGCTGGATGCTCAGCGGGCTGGCTTCGAAGCGGATGATCTGCGGGTTGCCGGTGCCACTGGGTCCCACGGTTACCGTCGCGGTGGCCGTCACGTTGCCGGTCGGGCCGGTCGCGGTCAGGGTGTAAGTGGTGGTGGCGGTCGGGCGACACCTGGTGGAACCGGTGGCCGCGACGGTGCCCACGCCGTGGTTGATCGAGACCTGCTCGCGCCCTGTACGATCCAGGTCAGGGTGGACTCTGGCCCGCCGTGATTTGGCCGGCGTGGCGTCGAAGCGAACGATCTGCGCCGATTGCGGGTCGGTGCGTCGAGACGCGGGTGGTGGCCGATGCGGACAGGCCGCCGGAATCGGTGACCGTCAGGCGGAAGACGTAAGTCTGTCCGGCCGCCGCGGTGAATGTCGGTCTTCGCCGCGGTCGGCGCGGACAGGGTGACACGCCGGGCCGGCAATCTGCGTCCACTGGTAGGTGATCGGCGTCGTCGTCCGGATCGTAGGAGCCCGAGCCATCCAGCGTGACCGTGCCGGCCGGCGACGCCGGTCTGGTCCGGACCGGCATTGGCCACAGGAGCGGTGTTGCCGACGCGGCGCGTCAGCAGTTCGTAACGGACGCGCGGCACGTCCATCGGGACCGGCGTCTTGGCTGCGCGTATTCCTTGGGACGGATGAAATTGCCGACCTGGAAGCCGAACACCACGCGGCCGCTGTCCTTCGTGCTGAGCAGCGTCTCGTTCAAGCCCGGCTTCGGCCGTGAAGGCGACGTGCTCGTTCAGGGGCTGCACCAGTTTGATGCTCCCGCCCGGACGGTCGTTGCCTCCGTTGTGGCGGCGCAGGTAGCCGAGGTTGCCTTCAAGATAGGCATTGCCCCACGCGCCGACCAGCGCATTGACGCCGGTCTGGTCGACCACGCGCGCGTAAGTCTCCATGAACGTCTGCGGTCCGAGTTGCACCTGGTTCAGCACCGCGTAGTTCTTGAAGCCCTTGGTGGTGAACAGGCCGATGCGGCCGCGGCTGAAGAGGTAGTCGATCATGAAGGCCGCCTGGCCCAGTCCGCCGCCGGATTGGTAGTCCTTGAAGTTGAGGTACTTGAAGCTGCCGAAAGCGCCGGCCTGCAGGTTGCCCCAGCGGTTGACCAGACCGAGGTCGAACTGGCCTTCCTGCCGGCCCGAGTAGTACATGTACTCGCCCTGCGCCTGCACCGCGTGCGTGCCGTCGCCGCCGAACGGCGAGAAGAACTGCGCCGCGGCCGGTGAAGTTGAAATTGCCGGTGCGCGCCGGCGCCGAAGGTCGGTCCGATATTCACGCCCAGAATCGAGAATTTCTTGTTGCGCTTCTGCGCTTCGTCCACGCGCGCCCATGGCTTCGTTGTGCGCGATGTCCTGTGGTCTGCTGCTCGGTGAGCGGCTTGGGCAGACCGGTCACCTGGTCCTTCAGCGCGTTCTGCTGGTTGCGCAGATCGTCCAGTTCGCGCGCAGCTTGTCGTTCTCGCCCTGCATGTTCTTCATCGCCGCCAGAATGTCGTCCAGCTTGTCCAGCCGCTTCAGAATCTGGTCGCAGCACTCCTGCTGCTTCTTGGCCATGTCGTCGAGCTTGTCGATAATGCGCCTTGATGACGTCGTTGATGCCGCCTTCCTTGACCACTGCGCCGTTGCCGTCGGTGACAGTCAGCACCACGCGGCGGTTCATGAAGCGGCCTTCCTTGGTCCGGTTGTCGACTTCCGGATGCGCGCTTGCCGTCGCCGGCGGTGGTGATCTGGCTGTCGTCGGCGCCGTACTTCACCAGGAACGCCTTCACCGCGTTGGCGCGCGCCATGCGCCAGTTTGTCGTTATATGCCGCCGAACCCACATAGTCGGTGTGTCCGGTGACTTTGACCTGGTAATCGCGGTGCTGGCTCAGCAGCTCCGCCAGCCGCAGAAGGCTGGGTAGCCGTCGGAGAGAATCGAGGAATTGAATTCGAAATTGATCTCTTCCCAATCGTCCTTGGTTTGACCACCCGTGTTCAGCCCCTGGGCAAACAGACTGGAGGCCAGGAAGCCCAGCGCGCCTATCGCTGCTAGTTTTTTCATTGTCTTCTACTCTCCTCAACGTTATCCACATGTGCAAGAACTGAAAATGTTCTGCACTCGGTCGAGCGCATCTTGGTCGCGCGACTTCGACTCGCAACTCGGAGCATGCCGTCCGGGCTACCTCAAGACCCGAGAGCGCCGATACAGCACTAGGATACACCGGAATATTCGCTTATCTGCCAGAATTTCTAGGGTTAGTGCCTGGTACCCGGTGTGGCCAGTACACAATCCGACGCGAAAATGCGACAATAATGAGTGAGGCTGCCGGACGGGCAGTCGCTCGCCGGGCTTCTCGGGGGAGGAAAGTCCGGTCTCCACAGGGCAGCGTGCCGGCTAACGGCCGGGCGGGTTCGCAAGGGCTCACGGAAAGTGCCACAGAAAATATACCGCCTCGCCGACAACGGTCGGGTAAGGGTGAAATGGTGCGGTAAGAGCGCACCGCGGCCGGAGTAATTCGGCTGGCAGGGAAAACCCCACGCGGAGCAAGACCAAATAGGGGAGGAGGGGCGGCCCGCCCCGTTCGACTTCCGGGTAGGTCGCTAGAGCCGGTCAGTAATGGCCGGCCAAGATGAATGACTGCCGCCCGCAAGGGTACAGAAACCGGCTTACAGTCCGGCAGCTAAACGTCTTTCGATCGTTCTCCGACAACCCGGGGAATTTCCTGATGTCCTCCCGGCGTCTTCAATCTGCGGAAATAACGTGCGAAATATTCCGCGATGTCTCCGCCATATTGAAAGTTGTACATGATATCGTCGAAATTTGCCGTATGCGCCAGCCCAAGCGCGTGCCCGATCTCGTGCAGGCAGGTAAGGTACACCACGGTTTCCCGCATAAGTCCGGTTCCGGGGTCGGGGCGAACAAACACATCCCCGCCGCGCGTCTCGCCATACAGTCCGGTCGCGCTCCGACACCCAATAGATCTTGATGATCGCCTGCTCCTTCACCGTGCTCCGCTCGGCGCGCAACTTCCCGTCGGACGCCGCCTGCCACGCTTCCATCGCCCACTGCGCCAGATCGGGATCCGCCGCCTTGCACCCGCTCTCGGCGGAATTCGTGCACGGCTCCACCCAGTATTTAAGGCCGGCCGCCTGACCGGCGCAGGTCAGAACGATCGTCAGCAGTACGGCTCGCATGCTCACCAGATTCCCACCACTTTCCACCACAGCGGTCCCACCCCCAGCCAGATGACCAGATTGACCAGCGAAACGATCAGAATCCCAGCCGCCACCACTCCCCCTGCCGCACATAGCCCGCGCCGAAAAACACCGGCGCCGACCCGTGCCGTAGTGCGTCATCGCCGCATTCAGATTGGAAAAATAGGCCAGCGCCAGGGCCGCCGCACATCGGGGGCACGCCCGCCGCCAGAGTCGCCCCCAGAAAGGCCGGATACAGCGCCGTGACCTGTCCCGTCATGCTGGCGAACCCGTAGTGCATGTAGCAGTAGGTCGTCACCAGTGCCAGCCATCGCGAGCGGCCACGGCCAGCCCGACATCCCGGCGAACAGGTCCGCGCTCAGTACCTTGATCGCGCCGTTTTCGTTCAGCACGTCCGACATCATCACCAGCGGCGCAAACCAGATCAGCGCGTCCCACGCGCGATGCTCGGCCAGCAGATCGTCCCACGAGATCACCCGGGCCAGCAGCAGGCGCGCACAATCCCGATCAGCGCCACGAAAGTGTTCGGACACGCCGTGCAATGGGGAAGTCACCCAGCCTGCCATCACTCCCAGCATGATCGCTACCAGCCACCGCTCCTGCGCTCCATGGGCCCACGCCGCTCCAGTTCCCGCCGCGCCATATCGCGCGCCGGCGTCGTATCCGTGATCTCCGGCGTGACCAGGCGGAACAGCAGCCACGGCACGATCGCCAGGGTCAGAAAGCCCGGCAGGCACGATCCCGCAATCCACCGCCCCCAGGTCAATTCCACGTGCCCGATGGTGCGCGCGAACTCCGCAATCAGCGGATTCGCCGCCATTCCCGTCAGGAACATCGCCGATGCCGCATACGTGGTGTGGAACGAGACCAGCACCAGGAAGGCGCCGATCTTGCGCGCCGTCGGTCCCGGCTCCGACCCGAAGGCCGCCGCCACCTAGCGCGTGATCGGGAATATCACGCCGCCGCCGCGCGCCGTGTCGGAGGGGATGAAGGGAGCCAGCACCAGGTCCGCCGCCGCCAGCGAATATCCCAAGCGCAGCGGCGTGCGGCCAAAGCGCTCGATGAACAGGTAGCCCACGCGGCTGCCGAAGCCCGTCTGCGTCACCGCGCGCGAAAACAGAAATGCCGTGAAGACCAGCCAAACGGTGACATTGCCGAAGCCGGCCAGCACGCGCGCCGCGCTCAACGTGCCGGTCAGCACCAGCAGCGTCATGGCCAGCAGGACGCTGACTCCCATGCGCACCGGCTGCGCCACCAGCGCCACGATCGTCGCCACGAAGATCGCCAGCACCTGCTCCTGCGCGCGGTTCAGGCCGGGCAGGGTAATGAAATAGAGTGCCAGTCCGGGAGCCAGCACGGCGGTCCAGCGCCAGATGAGTTGAGCGCGCACGAACGAACATTGTCGCGCATGCCGCGCCCCGGCCGGCAGTCCAGGGTCGCCGCGGGCGGCCACGCCCGTGCCGGGCGCTGCCAGCGCGGGAGGCACCGTCCTGCACAATCGGGTTTGACAAAGCGGGCGCCGTTCGCATACACTTCATGGCTACGTAATCGAATGTCGAAAACGAAAGCCGAGTCACGGCAGCAGGCGGCCGACCGCGACCTGTACTCCGGCCTGATCCGCCTGCACGTCCTGCATCACGCCGCCGAGGAGCCGATCTTCGGCCTCGGCATGATCGAGGAACTGGCGCGCCACGGCTATCGCATCAGTCCCGGCAGCCTCTATCCCCTGCTGCACGGGCTGGAGAAGAAGGGCTATCTGCGCTCCACGCGAGCAGCGCAACGGCAAATCGCTGCGCAAGGTCTACCGCGCCACGCCGCTGGGCCGCAAGGCGCTGCAGGCAGCCAAGAACAAAGTGCGCGAACTGTTCCACGAACTGATGGAAGGCGAATAGACCGTGCGAAACACGATCTGCTGGGTCTCCGATCCTTGCATGCGGGAGCGGCTCGCCCAGCCGGGCCGCCGCTGACCGCTCGCGCAGGCCGTCGATAGCGGCGCTGAAGAACTACCCCGCGATTCAGGTCTCGCAGGAGCAGATCGACGCGGCCTCGCGCCGGCATCCGACTGGCGCGCACCGCCTACCTGCCGCGGGTCGACGCGCTGGCCCAGGTCAACCGCGCCACCCGCAACAACGTCTTCGGCATGCTGCTGCCGCAGAGCGTGATTCCCTCCATCTCCGGTCCCGTGCTCGGCACCAACAATTTCGGAACCGCCTGGGGCAGCGCGCTCGGCGTCCTGGTCACTTGGGAGCCCTTCGATTTCGGACTGCGCCGCGCCAACGTCGCCGCCGCGGCAGCCGCGCAGAGCGCAGTCGGAAGCCACCCTGAAGCGCACCGAGTACGAAATCGCCGTGGCCACCGCCGACGCCTATCTCACGCTGGCCGCCGCGCAGGAGACCGTGCGCGCCGCGCAGGCCGCCGTGGACCGCGCCGAATCGTCTGCGCGCACCATCGACGCGCAGGTGAATGCCGCAGCTGCGTCCCGGCGCCGATGCGTCGCGCGCCGAAGCCGAACTCGCCGCCGCCCGCACTCAGTTGATCCAGGCGCAGCAGGCCGTCGACGTCGCCCGCGCCACGCTCGCGCAGTTCGTCGGCGTCGACCCCGCCCAAATCGACGCTGGCTACCGCGCGCCTGCCTGCAACTCCCGCCCGAGCAGCAGCCGCCCGCGCTCGACACCGCGGCGAATCCCGTCGCCGCCGAACAGAACGCCGTCGTCGAACAGGCGCAGGCGCAACTGCGCGCCCTGGAGCGCTCCTACTTTCCGCGCTTCTCCCTGCAGGGCGCGGCCTACGCGCGCGGCACCGGCGCCGAAACCAACGGCACGATTCTCGGCGGCGCCAACGGCCTCGCTCCCACCACCCAGAACTACGCCCTGGGCTTCACCGTGACGTTCCCGGTCTTCGACCTGCCCGCCGCTGCACGCCCGCGAGGCCGCGCAGATCGCCACCATCCGCGCGCAGCAGGCCCGCGCCGCGCAGATCGCCGCCGAACTGCGCGGCGCAGTGGAATCGCGCCGTCGCCACCCTGAACGGCGCCCGCCGTGTCGCCGCCAATACGCCCGTGCAGGTCGCCGCCGCGCGCGCCGCCACCCAGCAGGCCGACGCGCGCTACCGGTCCGGACTCGGCACCATCGACGAAGTCGCCGAAGCGCAGCGCCTGCTCACCCAGGCCGAAATCGACGACGCGCTCGCCCGCCTCGGCGTATGGCGCGGGCTGCTCGGCGTCGCCGCCGCGGCCGGCGACCTGCAGCCGTTCATCGGCGAGGCAGGCCGGTGAGCAGAACCATGCGACTCGTCCTCGCCGCTCTCAGCCGTCCGGTCACCGTCGTGGTGGCGCTCGTCGCCATCGCGCTCTGCGCCGTGCTCGCGATCGCAACGCATGCCGGTCGACATCTTCCCGCAGGTGGGCGACCCGGCCATCTACGTCGCCCAGCCCTACGGCGGCATGGATCCCGCGCAGATGGAAGGCTACCTCACTTACTACTACGAGTATCACTTCCTCTACATCACCGGCATCGATCACGTCGAAAGCAAGAGCATCCAGGGCGCCGCGCTCATGAAGCTGGTCTTTCACGAGGGCACCAACATGAGCCAGGCGATGGCGGAGACCGTGGGCTATGTGAACCGCGCGCGCGTCCTTCATGCCGCCCGGGCACCGTGCCGCCCTTCATCACGCGCTTCGACGCCGGCAGCGTGGCGGTCGGCCAGCTGGTCTTCAGCAGCGCCGACGCACACGCAGGGCGAGATGCAGGATTTCGCCCTCAACCGCGTGCGGCCGCTGTTCGCGACCCTGCCCGGCGTCTCCGCGCCGCCGCCCTTCGGCGGCAACCAGCGCACCATCGTCATCACCCTGAATCCCGACAAGCTGCAGCCAGTATCGGCATCTCGCCCGACGAGGCCATCGCCGCGGTCAGCAAGTCCACGCCTGGTCATGCCCTCCGGCAACATGTGCGACCGGCACGATCGAATCGCATCGCCCGCACCAACGCCGCGCTCGGCGGCAATCTGCCCGAACTCCTGAGCACTCCCATCCGTCCCGGTCTCCGGCACCACCGTCTACCTGCGCGACATCGGCACCATCGAAAACGGCACCGACCTGGTCACCGCCTACGCCCACGTCAACGGCAAGCGCACCGTCTACATCCCCGTCACCAAGCGCGCCGACGCCTCCACGCTCGCCGTGATCAACGCCGTCAAGGCGGCGCATTCCCGAGTTCAAGAAGGCGGTGCCCGACGACGTCGATGTGCGCCTGGAATTCGACCAGTCGCCCTACGTCACGCAACTCCATCCGCGGCCTGGTGAACGAAGGGCTGCTCGGCGCCGCTCCTCACCGGCCTGATGGTGCTGATCTTCCTGCGCGACTGGCGCAGCGCCCTGATCGTGGTCCTCAACATCCCGTTCGCGCTGCTGGCCGCCGTGATTCTGCTCTGGGCCACCGGGCAGACCATCAACATCATGACCCTCGGCGGCCTGGCGCTCGCCGTCGGCGTGCTGGTGGACGAAGCCACCGTCGAGATCGAGAACATCCACACCCGCATGCTGCCCGGCGTCTCGCGCGCCCGCGCCGTCGTGGAGGCCTGCCGCCGAACTGCCATGGCGCGCCTGCTTTCGATGTTCTGCATCCTGGCCGTCTTCGTGCCGTCGTTCTTCATGGTCGGGCGTGGCGCGGCAGTTGTTCGTCCCGCTCTCGCTGGCGGTGGGCTTCTCGATGATCGCGTCCTATCTGCTGTCGAGCAGCCTGGTGCCGGTCTTCTCCACCTGGCTGATGCAGGAAGGCCATCGCGGCGAGGAGCGGCGAAGGCTTCTTCGGCTGCCTTCGCTCGCTTCTACTGCGCTATCTCGGAATCGTGCTGCGCTTGCGCTGGCCGCTGGCGCTCGCTCTATCTCGGCGGCGTCCAGCGCGGCTCCTCTGCGCTCCTGCTCCGCGCATCGGCACCGAAATCTTTCCCGACGCCAACGCGCCGCCTGCTGCGCATCCGCCTGCGCGCCCCCGCC
Source organism: uncultured Alphaproteobacteria bacterium (assembly GCA_963720705.1). Lineage (GTDB taxonomy): Bacteria > Pseudomonadota > Alphaproteobacteria > Rhizobiales > Afifellaceae > DASWJZ01. The sequence continues at coordinate 10,317 of CAVRGJ010000001.1, forward strand.
GGCACCCGCGTCGAAGAGACCGAGCGCAACGTCCTGCGCGCCCTGGACGTCATCCGCGACGAAGTCGGCGCCGAGCAACATCGCCATCACCAGCGATTTCGTCGGCGTCGTGCCCTCCAGCTATCCGGTCGACCTGATCCACCTGTTCACCAGCGGCCCGCAGGAAGCCATCATCCAGGTTGCGCTCAAGCCCGAAGCCCCGCGCGGCGAAGCCCTGCGCGAGCGGCTGCGCGCAGCGCTCTCGCCGCGAGCTGCCCGACGTCGCAGGTCTCCTTCGAAGCCGGCGACATCGTCAGCCAGGTGATGAGCTTCGGCTCGCCCACCCCGATCGAAGTGGCCGTGCAGGGCGTCAGCCTCGCCGACGACTACGCCTACGCCGCCAAAGGTGCGCGCCGAACTGGCCAAGCTGCCCTTCCTGCGCGACCTGCAGTACGCGCAGGAACTCAACTACCCCACCCTCGACATCACCATCGACCGCGAGCGCGCCGGGCAGTTCGGACTCACGCATGGCGGACGTGTCGCGCTCCGTGGTGCCCGCCACTTCGTCGTCGCGCTTCACGCAGCCCAACTACTGGCGCGATCCCAATTCCGGCAACGCCTTCCAGATTCAGGTGCAGCTGCCGCAGAATCGGATGCAGGGCGTCGCCGAACTGGGCGACCTGCCCGTCATGCAGCGACGGGCGCCCGCGAACCGCTGCTCGACGACGTCGCCGCGATCAAGCCCGGCACCATGCCCGGCATGATCGAGCGCTACAACGGCCAGCGCGTGGTCAGCCTCACCGCCAACATCCACGGCATCACGCTGGGCGAAGCCGCGCACGCAGCTGAACACGCGCCATCGCGCGCGCCGGCACGCCGCCGAGAGGCGTGAGCGTGACGCTGCCGCGGCCAGATTCCGCCGCTCGAGCAGACGATCTCCGGACTGCGCACCGGCCTGCTGCTTGCCGTGCTGGCCATCTTCCTGCTGCTGGCCGCCAATTTCCAATCGATGCGCCTGGCCCTGGCCATCGTGCTCACGATTCCCGCCGTGCTGTGCGGCGTGCTGCTGATGCTGCGCGCTGACCGCCACCACGCTCAACGTGCAGTCCTTCATGGGCGCGATCATGGCGATCGGAATCGCGGTCGCCAATTCGATTCTGCTGGTGACCTTCGCCGAGCATGCGCGGCACGCGGGCGTGCCGCTCTTCGATGCGGCGCGCGAGGGCGCCAGCGGCCGCCTGCGCGCCATCCTCATGACCGCCGCGGCCATGATCTCCGGCATGCTGCCGATGGCGATCGGCTTCGGCGAAGGCGGCGGCGCAGACCGCGCCGCTGGCCCGCGCCGTCATCGGCGGACTGATCGTTTCCACATTCGCCACGCTCACCATTCTGCCCTCGCATCTACGCCATCCTGCAGAGCAGGGCGTCCGTCACTTCGCCATCGCTGAACCCGATGGATCCCGGGAGCAGGTACTATGATGCAACTTAGTAGGGCGGTCCTCCTGCGAAACGTTCCGCAGAGCCATGTGGGGCAGGATCGCATCCTGCGGCGGGTTGGCAACCCGCCTCTCGCGCAGGTCCCAGCCAACCGCCGCGCAGCCTCGCAGGTCGTGAAGGCGCCTCAGAGGCGGGAGAACACCCCTACTCCTCTTGTTCTCCGCGGCCGCATTCGCGCAGGCTCCCGAACTCGTGCCGGTCGTCTCCAAGCCTCTCTCGCGCACCGCGGACCTGCCCGGCGAATTCGAGCCCTACCAGATGACGGCGCTGCACGCCCGCGTCGCGGGCTTCGTGGAGAGAGTCCTGGTGGACCGCGGCAGCGCCGTCAAGCAGGGCCAACTGCTCGCCGAACTCAGCGCGCCGGAGATGGCCGCCAGGATCGCCGAAGCGGCGGCGCGCGTGCCGGCCGCCGAAAGCGATCGCCTACAGGCGGAGGCCCAGCTCGCCGCCGCGCAGATCACGCTCGAGCACCTGCGGAAGGCCGCGGAAACCCCCGGCGCCATCGCCGGCAACGAAGTCGCGCTCGCCGAAAAACAGGTGGACGCAGCGCGTGCTCTCGTCGCTTCGCGGCATCAGGCCATCGGCGTCGCGCAGGCCGCCGTGAAGGCCCTGGAGACCCTCCAGGAATACCTGAAGATCACCGCGCCCTTCGATGGCGTAATCACCGACCGTCTGGTGCATCCCGGCGCGCTGGTCGGCCCCGGCGCCGATACCGCGCTCCTCGTGATCCAGCAGGTGTCCCGCCTGCGCCTGGCCGTCGCCGTGCCGGAGACCGACATCGGCGGCATCGCCACCGGCGCCAAAGTGGAGTTCACCGTGCCAGCCTTTCCCGGCCGCGTCTACTCCGGCACCGTCGCGCGCCTCGCCCACGCGCTCGACCCCAAGACGCGCACCATGCCCGTCGAACTCGACGTGCAGAATCGCGATGGCTCGCTCGCGCCGGGCATGTATCCCAGCGTGAAATGGCCGGTGCGCCGCGGCCGCGCATCGCTCCTGGTGCCGAAGACCAGCGTGGTGACCACCGCCGAGCGCACCTTCGTGGTCCGCGCGCGCGACGGCAAGGCCGAATGGGTCGACGTCCGGAAGGGCGTGGCCGACGGCGACAACATAGAGGTCATGGGCAACCTCCAGCCCGGTGACAAAGTCGTCAAACGCACTACCGACGAACTGCGCGACGGCGCACCCCTGCCGGCGAAGTAGAGGTCAACTGGGGGCAGATTCGGACCATGGTATTGGACTATGGTACAAGTTGAATATGCGGGAGATCGCGATTTCCAAGTTCAAGGCAACGTGTTTGGCCGTCCTGGAGGACGTGCGGCGCACTGGCGCACCTGTACGGGTCACAAGATTCGGACGTCCGGTAGCCGAGGTGGTGCCGGCTAGTCCGGAAAAGGTGTCTTCCTGGCTGGGGTGTGCAAAAGACTCCATTGAGATCTCCGGTGACATCACCGAACCTGTCGGAGCATTCAGTCGCTGGACAGTTCGAAAATGAAGTTGCTCCTCGATACCCACATCTGGATCTGGGCACTTCATAGCCCTGAGAAACTCGGCCGAAGAGTCCGGCGCGAACTCCATCGAGCCGGCAACGAACTGTATCTATCGCCGGTGTCGATTTGGGAAGCGCATCAGCCTCGGTAAGGCGAAAACGCCTTCGCGTACGGCAGGGCTTTTCGCAATGGCTCGATGACGTGATGGCCCAGGTTCCACTCCGCGAAGCGCCGTTCACTTTTGCGGTCGCCAGGGACGCTTCGAGAATCGAACTTCCCCAATCCGATCTCGGAGACATCTTTCTGGCCGCCACCGCCTTGGCCTTCGACCTCACGTTGGTGACCACCGACTCCCAACTGCTGGACTGCTCATGGCTGAAGACCCTTCCAAACCATTGAGCTCTCCACCGTCCCCGCGTTTGCCCCAGACTCCGCGCCGTAGACTTCCAGTTCCAGCGGTCTCGCCAGTAAAGGCGTTTTCCTGCCGCTAGCGGAAAAAACAACCATTGGTCGGTGGGCACCTTGTCGTCAAATCCGATTGCATCGTGCGAGGGCAGAACCTCGGTGAGGACAATGGTCCGATGAGAGAATGGTTCCAAGAGGCGCCTCCGCCGGAGGGCGAGCCGTGAACCCGGAGAAATTACTCCCCACGTCACCCCCGCAAATACCGATCGATCCCCTCCGCCGCCTTGCGGCCTTCGGCGATCGCCCAGACCACCAGCGACTGGCCGCGGCGCATGTCGCCGGCCGCGAAGACGCCGGGCACCGACGTCATGTAGTTCTCGTCCGCTGGCGACGTTGCCGCGCGGGTCGAGCTCCACGCCGAGCTGCTCGATCATGCCGTTCCTCACCGGGCCCAGTGAAGCCCATGGCCAGCAGCACCAGGTCGGCATCCAGGGTGAACTCGGTGCCCGGGATCGGCTCGAACTTCGGCGGCGGGCCGACGCGCACGCCGTGCAGCTGCTTCACGTTGCCGTTCTCATCGCCGGTGAAGCTGACGCGTGGTGACGCTCCAGTCGCGCATGCCGCCCTCTTCGTGCGAGCTTTCGATGCGCAGCTGCATGCGGCCAGAGCGGCCACGGCGTTGACGGCGACGCGCGTGTCCGGCGGCTTGGGCAGGAGTTCGAACTGGTGCACGCGAGCGCGCCTTCTGGCGGTGGCTGGTGCCCAGGCAATCGGCGCCGGTGTCGCCGCCGCCGATGATGACCACGCGCTTGCCGGTGGCCAGGATCTGCGTTCGGCGACCGTGTCGCCTTCGCAGCGCGCGGTTCTGCTGCGGCAGAAACTCCATGGCGAAGTGAATGCCCTTCAGCTCGCGGCCCGGGCACGTTCAGGTCGCGCGGCTGCTCCGCGCCGCCCGGCCAGCAGGATGGCGTCGAAGTCGCTGGCGCAGATCCTCCACCGGGACGTTGCCGCCCACGTGCGCGTTGGTCTCGAACTTCACGCCCTCGCCGCGCATCTGCTCCAGGCGGCGGTCGATGAGGTGCTTCTCCATCTTGAAATTCGGAATGCCGTAGCGCAGCAGGCCGCCGATGCGGTCGTTCTTTTCGAACACCGTGACGTCGTGTCCGGCGCGCGCCAGTTGCTGCGCGGCGGCCAGGCCCGCCGGGCCCGAACCGACCACGGCCACGCGCTTGCCGGTGCGCACCTCGGGCGGCTCGGGCCGGATCCAGCCCTCTTCGAAGGCGCGGTCGATGATGGTCTTTTCGATCTGCTTGATGGTGACCGGCGGCTCGTTGATGCCGAGCACGCAGGCGGCTTCGCACGGCGCGGGGCAGATGCGGCCGGTGAACTCGGGGAAATTGTTGGTGGCGTGCAGACTGGCGGATGGCTTCCTGCCAGCGGCCGCGGTAGACCAGGTCGTTCCAGTCGGGAATGAGGTTGTTGAGCGGGCAGCCGGTGTGGCAGAAGGGCACGCCGCAATCCATGCAGCGCGCGCCCTGCGTCCGCACGCTTGTCCTCCGGGAACGGCTGGTAGATCTCGAACCAGTCGTTGATGCGCTCGGCGACCGGGCGCCGCTGCGGCAGCTCGCGCGTGTATTCCATGAAGCCGGTGACTTTACCCATGCGTCACCTCCCAGTTGCGCCCGATCCGGCGGCTGCGGCAGGCACTGCGGCGGCTGCGCGCGGCCACGCCCAGCACGCGCTTGTACTCGTGCGGGAAGACCTTGATGAACTTCGGCAGCATGCTGTCCCAGTTCTCCAGAATCCACTGCGCCGCGCGGGCTGCCGGTCGCTTCGACGTGGCGCGCGATCAGGCGTGCAGCAGCGCGACGTCTTCGCGTCCGTCACCGGCTCCAGATCGACGGCCGCGCGGTTGCAGCGCTTCTCGGCGAAATCGCCCTTCTCGTCGAGCACGTAGGCGATGCCGCCGCTCATGCCGGCGGCGAAGTTGCGGCCGCACTTGCCGAGCACCACCACCAGGCCGTTGGTCATGTATTCGCAGCCGTGGTCGCCCAGCGCCTTCCACGACCGCGGTGGCGCCGGAGTTGCGCACGGCGAAGCGCTCGCCGGCCATGCCGTTGAAGTACGCTTCGCCGCTGGTGGCGCCGTACAGCGCCACGTTGCCGATCAGGATGTTCTCTTCGGGCAGGAAGGTCGGAGTCGCGCGGCGGATAGACGATCAGCCGTGCCGCCCGAGAGGCCCTTGCCGACGTAATCGTTGGCGTCGCCTTCGAGCTCGAGCGTGACGCCCTTGGCCAGGAACGCGCCGAAGCTCTGGCCCGGCCGAGCCGGTGAAGTGGAAGCGGATGGTGTCGTCGGGCAGGCCGGCGGAGCCGTAGCGCCGCGCGATCTCGCCCGCTGAGCATGGCGCCCACCGTGCGGTGCACGTTGCGGATGGGCAGCTTGATCTCGACCGGCGTGCCGCTTCTCGATGCGCCTCGCGCGGCGTGGTCGATCAGCTTGTAATCGAGCGCCTGGTCCAGGCCGTGATCCTGCGCCTGCACGCAGCGGCGCGCGATGCGGCTGGGCACTGCGGGATTGTAGAGAATCGCGGAGAGGTCGAGGCCCTTGGCCTTCCAGTGGTCGATGGCGTGGCGCGTGTCCAGCATGTCCACGCGGCCCACCATCTCGTCGAAGGTGCGGAAGCCGAGCTGGGCCATGTACTGCGCGCACCTGCTCGGCGATGAAGAAGAAGAAGTTGATGACGTGCTCGGGCGTGCCCGTGGAACTTGGCGCGCAGCGCCGGGTCCTGCGTGGCGATGCCCACCGGGCAGGTGTTCAGGTGGCACTTGCGCATCATGATGCAGCCCATGGCGACCAGCGGCGCGGTGGAGAAGCCGAACTCCTCGGCGCCCAGCAGCGCGGCGATGGCCACGTCGCGGCCGGTCTGCAGCTTGCCGTCGGTCTGCACGCGGATGCGGCCGCGCAGGTCGTTCATCACCAGCACCTGCTGCGTTTCGGCCAGGCCGAGTTCCCACGGAATGCCGGCGTGCTTGATGGAGCTGAGCGGCGAAGCGCCGGTGCCGCCGGTATCGCCGGAGATCAGCACCACGTCGGCATGCGCCTTGGCCACGCCCGCGGCCACCGTGCCCACGCCCACTTCGGCCACCAGCTTCACCGAGATGCGCGCCTGCGGGTTGACGTTCTTCAGGTCGTAGATGAGCTGCGCCAGGTCTTCGATCGAGTAGATGTCGTGGTGCGGCGGCGGCGAGATCAGCCCGACGCCGGGGATGGAGTGGCGCACGCGCGCGATGACTTCGTCCACCTTGTGGCCGGGCAGCTGGCCGCCTTCGCCGGGCTTGGCGCCCTGCGCCATCTTGATCTGCAGCTCGTCGGCGTTCACCAGGTAATTGGTGGTGACGCCGAAGCGGCCGGAGGCCACCTGCTTGATGGCGCTGCGCCGCATCGCCGTTCGCGCGAAGCGCGCTTCGTCTTCGCCGCCCTCGCCGGTATTGGACTTGCCGCCGATGCGGTTCATGGCGATGGCCAGCGTCTCGTGCGCTTCCTTGCTGAAATGGAGCCGAACGACATGGCGCCGGTGGCGAAGCGCTTCACGATTTCCTTGGCCGGCTCCACTTCCTCGAGCGGCACCGGCTCGTCGGCGTGCTTGAATTCCAGCAGCCCGCGCAGCGTGCAGAGCTGGCGGTTCTGGTTGTCGATCAGGTCGGTGTATTCCTGGAAGGTCTGCGAAGCTTTCCTGCCGCACGGCGTGCTGCAGCTTGCTGATGGTCAGCGGGTTGAACAGGTGATACTCGCCGCGCGCGCGGTACTGGTAGTTGCCGCCCACCGCCAGTTCGGTGTCGAACTCGGTGAGCGGGCTGGAACGCGTGGCTGGTGCTTCAGCATGCGCTTCCTGCGCGCGAGCACGTCGAGGCCGACGCCTTCGATGCGCGAGGCGGTGCCGGTGAAATACTTGTCCACCAGGCTCTTGTTCAGCCCGATGGCCTCGAACACCTGCGCGCCGCGATAGCTTTGCAGGGTGGAGATGCCCATCTTCGAGAAGGTCTTGAGCAGGCCCTTGTTGATGGCCTTGATGTAGTTCTTGAGCGCATCGGCCGTCATGCCGTCGGCAGTGCCCGCACGCAGTCTTCCAGCGTTTCGATGGCGAGGTACGGATTGACGGCGCTGGCGCCGTAGCCGATCAGCAGCGCGAAGTGCATCACCTCGCGCGGCTCGCCGGATTCGATGATCAGCGCCACCTGCGTGCGCGTCTCCTCGCGCACCAGGTGATTGTGCACGGCGGTCAGCGCCAGCAGGCTGGGGATGGGCGCGTAGTCCTCGTCCACGCCGCGGTCGGAGAGAATCAGCAGCGTGTAGCCGGACTGGATGGCCAGCGAGGCGCGGCGGCAGAGCTGCGTCGAGCGCGCGCTCCAGCCCCTTGCCGCCGTCCTCCACCGCGGAACAGCGTGGGCAGCGTGGTGGCCAGGAAGTCGCCCTGCGAGACGCGGCGCAGCTTTTCCAGATCGCGATTGGTCAGGATCGGATGCGGCAGCTTCAGCGTGTGGCAGTGCTGCGGCGTCTCGTCGAGGATGTTGCGCTCGGTGCCGATGTAGCTGGTGAGCGACATCACCATCTCTTCGCGGATCGGATCGATCGGCGGATTGGTCACCTGCGCGAAGAGCTGCTTGAAGTAGTTGAACAGCGGCTGCGGCTTGTCGGAGAGGCAGGCCAGCGGCGTATCGGTGCCCATGGAGCCGATCGGCTCCTCGCCCTTCTCGGCCATGGGCGCCAGGATCATCTTCAGGTCTTCGTCGGTGTAGCCGAAGGCGCGCTGCCGGCGCAGCAGGGTGTCGTGGTCGGTGCCGATGCTCGCGCGGCGGCTCGGGCAGCTGGTCGAGCGTGATCTGGTTTTCCTTGATCCACAGCTGATAGGGCTTGCGGCCGTAGAGCTGCGCGCTTGAGCTCCTTGTCGGAGACGATGCGGCCTTCCACCGTATCCACCAGCAGCATCTTGCCGGGCTGCAGGCGGCCCTTGAGCTTGACGTCCTCGGGCTTCACCGGCAGCACGCCGGTTTCCGAGGCCATGATGACCAGGTCGTCGTGGGTCACCAGGTAGCGCGCCGGGCGCAGGCCGTTGCGGTCGAGCGTGGCGCCGATCGAGCGGCCGTCGGTGAACGCGATGGCGGCGGGACCGTCCCACGGCTCCATCAGCGAGGCGTGGTATTCGTAGAACGCCCGCTTCTGCGGGTTCATGTGCGGGTTCTTGGACCAGGCTTCGGGAATCAGCATGGCCATGGCGTGCGGCATGCAGCGGCCCGACATGACCAGCAGTTCGAGCGCGTTGTCGAACGCCGCCGAATCGCTGCCGCCCGGCTGGATGATCGGGAACAGCTTCTTGATGTCGTCGCCGAACAGCGGCGAAGCCAGCACGCGACTGGCGCGCGTGCATCCAGTTCACGTTGCCGCGCAGCGGTGTTGATCTCGCCGTTGTGCGCGATGTAGCGGAACGGGTGCGCCAGCTGCCAGGTGGGAAAGGTGTTGGTGGAGAAGCGCTGGTGCACCAGGCACAGCGCGCTCACCACGTCCGGGATCGCTCAGCTCGCGGGTAGAAATTGGCGATCTGCGGCGCCAGCAGCAGGCCCTTGTAGACGATGGTGCGCGCCGGAAAGCGACGGAATGTAGAAGAAGTCCTTGTCCGTCGATGTCGGAGGCGGCGATCTCCGATTTCGGCGCGCTTGCGCACCACGTAGAGCTTGCGCTCGAGCTGGTCTTCGGTCATGCCCTGCGGCGCGGCCGACGAAGATCTGCTGGATGTAAGGCTGCGAAGCGCGCGCCACGCGGCCGATGGCGGCGCCGTCGATGGGCGTGTCGCGCCAGCCGAGCACGGTCAGGCCTTCTTCGTGCGACGATGCGCTCGAGGATGCCTTCGCACTGCAGGCGCGGCGTGCGGCTCCACCGGCAGGAACACCATGCCCACGCCGTATTCGCCCGGCGGGCGGCAGGGTGAAGCCCGAGCTTGGCGCACTCGCGCGCGAAGAACTTGTGCGGGATCTGGATCAGGACGCCGGCGCCGTCGCCGGTTTCCGGATCGCAGCCGCAGGCGCCGCGGTGCGTCAGGTTGATCAGAACCTGAATGCCCTTGACGATGATGTCGTGCGATTTCTGGCCCTTGATGTTGGCGACGAAGCCAATGCCGCAGGCATCGTGCTCATAGCGCGGGATCGTAGAGGCCCTGCGCTGGAGGTAGACCGCGTGCTGACTAGTGTTGGTCGCTCATGGTGTTTCTGCCGGGGAAGCCCGCCTTCGGAGGGTAATCCGGTGGCGGCTTCGTTCCAATACGGTGGTCGCCTTGGATTATAGTGTACCAGCGCCCCTACTATTAGGCAACAGGAAAATATTCTCCATGTGAATTAGCAGAATGCTTATGATAGGCTGAGCTCGGTGGCGTTCGTGGGAGCTGAGGCTTTTCAAAGAGATAGCGTCCACCCGGAGCATGAGCAAGGGGGCGGCGCACTGCGGCGTCAGCCAGTCGGCAGCTAGCCAGCACGTGCAGGAGGTGGAACGTCGCCTCGGGGCTGACCCTGCTCGACCGCAGCAAGCGGCCCTTGGAACTGACCGCCGCCGGGCAGCATTATGCCGAGTATCTGCCGCGACGTGCTGCGGCGCGAGGAGGAGTTGTCCGCTGGCGCTGGAAGCGCTGAAGGGCGGAGTCGAGCGGGACGTGCGCGTGGCTTCGATCTACTCCGTCGGGCTGTCGCGAAATGAGCCGCCTGCAGGAGGAGTTCGCGCGAACGATATCCCGGCGCGCAGCTCGAAGTGGAATACATGCGGCCGGAGAAGGTTTACGAGGCGGTGCGCAACGACGCGGCCGACCTCGGGCTGGTGAGCTATCCGGAAGCCGAGCCGGGAAATCGCGGCCATTCCGCTGGCGCGACGAGGAGATGCAGGTGGCGGCGCCGCCCGGCGCATCCGCTGGCGTCGCGCGCGCGAGATGCTGGTCCCGGCCGACCTGAACGGGCAGGACTTCATCGGCTTCGACGAAGACCTGTCGATCCGCCGCGAACTGGACCGCTTCCTGCGCGCGCAGGGCGTCGAAGTGCAGCTGGCGATGCACTTCGACAATATCCAGATGATCAAGGAAGCGGTGGCGCTGGGGCAGGGCATCAGCATTCTGCCGGCCCGCACCATGCAGGCCGAGATCGCGCAGGGGCGCCTGGTGGCGGTCCGGCTGAACGCGCCGGGCCTGGTGCGGCCGGTGGGGATCGTGCACCGCAGGCGCAAGAAACTCAACCGCGCCACCGACGCGCTGCTGGGGATGCTGGTGGCCTCGCGCACAGTAGCGGACTAGTCCGCGATCGACCGAAGCCAAATCGAAAAGCGAGCCCTCGCCAGGGGCCGAACCCCAATCAGAGCCACGACTGTCAGGGAGTGGTCTTCGACAATCTGACCCCTACTTTCGATCCCACGACAACTTCAATCGCTCCTGCCCATCGGTCGCCTCCAGCGACACGCTCTCCACTTGCTGCTTGCGATCCACGGTGATCCACATCGGACCCCGCAGGCGGTGATCCTCCGACATCGTATCGGCCTTCAATTTGCCGTTTTCGCTGGCCAGCACCTGTCCGGTGAACATCAGCGGCCGGCCGTGCTCACAGCGGAACCAGATCGCCACCTTGCCCGCGCGATCGATTTCCATAGTCACCTGCAAGAGCGGCACCCTATCGCGGCCTTCGGTCACCGCCACGCCGCGGCCGTTGCCCGTGAAACTGAGCGCATTGTTCCAACTGAAGCCGGGTCCCGCCGGCGGCTTGTCGAAGGCGTAACTCTTGGTCGCCCAGCTCAGCCGGAAATGATAACGTCCCGCGCCGCCCGCGCTGTCCCGTATATGCACCACCGCGCCGAATCCGTTCCGCTTTTCCGGCTCTTCCACCAGCCGGATCTCGCCGCGCCGGTCCATCACTTCGAAACGAAAGCCCCGCACATCGGCGCTGGGGAGCGGCACATTGCACTCGCTGCCGTCATCACGCGCGTTCTGGCCGGAGAGCGTACGCACTTCGACGCGGTCCTTGCGCACCGTGACCTCGACCTCTCCGTCCACCTGCAGGCGGATATCGCACTGCCCTTTGCCGGCCGGCACATCGTTCCGCGTCATCTGCCGCGCCTGAAAACGCGTCCCCGCCATTGCCGGCATGCACACGCCGAGCATTACGAACCAGGCGACCTTCATACGTCCTAGAATAGCGTGCTGCCCGCCGAAGCACCTCCTGCCCGCCGCCTATCTAATGATAGGCTGGAGAAACCATGAGCGACGGCCGCGAGGAACGCGAGGAAATGGAGAAGCGCCGCGAGCAGGAACGCCGCGAGGACCGCGACGATCGCGTCGACCGCGACGCCTCCGATCCGTGGGAACCTGAGCGCGTCGATTCCTAGCCCTATGCCCAAAATCATCCACACCCGAGCCACCCGCCGCGCAGCCATTAAGGCCATCGCTGCCGGCGCCGTCCCGCTCGCCGCTCAGACCGGCAAGCCTCCCGCGCCACAACCTGCCGCGGCGAAACAGCGGAACATGGAATCTCGGCGCCTTTTCCGTCAGCCTCGCCGTCAAGGACATCGCGGCTTCCAGGGCATTCTACGAGAAGTTCGGTTTCAAGGCCTTCGTGCGGCGATGCCAGCCAAGAACTGGCTGATCATGAAGAACGGCGACCACGTGATCGGTCTATTCCATGGCATGTTCGAGAAGAACATCCTCACCTTCAACCCCGGCTGGGACAGCAATGCCCAAAAGCTCCCCGCATTCACCGACGTGCGCGAACTCCAGCGCCAGTTGAAGGCGCAGGGTGTCAAGATGCAAACCGAGGCCGACGAGGCCACCACGCGGACCGGCCAGCTTCATCGCCGTGGACCCCGACGGGAACCCGATCCTCTTCGATCAGCACGTCTGACCGCCGTCCGGACAAATCATCGCGACGCCCGGGTAACGGAGTTTCCCCATCCCCGCTGCACAATCAGTCTTGAAGGGACTCGCAAATTGCCATCCGCGAGTCGCCAGGCCCGTCCGGGAGGGCAAAAGCGAAATCCCGGGGAAGGGGAAACGATCATGAATCCAAACCAAGCTTTATGGGAGAAAGGTGACTTTACCAGGATCGCCGACTTCATGCGCCAGTCGGGCGAAGAAGTAATTCAATCCCTCGAAATTACGCCGCCGCTGCGGGCTCTCGACCTCGGCTGCGGAGACGGAACCACCGCCGTGCCGCTGGCACTCGCCGGCGCCGACGTAACCGGAATCGATATCTCGAGGAACCTCGTCGCTGCCGGTAACAATCGCGCCGAGCAGGCCGGCCTCGACCGCCTGAAGTTCCACCACGGCGACGCCTGCAATCTCGAAGGCGTCGAAGACCGCTCGTTCGATCTCACGCTCTCCGTCTTCGGCGCCATGTTCGCGCCCAAACCCCACGATGTCGCCCGCGAGATGGTGCGCGTCACCAAACCGGGGGGCTGCATCGTGATGGGCAACTGGATCCCCAACGATCCCACCTTCGTGTCGCAGCTCCTTCAGGTCAGTTCGGCATTCACGCCGCCGCCTCCGCAGGGCTTCATCAGCCCGATGACCTGGGGCGTGGAAACTCACGTCTACGATCGCTTCGCCCAGGCAGGCGTCCCCCGCGAGCAAATCTCCCTCGCCACCGATACGTTCTATTTCACCTCCGCCGACAAGAGCCCGGAACAGTTCATCGATCTCTTCCGGCTCTTCTACGGTCCGACCATGAACGCCTTCGAAGCCGCCGAGAAGAACGGCAAGGCGGATGAACTCCACAGCCGTCTCGTAGGCCTGGCGAAATCCCAGAATCGCAGCGCCAACGGCGGCACTTTCATCCCCGCCACCTTCTTGCGGGTCACCGTCTCCGTCTGAGTGATCAAGCGCGGCGATTCCGGCCGGGGGCCCCGGTCCGCCGTAGCGCCACACAAGTCGCGCGAGCCGCCGCATCCCCAATCTGAGTCGCGACCATGAGGGAGCGGTCTCTTGACAATCCTGAAGCCGCAAGCGAGCCTCAACGGAGGTACCGCTACTGATACAGCCGGCGATACATCTCGGCGTTGCGCAACACGGCCTGCACGTAGTCGCGGGTCTCGGTAAAGGGGATGGACTCGACGAATTCGGCGGGCTCGCGGTAGTTGTTCCAGCCCATCCACTCCACCACGCGATTCGGCCCGGCATTGTAGGCCGCCAGCGTCTGCTCCACCTGCCCGTCGTGCTGATCCAGCATGGAGCGCAGAATCGGTGCTGCCGAGCTTGAGGTTCGCCGAGGGCTGGGAGAGCACGCGTGTGGTCACCCGGGAGACCCCGCCTTGCGCGCGAACTGCCGTCCGGTGGCGGGGCGGACCTGCGTGAGCCCGTACGCCTTGGCCCGCGAGACGGCCTCCGGGGTTGAACTCGGATTCCTGGCGGATCAGCCCGGCGAGCAGGAAGGGGTCGAGATCGCGGTCGCGCGCGCTGCGCATCAGTTCGCTGCGGTACGGCAGCGGGAAGAGCAGTTCCCAGTATTTGCGCGGCGCGGCCGGCACCGGGAGGTTGAGGTACTCCGGGCTGTTGCTCTTCATGATGCGCATGGCCTGATGCGGCTCGTCAGCCGACTCGGCCAGTTCCATGGCGAGCAGGGCGGGCTGCTCACCGGCGCGCACGCCGAAGCGCAGTTCGCCGTCGGCCAAGTCGTCCAGTCCGGCGGAGCGCAGCAGGCGCGAGCGCTCAATGCGCTGACGAGTGGCGAGCGGCGGCTTGGGTGGCGACCTTGCCCGGCTGGTTGAACTTGATTGCGGCGACGAACGACCCGGCTTCGCTGGCCGGTATGGGGCCCGCGGGCCGGAACTGTCCCTTCAGGCGCTCGCGCGCCAGCATGGCGTAGTAGTGGTTCTCGAAGACCTCAGTCCAGGCGCCGGTAGCAGGCGCGCGCGCCGCGTGAGATCGCCGGCGCGCTCCAAGGTGGCGGCCCAGGAAGTAGAGCGCGGCGCCGGTGGTGGAATGCGCGGGGTAGAGCGTGAGGTGCTCGCGCAGCAGGCGTCCGGCATCGGCCTGGTCGCGCAGGTAAGCCTGGAAGGTGACTTTCCAGTGGCACAGCGGGGCCAGCGCCGAGGTGGGGAAATCCTGGTACACGGCACGGTAGAGCGGCACGTAATCGTCGGGCTGGTTGACCAGCAGGTAGCGGTTAGCCGCGCTCATGAGCGCCTTCAAGCGCCAAGGCGACTGGCGGTGGCCGCTGGCGAGCTGCCCGATCAGCGCCATCATCTCCTCGTCGTCGCGCCGGCTGCGCGCGCATTCGGTGAGGTAGTACAGGCGTTCGGCGGCGGACTCGGAGTGGGTGGTTGCGAGCGACGCGCAGATAGGGCACGGCCGCGACACCTTCCCGGCCAGGTAGTCGGCGGCGCCCACGCGCACCAGGGCGAGTTCGCGCTCGCGGCGTCGCGGCCGCCGATGGGTGGCGATGGCTTGGTATTCCTTGCGTGCCTGCGCGTACTCCCCGGCGTCCAGCAGGCGGTCGGCGCGATGCAGCCTTTGGGCGGCGGTGGGGGGGGAAAGTCCGCGCCGAGCGAGTCCTTCAGGGTGAGCAGGGCGGCGGCGGCGCGGGCGGCGGCGGCGCCGGTCAGGTAGTGGTAGTAGACGCGCTGGTAGAACTCGGCGGCGTGCTTGAGATCGTTGGCGGCCTGGTAGCAATCGGCCAGGGTGACGTCGGTTTCGGGCTGGGGCAGATCGGTGTAATGGTCGCGGATCAGGCGCACGGCTTCGGTGGGGGAGGATGCCTTGCGCGCGCGGGCTTCGAGCAGCCAGCTCCTGGCGGCCAGCGGCGAATTGCGGCGGGCGGGGGCAAGTTCGGCGGCGGTCACGTCGATAGTCTTCGGCCTCGACGCGCGCGGCTGCCAGGTAGTACGCGGTGTAATCGGCGATCGTCGGGAAGCTTGCCGTTCGCGGCTTTTAGCGCGCCGATGGCGGCATCCAGTTCTTCTGCTCGTAGGCGCCGATATCCGAGGGCGAAGTTGGCCAGCGCGGCATCCTTGGGATGGCCGGCGATATAGGACGTAATTGCCGCGCGGCGCGCCGCGGTGGGCGAGTCCCGCCAGGCGTGCACCAGCGACGCCAGCGTACCGGGGGCCGGCGCCGCGCCCAGGTTGCTATACCAGAGGGCCAGGATAAGTGCTGCCGAGCAGGTCCGAATCGTCATTGGCTAGGGTTCGCGTAAGTTCGAGGTGCAGGTAATCCACCATGCTGGGGCAGGCGGCAAAGAACTGCTCGTGGAAGGCTTTGCGCGCCTCGTCGATCGGCTGGCGGAGGGCTTCGTAGAGATTGCGGCGATAACGGCCGGCCTGTACGAGTTCGGCGTGGTGGAGCCGCATTTCGGCGGCCTTGACGCGGGCAAAACGCTGCGCGCGCAGGTGGATCTGCTGCTCGCTGGACATCAGGTCTTCCCAGACCAGCGGCTTGGTTTTCTGGGGCTCGGGTTCGGCTTCCGCGGCGGCGGGCGCCGGCGCGATGGTTACCAGCTCGGGTTCCGGTTCCGGTTCCGGCTCGGGCTCAGGTTCAGGCACGGGTGCCGGGGGCCACACGGCGGACGCCACCTGGGTGAGCAGTTCGACGGCGGGCACCTGCACGGTGCCCCAGCAGAAGACCAGCGCCGCGACGCCATCCGGGCGAGGAGACCGGGAAAATGGCGGCGCGCGCGGCAGGCTCGGGCCCGAGCAGTTCGAGCAGCGGGGCGGAGAGTTCGCCGGCGGTAGCGGCGGCGATCAGCGGGTCCTCGGATTGCGCGGCGGCCGCCAGCGCGGGCGCATCGGAGAGCGGCAGCGTGATGGTCTCGCTGGTGGCGATGCCGCCGGCCAGGCGGAAGACGATGGCGCCGGATGCCAGGCGGGCGGCGCCCCAGCCAGGGTGGCGCAGAGTTCCTCGGGATCGGGCGCAACGCGCAGGCGGCGGACCGCCTGGTTGAGTTGCTCGGCCTGCTCGCGGCGCGCATCGCTGAGAGCGGACTCGAAGAGGGCGTCGAGGGCGGTCGAGATCTCGTTGAAGCGTTCTTCCAATACCTGACGCGGGCCAGACTGCATGGATGCAAGTATTTTAGCAGGCGCCCGTTTCGCAGGTGGCAGAAAGGCGGGGGCGTGAGCGGCATTGAGACCCGCCTGCTCCATCCTGGCGCAACTCACCCGGCTCACCCGCACACCGCGACCCCAATCAGAGCCGCGAGCGTCAGCGAGTCGGTCGGAATGCAGCGCGGTCTGTACTCCAGCGGTCCACGGCTCCGAGCTTCGACTATCGAGGACGCCTGCGGCGCCCGCAATGCCGGAGCTTCGCTCCGATCTGGAGATTGGCCATTTGACCCGGACACCCGCACACCGCGAGCCCAGTCAGAGCCGCGAGCGTCAGCGAGTCGGTCGGCAGGCAACGGATCGATGAAATCGCAAACCTCCGGCCACGCAGTGGGAGAATGGAGCATGCTCCGGGCCTTCGGCGTCTTCCTTTCTTCTCCTTGCAGCCGCGCAGGCTGCCGTACATCCTGCTGGCTCCTGAGGCCAGCTTCGAGCCGAATCGCGGACAGGGCCCGCGGGAGTCTCGTACATTGCCCGTACGCGGCAGGGCGCCGTGCTGCTGTCCGAGGGCGAGCGACCTTCGTGCTCCAGGACGGCGCGCGGATCGCGCTCGATTCCGGAACCTCGGTGCCGCCGGTCGCGGAACTGCCCCTGGACGGAGTCACCAATTACCTGCGCGGGGCGCGCGAGCGATGGATTACGCGCGTGCCGCATTTCGGGCGCGTTCGCTATCGCGAATCGTGTATCCCGGCATCGATCTGGTGTTCTACGCGTCCGGCGGCGCCATCGAGTACGACCTCGTGGTGGCGCCCGGAGCGGACCCGCGCGCCATACGCTTCCCGTGCGCGGTGCACGCCGCCTGGCGATCGAGCCGGTGGCGATCTGCGCATCGAATCCGGAGCCAGCCACCTGCTGCAACACCGCCCCGTGATCTATCAGGAGCGCGACGGGCGCCGCGCCCGGATTGGCGGGCATTTCCTGGTTCGCGGCAGCGAGGTACGCTTCGCGGTGGACGCGTACCACGCCGGAGGACCGCTGACGATCGATCCGGTGCTGCGCTTCGGCACCTACTTGGGCGGGCGCTCGCGCGACCTCGCCAGCGCGATCGCGGTGGACGCGGCGGGCAATACCTACCTGGCCGGCAGCACCGTCTCCGCCGACTATCCGGTCTCGGCGAACGCGGTGCAGAATGCCACGCCGGGACTCCAAACGAGGGCGTGACCTCGGTCGGCGGCAACGAAGATCTTCGACGCTTTCGTCACCAAACTGAGCGCCGACGGCACGCAGCGTGCTGTACTCGACGTACCTGGGCGGCAGCGGCGACGACCGGGCCAACGCGCATCGCGGTGGACTGCGGCGGGCAATGCGGCGATCGGCGGACGCACCGCGTCGGCCGATTTCCCGCTCACCGCCGGCGCGCTGCAAACCACCATGCCGGCGGGCGTGCTCGTCCACCGCCGGGTTCGTCAGCCAAGCTCAATGCGGACGGCTCCGATTGATCTTCTCCACGCTCTACTCCGGGACCGCCGACAACACCGAAATCCGTGCGCTGGCGCTGGAGGCCAATGCGGTCTACATCGCGGGCAGCACCTCGTCGGCCACGCTGCCGGTGACGGCCGGGGCGCTGCAATCCAAATTCGCGGGTAATACCGACGGATTCGCCGCCAAGCTCAATGCGCAGGGCACGGCGCTGCTTTATGCCACTTACCTGGGCGGCAGGGAACGGGGAGCAGGTGAACGCGCTGGCGCTGGATGCGGCGGGCAATCTGTATCTGGCAGGCGGCACCACGTCCGACGATTTTCCGGTCACGCCCGGCACTCCGCAGACCACCACTCACAGCAACGGCGAGGCGTGGCTCGCCAAGCTGAACGCCGAGCGGCACGGCGCTGGTGTACTCGACCTCTGCTGGGCGGCCCGACAATGAGAGCGCCAATGCGGTGGCGCTGGATCGCGACGGTTCGGCCGCTGATCGCGGGCAGCACCGCGTCGAGCGGATTTCCCCACTACCGAGGGCGCATATCCAGCGCACCGGCGGGCGCGGGCTTTCATGCCTTCGCCGCGCGCTACGATCCGGCAGGCGCGCGCGTCTTTTCCACCCTGCTGGGCGGCAGCTTCGCAGAAGACGCGCGCTCCCTTGCCATCATGGCAGACGGCAGCGCGGCGATCGGGGGCAGCACTCGCTCGGCGGACTTTCCGCTCACCGCCGACGCTTACCAGCGCACCCTGACCGGCAACAACTGCGTCACCATCAATTCCATCATTCCGCCGCCGGTGGCGACCACGCCGTGCCTGATGGATTCGTCACGCTGCTGCACGTCTCGGGCCGCCGCCTGGTGTACTCGACGATGTTGGGCGGCTCGGGCGACGATACGGTCACGGCGCTGGGCTGGGACCGGACGGCGCGATCCACCTGACCGGCGACACGGGCTCCAACGACTTCGCCACTACGCGGGGAACGCGTGGGCAGTCGCGCGCGGGCGGCGACGTGCACGTTCATCGGCTCGCCGACCTATTCGACGAGTTTCGCCTGCGAGGACGCCTTCGTGCTGAAACTGGATCCCGCGGTGGCGGGAGCGCCGCGGCCGGTCGCGGCGATCGCCAGCGCGGCCAGCGGATCTGCCTGGGTGCGATCGCTCCTGGCGAGGTGGTGGCGCTGTATGGTCCGGGCATCGGTCCGGCGCTGAGGCCACGGCGGCGACCGGCGCCGACGGACGCCTGCTCACCACCCTGAACGGGACCACGGTGACCTTCGACGGCCTGCCCGCGCCCCTGCTCTACGTGGGGCGCAACCAGATTAACG
Source organism: uncultured Alphaproteobacteria bacterium (assembly GCA_963720705.1). GTDB lineage: Bacteria > Pseudomonadota > Alphaproteobacteria > Rhizobiales > Afifellaceae > DASWJZ01. The sequence continues at coordinate 29,536 of CAVRGJ010000001.1, forward strand.
CCGTGGTCCCGTTCGGGATTGCGGTCGAAGCGGTCGGTCACAGTGCACATCGAGGCCGCGGATTATGCGGGCCAACGTGGCGGTGGCGGCGATTGCGGCGACCCAGCCCGGGATCTTTGCCATCGGCGGTACCGGACAGGGCCAGGCGGCCGCGCTCAATCAGGATCTGAGCATCAACAGCGCGGGCAATGCGGCGCCGCGGGGCGAACTGATTGCGCTGTATGCCACGGGCGCGGGCTTCACGTCGCCTCAGCCGCCGGATGGTCGGCTGGCCGCGAGGACATCCATGGTGCTTGCGCCGGTGACCGTGACCATCGGAGGGCGTAACGCCGAAGTGCTCTACGCGGGCGCGGCGCCGGGGTTGGTGGCGGGGGTGGTGCAGGTGAACGCGCGGATTCCGGCGGACGTCGTGCCGGGCGCGCAGGTTCCGGTGACGCTGGGGATCGGAGCGGCGGTGAGTTCCCAGCAGGTCTTCATCGCGGTGCGGTAGTCGGGCGGGCACTGCGCGGCGGGATGGGATGGGACGGGGCGCGGCGGACGCGCCCTATTCCGGCGGACGTCGTCCCGGGCGCGGAGGTTCCGGTGACGCTGGGGATCGGAGCGGCGGTGAGTTCCCAGCAGGTCTTCATCGCAGTGCGGTAGCCGGGCAGGGACTGCGCGGCGCGACAGGATTTCCCGGGACGCGGCGGGACGGGCCGTTATTTACGTGGCATTCCAAGGCGCATCTGGGCCTCGGCCTCGCGGGTCTTGCCCTGTCTCTGGTAAACCTTACCCAGGAGCAGGTGGGTGCGTGGGAGGCGGGGGTCGAGGGCGGCGGCGCGCTCGAGGTGGACGGCGGCGTCGTCGAGGCGGTCGAGCGCGAGTTGCACGCAGCCGAGTTCGAGGTGGGCGCGGCTGGAATCGGGGTGGCGCTTGAGGGCTTCCTCGAGGGGGGCCAGGGCGTCTTCGGCGCGGGCTTGGCGGAAGAGGTAAACGCCGTAGTCGATGCCGGGGTCTTCATTGGGGGCGCCGCCGCGGTTGAAGCGGACGGCCTGGCGAAAAGCGTCGCCCGCCGGGGCGATTTGGCCGAGGGCTTCCAGCGAGAGGGCGAGCAGACGCCAGGCTTCGGCGTTCTCTTTTTCGCGCTGCAAGAGCGGGCGGAGAACGTCCACGGCAGGCTCGAAACGATTTAACAAGTATAAGGTACGGCCGTGATAGAGGCAGGCGTCGGCGAGCCCGGACTGGAGCCGGCAGGCGTGGCGAAAAGCGTCTTCGGCGCTCTCGAAATCGCCCTGGGAGGCCAGAACGACCCCAAGAGCCTTCCAGGCGGGAGCAAAATCGGCTTTTAATTGTATGGATTTACGGAGAGCAGCGAGGGCCTCCGCGGAGTTGTGGGAAGCGAAGGCGCTTGTGCCCTGACGGTAGAGTTCCGCAGCATCCTGAGCGCCGGCGGCGAGGCAAAATACTGCGGTCAGAAGCACCACGGCCGGGTAGTTTTGAGGCAAACGCATGCCGAATACCCTGAATCTAGCACATCTACAATTTCTGGAAGTTTTTGGCGCTAAATTCTCCGTAAGCGCATACAACAAAAGGGTTCCCATGGGGGATGCCGCGTGATATCATTTGACCCACAGCCGGGTCTCGTTTAACACCGGTGTAACTAACTGATCGAAGTTTGGGGGAGGTTGAGTGAAGAAACAATTAGCCAAGACGCTATCAATTCTGTGTTTGCTGGCGTTGCCGGCACTGACACAGGAATTCCGCAGTACCATCTCGGGTCACGTAACTGACGCGAGCGGTGCGGCGGTACCTAATGCCAAGGTGAACGTAATCAACACAGACAGCAACGAAACTACGTCGGCGACCGCGGATGGTTCCGGCGCGTATGCAATTCCGTTCCTGCGTCCGGGTAACTACAAAGTGACGGCGAGCGCAGCCGGGTTTAAGGCCTACACGCAGGCAGGCCTGACGCTGGAAGCGGCGAAGGTCACAGGTGTGGACATTCACCTGGAAGTGGGCGCGGTCACCGAGAGTGTCGAAGTCACCGCAGAGGCGGTAGCTTTGGATACGCAGTCCGCGACGCGTTCACAGATTGTCAGCACGCAGGCAGTAGCGGAGATGCCGCTGAATGCGCGCAATCCGTTCATGCTGGGCGCGATGATGGCCGGCGTGACCTTCAACGGCGCGGCCATCTGGCAGCGACCTTTCGACAACGGCGCGATCGCGCAGTGGTCGATGAACGGCGGGCGCGATTCGTCGAGCGAATTCATGCTGGACGGCGCGGCCAACGAAGGGCAGATGGGCGGCAACAACGTCGCGTATGTGCCGATCGTGGACGCGGTGCAGGAATTCAACGTGATGGCCAACATGTACGACTCGCAGTACGGTCATACTGGCGGCGGCATCATGAACGTAGTATTGAAGAGCGGCACCAACCAGTTCCACGGCGCCGCGTACGAGTACATGCGCCGCATTTCGCTGGACGCCAACACGTTCCAGAACAACGCGATCGGCGAAGCCGAAGACCAACCACTACCTGGATCAGTACGGTTTCCAGGTCGAAGGACCGGTCCGCATTCCCAAACTGCTCAAGAAGGACGGCCCGATAAAGCTGTTCTACATGGGCGCGTTCGAAAACTACCGCGAAGGCACGCCGAACCCGCTGATCGTTTCCTATCCGGAAGCCGAGATGCGCACCGGCGACTTCTCGCAAGCTGGTGGACGCCAGCGGCCAGAAGATCACGATTTACGATCCGATTACCGGCACCTACGATGCCTCGCGGGAACATTCTGACCAACCGCACGCCGTTCGCCGGGCAACATCATTCCGTCCAACCGCATCAATCCGATCGCCAAGGCAGTCACGCAAGTACATGCCGCATGCCGAACCGCGCGGCGCCCGCCGGGTTCCGTTACTCCAACGGCAACCTGTCGCTGCCCGACTATTTCGACAAGGACAAGTTTTACAACCTGATCATGAAGTTCGACTGGAACTTCGGCAACAACCACCGCGCCTTCTTCCGTCATGCGTCGAACGACCGCACCGAAGACCGCGCCGGCAACGGCATCGACAACAAGCCGGGCACGGACGGACAGCAGCCCTTCCAGCGCATCAACGACGCGTACGTGGTGGACTGGGTGGGCACGATTTCTCCGACCCTGATCCTGAACGCCCGCGCCAGCTACAACCGCTTCATCGAGAAGGGATTCGGCGCAGCCAACGAAGGCTTCGACCTGACCAGCCTGGGCATTTCCCCGTCCCTGCTGGCGCAGTTGCCCGGCCCGATCTACTTCGGCCAGTGGACGTTCCAGAACGGCTACAACACGCTGGGCCGCAGCCAGAGCAACAACTTCACCAACACCTACCAGTTGCAGTTCAGCGTGACCAAGGTCACCGGTTCGCACACGATCAAGGCGGGCTTCGACGTCCGCCAGATCAACTACGAACAGCAGAACACCGGCAATATCCTGCAGTACAGCTCGCAACACCAACTGGACGCAGCGAGTTTACAACGTGGCGAAGCGACCAGCGGCGACGGCTATGCGTCGTTCCTGCTGGGCGCCGTGGGCGGATCTTCGTCAGCTACCCGCTGTACCCGTGGTGGAAGCAGTATTACTATTCGCCCTACATGCAGGACGATTGGAAGGTTTCCCGCCGCCTGACGTTGAATCTCGGTCTGCGCTGGGACTTCAATGCTCCGATGTACGAGAAGTGGAACCGCCTGAACGGTCCGTTCGATCCGAACGTGGCCAGCCCGATCGCCTGCGGCGGTTGCGGCCAACGTGGCCTCGCTGAAGGCTGCGGGTTCGATTCCGGCGAATCTGACGGCGCAGTACAACAACCTGTCCAACCTCAAGGGCGGACTGACCTTCGCCGGCGTGGGCGGGCAGGGACGTTCGCCGTTCTCGTTGCGCAAGAAGGGCTTTGAACCGCGCGTCGGCTTTGCCTATCAGTTGCGCGAGAAACTGGTGATGCGCGGCGGGTTCGGCTTGTACCACTCCAACCCGAACAACGACACGCAGCGCACCAGCGGTTTCAGCACCAGCACCAGCCTGGTGGCTTCCACGGACGGCAACCGCACGCTGATCCCCAACACGCTATCGAACCCGTATCCGAACGGGATTCAGTACCCGACCGGGTCTTCGCTGGGCGCGGCCACGTTTGTCGGGCCAGAACCCCTCGTGGTTCGACTCCGGCTTCCAGATTCCCTCGGTCTGGTCTTTCTCCTGGGGCTTCCAATACCAGGTCACCAAGAGTTCGACCATCGAAGCATCTTATGTCGGCAGCCGCAGCTACAACCTGAACATGAACCGGGATTACAACATCCCGAGCCTGGATGTGCGCAAGACCTGCAACTACCTGGAAGGCGGCAGCGCGGCGTTCTGCAACCAGCAGGTACCGAACCCGTTCAAGGGGATTCCGGCGTTCAACGGCACCAGCTACTACACGGCCAACACCATCTCCTACTACCAGATGCAGTTGCCGTTCCCGCAGTTCAGCGGCACCTTGCAGCAGTATGGCAAGAACAACTCCTGGATCAAGTACAACTCGCTGCAGGTCAACTACAACTTGCGCATGCGCGGCGGTCTGAACATCGCTGGCAACTACACGCTGGCGAAGCAGATCGAGCAGTGGGGCTACATGGACGTGTTCACCAACACGCCGCAGCAGAGCCCGTACTTCCTGGACAAACCGCAGGTTCTGAAGATCACGGCGATCTGGGATCTGCCGTTCGGCGAAGGCAAGAAGTTCGGCGCCGGCAGCCAACGGTATCGCCAAGCGCGTGATTTCCGGATGGGAATACACGACGTTCTTCAACGACAGCTTCGCGGGATACCCGGCCAACCTCCCCAGCAACGCATTCATGCTGAAGGATGCGGGCAAGGTTTCCGGCGGCACCTTCAACGGCGCTGTGGACTGGAAGGCCTATCAGGTCCGCGAATGGAACCCCTGCGTACTTGCGGCAGGACGTGAACACGGGAACCATTGCCCCGACCCCGGCCAGCATCGGCCTGGGTTGCGGCACGGACTTCAGCAACAACTGGGGCAATTACGCCTGGTTGGAGACCACCAACTACGCGCCCACGCGCCTCTCCCCGAACCGTTCGGGCCAGATCCGCGTGCACCACGCGTTCCAGTTGGATGCCTCGCTGCTCAAGACCACGAAGATCAACGAGCGGATGCGGTTGCAGCTTGGGTTTGAAGCGTTCAATCTCTTCAACCACAACTACTTCGGCCGCGACAACCTCAACACCGATCCGAACAGCGCCAACTTCGGCAGCGTGATCCCGGCGACGGTATCGACGCAGAACATGCTGCCTCGCCAGATCCAGGTACGCTTCAAGTTCAACTGGTAATCGAAGCGAAGTAACAGCCAAGCAACTAAGTAACTCAGTAAGTCCAAGAGGCGGCCCGGAAACGGGCCGCCTTTTCCTATTTACGGCGAAATATCTTAGGAGTTACTCCTCGCCGGGTATCCGGCGATAACTCCCGGCGGCGATTCGCAGCGGCCCGGAATTACAAATGTAAGCGATTACCAGATGGCGCGTCCGCGGCGGCCGAAGCAGCGCGCCGGAGGTTGCAGGACGCTTGGAAGGGCCGTCATTCGGGGCTGCGGAGCACAATTGAGCGGCGCGGGCCGAAGCCCTCGACGGCGATTTCAAGGCGAGATTCCGGCATGGCAGCGCGCGTATACAGTTGATATCGTATTGAAGATACGATCTATGCCGTATAAGATACAACAGATGCCGTACAAGATACCCCAATTCCCCCCAAAGATACGACAAACACTGTACGAGAAAAGGGTTTCTTCGTTAAAGGCAGCGTGATAGATTTGAGCCAAAGCCGGCGGGGTCGCAACACCGGTGCAACTATCTTAAGAGTTTGGGGGCAGTCGAGTGAAACAATTAGCCAAGACGCTATCACTCCTTTGTCTGCTGGCATTGCCGGCATTGACACAGGAATTCCGCAGCACCATTTCGGGCCATGTCACTGATGCAAGTGGTGCCGCAGTACCGGGCGCGAAAGTCACCGCGCAGAACATCGCCAACAACGAATCCACATCGGCAACCACGGACGGCTCGGGCGCTTATGCGATCCCGTTCCTGCGTCCGGGGGATTACAAAGTCACGGCTACCGCCTCCGGGTTCAAGCTGTACACCCAGGCTGGCTTGACTTTGGAAGCAGCGAAGGTCACCGGTGTCGATATCCACCTGGAGGTCGGCGCCGTGACCGAGAGCGTGGAAGTGACGGCCGAGGCGGTGGCGCTGGATACGCAGATCAGCCACCCGCTCCGCCGTCGTCACCTCGCAGCAGGTGGCGGAGATGCCGCTGAATGCGCGCAATCCGTTCATGCTGGGCGCGATGATGGCCGGCGTGACGTTCAACGGCGCGGCCATCTGGCAGCGTCCCTTCGATAACGGCGCGATCGCGCAGTGGTCGATGAACGGCGGGCGCGATTCCTCTCAGCGAATTCATGTTGGACGGCGCCGCCAACGAAGGGCAGATGGGCGGCAACAACGTCGCGTATGTGCCGATCGTCGACGCGGTGCAGGAATTCAACGTGATGGCCAACATGTACGACTCGCAGTACGGCCACACCGGCGGCGGCATCATGAACGTGGTGCTGAAGAGCGGCACCTCGCAATTCCACGGCGCCGCGTACGAGTACATGCGCCGCATTTCGCTGGACGCGAACACGTTCCAGAACAATGCCATCGGCAAGCCGAAGACCAACCACTATCTGGATCAGTACGGCTTCGAGGTCGAAGGACCGCTGCTGATTCCCAAGATCCTCAAGAAGGACGGCCCGGTGAAGCTGTTCTACATGGGCGCGTTTGAGAACTACCGCGAAGGCACGCCGAATCCGCTGATCGTTTCCTATCCGGAAGCGGAAATGCGCACCGGCGATTTCTCGCAAACTGGTGGACGCCGCCGGCCAGAAGATCACGATCTACGATCCGTTCACGGGCACCTACAACGCCAACGGGGCAATCGTCACCAACCGCACGCCGTTTGCCGGGAACATCATTCCGGCCAACCGCATCAATCCGATCGCCAAGGCGGTCACGCAGTACATGCCGATGCCGAATCGCGCGGCGCCGGCCGGATTCCGCTACTCCAACGGCAACCTGTCGCTGCCCGACTATTTCGACAAGGATAAGTTCTACAACCTGATCATGAAGTTCGACTGGAACTTCGGCAGCAACCACCGCGCGTTCTTCCGCCATGCTTCGAACGACCGCACCGAAGACCGCGCCGGCAACGGCATCGACAACAAGCCGGGCACGGACGGACAGCAGCCCTTCCAGCGCATCAACGACGCGTACGTGGTGGACTGGGTGGGCACGATTTCGCCGACCCTGATCCTCAACGCGCGCGCCAGCTACAACCGCTTCATCGAGAAGGGTTACGGCCGGGCGAACGAAGGCTTCGACCTGTCCAGCCTGGGCATTCAGCCATCCCTGCTGGCGCAGTTGCCCAGCCCGGTATACTTCGGCCGGTGGACGTTCAACAACGGCTACAATACCCTGGGCCGCAGCCAGAGCAACAACTTCACCAACACCTACCAGTTGCAGTTCAGCCTGACCAAGGTCACCGGCTCGCACACCATCAAGGCGGGCTTCGACATCCGCCAGATCAACTACGAGCAGCAGAACACCGGCAACATCCTGCAGTTCAGCTCGCAACACGAACTGGACGCAGAGGGTCTACAACGTGGGCGAAGCCACCAGCGGCGATGGTTATGCGTCGTTCCTGCTGGGCATCGTGGGCGGATCTTCCAGCTACCCGCTGTTCCCGTGGTGGAAGCAGTATTACTATTCGCCCTACATCCAGGACGATTGGAAGATCGGCCGGCGCCTGACCTTTAATCTGGGCCTGCGCTGGGATTTCAACGCGCCGATGTACGAGAAGTGGAACCGCCTGAACGGTCCGTTCGACCCGAACGTGGCCAGCCCGATCGCCAAGGACGTTGCCGCCAACGTGGCCGCGTTGAAGGCAGCGGGCTCGATTCCGGCGAATCTGACGGCGCAGTACAACAACCTGGCCAATCTCAAGGGCGGACTGACGTTCGCCGGCGTGAACGGGCAGGGACGCTCGCCGTTCGCGCTGCGCAAGAAGGGCCTTGAACCGCGGGTTGGTTTCGCCTATCAGTTGCGCGACAAACTGGTGATGCGCGGCGGGTTCGGCCTGTACCACTCCAATCCCAACAACGACACGCAGCGCACCAGCGGCTTCAGCACCAGCACCTCGCTGGTGGCCTCGACCGACGGCAACCGCACGCCGATCGGCAATCACGCTGAACAATCCCTACCCGAACGGAATTCAGTATCCGACCGGGTCATCGCTGGGCGCGGCAACGTTCGTGGGGCAGAACCCCTCGTGGTTCGACTCCGGCTTCCAGATTCCTTCGGTGTGGTCGTTCTCGTGGGGCTTCCAGTATCAGCTCACGCCGAGTTCGACGATCGAAGCGTCCTACGTCGGCAGCCGCAGCTACAACCTGAACATGAACAAGGACTACAACAATCCGAGCCTGGACGTGCGCAAGACCTGCAACTACCTGGAAGGTGGAAGCGCGGCCTTCTGCAACTCGACGGTACCGAACCCGTTCAAGGGCATCGAGGCGTTCAACGGGACGAGCTACTACACGGCCAACACCATCTCCTACTACCAGATGACGCGGCCGTTCCCGCAGTTCAGCGGCACGCTGCAGCAGTATGGCTTGAACAATTCGTGGATCAAGTACAACTCGCTGCAGATCAACTACAACCTGCGCGTGCGCGGCGGCTTGAACATCACCGGCAACTACACGCTGGCGAAGCAGATCGAGCAGTGGGGCTACATGGACGTGTTCACCGACACGCAGCAGCAGGGTCCTTACTTCCTGGACAAGCCGCAGACGCTGAAGGTGACGGCGATCTGGGATCTGCCGTTCGGCGAAGGGAAGAAATTCGGCGCCGGCTCCACCGGGATTGCCAAGCGCCTGATTTCGGGATGGGAGTATACGACGTTCTTCAACGACTCCTTCCGCGGATACCCGGCCAACCTCCCCAGCAACGCGGTCATGCTGAAGGATGCAGGCAAGGTCACTGGCGGCGGCTTCAATGGCAGCGTCGACTGGAAGGCATACCGGGTTCGCGAATGGAATCCGTGCGTGCTGCGGCAGGACGTGAATACCGGCGCCATTGCCCCGACCCCGGCGAGCATCGGTCTGGGTTGCGGCACGGACTACAGCAACAACTGGGGCAACTACGCCTGGCTGGAGACCACCAGCTACGCGCCGAACCGCCTGTCGCCGAACCGTTCTGGCCAGATTCGTGTGCACCACGCGTTCCAGTTGGACGCGTCGCTGCTGAAGACCACGAAGATCAACGAGCGGATGCGGCTGCAGCTTGGGTTCGAAGCGTTCAATCTCTTCAACCACAATTACTTCGGCCGCAGACAACATCAATACCGACCCGAACAGCGCCGATTTCGGCGGCGTGATTCCGGCCACGGTATCGACGCAGAACATGCTGCCGCGCCAGATCCAGGTACGCTTCAAGTTCAACTGGTAGTCGCGCGCGATACGACTTAGTAAGTCAAGTAGTAAGTCACAAAGGCGGCCCGGCAACGGGCCGCCTTTTCCTTTGTAAGATTGGCTGCAATTCGTCGCGCGAGTCATAAGTCCGCGGTAACATGCGCGGTACGGCAAACCCATTACAAGGTACGATAAATCTACCACGCGGCCGCCGCGGCGCGCCGGTACGATCAATCTACTACAGATACGATGGATGTATTACAAAACCCGCCGTAACCCGCACAAAATACGATAAATACACCAGTTCCCCCGATCCGGACGCGTGATACATTTGAGCCAAACAGCCGAGGTGTCGTAACACCGGTACAAGGTTTCGCCAAATTACTGATTAGGGGGATTTTGCGTGAATAGACAATTAGCCAAGACGTTAGCACTTCTTTGTCTGCTGGCACTGCCGGCATGGACACAGGAATTTCGCAGTACAATCTCGGGTCACGTAACCGACGCGAGCGGCGCCGCCGTGGTGGGCGCACAAGTCACTGCACAGAATGTTGCCAATAACGAATCCACGACCGCAACCACGGACGGCTCCGGGGCGTACGCCATTCCGTTCCTACGTCCGGGAGACTACAAAGTCACGGCCACAGCCAGCGGGTTCAAGCTCTATACCCAGGCTGGCCTTACCTTAGAAGCCGCCAAGGTGACGGGTGTGGACATTCACCTGGAGATCGGCGCGGTGACCGAGAGCGTGGAAGTTACGGCAGAGGCCGTAGCCCTGGACACGCAGTCTGCCACGCGCTCCGCGGTAGTGACCTCGCAGCAGGTGGCGGAGATGCCGCTGAATGCGCGCAACCCGTTCATGCTGGGCGTGATGATGGCCGGCGTGACATTTAACGGCGCGGCCATCTGGCAGCGTCCCTTCGACAACGGCGCGATCGCGCAGTGGTCGATGAACGGCGGACGCGATTCGTCGAGCGAATTCATGCTGGACGGCGCGTCCAACGAAGGGCAGATGGGCAACAACAACGTGGCGTATGTGCCGATCGTGGACGCGGTACAGGAATTCAACGTGATGGCCAACATGTACGATTCGCAGTACGGCCACACCGGCGGCGGCATCATGAACGTGGTGCTGAAGAGCGGCACGTCGCGCTTCCACGGCTCGGCCTACGAGTACATGCGCCGGATTTCGCTGGACGCGAACACCTTCCAGAACAACGCCATCGGCAAGCCGAAGACCAATCACTACCTGGACCAGTACGGCTTCGAAATCGAAGGCCCGGTACGGATTCCCAAGCTACTGAAGGAAGACGGGCCGGTGAAGCTGTTCTACATGGGCGCGTTTGAGAACTACCGCGAAGGCACGCCGAACCCGCTGATCGTGTCCTATCCGGAAGCCGAGATGCGCACTGGCGATTTCAGTAAGCTGGTGGATTCGGCGGGCCAGAAGATCACGATTTACGATCCATTCAGCGCCACCTACAGTTCGTCGGGGGCGATCCTTACGCCGCGGGTGCCGTTCGCGGGGAACATCATTCCGTCGAACCGAATCAATCCGATCGCCAAGGCAGTCACCGCGTTCATGCCGATGCCGAATCGCGCGGCGCCCGCCGGATACCGCTATTCGAACGGCAACCTGTCGCTGCCGGATTACTTCGACAAGGACAAGTTCTACAACCTGATCATGAAGTTCGACTGGAACTTCGGCAGCAACCATCGCGCCTTCTTCCGCCACGCCTCCAACGACCGCACGGAAGACCGCTCGAGCAACGGCATCGACAACAAGCCGGGCACGGACGGGCAGCAGCCGTTCCAACGGATCAACGACGCGTACGTGGTGGATTGGGTGGGGACGATTTCGCCGACCCTGATTCTGAATGCGCGCGCCAGCTACAACCGCTTCATCGAGAAAGGGTACGGGCGCGCCAACGAGGGCTTCGACCTGTCGAGCCTGGGCCTGCAGAATTCGCTGTTGGGCCAGTTGCCCAGCCCGGTATACTTCGGGCGCTGGGACATCAACGGCTACAATTCGCTGGGCCGCAGCCAGAGCAACAACTACACCAACACCTACCAGTTGCAGTTCAGCCTGACGAAGGTCACGGGCTCGCACACGATCAAGACGGGCTTTGACATACGGCAGGTCAACTACGAACAGCAGAACACCGGCAACATCCTGCAATTCACCGGGAACACCAACTGGACGCAGAGGGTGTACAACGTGGGAGAAGCGACCAGCGGCGACGGCTATGCGTCGTTCCTGCTGGGCGTGGTGGGCGGATCGTCCTCGTACCCGCTGTTCCCATGGTGGAAGCAGTACTACTATTCGCCGTACATTCAGGACGATTGGAAGATCGGGCGGCGGCTGACGTTCAACCTGGGATTGCGCTGGGACTTCAACGCGCCGATGTACGAGAAGTGGAACCGCATGAACGGGCCGTTCGACCCGACCGCGGCCAGCCCGGTCGCGTCCGCGGTGGCTGCGAACGTAGCGTCGCTGAAGGCGGCGGGGTCGATTCCTGCAAGCCTCGCCGGCCAGTACGACAGCCTGGCGAATTTGAAGGGCGGCCTGACGTTCGCCGGCGTCAACGGGCAGGGACGCGCGCCGTTCTCGCTGCGCAAGGGCGGGCTCGAGCCGCGCGTCGGCTTCGCCTATCAGTTGCGCGACAAACTGGTGATGCGCGGCGGGTTCGGGCTGTACCATTCCAATCCGCGGAACGACTCGCAGCGCACCAGCGGCTTCAGCACCAGCACCAGCCTGGTGAATTCCACCGACGGCAATCGTACGCCGATCGGGATCACGCTGAACGACCCCTTCCCGAACGGGATCCAGCGGCCCACCGGGTCTTCGCTGGGGGCGGCCACGTTCGTGGGGCAGAACCCCTCGTGGTTCGACTCCGGCTTCCAGATTCCCTCGGTGTGGTCTTTCTCGTGGGGCTTCCAGTATCAGCTCACGCCCAGTTCGACAATCGAAGCGTCCTACGTCGGCAGCCGCAGTTACAACCTGAACATGAACAAGGACTACAACAATCCGAGCCTCGACGTGCGCAAGAGCTGCAACTACCTGGAAGGCGGCAGCGCGGCGTTCTGCAACTCGACGGTGCCCAACCCCTTCAAGGGCATCGACGCGTTCAACGGCACCAGCTACTATACGGCCAACACGATCTCGTATTACCAGATGATGCGGCCGTTCCCGCAGTTCAGCGGCACGCTGCAGCAGTATGGCTTGAACAACTCGTGGATCAAGTACAATTCGCTGCAGATCAATTACAACCTGCGGGTGCGCAACGGCCTGAACATCACCGGCAACTACACGCTGGCCAAGCAGATCGAGCAGTGGGGCTACATGGACGTGTTCACCGATACGCCGCAGCAGAGCCCGTACCTGCTGGACAAGCCGCAGGTGTTGAAGGTCACGGCGATCTGGGATCTTCCGTTCGGCGAAGGCAAGAAGTTCGGAGCCGGCTCCAACGCTTTCGTCAAGCGGTTGATTTCGGGCTGGGAGTATACGACGTTTTTCAACGACTCCTTCTCGGGATATCCGGCCAACCTGCCGGGCAACGCGGTGATGTTGAAGGACGCGGGCAAGGTCACGGGCGGCGGCTACAACGGCGCGGTGGACTGGAAGGCGTATCAGGTCCGCGAGTGGAATCCGTGCGTGCTGCGGCAGAACGTGAATACGGGAGCCATTGCCCCGACCCCGGCGAGCATCGGGCTGGGGTGCGGCGCGGACTTCAGCAACAACTGGGGCAATTACGCGTGGCTGGAGACGACGAGTTACGCGCCCACGCGCATGTCGCCGAACCGTTCGGGACAGATCCGCGTGCACCACGCATTTCAGTTGGACGCATCGCTGCTCAAGACTACGAGGATCAATGAGCGGATGCGGCTGCAGCTTGGGTTCGAAGCGTTCAATCTCTTCAACCACAACTATTTCGGGCGGAATAATCTGACCACCGACCCGAACAGCGCCAACTTCGGCAGCGTGATTCCGGCCACGGTATCGACGCAGAACATGCTGCCGCGGCAGATCCAGGTGCGCTTCAAGTTCACCTGGTAGATCGAGGCACGATACGACAGGCGGCCCGGTGACGGGCCGCCTTTTTTTGTTGGCATCCCGCCCCCACAGACACCCTGCGTCGTGGTCTACCGGCTGACTCGCTCACGGTCGCCGCTCTGACTGGGCTCGCGTGGGCGAAGATAGGCAGCCGTCACACGGCGCGGGCCGGAATTTCGTATTTCCTGATATACTGGCCGACGAATTTCTCATGATCCGCAATGCCCGTTGGGATGCGGACGACTCGACACTATGATTATCTCGATCACCAAAGTGCGGCCGGTAGGACCGGGGAGACTGGCCTTCGAAATCATGGGAGGTGACGGCGCGCCGGAGCTGATTGTGCTGCGCGTGGACGCCAAGACGATCGCCTTCCGCGTGACCGTGCCGCCCGATGAAGTGCGGACGGTAACGGTGCGGTACGACGAACCCGGCGTGAAGTCGGTGGCAGTGAGCGCGCCCGAAAGCGGAATCACTGTGGCTCCGCCGCTGTTCGATGCGGAAGGCTACGCGCTGCAGTTCGAGGCGCCGCAGCCCAAGGATATTATTTACTGCGAATCGTGCGGGGATTGGCACGAGCAGGGCGAGAAATGCTGAGTACCCTACTCGATTCGATACGTTCGCAGTTCGGGTCGAAGAGCTTTTGGCTGACCGGAATGCTGCCGCTGCTGCTGTTCCTGGCGGCGAGCGTGTTTACGGCAGCGCCGCATTATCCGGCACTGATGCCGTTTCTCACGAAGGCGGAGACCTGGGAGGCGAAGACCTTCAAGTATTCGCTGGCGGTGCTGCTGCTGACGGTGCTGGCCTACCTGCTCTCGACGATGAGCTCGGTGCTGCTGCGCATGCTGGAGGGGCGGATCGGCCCGCTGGCGTGGCTGTCGCCCGTGCTTTGCCCGGCGCATGGCGAGCGGCTGCGGCACATCGACAGGACGTACCGCGAGGCGCTGGTAGCGGAGGGTAAGATCCGCAAGCAGAAGGGCGCGTGGCTGAAGAAGCTGAAGGACGCGCGCGCCGTCGGCAGGGCCATGCCGGAACTTTCCGCGCTGGAGGAAAAGGCGTGGCCGCAGACCCCGGCGGGCCGTAGCCTGGACGCGATCCGCAAAGTGCAAGGGAGCAACGCCTATCTGCAAGACGACGCGATCGACCGCGCGGTGACGCTGCTGGCGGACGATCTCAAGGCGCACAAATCGGCCGGCACGGGCGTGCTCGCGGATGCGCGCTTCGATATGGAGGCGGCCATACAGTACGCGCTCGACCGGCGCGAGTTCGACAAGCGGCGCCTGCTGCAGGAGCGGCACACGACGTACCCGGGAGTACGTCCCACGTCGACCGATCAGCCGACGGGTCCGGTGGCGAACAACATTCTGGCGCCCACGAGATTGGGCAACATCGGGCGCGCGATCGGCACCTACACGCTGGTGCGATATCAGATGGATCTGGATATTTTCTGGACGCGGCTGCAGAATTCGCTGCAGAAGGACGCGAAGGAATACTACACGGTGCTGCAGGACAGCAAGGCGCAGGTGGACACGATGGTGATGCTCTGCTGGATGTCGGTGGCATATACGCTGGTGTGGCTGATTGCGCTGCTCACGCTGCCGACGTCGACGGTGCGGCAGTTCCTGACGGTGGGGATCGCGGGCACGCTGGCGGCGATGACATTCTACACGCTGGCATGCGAAAGCTACCGGGTGTTCGCGGATGTGATGCGCAGCGCGGTGGACCTGTTCCGCTTTCAGATGTTGAAGGCGCTCAGTATCCCGCTGCCTGCCGATAGCGACGATGAGAAGGACTTGTGGCTGCGCCTGGGGAATGCCACCGGCTTCCTGGATCCTCAAGACTTCCGATACAAGACAACGCCGTGAGAGCCCGCATTCTGATTGTGTGGTGCGCCCTGCTGGCGGGTGGCGCCTGGTATGTGGGAAGCCGCAAGCCGCTTGCGCCTCCGGCCGCGGCGGCGATGTGGACGGCGGCGCGCGCGCTGCCACTGAACTGGCGTCTGGGCGATGGCGATATCGTGGAAGCGGCGGGCGCGCCGGCGGGCAAGCCCTGGGCGGGCCGGTACGTCAAGCACCCGATCGACGCGAAGAAGGCGGTGACGGACGCCGATCTGGAGGCGGAGCCGCACGTGCCCGAGAGCGGTGCGCTGTCCCTGTACCTGCTGCCGCTGGCGGCGGGAGCGGATCGGAAACTGAACGCGGGCGAGCGCATCGACCTAATCGAGGGACAGGTGGCGGTAGTGGGCCATGTGGAAGTGGCGGCGGTGCGCTGCGCGGCTTCCTGCGAGGCGATTCTGCAAGTGCCGCCGGAGGCGATGGCGCGCTTGAAGAACGCGAACGCGGCGACACTGAAGTGGGTATTGCGATAGAGATCGGGAGCGACTATGACGAACCCTTCGTGGCGGAAGATCAGACACGCCAAAGTACCGGCCAAGGCGGGCGGGCTGTGGACGATGGCGGTAGAGCATTTGGCGGGTCCGCGGCTGTTACGGATCAGCGTGCAGGATAAGGACGAAGGGGGCGCGGCGGTGCCGGTCGACTGGAATTTCACGGCGGCCCAGACTTGCACGGCAAACGGCCAGCTGCGCAACGGGGCGTGCGGCGAATGCGCTGATCGCGACAGCGCCGTGCGGGAGCCTGATCGGAAAGATCGGCGGCAGCACGGCGGACATGCCGGAGGCGCAGGGCGTGTACAGCGGTCGCAAGGTCTTCACGGTGGGGACGTATTGCGTGGTGACGCTGGCGTCGAGCGATTCGGGCGCATTGTTTCTGACCATGAACGATGCGCCGGAGAACTTCAAGGATCACTCCGGCGAACTGCACGTGCTGATCGAAGAGGCTCCGGGGTAGTCGCGGGTTGGGGTTCGCCCTCAGAACAGTGCGAGCGCCGCGGGAACCCGAGAACTACCCACGAGCGCACCGAGCCCCAGTCAGAGCCGCGACCGTGAGGGAGCGGTCCCACCATCGCGTATCGCCGCGAACGTGAAGTTCGGCGTGGAGTTCCCCTACTGATCTTCTCTTACCGAGAGGATCTGGTTGGCGTCCAGATTGGTAAGTCGCTGCGTAGCGCCGCCAGGCCAGCGAATTTCGAGGGAATCTATTTTTGCGTTGTCCCCGAGGCCGAAGTGCTGGCGGAACGTGCTGGTGGATCCGAAGCCTTCGCTGCCTTTGACTTCGCGGTAGACCGTGAGAGCGCCGGCCTTCACGGTGAGTTGCGCGCCCACCGCCATACGATTGCTTTTTACTCCGCGCAGGTCGATTTCGAGCCAGTGATTCTTCGACGCCTTGAGATTGCGATAGAAGGCGTTGTAAGTGTGATCGCCCGGATAGTGACCCCCTAACTGGGCGAAGACGTCGAGCGCGCCATCGTCATCGAGATCGATGAAGGCGACGCCGTGGCCCTTATTTCCGGGGCGCGCGAAGTTCACGAAATTAGTCACATCGGCGAAGGTGCCGTCGCCCTGATTGTGAAACAGGCGATTGGGCTCCAGGCGGCTCATCTGCGGATCGCCCGTGCCGATGTAGACATCCAGATAGCCATCGTTATCCAGATCGGCCACGCCGCCGCCCATGGTGCCGGTGGGGAAGTAGAGTTTCGATTGGAAAGTGACGTCGCTGAACGTGCCGTTGCCGTTGTTGCGGAAGAGGCGGTTGGAATCGGGGTGGACGCTGCGCGCGTTGGGCGGCGCGTAGCCCTTCTTCAAGCCCTCGACCACCACCTCCCACGGCGCCAGGCTGGTGGTGAGGATGTCAGGGAGTCCGTCGTTATTGAAGTCGTCGATGAAGCAGACGAAGCCATCGTGCGGCGGCTGCAGGATTCCGGCCTTGGCGGCGACCTCGCTGAAGTGCAGATTGCCGTCGTTGTGGTAGAGGCGATTGGGCGCGGAATCGCGGCCGTTGATCAGGATATCGAGGCGGCCATCCTTATCGTAGTCGCCGAGCGCGATGCCGATGGCGCCGTAGCTCGGGGGCTCATCGATGCCGGCGGCCTTGGTGATGTTGGTGAAGGTGCCGTTGCCGTTGTTGCGGTAGACCTGCGTGGTGCTGCCTTCCTGCAGGACGCCGTTGGCGACAACCAGGTCCAGGAAGCCATCGTTATCGAGGTCGCCCCAGAGGGAGACGAAGCCGCTGCCGGGATCGTCGGCGCCGCTCTTTTTGGAAACGTCGGTGAACTTGCCGCGATCGTTGTGGAAGAGCAGATTGCGCATCGGGCCGCTCCAGCCGTTGAGCGAGAGGTAGAGATCGGGCCAGCCGTCGTTATCGTAATCGATCAGGTTGAGCGAGTAGCCGGAGGGCACTTTGGCGAGGCCGACGGCGTCGGTGACGTCGGTGAACTTATCGCCCTGATTGCGATAGACGCGCAGGAAGACGCCGCTGCCGGAGACGATGAGGTCCTGCTTGCCGTCGCCATCGATATCGCCGAACGCGACGGTGCCGTTGCCGTTGAGATCGTGTATGCCGAGTTTGGGGGCGATGTCCTGAAATTCGAGCAGCGGCGGATGGGCGGGATCGACGCCGGCGGTTTCGAGCGGGAAGAGGGCGAAATCGGGCAGCGGCGGGCGCGGACCTTTCATCTGTCCGAGCGCCAGGGTGAAGAGCCACTGGTCGACCGAATTGCGGCGCAGTTGCAGCGCCGCGTAGAACCTTGCCGCGGCATCCGTGAAGTTGCCCATGCGGTAGTAGCCGGCGCCCATTTCGCGCAGTGTGGACAAGCGCTGTTCGGGTGAGACGCTGCGCTTGAGCAACTGCTCGTAGTAGCGGATCGCCTCCTGAAAATTGCCGCGGCGCGAGAGCGTGTTGCCCATCAGGAAGTAGGCGGCCGTCTCCTCGTTGCTGTACGGAAGCGCGCCGTCAATCACCTGCTCGAGCATGTCGATGGAGCGATCGAGGCCGATCAGCGGATCGTGGGGCACGCGGTGGCCGCTCTCCTGGGTGAAGCGGACTTCACCGGACATCCACTCGCTGAGGTTGAGCAGGAAGGTATTGGCGTGGGGCTCGAGTTTGGCGACGCGTGCGGCGAGCTGGTAGGAGAGGTTGGGGTCGTAGTACAGCAGTTCGGCGCGGGCGTGGATGACGGCTTTGGCGCGCAGGGCGGGAATGTGGTCGGGATTGTGTTTCAGGGCGGCGTCGAGCGATTCCATGGCGAGCGCGAGCGAGACGCGGCGCTGCGCGGGGTCCTGTAGGCGGTAGAAATCGAGCAGGTAGGAGCGGGCGATCTGGTAGATGATTTCGGCGTCGTCGGGGTGGAGCTTGCGCTGCGCTTCGAGCTGTTTGCGGGCCTCGGCGGTCTTGCTGTCGCGCAGGAGCTGCATGGCTTCGCGCAGGGGGCCGGATTTTTCGGGCATGGGGTTCATGTTGGCCATGTCGTGGTCCTGCCAGGCAAGCGAGCGAACCGCCAGCAGGACGAAGGCGCAGCACAGGAGAGCGAGGCCGCGGCGCGATGGCGTTTGACGAAAAAGGGGCACTTGGCGAGTACTATAGCGACCACCGCGAGTGGGCGCAAGGGCGCGGCAGGCGCGGGGCCGTTAGAATGGGAATGGAGCCGACAACTTGAAAAAACTGGTATGGCTGCTGCTGCTGGTTGGAATTGCGGCGGTAATCGTATGGGGCATCGTGCGCAAGGGCGAGCCGCCGAAGGTGAACTTCGTGCGCGTCAAGCGGCAGACGCTGATCAGCACGCTGCCCACCAACGGCAAGGCGGAGCCCAGCGAGTGGCAGGCGGTGCGCGCCGAGACCACCGGAGTGGTGAGCCAGGCGCCGTGGAGGACGGTCAGACGGTCGCGGCGGGGACGGTGCTGGCGGCGATCGCCGACCCTTCGCTGCAGGCGGAAATCGACGCGGCGCAGGCGCGGCTGAACGACGCGCGGGCCGCTCTCACCACTCAGGAAGCCGGCGGCAGGCCGTCGGACTTCACCGAGATCGAGAACAATCTGGCGCGCGCCAAGCCTCGATCTGGCGCAGGCGCAGAAATACGCTGGCGAGCCTGGAGCGGCTGGTGGCGCAGCACGCCGCCACCCAGCGGAAGCGGACGCCGCGCGCGATAAAGTGCAGCAGCTCGAACTGGAAATCGCGGGGCTGGAGAAGCGTCGCAAGTCGCTGGTGGCGCCCACGGAGGTGGCGGCGGCGCGGGTGCGTGTACGCGATGCGGAGAAGGCGCTGGCGTTGGCGCAGCAGCGCGCGGCGCTATCTTCGTGCGGTCGCCGATCGGCGGGCGTGGTCTATGGCCGAGAGGTGCGCGTAGGGCGCGTTCGTGAACCCCGGCGACCTGATGGCGAACGTGGGGAAGATGGACCAGATGAAGGTGCGCGTCTACGTCGACGAGCCGGAATTGGGGCGCGTGGAGGTGGGCCAGCCGGTAACCATCACGTGGGACGCGCTGCCCGGGCGCGAGTGGCACGGCAAGGTCGAGAAGAAGCCGATGACCGTGCAGGCGCTGGGTTCGCGCCAGGTGGGCGAAGTGGTGTGCTCCATCGTCAATGAAGGGCGCGCGCTGATTCCGGGGATCAATGTGAATGCGGAAATCCGCACGGCGGTGGTGGACAACGCGCTGGTGATTCCCAAGGAGACGCTGCGCCACGATGCGCAGGGCGACTACGTGTACGCGCTGAAGGGCGACACGGTCGAGCGGCGCGCGGTGAAGAAAGGCGCATCCAGCCTGAGCATGGTGCAGGTGGTGGAAGGTCTGAGCGACGGCGACGCGGTGGCGATGCCTTCGGATGTACCGATAAAAGTTGGCGACCGCGTGACCGCCACGATGTAAAATAGCGGTTTCATGTCTCAAACACACGGCTCAAGCCGGCGGGCAAAAATACGCGTGGTGGCGGGAACTGACCGGCTATCACTGGTTCGTGCTGAGCGTGGCCAGCATGGGTTGGATGTTCGACACCATGGCGCAGCAGTTGTTCAACCTGGCGCGCAAGCCGGCGATCAAGGAACTGCTGGGCGCGGGCGCGAGCAATGCCACGATCGACCAGCAGGCGGCATGGGCGACCTCGATCTTCATGATCGGGTGGGCGATCGGCGGCGTGTTCTTCGGCGTGCTGGGCGACCGCATCGGGCGCGTCAAGACGATGACGATCACGATCCTGAGTCTACACGGTTTTCACCGGTCTGAGCGTGCTCTCGACCAGCGTCTGGAACTTCAACGTGTTCCGCTTCCTGTGCGGACTGGGCGTGGGCGGGCAGTTCGCCGTGGGCGTGGCGCTGGTGGCGGAGGTGGTGCCGCGACGGGCGCGGCCTTATGCGCTGGGCTTCGTGCAGGCGTCCTCGGCGGTCGGGAACATGATCGCGGCGGTGACCGGAATTCTGGTGGGTCAGATGGAGGCGGCGGGCGCGATCACGCGGAGCGCGTGGCGCTGGGAGTTCCTGGCGGGCGCGCTGCCGGCGCCGCTGGCGTTCATCGTGTTCAAGAAACTCAAGGAGCCGGAATAGCTGGCTGAAGGCGCGCGACGAAAAGAAGAAGCTGGGCTCGTATGGCGAACTGTTCAGCGATCCGCGCTGGCGCCGCAATGCGATCGTCGGTTTCCTGCTGGCGTTCGCCGGCGTGGTGGGATTGTGGGGAATCGGGTTCTTCAGCTACGATCTGTTCCGCCCGGTACTGGAGCGAACGTTCAGGGCGCAGGGATTGACCGGGGCGGCGCTGGCCGGCAAGGTGACTACGTGGATCGGCGTCGACCTCGCTATTGCAGAATATCGGCTGCTTCTTCGGCATCTACGCGTTCACCTACCTGACGCACTATACGGGCCGCAAAAAGGCATTCGCCATCGCCTTCCTGGCGGCCATGGTCATACGGCTTACACGTTCTGGAATTTGAAGCACATCAGCGACATTTTCTGGATGATTCCGCTGATGGGCTTCGCGCAGCTCTCGCTTGTTCGGCGGGTATGCGATCTACCTGGCGGAGCTGTTCCCGACGCGGCTGCGCAGCACGGGCACGAGTCTTCTGCTACAACGTGGGACGCTTCGCGGCGGCGCGGGTCCGTTCACCCTGGGCTTTCTGACGAAGGACGTGTTCGGCGGCTACGCGGAGCCGATGCGCTACGCGGGCGTGACGATGAGCTGGTGTTCCTGGTGGGCCTGGCGGCGCTGCCGTTCGCTCCGGAGACCAAGGGCAAGCCGCTGCCGGAATAGCAGCGAGCCTGCCCTGTCCCCACCGGTCTACTTCTTGCGGACTTCCAATTGCACCGGCCGCGCCACCGCATGCACCGCCGGGTCGTAATACTCGTAGACGCGCGATTGGAAGGTCCGCGCCCGGATCGGGTACTTGGCGCGCAGCCGGTAGCTCAACGTCACCGTCTGCCCGCGCCCACCGAGTCGAAGTACAGGATCGCCTGCGTCGCGGTCAGACTGAACTTCTCCAGGCGGCCGCCCTTCCGGCCGGCGGTCTTCTCCTGGAAGGCCTGCAGATCCTCGCTCAACAGGTCGAAGCCCGGCGGAATTCCCAGGTCGACCATCACCATGTTGGCGGTTTTCGGCATGTTGTTTTTCACGGTCGCGGTGGCGGTGGCGATATCGTCCTGCGCCAGTCGCGTGCGGTCGTAAGTCACACTGATGGAGAGCGGCTCGTGCGCCGGCTTTCGTCCCAGGGCAGGAAGTAGCCGGCCCACGACCTGATAGGCCAGGCTGCCCTTGCCCTGGAAGCGCAATTCCACCGCGTTGGGCCGCTGGCATCGACGTTCTTGAACACGAACTGATGCAGCAGGTCGTTGTTCTCGGGCGTCAGCGTCAGCGTCTCCACCGTCTTCCCGTTGAGCGAGACCTCCACCGTGCCGCGCACGTCGGCCGCGCCCTTCTCGGTGGACAGCAGCAGCGCGCGCAGCGCCATGATCGTGGCCTGGGTGGTGCCCCAGGTGCCGGAGGCGTCTTTCTTCGCCGCGATGTAGGCCAGCGCCTTGCCGGCGGTCTGCGGACGCCTCGCCCCACTTGAGCAGCGCCTGCACGGCGAGGCCGGTGGTCTCCACGCTGGCGCTCGCGCCGGTCGCGTAGACGCCGGTCTCCTCCGCGGTCCACCACGCCTGCTCGTCTTTTTCGGTACGCGCGTCGAGCAGCGGCTGCATCGCGCTGCGCGCGTGAATTCGCGGTCCTTGCCGTAGTCCGCGGCGAAGTTCGCCAGCACCGCCAGCGTGTAGGTGTCGGCATCTTCGCCGCCCATGTGCTGCTCGACGAACTGCTGCGCCTTCTCCACCGCCGGCCCCTGGTAGCCCGTGTTCTCCAGCGCCCAGCCGATGTAGGCGGTGATGCGCAGCACATCGGTGTTGTAGCGGTTGGTGGCGCCTTCGTTGATGAAACTGGTGTCGGGCTTCCAGCTTCCGTCGGCCTGCTGCTGCCCCGCGAGCCACTGCTGCGTGCGCTCGATCAACTTCGGATCCACGTCGTGGACCTTCGACATGTCGGAGAACTCCATCAGCCCGTAAGAGGTCAGGATCTTGTTGGCGGGCGGATTGCCGAACCAGGAGAAGCCGCCGCCCGGCACTTCAAACGTGAGCAGGCGCTGATAGCCGTTGGCGATGAAGCCCTCCGCTTTGGCGTGCACTTCCGGCGTCAGCTTTTTGGTGCGCTTCATGTAGTCGAGCGCCAGCACGTTCGGGATAGGTGCTCGAGGAGGTCTGCTCGAAGCAGCCGCCGGGCATGCGCAGGATGGCGTCCATGCCTTCGATCACCTGGCTCAGCGGGCCCGGGATACAGGCGCACGAAAATCTTGCCCGCGTCCGGAATGACGCTGGCCGGGAAGTTCACGTCGTGTCGCACCGCTGCTCTCCAGCCGGCCGTTGAAGACCATGGTCTGTTCGCGCCCGTTGGGGACCACTTCGATTTCGCGCACCACGATGTCGGCGCGGCTCGCCCCGCCCTTCATCCGCGCCGAAAGCGTCAGCTTGAACTTCCCGATGCGTTTGGCTTCGATAGTGAATTGCGAGCCGCCCACGCGGCCGGATTCCACCGCGAGGTTCTTCTGCGGCCACATCGTCCACCAGCGAGAACCAGTCGTCCGGCTGCAATTGCAGGCTGACGTCGCCCGCCGCGCCGGAATAGTTGTAGGCCGCCACCGGGATCGACACGCGGTCGCCTTGCGTCAGCGTGACAGGCAGATCCAGATCGACGAAGAAATCCTGGAACACCTTCATGCTCGAGGTCCCGCTGCCCAGCGCGCCGCGCGCCGTCGATGCCATCATGGCCATGCGCCACGTGGTGATCGAATCGGCCATCGGGATCGAGATGCTGGCGCGCCCGTCGCGGTCGGTGACGATTTCCGGATTGATGTAGAGCGCCTCCGGGAAATAGGAGCGTACGCGCGGCGCCGCGGCGCCCGCCACGTCCTTCTTTCTTGTCCACCGTGACGGAGTTCATCGGCCTGCGTTCTCCATCACCATCGCCATGCTGGCGGAGGCGGAGCGGCTGGCCCGTTCATCAGCCTGGCCGCATCGAACTGCCGCGCGGCCAACGATGCCGCCCAGCACGCCACCGGGCGCGCCGCCCACCACGCCGCCGATCACCCCCGCATCGGCATACGGCCCCGCCGCCGCCGCCCATTCCGGCGCCACCGCCGCACCTTGACGACATTCACCGCGACCAGTTCCACCGCCTGGCCCGTCTGCACTTCCGACGAGATCACCGCGCGATCCCGCGCCCGCAGAGCAACCTTCCTCGATCGCCGTCTTGAATCCCGGCGCGGCCAACTTCCACGTGTATTCGCCCGCAGGCAGACCCGGCAGAGAGTGAACTGCCCGGCGGCAGTTCGGCTTCGCGGTGCGCACCCCGCCGTTCGCGATCCCGCAGCGTGACCACCGCTCCGATCACCGCCGTGCCGTCGGCGTACTTCACCGCTCCCGTCAACTCCGCGCGTCCATTGAACGGACCGCGATCGTGTTCGATGTCGATATCCAGCGGCATCGCCTGCGAAAGCGGCGGTCCCGCGCTCTTCGTCCGTGCGCACCTGCAGATAGGCCTGCAGGTCGTCGCCAGTGTCGAACTGCTCGTCCGGACCCGCGCTGGACACGGCGTAGTTGCTGATGTCCCCGCCCGGTCCCCAGTTCGCAACCTGCAGCGGCGTGTCCCACGCATCGCGCAGTCCGCCTGCGCCGCCAGTTGTCCAGCGATCGCGGCCAGGCGATTCTGCATGTGTGTGCGTGTCACCTGCTCCGCGAATTTCTCCAGGCGCGCGTGGAATGCGGTCTGATACCGGCCCTGGTACACGGCCAGTTTCGCCATCGGAACCGCGCGGCCGGCCTCGGTCTCGAAGCGGTTGCGATTCACCACCTCGGTGGCCGCGAACAGGGCGCGGGCCGCGCGATCGCGTTGTCGGCCTTGGCCGCGCCACCGGCATAGGCTCCACCACATCCGGCATCCGACCGAGTGGATCTCGTAGCGCGGCTTCAGCGACTTCCTGTTCCAGATAGAAGAAGACCTTGGCGAAGCCGGGCTGCTTTTCGGCCAGCGCGAAGACCGCCTCGTCCACCACCTGCAGCCCGAGCGCGGCCTGCACGCCCTCGCCGCGCGCATTGGTGACGCGGAAGCGGATGCGCGCCTCGTCGCCCGGGCTTGTACTCGGGCGCAGTCGCTGTTGGCCTCGATCTTCAGTTCATCGGCGGGCTGCACGAACACCAGCCGGTGGTCGCCGACCGGACCCGCATCGCGGCCGAACAGATACGCGCTGAAATCCACCGTGCCCGCCAGGTCCGGCGTGGCCGCGGACGACAGTTCCGCCTGCCCCGTTCACGATGTCCACATCGCGCGTCAGCACGGTCTGCCCTTCTTCA
Organism: uncultured Alphaproteobacteria bacterium; assembly: GCA_963720705.1. Classification (GTDB taxonomy): domain Bacteria; phylum Pseudomonadota; class Alphaproteobacteria; order Rhizobiales; family Afifellaceae; genus DASWJZ01. The sequence continues at coordinate 54,843 of CAVRGJ010000001.1, forward strand.
CCACGTCGATGTACGCCGTGCCGCGCTTCTTCGTGGAGAAGACTTTGAGCGCGATGCGCTCGCCCGCGCGATATACCGCGCGCTCGGTGCGCAGCAGAATCTGCTCGCCGCCGGCGCGCATTCGAGCGGCACATTACCGCGCGTAGCGATTGCCCTCGTCATCGGCCGCCTCCACATCGCAGCGACTCGCCGTTGGCGCCCGCGCGGATCGTCGACCACGGCCACACCGCCGTCATCGGTGGTCACGGACTGGTCCGCATTGCCCGGCGGCATGCACCTTCGGTCTGCCGCGCCGGGCTGCCGTCGGCGTAACGAAGTCAGCACGAAGACCTGATTCTCCAGATTGGGAACCAGCGTGCCGCCCTCCGGAACCGCGGTGATGATCAGCGGGCTCTGGCTCACCGTGATCGGGCTCGCCGCGGGTTTCCGCGTGACCGGCCGAATCCTTCACCGATGGCTTCCACCAGCACCCGCGCCGCCCCTGATTCAGCGGCGTCCGGCGAAGTAATCGGGCAGCTTGAAGTCGAAATGCGTAAGCGCCGTCGCCGTCGGTCTTCCCCTTCGCCGACCCGGCGTCGAACAGCGCCCACATCCATGGCCGACGCTTTCACCGTGACCTCGGCGCCATCCACCGCCTTGCCGAAGAAGTAATTGGCGCGGACCTTGCCGGTGACATGGTCGCCGGGACGGTAGCCGTGCTTCTGCCTTTGCCGGTGAATTCCACCGCCACCTTGAACTTGGGCAGCACATAGCGCTCTACGTTGACTGCGATCTCTGCCTTGCTCTCGCCTTCGCCGTCCATGATGGCGCGCAGGTGATAGGTCCCCAGGTTGACTTCATCGGCCAGTCCGAATTCCGCCGATGCCACGCCGAACGCGCTGGTCTGCGTCACCTTCTTGAAGACCTTGTTGCCGCGCGAATCCTCCACCTCGAGCGTGATCTTGCGCGCCGCCGTGGCCGCATGATTGGCCGATCGAGCGCCAGCGCGCGCACGTGGATGCGTCTGCCCCGGCTGATACACCGGCTTCTCGGTGGTCAGCAGGATCTACGCCTGCTCCTCCAGCTTCACCGCCTGCGTGATCTCGGTGGAACCGATCGGCGTCTCCACGATGTAGCGGAGAGTGTGGCTGCCGGTCAGTCCCGCCGGGAAGCGGAACTGGGCTTCGGTGGTGCCGCGACGATTCAAGCGGCCCGCAAAGAGCACGCGAGGCCGCGCCCCGTCCGCCAGTTCGACACGCGCCGACGCTTCGCCGGCGATCGCATCGTTCTTCGAATCGGTGACGATCAGGCGCACCGCCGCCGCGCCGCCCGCAAGGTAGCTCTGCTGCGCCATCACGTGCAGTACCGGCATGCGCAGAATCTGCGAAATCGATTCGGTTCCCTGTGCGGCCGCGTCCTGAGCCTCCGCGTAATGGAAGCGGTAGCGGACGCGCTGCCACACCACTTCATCGACCGGCGGCGCCTTTGAGAGCGCGAGTTCGGCATTCCAGGTGCCCGCCGTCCGCGTGAGAGTTACGTGCCGCTCCGTATTGGCGAGCACTGCGTCCTCGGGATCCAGCACCTGCACGCTCAGTTCGCCCTCGCCCGCGTGCAATCCGCGATACGGAATCGCGACGTGCAGCGTGCCGCCGGTATACGTGGCCGCCACGCTGTCGTCCGCCGCCGCCTGAGCGTCATTTAGAAAAGGCAGCAGCAGCGCGCTTGCAATCGCTACCGTCCCCGCCAGGAATAAAAAGGTCTTCGACGTTTTTTGCATTTTCAGACTCCCGAACACACGTTTAGCCACAGAGCTTCGTACACCGTTTCCTGCAGGCAAGCGCGCGCTTACGCGCGGCTCCGATCAGAGCCGCGCGCGTGCGCATGCCGTACACAGAACTTTCCCCTGGGAATGCATCGCCGCGATTCGCCCCGCGATCTTCGCGCCCTTCCAATTGGACCGCGGAAGCGTCCCAGGAGTTCCCGCTCAGCGGGGAGGCGGCGTCCAAGTTGCCGAGCCTGCAATCGAACGCGAGCAATCAGAGCGGCGACCGTCAGGTAGCTTTCGAGATCGAACCGCGTCACCGCTCCCTCACCGTCGGCCCTGATTGAGCGCCCTCTACGCTGCCCTGGCCCACTTCTGCATTCACACCGGTGGAATGCCGCCGCCCGCACAATCCTTTCGCGCTCCCCGCTACAATGTGATCCATGTCAAATACGCGCCGGCGCTTTCTGCATCGCGCCTCACTCGCCCTGGCCGCCGCCGCATCCGCCTGCCGCCGTGCAGAGCAGACCGCCAACGCGCCCGCGGGCGTTCCCTCGACGCCCGGCGCGCCCCCGGCCTTCGGTACGGCGCCGCTCGCCGGACCCGAGGTTTCCGCCGAGACCTTCGCCGAAGCCGAGAAACTCGTGCAGGTCTCGCTCATCGCCCGCCGAGCGTGCAGACTGGCGGCCGGCAATTGGCGCGCAGTCGATGGCGCCTCCGTCTACGAGCGGCGCACCGGCCCGCGCAAGCTGCGCGCTCGGAATCCGACATGGCGCCGGCGACGCGTCTGGGACTCCGATGCTGCCGGGAACGCCGCCGCGCCCGCCCGCGATCGCTTCGTGCGCAGCCAAGCCCGCCGCCACGCCCGCTGCCCGCGAACGATGCCGACATCGCCTTCGCGCCGGTGACGCAGCTCTCGCGCTGGATCGAAGCGCGCCAGCTCACCTCCGAGCGCCTCACCAACATCTATCTCGACCGGCATGCGAGCGCTTCGATCCCAAGCTGCGCTGCGTCATCACGCTGACCCGCGATCTGGCGCTGGCGCAGGCGCAAGCAGGCCGACCAGGAGATCGCCGCCGGCAAGTATCGCGGGCCGCTGCACGGCATTCCCTGGGGCGCGAAGGACCTGCTCGACACCGCCGGCATCCCCACCACCTATGGCGCGGAGCCGTACCGCAACCGCGTGCCCGACGCAGGATGCCGCCGTGGTGAAGCGCCTGCACGATGCCGGCGCCGTGCTGGTCGCCAAGCTGAGCCTGGGCGCGCTGGCGCTCAACGACATCTGGTTCGGCGGCCAGACCATGAATCCGTGGCTGCTCGAGGAAGGCGCGTCGGGATCGAGCGCCGGGCCCGGCGCGGCTACGGCCGCGGGACTGGTCGGCTTCTCCATCGGCAGCGAGACGGGCGGCAGCATCGTCGAGCCCGTCCATGCGCTGCGGCGTCACCGGACTGCGCCCCACTTACGGCCGCGTGCCGCGCACCGGCGCCATGACGCTGTGCTGGTCGCTCGACAAGCTCGGGCCGATGACGCGCGGCGTGGAGGACGCGATGCTGGTGCTGCAGGCGATCTCCGGGCCCGACGCGGCGATGTGGCGAGCGTGCCGAGCCGGCTGGATTTCGATGCCGGCGCCCGGTCACGGGGCTGCGGGTCGGATACTTCCCGGCGTGGATGAAGGAGACGCCCGCCACCGACGTGGATCGCGCCGCGCTCGACGACCGTCGCAGAAGCTGGGCATGACGCCGGTCGAAGTGACGCTTCCCGACTGGCCCTACGGTTCGCTCAACCTGATTCTGTTCGCCGAAGCCGCGGCCGCCTTCGAGGAGCTCACGCTGAGCGGACGGCCTCGATCAGCTCAAGGCGCAGGTGCCCGACGCGTGGCCCAATCTCTTCCGCCAGGCGCGATTTCTGTCCGCGGTGGATTTCGTGCAGGCGGACCGGTTGCGGCGCGGCGTGGCCAGGAGATGGCGCGCATCTTCTCGGAGGTGGATCTGCTGCTGGTGCCGTCGCTGCGCGACGAGATGCTGACCATCACCAACTTCACCGGGCATCCGTCGCTGACTCTGCGCGCGGGATTCGTGCGAGGTGTCCGAAGCGCGCAGCGATTGGGCGCCCGATCCCGCGCATCCGCTGCCGAAGTTCTCTCCGCCGCGCCGCGTGCCGCACGGCGTGACGCTGATCGGGCGCCTGTTCGACGAAGGCACAGTCGCGCGCGCCGGCCTGGCGCTGGAGAAAATTTTCAATGTCTCTTCCGAAACTCCACAACTCTAGCGGGCGACGACATCCTTCGTCCGGGCGGACGGCCGATGAGGCACCGAAGGCTTGCAAGCATCGTTGCGACTCGGCTGCCCGGGCGACGCCACAGGCAGAGACTCCAGAAGCGCGGAGGCTCAAGAAGCGCAGAGCCCCCGCGGAGCCTCCCGCCGGATGGTCCAGCGTCTTCTCCGTCTACGCCGGCGCTCCGGGCAGCGACAACCCGGCGCTGCTCGGCGCCTATCGCGTGGATGCGGGCTCGCTGGTCTTCCGCCCGCGATTCCCACTCGCGCCCGGCATGCACGTGCGCGCCGTCTTCCAGCCTCCCGAGGGCGAACCCGTCGAAGCCGCATTCGATGTGCCCGCCGCCGCTCCCGCGACTCCTTCCACGCGCGTGGCCCACGTCTACCCCAGCTCCGCGACCCTGCCCGCCAACGCCCTCAAGCTCTACATCTACTTCGACGCCCCCATGACCAGGGGCGGCTCCTGGCAGCACATACACCTGCTGCGCGACGGCCAGCCGGTCGCCTATCCGTTCCTCGAACTCGACCAGGAACTCTGGGATCGCGAGCAGCGCCGCTTCACCGTGCTCTTCGACCCCGGGCGCATCAAGCGCGGCCTCGCCTCGCTGGCCGAGGGTGATCCGCACCGACCTGGAGGACATGGCCGGCAACCACAGCAACCGCCCCTTCGATGTCGACACCTTCGACCCGATCACGCGCAAGGTCACTGCGGAGACCGTGACCCTGCCCCTGCGGATTCAAAGGTAACTTCGGCCAGCATCGGTGGGCGTTGATGCCCCCTCCTCCCTCAATCTAGCAGGCCCGTCAAGCGGACCGGGACCGTGATCTTTCGCAGGGTGGTTCGCCGCGTGCCCGCAACGTTGCCATGGCTACTACAAGTAAGAAATGTGCCCACACCGCCTGCAACTGTACGACGACGTCCGATGACGATTATTGCAGCACCTATTGCCGCGATGCCAAACAGACTACCGAGATTTCCTGCAATTGCGGGCATCCCGGCTGCTCGTTGGAAGAAGGGGGCGGGGCCTCGCGCGTTGACGCCTGACGGCGGCTGGCATTTCGGAGGTATGCATCTTATAATAACCGGCATGCGAAATGCACTGGCCTATATTCTGCTATTCACCATGCTCGCGTTGACCGGCATGCTGGCGCAGGATAAGAAGGCGCCCACCAAACTTGTCTTCGCCGCTAAGACCGGCAATGTTACCTACGACCACGCGGCGCATTCCAAGCGGGAGAAGAACGACTGCAAGACCTGCCATCCGGCGCTGTTCCCGCAGGATGCCAAAGCGCCGCTGAATTTCAAGGCTGCCATGCACAAGACGGCGGAGACCGCCAAGACGTCGTGCGGATTCTGTCATCATCCCGGCGGTGCCGCTTTCGAAACCAAAGGCAACTGCGCCAAGTGCCACGTAAAGGACGCCGCCAAGAAATAACTGTCCGTTCCACTCCTGTAACGGGCAGCTTTAGGGGGTGCCGCCGGAACTTTTTGCATATAGAATGCTACCTGGAGGCTTCTATGTTGCGGCACCCGTTCGGTCCGGCCTGGATGGCCGCGTCCCTGACGTTCCTGGGCATCGCCGCGAGCTTCCGCGCAATACCCCACCGGCACGCAATACCCCACTGGGGCCAATACCCGCCGGGCGGTCAATATCCACCCGGCGGACAATATCCCGGCGGCCAATACCCCGGCGGCCAATACCCCGGCGGCCAATACCCCGGCGGCCAGTATCCACCGGGACATTCCCGGCACCTATCCCGGCACTACTCTGCCCGGAGGCATCCCGATGCCCAACATTCACCTGCCGGGACGCAAGCCCAAGTCCACCGACGAAGTCAAGATGACCCTGCAGTCCGTCGACGGCACGCTCCGCAAACTGGGCGAAAAGGACTGCTGCTGCAGACCGGCAAACGCTCCGTGCTGCGCTTCCGCCTCCTGGCCAAAACCAAATTCCTGGACAAAGCGGGCGATCCGGTGCGCGATTCGCTGCTCCATCCCGGCGATCAGCTCATGCGTGCAGGTAAGTCCCGACGACACCGAGACCGCGCTGCGGATCACGCTGCAGCGCAACGGGACCGAATCGGAGCGGGCATCGCGCCGGGCAGCCTGTCGATTCGGCCACGGTACGCGATCCCGCCGATGGCGATTTCGGTAAGGCAAAGGTAGTCACCACGCACGATGGCGGCGCGTCCGCGGAGGCGCCGTCCGAAACCGCGGAGGCGCCGGAAGATGGCGACGCCCCCAAACTGCAGCGCGCCGAGTCCGCGGAGCGACAGCGCGCGCCCCGGCGGCCCCGTCCGCCCCCGATAGCAACGATCCGGCGCGCTATACCGACGCCCGGATTCTGCAGGATGCGCGCGCCGCCGCCGAGCAATTCAGCGCCGGCCTGCCGAATTATCTCGTGCAGCAGGTTACCGGCCGCTTTTTCGCCACCGGCTTTCCTCGCACTGGCAGGAGATCGACGTGGTGACCGCCGATCTGGCCTACGTGGATGGCAAGGAAGACTATCGCAATTTCCAGATCAACGGCATCCCGGGCGACAGTCCTGAGCACAGCGGAAGTTGGAGCACCGGCGAATTCGGCACCACCCTGGAAGATGTGATGTCTCTGGCGACCAACGCCGCTTTCAAACGCCGCGGCGAGGAGAAGATGGCCGGCCGGACCGCCGTGGTCTTCGATTACACCGTGGCCCAGCCCAACTCCCACTGGACCATGGTCGCGCCCGACGGACGGCGGTTCAAGCCGGCCTACGATGGCGCCGTGTGGATCGACCGCGAGTCGCGGCGGGTGCTGCGGATCGACCAGCGCGCGACCGCTTTCCCCGCGATTTCCCGGTCAGCCGTGCCGAACTCAAACTGCAGTACGCCTGGGTCAGGATCGACGCCAAGACCTATCTGCTGCCGGCCTCGAGCGAGGACATCGGCTGTATGAGCGGCAGCGGCGCGTGCACGCGTAACGCGATCGAGTTTAAGAACTACCGGAAATTCAGCACGGAAAGCAACGTGACGTTCGGGAAGTAGGCGGCGGGAATAGTGGCGGAAAAAATGCGAGCAAAAATGGAAATGGCCCCGAGCTGGGTACTCGGGGCCTGCACTCAGAGGGTGGCGGTAGGAGGGGACTTACCGCCAGGATGCTGTCTGTTGATCCAAGAATAGCAATTAGAGACCTGATTGTCCAGTATTCGGCAAAGTTTTCTTGAAATATTTTTGACAGGGGGGAGTTGGGGGTATGAGAGGGCTCTTGCAGAGAGGTACGGGATGCGCGGCGCTGGCCGTGGGGATTGCCCTTCTTGGCGCGCAAACGGTTTGTGCTCAAGAAGATACGCTGTCAAGGCTGGAGGCTGACGCAGCCGCCCATCCCTGGCGACTGGACTTGTGGATGGATTTGGGCAACTATGCCGCGGCCGACGGCAAACTGGATCTGGCGCTGTCCAGCTTCCAGAAGGTGCTTGCGCACCTCGAACCGGACTCGCGCGGCGCCGGCGATCTGCACCTGCGCATCGGGGAAGTCTACCGGCGCAAGGGGGACCTGCCGGCGGCCGTCGAGTCGCTCACCCGCGCCAGCCAACTGCTGCCGGATCGCCCGGTGGTGATGGGGACGCTGGCGCTGGTGCTGGACGGCATCGGCCGCAAACCGGAAGCGGCGCGCGCCTACCGTGCCGCCATCGCCCTGGATCCGGAAAACGCCACCGCCATCAACAATCTCGCCTATCTGCTGGCCGAGCAGGGCCAGGACCTGGACGAGGCATGGCGCCTGGCCGAGGAGGCGGTCGACCTGAGCGATGGCGACCCCGAGATTCTGGACACCGCCGGCTGGGTGCAGTGGAAGCGGAAGCAGATCGATTCGGCCGTCGGGCTGTTCGCGCAGGCGCTGACTAAGGATACGGGGAATGCCGAGTATCGCGGGCATCTGGTGCTGGCGCTGGAACGGCGGCAGGACTCCGCCGCCGGCCAGGCCCGGGCGCTGCTGTCGGACAGCCCCGGGAATCCGGAGAAAACTCGCGAAGCGCTGCGTGTGCTGACGGGAAAATAGGGCGGTCCGAAAAAAGTAATGGCCCCGAGCTGGGTACTCGGGGCCGCACTCAGAGGGAGGCGGTGGGAGGGGACTCACCGCCTGGGATGCTGTCTTGATGTAAGACTAACAGTTTAAGACCTGCTTGTCCAGTATTATCGAAAAGATTTTGAAAAATACTTTCCGAGGCCCTTCACTTCACTTCTGAGGTCATCCCGTACGGGCCGTAAACCACGCACGATTCCCGGCCGCCGATGAGACGGAACTGCACGATTTGCTTCTGGTCCCAAAGCTTGCCGTCTCTGGTCCTGACCCGCACCGGCACCACGACAAAGGGACCAACCCGGTCGTATCCTTCCCGGACGATGCCCCCGATCTCCACTACCTGGGCCACTCTCTTTCCTTCCTCCTCCTCATTCACCAGCAGGGTGCGCAGCATCTCGTCGCTCCACGGCGTCGTCAGCGGGCACAGTCTCCGAATCGACGCCAGGTCGCCGGCGATCATCGCCTGGTGGGCCTGCTCGAGAATCTTGCGCGCGGCCTCCGCACGCGCCATGCCTTCCGCCGAGATGCCCTGATCCGGATTGCCCATCCGCTCCAGATTGCCGTCGGGCAGCACGATCGGCTTCTCGCGGTAGATGGCGCCCGCCGGGACGTCCACCTTCAAGGCGTCCTGCGGGAGTTCCCGGTAGTAGGTGATCCGCACGACCGAGACTGCCGGCGCACCGCTCCGCCGCGGATTCTCCCACTGCTTGAAGGCGACCGGCAGCTTCGTCTCCGGGTCGAACTCGATGGACCAGGAAATGTGGCCCGCCACGGTCAACATGCTGCCCGTCATCACCACCAACTCCCGGCCGCTGGCGGGGTCTTTGGCGTACGCCGTCCGGGCATCGGCGGCCTTGGAGATTAGCGGAACAGCTCGGGGCCCAGCCACGGCTGGAAGCCTGCTGTCTTGGCGTCGTCGACCTCCACCGTGTGGGAGCCGCGATCGTAGTAATAGGTCTTGTTGTCCTTCACCCAGATCACGGAGCCGTTGCCGCCCCTCATGGTCACGTCGCCCGAGAGCTCGCCGGAGGGCTCCGCCTTGGCCCAGAAGTCGTACACGATACCGGGCTTGACGATCAGCGTCAGGTTGCACGCCCGGTACTTCTGCATGGCCGCGATGGTGTCCTCCACCGCCCAGACCGGCCGGCTCACGCGGCTGGCGATGGCCACAACCAGCAGCATCGCCGCCGCCCCGGCCGCCAGGCGGACGCCGGTACTCTTCACCAGGGCGCGTCCGATCTCGCGGTTCCGCGGCTCCGCCTTCGCTTGACGCATGGCCGCGAGCGCATCGCTGAGCGTACGGTCGTCTGGATCCGCGTTCCCTGCCGGGTACAGCCCCCGCAGGTGGCTCTTCACCATTTCTTCCGTCTCCTTGAGGTCACGCATGTTGATATCTCCCGTTCACGGCTGCGCGCAACTTCTCCACGCCATAGCGGTAACGGCTGGTTGCCGTATTGACTGAAATTCCCCGCAACTCCGCGATCCGCCGGAACGGCAGGTCGCCCTGTAGGTGCAGGACCACAACCTCGCGTTGCTCCTCCGGCAACCCGGCGAGGGCACTGTCGATGGCCGCCGAGATCTCACCGCGCATCGAGAGCGTCTCCGGGTCGGGCAGCTCCGTGGGAGCGTCCAGTTCCTCCGCGCACTGCGCGTCGCGCTGGGACCGGGAGCGGTTCACGTCCCTGGCGCGGTTGGCGACGCAGATTGAGAGATATGCTTTCAGGCTGCCGCTGAGATGGAACCGGCCCGCGGTCTGGGCAAAGGCCACGAACACGTCGTGGACCACGTCCTCGGCAAAGCCGCGGTCCCTCAACAGTGCCGCCGCGATCCGCATGAGACCGATGCGGTGCTGCTGGTAGATCCGGCGCATGGCGCCCGGATCGCCGCGATTGAAGCGCCAGACCAGTGCCCGGTCTTCTATCGTCCACATGGATGCACTCTGTAAGATCCTCGTCGCTTTGGAAACGAAAGTACAGGGGCTTTTCGTCTACCGCCGCCGAAAGACGTGCGCGCCGGTTGAGGCGGCCCCGAGCTTCCGGCCGCCATTCGAACTTGTGAGTGAGTCAAGAATCTCGGAAACAATGGCAGCGGTTTAGATCGTGATCGGTTCCATGGCGCGGAAGCGGGCGGCGGCGAATCTCCACCATGAACCGCTCCAGACGCGGAGCCGCGGGATCGATAAACGCTACCGACAAGGCAGGATCTATTGCGCAGGCTGTCGGCTCGGGGCCCCGCCGGGCCCAAAGCATGAGTCGACAAAGCGTCAACTTGGATTCCTTTCGGCTGGGTGGCAAGCCGCGACTCGGATTCTGGAGTAGCCGCCTCAATTGGTTCTAAGATTGGACCGGCACCCTCTTTGGCCAGGTTGAGACAGTGTCTGCGCAGCTGCGATCGGCCCGGTCAGACTGAGCGTGGGTTGGATTGGTGGGCGGCAGGCGACGGTGAAAGATCGGGATCTATGGTGGTTCTCGTGGGCGGGGTCCGCTAGCCACAGATCAGGCGCAGCAGGGGCAGGGGTTCGGTGGGAAATCCCATGCGCGTTGCGAGAGCCTGGACGGTCTCGCGGATGTAAGGCCACGCGGCCATTGCGGGAGAGCCTTTGCAGAAGGCGGCGAGCTCCGTTTTTGAAGCTGGCTTGGCGCCGTCGAAGTAGCAGTAGCGAACCAGGTAGGTCGCCTCAATGTGGAAGATCAGCGCGTCCTTACAGGCGACGCGCAGAGTGACGGCGAAATCAATGCCATCGCCAGTCTGCAGGGACACGGCGGAATAGAGGTCGGCGCTTAGAGACACCGGCTCGACTGGAGTACTCGGGGGTCCGGCACCCTTGGCTTCGCATTCGGAGAGAGAGATGTCGCGGAGGCGCATTCTCGCCTGGAGGGTTTCCGCCAGCTTCGCTTCGCGCGATCTCAATTGTATGGTGAAGTCCATCTGTTATGCCGTCTTGAGTTGGCCTTCCGGAGTTTCCGAAAGTGGTTGACCGACGTACCGGGCTCGCCAGTTTGGGGACGAATCAATGGGTTGGGCGTTGAGCAGCCGGATGGAGGCGCTCGGCCGCGTAGCATCCTTGCCGGCATTAGCAGGCGCGGCAGGTTTAGAGTCGAATTTAACTTCAGATTCCAAGACATAGGCCAGCTCGGCGAGCGTACGTACGGTCATATTTGTCTTGCCGCTCAGCAGTTGCGTGACCCAGGCGCGTGATCGGTTCAGCCGCTTGGCCAGAGCCGCCTTATTGACTTTCTTTTCGGCCATGAGGCGCGCGATCAATTCCGCGGCCTCGGTAGCTAACGACTCAATCGCCAGCAGTTTCCGGAAGCTCGCATCTTTCATCAGGTCCTGGTAGTCGTTCTTCCTGGTCATAACTTCCTCACTATCGCCAGCTTCGCCTGGGCGCCGTCTTCTTCGTAGATGCGCCAGGCCCGAGCGATCTCTTCCTTTGACGTCCGGGGCTTCTTTTTGAAAAACCCGTGGGTTACGACGATCACGCCGCGCTCCTTCTTCGCATACGCAAACGGCATTCGAATCTGGAACGACTTGAACTCAAACAAACCACCATTCAAATCGCCGAATTTCTCCGGGTTATGAAACTGCCCGTGGTCACCGGCGATCCGGAACAGCGCCATGAGCTTAGCTTTGTCCAACAGGTCCAAAGCGTCAAAAAACCTGCCGGCGGGGCAGCCGCCGGATTTGTCGGTCGCGAAGGCGACGGTGAACATGATTCCGCTGTAAGCGATTCTGCGCGCCACATCACTTTGATGTTAAGCTATAACTTAACAAACTGCAAGCATGAACCAGCAAAAGGGAGACAGGGAAGGCCACGTCTATGTTGGCGGCTTTGGGTCGTTCCTCGTCACGACTGCCCGTCGCCGGGCCGGGGTGGATGATGCACCAACAGAAGCAGGTGTGTTAGGCGTCACATGGTTGAAACCGCCGTTGCTGATATTTGCGGACTGGTATAGCTCCTCCCTGACGGCGTAGTGGCGATCAGCCGTGACTCCGGAAGCACGCCGGGTCCCGTCGGCTGGTCACTCGCCCTTTGGCGACCAGGCAACAGTAACCCTGCCACCGCTCTGGCCAGTCTCAGCATAGCCGACGTTCCGGCCATGTCGATCACTTCCAGATTGCCATCCAGGAGCTATTCGTAAACACTCGCGGCGCTAGCCAGGAGCGATCCTCCGACCCGGAACCGCCGAGTTCCGTGTCGCCGATATCACGGAGCTGATCTCTCAAAGGGACGTTTCCCGTCCTATTGTCGCGTATTGTCGTGGTCCCCCCTTGCACTCTTTACAATGCGGTGGTACAAGCTAACTGTGACGATCGGCCAGATTCACATCTTCAACGCGCTCTACCTGATTCTTCTGGTGGTCGCCGTCACCATCACGCGCGCAAGCATGCGTCGCATCGTTGGCGCGCTAGTTGGCGCGTTCGCCGCTGCGGCATCGGGGATTGCGGTCATCGCCGTTTGCGAACGCCTCGGTTGGTGGCACTTCAACATGCATTGGGAACCATACTACCTGTTCCAATTAGGCATCAGCGTCGCCCTCGGCTCCTTTGTCTTCCTGCTCACCTGGCGCCTTGCACGTCGGTTCGGGGGGCGAGGTCTTGCTATTGCGCTGCTGATCGCCGCGATGTTGGGGCCGTTCCGCGACTCCGCCTATATGGCCATGTTTCCCGAATGGGGCTACTACGCGCCCGGCATCGCGCCCATGCTTGCCATCTCAGTGGCGTACGTCGTCATTGGCGTGGTGGGACACGGATTGATGCGGGTGATATCCGGACCGGCCACCGCCGATCCGTTGGCCCGACGCTTGTGGAAGCATGCCTAGGAGACCGTAACGCACAGGGTGACCCACGCTGGTTCCACTCAGCATCGATCGCGGCCTGTCGCACCAGCGGTTAGGAACGGTACTTGGTTGACCTGAGGTCACTTGCCGGATAAACGCCCGATGATCAGAAGTGGCCGACGCCGGATTGACCCACTGTAACGGCGTAGCGCTTACGGAGAGGGCAAACTGGTGCGGAGGGCAACTGGCTACGAACAGGAAAAAGCGGAAGCCGCGCTATCCCACACCGGGGTTCGCGGGCTGCGCGAGCCAAGCTTCCGGTGCCCATCAGAGCGTGTCGGTGACCCACAGATTTCTCCGAGGAGGCAGAATTACGAGAACGAGGCAGAAAAGATAAAGGCCCCGAGCTGGGTACTCGGGGCCGCACTCAGAGGGAAGGCGGTGGGAGGGGACTCACCGCCTTGGGATGCTGTCTTGATGTAAGACTATCAGTTTAAGACCTGCTTGTCCAGTATTATTTGGAGGATTGCCAAAATATTTTTAAGGCGTCGCAGTGTCTGATAGGGGGAGCGGCCGGAAAAAGATAAAGGCCCCGAGCTGGGTACTCGGGGCCGCACTCAGAGGGAGGCGGTGGGAGGGGACTCACCGCCTGGATGCTGTCTGTTGATTTCAATAGTAGCAATTTAAGACCTTGTTGTCTACTAAATTCTTGCAGGATTTTTTCGGCACAATTCCGGGCACACAACTTGGGTCTGCCAGGGCTCCCAGTACCATCAGGTCCATATCTGCCCCTCATTGAAAACACGCCACTTAGGTGCCATTCAAAGGGGTGGCAGGTGGGGGTGATAGTGGCCGGTAAATAACTAAAGACAGCTTGAGCAAACCATTGATTCCTTGTAACTTTGGCCTTGAAGGCGGTGCTTGGTGCTAGAAAATTTTGACGACAGGGCGTTCAGCGGGCGTACTGACCGGGAAAGACGGACCAAACGCCGCTTCCAGATCGACCAGGAAGTACGATATAAGATGCTTTACGGCCAGCGGATAGCCGAAACCGGAGTGGGCCGCACCATGAATATCTCGAGCGGCGGGGTCTGGTTCTCTACCGAGAACATGCTGACCAGCGGGATGCCGGTGGAACTATCCATGACCTGGCCGGTGCTGCTCAACGACTCCTGCCCGATGAAGCTCATGATTTACGGCTGCGTGGTGCGCAGCAATGAGCGCGGCGCGGCAGTGGCCATCGAGCGTTACGAATTCCGCACCCAGGGCTCGCGCAACTTGCAGGGTATGGCGCCGCCGATGGAAATGCGCTTAGGTTAACTCCAACAATTTCGCACAAGCGATCGCAGTGGCCGGGCCCGGACCTCCAACCGTGGCACGGCCACTTTTTTTTTGGGTGGGCGGCCGCTCGCCGATAATAGCTCCAGGAGGTCCCGTTGAACCCCTGGAAGCGCACCGTCCTCGCCCTGCTGCTTTTCGGCACCGCCTTCGGCTATCTGGAAGCCGCCGTCGTCATTTACCTGCGCGACCTGCATGAGCCCGCCCGCCAGCGTTTCCATCCCGGCCGTCCCGCCGCCGAACTGTTCCCGCTGCTGACGCTCGACCAACTGCATGCGCCGGGCACCGACCAGGGCCGGACCCTCCTGATCGAAATCGGCCGTGAGGCGGCGACCATCGTCATGCTTGCGGCCATCGCCCTGACGGTCGCCCGGACCGCCGGAGATTGGGCTGCCGCCTTCGTGATCGCCTTCGGTGTTTGGGACATCGCGTTCTACATCTTCCTGAAACTGCTGGTGGACTGGCCGGCGTCGCTGTTCACCTGGGACATCCTGTTCCTGATTCCAGTGCCGTGGGCCAGTCCGGTGCTGGCGCCGGTGCTGGTTTCCGCTGTCATGATCGCCGCCGGTGTCCGGCATCTGCGCACCCCCGTGCGGATCGGGAGAGCGAACTGGTGCGGGATTCTGGCGGGGGCGGCAGTCATTATCGTCTCGTTCGCCATGGACTATCGGAACATCATGGCGGGCGGGATGCCGAGCCCGTTCCACTGGGAAGTCTTCGCCTTAGGCCTCGGTGCCGGAGTTTTGAGCTACGCGGCCGCGGCACGCGGGCAGGCGCCGCAAAAGAGAGCGGCGGCAGCGGCCGGCCTGGCGGCGACGGATTGACGGACCGCCTTGCGGCTACCGCGGACGATCGTACTCTTGCGTCGACGGTTGAAACCGGCACGACCGTGAGCAGCTAAAATGGAAACTATGAACGACGCTGCGGCGAAACATCACGCACACGAGCTGATCGAACGGCTGCCGGATTCGCAGATCGGCACTGCCATCCGCTTCCTGGAGTTTATGCTCCTCGATCCGGTTGCGCGCGCCGTTGCCACGGCCCCGCCGGACGATGAAGCCGTCACGGAGCAAGACCGGCGCCGTTTTGACGCCGGCCAGTCCTGGTTTGCCGAACATGGCGGAAAAGGGATCCCGATGGCGGAGCTTCTTGCCGAGTTCGACCTCAAGCCGGAGGATTTTCCGCGCTCGCCGGAAGACGCCCGGTAATGCCGCCTTACCGGATCGAGTGGCTCGATGAAGCCAGAGCCGACGTCCGCGCATTGGACCAGCCCACGGCAATGCGTCTCTTCGACGGCATTCTCCGCTTCGCCCGCACCGGCGCGGGAGACGTCAAGACACTCCACGGTGAATTGTCAGGCGCGTTCCGCCTCCGGCTTGGCGACTACCGGGTGCTATTCACCCTCGCGGAAGATGGCATGCGCATTTTTGGGGTCCGCCATCGCTCGAAGGCTTACAGGTGATCTCTCCGAGCGGCCTCATACGGTCACCCCAACATCGCCCCCTCGCCCGTTCCCGCATCCCGCCCGCACGCAATCACTTATGAGCGCCGGGCACTCAAAGGCACCGTCGCTTTAACAATTCCAGGGACTATACTCGACGCTGAAAGGGGCCTTCCCGCGCGCCGGCCGGTAGCGGCAAAATTCGGCCGTCCGCCGCCCGGTGAAACAGAAAATGCAAAACGAACCCATCGGTGCTGATGCCAAAAGAGTTAGCCCTAAAATACGAAGCCATACGAAGCCCTCTGAGCGACTCGCCACGGGTCACCTACAGCGCGCGAATCACCCGCGCGGGCAGCGTGACGATCGCCCAGACCAGCTCCAGCGCGCCTTCCACCGCGATCCCCACCAGCCGGAAGGGAAGCAGCAGCAGCCAGACCAGCGGATAGAGCACCACCGCCACCAGGGCCAGCGGCCAGCAGAGCACCAGCAAAATGCACCACAGCAGGAACTTCACGTTCGCCACCTCTCTTCTCATCCTACGCAAAGAGGCGGGAAAATGTTCGATTCTGGTACCATAAAAATCTTACCCGATGCTGCGATTTGAGACGGCCGGAGAGTCCCACGGCGAATGCCTGGTGGCCACCATCAACGGACTCCCCGCCGGAATACCCATATCCTTGGAAGCCGTCAACCGCGAACTCTGGCGCCGCCAGCAGGGCTACGGCCGCGGCGGGCGCATGAAGATCGAGACCGACCGCGCCGAAATCGTCGCCGGCGTGCGCCATTCGCACACCATCGGCGCGCCCGTGGCCATCATCGTCCGCAACAAGGACTGGGAGAACTGGACCGAAATCCTGCCCGTGGAGGACATCCGACGGCGGCGAGGACGCAGAAGCCGGTCACCCGCCCCCGGCCGGGCCATGCCGACCTGGCCGGCGCGCATCAAGTACAACTTCCACGACGCGCGCTACATTCTGGAACGCGCCAGCGCGCGCGAGACCACGGCGCGGGTGGCGGTGGGCGCCATCGCCAAGGCGCTGCTCGGCGAATTCGGCATCGAGGTGCTCAGCCACGTCATCGCGGTCGGGCCCGGTGCGGCTGGAGCGCGCCGCCGCCTGGGAGGAACTGGTGGCGCTCAGCCAGCGCGACGAAGTTCTGCTGGGCTGCGTCGATGCCGAGACCGAAGCAGCGCATGAAGGAGGTGGTGGACGTGGCCTATCGCACCGGCGACACCGTGGGCGGCGTCTTCGAAGTGGTGGCGCGCGGACTGCCCATCGGACTCGGCTCGCACGTCACCTGGGATTCGCGGCTGGACGGCCGCCTGGCGCAGGCCATCGTCTCCATGCAGGCGGTGAAGGGCGTCGAAGTCGGCTTCGCGGCCGAAGGCGCGGCCAGCATCGGCTCCAAGGTGCAGGACACCATCCACTACGATACGCGAGAGCCGGCGCTTCACGCGCGGCGCCAATCGCGCCGGCGGACTCGAAGGCGGCATGACCAACGGCCAGGACCTGCTCGTGCGCGGCATGCTGAAGCCGATTTCGACTCTGCGCCGGCCGCTCGAATCGGTGGACCTGGTGACGCGCGAGGCGTCGCCGGCGGCCTACGAGCGCAGCGACGTGTGCGTGGTGCCGGCCGCCGGAGTCATCGGCGAGGCCATGGTGGCGATCGTGCTGGCGCAGGCCTTCCTGGAAAAGTTCGGCGGCGATTCGCTGCGCGAAACGCGCCGCAACTACGAGGGCTATCAGGCGCAGGTAAAGGATTACTGAGAGTCAGACATATATGGTTTATCCGATAGTGAAATTTGGCGACCCGGTGCTGGAAAACGAAGCCGCCGACGTGACGGAATTCGATACGCCGGAGCTGCACAAGTTGCTCGACGATATGTTCGAGAGCATGTACGCGGCCAAGGGCGTGGGTCTGGCGGCGCCGCAGATCGGCATCGGCCGTAAGATCGCCGTGATCGACATCTCCAACGGCGAAGCGACGCCGGAAGAAGCTCGTGCTGATCAATCCCGAGATCATCGCAAGTCGAAGGCAAGCAGGAGGGCGAGGAAGGCTGCCTCAGCATTCCCGGCTTTCGCGAGCAGGTGAAGCGCGGCCGTCAGGTGACCGTGCGCGCGCAGGACGCCAAAGGCGAGATCTTCGAGAAGACCGGCGAAGATCTGCTGGCGCGCGCCTTCCTGCACGAGACCGATCACCTCCACGGCAAGCTCTACATCACCCACATCAGCGCGCTCAAGCGCGACCTGATGAAGCGCAAGATCAAAAAAATGCAGCGCGCCGGGGACTGGAGCTAGGCGCGTGCGCCTGGCCTTCCTGGGCACTCCGGCGTTCGCCGTTCCCACGCTGGACGCCGTGGTGGCGGCCGGGCACGAGGTGGCGGCGGTGGTCACGCAGCCCGACCGTCCGCGCGGGCCGCGGGCAGAATCCGGCGGCGTCACCGGTGAAGGAAGCGGCGCTGCGGCTCGGGCTTGCCGGTCTACCAGCCCGAGCGCGTGCGCCGTCCCGAAGCGGTCGAGTACCTGCGCGGGCTGGGCTGCGAGGCGATGGTCGTCGTAGGCTACGGCCAGATCATTCCGCAAGTGGTGATCGATCTCGCGCCGCTCGGCATCATCAACGTACACGCCTCGCTGCTGCCCAAGTACCGCGGCGCGGCGTCCCATTCAATGGGCCATCGTGCACGGCGAGACGCGCACCGGCGTCACCACGATGCGGATCAACGCCGGGCTGGATACCGGCGACATGTTGCTCAAGGCGGAGACGGAGATCGGGCCGGAGGAGACCGCCGTGGAATTGGGGAAGCGGCTCTCGGCGCATGGGCGCGGAGCTGCTGGTGGAAACGCTGGCAGGGCTGCGCACGGGACGCATCGTGCCGCGAGCCGCAGGACGATTCGCAGGCCACGCTCGCGCCGCTCTTGAAGAAGGAAGACGGCGTGCATCGATTGGTCCCGGCCGGCGCAGGCGATTCACAATCTGGTGCGCGGCTTGCAGCCGTGGCCGGGCGCGCAGACGCGCTTTCGCGGGCAGTCCGCTGCATGTCTGGAGGACGCGCGTCGTGCCGGGACGCGGCAGGCGGCGCGCCCGGAACGCATCGCCGAGCGTGAAGCCTCCTACGGTGCGCTGCGGCGAAGGTCGTGCTGGAACTGGTGGAAGTGCAACTGGAAGGGCGCAAGCGCATGCCGGCATCGGATTTCGCCAACGGCCAGCGTTTGACGGAGAATGACATTTTAGGGGAGCCACGACAATTGAACCTGCCGTTGGGATACGCATACGCCGCCACTTACGCCGGAATCCGCGCGGTGGAGAAAGACGACCTGTCGCTGATTGTGAGCGGATTGCCGGCCACCGCCGCGGCCGTCTTCACGCAGAACCGGGTGCAGGCGGCGCCGGTGCGCCTGGGGCGCAGCCACTGAAGGCGTCGCAAGGGGCAGGTGGGCGCGGTGCTGATCAACGCCGGCAACGCCAACTGCGCCACCCGCACCGGCGACGCGGTGGCGCTGGCCACGCTGCAAGGCCGCCGCGAAACTGCTGCAAGCTTCCGGTGTCGCAGGTGCTGCCTGCGTCCACCGGCGTCATCGGCGTGGAGCTGGAGGCGCGCAAGATCACCGAGGCGCTGCCGCGCCTGGTGGCGGGTCTCGCGCCGAGACGGGTTCGACCGCGTGGCGCGCGCCATCATGACCACCGACCTGGTGCCCAAGACCGCCTTCGCCGAAGCGCGCCTGCGGCGCGGCGCCATTCGCGTCGCGGGCATGACCAAGGGCAGCGGCATGATCCAGCCGCATGATGGCGACCACGCTGGGCTATCGTCATGACCGACGCGGTGCTGCCGCTCGCGCAGTTGCGCGCCATCCTGAAGCGCGGCGTGGAGCGCAGCTACAACCGCATCTCGGTGGATGGCGACACCTCGACCAACGATACGCTGCTGCTGATGGCCAACGGCGCGAGCGGCGTGCGCGCCGATGCCAAGGAACTCGCCATGGTGGAGGCGGCGATCGCCGACGTGATGGACGTCGCTGGCGCGACAGATCGCGCGCGATGGCGAAGGCGCGAAGAAGCTGGTCACCATCGTGGTGCGCGGGGCGGCGGACGATGCGGGCGCCGCGCGCATCGCGCGCGCCATCGCCAATTCGCCGCTGGTGAAGACGGCGATTGCCGGCAGCGATCCCAATTGGGGCCGCATCCTTTCGGCGGCGGGCAATGCGGGCGTGAAATTCGACCCGGCCAAGACCGATATCCACATGCAGGGCGTGGCGGTCTGCAAGGGCGGGCTGGCGGCGCCGTTCTCCGAGCAGGAGCTGAAGCAGAAGCTGGATGGCGCGGAATGCGAGATCCGGCTGGCGATCCGCGGGAAGGGAAAGGGCGAGGCCACGTTCTGGACCTGCGACCTGACCGAAGGCTACATACGCATCAACGCGAGTTATCGGACCTAAAGGATGACGCGGCGCGCGTGGTTGGTCATCCCGATTGCGGCGTGCGGTTTCGCGGCCGATCCGTCGCGTGAGGTCTTCGACCTGGTTTCCGACATGGCGGGCAGTTTGAGCGCGGGCGACGCGGCGGCGTTCATGAAGGCATTCGACCCCGCGATGCCCGGCTATGCGAAGTTGCGCGAGAACGTCACCGGCCTGCTGGCGCTGGGCGATGTGCAATCGGGCATCGATCCGCTCGAAGATGCCGGCGATGCGCAGCGGCGCACCGCGCAGTTCCAATGGACGCTGCGGATTCTGCGCGGTTCGCAGGCCACGGCGTCGGTGCGGCGCGAGCAGGTGGTGAAGCTGACGGCGGAAAAGCGGGGCGGCAAAGTGGCGCATCACGGCGATCGAGCCGATCGGGTTCTTCGCGCCGTAGGCCCGCGGGCCTGAGTACGGCGGAGGCGGAATCGAGAGCCCGAAGAGTCTTGGCGCCGGCGGGAGTTAGTGGGTCACGATATCGCGAACGAGGGCGAAAGCGGCATCACGCTGCTTGATATTTATCTGGAATTCGCGGCGGCCGGCGGCTGGGATGTTTTCCACTGTGGCGTTGACGGCTCCCACCTGGGAGCCGGCCAGATTAGTCAGCTCGATCGCCAGATCGGCCGAATGGACGTTCTGCTTGGAGGTGTTCTGGACAATGCCGATGATGCGGGTGTTTTCGACTTTGATCTCCAACACCTGGACCTCGGAGGAGGGAGCGAGTTTGTAGTCCTTATTGAGGTTGGGCAGGATCTTCGCGGCGATTTCCTTGGCGGTCGGTTGAGCAGGTGGGTTTTTGCTCCGGCGGGTCCATCACGTAGAGGGCGGTGCCGACTGCCCGCCGCGAGGATCAGGCACGGCACGGCGATCAAGGTCCAGGATCTGATTTTCTGGGCGGGGGTGCGGTTGGTGAGGTAGAGCGGATCGTTGGGCGCGGGTCCGCCGGAGAGGAAGCGGTCCAGCGCGTTCCTGGAAGGGGCCGAGCCATTTGGACTGCTTTTTTGGGGGTGCGGGTCCGCCGGAGGGCTTGAGGCCTGTGTATGCGATCGACTCGAAAAGTTCCCGGAGGCGCTTCATGGTGTTGCCGCGGTGAGTGTTCACCGTTAGTATAGCGTGGGCGACGACGGGCGGTCCGCGGAGTACGGGAGTCGGCGGGATCCGGCGGTGTTCAAGGACGTGAAGCGCCGTGTCCGGCGAGCAGGGCTTCGAGGGCGCGCAGGTTGTGGGGACGGCCCATTACGATGAGGTAGTCGCCGCCCTGCACGGCGGTGTCGGCGGGCGGGTTGAAGATCATCTCGCCGCTATCTTTGCGGATCGCCATGACGATGACGCCGACCTCTTTGCCCAACTGCATTTCGCGGATGGTGCGGGACACCATATCGCTGGAGGTGGCGACGCGGACCTGTTCGATGGAGATATCTTCGCCGATGTCCTTGGTGGTGAAGTCGAGGAACTGGACGACGTGCGGGCGGAGCAGGGACTGTGCGAGGCGGTGGCCGGTCATGGCGTAGGGGGCGAAGACGGCGTCGGCGCCGGCGCGCCGCATTTTGGCTTCGGCGCCCTCTTCGGCGGCGCGGGTGGAGACGTAGATGTTGGGGTTGAGGCCCTTGGCGGAGAGCAGCACGAAGAGGTTATCGGCGTCGGTGGCGAGGGCGGCAACGAGTCCGCGGGCGCGTTCGATGCCGACGAGGTGTAGGGTCTGGTCGTGGGTGGAATCGGCGACGACGGCGAGCATGCCGGCGTAGCATGGCGCGGTCGACGCGGTCAGGGTCGATATCGACGACGACGAAGGGGACGCCGGCGTGGAGGAGTTCGTTGGCGGCGCCGCGCCCGACGCGTCCGAAGCCGCAGATGATGTAGTGGTCCTTGAGATTTTCGATCATGCGTTTTTTCCGCCGTTTTCCAATGGCGTCGCCGAACTCCAGTTCGATGATGGTCTGGGTCATGGCGCCGATGGCGATGAAGAGGGTGGTGACTCCGATCACGATGAGGAAGGAATTGAAGACGCGGCCGGCGTGCGATAGGGGGTGAATCTCGGTATATCCCACCGTGGTCATGGTGGTGAGGGACATGTAGAAGGCGTCGAAAACGGGGTATCCGGCGATGAAGGTGAAGCCCAGGGTGCCGATCGTGAGGGTGGTGGCGATGGCGACGAATATAAGGATAAAACGCCGCGTGAACCGAGTCATGGAGATCTACAGTATAGCGGGATGCAGTGGTGGAATTGAGCAGGCGAGCGGGCGAAGTGTCTGATAAACTGGGGGAGACCCGTCACGCAGTATCCCCTCCCGAGGGCCGGTAGCTCAGTTGGTAGAGCATGTGACTTTTAATCACAGGGTCGCGGGTTCGAGTCCCGCCCGGCTCACCATGTAAGTCAAGGACAGAAGAGGAGGGGAAGAGAGAAGAAAGCAAAAAGCAGTGGCGGGGAAAGGGGCGCAAACCACAACGTGCGAAAGGGAGAAGACGAGGACAGGTAGCAGGGAACGGAAGCGGCAAGGAACGGCGCAAGCAGGACAGCAAGGAACGGCGGCAGGGAACAAGAAGACAAAACGAGAGAACTACCGCGCACGAGAACGACACGAGAAGGCGAACACAGGAGAAGAACAAGCACGCACGAACGGGAGAGGCGGGAAAGAGAAGGGCGGAGAGAAGGAGGAAGCGAAAACACGCACGGGGAGGAGAGGCGAAGGAGACAGGAGGCAAAAAAAGAGGGAAGCAGCGAGCGCGAACGAAGCGAGCGCGCAAGAGCGAACAGAAAACAAACGGGCGGACACGGGGAGAACGCGTGCGAGGAAGCAGCGAAGTGAAGCGGCGGAAAAAGAGCGCAAGAAGAACAGGGAGGTAGGAGGAAAACGCAGCCAACCGCGGAACAGGACAGAAGCAGGGGAGCAGTGCCAACGTAAGGACACGGACAGGACGTAGCAACAAGAGAAGGCAAAAAGACACGACAAAAAGCAGTACGCAGCGTACGCTAGCACCGACGAGGGCAAAAAAAGAACGCAGGTGAAAGTCGAATGAATGACACACCAAGGCCGTGGCAAACAAACCGCAGAACAAAACAAACAAAAGGAAGCAGAGGTGCGGAGAGGAGAAGGAGGAAACAGCACACGGGTAAAGGCCGCGAAGTGTGCGGCGAAAACTGCATGTACGAAAGGCGCGCGAGCGTGGAAGACGCTCTGTGGGTACTGCGCACTCAATGACGTGAAGCGACATGCGGACAAGGTCGCTACGACCTGGGACGCGGCAGATGACGCCGCCACAGAAGTGGATAGCAAACCGGAGGGCCGCACACAAAGGGCCGCATAAGCCAGGCTACCTGGAGGCCTACGAGTGCGAGGTCTGCGCGGGCTGGCATTCGGTCACAGACGGTAAAGGCCTGTACGGGTTTTTGTACGATGAAACCGCCAAACGCCCGAATCGCGCAAATCATAGGTATCGTGTTTACAATAACTTTCAAAGAATCAAGACACGTGGGTGTTCGAGTCCCGCCCGGCTCACCATAGTTTTCTCCTTCTCCGGCGATTGCCAATGAACCGCGAAGCGCGTCGGCCGCAGCTGCGTTGCGTGCCGCCGGATGCGTTCGGATATGATGAAGTCCTTATGTGGCGACTGGTGGCTCTCCTGCTTCTGATTACAGGCCTCTCGCAGGCGGCGGGTCCTGTCTATGTCGTGCTCTGGTTCGATACGGAAGACTACATCGAGCCGACCTCCGATGATGCCGCGCTGCGGATTGCCAGCGATCTGCGGGCCGAGGGCGTCAGAGCTACGTTCAAGGTCGTCGGGGAGAAGGCGCGGATGCTGGAGAGCCGGGGACGGCGCGACGTGATTCAGGCTTTATCGCAACATGCCATCGGGTACCACTCCAACTGGCACAGCGTGCATCCCACCCCGGCGGAGTATCTGGTCACGATGAACTACCTGGAAGGGGCGGCGGAGTTCGAGCGGCGGGAGGCATCCGGCCTGGCCGATGTGAAGCGGATCATGGGCGCGGACGTGGTGTGCTACGGGCAGCCTGGCAGTTCGTGGGGGCCGCAAACCAATCTCGCCCTGCGCCGTATGGGAATTCCGGTTTACCTGGACGAAGGCGAGCAGGTGGGTCTTAACGGGCAGCCCTTCTGGTATGGAGGCCTGCTGTATATCTTCGCCATGGGGAGGAATCAGTTTCGCGCACGACTCGACGCCGGGTGCGGAGGACACAGCGGCCTATCAACGATTCGACGAAGCGGCAGCGCGCCTGGAGGCGGAAGGAGGCGGAGCGATCAGCATCTACTACCACCCCAACGAATTCGTGACTACGGAGTTTTGGGATGCGGTGAACTTCTCGCGCGGCGCCAACCCGGAGCGCAGTGACTGGGTGAAACCGAAGCGCAGAACCGCGGCGGAATCCGAGCGCTGCTACGGAGTGCTGCGCCGCTTCGTACAACATATGAAGCAGCGCCCCGGAGTCCGCTTTGTCACGCCGCGCGAGTTGCTGGCCGCCTATGAGAAGCCAGTGCCCGGCAGGGTGGACCGCCAGCTTGCGGCGGCGCAATTGCGGCGGGGCATTTCGTTCGCGGAGGCCGGCGGCCAAACGATGTCGGCGGCAGATATGCTGCTGGCGCTGCTCGGTGTGGCGCCGCAAACGGTGGACGGCCCGACCGCGGCCGTCGCGACGACGTACCGCAAGGCGACGATTCCGGCAGCGGCGCTCGAGCGGGCCGCGGTGGATGCCGCGGCTTTCATACGGCAGTCCGGCCGTCTGCCGAATGCGGTTTTTGTGGGTGCCGAATGCCTGTCACTGGTCGATTTCACGGCGACACTGGCCGCCGCGTACGGGAGCAACGGCGAGGTGAACGTGGTCCGCGGGACTACAGGCTTCGACAAGTATTTCGCCGCCGACGGCAAACGGCCGTTCAATTGGGTGATTCACCGGGAAGGCTTCGACGGGGGACCGTTGCTGGACCTCGGCAGGCTTCAGGGCTGGACTCTGAAACCGGCGCGATTGCGAAAATGAATCGCTGCGGCAGTTCCGGCGGGTTGCAGCCTGCCAGCGTTGAAGCGGCGGTTCGCCACGGGGTAGCCTGACCTCCATGGCGAAGGCGCGATGCGCGCGAATGACCCGGCGGGAGGCTATGCTCTCGCTCGCGGCTGCCGAGGCCAACCAGGCTGTCGCCGCCGATGCAACATCGCTGTATGCCATTGGCAATCACGCAATCGGCAGGTATGAGAAGAAGACCGGCAGGCGGGTGGCCGGTTGGGAATGCGAGACAGGGAAGCCGTTGATCCATCTCGACAGCGGCGTGGTGCACGAAGGAACGCTCTACTGCGCGCACTCCAACTATCCCGGACTGCCGATGGTAAGTTCGATCGAGATGTGGGATGCGGCGGAGAAGGCATGCCGCCAGAACGATTCCGGGTATACTTATCTTGAATTATGAGTATACCGAGGACCGCCGTCATACCCGATTACGATTCCGTGGAACTGCGTGGAGGACGGCTGCAACGCATACGGCGCACCGAAGCGCGCGCCCTGGGGGAGCACGACGGCATGGTGAGCGTCGCCAAGTGCTACTGCCGGTCGCTCGACGTGGTCACGGCGGCGGAGGCCGAACAGCAGCGCCGTCCGACCTTCGTCTTCCCCGCGGAATACTTCGCCGATCTGGAGGGCCTGATCGGCAAGGAACTGGAAGGCCTGATCTATGCGGACGCGCAGGGGCGCCGCGTGAGGTTCTATCTCAATCTCAGCGAGCATGCGGGCTTTCAACTCGACCCGTCAGACCGCAGCCTTCGCAGCCCCTGGTACGACGACAGCGTCCTGAAGGAATAAGGTGCGCGCGATGGTCGTGGGTGAAGCGGTCGTCGCTGCAATCGGGCCGTCACCGAGCGGTGCGCCGCTATGAGGAGATAGTCCGCGAGCGCCGCCGCCGATTAAGATGGGAATATGCCCCTGACGGTCAACGGAGAAGAAATCACCGAGGCGGACCTGCGCCTGGAGGAGGAGCAGTTGCGGCCGCGCCTGCGCGAGGCGATGCCGGACGAGACGGAGGCCGCCATCGAATCGCGCACCATCGAGTGGGCGCGCGAGAACGCCATCGAGCGGGTGCTGCTTCGCCAGGCGGCGCTGGCCGACCCGGAGCCCTTGCCCGAAGGCGCGCTGGACGCCGCGGCGGCAGCGAACGCGGGGCAATCCCGCGAAGCGTTGGAAGCGCAACTGCGGATCGAGCGATATACCGCGCGGCTCACCGCGAAACTCGTGCCGCCGCGCCCCAAGGAGGTCTCGGAGTACTACCGGCAGCATCGTGAGGAGTTCATCACACCCGCGCTGGTGCGCGCCGCGCACATCGTCAAGAATGTGGGCGATGGCAATCTAGAGGAGGCTGTGCTGCCGCAAATACAGGCGGTGGAAGCCGAATTGAATCAGGGCGCGGATTTCGCCGAAGTCGCCGACCGGCTGTCCGATTGTCCGGGACGCGGCGGCGATCTCGGTTTCTTTGCGCGCGGGCAGATGGTCGAAGAGTTCGAAGACGTGGTGTTCGCGTTGCAGCCCGGCGAGCGCAGCGGGATCTTTCGAACTCCGTTCGGCTATCACATTGCGAAGGTTCTGGAACGTAAGCCGGAGGGTCCGCGGCCTTTCGACGAGGTGAAGGGCGCAATCGAAGGCCTGCTCTACGATCAGAAGAAACAGCGGCGCATCGAGCAGTGCCTGGACAGCCTTCGCGCCAAAGCGGACATACAGCAGTGAAGAAAGAGTTCGCCCAATTTGCGGAGGCCGGGCTGCCGCATCCCTGCTGCGTGCCGGGCCGCCAGCGCGCCATCCGGCTGGCCGAATCGCGTGCCGCGTCCGCCGCGCGGGTGCGCGCCGCTGTCGGGCTCGCTCGATGGCATGGCGAAGCTCGATGGCGGCGCTTTTCTGATGGGCACGGAGGACGAGGAGGGTTTTCCGCAGGACGGCGAAGGTCCTGTGCGGCAGGTGACGCTGGACCCGTTCTACATCGATATACGCCCCGTGAGCAACGCGCAGTTTGCCGAGTTCGCGCGCCATACAGGCTACCGCACCGATGCCGAGAAGTTCGGGTGGTCGTTCGTCTTTCAGGGGCACATACCGCCGGAGCGCGTGCCCGCCGTTTCCGCCCAGCGCGTTGCGGCCGTGCCGTGGTGGTGCCAGGTGAATGGGCGCCGATTTCCGCCATCCGGAGGGGCCGGATACTTCGATGGAGGGGAGGGAAGACTATCCCGTCGTGCACCTTTCGTGGAACGATGCCGCGGCCTACTGCCGGTGGGCGGGAAAGCGGCTGCCGACCGAGGCCGAATGGGAGTATGCCGCGCGCGGCGGTCTTGAACAGAAGACTTATCCATGGGGCAACGAACTTACTCCCGGTGGGCGGTACTTATGTAACACATGGCAGGGCACCTTTCCTACCGAAGATACCGGAGAGGACGGGTACACCGCCGTCTGCCCGGCCGATGCCTTCCCGCCCAATGGCTACGGCCTCTACGGCATTACCGGCAACGCCTGGGAGTGGTGTGCGGACTGGTTCGATCCCGCGTGGCACGTGACGGCTACGCGCACCAATCCCGTGGGACCATCGTCGGGTGCGCAGAAGCTGATGAAGGGCGGATCGTATCTCTGCCATAAGTCGTACTGTAATCGCTACCGCGTGGCGGCGCGCACATCCAACACGCCAGACAGCACGACGACGAACATCAGCTTTCGTTGCGTGCGCGACTTAGGGTGAGTTATTGCGGCTTGAGTGAGCGCGTTGAGGGGGTATCGGGAAACCGCTCCCTCACGGTCGCGGCTCCGATTGGAGAGGCGTGATTCGAGAGCGGATGGGTACGTCGGGTGCGGACGCGTGCGCTTCGATTGCGGATGTGCGCTTCGAGAGCGGATGGCTACTTCGCTCGGGTTGCCAGGTATTCACACTCCTGTGACCTCTTTCAATTTGGCGAAGAACTCGCGTTTGCGCGGCGGTGTCGATCCCCCAGTTCACCGGCGGGCACTGGTAGCCTTCCACGTAATCGCTCTTGCCGGGCTCGAAGAAGCCCCAGGAGGCGTGCTGCTTCAACGCCTCCATCATATGGTTCTCCGGCTCATTGAAGCGGAAGTGGTCGTCTTCGTTGACCAGCACGGGCATCGGCCGCCAGCGTTTCCACGGCGCGCGATTTCGCGATCATATTGCGCACGCGCGCCGGATCGTCCGCGCCATTGCCGTGCAGCAGCAGGAAGTCCGAGGCCTTCACCACGTTCGCGCCCGCGGCCGACCCGCCGCCATAACTCGTGCCGGCGAGCAACCGGCGTCCGCCGCGCGTGCATTCCCTTCACCATCTCGATCAGCTCATGCACCCGGGCGGGTTTCAGCACGTCGTGGTCGTATGCCTTGACATCGCACTCGTTATCGACCTCCACCAGCACATTGGTATAGCCGCCGTCGAGCAGCCAGTTGGTGGCGTTGGTCACCGCGCGCCGTACCGCCGCCTCGTCCTTCAGGCGCTGATCCTGGCCGAAGTAGAAGTAGCCGACGATGGCCACCATGCCCAACTCGTCGGCGCGATCGAGGACGCGGGCCATGCGGCTCATGTAGCGGGCCGCAGATTGCCGTCGGGGTCGAAGGCGCTATTCTCCCACGGCTGCTCCTTCGAATATCCCTCGGGACTGCCGCCCTGGAGATTTACCGTGAACGCCAGCAGGCCGTGGCGGCGCCACTCCGGCAGGGCGGCGACGAATTCACGCGTATTGCGGTCAGGGTCCCACTTTCCGGTATCGGGATAGGCCCAGCGGGCGCGGGTCTCGGGATTCAGGTCGTCGAAGGTCGCCTGCACGGCGCGCACGTTCATCAGCAGACCTTCGATCCGGATGCCGCGGTAGGTGCGCCCGGCATAGGTGGGCTTGCCATCGATCAGAAACTGCTCGCCGCGAATCGAGACCCGGGTGCGCTTGCGGGGAGCGGCACGCAGTGCGGGAGCCAGAGCAGGGGCAAGTCCCGCGAGTGTCAGAAAGTTTCTTCGTTCCACGATCAGCAACGTATCACACGGCTACGCCGCGCGCCTGCTATCCTGGGACTGTTTCCCTCATATGTATTTGAAAATTCTGGGCCATCCCGTATTTACCAATCTGAATTTCCACATGCCGATGATTGTGGATCTCTCGCATCCGCTGGTCATGCTGCAGGGCGAAAACGGGGCGGGGAAGTCCACGCTTCTGCATTCGATCTTCTATGCGCTGCGCGGCGACAAGGTGGATGGCTACGTCTACCGGCTCGAACCGGGCGGCGTGCAAGCCGGGCAAGGCGTACCTGTTCGATGCCGAGCAGCACAATCCGCGCGTGCAGTTGGAATTATTCAAGGAACAGCCCGAAATGGTGGAGTTTCTGCGGACCGCCAGCCACGGCCAGGTGATGCTCTCCATGTTTCGCGAGACTTTCCGAAACTGGCGGACGGCACCGTGCTGCTGCTCGACGAGCCGGAAATGGCGCTCTCGCGTTTCCAACCAGCGGCGCATTCTCAAGATGCTGATGGAACTGGTGGACCACAAGAAATTCCGCATCATCTGCGCCACCCACTCGCCGGTCCTGATCGAGGCGCCAGAGACCTACGTGATCAATCTGGACCGCCACATCAATCGCAATGTGACCCCGGCGGACCAGGGCGTGGAAGGCGCCAGCACGATTCAATAAGGCGCCAATGACCTGCTGCACGCAATTCGACAAGCTGCTGGACCTGGAACTGGCGCGCCACGCGCAGCCGTATCAGCTTTCCAACGGCACCATCATCACCGAAATCGATACCGAGTACTTCTTCGTTTTCGGCGAGCACCGCCATCAGTTCGTGGGGATGCAATTACTGCCCGTTCTGCGGCCGCGTGCTGTCGCGCGAGCTCTGGAACCTCGAGAAAAAGAAGTAGGACAGGCACTCCGGCCGCGGGAATGCCTGTCTACGGACCTGCCGCTACCGGGCCGCCGCGGCGGCAGCCTTCATCGACTCGATGCGCTCATTCATCTGACGGGTCAGCGGAGGCACCATGCCCAGCATGCGCTGCGCCACCATCAACTGGCCGCGATGATGCATCTCGTGCTCCTTGGGTGCGATCAGCATCTCGAAGCGCGACTTGGTCGGCGGCATCATGCCCTCCGGATAACTCACGGTCTCCGCGAGGAACTCCTCGGAGACGCCATCCAGCAGGCTCGCGTACTTCTCGCCTTCGGTCCGGAGCAACTCGAGGATTTCGGCTTTCGAGCGCGGCACCTTCTCCTCGGCGATGATCTTTCCCATCAGGCCGAAGAAGTCGAAGCCCACCAGGGTGCTGACTTTCTGATTAAAGTGAACTTCCTCTTGCACGCGCACCCCGACAGCGATGTGCACGAGTTGTTCGGCGACGCTGCGGCAGCCCTCGGCGGCGCGGAAGCCGTAGCTTTCCTCGGGGATTTCCTCGGCGATTTTGAGCGTATTGTTGCGCACCGTTCGGAACGATGCGGCCATCTCTTTAGATCCGTAATAGGTCATAAGTTTCCTCTGAGTCGAACTTACTTATTCTACCCGGAAGTCGGCGGGCTACCGATGTCAAAATGCGTCGCGCAGCCATTCGATTCGCGGCGGACGACCGAGCACAATGCTGACGATGTCGAAGCGCGTCACGCGCCAATCGATATCGGCGCGGCGGGCGTAGTCGCGCGCCGCGCGCCGCAGGCGTTCGCGCTTCTCCGCATCGACCGCGCCCTCCGGCGCGCCGAACTCGGCGGTGGCGCGCGTCTTCACTTCGACGAAGGCCAGGCGCTCGCCATGCCAGGCCACCAGGTCGATTTCGCCCGAGCCGGAGCGGCGTGCGGTAGTTGCGCGCCACGACGGTGCAGCCGTGCCGGCGCAGGTAGCGGTGGGCGAGGTCTTCGCCCATGCGGCCGTGATTGTCGCGCGTAGCGCGGCGGCGCCAGAGCGCGTCCGCGGCGCGGTAGAGCAGGCCAATCATTTGAGCACTTCGAATTCGAATTCCATCACTTTGCCGCGCACCACGTAACAGAGGTAGTGCTCCCAGAACCGGCGGTAGCGCGGGAAACGGTTGACCAGGAACTCGAAAGCCCAGCCACCGCCAGAAGGCTAGTAGCTTCACGCGCACGGAAATCTCACGAAACCGCGCCTGGGAATAGTAGCCGAAGCCGCCGTGGTTCTCGCCGAAATAGCGGAAGCTGAAGCTGTTCAGGTGGCTTTTGTGGGTGGGGTCGCAGAAGGAGCTGAAATCGGTGTAGTGCGGGGTCTCGAGGCGCACGGTGCCGCCGGCGCGCACCAGGCGGTGGAACTCCTCCATGGTGCGGATCACGTCGTCCACGTGCTCGATGACGTGGATGGCGGTGAGGCGGTCGAAGGAGCTGTCGGCGAAGGGGTAGGGGAAACGGTCGAGGTCGGCGAGCACGTCGGCGCGGCTGGCGGGATTGCGGTCGATGCCGATGGAGCCGGGCTGTTTGTGGATCCCGCAGCCGACGTCGAGGATCCTCAGTCGCTTGCGATGACCTGGTTTCAGGCACTCTTCCAGAGTATCAAGCGCGAAATCGCACTGGTCGCGGCGTGATGACCAGCGGCGGGCAGAGGCGGATCGTGTTGTCGCCCGCGCCCAGCACCAGCAGGCCGCGTTCGAAGGCCAGGTGGACCACGCGGTCGCGCAGGTCCGGGCGCCTTCTCTTTGGTCTGCCTGGTCGCGCACCAGTTCGATGCCGATCATCAGGCCGAGCCCGCGCACGTCGCCCACGATCGGGAAGCGCGCGCGGCCAGTCGCGCATGCGCTCCATGCAGGTGCGCGCCCATCGCGGCGGCGTTCTCGACCAGTTCCTGCTTCCAGCAGCTCGATGGTGGCCAGCGCGGCGGCGCAGGCCACCGGGTTGCCGCCGAAGGTGGAGGCGTGCGCGCCCGGCGGCCAGGTCATCAGGTCCGCGCGCGCCACGGTGGCGCCCAGCGGCATGCCGCTGGCGATTCCCTTGGCCACCGCGAAGATGTCGGGCACGGCGTCGAAATGCTCGGCGGCCCACATCTTGCCGGTGCGCCCCATGCCGCGACTGCACCTCGTCGAAAACCAGCAGAATGCCGTTTTGCTCGCGCCACGCGCGCCAGCTCGTCGAAGAATTTCTGCGGCGGCACGACGTAGCCGCCCTCGCCCTGCACCGGTTCCACCACGATGGCGGCGGTTTCTTCGGCGGGCGCGATGGTCTTGAGCAGGGTGTCTTCGATGTGCTTCACGCACTCCACGGCGCAGGTCTCGGGCTGCTGCCCGTAGGGGCAGCGATAGCAGTATGGGATACGGCGCGTGCACCACGCCGGGCATCAGCGGGCCGAAGCCGGCGCGCTGCACGGCCTTGCGCGCGGTGAGCGAGAGCGCGCCCATGGTGCGCCCGTGGAAGCCGCCGAAGAAGGCGATGATCTTGTCGCGGCCGGTGGCGTAGCGGGCCAGTTTGATGGCGCCTTCCACGGCCTCGGCGCCCGAATTGCCGAAGGAGACGCGGCGCGGCACGTCGCCCGGGCGCGATCTCGCGCCAGCTTCTCGGCCAGGGCCACCAGTTCCTCGTAGTAGAAATCGGTGCCGGACATGTGGATCAGCCGGGCCGGCCTGCTGCTGAATGGCCTCCACCACTTCGGGATGGCAGTGGCCGGTGGCCACGACGGCGATTCCGGCGTTGAAGTCGAGGAAGCGGTTGCCGTCCACGTCCTCCACGATGGCGCCTTCGCCGTGCGCGCCACCAGCGGGATAGCAGCGCGTGTAGGAAGGCGACACTACTCTTGCGTCGCGCTCGATGATGGCCCGCGCGCGCGGACCCGGCAGGGGGGTCTTCAGAATCGGAAGGTCCATGCGGACCTGTTCGAGTAATCGTGCCCATGGAAGTAACTCCTTTTCAGTATTCAGTTGTAGGTTTGAATTCTGCGCACCGCCAGATGCGCGCCCGTGGAGTGCGGGCGTGGAGTTAATCGGCCCCGAAAAGGGCCGGCCGGGACTGGGCTGGACAGATCCCCATACTTCCATGTTACACCCTCCGACTATGTCATTCCTATACCGTGCTTACACTAAGGCGTTTCCGAATCCAGCGTTTGCAAGCAGATGCACGATGGCACGGTGCGTGCCTCTCCTGGAACAGAGGCATACGTTCATGAAGACACGATGGCTATTCATCGCACCGTTGTTGATGCTGACTCTGAGTGCCGGGTGTTCCCGCTCGAAGCCGCCGGCCGCGGCATCGCAAGCAGGGCAGCCCGCCACCGCGGCCAGCAGCGCCGCGGCGGATTCCGAAGCGGCGGCGACGCCCAGTCCCGCTCCGCCTCCCACGCCGGAAGCCCGTGATTCGTACGGCTCCCCGGTGGAGCAGGCGGACCTCGCGATACCCAACGGCACACCGCTCCACGTGCGCATCGATTCGGCGGTAGATACGCGCCGCAATCGCGCGGGCGACGGTTTCTCCGCCACGCTTTCGCGGCCCATCGAGGTCAAGGGGCGGGTGGTTGTGCCGGCGGGCACGGTTTTTGCGGGGCACGTGACGAGTTCGGCGCCGTCGGGCAGGTTCAAGGGGCGAGCCGCAATCGGGCTACGCCTGGATTCGTTTCGGTTGAACGGTCATACTTATCGCGTTCGTACGACCAGCGTGGATCGCGTGAGCGCGGCGCATAAGAAGCGAAACGGCCTGCTGATCGGCGGCGCGGCGGGTCTGGGCGCGGCGATCGGCGCGATCGCGGGCGGCGGTAAGGGCGCACTGATCGGCGCGGGAGCCGGAGCGGGCGCGGGCACCGCGGGTGCGGGGCTCACGGGCATACGGCAGGTCGGCATACCGGCGGAAACGCCGCTGCGCTTCACGCTTCGTGCCGCGGTGAAGATGTAGGGCGGTCAGTGGGCCGGCAGCGCGCGGATCGCCGCTTCAAGATCCGCGGGATGAAATCCGAACGGGCCGGCCGCGCTCTTGAACGCCACGCGCCCGTCGCGGTCGATCAGATACAGCCGGTCCGGCCAGCCGGTGTACGCCTGCTCGACGCGATTGTCGAAGCCGTCAATCAGCGCTGGAATGCGCATTCCCAGATTCCGCACGCAGCTATCGGCCATCTGAAAACGTTCGCTTTCCGACCGCGGACTGCGGAATACCACGCCTTCGCGCTCGTTGCGCTCATCTGCCAGATGTCGCTCGGGTGGGCTTCCTGTATGTAGACCGTATAGAAAGCGACGCTGCCACTGTAGGTTTCGAAGAGTCGATTGAGCGCGGGAACCTCCCGGCGAAAGGGCGGTCAGGTATAACTTCCGAAGACCAGGACCACGGGGCGGGATCCGCGAAGATCGCCGAGGCGTACGGTGCTTTTGCGGTCGAGCGTGGGGAGGGTGAAATCGGGCGCTGGATCGCCGACTTTGAGACGCCCCGCGCGTGCGGCTTTCCACAATGTCTCAAAGGGGAGCGCCATCACCACCGGGGCGGGAGTTTTGGCGGCGATGCGGCCGAACAAATCGGGCGGCTGCCGCATGGCCCAGTAGCAGACCGCACATGCGGCCAGATACAGCGCGGCAAGCGCGGGGGCAAGGCGGGCCGCAAGGCGCAGAACTCGTCCGGCACGGCCTGTCGCCCGGAAAAGCGTCGTTGCCATGACTGGCAGTATACTTGGTTGGGAGATTGGGAGCAGCTAGACGGCCGCGGCGCCGGCTGCTTTCCGGCTCAGGAAACATTCCCGGCAGTAGACCGGACGGCCCTGGGTCGGCTTGAAGGGAACCGTGGTTTCCCGGCCGCATTGGGAGCAGGTGGTCATGGTTTCCGTTTTGGCGAAACCGGTGCCGGAAGACCCCTGGCGCTTGGTCTTGCAGGTCTTGCAGCGCTTGGGTTCGTTCTTGAAAGTTCTTGTCGTGGAAGAAGTGCTGTTCTCCCGCTGTGAAAACGAAATCTGCTCCGCAATCCACGCATTTGAGAACGCGGTCCTGGAACTCCGGCATGGCCTGTTCCCCGTTATCAACCTGACAACTTGTTGGCCGGGCGGGCTGGATCAGCGGCCGCCCGGACCGTTACCCTGGTTCTAGTGCGTTACTCGACTTCCCGGCGAGACTTCTTCCGGTTCCGTTTGCGGGCCAGCGCCTGCTTGACCCGGTGCTTCTCACCCGGCTTCAAGTAGAAGGAGTGACGTTTCACTTCCTTAATGATGTCCTCTTGCTGGACCTTGCGCTTGAAGCGGCGAAGGGCGTTCTCAAGGTCTCGCCCTCCTGAAGCTTAACTTCTGCCAAACGAAATACACCTCCCAACTCGACCGAATTCCTGTGCGGATGTAGACTTCGAATCCGCCGGCATAGGCGCTGCCGTAAAATTCCTGCACTTCGCACAGAAGGTACTGATATCATAGGTGGTTGACAGATAAAGTCAAGCCCAAATTTTGTCGATGCCGTCGCGCAATTCCGCCGTGATACTCCGCATACTCCTTTATTTTCAGGGACTTACGACTGAAATGGAAAATGTGCTAGCGATTCTGCTGGCGGGCGGCGCTGGAGAGCGCCTCTATCCCCTGACCCGGGACACTGCCAAGCCGGCGGTGCCGTTCGGAGGGGCCTACCGCATCATCGATTTCACGCTCTCCAACTGTATCAATTCCGACGTTCGGCGAATTTTCATCCTAACACAGTACAAAGCGCTGGAATTGACCCGCCACATTCGCGACGGATGGAACATCCTCTCGCCCGAACTGGGCGAATACATCGAAGTGATTCCGCCCATGAAGCGCGTTCGCGAGGACTGGTACCAGGGCACCGCCGACGCCGTCTTCCAGAACTTCCAGAGCATCGAGGCCGAAGGCCCCGAGCGACGTCCTGATCCTCTCCGGCGACCACATCTACAAGATGAACTACCGGCGAGATGCTCGAGCTGGCACCGCGCAGCACGAGCGCGGACGTCACCATCGCCACGATCCAGGTCCCGCCGGAGGAAGCTCCGCGCTTCGGGGTCGCTGGAGATCGACGCCGATTACCGCATCATGGGCTTCGAAGAGAAACCCAAGCACGGCCATCCCAAGCCGCTCGCGTCTTCAACCCGGCCATGGTCAGCG
The DNA here is from genome assembly GCA_963720705.1 of uncultured Alphaproteobacteria bacterium. Classification (GTDB taxonomy): domain Bacteria; phylum Pseudomonadota; class Alphaproteobacteria; order Rhizobiales; family Afifellaceae; genus DASWJZ01. The sequence goes on from CAVRGJ010000001.1 coordinate 90,931, forward strand.
CTTCCATGGGGATCTACGTGTTCAAGACGCGACGTGCTGCTGCGGGCGCTGCACGAGGACGCGCAGGACCCGAACTCCAGCCACGATTTCGGCAAGGACGTGATCCCCGCGCATCCTCGGCGAGCGCCGCGTGGTGGCCTACGATTTCCGCGACATGAACGCCAAGCAGTCGCGCTACTGGCGCGACGTCGGGCACCCTGGACGCCTACTACGAAGCCAACATGGACCTGGTGGAGGTGAGTCCCGGAGTTCAACCTGTACGACCAGCGCTGGCCCATCCGCACCACGCGTCACGCAGCAGCCGCCGGCCAAGTTCGTGTTCGCGCAGGAGGGCCGCCGCATGGGGGTGGCGCGTGGATTCCATCGTGTGCGCCGGCTGCATCGTTTCCGGCGGGCGGGTCGCTGCACAGCGTGCTCTCGCCCGGGCGTGCGGGTGAACAGTTATTGCGAAGTGGAGTATTCGATTCTGATGCCCGGCGTGGAGATCGGCCGGTACAGCCGGATCCGCCGCGCCATCATCGATACCGGCGTGAAGATCCCGGAATCCAGCGTCATCGGATTCGACCTGGAAGCGGACCGGGCCAAAGGCTATCACGTCACCGAGGCGGCATCATCGTGGTGGCATGACCGATAGCGGTCGGCATATCGGTCCACGGCCTCCGAACTCCATTACACGGATTTTCTTAGCAGGAGCACTAATTTGACGACGATCGTAAAATTAGTTGGACAGAGAGATTCTGGATTCGCGCGGCAATCCGACCGTGGAAGCGGATGTCTATCTCGCCGACGGCAGCATGGGCCGCGCGGCCGTGCCATCCGGCGCCTCCACCGGCGAGCACGAAGCCGTGGAACTGCGCGACGGCGACAAGCGCCGCTACCTCGGCAAGGGCATGCTGAAGGCCGTCGGCCACATCAACGGCGAGATCGCCACGGCGCTGCACGGCAAGGACGCCACCGCAGCAGGCCGAGATCGACCGCGCCATGATCGAGCTGGACGGCACCCCCAACAAGGGCCGGCTGGGCGCCAACGCCATCCTGGCGGTTTCCATGGCCGACGCGCGCGCGCCGCGGCGGCGTCGCAGCGCACGCCGCTCTACCGCTACCTGGGCGGCGTCGGCGCCAATACGCTGCCGGTGCCGATGATGAACATCATCAACGGCGGCGCGCACGCCGACAATTCGGTGGACGTGCAGGAATTCATGATCGCCCCCTTCGGCGCGCCGAAGTTCTCCGAAGCGCTGCGCATGGGCGTCGAGGTCTTCCACACGCTGAAGAAGGTGCTCAGCAAGAAGGGCTACTCCACCGCGGTCGGCGACGAGGGCGGCTTCGCGCCCAATCCTGAAGTCCAACGAAGAGGCCATCGAGAGCGTGCTCGAGGCCATCGCCCAGGCCGGCTACAAGCCCGGCGAGCAGATCGGCATCTGCCTCGACCCGGCCGCCAGCGAGTTCTACAAGGACGGCAAGTACGTCTTCAAGAAGTCCGACAAGAGCCAGCGCACCTCGCGAGCAGATGGTCGAGTTCTGGGCCAACTGGGTGCAGCCAGTATCCCGCCATCATCTCGATCGAAGACGGCATGGCCGAAGACGACTGGGCCGGCTGGAAGCTGCTGACCGACACGCTCGGCGAGAAGATCCAACTGGTCGGCGACGACCTGTTCGTCACCAACACCGCGCGATCTTCAAGCGCGGCATCGAGAAGGGCATCGCCAACTCGATCCTGATCAAGGTGAACCAGATCGGCACCCTCACCGAGACCCTGGAAGCCATGCAGATGGCCGCCGACGCCGGCTACACCGCGGTGGTGTCGCACCGCTCGGGCGAGACCGAAGACACCTTCATCGCCGACCTCGCGGTGGCCACCGGCGCCGGCCAGATCAAGACCGGCTCGGCCAGCCGCACCGACCGCATCGCCAAGTACAACCAGTTGCTGCGCATCGAAGAGCAGCTCGGGCGCTCGCGCCAGTTCCCGGGCAGAAAGGCGTTCCGCCAATGAACAAGCTGGTACTGGTGCGCCACGGCGAAAGCACCTGGAACAAGGAGAACCGCTTCACCGGCTGGACCGACGTCGATCTGTCCGAAAAGGGCCGGCAGGAGGCGCAAGAAGGCGGCGAGGTGCTGAAGGCCGGAGGGCTACACCTTCGACGTGGCCTACACCTCGGTGCTGAAGCGCGCCATCCGCACGCTGTGGATCGTGCTCGACGAGATGGACCTGATGTGGATTCCGGTGCACCGCTCCTGGCGCCTGAACGAGCGCCACTACGGCGCGCTGCAGGGACTCAACAAGGCGGAGACGGCGGCGAAGTTCGGCGAGGACCAGGTGAAGATCTGGCGCCGCAGCTACGACATTCCGCCGCCCGCGCTCGACCCCGGACGACGAGCGCTATCCCGGGCCACGACCCGCGCTACGCAGGTCTGACGCCAGCAGGAACTGCCGCTCACCGAGTGCCTGAAGGACACCGTGGCGCGCTTCCTGCCGCTCTGGCACGAGACCATCGCTCCGGCGATCCAGAGCGGGCAAGAAGGTGCTCGATCGCCGCGCACGGCAACAGCCTGCGCGCGCTGGTGAAGTACCTCGACAACGTCTCCGAAGAGGACATCGTCGAGCTGAACATCCCCACCGGCATGCCGCTGGTCTACGAGCTGGACGACGACCTGAAGCCGCTCAACCGCTACTATCTCGGCGATCCCGAGAAGGTGAAGGCCGCCATGGAAGCGGTCGCCGCGCAGGGCAAGAAGAAGTAATTCGGGGAACTCAGGAAGGGCCGGTTTTATGTCATACTCCGATCCAAGGAGGGACTTATGAAGCTGGCCCTGCTGCTTTGCCTCGCCGCGGGCATGTTCGCGCAGGAGATCCCCGGCCGCCGATCCCCTCGAGTCGTTCCTGCGCACGGTGGACCAACGTAGCCGCATCACCGAAGGCCCCACAGTCCAATCCGCCCTCGCTCTCACCGATTCCGAAGCGCAGGCGCTCAACACGATCGCGGCCGGCTTTGTCCATCGCGCCTCCGCGGTCCCCTTTCCTTCGCTGGACATGGTCTTCCAGTCGCGTCTGGACTATGTCGAAAGCGGCAAGGAATCCGAGGCGCTGAAGCAGTACCTCGAACGCATGAACGCCGAACGGGACGCGGCCCTGGCGAACGCCATGCAGCAACTCCGCAGCGCGTTCGGCGAAGCGCGGTACCAGCAGTTCGATGCGTGGCTTCGCTCGAAGGGAAACGAGGGCTGCTGGATCGCCCCCTGCGCCGCCGCGAAGAAATAGGCGCCGCGGTCGCGCCGAGATATCAGGCGACCGGTGAGTGAGCCAGGGCTTCCGCCCAGGCGCGCAGGCGTGCGCGGTCCTCGTCGGTCAGGTCTCCACTCGCCTTGGGAAACGACAACCCTTTCGGAATCACGTGCACGCGCATCATCTCCAGCAGTTCGCGCAATTGCTTCAGCACCCGCTTTCCGCCGCCCTGACCCGGCGATGCGCTCAGGATGCCCGCCACCTTGCCGCGGAAAACGTCCAGCGACTTTTCGCCCGGCTCGGGACGCGAAATCCAGTCCAGCGCGTTCTTCAGCAGGGCAGGGTACGACCCGTTGTATTCGGGGGTGGCGATGGCGAAGCCGTCGCTCGCGCGCGCCAGTTCCTTCAGCGCCTTGGCGCTCGCCGGCATGTCCGCCGTCCGCCTCCAGATCGCCATCGTAAATCGGCATGGGATAGTCCCGCAGGTCGGCCAGCGTGGCATCCACTCCGGCCTCGCGCAACGCCTGCGCCGCCTGCCGCGCCAGTTTGCGATGGATCGAACCCAATCTTGCGCTTCCCGCCATTACCAGAATTTTCATATTTCATCTCGACTTCAAGATATCTGATGACCCGGTAGCCATTTTGGATTCAAAGCGCCCTGCACGGCGTCTGATACCATAGGAAGTTCCCCCGATCCCTATGCCGTTGCGCTTCTACAACACGCTGACCCAGCAGGTGGAGGAGTTCACGCCCGCGCGCGACAATACCGTCCGCATGTACACCTGCGGACCCACGGTCTACGATTTCGCCCACATCGGCAATTTCCGCACCTTCACGTTCGTCGACCTGCTGCGCAAGTGGCTGCGGGCGAGCGGGTTCGCAGCTCAATCACGTGATGAACATCACGGACGTGGACGACAAGATCATCCGCAACGCCGTGGCCCGGCACAAGCCGCTGGAGGAATACACCGCGATCTACACGAAGGCCTTCCTGGAGGATTGCGACGCGCTGCGCCTGGAACGTCCCGAGCGCCTGACGCCGGCCACCGAGCACATCGACGACATGGTGGCAGCCATCCAGCAGCTTGGAGACAGCGACCACACTTACACGCAGCGACGGCTCGGTGTATTTCCGGATCGCCACGCTTCCCGGGATACGGCAAGCTCTCGCACAACGATTTCAGCGGCAACCTCGCCGGCGCCCGCGTGGACGTGGACGAGTACGAGAAGGCCGACGCGCGCGATTTCGCCCTCTGGAAGGCTCCCAAGGAAGGCGAGCCGTCCTGGGACACGCCGATCGGCCCGGGCCGCCCGGGCTGGCACATCGAGTGCTCCGTGATGGCCATCAAGTACCTGGGCGAGACGCTGGACATCCACGCCGGCGGCGTCGACCTGATCTTCCCGCACCACGAGAACGAGATCGCGCAGTCCGAGGCGCTCACCGGCAAGCCGTTTGCGCGCTTCTGGCTGCACGCCGAGTTCCTGATGGTGGAAGGCCAGAAGATGTCCAAGTCGCTGGGCAACTACTACACCCTGCGCGACCTGGTGGCGCAAGGGCTACGCGCCCGAGGCGATCCGCTACCTGCTGGCCTCGCGTGCCCTATCGCAAGACGCTGAACTTCACCTTCGACGGGCTGAAGTCCGCCGCCACTGCGATCGAGCGCCTGCGCAATTTCAAGCTGCGGCTGGAGACCGACCGCTTCGCCGAAGGCCTCAACGAGCCGCTGGCCGCGCGCACCGCGCAGGCCGCCAAAGCGTTCCGCGACAGCCTGGACGACGACCTGAATACCGCCGAAGCCCTGGCCGCCGTCTTCGAATACGTGCGCGACGCCAACAGCGCCATGGATGCGGGCGAATTCCGCGCCGGCAACGTCGCCGCGGCGCTGGAATTCCTCGGCGCTGTTCGATTCCGATTTTCGACGTGCTCACGCCCACCGCGCAAGAGCGGCGGCCTTTCCGATGCGGAGGTCGAAGCCCTCATCGCCGAGCGCACCGCCGCCAAGAAGGCGCGAGAATTTCGCCCGCTCCGACCAGATCCGCGACGAACTGCTGGCGCAGGGCATCATTCTCGAAGACACCAAGAGCGGCGTGCGCTGGAAGAGAAAGTAGATGAAGATCCACACCAAAGCGGTGCATGCGGGCGACCGCAAGAAGTCCGGCGGCCACATCCCCGTCACCACCCCGATTCATACCGCCACGAGCTATTTCTACGACTCGATGGAGCAGCTCGACCGCATCTTCGGCCGACGAGGAGGCCGGCTACTGCTACGCGCGCTACGACAACCCCTCCGACCGCCGCGCTCGAAGAGCTGATGTGCCACGCTCGAAAGCGGCGACGGCGCGCTGGCCTGCGCCTCCGGCATGGCCGCGCTGCACATCGCCATGCTCACCGCGCTGACCGACCGGCGCAAATCCATCGTGGCCGCCAACGCCCTGTACGGCGCCACCGTCAGCCTGCTGATGAACGTGCTCGAGCCGCCGGGCGTCGAGGTGCGCTTCGCCGATATCTGCGACCTCGACGCGCTGCGCGCCGCGGCGCGCGGAATGCAAGCCCGGCTGCATCCTGATCGAGACCATTTCGCAACCCGCTGCTGCGCGTGGGCGAGATCGACCGCATCGCGGAGATCGCCCGCGCAGGCCGGCGCGGCGCTGGTGGTGGACAACACCTTCGCCACGCCGCTGCTGGTGCGCCCGCTCGAACTCGGCGCGCACTTCAGCGTGCACAGCGTGACCAAGTATCTGGCCGGCCACGGCGACGTGCTGGGCGGCGTGGTGGTCACCGACAGGAGCATGCCGCCAGCCTGCGCGCCCTGGCGCGCACCATCGGGCCCGGTGCTGGGGCCGTTCGAAAGCTACCTGACGATGCGCGGCATCAAGACCTTCCCGCTGCGCATGGAGCGGCAGTGCGCCAACGCCTGCCGCGTGGCCACCTGGCTGGCCGGGCATCCGCGCGGTGGAGCGCGTGTACTTCACCGGCGATCCCGCGCATCCCGACGCCGCCGCCATCCGCCGGCTGTTTCCCGCAGGGCCTCTACGGCGCCATGGTGAGCTTCGAGATTCAGGACGCCGGGCGGGACGAGGTCTTCCGCTTCATGGACGCGCTGAAGATGATCGTGCGCGCCACCTCGCTCGGCGACGTGCACACGCATGATGCTCTATCCGGTGATGAGCTCGCACCGCGAAATCTCGCCGAAGCACCGCGAGCGCATGGGCATCCGCGACAACCTGGTGCGGCTCTCGGTGGGCATCGAGGCGGCCGAAGACATCATCGCCGACCTGGATCAGGCGCTGGCCATTCAGGCTTCCGCTTGGACCCGCGACCTGAGGGAGTCGACTTCCGGGCGGTATCTCCTTGTCTGCACGGAGCCGATTGCGTTTCGGCCGTCCCGCATTGGCGAGTTAGCCTACGGCAGTTTGTTGGAGTGGCGGCCCACCAGTTGCCAGCCCTTCGGCCCCTTCAGCCACACCTGCAGCACGCTCAATTTCAGCGCCGTCGGGGGAGTGTTGGCGTTGTTGACGATCTCGATCGGTCCCTTCACCAGCGCCGTATTGCCGAAGACGCGTACGCTGCTCTCGCCGAAGGTGATGCTCCCCAGATTGGGCAGCGCCTTAAGGATGTCCGCCTTGGTTTCCGTGCGTCCGTCGGAGTGGCTGTAGAGCAGGTCGGGGTGCAGCAGCTTATCCAGCGCGGCCGCATCCTTCTTCAACATCGCGGTCTTCCAGGACTCCATTGCCGAAAGCACTTCCGCCTTCGGGTCGGCAGCCAACAGCGACACGGCCGTCGCCAGAATCAAAAGCCATTTCACCATAGCCCTCCAGCATACACTCCCTCACAGTGCCAGAGCGCCCTTGTACATCATTTCCTTCAGCGGAAATTTGATCGCGAGATAGAAACGGGCGGAAGCTGCTTTCCAGCGTCACGGACTTTTCGCTCGACCGCGATGGGATCCGCGCCGCGTTCGAAGAAGAGCAGGCATCCAGGGCTTCTTCGCCGCTTCCCAGCAGTAGGTGGGCACAGGGAATGCGGCGGCTTGTCCTTGCGCGCAATGCGGCTGCTCTGCTCCACTGCGGCCAGAATGCCCTGATTGCGCTGCATGACGTTCTCGTCCTTGGTCGCCGCCAGCAACGGCAGCCCGCGGAGGCGGATCACATAGAACCTTGCCGTGTCCGGAGGCAGCGCGGGCGCGCCGGCAAGCCGCACCGGCGCCGCCGTTTCCCAGCGGGCAAGCACCGGGAATTGATGTCCCGTCCGCGGTCGGTGGTGGGGACCGGGGGCGGCTTCTCGCCGATCGGCACACTCGTCAGGCCGGTGGGATTGTTGGCGCCGGGATTGGCTCCGGGCATGCCACCGCCCGGCCTGGCGATGCTTTCATAAGGCTTGGTGGCGCGCTTGCCGGTATCGAATTGGGCCACGCCCTGGCGCGCCCACGGGGAGTCGAAGAGCAGGGCAGTCTTTTCGTCGGAGTCCACGCGGCGGGCTCTTTGCTTTCCCAGAATTCTTTACGCGCGGCCTGGATGCGTGCGGATGGCCGGCCACATCGCCGCGGCCTGCAGCAGGCGTCTTCGTGTTCGCAGCCATGGCTCCTGACCCCGCCAGGATCGCTTTCGATCTGTTCCATGTGGCGGGCATCGTGAGAGAGCATGTGGCGGGCCAGATCGGCCACCGAGATGCGCCCGCGTTCGGCGTGCATGCCCCAGCGGGACCACTCGTCCTCGGTGAGCCCTTCGAGCAGGCGCACGATTCGCCGCGCGCAGCAGGCGGAACATTTCGAGCGCGTCGCGCAGATCCCACTCGCGGTATTTCCCGCGGCGTGCCCATTCGTCCTGATCGAAGCCCGCCAACTCGACCCCCGGATGCTCCAGCATCTGCCGGTAGCGCCAACTGCTGGCCAACTCGTCTTCCGCCAGGTGCGCGATCACCTCGACGATGCTCCATTTCCCCGGCGCCGGCGCGCGCCGCAGCGTGTCGTGCGCCTTGCCCGCGATCAGGGCAGCCAGATTGACCGGCGCTTCACGCTGCCTGTCGATCACCTGTTTCAAATCGTCGGCCATGTACCGATTATCTCGCGCTACAATCGCGGCATGCGCATTGCGCTTGCACTCCTCGCCCTTCCGTTGTGTGCCCAGACGTACGACATCGTGATCGCCGGCGGCCGCGTGCTGGACCCGGCGACGAATCTGGACGCCGTGCGTCACATCGGCATCCGCGCCGGCAAGATCGCGGCGATTTCGGCCACACCGCTCTCCGGGACCGCCACCATCGACGCGCGTAATCTGACGGTCGCGCCGGGCTTCATCGATCTCCACTCTCACGGGCAGACCCCCGAGAATTATCGCTTCAAGGCCCGCGACGGCGTCACTACCGCGCTCGAACTCGAGGTAGGCGCGCATCCCGTTGCCGCGTGGTACGCGCAGCGCGAAGGCCACGCGCTGATCAACTACGGCGCTTCCAGCGGCGACATGCCGGCGCGCATGGCCGTCTTCCACGATTCCGGCACGCTGCTGCCGCGCGACCGCGCGGTCGGAGAGCACCGCCACGCCCGAGCAGTTCCGCGAGATTCTGGACCGCGTCGGCCGCGGCCTCGACGAGGGCGCGCTCGGCATCGGCATGGGCATCGCCTACCTGCCGCACGAATCGCGCGCCGAGGTGCTGGCGTTCTTCAAACTCGCCGCCGCGCGGCGCGTTCCGCTCTTCATCCACATGCGCAACGGCGGGCCGGTGGAACCCGGCGTGATCGACGCGCTGCAGGAAGTGATTGCCGATGCCGCGGCGACCGGGGCCTCCGCGCACGTCGTGCACATCACCAGCATGGGATTGCGCGAGACCGCCCTGTGTCTCGAAATGATTCAGGGCGCGCGCGCCCGCGGCCTCGACATCACCACCGAGGCGTACCCCTACACCGCCGGCATGACGGATCTCTCCAGCGCGATTTTCTCGGAAGGCTGGCAGGCGCGCCAGGGCGGCATCACCTTCAGCGACCTGCAATGGGCGCTCACCGGCGAGCGCCTGACTGCCGAGACGTTCGCCAAATTCCGCAAGCAGGGCGGCTTCGTCGCCATACACTCGATTCCCGAGGAAACGGTACGGCTCGCGCTTGGCAATCCGCTCGTCATGGTGGCGAGCGACGGCCTGCTCGATGAAGGCAAGGGCCACCCGCGCGCCGCCGGCACCTATGCGCGCGTGCTCGGGCGGTATGTGCGCGAGCAGCATGCGCTCACGCTGATGGACGCCCTCCGCAAGATGACGGCGATGCCCGCCGACCGGCTGGGACTGAAGAGCAAGGGCCGCATTGCGGTCGGGCGCCGATGCCGACATCACGGTCTTCGACCCGGCGCGCGTCACCGACCGCGCGACTTTCGACAATCCCGCGCAGTATTCGGAGGGGATACAGTACGTGCTGGTAAACGGCACGCCGGTAGTGAAGGGCGGGGAACTGGTGAACGGCGTCGCCCCCGGCCGCGGTGTGCGACGGTGAAGCAACTCGCCTCGCGCGCCGGGCGGTGGCAAGCCCAATCGGAGCCGCTGGTGTCGCAACGGGCGCGACCGCTCCCTAGTCGCGGCTCTGACTGCGTGCGGTCGCGGCTCTGACTGGGCGTTGCGGTCACGGGTCTGACTGGGCGTTGCGGTCGCGGTCTGACTGGGCGTTGCGGTGGCGGCTCTGACTGGGCGGCGCGGTCGCGGGTCTGACTGAGGCAACGCGCTCCCGGGGGCCAACCCGCCCCACCGGATCGGGAAATCCCATGAGTGCCTGCGCACCGGCGCGGTATCATGAGCAGTTCATGACGTCGCTCGGCGGACTGCTTCGCCACAATCCTAACTACCGCAATACGTGGATGGCCCAGGTGGTCAGCGAGGTCGGCGACTACTTCAATAACATCGCCGTCTTCGCCCTGGTGATGGAGAAGTCCGGCTCCGGCATGGTGGTCAGCGGCGTGATGCTGTCGCGCGCCATCCCCGCCGTGCTTGCCGGACCCGTGGCCGGCGTCCTGCTGGACCGCCTGGACCGCAAGAAGATCATGATCGCCAGCGACCTGATCCGCGCTGTCGATCGCGCTGGCCTTCGTGCTCACCATCGATCAGCCGCGTCCCTGGCTGCTCTACCTGCTCAGCGGCGCGGCTGATGTTCGCGTCGCCGTTTTTCACCGCCGGGCGCGCCGCCATCCTGCCCACGATCGCCACTTCCGAAGAACTGCACGCCGCCAACTCCCTGACCCAGACCACGCAGTGGGCCACGCTCACCACCGGCACCCTGCTGGCCGGCTATAGCGCCGCCTTCCTGGGCTACCGCGCGGCCTTCGTGCATGAATTCGCTGTCGTTCGTGTTTTCGGCCATTGCCATCGGCAGGATCCGCGTGCCCGGAGGGCTTCCGCGCTGAAGCGCGAGCACGGCGCCCATCCCTCGCGGGCCTGGCACGAGTACCGCGCCGGCCTCTCCTATATGGCGAGTCGTGCCGCTGATGGTGGGGATGGCGATGATTTCGGTGGGCTGGAGCCTGGGAGGGGGCGCCGCGCAGATCCTCTTCGCGCTTTTCGGCGAGCAGGTGTTTCATCGCGGCGCCAGCGGCATCGGGTCGCTGTGGGGGTTCGCCGGAATCGGCCTGCTGGCGGGCGGCGCGATCGGGCATTTTACCGGCGCGCGCGTCAGTTTCGCCGGCGTACAAGCGCACGGTCACGCTCTCCTACCTGCTGCACGGCGCGGCCTATATGCTGTTCAGCCAGGCGGAATCGTATTTCGGCGGCGCTGGTCTTCATGATGTTCTCGCGCGTCGGGATGGCGGTTACCAGCGTGCTCAACAACGCCCAACTCCTGCGCCACACGCCGAACCAGTTCCGCGGCCGCGTATTCAGCACCATGGAGTCCATCCGCTGGAGCATCATGATCGTCTCCATGGCGGCGGCGGGGATTGCTTCGCAATACGTGGGTCCGCGCGACATCGGGCTGGTGGCGGGCGCCTTCGGCTTCGTCACCGCCCTGGTCTGGGCGTGGATGGACTGGAGCGGACGCCTCCCGGAACCATAGCTGCGGCCAATCCGGTCACCGCTACCCATAGATATGCGCGCGTGAACTGCTGGGCAGGCGCCTGTGCGGCAGTGTACACTGTAAGGACAGTAAGACAGCAGACAAATCGATGCCCGAGCTTCAAGCCCGAACCGGCATAGCCTACGAACCCCGCCAGTCCGTGGCAGCCGAAATCAATCCTGCAATTGCCGATTGCCGCGGCCGCCGCGTCGGCATTCTGATCGTCACTTACAACGCGGTCTCCACACTGATTCCGGTGCTGAAACGCATCCCGCCGATGGTGTGGGAGAACGTCGAGGAAGTCGTGGTATTCGATGATGCCAGCCAGGACGGGACCTTCGAGCTGGCGATGGGGTTCAAGGCGGTCAGCGACATCCCGAAACTGCACGTGCTCAAGCACCCGAAGAATCTGGGCTACGGCGGCAATCAGAAGGCGGGCTACCGCTACTTCATCGAGAAGGGCTTCGACGTGGTGATCCTGCTGCACGGCGACGGCCAGTACGCGCCCGAAGTCCTGGCGCGCATGTATCACCCGATCGTGGCCGGCGAGGCGGACGCGGTCTTCGGCTCGCGCATGATGCGCGATGTACGGCGGGCCGCTCAAGGGCGGCATGCCGCTCTACAAGTACGTCGGCAACCGCATCCTGACGCGTCTTCGAGAACCGCGCTGCTCGGGCTCGAATCTGACGGAGTTTCACTAGCGGCTACCGCGCCTACAACCTGCACGCGCTGGCGCAGATCGATTTCTCGCAGATGACCGACGATTTCCACTTCGACACGGAAATCATCATCAAGCTGCACCACCAGCGCAAGACCGATCATGGAAGTGCCGATCCCGACTTACTACGGCACCGAACTGTGCCGCGTGGACGGCCTGAAATACGCCAAGGACGTGGTGCGGGCCGTGTGGCGCTACCAGCAGACCTGCCGCAGCGTGCAGCGCGCGCCCGGAGTTCGCCGAGTACTTCGTACACTATCCGATCAAGCACACGCGCGCGCTCCAGCCACGACTACGCGCGCCGCTTCACGGGCGCCAATCAACGACGTGCTGGACATCGGCTGCGGCGAGGGCTTCTTTGCCGCGCGAACTGGCGCGCGACGGCAACCGCGTCAGCGGCGTCGACGTGCTGCCCGAGGCCAGCCAGCGCGACGCCATGGAGCGAATATGTCTCCATGGACCTGAACGCCCCGGCCGGGTACGCTGCCGGCCAAACTGGCGGGCCGGCAGTTCGACCGCGTGCTGCTGCTGGACGTGCTGGAGCATCTGCTGCATCCCGAGGACCTGCTGGCCGACGCCAGGAGCGCGCTTGCGCAAGGATGGCTTCGTGGTGGTGTCCCTGCCCAACGTGGCCAACCTGACGGTGCGCCTGAGCCTGCTGTTCGGACGCTTCAACTACAGCCGAGCGCGGCATCATGGACCGCACCCATCTGCGCTTCTTCACACGCCGCACGGCGCAGCCGGCTGCTGGAAGAGTGCGGATACGAGATTCTGGAGACTCGCGCCACCGTCCTTCCCCAGGGATGTCGCTTGGGCCTGGCGCACGGCGAACCTGCTGGTTCGCGCACTTCGGGTTTCTTGCTGGGCGCTGGCGACCGCCCTGTTGCCGACTCTGTTCGGCTACCAATTCGTCTTCCTGGCGCGGCGCAAATAGGCGGCGCCACCGCGTCACGCCCGGCCGATGAACCGCTTCCAGCCCGGACTTGGCGGGCGCCGCGATGCCGAACAAGTTGCGGAAGGGCTCGGCCTCCGCGTCGGCTGAGTTCCTGTATCCCGCGCAGTAGACTCGACGGATTCCAGAATGCGGCAAAAGTGATCGACGCAATGCCAGCAGGACTTTGAGGTGGCGGTCGATTTCATGGCGCCCGCGCCAGGTGGTGCGGCCGTCCACGATATCGAGGAAGGCTTTGGCGGGCAGGCAATCGGGGGTGGTGGCGGCGGCGGCTTCGCGGCCCAGCGCGGGACCGTTGTCAGCCAGCAGGGTGCGCTGCCATGCGTCCAGCTTGCCGCGCAGCAGTTCGGCGGCGCGGGCGCGCACCTTCTCTACGGTTTCCGGAGACACCCGCAGCATGGGACCGGATTGGGCGGGAGAATGGCGCATGGTCTCGAGCCAGGCGGCCTGGCGCTCGGTCATGGTGAGTGGCTCCAGCGCGGCCGTCAGGATCTCCAGGTCGATCGGCAGGTCGGCGGCGGGCGCGTCGATTTCGGCCACGATCAACTGGCGCAACTGGCTCACAAACCAGCGCTCTTCGGGCGGCTCGGTGGCGTGGAAAAGGAACGATTCCGGCTTGCGCGCGGCGAGCAGGACCTGTTCCAGCAACGGCCCATCCCCAGCCCTTTCGGGTACGTAGTGCGCCAGCACTTTGCGGATGACCGGAACATAGCGCGCGATCAGGTAGTTCCACCCCTCGGCGGAGCCGGTCCGGCAGTCCCGGACCATTTCGTAGCAGGTATAGATCATCTTTCTTCGATGGTACCCCGATACGTGGGTGCTTAAGAGCTTTGTAAATAGGGCGACCGCTCCCCGGCCTGCCGGTATGTGGCAGATTGGGAGCGTGCGACATGGCCATCGTCAGCGATATTCACGGCAACCGCACGGCGCTGGAAGCGGTGATTGCCGACCTGCGCGAAACCGCGCCCGATCTGGTGCTGCATGGCGGGGACCTGGCGGATGGGGGCAGCAGCTCCGGCGTAGGTCGTGGACCTGGTGCGCGGCCTGGGCTGGCCGGGCATCGTCGGCAATACCGACGAAATGCTGTTCGACCCGGCGGTTTTCGACGCTTTCGCGACGCAGGTTCCGCAATTGGAGGCGTTTGGGGCGTGGTCAGGCGAGATGGCGGACTCGCGGCGCGGCAGGAGTTGGGCAGGAGCGGCTGGCCTGGCTGCGCGGACTGCCGCGCCGGCAGCGATATGGAGGGACTCGCGCTGGTGCATGCCATCGCCGGAGAGCCTGTGGCGCGCGCCTGGTCATACTGCGGCCGACGAGGAACTCGATGCCGCCTACCGTCCGCTGGGCAAGCCGCTGGCGGTGTACGCGCACATCCACCGGCCGTTCGTGCGGCAGTTGGAAGGCTTGAGGTGGCTAACACGGGCAGCGCCGGTCTGCCTTACGACGACGACCCCGCGCCGCCTACCTGCTGGTGGACGAAGGCGTACCCCGATGCGGCGGGTGGCGTACGATATCGACGCCGAGTGCCGGGCGCTCGGCGCCGGCGGCATGCCGCACGCCGACGTGGGTCGGGCGCATGCTGCGCGCCGGCGCTATTCCAAATGCCGTGAGTCGAGTCCCGGGCGCCCGGCTTGGGCAACGGTCGGCTTGTCCGCAACTCAATGAACGGTTGTACGGGCGCGCGGGGAGCTATCATCTAACTCATGCGAGTGCGAGAACTGGCCGAGTGGCTGGGCGCCACTTTCGAAGGCGATGGCGAGAAGGAACTGAGCGCGCGTGGCGCCGCTGGAAAGCGCCGGCGCGGGCGATGTCGCCTTCGTGGGCACGCGCAAGGCCGCGGCGGCGGCGCAGAGTTCCGCGGCCGGCTGCCTGATCGTCCCGATGGAGTGGCCCTCGCCTTCGTACCGCACCGTGATCCGCGGCGGCGGAACCGCGTACCGCCTTCGCGCGCGCCATGAACCGCTTCTATCCCACCGCCGAATTGAAGCCCGGCATGCATCCCACCGCCGTCGATCGGCAAGGACGTGGAGATGGGCGCGATGGTCTACGTCGGGCCGCACGCGGTGGTGGGCGACGGCTCCCGCATCGGCGTGGCCGCCGCCATCCACGCCGGCTGCGTGGTCGGCAAGCGGGTGTCGCTGGGCGAAGGCTGCGTGCTGCACCCCAACGTCACGGTGTACGACAACGTCGATATCGGCCGCGGCAGCGATCCTGCACTCGGGCGCGGTGATCGGCGCCGACGGCTTCGGCTACGTGATGGAGCACGACCGCTGGCACAAGTTCCCGCAGGTGGGCCGCGTGGAGATCGGCGATTTCGTGGAGATCGGCGCCAATTCCTGCGTGGACCGCGCCGCGCTCGGGCGTCACCTCGATCGGCGAGGGCACCAAGCTCGACAACATGGTGCACGTGGGGCACAACTGCCGCATCGGGCGGCACGTGGTGGTGGCCGCGCAGACCGGGTTTTCGGGCGGCGTGGTGGTGGAGGATTACGCCGTGATCGGCGGGCAGGTGGGCATCGGCGACAAGGCGCGCATCGAATCGCGGGCGGTGCTGGGTTCGGGCTGCGGCGTGCTCACGTCGAAGATCGTGCGCCGCGGGGAGACCGTCTGGGGCACGCCCGCGCGGCCGCTCAAGCAGCACCTGGAGCAGCTGGCCAACCTGGCGCGGCTGCCCGAAATGCGCCAGCGAACTGGCCGAGCTGAAGCGCCGCCTGGCCGAACTCGAGAGGCGCGGCTGATGCTGGTGGTGGTGGGCGGGCATTCGCGCAACATCGGCAAGACCAGCGTGGTGGCGGGCCTGATCCGCCGCCTCAAGCATCTGCGCTGGACGGCGCTCAAGATCACCCAGTACGGGAACGGCGTGTGCGCCAGTCACAGCGGCACGGCGCCTGCGGCTGCGAGCCGGAAGCCGGCGCAGGCGTTCGCCCTGAGCGAGGAATACGAGCCCAATCGCCACCGATTCCGGCCGCTTCCTGGCCGCCGGCGCGGAGCGCAGTTTCTGGCTGCGCGTGCCCTCCGGCGAATTGCCGCGCGCCGCCGGACCTGGTGCACAAGATCCTGGCGCAGGGCGAGCACGTCATCGTGGAATCCAACAGCGTCGTGGAACTGGTGCAGGCCCGACGTGTTCCTGATGCTGCTGGATTTCGGCTGCGAGGATTTCAAGCCTTCCAGCCTGCGCTTCATGGATCGCGCCGACGCCTTTGTGGTGATCGACCGCGGCATCAACGCGCCGCTATGGGAGGACGTGGCGCGCGGGCTGTGGGACGGCAAGCCGCAGTTCCTGGTCAAACCGCCGCGCTACGTGACCGCCGAAGTCGTGGACTTCGTCAGCTCCAGGGCGCTTCGCCTTCCGCCCGCTGAGACGCGCAGACGCGCCATCTCCGAGCTCGCCAGCGAAAGACGGCTCGGCGGCGCGTTCCACCTGCTGCTCGATGGTGTGCAGATGCTCGCGTCCGCGCGCTGCCGCGGGCGTTCGCAATCAGGTGCAGACAGCAGACGCTGGTTTCGATATTTCCGAGATGCTGCCGAAGATCGTGTATGAGGTTGACGAGGAGGGCTTCCGCCGCTGAGGTAGTGAGTGAGGGCATGGCGTGCGCTTCGGTGCGATAGCCAGTATAGCGCCAGCCATCCGGCGATGAAATGCCGAATTCCGGGACTGCAGGTCGGGATGAGTACTACGCGACGACGGCCGGTCAGGTCAAGGCTGACCTGAGCGGAATGCACCGCCGTTCGGTTCCGTCCGCTGCCTTTGGCTTCGTAAAGGGCATCGTCGGCCGCCCGGAGCAGGACTTCCGGAGCGCAGTGCAGCGTGCAGGCCACACCCAGCGACACGGTCATCGGAATGGCTGCCCGGTGCTGGTAGAATGGCGCGTCGGCGATGGCCATCGCGCAGGCGTTCCGCCTGTGCCGCGGCCGCGGCCGCATCGCTGCCGGGCAGCACGACCAGGAATTCCTCGCCGCCATACCGGCCGACCGCATCGTAGCGCCGTGCCGCCGCCTTCAGGCGCTGCGCCGCCTCCCGCAGCACCGCGTCGCCCGACCAGGTGGCCTCGGTATCGTTGACCTGCTTGAACCGGTCGATGTCCACCATGACCACCGAGACCGGCAGCCCCGAGCGCTGCGCGCGCGAAAATTCCTCGTCCAGCTTTTCCAGGATCGTGGAACGGTTGTAGAGTCCGGTCAGACCGTCGTGGGTGGCCTGCATGCGCATCGCCTCGCGCGCCCGCATCAGTTCCTCCTGCAGCTTCAGGATCCGGTGGCCGGCTCGCAAACGAACCCGTAACTCCTGTGCATTGAATGGCTTGGTGAGGTAATCGTCGGCCCCCGCTTCCATCCCCTCGATCAGGTCCTGGGCTTCCGTACGGGCCGTGAGCAGCAGGATGTAGATGTAGGGCTCGCGGTTGGAGCTGCGTACCCGCTGGCAGATTTCCACGCCGTCCATCCCGGGCATCATCCAGTCCAGTACGGCCAGGCGCGGCGCGTCCGGCCGCTTCCAGGATCCGATAGGCCTCGGTGCCGTTGCGGGCGATTACCGCCTCGATAGCCCCACTTGGTCAGCATGGTCTTGAGCATGGCCTGGAAGACCGGGTTGTCTTCCGCCGCCAGGACCCGCATGGCTCGGCGGGACTCAGGGATAATCAGATCGCCGGCGTCCTGGACGGTGTCGCCGTCGGCACTACCCGCCTGGTTCCCCCGGAGCTTACCGGCCGTTTCCTCATTCTCTAAGGCACCGGATTGCAAACCTATTCCTCCGTGAATTTTATCGGCATTCCGGCGCAAAACTTTAGGGCGTCTCCCGCATGGGTGCGACGATCGATTGCCGGTTCCACGCGCACGGGCGCTGCCCGCCGAGCTGTGCGAGTTTTCCGGCGCAGGCATGCGTCTTTGGATCAAGGCAAATCCCGCCCTCAGCGGCCAGGCGGCCGGGATGACGTGGTTGATTCTGCGCGAGTTTGCGGCGGTGCTATCATCAAGAAAACACACGATCAATGAAACCGCCCAAGGGGTACCCTTCCGCGTTGCGCCTGGCCCTGTTCCTGTTCACCTTGCTGCTGGTCTGTCCGATCCGGTTCTGGCCCATGGGCCGGGACGTGGACGCTACCTGGCGATTCGCTTTAAACTTCGCGGCCGCCCACGGTATGGTAGCCGGGCGCGATATTGTCTTTACGTACGGTCCTCTGGGATACCTTCTTTTTCCTGAACACATGGGCGGGAATCTGGCGGCGGGGCTGGCGTTTCAATGCGCCCTTTGGCTGGTCCTGGGGGCAATCCTGTTCGACTTGTTTTTCCGGGTTGGCCTGCGGGTGCGGAACCTGGCTCTCTTCGTTCTATGCTTCGTCCTGGCGGTTCCGATGTTCTGGTTCAACAGCAGCGGAGGCGAAAACCTGTTGCTTGCCGGAGCCTTCCTGCTGATTGTCGTGTACCAGATGCGCGGTTCGGCGTGGCGCTACGGCGCGGCATTGGTACTGGTAGGCGTACTGCCGCTGTTCAAGCTGACGGCGAGCATGGTGGGCTTTGCCGCGCTTGGCGGGTTTGCGGTAGCGCGACTGTTGCAACAGGGCAAAAAGGCATTTCCCCTGGCGATTGCAACCGCCACCGTACCCGTGGCCGTAGCCGTGGTGCTGTGTCTCGCCTGCCTGCGGTCGGCCCACTCGTTCGTGCTCTACTTACAAGGCAGTGGGCAACTGACAAGCGGCTTCAGCGCCGCAATGTCGGCGAGCGGTTCCGGATGGGAGTTGGGCGCCGCCATGGTGGCGGCCGCAATCCTGGCGCTGCTGCTGTACTGGCAACGGGATCCGGCGAGCGCGCGATTCTACACCCTGCTGCTCGCAATCCCCCTCTTTGTCAGCTTCAAGCACGGTTTTGTGCGCCAGGACCAGCACGTGATTAACTACTTTTGTTTCACGGCCTTGGCCGCCTCGTTGCTGGCGCTCGGAGCCTCCCTGGATCGGCGTAAACTGCCGTTTGTAGGGCTGCTTGGACTGGTGCCTCTCATGCTGTGGATCGATGGGGTGCAGCCGGTTTACCTGATCGCCCCGGCAGCCGAAATGGCCGGCCTGGGCTCCGCCCATATGATCGCCAATGCCATTCCGGTGAAGGACTTACGCGCGCGGCTGGAAGCTGCTTCCGCGGAGTACCCCGAGGCGCAACGGCTGGATCCCGAGATCGTGGCGAGAATCGGCACATCGCCGGTGGCCTCGCTCTCGATTGTCTATACCAATCTCGCCGTCGCCGGTCTGAATCTGCAGCTGTACCCCGTCTTCCAGCGTTACGCCGCGTTTACGCCGGAGTTGGACGGACGCAATGCCACCTGGGTGCGCGACCGCGGTCCGCGCTTCCTGGTCTTCGATGGGGCCGCCATCGACCAGCGGGATGCGTGGGCGGAGACGCCAGCCATGTGGCTCGAAGTGTACCGCTGGTACGACACGGCGCTGCTGGGCCGGCGCCATCTGCTTCTGGAACGGAGGAGTTCGCCGCGTTTCCACGAGCTACAGCATGGGGAGAAACAAACGCTCGTCTTACCGGGCGAGCTGAATTTTCGGGCGGGCGCGGAGGCGCAGTTCTGGAGCCTGGCCTGCCAGCCGACGCTGGCGGGACGCCTGGCGCAGGCGGTGTTCCGCGTTCCCGAAGTGCGGATGTCGATCCATCGCGCCGGCGTGCCTACACGAAACGTGCGAGTCATTCCGGCGGTTCTCTCGGCGCCGGTGCCGGCAGCCCTGCCGGTGACTTTGGCGGAGTTTGCCGCGGTGTTCGGCGGAAAGCAATTACCACCGGCGGACACGTTGCGGTTCGAGGGGCCCGGCGCGTCGTACTTTGCGTGTCAGGCGGAGAGTCTGAGCCTGGTCGCAAGCGAGCGCTAAAACACGAGGGTATCTATTCGGCAGCTATCTAAAGCAAGCACCTTGAGTGACATGGATGAGAATTTTTTGCGTTATCCTGACGGACGATTGTTATCTATGACGCTTGTCCATGAGTGCGAAGAACTACAGCGGATCTATGCGCGCCGCTTCGACGACCACATTGTTTACCGGAACAAGGTGTGGAAGGTTCTGACATCTCAATTCTTCTCGCGCTACGTCAATCCTGAAGCAGCGGTGCTGGATTTGGGGTGCGGTTACGGCGAATTCATCAACAATATTGCCTGCGCCCGGAAATGGGCCATGGATCTGAATCCGGCCGCCAAGGGTTTCGTCTCAAAAGATGTGCACTTCCTGGCGCAGGATTGTTCGTCGAAATGGGAATTACGGGCGGACAGCCTCGACGTGGTATTCACCAGTAATTTCTTCGAGCATCTTCCTTCGAAGGCGGCACTGGCGAACACGATCGCGCAAGTCAAGCGCTGCCTGCGCCCCGGCGGGCGGCTGATTGCCGTCGGACCCAACGCGCGGTACATCGGAGGGGCCTACTGGGATTTTTGGGACCACCACCTCGCTTTGACGGACCGCAGTCTTAAGGAACTGGTGGAACTGCAGGGACTCCAGCCGGAGAGGGTCACGGCGCGCTTTTTACCCTACACGATGGTAAACGCCCGCCGCTCCCCGATGCTGTTGGTGCAGGCTTATTTGCACCTTCCGGCCGCCTGGCGATTTTTCGGCAAACAATTCCTGGTCATTGCCCGTAACCCGGGCTAATCGGCCCACGCTGGGCTCGCGGTGGCCGGCTACAGGTAAGCGATCACATCGATTTCGACCAGCGAATTGCCGGGGATCCGCCGGCGGCGGCGATGGTGGTGCGCACCGGAGGCTCGTCGCCGAAGCGGCCGTTGATACACCTCGTTCATCGCCGCCCAATCCTTGATGTCGTTGAGATAGACGTTGCACTTCAGGACCTTGTCCATCGAGGAGCCGACGCTTTCCAATTGCTTCTGTATGGAATCCAGCACGATCTTGGTGTGGGACTTGATGTCGCCCGGCACGTGGGCGCCCACACCCGCAGATGAACAGCAGGTTGCCGTAGGCCACGGTGCTGTTGAAGGTCGGCGTCTTGGCGGGCTTCTTGCCGTCCTTATAGATCACTTTCTTGGCGGGCTTATCGCCTTGTGCCGCGGCGGGCACGGCGGCGGCGGCGGCGACTGGCTGCCGTAGCCAGCGCCGCGGCCCAGAAACTTGCGTCGATTGGTTTGTTTCATAGTACTCTCCTCTCGTTACGGACAATGTAGTTACGTAGGTTATCCGCGGCGTCCACCGCCCCGATACTGGTGGCGCTCCGCGGTCCAGCGGGCTTCGCCGTATTCGCCCAGCGCCACGCTGCCCGACATCTGTGCCGTCCTGCGGCCGTGCCCGGTGAACTGGAAACCCACCCGCGTGCCCTCGGTCGGCAGGGAACTCTGGAAGCGCACCGTGTTCGCCGGCCACCGTGCCGTTGAGGTCGCCGGCAGCGAACTCGCCCTGGTGCGTGCCCACCAGCCTGCCGCCCTCCTGTTCCAGCACCAGCGTGTGATGCGCCGAGCCCGTGCACGAAATCCAGATGTGACGTCCCACTGCCCGGCGACGTCGACGGACTGCCCTGCGGGCGGCGCCGGCGGATTCTCGATCTTCGGCGGCTTCGAGAGCAGCGCGTACAGGCGGTCGGCCACCACCTTTTCGTCGCCCGGCATCATCTGGTAGGGCACGATCGAGACCGTGCTTGCCATGTTGCCCGGCCGCGTGCCGCTGCGACGCGCCACCACGATCGCGGGCTCGGTATCGAGCAGCAATCTTCGCCGACTTCGCTCCCGGTGATGCCCAGCTTCGCGCCGTCCCACTGAATCTGCAGCTCCGGCGTGCGATTGGAAAGGTCCGCCGACGGCTGGTTGATCTTCGTGGTGACGCCGTCCACGCGCTTCACGCTGGTCGGCGATGTGATCCAGCCAGCCCTCCCACTGCGCCCATTCGGCCTTGTGGTCGCGCTTGCACCCACATCTCCACGGCGGCCAGCATGCCCATGATCTCTTCCTTGCCCACTTTGAGCGGAGCGCCGAAGGCATGGTGCGGCGCGCTGTTGATCCAGGCCGCCTGCAGCAGGTCTCTTGTCGCCCAGCAGCAGGCCCGCGGCCTGCGGTCCGCGAATGCACTTGCCGCCGCTGTAGGCCACGGCGTGCGCGCCGCGCTGCAGGTGGACGTTGGGCTTCAGCGTCAGAATCTCGGCCGCCGCATCCACCAGCACCGGGACGTTGTGCCGCCGCGCGGCCTCGGCCACTACGCGCGTGCCCAGCGGACCGTCGTCGCTGGGGCCGGCGAGGATGTAGACCATGGCGGTGCGCTCGTTGAAGGCGGCTTCGAGTTCCGCTTTGTCGTGCACGATCGACCAGCTTCACGCCCAGCATGCGCATGGCGTGGTCGTACACGTTGTGCGAGTAGGCCGGGAGGATGACTTCGCTCTTGAGGCCGGCCAGATTCGGCAGCCGCTGCATGCGCTCCGGATTGCCGCCGGCAATCGCCGACGCCGTGAAGTGCGTGATGGCGGCGCAGCAGCCCGCCGGTCACGATGCCCCACTCCGCGCCGCGTCAGCTCCGCCAGGCGCTTGCTCACGCCGTCCATCAGCTCGTCCATGTGGACGAAGCTGCGCGACGCCTCGTCCATCGCGCGCTTGACTTCGGGCAGCGTCTGTCGACCCGGTGATGATGGTGAACGTGCCGCGGGCGTTGATCACCGGGCGCACGCCGATCGAGCGGTACATGCCGGCTCCGAATTCCAGCGGGGCCGCCACCGCCTGCCGTATGCTGCCGCCGAATGCCTGCGCGGCGGCCAGCCAGCCGCCGCTGCGGAAGAGATCGCGGCGGCTGACTCCGGTCCACGGTGCGCGTAGCTTTTCGAGGAAGCTCTGTGCCATATCGATTCACCCTCTCGCCAGGCACCGATGCCTGGCTGGGCCATATCATATTACAATCGCGGCGTCGTTTTGCGAGGAATGTCTCGATGATGCCTAGGGTTGCGTGTTTTCGCAGGATTGCGTGTCACCTGACACTGGCAGGCCGCGTGCTTCCTCCACGTCGAGAGGTTCGACGTGAAAAAACTAGCCACTTTGTCTTTATTGCTTTGCGTGGCCGCTTTTGCGCAAGATCGCGATCGTGGCAAGCGCAGTCCCGCTAAGGACCAACGTGACCGGGTGCAGAATCAGGATCACAAACCCCCGGCCCGCGGGCCTGCGCGGTCAAAAGTACAACCGCGTGCCAAGAACGATGGTAACGAGCACAGGGACGAGGGCGAGCGCCATTACACCGCGGACCGTGCCGGACATCCCGAGTTCCCGCACGTCGATAACGGCCGCTGGGTGGGACACGATCGCGGGCGCGATAGCATTCACTATCACTTGGATCGTCCCTGGGAGCACGGCCGCTTTTCCGCGGGATTCGGTCCACGGCACCGGTGGGTGATCGCGGGCGGAAATCGCGATCGCTTCTGGTTCAACAACTATTACTGGCAGGTGGCGCCCTACGATTACGGTATCGTGGCCAACTGGAATTGGAACGGCGACCCAATCTATATTTACGAGGATCCGGACGATGTTGGTTGGTACCTCGCCTTTAATCCCCGCTTCGGGACTTATGCCCACGTCGAGTATCTGGGCCGCCGGTGAGTTACGCCAGCGCGTTAATCGGAGCGGGGTGCGCGGCTTCGAACGCCGCGATCTCCGGCGCCTGTTCGAGGATGTAGCCGAGCTCGTCCACGCCCTTCACCAGGCAGTGCTTGGAGAATGCGTCCACCGGGAACTCCACCACGCGCCCGCAGGGCGTGGTCAGGGTCTGATTCGGCAGATCGATCTTCACCACGCGCGTCGGGTCCGGCCGCGAACAGCTCCGCGTGCACATCGGCCGGCACCACGATCGGCAGCAGCGAGTTCTTCAGCGAGTTCTGCTTGAAGATGTCGGCGAACGAGGTGCTGATCACGGCGCGGAAGCCGAACTGCGTCAGCGCCCACGGCGCATGCTCGCGGGAACTGCCGCAGCCGAAGTTGTCGCCCGCCAGCAGCACCTGCGCGCCCTGCGACTCGCGGCTGGTTCAGGATGAAATCGGGATTCGGGCTTGCCCTCCGCGTCGTAGCGCCAGTCGTTGAAAAGCTGCTTGTCGAGGCCCTGCTTGGACGTGGTCTTCAGGAAGCGCGCCGGGATGATCTGGTCGGTATCGATGTTGTTGATCGGCAGCGGCGACCATGCGGCTTTCGAAGTTGGTGAATGGCTTCATAGCAGTGTCCTCACATCGGTGACCACGCCGGTGATGGCGCTGGCGGCGGCGGTCAGCGGGCTGGCCAGGAACGTGCGCCCGCCTTTGCCCTGCCGGCCTTCGAAGTTGCGGTTGCTGGTGGAAACGCTGTACTGCCCGGGCGAAAGCTGGTCGCCGTTCATGGCGATGCACATGGAGCAGCCCGGCTCGCGCCACTCGCAGCCGGCGGCGCGGAAGATCTCCGGCAGCCCTTCGGCGATCGCCTGGCGCTTGACTTCCTGCGAGCCCGGCACCACCATCACGCGCACCTTGGGGCTCACCTTGCGGCCCTTGAGCAGGCCGGCGGCGGTGCGCAGGTCGGAGATGCGCGAGTTGGTGCAGCTTCCGATGAACACCACATCGATCGGGATGGCCGAGCAGCGGCTTGCCGCCTTCGAGCCCCATGTAGCGCAGCGCCTTGGTGATGGAATCGCGCTCCATGCGGGTCGGCCACCTGCGGAGGGTTCGGGCAGCGGCGCGGTGATCGGCACGCCCATGCCGGGATTGGTGCCGTAGGTGATCATCGGCTCGAGCGCGTCGGCGTCGATGGTGATCGCTGCGGTCGTAGGCGGCGCCTTCGTCGGTGGGCAAGCTGCTTCCAGCGCGCCACGGCCGCGTCCCACGCGGCGCCCTTGGGAGCGTGACGGCGGCCGGCGAGGTACTCGAACGTGGTGTCGTCGGGCGCGATCAGGCCGGCGCGCGCGCCGCCTTCGATCGACATGTTGCACACCGTCATGCGCTCTTCCATGGAGAGCGCGCGGATGGCGCTGCCGGTGTACTCGAACACGCTGCCGGTGCCGCCGCCGATGCCGATCTGCGCGATCAGCGCGAGAATGATGTCCTTGGCCGAGACGCCCGGCTGCAGCGTGCCGTCCACCTGCACCTGGAAGGTCTTCGACTTGCGCTGCAGCAGGCACTGCGTGGCCAGCACGTGCTCCACTTCGCTGGTGCCGATGCCGAAGGCCAGCGCGCCGAACGCGCCGTGCGTGGCGGTGTGGCTGTCGCCGCAGACCACCGTCATGCCGGGCTGCGTGAGGCCGAGTTCCGGCCCGATCACGTGCACGATGCCCTGCCGGTCGCTGTGCATGCCCAGGCAGCGGATGCCGAACTCGCGTGCAATTGGTCTCGAGCTGCGCGAGCTGCTTGGCGCGCGATCTCGTCGACGATGGGCAGCGAGCGGTCCGTGGTGGGAATGCTGTGGTCCGCGGTGGCGATGGTGAGGTCCGGCCGGCGCACTTTGAGGCCGCGCTCGCGCAGGCCCTGGAAGGCCTGCGGCGAAGTGACTTCGTGCACCAGGTGCAGGTCGATATAGAGCAGCGTGGGCGCGCCGGGCTGCTCGTGCACGACGTGGGAATCCCAGAGTTTTTCGATGATGGTGCGTGGCATAACTCATAAGTAGTTTCGATCCGCATCGGTAACGCGACCGTATCTATCCGTATTATGGCTGAGCGCGGAGGCCGGTAAGCTCCGCGCTCATCCGATCGCGGCGCACACCGCCTGGCCCACCTGTTCGGTGGTGGCGGGCGCGCCCGAAGGCCTCAGATCGGCGGTGACGTGGCCGCTTTCGAGCACCGCTTCGATGGCGGTATCCACCGCCGCGGCTTCTGCCTTCAAGCCGAAACTGTACTCCAGCATGGCGGCCACCGAGCCGATGGCGCCCAGCGGATTGGCCTTGTTCTGCCCGGCGATGTCGGGCGCCGAGCCGTGCACCGGCTCGTACAGGCCGACCCACGCGCCCGACGGACGCTGGTCGCCGATGGAGGCCGAGGGCAGCATGCCGATGGAGCCGGCCAGCACCGCGCCTTCGTCGCTCAGGATGTCGCCGAACATGTTCTCGGTCAGCACCACGTCGAAGCGCCGCGGATTCAGCACCAGCTGCATGGCGCAGTTGTCCACCAGCAGGTGATCGAGCGCGACATCCGGATAATCCTGCGCCACTTCGACCACCACGCGGCGCCAGAGCTGCGAATTCTCGAGCACGTTCGACTTATCCACCGAGGTGACTTTCTTGCGGCGCGCCGCGCGCCAGGTGGAAGGCCATGCGGGTAACGCGCTCGATTTCCGCGCGCGTGTAGGTCATGGTATTGACCGCCCGCGTCTCCGCGCCGTCTCCGGTAATGCCGCGCGGAGTTCCGTAGTAGATCCCGCCCGTCAGTTCGCGGACGATGATCATGTCGGTGCCTTCCACCAGGTGGTTCTTCAGGGGCGAAGAATCCAGTTGCGACGCGTAGGCGCGCACCGGGCGCAGGTTGGCATACACGCCCAGCGCCTTGCGAATCCCGAGCAGTCCCTTTTCCGGCCGCTTCTCGGGCGGCGCGTTATCGAATTCCGGCAGCCCGACCGCGCCCATCAGGGTGGCGTCGGCGGCCGGCGGCCAGCTCGCGCCGTCTCCTCCGGCAACGGCGTGCCGGTCTTGTGGATCGCGATGCCGCCCAGCAGACCCTTCGGTGAGCTTCAGCGTGTGATTCCATTTCTCCGCGACGTGGCGCAGCACGCGCACCGCTTCGCGGGTGACTTCGGTGCCGATGCCGTCGCCGGGGAGAACCAGAACGTTCAGGTTCATGCGTTAGTCCGCCGCCGCCTCGCATGGCACTTGCCGGCCTTCGTGGATCAGCGCGACGATCTCCTCGTCCATCAGGCCCTTCTTGCGGTGGTCGGCCAGCGCGGTGAAGCGGTGATACAGGTCGTCCAGTTCTGTCCTTGGTCAGATCGAAGCCCAGATCCTGCGCGCGCTGGTTCAGCGCGTGCCGGCCGCTGTGCTTGCCCAGCACCAGCTTGCCTTCGGGCACGCCCACCGTGCGCGGGTCGATGATCTCGTAGGTCGATCTTCTCCTTGAGATAGCCGTCCTGGTGGATGCCCGCCTCGTGCGCGAAGGCGTTGCGGCCCACGATCGCCTTGTTGGGCTGCGGCCCGAAGGTGATGATGCGAGCTCAGCAGTTCGCTGGCCGAGTAGAGGTGCTCGGTGTGGATGCCGGTGTGGTACGGGAAGACTGTCCGGCGCGCGTCTTGAGGATCATGACGACTTCTTCGAGCGAGCAGTTGCCGGCGCGCTCGCCGATGCCGTTGATGGTGCACTCGATCTGCCGCGCGCCGGCCTCGACCGCCGCCAGCGAGTTGGCCACCGCCAGGCCCAGGTCGTCGTGGCAGTGCACGCTGACGATGGCGCAATCGCCCAGCGCCTGCGCGATGCGGCCGATCAGCGCGCCGTATTCCTCGGGCGTCGAGTAGCCCACGGTATCCGGAATGTTGACCGTGCGGGCGCCCGGCGGCCACCACCGCCTTGCGAGATCTTCTCCAGGAAATCCGGGCTCGGTGCGCGCGCCGTCTTCGGCCGAGAACTCCACGTCGTCCACGTGCCGCCGCGCCAGTTCCACGGCCGCCACCGCCTCGTCGAGCACCTGCTGCTGCGATCTTCTTCAGCTTGTACTTCAGGTGGATGTCGCTGGTGGCGATGAAGGTGTGGATGCGCGGCCGCTTGGCGTGCTCGAGCGCCTGCGGCGGCGCGCTCCACGTCGAGCGTGCAGCAGCGCGCCAGGGCCGCCACCTGGGCCCAGGGAAACTCGCGGCTGACCGCGTCCACGGCTTCGAAATCGCCTTCGGAGGCGATCGGGAAGCCGGCTTCCAGGATGTCCACGCCGAGTTCCACCAGCTTGCGCGCCATCCGCAGCTTTTCGGGAACGGTCATGCTGCAGCCCGGCGATTGCTCGCCGTCGCGCAGCGTCGTATCGAAAATGTATACGCGGTCGCTCATGCTTCACCGATACGAGTCATTATGCGGCGGCGTGTTCGATTTGGCAAATTTATAATTTTCGCAGTCCATATTAGCAAATGTTATATATGAGAGAACGCCCATGGAACTCTATTCCCTTCAGGTGTTTCTCACGGTGGCCACCGAGAAGAGCTTCTCCCGCGCCGCCGGAAAAGCTGCTGCGCACGCAGCCGGCGATTTCGCTGGCGCTGCAGCGGCTGGAGCAGGAACTGGGCGAGAAACTGATCGACCGCTCCGGCAAGGAGCTGATCCTGACCGACGCCGGCCGCACGGTGCTGGATACGCGCGCCGCTTCCAGAGCCTGCAGCAGGAGACTGGACAACTCGCTGGCCGAACTGCGCGACAACTCCGCCGGGCGCCTGACCATCGGCGCCAACGAATCGACCACGCTCTACCTGCTGCGGCACATCGAGCGGTACCGCGAGCTGTATCCCGAAGGTGAAGGTGCAGGTGCGGCGCAGCCTTTCGAGCAAGCTGCCCAACGAGCTGCTCGACGGCAACCTGGAACTGGGCGTCATCAGCTACGACCCGGGCGACGAGCGGCTGAAGTCCAAGGTCATCTACACCGACGCGCTGGCCTTCGTGGTCTCGCCGCAGCACCGGCTGGCGCACCGCAAGACGGTCTCGATCACGGAACTGGCGGAGGAGAACTTCATCGCGCACAACGTGGTCTCGCCGTACCGCGAAGTGGTGCTGCGCGAGTTCCAGCCGCACAAAGTGCCGCTGCGCATGGATGTGGAGATGCCGACGATCGAGACCATCCGCAAGCTGGTGCAGCGCAATCATGGGCGTGGCGTTCCTGCCGCGCATGTGCGTGGAGCAGGAGATCGAGCAGAAGCGTGCTGTGCGAAGTGCGCGTGAAGGAAATGCACGTGGAGCGCAAGATCCGGCTGATCTATCCCACGCGGCGCGCGCTCAGCCACGCGGCGAAGGCGTTCCTGGAAGTGGTTGGATAGCTGGCGGCGAGACCCATCGGATTCGCCAGCGTCAGCTACGTTCCGGCCGTGAACGCAATTTTGCACCGCAGAGTGCCTGATAAAATAGTCGCTTGAAGCGATTTCTGCGTCTGGCAGTGCCCGCCCTCGTCGCCGGGGCACTGCTCGCCGCCATCGATTCCGCGCTGCTGCCCGCGGACGATCCGGCGATCCGCTATGCCGCCACCCCGCCGCGCGATCGCGCGTCACAGCTTGACGCCCGCCTGCGCTCGGGCGAACTCAAGCTCTCCTACCACCGCGATTTCGGCTATCTGATCTCCCTCCTCAAGGCGCTCGATGTTCCCGTCGCCTCGCAGGTGCTGGTCTTCTCGAAGACCAGCTTCCAGGCGCCGCGCATCGCGCCCCGTACTCCGCGTGCGCTTTACCACGCGCCCGATATTTCCGTAGGCTTCGTGCGCGGCGGCGACGTTCTCGAGATCGCCGCCACCGATCCCCAACAGGGCGTCATCTTTTACACCCTCGATCAGGAGGAGGCGGCCCGGCCCCGCCTGGTGCGCCGCGAGGAGTGCATGCAATGCCACTTCGGCGCCGCCACCCTCGGCGTGCCCGGCCTGGTCGTCCGCTCCGTGCATGTCGATCGCAACGGGCAGGCGCTTGCCGCCGGACGCTCCTTCCTCACCGACCACCGCAGTCCGCTCGAGCAGCGCTGGGGCGGCTGGTACGTCACCGGACTCTCCGGCGCCCAGCACCACCTGGGCAATCAGACCGTGACCGACCGCGACTATCCCGAGTACGATCCTGCCGCCGGCTCTAATCTGCGGTCGCTCGACCGGCTGGTCGACACCGGCGCCTACCTCGCCGGCCACAGCGACATCGTCTCCCTGCTGACCTTGGAGCACGAGACCCGCTTCACCAATCTCGCCACCCGCCTCGGCTGGGAGAGTCGTCTCGGCCGCGACACGGACGCTACGGCCGAAGAGTTCGCCGGCTATCTGCTCTTTCAGGACGAAGCCCCGCTCACCAGCCCTGTGGAGGGCGGTCCCGAATTCGCGGCGGCGTTCGCCGCCGGAGGCGTGCGCGACCGCGCCGGCCGTTCGCTGCGCGATCTCGACTTGCAGACGCACATGTTCCGCTATCGCTGCAGCTACCTGATTTACGCCGGCCAATTCGACGCGCTACCCGCCGGCGCGCGCGACAGCGTCCTGCACCGCGTCTACGACATTCTGAGCGGAGTCACGCCATCCAAGCTGCCGGCGGCGGAGCGACGGGCCATTCTCGAAATTCTGCGCGACACCAAAAAGTCGCTGCCCGCCTGGTTCGCGGTGAAGTAAGCCTTACTTCCCGTGTCCCATGTGGCCGGTCGCGCCCTTCACGTGTCCGCGATGCCGCGGGTTGCGCGAGACGTCGGGCGTCACCGTCACTCCGGCGTGCGGAGAGTTCAGGCCGTACACATTCAGCCGGTCGGAGAAAGTTGCCAGATACACCTTCCCGTTGGCCACCGTAGGCGGCACATACTTGGCGAAATCGAAGTTATCCGCGGGGTCGTTCGCATCCGTACTCCACAGTAACTCCAGGGTCTCGGCATCGAACGCGCGCAGCGTCCCGCGCACGATCTCCACCCAGGCATCGTCCTTATACGGGACCGCGCCCCAGAGGATGCCGTTCTCGCGCCCGTTCGCCGAAATCGAGAGAAATCCGCCCGGCATCCCCTTATTGCCCATGATGCCTTTGAGCGGCCTGGTGTTGAACTTAGTCCGCGGGTCGTAGTGGAAGGCCTTGACGTTGTCTTCCTCCGGCCACACGTAAATCGTCGGACCCTTGCGCGCGCTGTCGAAATACACCGGCGCGCCGTGATTGTGATGATACCCCGTGTTGAACAGGAACGGGATCCAACTTAGCAGCGTAATCCGCCACCGCCGCGCGGCCTGAAAGTACTGCAGCGGAGGATTGGTCCCGTCATGAAACCAGTGATGCTCCTGCAGCCCGCCCAGGCGGTCCTGCGCCAGCAGCCACAGCTTGCCGTCCTTACCGCCGCCCACCAGTTCGTTCGTGCCGGGCAACAGCATGGGCCCGGACGACCCCAGGTCGACATCCAGCGCGTTCTGCGCCTTCACCGCCGCCGGCGCGAACCAGTCCATCGGCTGCAGGTCCGGACTCAGCTTCAGGAATGTTCCGCCATATTGCTTCGCCGCCGGGTCGAAGCTGCCGTTTCCCGTCATGAAAAAGAGATTGCCCTGCGCGTCCACCGCCGGCCCGTTGCCGGCCTGCCAGATTCCTCCCTCTTTGCCGCCCGGCGTGGTGCAGTAAACCGGCTCTAGTTGGCGCAGCGTGACCGGGTCGAAGGCGATCACGAAGCCCTGCCAGGGCGTAGCGTCCTGGTGCGACCCGAGCGCCACATACACTCTGTCATTCGCCAGGGTGAGCGCCGCGCGCTGTATGTGGCGGCGCGCCAGATCCTCTTGCGGCACGCTTCCGGTCGAGAGCTGCGGAATGCGAATGTCGGTCTGCTTCGCGATCGCCCCCGTCGTCAGATCGAGCGCGTGAATGCGCAACACCACCGGGCAGGCGGCGGTCGCGGCCTCCTCCCCGGGGCAGGGCGGGTCGGCGATCTTCGCCACGACGTACATCAACTTGCGCGCGCGGTCGATCACCGGAGTGCTGGTCACCCCGATGTACGGGCGAATGTTGTACTGCCCCAGCAGTGCGCCGGCGTCCTTGGGAATGCGGTCGTACGGCATGGGCGTGCCGAGACTGGCTTTCCAGATCGGCTCGCGCTCCGCCTTGTCGGCATCGAAGGCGTAGACCATGTTGCGCATGGTCGCCACGTAGACGACATTGCGGGTGTCCCGTTGATCGTCAGGCCGCTGACCACCAGCGGCTGGGCGTAGATCTGCCCGTCCACCATGACCGAAAACAGGCGCCCGAACTTCTGCGTCTTCACCGACGAAGGCGAAAGGACGGTCTCGTCCAGCACTGCCCCGGTGCGCGCCAGATTGTTGTGGTGGGTGAGTACGTCCGTGGCGTGCGCCAGAGCGCAAACAGTCAGGATCAGCGCCACGGTCCGCATTCGGCAAGCTTACCAAAGCCGGTTCGTGCTTCCGCGCACTTCTCCCTGCGCGCCGTACGAACCATCACACTCCCGCGACCGGAGCCGGTTTCCGAGGATCTACGCCAGCAGGCGGCGGACCGCGGGGGCCAGCGCCGCCGCCAGTTCCAGATTCTTACTGCTGCTCCATCCCGACACTACGAAGGCGAGGTAGCGTTCGCTCTCGAAGCCCGCGACCCGGTACCTGTCCGTCGACGCCTGGTAGAGCGGTACGCCACGGGAATTGGCGGTGGACGAAAGCCCGCGAAGTGTCTCGCCATCTTCCTTCTTCGCCACCACCAGGGAGATTACGTCCGTACCCTTGCGCATTGTCAGGTGGACGAAATGCCGGCCGCCGTAGCTGCACCGGTGGGCCAGCACCACGCGATAGCCGGCCGGGACCACCGGTTCCACCAGCGCCAGCAGGCCCTTGTACTCCGGCCCTAACTCGCTCTCCATCTTTTCCACCGGCGGCGGGTCCGATGGGTACCTGCGGAATACGGCGCAGTGAATGTGGTCGCTCAGTCCGGACTTGAAAATCGACAGCACGCCCGCCGAGACCTTTTGTATGTAGTCTGCCTGGGCCGGACGGTTCGTGACGGCCGGCATCGGCAGCGGTTGCGGATACGTCATCCACGTGCCGGCGGCGATCGCCAGGACCGCCGCCCCGGCCATGGCCCATCGCATGGTTGCCGGAGCCAGCGCGGTCAGCCTCCACCAGGGCGCGGTCTGGCTCTTGCGGATCCGCCCGCGCACCCGCGCCGTCAACTCCGGCGGGACCTGCTGCGATTGCACCGCGCTCTTCAGCCGTTCGCGCAGCCGCGTGCGCGTGTCCAACTCCGCCGTGCACGCCGTGCACAGCTCCAGATGCCGCAGTACCTCGTGGTTGGTCTCCACAAGCAGTTCGTTACTGATGTAGGCGTCCATGTAGCGACGCGTCTTTTCGCATCCGCCCTCGCCAAATTGAACCCGGTTCATGCGCTTTTTCCTTCCTGGGTACGACCGATTCCATACGACAGCGCTACCGCCACAAGCTTTTCGCGGAGCAGTTTTCGTCCCCTGCTCAATCGCGACATCACGGTTCCGACCGGCAGATTCAATATCCCGGCGGTGTCTTTGTAACTGAACTCTTCCACGTCCACCAACAGCACTACCGCGCGAAAATCCTGCGGCACTTCCGCCAGTGCCCGGAGCATGTCTTGGTCGGTGATGTGCTCCGGGACCGGCGGACCGGGCGCCGAAACCCTATCCAGAATGTCCTCACCCTCCTTCACCATCCGCACGTTGAGCCACTTGCGGCGGTAATGATTGAGCGTGTGGAACAGAATTTTGAACAGCCAGGCGCGGCAGTTTGTACCGCTCTCGAAACGGTCGAAAGATTTCCAGGCCTGGTAATACACATCCTGAACCACGTCGTCGGCCCTGGCGCCGTCACCCAGCAGCCTTGCCGCCGTGCGGTACACATCGTTCAGATGGGGCAGGGCGGCGGCTTCAAATTCCTGAGTCCGTGGTTTGTTGGAGAACAGCATAGTACCGTACCCGTTCAGAGTCTCTATCCGGGTTCCCCACCAGAATATTCCACCCAGTCGAACTTTTTCTGCGTGACGGCCAGTACAGATTGGCCGCGGTGGATACGATTGGGCCGATCCCGCAGCCACTTCGGCAGCACGCATTTGCTGTAATTGAGGTAGAGCTTGCCATCCACGATGCGCCAGGCTTCCGGATCGTTACCCATAACATGAGTCTGGCTGATGCGTCGCATGGATTGGTTCGATTCACGGCCAGATCAGGTGCAACCAAGCTAGTTAAGTTGAGGAGGGACAAATGAGTCGATTGCAGGGAAAGAACGTGCTGGTAACCGGCGCCAGTTCCGGAATCGGACAGGCCATCGCAGTCCGTTTCGCCAAGGAAGGCGCCAATGTGGCGATCAATTACCGCAGCGGCGCGGAACAGGCCGCAGCCACCGCCGCGCTTGCCAAGGCAGCGCGCACCCATGGCGGTGGACGCGAGATCATCGTGCAGGCCGATGTCTCGAACGAAGAGCAGGTGGTGCAGATGGTCGCCACCACCATCAAGGAGTTCGGCCGCCTGGATGTCCTGATCAACAATGCCGGCATACAGAAGGCTACGCCCAGCCACGAGCTGTCCGCCGCCGATTTCGACAAGGTCATTTCGGTCAACCTGCGCGGGCCATTTCTCTGCGCGCGAGAGGCCATCAAGCACTTCCTGCAGCGCGGCGGCGGCGGCCTGATTTTGAATAACTCCAGCGTGCACGAGATGATACCCAAACCGAAGTATCTGAGTTACTCGGTCAGCAAGGGCGGAATGCGCAATCTTACCAAGACCCTGGCGCTCGAATACGCGGGGGATGGAATCCGCGTCAACGCCGTCGGACCCGGCGCCATCGTCACCCCGATCAACAATGCGTGGATCCACGATCCCGAGGCGAAGGCCGGTGTCGAGAGCCACATCCCGATGGGCCGCGCCGGAGACGCGCAGGAGATCGCCTCGGTATTCGCCTTCCTCGCCTCCGACGATGCATCCTATATCACGGGCCAGACCTTGTATGCCTGCGGCGGACTTACCCTGTATCCCGAGTTCCGGGTGGCGTGGTCCAGCGGCGAATAAATTTCACTGAGGGGAACATGAGCGATCTTACCGGCAAAGTAGTGTTGGTCACCGGCGCGAAGGGCGGCCTCGGCAGCTTCGTCACGGAAGCGTTCTGGCCGCCGGCGCCGACGTGATTGGCGTCTCGCGCTCGATACAGCCCGGCGACTTCCCGCACGACCGCTTCCACGCCATGCCTGCCGGACTCACCAGTGCGGCGGCGGCCCGCCAACTCGTTCAAGAGGCGCTCGCGCGCTTTCCGAAGATCGATGCCCTGATCCACGTCATGGGCGGCTTCGCCGGCGGGCAGCGCGTGGAGGATACCGACGAGGCGACGCTCGACCGCATGTTGGACCTCAACTTTCGCAGCGCCTTTTACATGGTGGGAGCGCTGCTCCCGCACCTGCGCGAGCGCGGGCGCGGAAGCATCGCTGTGGTCGCCAGCCGCCAGGGCGTGGAGCCCGGAGCCCTGGTCGCCGCCTATAGCGCGTCCAAGGCCGCCGTCGTTTCCCTGGTCCGCGCCATCGCGCTGGAAAACAAGGATCGGGGCATCTCAGCCAACACGGTGCTCCCCGGCACGATGGACACGCCGGCAAATCGTCAGGCGGACCCCACGAACGACGGCTCCCTGTACGTGCAGCCCGCGCAGGTCGCAGACATTCTCGTGCACCTGGTGAGCGACGCCGGCTGCCAGATCACCGGAGCCGCCATTCCAATCTATGGCAAACAACTGTAGCCTCCCGGCGGTCCATCACCGGGAATGCGCGGCCCGTGGTATTTTCCATTACAATCAGCCGGCTGTCTTCCAACGCGAAACTCAATCTCTAGTCCGATTATAAGAGGTGTGGTATCAACGACTCAGAAAGTCCAGACAGCAGGAGAGTAATTGCTTCGACATATACCTCACGATGCCTTGCGGCATCGCCCGAAGGCTGCTATGATCCCGCCATACAGATGCTTCACCGGCAAGGGAGATATCTTAAGTCGAGCGTTTTGAAGGAGCCGGCGGACGCCGCGGGGCAAAGCGCGGTCCTAAAGCCTTGCTGCGGAGTGTGCGTCCAACAGATCAACCGTATTGCTCGAATCAACCAGCAGATCCAAGCCTGGACCCACAGCGGCGAGCCCCCCACCATACGCGAGCTGCGCAGTGCCCTGAACCGCAAACAGCGCATGGAGAACTGGCTGGCGGCGCACACCCACAAGCCTTCAGAGCCGTGAGCGGCGCGCACGCCACTCCTGCTCCAATAACCCCCAGACCACCATGTCCAGCCAGCGGTCGTTCACCCATTCGCCATCGCGCACCAGTCCCTCGCGACTGAATCCCAATCGCTCGGGGAATGGCGCAACTGCGCGTGTTGCCTACCCCGCAGTGAATCGTCACCCGGTGTAACTCGAGCTCGTCGAATAGATAGTCCAGCAGACTCTCGCAGCAGCGCGTCATGATCCCCTTGCCCTGCAAAGCGCCGCTCGATCCAGTACCCGATACTGCAATTGCGATTCGGCCAGTCGATCGGATGGCAGCCCAGCGATCCCGCTACCGCTCCCTCGATCCAGATGGCGCACTGCGGCCCGCGCCCCGCCGCATATTGCTCGCGCACTTTGCGCGATGAAGTCGCCGCAGGTCCTCCGCCGATTCCGTGTAGTCCACCCACGGCAGCCATTCCCGCAGGTACGCGCGATTGCGCTCCACCACCGCGAAGACCGGCTCCGCGTCCTTCGGCTCGAACAGCCGCAATTCGATTCCCGGCGCCACCTTGCGCGCGAACATGCGCGCGCTACGCTCCCTCCGGCTTCTGCGGGTTCACCGGACTTGGCCACCGCCGGTACCTCCGGCGTATCGTGCTGCAGCGCGTAGGCCTCAAGCCCGTCCTTCAGCAGCTCGAATGCGGTCGCCGGATCGTCCGCGAACTGGAACAGCTCCAGATCCTCCGGCGAGATCATCCCGTACTTCACCAGCGCGTCGAAATTGACGATCTCCTTCCAGTACGCGCTGCCGTACAGCACGATCGTGATCTTCTTGGCCAGTTTCTGCGTCTGCGTCAGCGTCAGCATTTCCATCATCTCGTCCAGCGTGCCGAAGCCGCCCGGGAAACACCACCAGCGCCTTGGCCAGGTACGAGAACCAGAACTTGCGCATGAAAAAGTAGTGGAATTCGAAGCTCAGCTCCGGCGTGATGTAGGGATTGGGGAACTGCTCGAACGGCAGGCCGATATTCAGCCCCACCGTCTTGCCCGCCGGCGTCCTCCGCGCCGCGATTGGCCGCCTCCATGATCCCCGGTCCGCCGCCCGAGCACACCACAAACCGGTACGTGCTGTTGGTGAACTGCTGGCTCCACTCCGTCAGCATGCGCGCCAGCGTGCGCGCCTCGTCGTAGTAGCGCCCCATCTCGCCCTCGCCTTCGCGAATCCGCGCCGACCCGAAAAATACCACCGTGTCGCGCACCTTCTCGCGGCGGAAGTGCGCCAGCGGCTCCAGAAACTCCGACAGGATGCGCAACGCCCGCGCATCCGGGCCGTTCAGAAACTTATCGTTCAGGTACGCGACCGGGCGGCGCTCGCTATGCGGTGGCTTTGGGTTCGCCATTCTGCTTAACTCATCGACCTTTCTCTTAAGTTCCCGCACGGTGCGTCAGCAACTCGGGCAGCTTGGCGAATGCGGTCACCGCGCGCAGCCATTCGTTGGCCGCGAATGCCGGCGAACCCGAAATCCGCGCGCCCTTCGCCACGTCGCCCCCGATGCCGCTCTGCGCATAGACCACCGCGTCCTCATGCACCGTCAGGTGGCCGCTCGACCCCACCTGTCCGGCCAGCACCACGTTGCGTTCCAGCACGGTGCTGCCCGCCAGCCCGGTCTGCGCGCAAATGATATTGTCTTCGCCCACCGTGCAGGCGTGGCCCACCTGCACCAGGCTGTCGATCTTGGCGCCGCGCTTCACCCGCGTCTCGCCCACCGTCGCGCGGTCGACCGATGTCAGCGATCTGGATCTCCACATCGTCTTCCAGCACGGTCACGCCCGGACTGTACGATCTTGTACTGCACGCCGTCGGCGCGCTGCGCGAAACCGAACCCATCGCCGCCCACCACTACGCCATTCTGCAGCGTCACCCGGTCGCCGATGCGGCAGAACTCGCGCACCGCGGCATGCGAGTGGGCCAGGAAATCGTCGCCGATCTCCGCCCCTTCATAAATCACGACGTGGGGGTGGAGCACCGCGTTGCGGCCGATCCGCACGCGCTCGCCCACCACCGCGAACGCGCCCACCGAGCAGCCCTCGCCCAACGTCGCGCCGGGCGCCACATAGGCCAGCGGATGCACGCCCGGCGCCGGCCGCGGCGGCTGGTAGAACAGCGCCAGCGCGCGCGCGAAATCCAGGTACGGGTTCTCCGAAATCAGGCAGGCGATCTCCTGCCCCGGTAACTCTTCCGCCACCAGAATGGCGCTCGCCCGGGTGTGCTTCACCTTGGGCGCGTACTTGGGATTGGCCAGGAACGTCAGGTGCCCGGCGTCCGCCCGCTCCATCCCGATCACCCCGTGGATCTCCAACTCCGCGTCGCCTTTGAGGCGGCATCCCAGCGCGTTCGCTAATTCACCGAGTTTCATATATCGACGCCAACCAACAGCGTACCGCGAAGTGACCCGCTCCGAGTCAAATCGCACGTTTCTGCGCGCCTCGTCTCGCGCGATAATAGCCATTTACATGCCCCAACTGGACGCGCTCTTCGAAAACAACCGCCAATGGTCGCACCGCATGCGCCAGGCCGACCCGGACTTCTTCGACCGCCTCACCGCCTTGCAGGAGCCCAAGTACCTCTGGATCGGCTGCTCCGACAGCCGCGTGCCCGCCAACGAAATCATCGGCCTCGCCCCCGGCGAGGTCTTCGTCCACCGCAACGTGGCCAACCTCGTGGTGCACTCCGACCTGAATTGCCTCTCCGTCATCCAGTTCGCCGTCGAAGTCCTCGCATGTGGAGCACATCATCGTCTGCGGCCACTATGGCTGCGGCGGCGTGCGCGCGGCCATCGGCGACACCCAGTTCGGCCTGATCGACAACTGGCTGCGCAACATCAAGGACGTCTACGCCACGCATCAACGACGAACTCGAAGCCATCCCGGAGCCGCCGATCGCGCCGACCGCCTCTGCGAGCTCAACGTGCTCTCCCAGGTCCGCGCCGTCTGCCACACCACCATCGTCCAGAACGCCTGGGCGGCGGGACGGCCGCTCGCCGTGCACGGCCTCATCTACCGCCTCAGCGACGGACTGCTGCACGATCTGGCGCTGCGCATTTCCGGCGCCAGCCGAAGTGGAACGCATCTACCGCATGAGTCAGCCGCCCAGGCTTGCCAGCCCCAATCGGACCGGCACACCATGACACCCGCCGCTTCAACCGCGAAAGCATGCTCCGCCTCGCTGTTGGTGCTCGCCACCCTGCTGGCGCTCTACCTCTGCTACCTGATCGTCCAGCCGTTTGTCCCGGCCATCAGCATCGCCATCGCCGCCGCCGTGGCCACCCACAGCTCCCAACTCTGGCTGCAGCGCCGCTTCCGGTCGCGTACCGCCGCCGCCGCCGCCGGCGTCATCCTGGTCGCCGGATTCATCGTCATCCCGCTCAGTCTCCTGATCACCTACCTGGTCCGCCACATCATTGCGGGCGCCAACACGCTGCAGGCCGGCGGAGGAATCTCCGAATGGCGCTCCATCGTCCACCTGCCGCGCAGCCTTGGCCGGCGCCTTGGACTGGGCCCAGGACAATCTGGATCTGCAGGCCCAAATCACCGCCCTCGGCCAAGCCCTCGCCGGACAGGCCGGCAATCTGCTGGCCGGCTCCGTCAGCCTGGTTGCCCAACTGGTCATCATGTTGTTCGTTCTCTTCTTCCTCTATCGCGACAGCGAGCAGGCGCTGCGCGCGTTGCGCCTGCTGGCGCCGCTCTCCGACGCCGAGGCCTCCTGCATGGGAAGCCGCATCGCAGACACCATTCGCGCCATGGTCAACGGCTCGCTCACCGTGGCCTTCGTACAGGCGCTGCTGGCGGGCGCGATGTACGCCATTCTGGGCGTCCCGGCTGCCGCCATATGGGGTTGCGCCACCTTCATCGTGGCGCTGGTGCCCATGTTCGGCACTTTCCTGGTCTGGGGCCCCATCTCGCTCTTCCTGTTGCTCTCCGGCGGTTGGGTCAAGGCCTTGATTCTGGTCGCCTGGGGTGGACTGGTGGTCAGCTTCATCGACAACCTGCTTGTACCCCTACCTGGTCGGCAACGCAGCTCCGCCTGCACACCCTGCCCACGTTCTTCGCCATCCTCGGCGGCATCCAGCTCTTCGGGCCCGCCGGCCTCATCCTGGGGCCCGTCGTGCTGGCCGTCACTCTCGGACTCTTCGAAGTCTGGAGCCGAGCGCACCGCGTAGCGACCTTTCGAGCAACCGTGCTAGCATGCTCGCTGACACCGTGCGCCAACCGGACCGCGAAGCTACTGCTGCCGGGCTACCTTCTCCTCTTCATCTGGGCAGCCATCGACCCTTACAGCCGCGCCACGTGGTGGGCCGAAAATATTCCCATCGTCTGATCGCGATCTCGCTGTCGTGCTGTATGTGCGCGGCTTCGTCTTCACCCCGGCCGCCTATGCCCTGATGGCCGTGCTGCTCTATCTCCACACCATCGGCGGACACTACACTTTCGAGCGCGTGCCCTTCGGTTTCGTCACCAACTTATTCGGCTTCCACCGCAATCACTACGACCGCGTGGCTCACTTCTGCGTCGGCTTCTACGCCTACGCCATCGCCGAAGCCCTGGTGGTCACCCGGCCGTCCGCAGCCGCGCCGTGCTCTTTCTTTTCCCTATCTTCGCCATCGCCTTCGTCGCCATGAGCTACGAGATCATCGAGTGGCTCTACGCCGCCTCCAGCACAGGCGCCTCCGGAGCCGAATTTCTCGGCAGCCAGGGCGACATCTGGGACGCCCAGGAAGACATGCTCGCCGACACGCTCGGCGCCATCGCCGCCACCCTCGCCTTCTTCCTCACCCGCAAAACGAAGCTCGTGGAATAGGCTCCGTGGCCTCTCCATTCCAGCCAGGCCCCTTTTCCCGCCAGCCCCAACACCGCCTTCAATATAATGAAAGTTGCTCATCGCGATTAGCGCTACATTCACTGCCGAGGCCCTGCAGCCCGGTCTCGCCTTCTGGCTCCGCGAACTTGGCCTCGCCGCCGAACTCCGCTTCGCCGCCTACCAGCAGGTCTTCCAGGAACTGCTCGACCCCGCCGGCCTCTTCGCCCGCAATACCGCCGGCATCAACGTCGTTCTCATACGCCCTGACGATTGGTCCGCCAGCCCAGCCCGCCGAGTTCCTCGACGCCGTCCGCGCCGCCGCCCCGCGCCTTAACGTTCCCCTCATCGTCGTCCTGTGCCCCGGCGCCGCCGCCATCGACGCCGAAATCCTCCGCGCCCTCGCCGCCCTCCCCTCCGTCTTCCTGCTTACCGACTCCGAGATCGCCGCACTCTACCCCGTCGACGAAGTCCACGACCCCCACGGCAACGAACTCGGCCACGTCCCCTACACCCCGCTCTACTTCGTCGCCCTCGCCACCGCCATCGTCGCGCAAAATCCACGCCATCGTCGCCCCGCCCTTCAAAGCCATCGCGCTCGATTGCGACGACACCCTGTGGGCCGGCATCTGCGGCGAGGACGGCCCCGAAGGCGTCGTCCTCGATCCCCCGCGCCGCCGCCTGCAGGAGTTCATGGCCGCCCTGCGCCGCGACGGCATGCTCCTCACCCTGTGCAGCAAGAACAACCCAGAGGACGTCGCCGCCACCTTCCGCGCCCACCCCGACATGCCGCTGCGCCCTCACCGATTTCGTCGCCCAGCGCATCAACTGGGACGACAAGTCCTCCAACCTCGCCGCGCTCGCCGACGAACTCGAAATCGGCCTGGACACCTTCATCCTGGTCGACGACAATCCCAAGGAAGTCCAGGAAGCCCAGGCCGGCGCGCCCGAGGCGCTCGCCCTGCGCGCTACCCGCGCGACGCCGCCGAAATCCCCGATTTCCTGCGCTCACGTCTGGGCCTTCGACCGCGCCCGCGTCACCGACGAAGACCGCCGCCGCCGCGAACTCTACGCCCAGCGCGCCGAGCGCACCCGCGCCGCCCGCGCCGCCACCAACCTCTCCGATTTCCTCGCCTCCCTCGAACTCGAAGTCGCCATCGCCCCGCTGCAGCCCGCGCAGACCGCCCGCGTCGCCCAACTCACCCAGCGCACCAACCAGATGAACGTCACCTGCATCCGGCGCACGCGCGGCGGAAATCCAGCGCCTCGCCGCGCCGAATGCCTCACCGTCCACGTCACCGACCGCTTCGGCAGCTACGGCCTCACCGGCGTCATCATCTTCAACATCGAATCCCGCCGCCTGGTGGTCGATACCTTCCTGCTCAGTTGCCGCGCGCTCGGCCGCGGCGTCGAACACCGCATGGTGGCCCGCCTCGGCGAAATCGCCCTGCGAACGCGGACTCGACGCCGTCGAGATCCCCTTCGTCTCCGGCCAGCGCAATCGTCCCGCCCTGCTGTTCCTGCAATCGCTCGGCGCCGAGCACGACGCGGCGGTGTCTTCCGGCTTCCCGGCCGCCGCTGCGCGCCGCCATGCGTTACCGCCCGCCACCGCCGCCGGCGCCGGCCCGACGCAGAGAAGGCCGCGAGCCCGCGCCCGTCGCCGCCCGCATCCCTTACGCCCGCATCGCCGCCGAACTGCGCACGCCCGAGCAGATCCTCGCGGCCCTGCGCACGCCGCGCGCCGCCGCGCTCCGCAGCGCCCCATCGACGCCCCGCGCACCGCGCTCGAACGCGATCTCGCCGTCCTCTGGGCCGAACTCCTCAACGTCGAAGCCGTCGGCATCCACGACAATTTCTTCGAACTCGGCGGCCACTCCCTGCTCGCCGTGCAACTGCTCTCCCGCGTCCGCCAGATCTATGGAGTGGACCTCTCGCTCGAGGTGGTCTACTCTGGTGAGTTCATGGTGGCGGAATTGGCCAAGGCAATCGAACTCAAGGAAATCGAGCAGGCCGGCGGCGACTACCACGAGCTCATCGAAGAGCTCGAAGGCCTCAGCGACGAAGAGGTGCGCGCGCTGCTCGCCGAAGAGCAGGATGCCCCCAGCCTCGACCCCCACGGTCCATGCGCATCCTGCTCACCGCCAACGCCAGCTACGTGCCTCCGCGCGGCGGCGCCACGCGCAGCAACCTCATCTGGCTGGACCACATGGCCAACGCCGGCCACCAGTGCCGCATCGTCGCCGGCGCCACCGGCGAAGGCGCCGAAACTGCGCTTCCACGCCTCCATCGCGTCTTCGCCGTGGAAGATCCCGCCCGCCGCATTCAGCGTCCTGCGCCAGCAGATCCGCGAGTTCCAGCCCGACTGGGTCCTGGTCTCTTCCGAAGACCTCGGCCACGTCCTGCTGCGCGAAGCCCAGCACTGCGCCCACGGCCGCGTCGTCTACCTCGCCCACACGCCCCAGTTCTTCCCCTTCGGCCCCGCCAGTTGGAACCCGACGCGGAGGCCGCCGGACTGGTCGCCGATGCCGCCGGCGTCGTCGCCATCGGACACCACATGGCCGCCTACATCGAGCGCGCGCTGGGCCGCTCCGCTACCGTCATCCACCCGCCCATCTACGGCGACGGCCCCTTCGCCGATTACGGCAACTTCGAGAGCGGCCTCGTCACCATGATCAATCCCTGCGCCGTCAAGGGACTCGCCATCTTCCTCGAGACCGCCGCCCGCCTCCCCGAGGTGCGAATTCGGCGTCGTGCCCGGATGGGGCACCACCAGCCGACGACCGCCGCGCGCTGCAGCGGCTCCCCAACGTCCGCATCCTGCCCAACGCCCCCAACATCGATGACGTGCTGGCCCGCACCCGCGTGCTCCTCATGCCGTCGCTCTGGTACGAAGGCTTCGGCCTCATCGTCATGGAGAGCATGCTGCGCGGCATCCCCGTGGTCGCCAGCGATTCCGGCGGCCTGGTCGAAGCCAAGCACGCCACCGGCTACGTGATCCCGGTGAAGACCATCCAGAAATACCAGGCCATCTTCGACGAGCACGCCATGCCGCGCCCCGTCGTCCCCAACAACGATCCCGAGCCCTGGGTAGCCGCCCTCCGCGAACTGCTGGGCGACCGTGACGCTTACACCCGCGAATCGCGAGCCTCGCGCACCGCCGCTCACCGCTTCATCGCGACGCTAGACGCGGCCGACATGGAGCACTACCTCGCGACCTTGAAGCCCCGCTCCGACGCGCAGGCCAGCCACGCCACCATCGAGTCGCTCTCCCCGGAAAAACGGGCGCTGCTGCTGGAGCGCTTACGCAAGCGGAAGTCCACCCCATGACACGACCCGCCAGTAGGACAGGCCTCCCGGCCTGTCCCTCCGAGGCGAGCCCAGTGGGGCAGGCTGGCAGCCTGCGGCGGGTTGGCAACCCGCCTGAAGCGTCGGCAGTCGAGCGCCGAGGCCACGAAGGTACCGCACGCGATCTGACGCTATCATTCCTGTGGAGCGAGCGCCGAGGCCACGAAGTTAGCCCATGTGCGGCAGGCAATCCTGCCTGCCGCCGGCTTTCCAGCGGGGGACCTGGCCTCGGCCCGGCCGTACCAGGAGAAGAGGGTGTCTCCTTAGAAGCCGGCGAGGCGGCCGGAGGCCGCCCTCACGCCCGCAACGCCATCCCCACTGACATGCGCATCCTCCTAGCCCAAAATTCCCTCTACTACCCCGCCCACGGAGGCGGCGACAAATCCAATCGCCTCCTCCTCGAAGCCCTCGCCGCCCTCGGCCACGACTGCCGCGTCGTCGCCCGCATCCCCACCTTCGGCGACCCCGAGCACGCCGCCTACCTCGCCACCCTCGCCGCCCGCAACATCGCGCCCGACACCCACGAAGGCGTCGTCTCCTTCCACCGCCACGGAGTCCTCGCCCGCATCGTCACCAATGCCAATCTCCGCGCCACCTTCGCCGCCGAAATCGACGCCTTCCGCCCCGACGTCATCCTCGCCTCCACCGACGACCCCGCCCAGCTCCTCCTCGAACCTGCCCTCCGCTCCGAGGCCCGCGTCGTCTACCTCGCCCGCGCCACCCTCGCCGTCCCCTTCGGCCCCGACTGCGCCTTTCCCTCCGAAACCAAAACCGCCCGCATCCGCGCCTGCGACGCCGTCGTCGGCGTCAGCCAGTACGTCGCCGATTACATCCGCCGCTACGCCAACATCCCCGCCGTCCACGTCCCCATCTCCCTC
Source organism: uncultured Alphaproteobacteria bacterium (assembly GCA_963720705.1). GTDB lineage: Bacteria > Pseudomonadota > Alphaproteobacteria > Rhizobiales > Afifellaceae > DASWJZ01. Next base: position 135,683 of record CAVRGJ010000001.1, read on the forward strand.
ATGGAGAACGAAGACTGGCCCGACCTCGGCAACCCTCGCCAACCCCTACGTCACCTTCGTCAATCCCTGCGCGGTAAAAGGCATCGCCATCTTCCTCGCCCTCGCCGCCGCCTTCCCCCAACTCCAATTCGCCGCCGTCCCCACCTGGGGCACCAACCAGCAGGACCTCGCCGCCCTCCGCGCCCTCCCCAACGTCACCCTCCTCGAACCCGTCGACGACATCAACCTCCTGCTCGCCCGCACCCGCCTACTCCTCGTCCCCAGCCTCTGGGCCGAAGCCCGCTCGCGCATCGTTCTCGAATCCCTGCTCCGCGGCATCCCCGTCCTCGCCGCCAACGTCGGCGGCATTCCCGAAGCCATGATGGGCGTCCCCTACCTCCTCCCCGTCAACCCCATCACCCACTACGAAACCCGCCTCGACGAGCAGATGGTCCCCGTCGCCATAGTCCCGCCGCAGGACATCGCTCCCTGGCGCGACGCCCTCGCGCGCCTCCTCTCCGACCCCGCCCACTATCGCGAGATCGCCGCCCAGTCTCGCCGCGCCGCCCTCGATTACGCCCGCGAACTCCACGCCGGCCACTTCGAAAAGCTCCTCCACGGAGGCAAGCGCACCCAGCCCGCCCCCGCGCCCCCGGAGAACGATGCCCGCCCCAAGCTCGACGCCCTCTCCCCCGAGAAGCGCAAGCTCCTCGCCCTGCGACTGCGCAAGCAGGCCACCCCCGCCGCCTGGTTCCCCAATGCCGACGCGGCCCCCGGACCGCGCCTCTTCTGCTTCCCCCACGCCGGCGGCGGCACCCGCCCGCCCTACGACCTCGCCCACTGGACCGCCGTCCCCGTCCGCCTCCCCGGCCGCGAATCGCGTCTCGCCGAAGCCCCCTACGATCGCATGCAGCCCCTCGTCGCCGCCCTCGCCGACAACCTGGACGCCTATTCCGACCGCCCCTTCGCCTTCTTCGGCCACTCCATGGGTGCCGTCGTCGCCTTCGAACTCGCTCGCGAACTCCGCCGCCGCGCGCTTCCCCTGCCGGTGATGCTGATCGCCTCCGCCGCCCGCGCGCCGCAATTCCGCCGCAACCACGTGCCCCCGCCGCCGCCCACCCGCGAATCCCTGATCGCCGATCTGCGCGCCCTCGGCGGCGTCTCGGACGCAGTCCTCGAGCACGCCGCCTTCGTCCGCGTCCTGCTTCCGTCCCTGCAGGCCGACGTCGTCCTCTACCGCAATTACATCTACGCGGAGGACGAGCCCCTCGCTATCCCCATCCGCGCCTACGGGGGCCTCGCCGATGCCAACATTACCCGCGCCCACCTCGACGCCTGGGCCGAACAGACCACCGCCTCCTTCGCCGTCCGCACCTTCCCCGGCGGCCACTTCTACCTCACCGCCGAAGTCGCCGCCCTGACCCAGGCGCTGGACGCCGACCTCCCCCATGTCGATTGACCTGACCGCCGAAATCCACGTCTGGCGAATCCGCCTGGACCGCGCCACGCCGCTCGCGCCCACTGCCGGCGAAACCGCCCGCGCCCACCGCTTCGCCACGCCCACGCTCCGCCGCCGCTACCTGCGCTCCCACGCCGCCCTCCGCGATATCCTCCAGCGCCACACCTCCGTGCTGCTGGAATTCGCCGTCCACGAAAGAGGCAAACCCTACCTCGCCGCCGACCCCACCCTGCACTTCAACCTCGCCCACTCCCACGACCTCGCGCTGGTCGCCGTCACCCGCGCCTGCCCCATCGGCGTCGATGTCGAACGCCTCCGCCCCCTCCCGGAATATCAGGCCATCGCCCAGCCGCTATTTCCCCAATGACGCGCCCGATCCCCGGCACCAACGCCGATTTCTTCCGTCACTGGACTCGCTTCGAAGCCCTCCTCAAAGCCCACGGAGCCGGCCTCTACGGTGCCGGAATCGTTCCGCCCGGCGAGTGGACCGTCACCACCCTGGATGTCGGCCCTCGTTACGCCGCCGCCCTCGCCCACGAAGGTCCGCTGCTCTCAGTCCGTATGCACGAGTACGAGCCGGGATAGCGTGCCTCACGCCGCTCTCCCCTTGCACTTCTACAGCAGATCTGATATCTTCCTGTAGAAGTGAAAAGGGAAGCCGAATGAATCCACGCATCGACCTGCCCCAGGGCACCCTCGACCTCCTCATCCTCCGCACCCTCGCGCTCGCTCCGCAGCACGGCTGGGGCATTGCCGAGCGCGTCCAGCAAATGTCCAGCGACGTGCTCTGCATTCAACAGGGCTCGCTCTATCCCGCCCTTCACCGCCTCGAACGCCGCGGGTGGATTAAGGCGGAGTGGGGCACCTCAGACAACAACCGCCGCGCCAAATTCTACGAACTCACCGGCAGCGGCCGCAAACAACTCGCCGCTGAAACCGATTCCTGGCAAAAGCTCACCGCCGCCATCGCCCAGGTACTCGGCCCCGCCTACTCTTCACTTAACGATCCTGATGGCTGCGGAAATGTCGCTGAGTGGCGAGCGCTTGTAGCCGCGGCGCAAGGGGAAGTTACTCATCTTCCGCTTGACCCCTCGGGGATTGCGCCGATTGCGGCTGGAAGCGGCAGACTCGTCGAGGATTTCGTCCAGCACCGCGTTATGGAACTTTTTCGGCCCCGAGGGGGGAATAGCGCCGAAGGCGGCCATCTTGCGGCGGACAACGCGCACGGCGTGGAGGAAGGACAGCCGGTCGGGATCCTTATCGGCACGCAGCGCCGCTTCGTGCATGAGGCCGCGGACGGCGAAATGCGCCATCAGCAGACCATAGAACTCCTGCCGTACCAGATCCGGCGTTTTACTGCGGAGCACGATATGCGCGCCCCGCAGATGAGTCTTGAGTTCGTCGAACGCGGTTTCGATCTCCCAGCGCTCGTGATAGAGCGCGGCCAGTTCGGCGGCCGGAGCCAGTTCGTGGTCGAGGATCGTGGTTGCCAGCCGGTATAACGGCTCCGCTCCTTCGACTCCCTCCAGGCGGTATTCGATCACACGCACCACGATTCCATTGCGCCCGCGCCGCTGGTCCTGCTGCGACGGATAGATGCGGCTCAGATAAGATCCGTCCGGCAGGCGTTTTTCGCAGGGCAGATGGATGTTTTTTCTGACCCGCCACAGCAGGTCCGCACCCGTAGCTGCCGCCTGCTTCCACATCTCAAACCCGAAAAAGCCGCGGTCTGCCAGGCACAACATGCCCTTGCAGAGACTGGGCAATACAGTCTTTGCCAGGGCGATTTCGCTGGTGGCGTAGTCCGCCATCCGGCTGCCGAAAAGGACATGGGTACCGTTCTCCACCAGCGATACGAAGCGGATCTTTGGATACGCGCTCTCGCCGCGGCTGGCTCCCGGCCGCCCGAACGCTTCGTTGTTGCCCTTCTCGTCGGCGACATCCAGCGTGCTGCCGTCAACGCTGATCAGACGCCACGCTCGATACCATGCGCCCTTGGTCGCCGCCACCGCGACCGGCCTGACCACTTCGTCGTGCAGTTGCCGCACGGGCTCCCATCCCAGTCTGGTGCGCGCCTGCGAGATACCTGAATTACCAGCCACATTGATTCCCGCCGCGGGTTCCACCAGCCACTGGATTCCTTCCAGCAGACAACGCAGCACTTCCCGATACGACGACTGCATGTACAGCGCCAGCGCGATCACGTAATACACGACCACATGCGCCGGCAGGTCGCGCTGGCGCACGCTCTCTTTCCCCGTCGCCGCCAGCGACGCACGAATCTTTTCCAGCGGAAAGGTTTTGGCTACCACGCCCAGACTGATGTAGTCGGTAATGCGGCTGCCAGCGGGTAATGAAGCCACTGTGCGTGACATCAGCCTTCCCCCGCCAAGCCGGTTTGCGCACTTGCGCACAAAGCATAGGGAAAATGTCCCCGGATTACCCGATTGAAGTAGCTGCCTTTGGAAGGAGCGCCCAGCAGAGCTTCATAGACCGCCGCAGGAACGCCGTAGTAATGATAGATGGCCCGGGTACAGAACTCCAGTTGCAGAATTCCGCGGCCGCCGTCGTACGCAAGTGCTCGCAGAGTGGTTGATTCCACCCTCATTTCGTTCATGAGTGACCTCCAGGAGAGGCTGCGCTCTAGAACAGAATATCATAGAAATGTTTGTTAAGAGGAGTCCCTCATGCTCGACGATCTCTTCTTCCGCCTGCGTTCCCTTTTCCGCCGCAAGACCGTGGAAGCCGAGCTCGATGCCGAACTCCGCTTTCACTCCGAACACCAGCTCGAAAAATACCTGCGCGCCGGCATGAGCCGCGAACAGGCCATCCGCCAGGTGCGCCTCGATCTCGGCGGCATCGAACAAGTCAAGGAAGATTGCCGCGATGCCCGCGGTGTGGCCCCCGTGGAAACTCTCCTGCAGGACCTTCGCTACGGCTGGCGCACCCTGCGCAAGGCGCCGGCCTTCGCCGCCGCCGCCATCTTCACGCTCGCCCTCGGCATCGGAGCCAATACCGCCATCTTCTCGGTCGTCTACGGGATTCTGCTGCGCCCCCTGCCGTTCCGCGATCCCGCCCGCCTGATCGTGCTCAACGAGACCACGCCCCGCGTCGGCGACGTCAGCGTCTCCTATCCCAATTTCCAGGATTGGCGCGCTGGGAATCGCACCTTCTCCGAATTGTCCGCCGTGGCCAGCGTCACCTTCAACCTCGCCGGTGTCAGTCAGCCCGAGAACATCTCCGGCCTCGCCGTTTCTCCTGACTTTCTTTCCATGACCGGCATCCGCCCCATCGTCGGCCGCGGCTTCACCCCCGAAGAGGAACGTGCCGGCACGCAACCTGTATTGCTCCTCAGCTACGCCCTCTGGCAGTCCCATTTCAGCGCCGACCGCGGCGTCGCCGGCCGCATCATACACCTCGATAGCCGCACCTTCACCGTCATCGGCGTGCTTCCCCCCGATTTCCGCTGGGGCGAATCCTGCGACGTCATGCTCCCCATCGGCGTCTGGGCCACCGGTAACGACGCCACCGCCAGCAGGGGAGATCGCGGCGACATGATCGTCCTCGGCCGCCTCGCCCCAGGCGTCCCCATCGACCGTGCCCGCGCCGAAATGGAGGGCATTGCCGCCCGTCTGGCGCACGCCTATCCCGAGTCCAACGACCAATTCGGCGTCAAACTCCAGCCGCTGCGCGAAATGTTCTCCGGCGACGCGCGCCCCGCCGTCCTCGTCCTCCTCGCCGCCGCCCTCTTCGTCCTCCTCGTCGCCTGCGCCAACGTCGCCAATCTCTTCCTCATGCGCGGCGCCGTGCGCGCGCGCGAAATCGCCCTGCGCATCGCCATCGGCGCCGGCCGCGGCCGTATCGTGCGCCAGATGCTCACCGAGAGTTTCCTCGTCGCTTCCCTCGGCGGACTCGCCGGCGTCGCCCTCGCCATTGCCGGAATCCCCGCCCTCGCCCGCCTCATTCCCCCGGACACTCTCGCCGGCGCACATATCGATGTCAGCGCCCCAGTCCTCCTCTTCTCCGCCTTCCTCGTCCTGCTTTCCGTCTTCTTCTCCGGGCTCGCCCCGGCCCTGAATACCGCCGTCGCCGACCTGCACTCCGAATTGAAGGAAGGCGGCAAAACCACCCTCGCCGGAGAACGCACGCGTTGGCGCAGCCTGCTCGCCGCCGGCGAAGTGGCCATGGCCCTCGTCCTGCTGATCGGCGCCGGACTCATGATGAAGAGCCTCTACCGCCTTCTCGCCGTCGACTCCGGCATCCGCCCCGACCGCGTCCTCAAGCTCGAAATGGACCTGCGCACCGCGGCCTACGAAAAGGACTCCACCGCGCTCGCCTTCTGGCAGCAGACCCTCGACCGCGTCCGCGCCCTCCCCGGCGTCGAGTCCGCCGCCCTCGGCACTGGCGTTCCTTTCACCGGCAACCACTCGCGCACCGACGTCACCGTCGAAGGCATGGCCCTGCCGGAGCCCGGCAGTTTCCCGCATCCCGACGTGCACCGCATCAGCCCCGGCTACGAGAAGACGCTGGGCATCCGTCTCCTGCGCGGCCGCGCCTTTACCGGCGCCGACCGGAAGACCGCACCGCCCGTCGCTCTCATCAACGACGCCGTCGCCCGCCGCCTCTTTCCCGCAACCGACCCCGTCGGCAAACGCTTCGCCTTCGGCCGTCCCCGTCCCGGCCGCGCGCTCCAATGGGTCACCATCGTCGGCGTCCTCGCCGACACTCGCATGTACGGCCTCGACAACCCCTCCCGCCTCGAAGTCTACCTGCCGCTCCTCCAGCGCACGCCGAATGGCATGACGCTACTCGTCAAGTCCGCCCAGGACCCGCAATCGCTCGTCGGCGCCATCCGCGCCGTCGTTGCGTCCATCGATAAGGAGCAGCCCGTCTTCCACATCGCCACCATGCACGAGGCCATCGACGAATCCGTCTCCACGCCCCGCGTCACCCTGATCCTGCTCGGCCTCTTCAGCGCGCTCGCCCTCATCCTCGCCGCCATCGGAATCTATGGCGTGATCTCGTACTCGGTAGCCCAGCGCGCCCGCGAAATCGGCATCCGCATCGCCCTCGGAGCCCAACCCCGCGACGTCCTCCGTATGGTGCTCTCGCAGGGAGCGAAGATCGCCGTCGCCGGCATCGCCATTGGCAGCGCCGCCGCTCTCGGCCTCACCCGCCTGATGGCGAATCTCCTGTATTCGGTCAGCGCCGTCGACCCGCCCACCTTCGCCCTGACGGCCGCGCTGCTCGCCGTCATCGCCCTGCTGGCCTGCTACCTCCCCGCCCGCCGCACCCTGCGAGTCGACCCCCTCAACGCCCTACGCCACGAGTGACGCAAGCCCCGCTCCAAACCGTAGACACTCTACACAACATATAGTAGAACGCCTACACAATGCCCCGCGATGATTCACCCGCCCGCCTGGAACTCCTCCAGGGCACGCTCGACCTCCTCATCCTCCGCACCCTGCTCGCCGGACCTGCCCACGGGCACGCCATCGCCAAACACATTCAGCGCACCTCCGAAGACCTCCTCCAGGTCGAGACCGGCTCCCTCTACCCCGCGCTCCACCGCCTCGAATTGAAAGCCTGGATCGCCGCCTCCTGGAATCTCTCCGATAAAGGCAAGCGCGCCCGCTTCTATCGCCTCACCCCGCAAAGGACGCAAACGGCTCGCCGCCGAACAATCCAAGTGGGAAGCCTTCTCCCGCGCCATGGGACTGATCCTCGAAACCAACCCCGCAGGAGGGACAATGACTCCGTTCTTTCGTAAACTGCGCTGGCTGGCGCAACGCCGCGCCCGCGAGGAAGGACCTGCGCGACGAACTCCAGTTCCACCTGGAAGAGGAGGCCGCGCAACGCCAGGCCGAAGGCTGCCGCGAGGACGACGCCCGCCGTGCCGCCCGCCGCGACCTCGGCAATCTCACCGCTCTGTCAGGAAAGCACCCGCGCCGTATGGGGCTGGACGCTGCTCGAACAACTCGCGCAGGACCTGCGCTACGGCCTCCGCGCCATGCTCCATAACCGCGCCTTCACCGCCCTCGCCGTCCTCTCGCTCGCCCTCGGCATCGGCGCCAACACCGCCATCTACAGCTTCATGGATTCGATCCTGCTGCGCTCCCTGCCGGTCTCCGATCCCGATTCTCTGGCCCTGCTGAACTGGCACAGCCCCCAGTACGGCGGCCCGAAGCCCAATCACGTCATGCACGGCATGGACGGCAACACGTGGATCGGCGCCGACGGCGGAGAATCCAGCGGCATCTTCCCCTACGGAGTCTTCGACCTGCTGCGCGAGAACCACGAAATCTTCTCCAGCCTCTTCGCCTACTACCCGTCCGGACCGCGCACTATTGACCATCGAAGGCAGCGTCCGCCATCGCCCCGGCGAGTACGTGTCCGGCGACTACTTCCGCGGCCTCGCCGTTCCGCCCGCCGCCGGCCGCCTCATCCTCAACAGCGACGACCGCCCCGGCGCGCCGCTGGTCGCCGTCCTCAGCTGCCCACTTCGCCGCGCAGCACTACGCCAGCGCCGCCGATGCCGTCGGCCAACCGATCCTCATCGACAACCTGCCGTGTACCGTGATCGGTGTCACGCCGCCCGAATTCTTCGGCGTCGATCCCGACGGCGAATCCCGATTTCTACGTGCCCCTGCACGCCAATCTGGTGATGGACGGCAACGTCTCCTGGGCCAAAACGGCCGAGACCTACCGCGACCGCAACCACTACTGGCTCGAGATCATGGGCCGCCTGCAGCCCGGCGTCAGTCTGGCGCAAGCCCAGGCGTCGCTGGCGCCGCCCTTCCGCCAGTGGGTGGCCGCCACCGCCACCAACGACTCGCGAGCGCGCCTCGCTCCCCGCGCTCACCATCATGCCGGGCGCCGGCGGCTTGAGCACTCTGCGCCGCCGCTATTCCAAGCCCCTCTACGTGCTTTGGACCATGGTCGGCTTGCTCCTCGCCCTCGCCTGCGCCAACACCGCGAACCTGCTGCTCTCGCGCGCCACCGCCCGCCGGCGCGAGATGGCCGTGCGCCTCAGCATCGGCGCCGGACGTGTGCGCGTGGTCCGCCAGCTTCTCACCGAAAGCGTCCTGCTGGCTTCCGCCGGCGGCGTTCTGGGACTCTTCCTGGCCTTCTGGGGCGTACGCTTCCTGACCTTGCTGCTGGCCAACGGACGCCAGGATTTCACCCTGCGCGCCGGCTTGAACTGGCACGTGCTGGCAGCCACCTTCGCGCTCTCCGTCTTCTGCCGGCGCCGTGTTCGGCCTCGCGCCGGCCATCAGGCGACCCGCGGCGATGTGCTGCCCGCCCTCAAAGGCGGCCGCAGTCTCCGAGCCCGGCATGCGTGCCCGCCTGGCCTTCTGGCGCGTGAGCTTCGAGCCAGGCGCTGGTGGCTATCGCAGATCGTGATCTCGCTCCTGCTGCTGGTCGGCCGCCGGACTCTTCATGCGCACTCTCTCCAATCTGCAGGCCATCGAACTGGGCTTCAACCGCGAGCACGTCCTCCTCTTCGAATTGAACGCCCGGCAGGCCGGCCACCGCGATCCCGAGATCCTCGCCTTCTACGATCGATTGCGCGCCGCCTTCGCCGCCATTCCCGGCGTGCGCGCCGTCACCCTGTCCCACGCATCGCTCCTCAACGCCGGCCGGGGCCTGGACATTCAGCGTCTGATGGCGTCAGAAGCGCCCGATACCCGCATTCTGAATACCGGTCCCGACTTCTTTTCCACCATGCAGATTCCCATGCTGCTCGGCCGCGAACTCGACGAACGGGATACTCCCGGCTCCGCACCGGTCGTCGTCGCCAACCAGAAGTTCGCCGCGCTCCACTTCGGGATGCCAGCCCGCTGGGCCGCCATGTCACTCTCGGCGGTCCCCATCCGCGTGAAATGGCGATCGTGGGAGTGGCGCCAATGCCCACTACGGCCGATTGAAGGACGACACCCCGCCCGTGCTCTTCATCCCCTACAACCAGGGCGACCACCCGCCCGTGCAGCAGATGGTCTACGCCCTGCGCACCGCCGGCGATCCGCTCGCCTACGTCGCCACGCGCGCGAAATCGTGCGCCAGGCCGAGTCCGCGTTCCCCTGGTCAACATCGTCACGCAAGCGGCGGAGATCGACCGCGGCCATGAATCAGGAGATCGTCTTCGCCCGGCTTTGCACCGGCTTCGCCGCCCTTGCCCTGATCATCGCCTGCATCGGCTTGTATGGAACCATGTCTTACACCGTGGCCCGGCGCACCGGGGAAATCGGCATTCGCATGGCGCTCGGCGCGCAGCGCGGGGTGGTCGTGCGCATGATCCTGCGCCGCGTGATCGTGCTTGCTGCCGCCGGAATGGCGATCGGTGTGCCCGCGGCGCTCTTCGCGTCGCGCCTGGTCGCATCCTTCCTCTTCGGCATGAAGGCGAACGACCCGCGCGCGCTGCTCCTGGCCGCCGCGATTCTGTTCGCCGCCGCCCTGCTGGCCGGCTACGTGCCCGCCCGCAAGGCCTCGCGCATCGATCCGGCCACCGCCATCCGCAATGAGTGACGCGCCTCGGCAGGGTGGCCTTCGGATTGCTCCACTAGCTCGCGTGCCCACGAAAGGCCCCTTTCGGATCTTGCTGTCCTGTATCCTCGCCTGTGGCATCCTGACACTCCCCTGTTTCCGGGCGTCCGCGCAAACCGCTCCCGTCCCGCTCCACCTTCACGTCTCGGCCGAAAGCGCGCCCGCGGGCGGCTCCGTACAATTCAAGCTATGGGCCGATTCCCCAGCCCTGATCGCCAGCGGAGCCTTCACCGTCGATCTCGACCCCACGGTCTTCGGTGCTTTCTCGGACGTGACCGTCTTCGGCGCTACCGGGGACGCGTTCGGCTATGCCAGAGTCGACGGGCGTCACGCGGAAGTGCATTTCACGTCGCCCTCCGGCAGCATCGGTCAGTTGCCGGGACTCCCCGTGGCCGTGCTTTCTGCTCCTGTCACGACTGGACCGACCGTACCTGTCACCATCGATCCCGCCCTCGCGCCCTGGCTCGACCCCCAAGGGAGGCCGTACGCGGTAACGGTCGCCACCGCGCCTGGCCCGTTTCGGCCCGGCACGCTGTGGGTGCGCAGTGTGACGCCGGGCGGCGGCTACCTGCCCGCCGGAACCGTCGTGCGCATCAATGGCGGAGGCTTCGACGCCAACACCAGGGTCACCGTGGACGGCGTCAGCATCGCGTCCCAACAGGTGATCGATTCGCAGCGCATCGAGTTCACCCTCGGCGGCGCTACCGAGATGACCGGCGAAGCACGTGACTGTTGCCAATAACACCGGCGGCGCCAGGACTTCTTCACCGCCATCCCCAGCGCGCCCTCCGCCAGCGTCTCCCCATTCCCCGGCGTGTTCCCGATCGTGCCCTTGAACGTGTCGCAAAAGATCACGGCCAACAGCACCATTCCTTCGAATTCCGGCGTACAGAACGGACTCGCGCTCATGAACCAGAACCTGGAGCCGGTCACGGTCACGTTCCTCGGTGTGCCGTACTTCTCCGCGGACTACTCGCAGGTATCGCAGGTATCCGTGACCGTGCCTCCATCCACCCTGTATTTCCTGCGTTTGAACTCCCTCTCCGACGGTCAGGTGCCTGCGCGCTCCACCTCCGATATTGGATTCGCGCGTCGGCTCCCATCCGGATGCTCGCCTATGCTCACAAAGCCCAGGTACCGGGGATAACGACAATTTCGGAGTCCCGGGCGAGAACACCGCACCGCCTCCGGTAGTCGTCCTTTCTGCTTACTATTCAGGACCCGATGACGTGGAGTTGGCAGACGGGCGGCCCGCGCCGGCAGCCGGCGACTGTACCATAACCGGTCACTGGCGTTCACCGCCGCCGCCTCCGTGCCCTGGATTCAAGCCAGCCAGTCGCAAGGAACCCTCACACTTACTCCGAAACTTAGCAGGACTTACACCTGGCACTTACTCCGCCACTGTCACCCTGACCCCCGTATTCGCCGCCCGCCGTAACGGGATTCCCAATCCAGTCATCCACCATCCACGTATCGAGTTGACCGTAACCGCGGCGCCCCTCCTCACCGCGCCATACTGCTGCGGGTTTCTGACGGCCAATCCCGGCGTCCCAGTTAATCCCTCATCCCTGCCCATTACCTCAAATGGCGATCCGGTACACTTCACAATCACCACATCGGGCGAGTCCTGGCTGTCGCTGAACGTGGACCAGGGAACCACGCCGGCTACCCTGGTACTTACAGCCGACCCGGCCGGCCTGCAATCCGGAACTTATACCGCGGAAATCCTCGTGCACGGTCCCAATAACACCTTGACCCTCCCGGTCTATCTGACCGTCATCTCGTCCGCAGCCGCCGGTCGGACAGATACAGGTGTCGCCAACGTCCTTGCGCTTTGTCCTCGAGGCCGGCAGCTCCGGAACTCCGATCAGTCAGTTACTCATGGCCTTCGCTTCCCCCAGGCGGCCACGTTCACGGTCCGCATCCTGTCCGGCGGCGACTGGCTGAAGACGCAGACCATCGGCAATATCGTGCTGTCCGTCAATGCCAGCGCCGTCAATCTCGCGCCCGGCGATTACGCCGCCCAGATCGTAGTCTCGGCCACCGGATTCACGCCCGTGACCGTTCCCGTCTCGCTTACCGTTCTGCCGCTGCCGGCGCCTTCGACCTTGCGCGTCTCCCCCGCCGCTATCTCACTCACCGGGCTCGCCGCGGTCGAGCAGGACGCCACCCTCGCGATCGATTCGTCCGCGGGACCGCTCCTCGTCCAGCCCTCCGCCTCCGCCTCCGCGAGCTGGCTGCATTTCAGCGTGCACTCGGACTACATCGCCGCCGATGGCAAGTTCCTCACGCCCGCCACCCTCACCATCTACGCCAATTCCGGCCAGCCCGGCACCTTTCGCGGCGCCATCACACTGGAGACGACCAACGACTCCATGACCGTCCCCGTCACCCTCGATGCGACTCCGCCGTGCTACCAAACCGGCCCAGATTTCCGCCGTCGTGAACGCCGCATCGGGACTCACCGACGCGCTCGCTCCCGGCGAGATCTTCAGCATCTTCGGCCTCGGCGTCGGCGGCACGGTGTTCGTCAATGGCGTGCCCGCCCCGCGCCTCTACACATCCTCCGGACAGGTCAACGCCGTCGTGCCGTACGAAGCCGGCGCCTCGGGAATCGCCAAGGTGAAGGTCGTCGTCCGCCGGCGTATCGTCGGGCGGAATGGGGTATTCCGCTCGCCGCCGCCGCGCCCGCCATCTTCACCCTCGACGCCTCCGGCACCGGACCGGGCGCGATCCTCAATCAGGATTCCTCGGTGAACAGCGCCGCCAATCCGGCGGCCCGCGGCAGCGTCATTCAGATCTTCGGCACCGGACAGGGCCTCACCTCGCCGCCCTCCATCACGGGGGCGATCGGTACCGCCGCGGGCAACCCCGCCGTGCTCCCCGTGAAGGCGGCCTTTGGCGGCGTCGACGCGATCGTGCAGTATCAGGGCGCTGCCCCCGGTCTGATTGCGGGAGCCCTCCAGGTCAACGTGCTGGTGCCGCTGAACGCCGCGACCGGCGACGCCGTGCCGCTCACCATTTCGATCGGCGGCGTCGCGTCGCAGCCCGGCGTCACCGTCGCCGTACGGTAGCTTTGCTAAGTCCGCTTGCTGACCCCAATCGGAGCCGCGACCGTGAGGGAGCGGTCGGCACTTCTCCCGGGCGCCCCAAAACGCGAGTCCCAATCGGAGCCGCGACCGTGAGGGAGCGGTTGCCTCGAGCTTCATGCCCCCACCTATATACCGTGCACTGCACTGGCTGTCGCACTCCCGTCCACGCGTGCAAGTCTGTTAGCCTGTCGCTATGAAAATCGTCGTCCTCGACGCCTACTGTCTCAACCCCGGCGACCTCTCCTGGGACTCTCTCCGCGCCCTCGGCGACGTTGTCCTCTACGACCGCACTCCCGCCCACGAAGCCGCCGGCCGAGCCGCAGGCGCCACCGCCATATTCACCAACAAGACCCCGCTCCCCGCCGCCACCCTCGCCGCCCTTCCGGACCTCAAATACATCGGCGTTCTCGCCACCGGATACAACGTCGTCGATGTCGCCGCCGCCCGCGCCCAAGGCATCACCGTCACCAACATCCCCACTTACGGCACCGCGTCCGTCGCCCAATTCGTCTTCGCCCTGCTGCTCGAAATGTGCCACAACGTCAAGCTCCACTCCGAAGCCGCGCGCGCCGGCGAGTGGACCCGCAATGCCGATTGGAGCTTCTGGAAATCGCCGCTCGTCGAACTCGCCGGCAAGACCATGGGCATCGTCGGCTTCGGACGCATCGGCCGCGCCGCCGGCCGCATCGCCGACGCGCTCGGCATGACGGTCATCGCCAACGACACGTACCAGGGCGACCCGCCCACTTACCCGGGCTTCCGTTTCGCGCCCCTCGAAGACCTGCTCCGCGAAAGCGATGTCGTCAGCCTCCACTCCCCGCTCTTTCCCGAAACCCAGGGCATGATCAACGCCCGCACTCTCGCCCTCATGAAGCCGTCCGCCTTCCTCATCAATACTTCCCGCGGACCGCTCGTTGTCGATCAGGACCTCGCCGACGCCCTCAACGCCGGCCGCCTCGCCGGAGCCGCCGTCGATGTCCTCAGTGCCGAGCCTCCCGCGGAAACCAATCCGCTGCTCACCGCCCGCAACTGCCTGGTCACGCCCCACATCGCCTGGGCCACCCGCGAAGCCCGCGCCCGCCTGATGGACCTCGCCATTGCCAACCTCACCGCCTGGCAAGCCGGCGCCCCGCTCAATGTAATCAAGTAAGACCGCCGGAGCTCCAACAACGCTGATCCTCCGCAGCCTCCAATCGAAGCCGCGACCGTGAGGACCGCTTCTCAAGGGCCGTACCCTGCGCCGTACCCCAAGAGATACGCCCGCCGCAAATACTTTCCGACGGTGGCGGCGCTACTCTAACTGCGCGGATTCTGCCGTCCCGAGCGCTCGATCCAGTCGTGGAACATCGCCGTGTAGCCGCGCGTCGCTCCATCGCCGCGCAGTTGTTCGAGCGTAAAACGCATCTTGCGCCCCCAGTTGGGATACTGCCAGGTGCTGCCGGGCAGATTCTGCTGGTGCATCTCCTTGGTCAGATCCTCCTGATTGATCGCCAGCAGCTGCGAAGGCGTCATCGCGAGGAAGCCGACGATGGCGTTGTGGAAGACGACATCAATTGCCCTCCCTCGCGACGCGTGCGGCGCGTCGCGGATTTCACGTCACGTTGCGGGTGAGCTTTCCCGACAGATAGACGCCGTTGCTGCCTGCCAGGACGATGAGCAGGCTGCTCGGCACCTCCGGCAGCGCTCTCGCGCCGTTCGAGGCGGATGCGAATTCCATCAGGTAGCCGGCAAAGACGAAGCCGATCACGAGCAGGGATTGGATGCGTTCCGGGTCGACTCCCGTTCCCGTGTTCGCAAGCAGCCCCGTCAGCGGGATGTCGCCGCGCAGAATGCGGATCACTACGACAAGCGCTAGCAGCCCCAACCAGCCGATCAGGGCGAACTCGGTGACCCTCGCGAGAAGCCAGGCGACCAACGAAAATTCCCCGATTTCCGCTGGCATGATTGCACACGCTATACGTGCAATCAATAATATTCTCGCTATACGTGTATTGAGACGTGGCGCGCTCGCCGTGTCCGGGAGTGCCGCCGGCAGGCTCACATCAGAGTGACGATGCTTCAGACCGGAAAACGGCTTATGATGCGCCGTGAGGCGGCGATCCCGCCCTCCCGGTCTTGCCCATGAGGCTCAAATGAAACCGATCCTTGTTCTCGTCTCCACCACCCTTTTTGTCGGCGGATTGCTTGCGGCTCCCGCCTTTGCGGCCGGCAGCGGTAACAGCAGCGGCGGCGACCAGACCCCGACCTGTCCGGCCGGCAAGGTCTACAGCCAGCAGAAGCAGATGTGCATCGACGCGCAGTCGAACCTGATGGACGATCAGTCGCTCACCACTTACGCCTACGTCCTCGCCAAGGAAGGCCGCTACGAGGAGGCGCTGCAGACGCTCGACCTTCTCAAGAATCCGAACACCGCCGAGGCGCTCAACTACCGCGGCTACGCGACGCGCAAGCTCGGGCGCACGGATGAGGGGATCGGCTATTATCTGCAGGCGGTCGCCCTCGACCCGAACTACACGCTCGTGCGTGAGTATCTCGGCGAGGCTTACCTGGTGAAGGGCGACATGGCGCGCGCCAAAGAACAGCTCGCCCAGATCGAGAAGCTCTGCGGCACGACCTGCGAGCCCTACGGCGAACTCGCAGAGGCGATCGCGGGCGCGAGTTGAGGCCCAGGCGCTTTCGCGCAGGCAGCGAGAGGAATAGATTCGGAGCGTCGGGGAGAACCTCCGGCGCTTCGGGTTTCTTATTCGATGTCGTTCTTTCGTTCCGCGGCGCTCCGTCGCGTCATCTACGCCATCGCCATCGGGCTCGCTCTCGTGCGTTTCGCAACCCGCAGCCATTCCGAAACGCTTCCGCCCGGAGCCCAACCGCAGAGCGGCATTGTTGCGCAGATGATCTACTGAGCCGGCGAGGGCGTTGATTTCCGCCGCCCGAACTCTCTACCCGCCGGGCGATGACCGATCTCTGTTGGGTGCTGACGACGGGCGAGGCCGGCATGCGCAGTCAGGCGCTCGGCCTTGCCGAAGCCGTCGGCCTGCCGATCGAGGAGAAGCGCATCGTGGTCCGCAGGCCGTGGGCGCTTCTTCCGGGCGGGCTCTTGCCGATGCCGATTTCGGCGCTTGACCCCTCAGGAGACGCGCTGGCGCCGCCCTGGCCGCGCCTCGTCGTCGGCTGCGGGCGCCGCTCGATCGGACCCGCGCTCGCCGTCAAGCGCGCTTCGGGCGGCCGCACGCTTGCGGCTTACGTGCAGAACCCGGAGCTCGCGCGCGGCAAGTTCGATCTCGTGGCGGCGATGCCGCACGATCGCGTCAGCGGATCGAACGTCGTCGCGGTGCCGATGGCTCTTCATCGCGTCACGCCGGAGCGACTTGCCGCCGCACAAGAAAAATGGCGGGGACATTTCTGCTCCGGGGGGCCGCTCCTCGGCGTCCTCATCGGTGGCGATAACGGCAGCTACCGGCTCAGCGACGCGGTTGTCGCGCGGCTCATCCGGATCTTGCGGACGGCCAATGCGGCGCACGGGATGCGCGCCGCAGTCACGCCATCGCGGCGGACGGGCGACGCCGCGAAGTGGACAATCGGAGAGGCGCTCGCCTCCGAGCCGCTTGGGACGCTCTGGGACGAAACAGGAGAGAATCCCTATTATGGCATTCTCGCCCACGCCGACCGCCTGATCGTCACCGCCGAGTTCGATCTCGATGATCTCCGAGGCGCTCGCCACGGGCCGGCCGGTGCACGTACTCCCGCTTGAAGGGCGCGGCGTGCGCCACGACGCGTTCCTGCGGCGCATCGTTGCGGACGGGCTCGTCTCGGCGATTGAAGGCGACGACCTCGATTGGAGCTTTGCCGGGGGCGCGCCCATCTATTCCACGCACGAGCCGGCGCGGCGCATCCGCGCAATGCTCGGGCTCGCAGGCGGCTAAGGCTCGGCGCTCCGCGTCACGCCGCTTCGGCGGCGACAGGCTGCTGCGGAAACGCCAGCTGCTCGCGCGCGCGCCAGTCGTTCGTCACGTAGTTGACGATGATGGAGCGACGGACGCCGTGGATCGGCCGCTTCTCGAAGCCATGCCACGTGTTCTTCGCGGGCACAAAAATCAGCGCGGAGTTCGGCTCGAATGGCGAGCGGCCGGCATGCGTGTTCTCGTCGGCGTAGATGTCGGTGCCGAGGTCGGAATGGCGCGGATCGTCCGACATGTAGAGGAGCATCGTGAACATCTTCACGCCGATATCGGTATGCGGCTTCAGCCAGAAGCCGTCGGTGTCCTGCGCGTATTCGATGCGGACATAGGTATTTTCGAGCGGCGCGCCGAAGACCTCGGCGATGTGTGCGACGGTCTCCGGGTCCTGGAAAGCCTCCGCCGTCGCGCGCGCACTTTCGAAAGTCTCGAGATTCTCCCCGGAAAAATAAATACGGTCGGCGTTGTGCGCTTCGCGCGTTCCAGACACGCCGGCGAGATCGGCAACGGGAAACGGCATCTCTTTCAGGTCTTTGTAGACGTTTTCAGGCAGCACGCCGCGCAGAATCCAATGGCGATAAGGCGCCGCGCGCTGATCCGCATTATCGACCAACTCGGTGAGGCTCTTCTTGACCGCATCGGAGAGCGTGCTCATGCCTTCCCCCAATTTCAATGGCGCACTGCCCGCGAAAGCCCGCCCTTTGCGCTATTTCCCGCGACGGGCGCGCGCGTCTTCGCCGATCTAGAGGACTCCGCCGCCGCCTGTCCAGCGCGGCGGCGCCGCACCGCGACAGGACTGGACGCAGCCACGGGCATTCTTGAAGCAAGCGCCTCCTTCCACTATCTCACATGCGGCCGGCCGCTGGCTCTCAAGCGGCACCTCAGACCGGTCGAGGATCATGGCCTATCTCGATATTGCCGCGCTTCAACGCACGCCGCTGAATCGCGACCCCTACGACTATCTCGTCGTGCCGGACTTCGTGCGCGCCGATCGCTTCAGCGGCGTCGTCGCCGACTATCCGGCGGTACCCGGTCCCGGCTCGCACCCGCTTTCCGAGGTTGAGATCGGCGGGCATTTCGAGGCGCTTCTTGAGGAGCTCAACGGGCCGGCGTTTCGCACCGCCATCGAGGCGAAATTCGGCATCGACCTTTCCACGCGTCCGACCATGTTCACCGTGCGCGGCGAGTGCCGGCCGACCGACGGCAAAATCCACACCAATTCCACGACGAAGATCATCACCGTCCTCCTCTACATGAACGAGAAGTGGGACAAGGATGGCGGCCGGCTTCGCGTCCTTCGAAACGGCACCGACCTTGAAGACTACGCGGAAGAAGTCCCGCCGCACGGCGGCACGCTTCTGGCCTTTCGCCGCTCGGAGAACTCATGGCACGGGCACCTGCCCTTCGACGGGACACGCCGCGCGATACAAATGAACTGGGTGACCGATAAATCGGTGGTCGCGCGCGAGCAGGGCCGCCACCGCCTCTCTTCGACGATCAAGAAGCTCAATCCCTTCCGCAAGGCGAGCTAGAGGCGCCGACTGGCATGGCCCAACATCACGCGCGCGTTTTGATCCTCGGCTCCGGTCCGGCCGGCTACACGGCGGCGATCTATGCGGCGCGCGCGCTGCTCGAGCCGGTCCTGATCGCCGGCTTGCAGCCGGGCGGGCAGATGACCATCACCACCGATGTCGAGAACTATCCGGGCTTCGCCGACGTGGTTCAGGGCCCGTGGCTGATGGAGCAGATGCGCGCGCAGGCGGAGAACGTCGGCACGAAGATGATCTCCGACACGGTGGTCGAAGCCGACATCCGGCAGCGGCCTTTCCGTTTGAAGCTAGACGGCGGTGACGTGTGGACCGCCGATGTCCTTATCGTTGCGACCGGCGCGCAGGCGCGCTGGCTCGGACTTCCGTCCGAGGAGCGCTTCAAGGGTTTTGGCGTCTCCGCCTGCGCCACCTGCGACGGCTTCTTCTTCAAGGGTAAGGATGTGCTCGTCGTCGGCGGCGGCAACACGGCGGTCGAGGAGGCGATCTATCTTTCGCATCTCGCCCGCAAGGTAACGCTCGTGCACCGGCGCGATTCGCTGCGTGCCGAGCGGATCATGCAGGATCGGCTCTTTGCGCGCGACAATGTCGCAGTCGTGTGGGATACCGCGCTCGACGAGGTGCTGGGCAAGGGCGGCTTTCCGCCGGCCGTCACCGGCGCGCGCCTGAAGAACGTGAAAAGCGGCGAAAAGTCGGACATTTCAGTTGACGGCATATTCATTGCTATAGGTCATGAGCCGGCCGTTTCGCTGTTTAGGGAGCAGCTGGAGTTAAAGCCGAGCGGCTACATCCGGACGGTGCCGGATTCGACCGCAACCAGCGTTCCAGGTGTCTTTGCGGCCGGCGATGTGACCGACGAAGTGTTCCGCCAGGCCGTGACCGCGGCCGGGATGGGATGCATGGCGGCGCTCGAAGCGGAGAAGTACCTGTTCAGCGTAGAGACGACGCGCGAAGCAGCGGAGTAGAGCGCTTGAACGTTCAAGAGCCGGGACCGCCCGTCCAACGCGGCGAGATCGACTGGGATAAGCTGCGCATCTTTCATGCGGCCGCCCAGGAGGGCTCGTTCACGCGCGCCGGCGAGATGCTCAACATGAGCCAGTCGGCGGTGAGCCGACAGGTCAGCGCGCTCGAGCAGGAACTCGGCACACCGCTCTTTCATCGCCATGCCCGCGGCCTGATCCTGACCGAAGAGGGCGAGCTTCTGATGCGCGCAGCGCGCGATATCGCGCTGAAGCTGGAGAACGTCCGTGCCCAGCTCGTCGATTCCCGCGGCCAGCCGACCGGCACGCTCCGCGTGACGACAACCGTCGGGATCGGCTCGACCTGGCTCACCTCCCGCATCAACGAGTTCATCGACCTTTATCCCGGCATCCGTCTTGAGCTGATCCTCGACGATTCGGAGCTCGATGTCGCGATGCGCCAGGCCGACGTGGCGATCCGGCTACGTGCCCCGACGCAGCCCGACCTGATCCAGCGCCGGCTCTTCACGCTGCACTTCCACGTCTACGCGTCGCGCGATTATCTCGACCGCTTCGGCGAGCCGAAGACGACCGACGATATCGACAACCATCGCATCGTCATCTTCGGTGAGAATGCGCCGACTTACCTGAAGACGATGAACTGGCTATGCACCGCCGGCCGCGAGCCGGGCAATGCGCGCCAGCCGGTCTTCTCCGTCAACAACGTCAACGCCATACGCCGCGCCGTGGAGAAAGGCGTCGGCATCGCGCTTCTTCCCGACTATCTGGTCGGACCGCAATCGGCGCTCGTGCAAATACTCCCCGACTACGAGGTGCCGAGCTTCGACGGCTTCTTCGTCTATCCGGCGGAGCTGAAGGATTCGGCGCGCGTCACCGTGTTCCGCGACTTCCTCGTCGCGAATGCACGGCGCTGGAGCTTCTGAGCCTCAAATCCCGCCGTACCACTCGTAGCCGCGGTCTTCCCAGAAGCCGCCATTGCCGCCGAAGAGGTCGGCGAAGCTTTCGACCGCCTCGACGCGCATGATGTACTTCGCCATCTTGTAGCCGAGCTGCCGCTCGACGCGGACACGAAGCGGCGCGCCGTGCGGGACGGTCAGCGTCTCGTCGTTCATCTCGTAGGCGAGGATGGTCTGCGGATGTAAGGCGTCCGCAAGACCGATGCTCTCGTAGTACAAGGCCTCACCGTAGAGCGTGTCGGCGCAATGGAAGACGATGTAGCGCGCCTCCGGCTTGAGCTTCGCCTGATCGAGCAGATGCGAGAGCTGGACGCCCTTCCATTTGCCGATGCAGCTCCAACCTTCCACGCAGTCGTGGCGCGTTATCTGCGTCCGAGAGGGCATGGCCCGGAGGTCGGCGAGCGAGAACTCGCCCGGGTTCTCCACCAGGCCGTCGAGCTTCAGCTTCCAGTCGGCGAAGTCGTTCGCCACCATCGCCTGGTATTCTGGCGTGTCAACAGAGGTCGACCCATTCGCCCTGAACGCTGGCGAGAGGTCGGCCTCGGTGTATTCGCGGGCCAAGTCATTCGATCCGAGCAGGACGCGCTGCACGCGCCGCGTCACCTGCTCGTCGAAGAACAATATCTTGCGGAACCACGGCGCCTGCGAGAGCTGGTCGCATCCGGACAGCACCAACGTTCCGGCGGTGACGCCGAGGCCACGCAGAAAACTCCGGCGGCTCGGCTTCAGGCTTTGTGAGGATCTATTCCGCGGCATGCGGCTGCTCCTCCGTTTCGATGCGATATCTTCCGGTAACCATCGAGCGCAGGTTGTTCCAGACGCCTGAGATAAGAACCATGATCACGTGCACAAGCACGAAGAGAACGATCAGCGTCGCACAGATGAAGTGAATGGTGCGCGCCGTCTGGCGTCCGCCAAAGAGGTCGAGGAGCCAGGGGAAGGCTGCGTCAACGCCCGGCGACATCGTCAGCCCGGCGAGGATCAGGATCGGCACGAGCACGAAGACAACGCCGAAATAGGCGAGCTTCTGAAGCACGTTGTAGGTCTTCGCTTCTTCCCCCTTGGGGAAGCGCAGCAGGAGATGCTCGCGGATCGCAGAGCCGACGTGGCGAAGCTGCGTGCCGGTGGGCACAAGCTGTCGCCAGTGGCCGCTCAATATCGTGTAGCCGATATAGACCAGCCCGTTGATGACGAAGAGCCAGGCAAAGAAGAAGTGCCAGCGACGGCCGGTCGCGAGGTCCTGGTAGCTTGGGATGGTGGCCCAGGACGGGAAGCCGCGCGACACCCAGCGGTTGCCCGACACCTTCGACAACCCGAAGACGCCGGTCGTATCGAAGGTCTTGCCGAATATCTCGGTCACGCCGACCGGGCTGCCGTTGTCGCCCTGCATCGTGCCCATCGCGAGGACGGGATCGTCGAAGGTCGATTTCTGGCCGACATAGAGCGCCGGATGCGCGTTGAATATCTGCAGCCCGCTCATCAGAAGAAGCGTCATGCAAAGCAGGTTCACCCAATGCGTGACACGCACCACGAGGCTGTGCCGCTTAAAATAGACGCGGGTCTTTTGATCTCTTTCGGCCATGGCGAAGCTTTTTCCCTGCCTCGCACACTATACGGCCGTTCGATAGCCGGGGTTTCCGGTTTCGATGCTCGCAACGCATCAATTCGGCGCTAGCGGAGCCCTCTCCTCTCGTGGGAGGGGTTGGCTGAGGCGCGTAAAACGTCGAGTGCGAGGAAGAAACCCTCCCCGCCCCCTCCCAACAAGGGAGGGGAGCTCAAGCCGCCTGCTGCTTCGCGTGCGCCAGGATGTCGTCAGCGAGGCGTCCGGTGACCTCCGCCATCTTGTCGAACTCGGCGGTGAAGGTTCCGACGCCGGCGGTGGCGGAGCGGAGCTCGATGATCAGGTCGGCGATCTCCGCCTCCGGGATCAGCGCCTCGACCACGTCCCAGCCGTGCCAGCCGGGCCGCGCGTCGAAGCCCATGAGCTGACCACGGCGGCCGGAGACGATGGCGTTCACTCGCGCCGTGTTTTCGCTCGGCACGGCGACCTTCACCCGAAGCACCGGCTCAAGCAGCACCGGTCGCGCTTCCGGCAAAGCCTCGCGCATGCCCAAAATGCCGGCCATCTTGAACGCCTGGTCGGAGGAATCGACATCGTGATAGGAACCGTCGGTCAGCGTCACCCCAACGTCGACCACGGGGAAGCCGCCGAGCGGCCCGTTCTTCAGCGCCTCGCGCACCCCCTGCTCGACCGCCGGGATATAATTCTTCGGCACGACGCCGCCGGTGATCGTATCGTCGAAGACGAAGCCTGAGCCGCGCGGCAGCGGCTTCACCTCCAGGACCACGTCGCCGAACTGCCCGTGCCCGCCCGACTGCTTCTTGTGGCGGCCGCGCTTCTCGACGGTTGCGCGGATCGTCTCGCGATAGGGGACGAGCGCGCGGCGTGTCTCGAGCTTCAGCCCGAAACGACTGGTCAGCCGCTCGACGGCGACGCGAAGATGCATCTCGCCCTGCCCGCCGAGCAGCGTCTCGCCGGTATCCTGGCGATGGTCGACGCTGAGCGAGGGATCTTCCTCCACCATCCGCTGAAGCGCCGAGGAGAGCTTCACTTCGTCCTTGCGCTCGGACGGATTCACGACCTGCCGCAGGACCGGTTGCGGCGCCGGCGGAATGGCGAGCTGTTTCACCTCCGCGCCCTTCGGCCCCAAAGTGTCCCCGGTCTGCGCCGACTCCACCTTGCCAAGCGCCACCGTCTCGCCCGCCTCGGCGGCGCCGCGCTTCGTCGATTTCTGCCCGACCAGCCGATAGATGCCGGAGACCTTGCCAGTCTCCCCGCGCGCGGTCTGCAGCTCCATCGCGTCGTCGACCTTTCCGGCGAGCACGCGCGCAAGCGAGAGCTTGCCGGCGTGGCTGGTGTGGATGGTCTTCAAAACCTGCAAAAGCGTCTTCGACGTATCGGAAACGCCGAGACGCGCGCGCGTCTCCTCGATATTCGGCGCCTCATGGCGGAGCGCCTTCAAGAGCCTGAGAATACCGTTGCCGTTCAGGGCGGAGCCGATCAGCACCGGCACGATCTGCCCGGCGCGGAGTTCGGCGACGAGGTCGGAGAACACCTTGTCGCGCGGCGGCTGGATATCCTCCAGGAGCTGCTCCATCAAAGCGTCGTCGTGGTCGGCGAGGCGCTCCAGCATCGAAAAGCGCGCCTCGTCGCGGCGCGGCTTCTCGTTCGGATCGAGCTCGATCACCTGGCTTTCGGCGTGCTCGCGGTAGACGAAGGCGCGGTCGAGCGCGAGGTCGATGAAGCCGGTGGCGATCTCGTTCTTCCAGATCGGAATCTGGCGCAGCACCAGCGGCGTCTCGGAAGCGGGCTGCAGCAACTGAAGCGCGTCGCGCACGCCCATCGACGCCTTGTCGATCTTGTTCAGGAAAAGGAAATGGGGAATGCCGCGCTCTTCGAGGTGGCGGAGCACGACCTGCAACGCCGGAATCTTCTTCTCGTCGGGCTCGGCGACGACGATCGCCGCGTCGACCCCGGCGACGAGCGGCTCGCTCTCGTAGCTGAACTCCACCGAGCCGGGGCAATCGAGAAAGGTGAACGCCTCGTCCATGAAGCTCGTCTCGGCGACGTTCAGCTCCACGCTCATCGAATGGGCGCGCGCCTCGGGCGAGGAATCGCCGACCGTGTTCCCGTTCGCCACCACGCCCGGCTTTTCCACAGCGCCGGTGCGGGCGAGGATTGCCTCAAGCAGGCTGGTCTTGCCGCTCGCAAACGGTCCCACGATCGCAAAGCATCTGGGGCCGGTCTTGCGTCCATTGTCGCTCATGTCTTCTCCCTGCCTCGCCGGGGTCTCTCAAAGCCCCGATTGCGGCCCAAGGGGAAGCAGAACGCCAATTCAAGCCTTACGCCCGGCCCTGAAAGGGCCTTCGACGACAGGTCCGCCACGAATTTTCGCCCCACTTCCGGAGCCGGCTTTCTTGATCGTCTCAGGCGGGATAGAGTTTGGCAAGGGCTGCGGGAAAGCGTTGGGGGTGCCGGTGCGGCCCGGCGGCGAATCGGGTAGGAGGGCAACGATGTCTGCAGCAATTCGGTTATCGGCGGCGCTCGCGCTTCTTTTCGGACTGACCTCCGCGCAAGCGGCGGACTACGGCGGGCAGTCGGCGTCACCCATGATGATGCACGACGACTGCGGCAGTTCCGGCGTGCTTGGCCGCATCAAAAGCCGTTTCGCGTACGCCGAGCGAAATACCTGGCACCGCGGCTTCGTCATCGCCTCGATTGGCAATCCGCGGCCGAGCGGCCATCCCTTCGCCGAGCCGGGATGGGTCAAGCGCGACTATTGCCGGGCAGACACCGTCATGAGCGACGGGAGCGCGCATCCGGTCTTCTACGTGGTGGAGCATGGGCTCGGCTTCGCCGGCATCGGCCGCGACGTCGACTTCTGCGTGCCCGGCCTCGATCCGTGGCATGTCCACGACGGCGATTGCCGAACCGTCAGATGAACTCGGCCGTGTGACCCAATGAGGACGACGAGCGGGCTTCCGCTCGGGTCCCTTTTTTGCCGTCTCCCGAAACTGCGCTGAAATATCAGGCGATGACAGCCATGTGGACGCTCAGGAGCGCGGCGGCCTCGCCGTTCGTCCGAAAAGTTCGGATCGCCGCCGCAATCTGCGGGCTCGCCGATCGCATCGATGCACAGGTGACCGACACGACCGACGCGGCCGGCCCGCTCAGGCGCGAGAATCCGCTCGGCAAGATTCCGGCGCTCGCGCTGGAAGACGGGACGGTGCTCTATGATTCGCGCGTGATCGCGGAATTCCTCGACGCGGAGGCCGGCGGCGGCGTCATCATCCCGAAAGGCGTGGAGCGCTTCCGCGTGCTCACCCTGCAGGCGCTTGCCGATGGCGTCATGGATGCCTCCGTGCTTCTCGTCTACGAAGGCCGCTGGCGCATACCCGAGACGCATAGCGCGCGGTGGGTCGACCATCAGAGGGGCAAGGTCGAGCGCGCTCTCTCGGTGCTCGAAGCCGCCCCGCCGAAGCTTTCCGGCACGCCGAATATCGGCCAAATCGCTGTCGCCTGCGCGCTCGGCTATCAGGACCTCCGCTTCGCCGGCGAATGGCGGGAGCACTATCCGAAGCTCGTCGCCTGGCTCGACGATTTTGCTGCAAGGGTGCCGAGCTTCGAAGAGACGAAGCCGAGCTAAGGCCTGCGCCCGGCCGCCGGCGTCATAGCCCTCCCCTATCGTAACGGCAGCGATCCGGCATTTCCGCCGACCCAGAAAAGTTGGGAAGTTCCCGAAATCGGCATCCGATGCCGAGAAATGCGCGTGGCCGGTCGGCCACGATCGAGGGAGCAAGCCCATGAACATGCATTCGGAAATCGCGCCGAAGAAGGCGACGAAGGCACCGGCGGCGACGAAAACCATCAACCTCGCGCTACAGGGCGGCGGCGCCCATGGCGCTTTTGCCTGGGGCGTGCTCGACCGGCTGCTCGAGGACGAGCGGATCGGTTTTGAGGGAATCAGCGCCACGAGCGCCGGCGCGGCGAACGCCGCCGTGCTTGCCTACGGCCTCTCGGTCGGCGGCAGGGAAGGCGCGCAGCGGGCGCTCAAAACCTTCTGGCGGCGGATCGCCCGCTCGGCGATGTTCTCGCCGCTGCAGCCTTCGCCCTTCGACCGGCTCACCCACAATCACGGCCTGGAAAATTCGCCGGCCTACCTTGCCTTCGACATTCTCTCCCGGGTGTTCTCGCCCTATCAGCTCAATCCGCTCAACATCAACCCGCTGAAACAGGTGCTCGAAGAAGTCGTCGACTTCGAGAAGCTGCAGCGCGACTGCGCGGTGAAGCTCTATCTCTCCGCGACCAACGTCCGCACCTGCAAGGTGAAGGTCTTCACCGGCGCGGAAGTCTGCGCCGACGCGGTGCTTGCCTCGACCTGCCTCCCCTTCATGTTCCAGGCGGTGGAGATCCGCGGCGAGCACTATTGGGACGGCGGCTATATGGGAAACCCGGCCATCTTCCCGCTCATCTACAATTGCGACAGCGCCGATGTCGTCATCGTGCACATCAACCCGGCGGAGCGTCCGGACGTGCCGACCAATGCGCGCGACATCATGAACCGCATCAACGAGATCAGCTTCAACTCCTCGCTCATGCGCGAGATGCGGGCGATCTCCTTCGTCACCAAGCTGATCGAGGACGGCAAGCTCAAGGAAGGCGACGCCAAGCACATGCTCTTGCACGCGATCGAGGCCGACGATGTCATGCGCGGCCTTGGCGTAGCGTCAAAGCTCAACGCCGATTGGGAATTCCTGATGCACCTCCACGCGATCGGCCGCGAGCGCGCGGAAGCCTGGCTCGAAACGAACTTCGACAAGCTCGGCAAGGAATCGAGCGTCGATATCCGCGCCCGCTATCTCTGATTTGCCTCCCCGAAAGACCTCCCTCCTCCCGTAGACTTGGCCCGGACGCAACGTCCGGGCCTTTTTCTGAGAGCTGCCCGCCTCTGAGTTTGTCGTCATTGCCGGGCTTGACCCGGCAATCCGTTCCGTCGCGCCCCCGACTTGCCGGAACGTCACGGAATGGATTCCCGAATCAAGTCCGGGCACGACGCCAGTTCTAAAAGGCTCATACCCGCGCATTTCTGAATAGCCGCGTTCTATCAAATCCGTTCGCACTCGGTATTTCCGTTAGTGCGCCCGTTTCCCGATGCTTGCTCCCATGCCGGACACGTCGTCCCGGCGAAGATTCAGGAGACAAGCGATGTTGAAAGGAATGAAGACCTCCGCGCTCGTCGTCGGACTGCTTGCCGGCGTCGTGTTCGCGGGAACAGCCTTCGCCGGTGAATGCCCGGCGGACAAGAAGATGGCGAATGCGCGCGAGCCCGTGAAGGTCGAGGCGGTTGGCGTCACCGATACCGTGCTCGCGATGCTTCCGCTCGCCGACGAGGGACCGATGCTGAAGGACCGCAAGATGCGCGTCCGCAAGCTCACGATCGAATCCGGCGGCATCGTTCCGTGGCACAGCCACGGCGACCGGCCGGCGCTGATCTACATCATCGAAGGCGAGATCAACGAATACGCCAGCAACTGCGCCGCCCCGATCGTCCACGGGCCCGGCGACGTTGCCGTCGAATCGCACGAAGTGGCGCATTGGTGGAAGAATCTCAGCAACGGCACCGTCACGCTGCTCTCGTTCGACATCATGCACGACGAGAACGATCACGCGATGTGACCGCACTTGGGTCACGACGGAAGGCGCGGCGTCCAGCCCCACCCCCACAAACGGACGCCGCGCCTTTCACTTCTCTACCTGACGACTTGCCCCGATCCGGGAGGACAAAATGCAGAACCGCTCGATCATCGGACCCGCCTTCCGCCGCTCTTGCGTGATCGGGCTGGTCGCTTTCCTGACCGTCATCGACCTTTTCGCCGCACAGGCGATCCTGCCGGCGCTCGCACATGCCTATAACGTGACGCCGGCGGCGATGGGCCTTGCTGTCAACGCCTCGACGTTCGGGATGGCGGCGGGCGGGCTCGCGGTCGCCTTCTTCAGCCGCAAGATCAACCGCCGGCTCGGCGTGCTCGTGAGTCTCGCGGTCCTTTCGATCCCGACCTCGCTTCTTGCGATCGCGCCGGACCTCACCGTCTTCACGGCGCTTCGCGTCGTGCAGGGGCTTTGCATGTCAACGGCCTTCGCGCTGACCCTTGCTTATCTCGGCGAGCGCTGCAGCGCCGCCGACGGGGCCGCCGCGTCGGCCGCCTACATCACCGGCAACGTCGCGAGCAACCTCTTCGGCCGGCTGATGGCTGCCGCCGTCGCCGACCATCTCGGCCTCCCCGCCAGCTTCGTGATGCTCGCCGCGCTCAATCTTTCCGGCGCCGTTCTCGTCTATTTCTGGCTGGCACGGACGCCGCCGATGGCCGACATGGGCCCGTCGAAGCAGCCCTCGCCGCTCGCCGCCATGCTCATGCACTTCCGCACGCCCGAGCTCCGCGCCGCTTTCGGCATCGGCTTCTGCATCCTCTTCGCCTTCATCGGCACGTTCACCTACGTGAACTTCGTGCTGGTGCGTGCGCCGCTCTCGCTCTCGATGATGGGCGTCGGCTTCGTCTATTTCGTCTTCCTGCCCTCGATCGTGACGACGCCGGTCGCCGGCAGCGTGGCGCAGCGTTTCGGCACGCAGACGACGCTTCGCGCCTCGCTCGCGCTCGCCGCGCTCGGCCTGCCGCTCCTCCTGGTGCCGAATCTTCCCGCCGTGCTTCTCGGCCTGGCGCTGATCGGCGTCGGCACTTTCTTCGCGCAGGCGACGGCGACCGGCTTCGTCAGCCGCGCCGCGGCGAGCGACCGCGCCTCGGCGAGCGGCATCTACCTCGCCTCCTACTTCTTCGGCGGGCTCGTCGGGAGCGCCGTGCTCGGCCAGATCTTCGACCGCATCGGCTGGGCAGCCTGTGTCGGCGGTATCGGCGTATCGCTCTTGGTCGCCGCGTTCCTCGCCGGGCTCTTGAAGATGTCGCCTGCGCCGCGATACGCGGGGCGACTCGCCGTCAGCCGGTAAGCGATCCCTCCTCTTAAACTCGTCATTGCCGGGCTTGGCCCGGCAATCCATTCCGTCGCGGTCGCGACTAGAGGAGACGTTACGGAATGGGTGACCGGATCAAGTCCGGGCATGACGACGTGGGGATGGAGTGAAGCGGCGCCGCAAGACGGCTCCCTTGCCCTTCATTTGTTTCAAGTCCGGGGAACGGGATCGGTCTTGCGGCGCCGAGCCGCAGCTGCAGATAGAATCAGCTGCGGATTGACAAAAGCTTAACCATCGCAAACTCGCCGATCCAATGCCGGGTCTGCATGGTTGCGATGCACCCGGCGCACGGCAATAGCGCTCAGTTATCGACACGGAAGCGCATCGGCATTTCCGCCGCGACCGCACCCTTCGTATCGATTGCTCCAACGCCCGCGCGACCTTCCGCGCGCGCTCTTGAGACACGAGAGGAGCGATCGATGATCCAGAATTTCCTGAAGCTTTCCACGATCTTGCTTATCGCAAGCGTCATCACGGTATCCTGCGCGGCTCTTGGCAGCGCCGGAAGCGAAGGCAACGGCGTCGTCGTGGTCGACAGCGCCTATCCGGTCGACGAGACCATCACGCGCGTCAAGAAGGACATCGCCGACAAGGGCATCGTGTTCTTCATGGACGTCGACCAGGCGAAGCTTGCCGCCGGCGCCGATATCAAGCTGAACCCTTCGCACCTGCTGATCTTCGGGAACCCGCCGCTCGGCATCCAGTTCCTGACCTCGAATCCAGTCTCCGGTCTCGACTGGCCGGTGCGGCTGCTCGTCTTCGAGGACGCGAACGGCAAGGTGAAGATGGCCTACAATGATTTCACCTGGGTGGCGCATCGGCACGGGATCACCGACCGCGACGCGCAGTTCAAGATGGCGACGATGGTGATCGAGTCGATCACCTCGGCAGCGCGTTAGACGCGCACCGTGAGGTCACGCGAAGAAGGCCGGGGAGCAGATCATGGCTGAGAAATTTGACGCGATTGTCATCGGCACCGGGCAGTCCGGGCCGTCGATCGCGCAGCGCATGACCAAAGAGGGGATGAAGGTCGCGATCCTCGAGCGGAAGCTCTTCGGCGGGACTTGCGTCAATGTCGGCTGCATCCCGACAAAGGCGCTCGTCGCAAGCGCCCGCGCAGCCCACGTCGCGCGGCGCGCCGCGGATTTCGGGGTGACGATCGGCGGCGACATCGCGGTCGACATGAAGCGCGTCAAGGCGCGGAAGGACGCGATCGTTCGATACTCGAACGAGAACATCCAGAAGTGGCTGAAGTCCAACCCGGACCTCACCGTGATCCACGGCCACGGCCGCTTCGAGAGCCCGAACACCGTCAGCGTCAACGGCCAGCTGCTCGAAGCGCCGAAAATCATCATCAATGTCGGCGGTCACGCCTTCGTGCCCGACGCGCCCGGACTTCAAGAGGTCAACTATCTGACGAGCACGTCCATGATGGATGTCGACTTCCTGCCCGAGCATCTCATCGTCATCGGCGGCTCCTATATCGGGCTTGAGTTCGCGCAGATGTATCGCCGCTTCGGCAGCCGCGTGACGGTGATCGAGATGGCCGACCGCCTGATCCCGCGCGAGGACGCCGACGTTTCCGCTGCCGTGAAGGCAATCCTTGAGAAGGAAGGAATCGATGTTCGGCTCAACGCGGAGTGCATCTCGTATGAGAAGCGCGGCGACGACGTCGCCGTCGGCGTGAAGTGCGGAGAAGGCCCGAAGGAGGTCGTCGGCAGCCATCTCCTCCTTGCCGTCGGCCGCCGGCCGAACACGCATGATCTCGGGCTCGACAAGGCCGGCGTCGACACCGACGCGCACGGTTATATCGTGGTCGACGACAAGCTTCACACCAATGTCGAGGGAATCTTCGCGGTCGGCGACGTGAACGGCCGCGGCGCCTTCACCCACACCTCCTACAACGAATACGAAATCCTTGTCGCCAACATGTTCGACGGCGACGACCGCAAGATCTCGGATCGCATCACCGCTTACGGCCTCTTCATCGATCCGCCGCTTGGCCGCGTAGGACAGACCGAGCATGAGGTTCGGCAGTCCGGCAAGAAGGCGCTGATCGCCACGATGCAGATGACGCGCGTCGGCCGCGCGCGCGAGCGCAGCGAAACCGAGGGCTTCATGAAGATCCTGGTCGACGCGGAGACGAAGAAAATCCTCGGCGCCTCGATCCTCGGCATCGAGGGCGACGAGGCAATCCACTCCATCCTCGACGTGATGTACGCCGACGCGCCCTACACGGTCATCACCCGCGCCATGCACATCCACCCGACGGTGAGCGAGCTGATCCCGACGCTGCTCGAAGGCCTGAAGCCGCTCGAATAGCGGCCACAATCAGCCCTCGTGCCGACTATATCCGCGCCGCTGAGTGCTTGGAGTCGGACGCCTAGCGCTGTCCGCCCGAAGCCGTGATGCGCTCGCCCGTCAACCAGGCGGACTGATCGGAGGCCAGAAACAGAGCGACCCGGGCGATATCGTCCGGCTGTCCGAGCCGACCCATCGGAACGTTAGCCCCGAGCTGCTTTTCGGCCTCCTTGTCGACGCCCATCGCCGTCAGGCCTTCGGTCACGGTCATGCCCGGAGCGATGGCATTGACGCGGATCCTGCGGCCGGCGAGCTCGTTCGCGAGCGCCTTGGTGAGAGCGTCGACTGCGCTCTTTGAAGCGGAATAGACCACTGAGTTCGGCACCGGATTAGCGCTCGAAATAGAACTGAAGTTGATGACGCTGCCGCCATCGGCCCCAAAGGCTTCGACGGCTTCCTGCGTCGCGAGGATGCTGCCCAGCACGTTGGTGTCGAACTGACGGTGGAACTCGTCCTCCGTCACCGCCTCGATCGGCCCGAAGCTGAACACCCCGGCGTTGTTGACGAGGATGCTCGGCGTGCCGAGCGTCTTCCCGGTCTCGGCAAAGAGGCGCTTCACGTCGGCGCTCTTGCCCACGTCAGCTTGGATCGCAACCGCCTTGCCGCCGTCGCGGACGATCGCGCCGACCACCCGATCGGCGTCGACTTTGCTCGACGCGTAGTTGACCACCACCGCGGCGCCGGCCTTGGCGAATTGCCGGGCGATGGCCGCGCCTATGCCCTTCGACGCTCCGGTGACAATCGCGACCTTGCCTGCGAGCTCGTTCATCATCCTTCTCCTTCTGACCTCGCCGAACGCGGCGGGGTAAGGAGAAACTGGCTCATACGGAACGGAGACGGTATTGGCTCTTTTTCCATAACATATATACGTTTGCCATATGAGTGATCGGTTGCAGCAACTGGCGCTTTTCGTGCGCACCGTCGAAACCGGCAGCTTTTCCAGGACCGCCCGCGAGTTCGGCATGTCGCAGCCGTCCGTGTCGAGGACGATCGCGGCGCTCGAGGACCGGCTTGGGGTCAAGCTGCTCACCCGGACGACACGCCAGCTCTCGGTGACGGATGCAGGCGAGGCGTTGCTGCCGCGAGCGCGCGAGGCGTTGGCCGAGGTCGACGACGCGGAAAGCGCGGCGCGCGGCGCCGATAGCCTCTCCGGCATCCTGCACGTTGCGCTGCCGACCACATTCGGCGTTCGGCAGATCGTACCCCTGCTCCCTGCCTTCCTCGAAAGACAGCCGGTTCTCAAGATCGATCTAATGATGTCGGACCGCTACGAAAATCTTGTTGCCGAGGGGGCCGACGTGGCGCTGCGCTTGGGCAAGCTGCAGGATTCCAGTTTTGTTGCGCGCAAGCTCGCGAGCACACGGCGTCTGTTCGTCGCCTCCCCCACCTACCTCGCGCGCCGCGGGACGCCCACAAGCCTCGCCGCGCTTGCCCAGCACGACGTCATCGGCGGTCCGCGCGATTTCGGCGATCAGCGCTGGGTCGCGCGCCGTCGCGGAAAGACTGAAGCCAAGACAGTCAATCCGCGCATCCTCACGCATTCGCCTGGAGGCATCATCGCGTCAGCGGTCGCCGGCCTCGGTGTCGCCATCGCATCGACATGGATGTGCGATGAGGAGGTCGCGCAAGGCAAGCTGGTGGAGATCCTCGCGGACTATAGGCTTGAGCCAACCGACGCCTATCTGGTCTTTCCAGCCGGCCATCGCCCCTCGCAGAAAGCGCGCGCCTTCAGCGACTATCTGGAACAAGCGCTGGCCGGGCAAAGCAACAGGTCAACGGGCGTCTGATAATCGGTGGCACAGGCGCGCTTAGAACGCGACCTTGTCGCCGCCCTTCAGATCCAGGATGCGGCGCGCCTCGTCGGGGGTCGCGACCTGCATGCCGAGCCCCTCGACGATCTTTCTCGCGAGCGTCACCTGTTCGGCGTTCGATGTCGCAAGCCTGCCCTTGCCGGCCCAAAGGCTGTCCTCGAGCCCGACCCGGATGTTGCCGCCGAGTGCGGCGGCCTGCGCCGCGACGCGGAGCTGTGCTGCGCCGGCGCCGAGCACCGACCAGCGATAGTTGTCGCCGAAGAGTCGATCCGCCGTGCGCTTCATGTGCGCCACGTCTTCCGGGTGGCTGCCGATGCCGCCGAGGAGCCCGAACACCGACTGCACGAAGAACGGCGGCTTCACCATGCCGCGTTCCGCGAAGTGGTTCAGATTGTAGAGATGCGCGATGTCGTAGCACTCGAACTCGAAGCGCGTGCCGTTGTCGTAGCAGGTCTCGAGGATGTACTGGATGTCTTTGAACGTGTTGCGGAACACGAGGTCGCGCGTCGCCTCGAGATGCGGCCGCTCCCAGTCGAACTTGAAGGTCTTGTACTTGTCGAGCAGGTGATAGAGGCCGAAATTCATCGAGCCCATGTTGAGCGAGGCGACTTCCGGCTTGAATGTCGCCGCCGGAAGCACGCGCTCCTCCACCCGCATATAGGGGCTGCCGCCGGTCGTGATGTTGATCGCGGCGTTCGTGCTCTGCTTGATGCGCGGCAGGAAGCGGGCGAAGGCCTCAGGCGTCTGGTCGGGTTTGCCAGTATCGGGATCGCGGGCATGCAGGTGGAGTATCGCCGCGCCCGCCTCCGCCGCCGCGATCGCCTCGCGCGTGATCTCGTCCGCCGTGATCGGAAGGTGCGGCGACATCGTCGGCGTGTGAATTGCGCCCGTGATCGCGCAGGTGATGATGACCTTCCCGTCGACCGCCATTCCCGCCTCCCTACTTCCCGATCTTCTTGTCTGCCGCACGCTTGTGCGCGGCAAGCGCCATCAGTCGCCGGTCGCGCCAGGCCTGCCGCTTCCCAAGCTCCGCTTCTTTGAGACGGCTCCGACGCTCGCGCTCGACGGTCTTCAGCACATCGCCCGCCCAGTCGACCCGGCGCTGCATCTGCGGGAAGAGCTTTTCGTAGATACCCTGATAGCGGGTGACATAGTCGCGTACGCCGCCGGGGGCGTTCAAATCGATGGTCTCGAACGGTCCCATGAAGGACCAGCGGAGCGCCAAACCCTCGCGGATGCCGGTGTCGATATCCTCAACCGATGCGTAGCCATCGGCGACAAGGCGGAAGGCCTCCTCGAGCAGCGCGCCTTGCATGCGGTTCATGATGAAGCCGTCGAGCTCGCGCTTCATGACGATCGGCGCCTGCCCGGCGGCGACGAGAAAGTCGCGCGTGCGCTCGATCACGTCTTCGGACGTCCACGGCGCCGGCACGACCTCCGCGGCAGGGATCAGATACGGTGGATTGATCGGGTGCACGACAAGGCAGCGCTCGCGGCCGGCCAGCGATTCGGTGAAGAGCGAAGGCAGGATGGCTGAGCTCGAGCTTGCGATCACCGCGTCGGCTGCGGCAAGCCCGTCGAGATCCTTGAAGACCGCGATCTTCATCGCGAGATCTTCGGGCGTGTTCTCCTGCACGTGCGAAGCTCCGGCGACGGCGGTGCCGAGATCGCGCTCGACGGCGACGTTGGCGAGCACGTCGTCGGGGGCTATGCGGCCGAGCAGATCGTTCTCAGCCAGGTCCGGCAGCACGCCGCGGATGAAATCGAGCGCCCTTTCCGGCGCCGTCGGATCTCCGTCCCAGAGCGCGACCTCATGCCCGGCGCGCGCGAAAGTGATGGCCCAGGCGCGGCCGATGAACCCCGATCCGACGATTGCGACTTTGCTCATTCCCCCTCGATTTCAATAGCAAGCGGCCTATTCCGGGCCGCCGCGCTTCATGTATCTTGGCTAGTCTCGCGCGCTACTGCCGTCACCACGTTGAAGCACGCCGCATACGGCTTCTGGGCGAAGCCGTGATCCCCAATTTGGCGTAACGCTACCCCATGTGCGTTCCCCCATTGGAGCGACGCTGCACAGTCGCGTCGTTTTGCTGTGTTTCCATCGCACCGCCGCAACCGGTAAGTCCTTGCCTTGTTGTCCGTCTCATTGGACAAGGGGGTAGCGGCAGTTGCCAGGATGGCCGCCAGCATCGTTTCAAACTGACGTACCATACAACCGCGGGCCGCGTCCTTCGGTTGGTGCCCAGGGTATAACGC
This sequence comes from uncultured Alphaproteobacteria bacterium, assembly GCA_963720705.1. Taxonomy (GTDB): domain Bacteria; phylum Pseudomonadota; class Alphaproteobacteria; order Rhizobiales; family Afifellaceae; genus DASWJZ01. The sequence goes on from CAVRGJ010000001.1 coordinate 171,206, forward strand.
GCCTCACGGTCCTCGACAGCTTTCGCGGCGTCTTCGCGGTGATGATCGTGCTGCTGCACGGTCCCTTTCAAAGCGACCTCTTCTACGTTCCGTTCGTCCGCCGCAGCTCCGTCTTTGTCGATTTCTTCTTCGTCCTGAGCGGCTTTGTGGTGTCGCTCTCCTATTTCGAGCGCGTTCGCAATTTCCGCTCTCTCGCTGGTTTCATGACGCGCCGAATTGGGCGGCTCTGGCCGCTGCATCTCTTCGTGCTGGCGCTGTTCCTGACAATGTTCGGCGCCGAGGTCTTGGCCCTGCGTCTCGGCCTTGTCCCCGGCTCGGTGACGGGGCAAGACATGCCGCCGCTGGGCTTCGTCGCGGAGAACGCCTTCCTTTTGCACGCCTTCCGCAATCACACCGTTTTTTGGCTAAACTTTCCTTCGTGGAGCATAAGCGCCGAAATCTGGGTATACATGACCCTCGGCGTGCTTTGCCTGATTCCGCGTCTTTCGTCATTCCTCGCGGCCACGCTCATCTTGTTGAGTGGTCTGGCCGTCTTCCACGTTTACGATCCGGGCTTCGGTCACTTCTTCGACGACGGGCTGTTCCGCGGCGTTTGCTACTTTTTTGTCGGGCACTTTTGCTATCGCCTCTGGACGCACGCCAGGCACATCCAACTGCCACACGTTGCTCTGCTCGAGCTTTTCCTAGTCGTCCTGATCTTCATTCAGGTCTCCTGTGCGGGCATGGCGGTCGCTGTGGACCTGCTGCCGCTGACATTCGCCGCCACGATACTTGTATTTTCGCTAGAGGCCGGACCTGTATCGGCGCTACTTAAGACCGGGCCGTTTCAATATCTCGGGCGGTGTTCGTATTCGATCTACCTGCTCCACGCGTTTATCTTCGTGGTACTCAGCAAGTGCGTGCGCGGACTCGGGTGGTTCCTTCATCGCGATTTCTATTCGGCCGATCATCAGGCGTTGAACACACAAGTCATCGATTTCGGTTCGCCGCTGCTGATGGACGGCGTGACGCTCGCCATCTTGTTGCTCGTCGTGGCGCTTGCCGGGCTCACCTATCGATTTGTGGAACTGCCATGCCAGAGAGCTGCGCGAAATCTCGCCGTGCGACTGGAAGGACAGAGTGCGGGCCGGAGAGATGTGATCCGGCGGTCCAGCGCGCGTCAGGGCCCAGCATGGCGCGTGCAAGAACGTGTGCCCACACTGCCGAGATCTTTGCTTTCAGAACGCCGTAACTGAGCATGTCGACCGGTTTTTCCGGCGATGCTGGCGACGTAGGGTGGCGGAGGGAGCGGGATTCGAACCCGCGTTACGGTTTCCCGTAAACACGCTTTCCAAGCGTGCGCCTTCAGCCACTCGGCCACCCCTCCTTCGGACACGGCCGCGAGGGCCCCGGCGTCCGGGAGCGCCTCATGTATCGAGCGCGCCGCCGAACCGCAAGGCGCCCCCCGAACGCGGTTCACGGGTTCTGCGAAAGCGATCACAGGCGAGTGTGCGACGATTGCCCCTTTCGCCGAACGCCCTTACGTATAAGCGCATGCTCCGCTTCTTCACACGCTTCCTCGGCTTTTGGCTCATCGCGGGGGCGCTTGTTGCCGCCGTCGTGGACGGGGCAAAGTCGATTGCGGCCTCGGCGCTGGTGCTGACGCCCGTCGCCGACACCTATGCGACGCTCGCGGCGCTCGGCAAGCCGGACGGAACCGAGATCGCGATACCGACCGCAGCCTGGCCGCTCGATGTCCCGCTCGCCTGGCTGATGGCAGCACCGACCGCGGTCGTGCTCGCCGCCCTCGGCGTCGTCTTCCTGGTGCTTGGCGCGCGCCGCCGACGCCCGTTCCTGAGCCGCGAGTTCGCGGCCTAAAGTCACCCAAACCTCGGAGGCTTTCATGCTCTTCGGTATGCTCTCCAAGAAGCTCGCCATGCCCGCCCCCGGCGAGGCGCTCGCCGGCCGCGCCGAGCCGATCGCGACCGCCGCCACGCACTTCGTCAACGGCCATCCGCTGAAGGGCCCCTATCCGCAAGGCATGCAGAAGGCGCTCTTCGGGCTCGGCTGTTTCTGGGGCGCGGAGCGCATCTTCTGGAAGACGCCGGGCGTCTACGTGACCGCGGTCGGCTATGCCGGCGGGGAGACGCGGAACCCGACCTACCAGGAGGTCTGCTCCGGGCGTACCGGCCACACCGAGGTCGTGCTCGTCGTCTTCGACCCGAAGCAGATTTCTTACGCGGAGCTTCTCCGCCGCTTCTGGGAATCGCACGACCCGACGCAGGGTATGCGCCAGGGGAACGACATCGGCACGCAGTACCGCTCCGCCGTCTATGTCTACGACGACGCGCAGCGGCGGCAGGCGGAGGCCTCGCGCGACACGTATCAGGCGGCGCTCGGAAAATCGCGCGGCGCGATCACCACGGAAATCGCTGAAGCGCCGGAATTCTACTTCGCCGAGGACTACCACCAGCAATATCTCGCCAAGAACCCGGCCGGTTATTGCGGGCTCGGCGGCACCGGCATCTCCTGTCCGATCTTCCACGAAGAAGCTGCGGCATAACACCTGGAGGCGTTGCCGCGTCGGCGGCTCGAGCGCCCTCTCCCCTCGCGGGAGAGGGCCGGCGCAAACTTCCACACGCTCGCGAGACTATTGCCCTGCAGGCCTCGGCCGCGGCAGGCGCGTGAGCTCCGGTTGAGTTGGCGGCTGCGCGGCGGCTACGGACGCGACGGGCACGTCGGCGTCGGCGGGCGGCGGCGTCTGCCCCATCTCAACGGCGAAGGCCTGCCGCATGGTGAGCGCCCCGTCGACTGCCGGCGCCGTCAGCACCTGTGCGCACGCCGCCGGCAGGTCGGCGAGTGTCACTTGGCGCGGCGGGTGGGCCGGCTTCGGAGCGGCCTTGTAGGGCGCGGCGGAAAACCAATAGTTGAGGTCTGCTCCGCAGCCGTCGCCGGCCGGCGGCGGTGCCTGCTTGCGGCAGTTCGTCCCCGGCGGGCAGGAAAGCCGCACGTGGAAATGGTCGTTGTGTCCGTAATAGGGGCGAATCTTCCTGAGCCAGTCGCGGTCGCTCCCCGCGGTCTGGCAAAGCTCCTTCTTGATCCCCGGCGCGACGAAGATGCGCTCGACGCGCGGATCGAGCGCCGCGCGGCGGATCAGGCGCCCGTGCGCAGACGTCCAGCGATCCCGATAGATCTCGTGCGGGCCGGCCTCGGCGACCAGGACTGCGGAGGTGTCTTCGCGCTCCTTCTCGCTGAATTGCCGCGCGGGCATCGGCGTCAGCCAGATATCGACGTCGAGGCCGATCTGGTGCGAGGCATGCCCGCTCACCATCGGCCCGCCGCGCGGCTGTGACATGTCGCCGATCAGAAGGCCGGGCCATCCGTCAAGCGTCGCGGCGTCATTGGCAAGCTTCTCGATGAAATCGACGAGGACCGGCAGACCCCATTGGCGATTGCGCGAAAGCCGCATCGCCTCCCAATGCGGTCCGTCAGGGGGAAGCTGCACGCCGCCCGCCAAGCAGCCGCGGGCGTAGAATCCGATCGGCGCGGAAGGGAGAGACGCCGGCAGCGGCTGCGCCCCGAAAAGCTGCTTTGCCGGCGGCTCGGCCAAAGCCGGCGCGGCGGAAATTAGTGCGGCCAGAATCAATAGCAGGCGAAGCATGTGCCACGATAGCACGAGGCGGCCGCGGGCTTAAGACACGCCTAGTTCACCACCCGCCACAGCTTGAGCGCGGTCTTCTCGTTCGCCGGCACCGGCGCGAGCCATTCCGGCGTGCGGCCGGCGAGGAGCTCCGCGACGAGTCCGTCCGGCGCCTTGTGCGCGGTGATCGCTGCCTCCTGTGATGCTGTGCAGAGCGCCACGTAGTCGACCTCGCGCGCATGCACGATCGTCTTCGCTTCGGCCGGTGCGCGTTGCATTGCGTTGATCGTGTCGAGGATCGCCTGGCCGTTCCTGTGATAGGGGCCGGCTACGACGGAATGGTCGGAAAGCATCAGCACGGTCGAGCCGTAGAAGAGCGGCGCGATCACGAGCCCGCGCGGCACTTCGGCGAGAAGCGCGCCGCTCGCCGGATCGAAGCAGTTCTGCTGCGCCGGCGTCAGGCCCTTGATCAAAGCCGGGTCGGGTTTCGCCTGCACGTGGGCCGCGATGCGGCCATTGGAGAGCGCCGCGAGCGCCTTCTCACCGCCCCAGCCGATCAAGAGGTAGGTGAACGGTATCGCAATGACGAAGGCTGCGATGACGGGGAGCGACTGCCGCACGCGGCTTTTCGTCCGCCCTGCCGCGTAAGCGTAGACTTCCGCCAGCCACACACCGAGCACTGGGATCGCGAGCGCGCTCGCGAAGGGAAGCGTCCGCACTTGGTAGAAAGAGAGTGCGGCGGCGAGCGCAAGCAGCGCCGCCGGAACGATCCAGATCGCATCGCGCCGCGCATGTCGGAAGGCAACGAAGAGCGCTACGAGGAGCGGGCCGATCGAGCCGATCGCGCCGACGGGTTCGCGTTCGGCGTAGCTCCAGATCGGCTGCGCTTCCGAAACCGTGTCGAGGAAAGCCGCCTTCACCGCCGGCGAGAGCTGGCCGTAGGGTCCGCCGAGACATTCCGGCGTGACCCCGACGAAGGAGCCAGCCGCGCCAGCCCCAACGACGAGAAGCCCGACGATCCGCACGCCCTTGCCACTCCCGCCTCCAAGGAGCGCCAGGACGGCAAGGCCTAGCCCGGCGATCAGGAGCGGAACGGCGAAGGCATAGGAGAGCGAATCGCAAGCCATTGCGGCTGCCGGCGAGCCGGTCGCGTAATAGAGCGCACCGGGCAAGAGCCCGATCGCAGCGCCGTAGGCGGCGACAGCGCGCGGATTCTCCCCGGTCCACGCGAAGCGCAGCGCGATCACGATGCCGAGCATCGCAACATGCGGCAGCATCTCAAGCCCGATTGCGAGCGTCACAGCCGAGGCGGCGCCGGCAAGAAATCCGAAGAGCGCTCCGGAGGGCATCCTGAGTGCGAAGGCCACCGTCGCCAGCATCAACGCGATCTGCGCGTTATGGTGATCGATGTCGCCGGGGAGATAGACGATCAGCGGATCGAGGAAGAAGAGCACGAGCAAGAGCGTGGCGATCGCCGCTGCGCGACCGGCCAGAGCCGATGCCGTCGCCGCCGCCGCGCCCATCAACCCGAGCAAGAGCAAGGTCGGCCAGCCGGTCAGCGCCAAGTTCTCGCCGAGCCCGATTTTCTTGCCGACGAAGATCAGGAAGGCGAGCGGCGCGTCGATCAGTCGTGACCATTGCAGTAGCGCGCCGCCGGGCGGGTCCATGCGGTGCTGCACGAGGTCGAACCAGCCTTGCCCCGCAAGAAAGTCGCGGACGTTGACGAGCCTCAGAAAGCTGTCGGGGTCCTGGCCCTCGAAGAGCGCCGGATTCATGATGCGGGTCGCAACGACAGCAACCGCAAAAGCCGCCCAGAAGATCACGACGATCGCAGGGAGCGAGGGCTCGCGCGCGGCGGTGCCTGAGGCGGCGCTGTTCGGCAAGGTGTCGGCTTCGGCTTTCACAGGCACGTCTGGCGGACCGGCGTTGGCGGATTGCTCCGGGGCTACCCAAGAAAAGTGAACGCGTCGTTCCTGCAAGCAAAATCTTACCGAGCGTTAACCGCTCGCGGGGTAGACCGGCCCCACCTTGAGCGATGCGGATGGAACCATGAGCGCGCCAGCGATCGAGGACGGCTTCAAGATCGCCGTGCTCATCCCCTGCTACAATCAGGCCGAGACGATCGGCGCGATCGTCAGCGGCTTCCGCGAGGCGCTGCCTTCGGCGCGCATCTTCGTCTTCGACAACAATTCCACCGACGACACGGCGCGCGTTGCAACGCGCGAAGGCGCGCGCGTCTATCGCGAGGCGCGGCAGGGCAAGGGCAACGTGGTGCGCCGCATGTTCGCCGACATCAACGCCGACATCTACGTGCTTGCGGAAGGTGATGGCAGCTACGACCCGGCCGACGCGCCCTCGCTCGTCAACGCGCTCGTCACGGAGCATGTCGACATGGTGGTCGGAACGCGGCGCCCGCGCCCCGGCCGACACGGGCGCGAGGATTTCGGCGAGCGCGCCTTCGAATGGCTCTACCGGAGCTCATTCGCCGGCGCGTCATCCGACATCAACTCAGGCTATCGCGCCTTCACGCGCCGCTTCGTGAAGAGCTTTCCGGCGATCTCCACCGGCTTCGACGTCGCGGTCGAGCTTTCCATGCACGCAAACCAGCTGATGATTCCGGTCGCCGAGATCGAGCTTAGCGACGGCAAGCCTGAGCGCGCGGCGTCGGCGCACCCTGCGGGCATCGCCGACGCAATCCACGCCGCCCTCCGCCTCGCCATGCTCGCCAAGGAGACGCGGCCCTTCGCCTTCTACACACTCTTCGCGGTGATCTTCTGGATCGTCGGGCTGTCGCTCATGGTGCCGATCCTTTCGGCACGGCTCGACGGCGAGATCCTCGCCTCCTTCTCCAACGCCATCATCGGCATGAGCATGTTCGTCGCCGGCTTCGTGCTGGCCGGGTGCGGGCTCGTACTCGAGGCGCTCGGCCGCTCGCGCATCGAGCAGAAGCGCATCCTCTTCCAGGCCGTTCCGGGCCTCGGGGCGCAGTAGAGGCATGCTGCGTCTCGTCAAGGCGGAGGCGCCGACGTTCCTCCGCTTCGCACTCGTCGGCGGGACCGGCTTCGTGGTCGACGCACTCGTGCTGTCGCTTCTCCACTACGTCGTGGGGCTCGACCCGTTCTCCGCGCGCGTCGTTTCGATGAGCAGCGCGACCTTCACCACCTGGCGGCTTAATCGGGTACACACTTTCGGCGCGTCGGAGCGAAGCCAGGCACACGAGGGCATGCGCTACGCGACCGTGGCGGCGCTTGCGGCGGGCGTAAACTATGGCGTCTACGCGGCAGCCCTTCTCCTGTGGCGCGGCACGCCGCCGATCGTCGCGCTTGTGCTCGGCGCCGGCTCGGCGATGGCGTTCTCCTATGTCGGCTACTCTCGCGTCGTCTTTTCCGGCGCGCGGGCCCCGATCATCGGCGACGCGCCGAGCTCGCAGAGGCGATAGCCGCCTTTCCGCTCAGCGAGATCGAGGTGGAAGTGCGTCGCGTGCGCGGCGTTTGAACCTGGCCCAAGCACCGTCGTGAAGTAGCGGCAGGCGCCGGCGCGGGTCGCGGCCTCGAAGTCCGCCTCCGCCGAGCCCGCGTCGTTCGTTCCGATCCCAACGTCATTGCGGCCGGCGAATTCGAAGGCCGCGATGTCGATGGCGTTGGCGAAAGCGTGCTCGGAGATCTTCGCGTTCGGATCGTTGTATCGGTTGCGGCAGACGAAGGCGGAATCCTGCCGGATTCCCTTCAGCCTCGCGTCGAGCGCACCGCGCGCCGGCGGGCTCGACGATGTCGCGCACCCATTTCGCCAGTGCACGCGTGGTCGCGCAATTCAGCACGGTTTCGGGGCTGATCGCGACGCCCGCTCCGAGCGTTGTTACGTTGAGCGGATGCGGGACGCTGCAGGCGCCGTCTATCGGCTCCATTGTCTCGAAGGTTACGCCGAGACCGCGGAGCTCCCCCAGGCAGGCAGCAAAGTCTTTGTCGCTCTCCTCCCTCCTCGGTGCCGAGCCTGGCAAGACGTTCGGCGCCTGCGGCGGTTCCGGAACTTCCTCGTTCGAGGCAACCGTAGCGAGGGCGGTCGGATCTGCCGGGCGCGGACGCGGCAGCCTCGCCAAGCCGTCTACCGCCAGAACCGCGTCCTGGAAGCGCGTCTCCGCGCCGTTCGCCCAAACGACGGTCTCCGCCGGCGGGGTGGTAGCCGGACGCGGACGCGGCAACCGCGGGGCGGAATCGCCTGCAGCCCAAGCTCCGCTCGTAACGGCGACCGCGGTCACGACGACAAGCGCCCGGCCTGCACGGCGCGCGCGCCTCATTGGAACGAGACTGCGACGCCCGATTCGACCAGACCCGCGAGCTCCTCGACATCCCAGTTCGCGAGTCGCACGCAACCCTCGGAAGCCGGCTTGCCGACCTTCGACGGATCGGCGCTGCCGCTTATTTCGTAACCCGGGTCGGTAAGAGCGATAAGCACCGTGCCGAGCGGGTTGTTTGGGCCGGCCGGAAGCGTCGCGATCGCACCGCTGCCATCGGGCGCGCTGAACTGGAGGGTCGGATCGCGCGTCACGGCGCTCACAATATGATCGCCAATCGGCGATGGGTTCGCCGTGCTCCCGATCGTCGCGGGATAGGCGGCGATCAGATGGTTCCCGGCGTCATAGGCCCGCACCTGGCTTGCGGTCCTGTCCGCGACGATCCGTGCGACGCTCTCGGTGATCGGCGCGCCGTCCACGGCGGCGACCCAGACCTGCGTGCCGGCTTGGCGGAAGTCCGCGCTTGGGTTCAAAGCCGTCAGCAGCTTCGTGTCCATGTGGAACCGCTCGCCGAGCATCTCCTCGACGCTCGAATATCCAAGGCTCGGGAGCCGTGATTGTTCCATAAAGTCGGCCGGAATCGACGCGACGAACGGATAGGCGAGATCCTCTGCGGTGATCGTGTACTGCTTGAGCACCGCCGGCGCGCCGTCGCCGCCAAGCGCGTCCCATACCGCCTGGTCGAGCACGCCATCGGCGGGGAGCCCGAGCACGGTCTCGACCGCCGAGATCGCCTTGCCCAAATTCCCGCCGGCGTAAGCGTCGATCACGCCCGGCGAGGCGCCGGCGCGGTCGAGCAGCACTTGCGCCTTAAGGACGAGCGGGTTTGCGCCCTTGAAGGCCGGCAGCTCGGCAGGAAGCACCGCCGCGTTCACCTCCTCGACGGTCAGGCTCTCGCGCGTCCGCTCCGCGCCGGGTTCCGTGATGTTCGCGGTGGCGTTTTGATCGGTCGAGCGGTGCAGCGCCTGGTGTCGCTTCCGCCGGCGTCGCCGGAGCGGTCGTATCCGACGGCGCCGGGGCGGGCGTCGCGCCCGGCGCAGACGCTGTGCCTGTCTCCCGGAGCGGCGCGTTCTCGTCGGCCGGGTGTGCGATCTTGGGCGGCGTATAAGGACGCGGCCCGGGTTCGACAGGGACGAGAACTGGCGGAGCGACCGCCGCCGGCTCCGATGGCACCCCGGGGAACGGTTCGCTCGGGGGCAGTGGTTGCTGAGGTAGAGGCTGCTCAGGCGGGGCCTGTTCGGACTGTGGCAGCGGCTGCTCCGGCTGCGGCAGCGGCTGTTCAGGCTGCGTTTCGTCGGGATGCTGCTTCAGCACGCCCTCGATCAGCGACTCGAACCCTTGATCCTGGCCGCGGGCCTCCAACGGCAGTACGGCACCAAGAACGAGCAGGCACGCCAGCCATTTCGCAAATCGCACGATATCTTCCTCGTGAGCCCGATTCCCCGGTCACGTTCGCGCCCCTTTTGGGCATTCGCGAGACCTTAGTCAGGCGTCCGCGGTTCCGCCACCTTGAAGCACCGCACAATCCCGCATCCGCGCAGCGCTTGCATCCCACGACTTTCCACCTTGTCGCGGGCCGTGCAGTTTCTAAGTCTGATGCTTCGACACTCAAGGCGAAACGATGAAAACGCGCGCGCTTAGCCGGAACGGTCCGAAGGTCTCGGCCCTCGGCCTCGGCTGCATGGGGATGTCGGGGATGTACGGCCCGGCCGATCGCGGCGAGAGCATCGCCACGATCCACGCTGCGCTCGACGCGGGCATCACCCTGATCGACACCGGCGATTTCTACGGCATGGGCCACAACGAGATGCTGATCGGCGAGGCGCTCAAGGGCCGCCGCGAGCAAGCGCTGATCAGCGTGAAATTCGGCGCGCTGCGCGATCCGGGTGGCGCCTGGCTCGGCTACGACGCGCGTCCGCGAGCGGTGAAGACGTTCGTCTCGTACAGCTTGAAGCGCCTCGGCGTCGATCACATCGATATCTACCGTCCGGCGCGGCTCGATCCGAACGTGCCGATCGAGGAGACGGTCGGCGCCATCGCGGACCTGATCAAAGCCGGCCACGTGCGCCATGTCGGCCTCTCCGAAGTCGGGGCGGAGACGATCCGCCGCGCCAATTCCGTGCATCCGGTCGCCGACCTCCAGATCGAGTATTCGGTGATCTCGCGCGGCATCGAGGACGAGATTCTTCCGACCTGTCGCGAGCTCGGCGTCGGGATTACCGCCTATGGCGTGCTCTCGCGTGGCCTGATCAGCGGACATTGGTCGAGGGCGGCGGGCGCCAAGGGCGACCTCCGCGTCAACTATCCCCGCTTCCAGGGCGAGAATCTCGAGCGCAACCTCGGGCTCGTAGAGGCGCTTCGTGGCATCGCCGAGGCGCGCGGCGCCACGCCCGCACAGATCGCGATCGCCTGGGTGCTGTCGCGCGGCGAAGACATCGTGCCGCTCATCGGCGCGCGGCGGCGCGACCGACTCGAAGAGGCGCTCGGCACTCTCGACGTGCGCCTCGACAAGAGTGATCTCCAGGAGATCGAGCAGGCGGTGCCACCCGGCGCCGCCGCCGGCGAACGCTATGCGCCGACGCAGATGGCGATGCTCGACAGCGAGCGCGCCGCGCGCAGCTGAATCAGACGGACGCGCCCGTTTGCGCGCGGTGCCTGAGATAGTGGTCCGCGAGCACGATCGCGAGCATCGCTTCGCCGACCGGCACGGCGCGGATGCCGACGCAGGGGTCGTGGCGGCCCTTCGTCACAAGGTCGATGTTCTCGCCTGAGCGGGTGATGCCTTTGACCGGATTCAGGATCGACGAGGTCGGCTTCACCGCGAAGCGGCAGACAACCGGCTGCCCGGTCGAGATGCCGCCGAGGATGCCGCCGGCGTTGTTGGACAGGAACATCGGCTTGCCGTCATTGCCCATGCGCATTTCGTCGGCGTTCTCCTCGCCGCTGATGCGTGCGGCGTGAAAACCGTTACCGATCTCCACACCCTTTACCGCGTTGATCGACATCATCGCCGCGGCGATATCCTGGTCGAGCTTGCCGTAGACCGGCGCGCCGAGACCGACCGGCACGCCTTCGGCGACGACCTCGATCACCGCGCCGACCGATGAGCCCTCTTTGCGGATATTGTCGAGATAGGGCTCCCATCTTTTCGCCGTCTCCGCGTCGGGCGAGAAGAAGGGGTTGTTGTCGACTTCATTCCAGTCCCAGCGCGCGCGATCGATTTCGATCTCGCCGATACGGATCAGCGCGCCGCGCACGGAAAGTCCCGGCACGATCTTCCGCGCGATGGCACTGGCGGCGACGCGCATCGCCGTCTCGCGCGCCGAGGAGCGGCCGCCACCGCGATAGTCGCGGATGCCGTATTTCGCGTCGTAGGTGTAGTCGGCGTGGCCGGGGCGATAGCTCTCGCGAATCTCCGAATAGTCCTTCGAGCGCTGGTCGACGTTTTCGATCATGAGCGAGATCGGCGCGCCGGTCGTAACGAGGCCGTCGGTCGTCTCGTCCTCAAACACGCCGGAGAGGATCTTCACCTGGTCCGGCTCGCGCCGCTGCGTGGTGAAGCGCGACTGCCCCGGCCGCCGCTTGTCGAGATAGCCTTGGATTTCCGCTTCCGAGATCGGGAGTCTCGGCGGACAGCCATCAACCACGCAGCCGATCGCGGCCCCGTGGCTTTCGCCCCAGGTGGTGACTCGGAAAAGGTGGCCGAAGGTGTTGTGCGACATGGTCCGGTTCGAGCTCGACGCTGCGTAACCTCCCCCTTGAGGGGAGGTCGAAGTTTGCTGAGCAGAGCGAAGCGAACTTCGGGAGGGGGTGCGGCGGCGACAACTCACCCCTCCCAAAATCCGCCTCGCAGAGGCTCGTCGGATTTCGACCTCCCCTCAAGGGGGAGGTTATCGGCGCCACCGCTTCGTTTAGGCGCGCGGCGGAAGAGCGTCAAACTCAGATCGTGAGCACCGAGCCTCTGGTGAAGAGGATTACGCGATCCTGCGGCACGGCGAGATGCGGCGCGTCGTGCGCCGGGAGGCCGGCGAGAAGGTAGAGGAGCGCGCGCAGGATGCCGCCGTGCGCCACGACGAGGGTCGGCCCGCCAAGCGTTTTCACCCAGTCGGACACGCGCTCCGACAGCATCTTGTAGCTCTCGCCGTTCGGCGGCGCGTAGCCCCATTTGTCAACGTCGCGGGCGCGCGCCTGGTCGGGGTAGCGCGCGGCGATTTCCTTGATCGTCAGTCCCTCCCAGTCGCCGTAATTCGCCTCCATCAGCACCGCGTCGGTGGCGAAGCGCCGCCCATCCATGCCGGCGGCATCGAGCACGATTCGAATCGTCTCCACCGCCCGCCCGAGCGGCGAGGCGACGAGCGTCAAGTCGCACGCGGCGAGAATGCCGGCTACGGCGCGTCCGTTTCGCGCTGCCTGTCGACGACCGCGATCGTTCAAGGGGATGTCGCATTGGCCTTGAAACCTGAACTCGCGGTTCCAGTCCGTTTCGCCGTGGCGGATGAAGACGAGCGGCGGCGCGCTCATACGCGCCCACCAAGCCGGAAGCCCGGCGCCGGCCGCTCCTGCAGCGTCTCGCGGCGAAAGCGGAAGAGCGCCGCCGGGCGGCCGCCGGTCGCCGTCGACGTGCCGCCGCTCGGCTCCACAAGCTGGCTGTTCTCGACGAGACGGCGAAAGTTCTGCTTGTGAAGGTGCTGGCCGGAGATCGCCTCCACGGTGCGTTGCAGCTCCGTCAGGGTAAAAGTCTCCGGCATCAGCTCGAACACGACCGGGCGGTATTTCAGCTTGCCGCGCAAGCGCGATATCGCCGTCGCCAGGATGCGGCGGTGATCATGGCGCATTGCGAGCCCGAGCGAGGGCAGGCGCTTGCGACCGAGCGCGGCAGGACGACCGTCGCGCCGCGCTTCTTCGACAAGCCCCGCTTCGTAGAGGAGCTCGAAGCGCTCAAGCACGCGCTCCTCGTCCCATGGCACGTCGCCGACGCCGAATGCGAGCCTGACGCGGTCGTGCCGCGCGATCGGTCGCGCCGGCGCGTCCCTGCCGGGCTTTTGCGCCGACCAATCGGCAAGGAGCGGCAGAATCGCGTCGAGCGGCGCTGGCGTTCCGCCGCGCCAATCCTCCCAGGGAAAATATCCGTACCATGGCCGCCATGCAGCGCCTGAACGCGCAAGCACCGCGTCGGATTCCGGCGAGCGGCGGGTCAGCGCGAGATAGCCGACCGACATGACGCGCGGATCGCGCGCCGAAGGCCCGGCGTGGCGACCGCGGTCGCCGAACGTATAGAGCTGCTCGACATAGCCGAGCTTCAGATGCGTCTGCGCCTCCACCCAGCCGCGGAGCCCGATCTCGAGCGTGCGGTGCCCGACCGGATCGAAGGGCCCGAAGGGGAGGCTGTCACGCGCCCCCTGCCCCGCTTCGACGACGAGGATCAGCGGCGTGACGTTTTCGACCGCGACGATCGCGGCGTTGAGGCCTACCTCGATCGCAGTGGCGGTGCCTGCCGTGTCACTCATCGATATGAAGCGCGAAGACGGTTCCCTCGAAGGCCTCGGCGCCGCGGCCGATCTTCTCCACCGCCTTCACCATGCGGCCGGAGCGCCCGAGTATCTCGTCGGCAAGCGCGACGAAGCGCGCGTTCGGCGTCGCCTCCGGCGAGCGTTGACGCAGGCGAAGCGCGATCGTCTCTTCATCGAGATCGGGACGCGCAGCGCAAAGCGCCGAGAAGGCGGCCGCAGTCGAACGGCTGATCCCGGCGTAGCAATGGACGACGACGGGAGCCGCGCGGTCCCACCGCTCCATGAACGCCAAATATTCGCTGACATGCTCCTCTTCCGGACAGACCATGCCTTCCGCCGGCGCGGAAATGTCGTGGATTGCGACATGCAGATGGTTTGCAGCGTCGACCACCGGTGGCCGCGAGAAGAGCGTGCCGGCATTGACCAGCGTCACGATGTGGCTGGCGCGGTAAGCGGCGACTGTCTCGGCAAGGCGGGACAGCGGACAGACGACGATCGCGCTCAATTCAAACCTCCGCCATGGCGGCCTTCGACGCCGCCCTGACGCTCTTCAGATAGAGCGATTCTGCCCTTTTGGCGGACCATGGCTCAAGCATCGCTTCGACTTGCCCCGCGCCGATCGTGCCGGGACGGCCGAAAAAGCGCGCCGCTTCCTTGTCGGCGAAGCCGGCGAGCGTGATTGCCTCAAAGTAGGCCGCCGTCTGGTCGGCCTTCTTGATGCGGTTCTGCATCTGCGGCGGCAGCGCGGCCGGCAATCCGAAACGGAGCCGCACTGCCCGATGCAGCCGCTCCTCGACCTCACGATAGGCGGTGTCGATCACCGCCTTGAAGGGCGAGATCAGGTCGCCGATCACGTATTCCGGCGCGTCATGGAGCAGCGTCGCCAGCTTTTCGCGCGGCGTTGAAGAGGGATTCTGTAGCCCATGCACGCGCTCCACGAGCAGCGAGTGCTGCGCGACGGAGAGGGCGTAGTCGCCGAACGTCTGCCCGTTCCAGCGCGCCACCCGAGCAAGCCCGTGCGCAATATCCTCGATCTCGATGTCGAGCGGCGAGGGATCGAGGAGATCGAGACGGCGGCCGGAGAGCATCCGCTGCCACGCGCGCGGCGGGGCGCCGGGACGATCAGGCATCGCGTTCAGTCCTCGCCCACGCTCGCCGTCGCCGGCCAGCCATAGGTGGCCCAGGCGGGCAGCGCGACCGCAACCTCCTCCGCCCCGGCGCGGACCGGGAGACGGTCATCGAGCGCGGCGCGCAACCGGTCGAGCCGGACGAGGCCTATTCCCTGCCCGCCCGCGGATGAGCCGAGACGGCCGACGACGCGCTCGCCGGCGACGATGTCGGCGCCGGGCTCCGGCAGCGAGCCCTTCGATTCGATTGCAACAATCCGCCTCCTCGCGGTGCCGCGGTGGCGCATGCGGCTCACCACTTCCTGGCCGATGTAGCAGCCCTTGTCGAAGGCGACGCCATGCAGCGAGTCCATGCCGGCGTCGAAGGGAAAGGCGTCGCCGAAGACGAAGTCGACGCCGCCTTGCGGAATTGAGAGCGCAATCCGGTGCCGATGCCAGTCCGCGGCAGAGGCATCGGTCGCGACCGAGCCTTTCTGAGCGAGCCGGCGGTTCCCAAGCGTGGCAAGACGCGGGTCGGCATGCCCTCCGCCTTGCGTGTCCGCGCCGTCCCACGCGGCGTAGACCGCGAGCTCCGGCGCCAACGCGATTTCCACCTTCGCGCGGAGCTTATAAAGCGAGAGCCGCTTGGCGAACGCCTCGGCCTCACCTGCCTGCAGGTCGGCCGCGTAGCCGTCCGGCGCTTTGTGGAGCACGAAGTCGAAGAGGATCTTTCCCTGCGGCGTCAGCAGCGCGCCGTAGCCGCTGCCGTGACGGTCCACGCTCTCCATGTCGAGGGTGACGACGTTCTGAAGCAGCGTCTTTGCGTCCGGCCCGGCGATGCGGACCACGGCGCGGTCATCGAGATGGGCAGTGGGCATTCTTCGCTTCAGAGCTCCGCGCGCTTGCACAAAACAGGAATTGCTTGCAATCGGTGGAGTTAGCCCTCCCCCACCCCTCTCACAAGGGGGAGGAGCGTGAGCACTGATGCCCGAGACCTTCGACCTTCTCATCCGCCGCGGAAGCGTCGTAAACCACGACGGGATCGGCGTGCGCGACATCGGCGTCAGGAACGGGCGCATAGCGGCGCTCGGCGATCTGGCTGCAGCCGATGCGGGGGAGATCGTCGATGCGGCCGGGCTCACCGTCCTTCCCGGCGTCATCGACACACAGGTGCATTTCCGCGAACCCGGCGCCGAGCACAAAGAGGATCTTGAGAGCGGCTCGCTCGCCGCGGTGATGGGCGGCGTCACCGCCGTATTCGAGATGCCGAACACCAATCCGCTGACGACCAGCGCCGCGGCGCTCGAAGACAAGCTTGAGCGCGCCAAGGGCCGCATGCATTGCGACCACGCCTTCTGGGTCGGCGGAACGGCGGAGAATTCTTCCGACATACCGGAATTGGAGCGCCTGCCGGGCGCGGCGGGAATCAAGGTCTTCATGGGCTCGTCGACGGGTTCGCTGCTCGTGCCGGACGATGCGGGCGTGCGCGCCATCCTGCAAAAAGCGCGCCGCCGCGCCGCCTTCCATTCCGAGGACGAGTATCGTCTGACCGATCGCTTTCGCATGCGCGTCGCGGGCGATCCATCAAGCCATCCGGTTTGGCGCGATGCAGAGGTCGCGCTCTCCTCCACGCGGCGGCTCGTTTCGATCGCGCGCGAGCGCGGCGCACTGATCCACGTGCTCCATGTCTCGACGCAAGACGAGATGCGCTTCCTCGCCGACCACAAGGACATCGCCTCGGTCGAAGTGACGCCGCATCATCTGACCTTCTCGGCGGAGGATTATCTGCGCCTCGGCACGCTTCTGCAGATGAACCCGCCGATCCGTGACGCGTCGCATCGCGAGGGCGTGTGGGCGGGCGTCGCCGACGGCACTGCCGACATTCTCGGCTCCGACCACGCGCCGCATACGCTGGAGGAAAAAGCGAAACCCTATCCGCAGTCGCCCTCCGGCATGCCGGGCGTGCAGACACTGGTGCCGGTGATGCTCGACCACGTTGCCAAGGGCCGCCTCTCGCTCTTGCGCTTCATGGACATGACCAGCGCCGGGCCGGCGCGGCTCTTCGGCATCGCCGGCAAGGGAAGAATCGCCGTCGGATACGACGCTGATTTCACGCTGGTGGACCTGAAGAGAACGGCGACGATCGAGGATTCCTGGAGCGCCTCGCGCGCCGGCTGGACGCCCTATCGCGGCATGCAGGTCACGGGCTGGCCAGTCGGCACGATCGTCCGGGGCGAGCGCGTCATGTCGGACGGCGAGCTTCTCTCCGGCGGCGAAGGCCGCCCCGTGCGCTTTCTGGCGACGCTCGGTAACCAAGCCTGACGAGTGCGCTACGCTCCCTTAAGGGCCGACTGTTAGAGAAGGCTAACCCTCCTTTAAGCGGCCTGGAGCGGAGTTGAGCCTCACGAAAGAACTTTCCGTCGGGCGCCTGCGCGAGCTTCTTTCGCGTGCCCGCGACCTCGCCACCCGCAAGGACAGAGCGGGCGTTGCGCGGCGCTCGGCCGTTATCGCGCTCGTTATTCGGCTAACCAGTGCCGCGCTCGCCTATGTCGCACAGGTCGTCTTCGCCCGCCTGATGGGCCAGTACGAATACGGCGTCTTCGCCTACACCTGGGTCTGGTTCCTGGTCTTCTCCGCCGTCGCAACGCTCGGCTTCGGCGATTCGCCAGTGCGCTACGTCGCGCAGCTTCGGGCGCGCGGCGAAGAGGATTATCTGCGCGGCTTCATCCGCTTCGCGCCGCTCACGATGCTCGCGGCGTCGGTCGCTTTCGGCGCGCTCCTCATCGCATTGCTTCCACTCGCCGGGGGGCTGATCGAGCACGACTACCTGATGCCGATGGCGTTCATGGCGGTGTCGATTCCTTTCGCCTGCCTGCAGGCCTTCTTCGAAGGGCTCGGGCGGAGCTACGACTGGACGATTCCGGCGCTCTTGCCGAACTACATACTCCGCCACGGCCTGCTCCTCATCATCATGGTGGCCGCCGTGTGGCTCGGCTTCGCGGCGACGGCACAGACAGGCTTCACCTGTCTCGTCCTCGCCATGACGATCTCGATCGCCTACCAGGCGACGACGATTCTCTACCGCCTGCGCCGCGTCGTCCCGCCGGGGCCGCGCGCCTACCGGCCGGGCGAATGGGTCAAGGGCTCGGCGCCTTTCGCCTTGCTCTACGCCGCCCAACATCTCTCCTCCTTCGCCGACGTGCTCGTGCTGTCGTTCTTCGTCAGCCCGGCCGAGATCGCCATCTATTTCGCCGCCACGCGTATCATCCAGGTGGTGAACCTCGTGCCCTACGCAGCGACGGTCGGCACCGCGCACCTTTTCTCCGCGAGCCACACGCTCGGCGACCACGCCGAATTGCAGCGGCTCTGCCGCTCCGTCGCGGCGACGACCTTCACCATCGCCGCAATCGCCGTCCTCGCCGTGGTCGCCGGAGGCGATCGGCTGCTCGGCATGTTCGGGCACGGGTTTGAGGAAGGCTACACTCCGCTTGTGATCCTCGCGGCAGGCGTCTTCGCGCGCGTCGCCGCCGGCCCGGCCGAAGACATGCTCAACATGACCGGCCACAGCAACGTTTCCGCCTCGACATATCTAGCGATCGTCGCGGTAAACGTCCCGCTTGCGGTAGCGCTGGTCATCCCCTTCGGGCTGAACGGCGCCGCCGTGGCAAGTGCAATCGCACTTACGCTGCGCGCGCTCTGGCTCTCCTACGCTGTCTGGAAGCGCCTCAGGGTGCGCACGTCGATCCTCGCCGTCATCGCCGCCTGGGGCTTTTCCGGCTTCGGCGCGCGCGGCCCGGAGCTCCACACGCCGGCCGAATAGTCCCGCCTCAGTCGCCGGCGAGGAAGAAGAGCCAGCGGCCGTCCTTGGCGATGCCGACGCGGAAGAACGTGTAGGCGCCGTAGGACTTCATGTCCTCGTAGTCGGCGGCGGTGAGCAGCGTGAAAAGCTCGACGAGCTGCTGCGGCGTCAGAGCATTCAGGGGATATTCCGCGAAATAGGGCCAGACGTACTGATCGTCGTCGGTTCCCTCGCCGACATGCACATATCCGGACTGAAGCACTTCGAGGAGGATCGCCAATATCTCGCGTCCCTCGGCGTCGGCGGCAAGCGCCTTCAGGTATTCGATCGGATCGCCCGGATCGCCGAAGGCGACGGAGGGCGGTTTCGGCTGCGCGTCCATCAGCGCGCGAAGCTGTTCGATGTCCCCCGACTTCGCAGCCTCGATCAACTTGCGCCGCATATCGCGCACCGGCTCAGGAAGGTCGGATTCGGAGCGCAGGATGATAGGAAGCGGCTGGTCTGCGTTCGCTTCCGGGGCAGCTGTGTCCGGCTCCGCGGCATCGGTGCTCGTATCGGACTGTGCCGCAGCCCTGATTGTACCCGGTGCGGCGACGGCGAGCGCCGCGGCCATCGCGGTGATCGCAAACCGGCTGACGGAGTTCCTCATCCGCCGACGATAGGTGGCCGCGGCGCGGTTGCGCAACCGCTCGCGCGGCTCGCGCGCGAGCCGCACCCGAAAATGCGCGCTAGTGAACGGCGCGGGAGATGGAGAATTCACCTGCCGAGATGCGATTCGGGAGGCGCCCGGCGAAGTCGGCGACCGCCTCCTCGCCGTAGGTCGAGACGAGATCGCCGAGGGCGGCGAAAAGCGCCACGTGCGCCAGGACCTCAGGCTCGATGCCGGCGCCGAGCGCGGCCTCCCACACCGCCGAAAACCTTTGATAGGCCTCGCGTTTTTGCAGCTTCAGATCGTCGGTGTCGGGCCGGCTAAGATCGCGCATTCTGTCCCCCGCTACGGCGTTGTCTTCACCGCCTAACACGCAGCCATACGGGGCCACACGAGATTGTGAAAGGATCATTAATCGCCGCGCTATTGGCTGTAGCGCCCGCGGACGTCGGTCGCCAGCGACTCGCCTTCCACCAGATAGCGGGAAATAGCGAGCCGCGCCGAAGGCGTGCAGGTCCGGTAGACGGCGTTGTAGGTCTCGAAGCCGTGGTTGAAGCGGGCGATGAGCCGCGTGCGGCGGTCCGGCGGCGGCTCCTCCGCGGCAAGCAGCGCGTTCATCTCGGCGCGCCAGGCCTGGCCGTCGGAATCACCGCAAAGGTCGCGCAGGAACGAAAGCGAGCCGAGAATCTCGGAAAGCCGCAGCAGCTTCCCCTCATAGATCGGCGCCGGGGGCTCGTTCGAATTGCCGCTCGCCGGAGCTTCCGTCTTCCCGGAGGGGGTGTCGGTGGGAACAGCGTCCTGCGCAAACGCCGCGCCGCAAGCGGCGAGGAGAAAACTAAACGCGCAGAGCGATCCGCGAAGACGATTCATGATCCGGCGATTCTGCGGGGCGGAGGGGCCGACAGCAAGGGCGTTGAGCGGCGATTTCATGGCGTCGCCGGTTCGGAAAGCGCGACGACGGCGCGCGCGATCCAGTTGGGCGCGCCGGGGGTCGTGCGTCTTTCGAGCACCGCGGCGAACGGGACGAAGGCGGCTTTGCGCGCGTCGTCGCCAGCGACCGGCGATCCTCCCTCCGCGCGCGCGGCAAAGACCGCGAGCCGGAACGCTGAGCCGGGCTCGGGCTCCTTGGTACCAAGCCTCAAAACCGGGCCGACGCTGAGGCCGGTTTCCTCACGGAGCTCGCGGCGCGCGGTTGCCTCCGGCGTCTCGCCCGGTTCCACGCGGCCGCCCGGAAAACTCCAGAGCCCGAGGAAGGGCGCGCGAGCGCGTTCCACCATCAAGACGCGATCCCGACCGAGCACCACGATACTCGCGCCGTTCTCCGGCGCGTTGCCGGTGCCGATTGCCGCAACCATCTTCTCTCAATAGGGCGCTTTCGCTCCCGCTCAAATCGCGATCTAACGGAAGCATCATGTGCGGTCGCTACACATTGATCGCGAACGCCGAGGCGATCCGCCTTCTCTTCGAAGTGCCAGCCTTCGACGAGCGCCTGACCGTGCCGCGCTACAACATCGCGCCGACGCAACCGATTGTCGTGGTGCGCGCCGGGCCGAAGGGGCGCGAGCTGGTACCAGTGCGCTGGGGGCTGATCCCGTGGTGGGCGAAGGATCCGAAGACGCTGCCCCTGATGATCAACGCCCGCGCCGAAGGGATCGCAGAGAAGCCGGCCTTTCGCGACCCGTTCAAATATCGCCGCTGTCTGGTGCCGGCCTCCGGCTTTTACGAATGGCAGGCGCTGGGCAAAGGGCCGAAGCAGCCGTATCTCGCCAGTCCCGGCCCGATCCAGACGGGCGACGATCGCCTCGTCGCCTTCGCGGGCCTATGGGAGACTTGGCACGGCCCTGACGGCAGCGAGATCGACACCGCAACGATCGTGGTGACAGACGCGAACACGCGGCTTGCCGCGATCCACGACCGCATGCCGGTCGTGATCGCGCCAAAAGACTTCGAGACTTGGCTCTCTTCGAAGACGCTGCCCGACGAGGCAGCGGCGCTCCTGAAGCCGGCGCCGGACGACCTTCTGTCGCTCACACCTGTCTCGACGCGCGTCAACTCCGCCGACAACGACGATGCATCGCTGTTAAAGGAAGCGCGGGAGGAACCGCACCTTTCTGAAGCAAGGGTCGCCGCAAAGCAGCCCCGGCAAGGCAGTTTGTTCTGAGCGCTGCCCCTTCGCACCGCCTTGTCGACTTGCCTTCGGAAACCGTCACCGTTTTCCGGCGGAGGCCGCCTCGGTGATTTTTATGCTGCCCCAAAGCCGGCTGTAGCTCGCTACTATGCTTTTCGTCTCTCCCTCCGCGACGTCGAGCGTCAGCCTATTCGACCGCCGCGTCACAATCGCGTGCAGAGCGAGCTGCACGGAATGGCTGCCGCTCGAACAGTCGAGTGCCAGCTTTTCCCCGAATTGCAAGCTGCCCGCGGGTTTGTCATCGAGAAGCACTTCGACATCCCTGACGCCGACCAGCTTGCCGGGATCAGCCAGCGTGACCTCGATCCGCGAATCTCCGTCCGACATGTCCCGGGGTTCTCCGAGCTGCCCCACGGCCGCTGATAGAATGTAGCCCGGATTGCCCCGGGCGCGGTAGCGGTTCATCCCGCCTCTCAGACCACCCTTCCTGGATTGAGGATATCGTTCGGATCGAAGGCACGCTTCAACGTGCGCATCATTCGAAGCTCGATCTCGCTCTTGACGCCTTTCAGAAGCTCCCGCTTGTAGCGGCCGATGCCGTGCTCGGCGGCAATCGAGCCGCCCATCTCCGTCACGATCTCGTCCACGATCCGGTGTACCTCCCCGGCGCGAGCGAGGAACGCCTTCGCATCCGCGCCGAGCGGCTGCGAGAAGTTGAAGTGTATGTTGCCGTCGCCAAGATGCCCGAAAGGGACCGGCCGCACACCCGGCACCGCCTTTCCAACAGCCTCGACGCCGCGCTCGATCAAATCTGGAACGCGCTCGACCGGCACCGAGACGTCATGCTTGATGGAGCTGCCTTCGTGCTTCTGGATTTCGCTCAGGCTGTGCCGCATGCGCCAGAACTCGCGCGCCTGCGCGAGCGAGGAGGCGATCGCGGCGTCCGCCACACTGCCCTCTGCCAGCGCGTCGCCGAGCGAGCGCAGCATCAACTCGTGTGCGTCGGACTCGCTGCGGCCGGAGGAGACCTCAATCAGTGCGTACCAGGGATGCGGCGTCGCCAGCGGATCGCGAGCCCCCGGCAGGTGCTTCACCAGCATTTCGATTGCGATTCTGGGGATCAACTCGAAGGCGGTGAGGCCCGCGCCGGCGCGCTTGCGCGCGTGCTTCAGAAGCGCCAGCGCCTCGCGCGGCCCGGCGACCGCGGCAAACGCCACCGTTTGTCCGCTCGGGTGCGGAAAGAGCTTCAAGACCGCGGCGGTGACCACTCCGAGCGTTCCCTCCGCGCCGATGAAGAGCTGCTTCAAATCGTAGCCGGAATTGTCCTTGATGAGGCCGCGCATGCCGTCCCAGATTTCACCTGTCGGGAGCACGACTTCGAGCCCGAGAACGAGGCTGCGCATGTTGCCGTAGGCGAGCACCTGAGTGCCGCCGGCGTTGGTGGAGACGTTGCCGCCGATCCGGCACGAGCCCTGCGAGCCGAGCGACAGCGGAAAGAGCATGCCGACCTGCTCGGCGGCTTCCTGCAGGCGCTCCAACACGACGCCCGCTTCGGCAACGACGGTAGCGCCGACCGGGTCGAGCCCGCGGATCTTGTCGAGGCGTTCGAGCGAGAGCACGATCTCGCGCCCGCTCTCGTCGGGAATCTGTCCGCCGACCAAGCCGGTGTTGCCGCTTTGCGGCACGATCGGCGTCCCGGTTTCGTTTGCGAGCTTGAGGATCGCCGAGATCTCCTCAGCCGAGTGCGGTCTGACGACGGCAGGCGTGACCCCGCGATAGTAGCCGCGCCACTCGCTGAGATAGGGGGCTTTCTCCGTGTCGCCGGTCAGCACGTGCGCGGCGCCCACAATTGCTACGAGCCGCGCAAGCACGGCGTTTCCAGCTGTATCCCCGGCCATGGCTTCCCTTACGCGAGGCGCCGCCGGGCGTCGAGGCGGCTTGAAGGGCGGGAGTCCGCATGCCATTACCCGTGGCGGCGGGGTTTTTTGCCGCACGTCGAAGAAGGCGGACAAGGCGGGATGGAAGCGTCTGTGGGCGGAGTGATGCGCGGCAAGCGGGGCCTCATCATGGGCGTCGCCAACAACCGTTCGCTTGCCTGGGGCATCGCTGCTGCGGTCCGCGCGGAGGGCGCTGAGCTTGCGCTCACCTACCAGGGGGACGCGCTCAAGAAACGCGTCGAGCCGCTCGCGGCGGAGCTCCAGGCACACGTCGCCGGCCACTGCGACGTGACCGACCCGGCCACGATCGACGCGGTTTTCCGCGAGATCGAGTCGCTTTGGGGCGGGCTCGACTTTCTCGTCCATGCCATCGCCTTCTCAGACAAGGACGAGCTGACCGGGCGCTACGTCGACACCACGGCGGAGAATTTTGCAAAGACGATGCAGATTTCCTGCTACTCGCTGACCGCGCTCGCGCAGCGCGCCGAGAAGCTGATGCCGTCGGGCGGGGCGATCCTGACCCTCACATATTACGGCGCCGAGAAAGTGATGCCGCACTACAACGTCATGGGTGTTGCCAAGGCAGCGCTCGAGGCATCGATCCGTTACCTTGCCGTCGACCTCGGGCCGAAGGCGATCCGCGTCAACGCCGTCTCGGCGGGGCCGATCAGGACGCTCGCCGCGTCGGGCATCGGCGACTTCCGCTACATATTGAAGTGGAACGAATTGAACGCGCCGCTCCGCCGCACGGTGACGATCGAGGACGTCGGTCGCGCCGCGCTCTTCCTGCTCTCCGACCTCTCCGGCGGTGTGACCGGCGAGGTCGTCCACGTCGACGCCGGCTATCACGTCGTCGGCATGAAGGCGGTCGACGCCCCCGACATCGCGACCGTCATTCACAAGGACTGACGTTCCGCGCCCCTCTCCAAGCGTCATGGACTCAGCTATAGGTCGCGGCCGGGCGACCATCGGGAGAATGAGGCGTGTGGGGACTTCTGGTCCTGGTCGTCATCTGGGTGGTCGTCGGGCCGATTTTCGCGCTGGCGAGCGCCTTTCGCGCCAACCGCCGGGCCAATGAGCTTCTAAAGCAACTCGAAACGCTGGAGAGCCGGGCGGGAATCAATTCCTCGGAGGCCGCCCGATCCGCGGCGACCGGTGTCGCCCAGCCTTACGCACCACCCTTTGCCGCCGAACCTCCGGTCCCGGCCACGCCGGAGACCTTGCCAGTCGAGCCCATCCCCGTGGTTTCGGCAGCGGTCCCAGCGGAAGCGGCCGAGGCTGCCCAAGCGTCGCCTGCCGAGACTGAGGCGCTGTCGGCCGAAGCGCCGACTGAGCCTTCGCCGCCGCAGCCACCGCAACCGGCACCGTCCGGCGAATCGCTTGAGACGAAAATCGGCGCGCGTTGGACGGTGCTGGTCGGCGGGTTGGCGCTCGCACTCGGCGCAGTCTTCCTGGTGCGCTATTCGATCGAGCAAGGTCTGCTCGGACCCGCGGCGCGCGTTGCGCTCGGCCTCCTCCTCGCCGTCGTGCTTTTCGTGACCGGCGAGTGGCTCAGGCGCCGCGACCGCGCGCTCGCCTTACCCGAGGCCTTCGCCAAGGCCGACGTGCCGGCGATCCTGACCGGCGCTGCCGGCATCGCGCTCTTTGCGACGATCTACGCCGCGCACGCGCTCTACGGCTTTATCGGCCCGGGTCCCGCTTTCATCCTGCTGACGGTCGCAGGTCTCGTCACGCTCTTCCTCTCCGTTATCCACGGGCCGGGGCTTGCGGCGCTCGGCGCGCTCGGCAGTTACGCCGCGCCGCTTCTCGTCTCAAGCGCCGCGCCGGCGCCCTTCCCTGTCGTTTTCCATGTTCTCGCCGTCACCGCCGCGGTCCTCGGCATGGCGCGCATCCGCGAATGGCGATGGCTCGCGATCGGAGGCATTGCCGCGAGTTTGATCTGGGGACTGCTCGTCGGCGAGATCCACGACCCCGCGACGACGCCGGCCGAGCTCCTCCTCTTGGCCGGGCTCGCCGCCATCTATATCGGCACGTTCCTCGTCGGCGTCGCCCCGACCGCTCTTCGCGACCGCGCGCCCGACCTCTACCCGCTCGGCGCGCTCGCCGGCGTCTCGGCTCTTTCGCTTCACTACGCCTATATCGGCTACGATGGGCTCTATCCGCCGCTCGTCGCGGGAACCGTGCTCGTCGGCGTTCTGGGGGGCGTCGCAAGCCGGTGGACGGGCGTCGCCGCCGCAGCGCTCCTTGCAGGCGCGGTCGCCGTGGTGACGGTGATGCTCACGCCACCGTCGATCCCGATCTACCTTGGAACCATGCGGGTCGGCGCGTTCGCCTGGGCGATCCTTGGCGAGGCCGGGCTCGGCCGTTTCGCGGTCAAAGCCGCGGCGATCGGCTTCGTCGTCGGCATCGGGTGCTTTGCAAGCGCCGAGCGGGCTGCAGAGCGCGCGCCGACGACGGCCGGGTTCTTCGCCGGTGCCGGCGCGCTCGCACCGTTCCTGATCCTCGTTGTCGTCTATCTCCGCCACACGCCGTTCGAGACGCGGCCGGTAATCGGGATCGCGGCGCTCGTCATGGCGGCGGTCTTCGCGACGCTGACGGAGCGCCTGATCGCGCGCCGTCCGGAAGACGACAAGGCGCTCGCCCCGGCGCTCTATGCGGCGGGCACAGTGCTCGCCCTTTCCTTCGCCTTCGCGGTCGGGCTTGCCACGCGCTTCATCCCGATCTCGCTCTCGCTCGGCGCGGCCGGCATCGTCTGGGTCAGCCTCTACCGGCCGGTCAGAATCCTCACCTGGCTCGCTGTCGTCGTTGCCGGACTTGCCTGCGTCGCGATCGTCTTCGGCCCACCCTTCACGCCGGTGGAGCTTGGGACGCGCCCCATTCTGAACGGCCTGATCCTCAGGCTCGGGCTTCCTGCCGTCGCCGTGCTTTTCGCCGCGGAGACGCTTCGCCGCCGTCGCGACGGCATCGAAGCGCAGATCCTGCAAACGATCGGCCTCGTGCTGTCGGCAATCTTCGTCGTGCTGGAGATTCGCCATTTCTCGAACGGCGGTCTGATCGAGGACAACTCGGTGCGGCTCGGCGAGCAGAGCGCGTTGACGCTCGCCGCGCTCGCGTTCTCGCTCGGCCTGCAAAGAATCGCGGCGCGCACGAAGAGCAAGGTCTACGCGGCCGGCTCACTTGTCGCCGGGCTGCTCGGCGCGGCGGCGATCGCCGTCGCGCACTTCTTCACCGCCAATCCGCTTGTAACCGGCGAAAGCGTCGGGACAGGACGCTTCTTCAACCTGCTGCTTCCGGGCTATCTCCTCCCTGCCCTCGGCGCAGCATGGGTCGCGGCGGCGGCGCGACCGGTCAGGCCGCGCTGGTACGTGCTCCTCATCGCCGCGCTCGCCCTCCTTCTCGGCTTCGCCTACGTGTCGCTGATGGTGCGGCACGCCTTCCAAGGCGAATATCTCAACGGCTTCGAGATGACCGACGCGGAGAACTGGACGTATTCGGCGGTGTGGCTCGTGTTCGGCATCCTGCTTCTTGCGGCGGGTATCCTGCTCCGCTCAACGATGGTGCGCGCGGCCTCCGGCCTCGTCATCGCCGTCGTGGTCTTCAAGGTCTTCCTGTTCGACATGGCGGCGCTGACCGGCGTGCTCCGCGCCGCCTCGTTCCTCGGACTCGGCGCGACGCTGATCGTGATCGGCCGGCTCTATCAGCGGCTCCTCCTGCGAGCGCGCGCAAGCGAAGCGGTGCCTTAGCCGATCTCCACCACCACCCGCCCGCGCACCTTGCCTTCCACGATCTGCTCCGCCGTGTCGCGGATCTGGTCGAAGCCGATCGTCGTCATCATCGCCTCGAGCTTGTCGCGGTCGAGATCGCGCACGAGCCGCGCCCAGGCTTCCTCGCGCGCCGGCCGCGGCTGAGTCACCGAGTTGATGCCGATCAGCGACACGCCGCGCAGGATGAAGGGCGCAACCGACGTGGAAAGGCCCATGCCGCCGGCATTGCCGCATGCGGCGACGGCACCGCCGGAGGCGGTCATGGCGATGACGTTGGCAAGCACGTTCGAGCCGACCGTGTCGATGCCGCCGACCCAGCGCTCCTTGTCGAGAAGCTTGGCGGGATTCACGAGCTCCTCGCGATCGATGATCTCGGCGGCCCCGAGGCCCTTCAGATAGTCCGCTTCCGCGGCGCGCCCGGTCACAGCCATGACGCGGTAGCCGAGCCCCTTCAGAAGCGCGATGGCGACCGAGCCGACGCCGCCCGCGGCGCCCGTCACCACGATCGATCCGCGATCCGGGGCGATGCCGTGACGCTCAAGCGCAATCACGCAGAGCATCGCCGTGTAGCCGGCGGTGCCGATCGCCATCGCGTCGACGGACGACATCCCGTCCGGCTTCCGGATCAGCCACTCGCCTTTGACGCGCGCAAATTTCGCGTAGGCGCCGTAGTGAGTCTCACCGACGCCCCATCCGTTCAGGATCACGTGGTCGCCCGGCTTGAAATCGGGATTCTTGGAGCTCTCCACCGTGCCGCAGAAATCGATGCCGGGGATCATCGGGAAGCGGCGCACGACAGGCAACTTTCCGGTGATGGCGAGGCCATCCTTGTAGTTCACCGTGGAGTGGCTGACGCGGACGACCACATCGCCCTCCATCAGGTCGGCGAGCCCAAGGTCGCGGACTTCGACGAACTGCTTCTTCTCGGCGTCGCGGTCGACAACGAGGGCTTTGAACGTTTCTGCTTGAGACATGCGGCCTCCTGTTCGCGCTTTCATGGCGCGGGAGCGCGCGGGCCGCAACCCTTACGCCGGCAGGGCCGCCGCCTCGTAGGCCGGCGCTTCCTTGATCGGCCAGTGCACGATCGCGGCGAAGATGCCGAGCGCGACGCCGAGCCACCAGACGACGTCGTAGGAGCCGGTCTTGTCGTAGAGGACACCGCCAAGCCATACGCCCAGGAAGGCACCGACCTGGTGCGACAGGAACACGATCCCCATCAGCATGGCGAGATGCTTCGGCCCGAACATGATGGCGACAAGACCCGAGGTTGGCGGCACGGTGGAGAGCCACAGAAGGCCGATGATCGCGGCGAAGCCGAGAACCGTGACGGGGGTCGTGGGCAACAGCACGAAGGCCGTGATCAGCGCCGCGCGCGCGAGATAGATGCACGACAGGAAGACCGGCTTCGAATGGCTCTGGCTGATCCAGCCGGACGACAGCGATCCGACGATGTTGAAGAGCCCGATGAGGGCGAGCGCCCAGGCGCCGATCCGCGGGTCGAGCCCGCGGTCGATGATGAAGGCGGGAAGGTGCGCGGCGATGAAGGCGACGTGGAAGCCGCAGACGAAGAAGCCGGCGGTCAGGAGAAGGTAGCTCCGATGCGCAAAGGCCTCGCCGAGCGCTTCGCCGAGGCTTTGCTCGCGTATCGCCTGCCCAGCCGCGCCGGGCCTCCCCGCAAGCGCCAATGCGAGCACGGGGATCGCCAGCATCATCGCGGCGAGGATCGTCAGCGCCTGAGCCCAGCCAAAGGTCTGGATCAGCGTCTGGCCGAGCGGCGCGAAGATGAACTGCCCCATCGAGCCGGCCGCGGTTCCTATACCGAAGACGATCGAGCGTTTGTTCGCCGGCACACGCCGACCGAAGGCGGCGAGCACGATGGAGAACGAGGCGGCTGCCATGCCGAGCCCCATCATCACGCCGGCGGAGAGGTCGAGCCAGAGCGGGTTCGGCGCCCATGCCGCGAGCGCGATTCCGCCGGCATAGACGATCCCGCCGCCGGCGAGCACGCGGCCGGAGCCGTAGCGGTCCGCGAGCGCGCCCGCGATCGGCTGGCCGAAGCCCCACACGATGTTCTGAATCGCGATCGCAAGCGCAAACATCTCGCGGCTCCAGCCGCGCGCTTCCGTCATCGGCGTCAGGAACAGCCCCATGATCGAGCGCGGGCCAAAGGACAGCAGCGAGATCAGGCAGCCGGCGACGATCACCGCCGGCAGTGCGATGGCGACGGCGACGGCACGGTTCGGGGCGGCAGAGGCATTCGGCATCGGGAGCGACCTTTCGCCCCTCGGATAGCACGGCACGCACTATACGAATATTGCAAGTTTCGCATCTCGGAGTTAAACGAAACTTATGAACCTGCCGGATATCCGCGCGCTGGTAGCCGTCGTCGAGACGGGCTCGCTGGCCCATGCGGCGGTCAAGCTCGGTCTCACGCAGCCCGCGGTAACACGGAGGATTCAGCGGCTCGAGGACTCCCTCGGCGTGCAGCTCCTCGACCGCGACGTGAAGCCCGCGCGCGTCACGGCGGAAGGCCGCACGGCGTACTCCGAATGCCTGCGGGTCATCACCGCCGCCGACGGGCTCCGTAGCGCTTTCGGTGCAGCGCCTGAGGTCGCGCGCCCACTCCGTGTCGGCGTCTCTACGGGCGCCGCCGACCTCGTGCTCTCCGCTCTCCTTTCGGTCCCGGAAGCCTCCGAGCGCATCGCGTTCGAAATCCACTCGTCGCCGACCATCGAGCGCGGCATCGACGAGCAGCGATTCGATGTCGGCCTTGTCCTCCGGCACACGGACCGTGAGCCGGCGCACGGCGAGCGGCTCGCCACGCTCCCCGCCGCCATCGTGGTCGCGCGCGACACACCCCTTCCGGCACACACGAAGCTGACGGCGCTTCGCGGACTTCGCTGGGTGCTTTGTCCCGACGGATGCGGCTTCCGCCGCGCGCTCGAGCATCACCTTTATGGCGCCGCTCAGCCGCTCGACATCGTGGCCGCCCTCTGGGGCTTCGACCGGCAGGCGGCGCTCGTCGCAGCCGGAGTCGGAGTGGGTCTCCTACCGCTCCGCATCATCGAGCTGAGCCCCCACCGCGACCGGCTCAAGATCGTCAAGGTTTCGGACTTCTCTGCCGCGCTCGATATCTGGCTGCTGCGCTCCGCGGCGGCGGGCACCAAGGAGTCACGCTTCGAGCCGTTCCGCCGCGCGATCGAGAAAGTGCTCGGGCAGCCGGTCGCGGCTGCGTCCTGATAACGCGCTAGGTCGGATTCGCACTTGAAAAGATCCGGCGACAACCGTATGTCACCGGGAAGCCGGCTTTGGCCGGTTTTCTTTGGGACTACTTATACTCAGTATGAGTATAATGGACGATGCGGGAGGACGCGATGGGTTTCCTGCAAGACTTTGAGGCGGAGCGCCCCGCGGGCGCGAAGATGCGTGAGCGCTTCCCGGTGCTGCCGCGCCCGGACCTCGCCTACACGCCTGAGGTCGCGGCCAAGACCGCGCCGCTCTACGAGAAGGTGCGCCACGTCATCCCGGCGATCGAGTGGCCGACCTTCGCCCCGACGATCCACGCGATCAACGCGCTGAAGCGGGAGCGGAACGCCGTCATCCTGGCGCACAATTATCAGACGCCGGAAATCTACCACTGCGTCGCCGACATCGTCGGCGACTCGCTGCAGCTCGCGCAGGAGGCGGCACGCACCGACGCGGAGGTGATCGTCCAGTGCGGCGTGCACTTCATGGC
The DNA here is from genome assembly GCA_963720705.1 of uncultured Alphaproteobacteria bacterium. Taxonomy (GTDB): domain Bacteria; phylum Pseudomonadota; class Alphaproteobacteria; order Rhizobiales; family Afifellaceae; genus DASWJZ01. The sequence continues at coordinate 201,745 of CAVRGJ010000001.1, forward strand.
GGAGACCTCAAAAATCCTCTGTCCGGAGAAGACCGTGCTGATCCCCGACAGCCGCGCCGGCTGCTCGCTCGCCGCTTCGATCACCGGCGAGGACGTGCGGCGGCTCCGCGACGCCTATCCGGGCGTGCCGGTCGTCGCCTACGTCAACACGAGCGCCGAGGTGAAGGCCGAGGTCGACATCTGCTGCACCTCGTCGAACGCGGTGGAGGTCGTGGAGTCGCTCAATGCGAAGCGCGTGATCTTCCTTCCCGACCGCTATCTCGCGAAGTGGGTTGCCTCGCAGACCGATGTCGAGATCATCGCCTGGCACGGCGCCTGCGAAGTGCATGAGCGCTTTTCCGGCGAAGAGCTTCGCGCCTATCGCGAGGCCGATCCGTCGATCAAGATCATCGCGCACCCCGAATGCCCGCCCGACGTGATCGAGGAAGCGGACTTCACCGGCTCGACGGCGAAGATGATCGACTGGGTGAAGACCAGGCATCCGACGAAGGTGCTGATGGTCACCGAATGCTCGATGGCTGACAACGTCGCGTCGGAGGCGCCGGAGGTGAATTTTGTGCGGCCGTGCAATCTCTGCCCGCACATGAAGCGCATCCAGCTTCCAAAAATCCTCAATTCGCTCCTCTTCATGCAGGAAGAGGTTCGGCTCGACCCGCTTGTCGCGGCAAGGGCTCGCCGCGCGGTCGAGCGCATGGTGAACCTGAAGAGCTGACCGCCGTGGCAACCCTCTCCCACAGGGAGAGGGTGTCGCCGAAGGCGACGGGTGAGGGGTTACGAGATTGCAGACCGTGTTCTTGCCTGACCGCCGTACCCCCCGATCCGGCCGCTTAGCGGCCACCCTCTCCCCATGGGAGAAGGTTTGGCGCCGCCGCCCGTGAGTTCCCCCTTCCCCCCGGAATCCTGGGAAGGCATCGACGACGTCGTCATCGTCGGCGGCGGGCTTGCCGGGCTCTTCTGCGGGCTGAAACTCTCGCCGCGGCCGGTCACGATCATCTCCGGCGCACCGATCGGCGAAGGCGCCTCCTCGGCCTGGGCGCAGGGCGGAATCGCCGCAGCGCTCGGCACCGGCGACACCATCGAAAGCCACGTCGCCGACACGATCGCGGCCGGCGCCGGCCTCGTCGACGAGCGCATCGCTCGCGGCATGGCGATGGAGGCCGCCGACCGCGTGCACGATCTCCTCGGCTACGGCGTCGCCTTCGACCGCGAGCTCGACGGCGCGCTGAAGCTGTCGCGCGAGGCGGCGCACTCGCAGCGCCGCATCGTGCGCGTGCGCGGCGACATGGCGGGAGCGGCGATCATGGCCGCGCTCGTCGCCGCCGTCAGGCGCACGCCTTCGATCCGCGTGCTTGAGGGCTATGTCGCCGAGCAGCTTCGCGCCGAGGGCTATTACGTGACAGGCCTCGTAGCGCGCGACCGCCGCGGCGGCCTCTCCGACCGCATCCACCTTTCCACCCGGGCCGTCGTGCTTGCTTCGGGCGGCATCGGCCATCTTTACGCCGTCACCACCAACCCGCCGGAGGCGCGCGGCGAAGGTCTCGCCATGGCGGCGCGCGCCGGCGCTCTCGTCGCCGATCCCGAATTCGTGCAGTTCCATCCGACCGCTGTCGACATCGGCCGCGACCCCGCGCCGCTCGCGACGGAGGCGCTGCGCGGCGAGGGCGCGATCATCGTCGACAAGGCCGGCCACCGCTTCATGCTCGACATCCATGCCGACGGCGAGCTCGCGCCGCGCGACATCGTGGCGCGCGCCGTGCACGAGGCACGCGTCTCCGGACGCGGCGCGTTCCTCGATTGCCGGCAGGCGATCGGAAAGGAATTTCCCGAGCGCTTCCCGACCGTCTACGCCGCTTGCGTTGAAGCGGGCGTCGATCCGACCAGACAGCCGATCCCGATCGCGCCCGCTGCGCACTACCATATGGGCGGCGTGCACGTGGACGGCGTCGGGCGCACGACTCTCGACGGCCTGTGGGCGTGCGGCGAGGTCACATCGACCGGCGCGCACGGCGCAAACCGGCTCGCCTCGAACTCGCTGCTTGAAGCGGTCGTCTTCGCAGCGCGTGTCGCGGAGGACATCCACGGGCTCCTGCCCAGCCACAAGACGACGCATTGGACCGGTGCTCCGCCGGGCGAAGCGCCGGCTGCCGCGGAAGAAGACGTCGAGGCAATCCAGCGACTCCGCGCCGCGATGAGCCGACATGTCGGCGTGGTGCGCGACCGCGCCGGGCTCGGCGAAGCGCTGGCGACGATCGAAGAGCTTGCCTCGCACCGGCACAGTCCGCAGGTGACGAACGCCCTCGTCGCGGCAAGGCTCGTCGCCACTGGGGCATTGGCCCGTGAGGAGAGCCGGGGCGGACATTTTCGCTCGGATTTCCCTGCGCCCGATCCAAACCTCGCCAAACGAACCTTCATGACGCTCGAACAGGCGGATGAGATCGCCGAGCGCGCGACCGTACCACTCGAACTCGCGTCATGACTCAGCTCCCAACGCTCTCACGCCCCCTCGTCGAGGAGGCGGTGAGCCGAGCGCTCGCCGAAGATCTCGGGCGCGCCGGCGACATCACCTCAGCTGCAACGATCCCCGCCGACGCGACGGCTTCCGGCGTCATCGCAGCGCGCGAGGCGGGCGTGATCGCCGGTCTGGCACTCGCCGCGACGGCGTTCCGCCAGATGGACACGGCGATCGAATTTCTGCCGGCCGTCGCCGACGGCGAAAGCGTCGAGCGCGGCGCTATCATCGCCCGTGTCGCCGGCAACGCGCGCGCAATCCTTTCGGCGGAGCGGGTCGCGCTGAATTTCCTCGGCCATCTTTCCGGCATCGCGACGCTGACGCGCCGCTACGCCGACGCCGTGAGCCACACGAAGGCGCGCATCACCTGCACGCGGAAGACCATTCCCGGGCTTCGCGCATTCGAGAAGTATGCCGTGCGCTGCGGCGGCGGTTCGAACCACCGCTTCGGTCTCGACGACGCGATCTTGATCAAGGACAACCACATAGCCGTTGCCGGCGGGGTGGCCGAGGCGATCCGCCGCGCACAGGCGTTTTCCGGCCATCTCGTGAAAATCGAGGTCGAGGTCGATACGCTCGACCAGCTCAAGGAGGCGCTTCAAGCCGGCGCCGACGCGATCCTCCTCGACAACATGCCGCCGGCGACGCTTACGGAAGCTGTTGCCATTGCGGCCGGAAAGGCGGTGCTCGAGGCGTCCGGCGGCATCACGCTCGAAACCGTCGCCGCGGTCGCCGAGACCGGTGTCGATTTCATCTCTGCGGGCGCCCTCACCCACTCCGCCCGCGCGCTCGACCTCGGGCTCGATGTCGAAGTAGGGCGCCGAGCCTGAAGGAAGCGGTCGAAGTATCCCCAACCTTGGGAACGAGGGGGCTTCTTGCCGATTGTGCGCTGCGGCAGATCAAGCTAGCAACCTCGAAACAATGCCACGCTCGAGAGACGGCTCATGGCGAAATGGGTGTACGGCTTCGGCGGCGGTCGGGCGGACGGCTCCGCCGCGATGCGGGAGCTGCTCGGCGGCAAGGGCGCCAACCTCGCCGAGATGGCGAATCTGAAGCTCCCGGTCCCGCCGGGCTTCACGATCACGACCGAAGTCTGCACCTATTTCTACGCCAACGACCGGCGCTACCCGGCGGAGCTCAAGGGCGAGGTCGAGGCGGCGCTCGGCGTGATTGCCGACCAGACCGGCAAAATCTTCGGCGACCGCAGCGGAGCCGCTCCTCGTCTCCGTTCGCTCCGGCGCGCGCGCTTCGATGCCCGGCATGATGGACACGGTCCTGAACCTCGGCTTGAACGACGAGACCGTCAGCGCGATCGCCGGTCTCGCCGACGAGCGCTTCGCCTGGGACACCTACCGCCGCTTCATCCAGATGTACGGAAGCGTCGTGCTCGGCATCGAGCACCACGAGTTCGAATCGATCCTGGAGCTTGAGCGCGAGAAACGCGGCCACGCCCACGATACCGATCTCGACGCCGGGGCCTGGCAGACGGTCGTCGCGCAGTACAAGAAGCTCATCGAGGACACGCTTGAGGTTCCGTTCCCGCAGGCGCCGGCCGAACAGCTCTGGGGCGCGATCGGCGCGGTCTTCGGCTCGTGGATGAACCCGCGTGCGGATTCGTATCGCAAGCTCCACGACATCCCCGCGAGTTGGGGCACGGCGGTCAACGTGCAGGCGATGGTCTTCGGCAACATGGGCGATACGTCCGCGACCGGGGTCGCCTTTACCCGCAACCCGTCGACGGGCGAGAAGGGCCTCTACGGCGAGTTCTTGGTCAACGCACAGGGCGAAGATGTCGTCGCCGGCATCCGCACACCGCAGGATATCACCGAGGCGGCGCGGCTTGCCTCCGGGTCGAAGCTCCCCTCGCTCGAAACGGTGATGCCCGACGCGTACGCGGAGCTCGGCCAAACGGCCGAGCGGCTCGAAGCGCATTACCACGACATGCAGGATCTGGAATTCACCGTGGAGCGCGGGAACTTCTGGATATTGCAGACGCGAGCCGGCAAGCGCACCGCGAACGCGGCGCTCAAGGCAGCGGTCGACATGGCGAGCGAGGGGCTGATCACGCGCGAGGAGGCGGTCGGCCGCGTCGAGCCTGAAGCACTGAATCAACTGCTGCATCCAACCCTCGACCCCACCGCCGATCGGACGCTCATCGCGCATGGCCTCCCCGCCTCGCCGGGTGCGGCGACCGGCGAGATCGTTTTCAGCGCCGAGGAAGCGGAGAAGCTCAAGACCGAGGGGCACGAGCTGATCCTGGTCAGGAACGAGACGAGCCCGGAGGACATCAACGGCATGGTGGCGGCGCTTGGCGTGCTTACCGCGCGCGGCGGCATGACCAGCCACGCAGCCGTCGTCGCCCGCGGCATGGGCAAGCCCTGCGTCTGCGGCGCCGGCGCGCTCAGGATCGACTACAAGGCCGGAACGATGACGGTCGCGGGCAAGAGCTGGCACGCGGGCAACGTCATCACCATCGACGGCGCGTCCGGCGAAATCTTCGATGGTCGCGTGCCGACGCTAAGGCCCGAGCTCACCGGCGACTTCGGCACGCTCATGGGTTGGGCCGACGCCGTCCGCCGCCTCAAGGTCCGCGCCAACGCGGAGACGCCGAACGACGCGCGTGTCGCGCGCGAGTTCGGCGCTGAAGGCATCGGCCTCTGCCGCACCGAGCACATGTTCTTCGAGGGCGATCGCATCCTTGGCGTGCGCGAGATGATCCTGGCCAAGGATTCGGAGGGACGTCGCGCGGCGCTGGCGAAGCTCCTGCCGATGCAGCGCAAGGACTTCGTCGAGCTCTTCAAGATCATGCACGGACTGCCGGTCACGATTCGCCTGCTCGATCCGCCGCTGCACGAATTCCTGCCGAAATCGGACAAGGAAATCGAGGACGTCGCGGCCTCCATGCAGGTCGATCCGGCGATCCTGCGCGACCGCGTCATCGCGTTGACGGAAACAAATCCGATGCTCGGTCATCGCGGCTGCCGGCTCCTCGTCACCTACCCGGAGATCGCCGAGATGCAGACGCGCGCGATTCTTGAAGCGGCGGCGGAAGCAGCGGCGGCGACGGGCGAGCCGGTGACGCCGGAGATCATGGTGCCGCTCGTCGGGATGCGCAGCGAGCTCGACCACGTGCGCGCCACGATCGACCGGACCGCCAAGGCGATCGCGGGCAACGGCGCGACAATCGGCTACACGGTCGGGACGATGATCGAACTGCCGCGCGCGGCGCTCCGCGCGCAGGAGATCGCCGAGGGCGCCGACTTCTTCTCCTTCGGCACGAACGATTTGACGCAGACGACGTTCGGAATCTCGCGCGACGACGCGCACGGCTTCATCGGTCGCTATCAGGAGCTCGGGCTCGTCGAGAAGGATCCCTTCGTCACGCTCGACACGGAGGGCGTCGGCGTGCTCGTCCGCGTCGCGGCCAACGAGGGGCGCAAGGCACGGCCGGATTTAAAACTCGGCATCTGCGGCGAGCACGGCGGCGATCCCGCCTCGATCCGCTTCTGCGACGCAATCGGCCTCGACTACGTTTCCTGCTCCCCCTTCCGCGTGCCGATCGCGCGGCTCGCCGCAGCGCAAGCCGCGCTCAAGAGCGCCCAAGGCCAAACCGCCTGAGAGCCCCGATAAAGGTTACCCCGCTGTTGCGCCGGGCGGCCGCATTATCGCCTGATTAACACTAGAGAAATCTTACGCCCGCGCTCGGCGGGCGCGCTTTTCCGGGGGCAAGCAGCGGTTAACCGAACGTCAACCTCAATTCGCTTTTAATGGGTTCGTGACAAGGCAGCGGTCGCCTGTTGCACGCGTGCAACAGGCTCCGTGGGGGTCGGAGGGGTAGTAGCGCTGTGTATCAAGCGACGTCGCGCGTAAGCGTGCTGAAATTCGCCGCCGCCACCAGTATCTCGATAGCAGCCATCGCGACCGCGCTGCCGGGTATGATCAGCAACATCTCGGACCTGGCGTCTGCCTCGGTCCACCCCGCGACCGAGGGGATTTCACTCGCGGAGAGCCGCGAAAGCCTGCCGCTGAGCCCAGCCGCGCCGCAGCCTCGAGCTGCTCAGGCGAATGCAGCTACCGTGATTCCCGGGAGCCTCATTGCGGACCTCGCGATGCTGACGGCGCCGCACGATCCCGCCCTTCCGCCGCTCCGCTTCGCGACTCGCCCGTCCAGCCAGATCGCCCTCGACATCACCTATTCCACGTTCGCCCTTCCGCCGCATCGCGCGCCCGTTCGCACGGCGCTTGCGCGCATGCCGCACGCCAAGCCCGGCGGCGTCTTCTCGATCGGGCCCGACGGCGCGGTCGAGGCGAACTCGGCGGTGCTCGCCTACGCCGCGCAGTCGCCGGAGCTCGAAGCACCCTTCGCGGCGGTCATGGGCGGCCCGCGGGTCGCGGCCGTGCCCGACGATCAGACGGATGAGGACGGGCTGCGCCGTCCGCGGCCTCGCCCCGACCCGCAGCTCGTGCTCGACTGGCTCGACGGGCGCGCGCTTGGGCAGTTCGCGCCGGGCCAGCACGACTGGGTGCAGAATCCGCTGCCTGAGAGCGTGTTCAACGACAAGCAGCAGAACTGCCTCGCCGAAGGCATCTATTTCGAGGCACGCGGCGAATTTGCCGACGGCCAGGCGGCGGTCGCGCAAGTCATTCTGAATCGCGTCCGCAACCCCGCTTATCCGGATACGATCTGCGGCGTCGTCTTCCAGAACGAGAGCATGCGGCATCACTGCCAGTTCTCCTTCGCCTGCGACGGCCGCCCGGAGCGCATCTCCGAGGTCGGGGCGTGGAAATCGGCAAAGCAAATCGCGCTCGACGTCACCAACGGAAAGATCTGGATCGACGAGGTCGGCGATTCGACGCACTACCACGCCGGCTACGTGAGCCCCCGCTGGGACCGGCGCATGATCCAGAAGGACCGCCTCGGCCAGCACATCTTCTACCGCACCAAGAACGGCGGCTGGTCCTGATCTCTCCGTCCTGCTCCTGACGGAAAAAAGCGCGCCTTCGGGCGCGCTTTTTTGTTTCGCCCTCCCCCGCAAGGGGGGAGACGGATCCTGTAGCTACCCCTCGATCCGAGAGAAATCGGCGACGGCGAACGTCGCGCGGCGGAGCATGTTCAGGAGTTTTAGCCGGTTCGTGCGAAGCGCCGGATCGTCGGCGTTGACCGTGACCTTGTCGAAGAACGCGTCGACGGCGGGACGAAGCTCTGCCAGCGCGCGCATTGCGCCTTCGAAGTCCTCGCGCTCGACATGGTCGCGCGCATGGCCCTCCGCCGCCTGCATCACGTGGAAGAGCGCCTTCTCTTCGGGGAGGCCGCGCGTCTCGATCAGGTGATGATCGGGCGCGGCGTCGAAGGCGCCCTCGCCGTCTCGTCTCTCCTCGGCGCGAAGAATGTTGGCGGCGCGGCGATATCCGACGAGAAGATTCGCGCCGTCGTCGCTGTCGAGGAATTTGCCCAACGCTTCGACGCGGCGGACGATCATCAGGAGATCGTCCTGGCCGGGAAGCGCGAACACCGCATCGATCAGATCGTGCCGCGCACCGGTTTCGCGGAGATGGACTTTCAGGCGATCGGCGAAGAAGGAGATTACACCGGAGCGGAGTTCATCAATGTTCGATAGCCATGGCACCCCCTCCAGCTTGGCTTCGCTAAGCACGGAGCCGGGCGCTTGCGAAATCGGCGAGCCGAAGCTGGCAATGTACTCGAAGGTTTCGCTGTCGACTTCATCAAACGGAACGTAGAACGACTGATGGCACGGGGATCATCGTCTTCGAAGCCTAGCTTCCGACCTGAATACTCAATTAGCGCATAGCCTGCGGCGGCAATATCGCGAACAACGAGTTGATACGCTGCTCCGATAAGCTCCGGAGAGTGGCACCCGGACTTCGTCCGCCTAGATCGTTCGGATCACCCCCAGCGCCGCTCGTCGCAACGCATAAGGGTCTTTCGATCCCGTCGGCTTCTCGTCGATCGCCCAAAAGCCCACCAGCGTGTCGAGCTTGTCGGCGAGCGCGACCGCAATCGACACCGGCTGGGTCGGCACGGAATCGTTCGGGCCCTGCGGCTTGTAGTGATCGCGAATCGCGTCGGCGACCTCCGGCTTCTCCTTCCATTCGAGCGCGTAGTAGCGGCCGATGACGCCCTGCAACTCGGGGAATTCGCCGACCATCTGCGGTCGTCAGATCGGCCTTGGCGAGTTTTGCCGCGCGCTCCGCGTCGTCGCGATTTGCGCCGACGAGCGGTGCGAGCTCGCGTGCCAATCGCGCGATGCGCTCCACGCGCTCCCATTGCGTGCCGAGCTTCTCGTGGAAGGTGATGGCTTTGAGTTTCTCTGCATGCTCTTCAAGCGGCACCTTGCGGTCCTGTTCCCAGAAGAAGCGCGCATCCGAGAGCCGCGCCGCGATGACCCGCTCGTTGCCCGCGACGATCTCCTTGCCGCCGTCCGACGCCTCGATATTGGCGACAAGGATGAAGCGGTTCGTGAGGCGACCACTGAAGCTCCGCTCGTCCTTCGAGGCTCGCTTCGCTCGCACCTCAGGATGAGGGGGAGTGGATGCGCTCTTCCCTAACCCCTCACCCTGAGGTGCTGCCGCAGGCAGCCTCGAAGGGTCGAGGGGTCCAGCGCGCCGTAGTACGAAGCATTTCTGGTTCTGCCGGATGGTGAGGCGGATCACCTCGTCGGGAATGTCGAGATAATCCTCGGCGAACGCGCCCATCAGCACGACCGGCCACTCGACGATGCCGGCCACCTCGTCGAGCAGCCCTTCGTCCTCCACCACTTCGAGTCCTTGCGCGAAAGCGAGATGCTTCGCCTCGGCCTCGACGATCGCCTTCCGCCTTTCGGGATCGAGCACCACCTTCGCGGCGGTCAGCGCCGGCTCGTAATCGGCGAAGCGGCGCACCCTGATCGGCGCGCCCTTGGTCATGAAGCGGTGGCCGTAGGTGACGTTGCCGCTCGTGACCCCGCCGAGCGAAAAGTCGACGACGATCGGCTCCTCCGTCTCCGGCCCGAAGGTGCAAAGGATCGAACGGAGCGGGCGCACCCATTTCAGGCTCGCCGTCCCTTCGGCGTCGGACTCGGCGAAGGGCGAATCGGCCGGCGCGGAACGGGCGCCCCAGCGCATCGATTTCGGCCAGGGGAAGGTACGGATTGCGGCAGGCACCACGTCGGCCACGATCTCTTCCGCGGTGCGCCCTGGCCGGACCACAACCGCCACGTAGAAATCGCCTTTCTTTGCGTCCTTCTCGATTTTCGCCTCGCCGATCGAAGCTAGCCCGGCACCGCGCAGGAACCCCTCGATTGCCTTCTCCGGTGCGCCAACTCGGGGCCCCTTCCGCTCCTCGCGGAGGTCAGGCGAGCGGGCGGTGACCCCGTGGACGGTCAGCGCCAGCCGCCGGGGTGTAGCGAAGGCCCTCGCGCCCTCATAGGTGAGCCCGGCCGCCACCAGCCCGTCGGTCACCAGGCGGCGCAGATCCTCCGCCGCCTGCCGCTGCATGCGGGCGGGAATCTCCTCGGAGAAAAGCTCAAGCAGAAGATCGGGCATCAGAACCTCTAGGGGCGCGCCGATGCCTTATCAAAGCCGCGCCCGGTCTGTCATCGGAACTCGGGGCCACGGTCGCCGTGGAGGGGTGCCGGCGGACCCTTCGACACAATTTTTTGCGAGGCGCGAGCCCGCGCCTGATCCACGCCTCAAGCGTGCATGGACCCCGAATCGGCTGAATATCCGGGGGCCGAATCGGGGCCCTAGGACGATTGCGCACACCCCCGATTGCGCCTCTTCGAAGAGGTCGACTCCGGGCGCCCAGCGGAGGAGCCCGCGACTTCGCCCGAAACGCCCCGATGCCGCCGTTTTCAGCTGCTTCGCGGGGATTTCGGCAGGCTCCCCGCCGCACGAGAATGCGCAAAGAGTGCATGGCAATGCTCGGAATCATGGAAAATATTCCCAGATGTTCTTGCATCGTTCATGCGACAGAAGTAAATAACAGCGCATGTTGAATCAGGCCGAACGGCACTCCAATATTGCGCAACGTGGTCTCCCCGACCCCGTCCCAAAGGCCGGCGTCCGCCTCCGCGGGCGTCGGCCGGCGGGGCCGTCCGAATCAGATATCCTCGCCGACAGGCGACGGGGGCGGGGCTCTCAGACCAACGTCTCCGGCCGCTACGAAGCGAAGACCGTCGAGGCCTTCGACGACGATTGGGGCTCGCTCGAAGAGCTGCCGGCGCTCAAGACCGAAGTGCAGATCGAGCGCGCGCGGAAAATCATCACGCGCAACCAGTCGCCCGACATCTCCTTCGACCGCTCGATCAATCCTTATCGCGGCTGCGAGCACGGCTGCGCCTACTGCTTCGCGCGCCCGACGCATGCCAATATGGGCCTCTCGCCAGGACTGGACTTCGAGACGAAGCTCTTCGTGAAGCCCGACGCGGCCGAGCTCCTGGAAAAGGAACTCGCGGCGCCCGGCTACGAGCCGAAGACGATCGCGATCGGCACCAACACCGATCCCTATCAGCCGATCGAGCGCGAGTGGCGCGTGATGCGGCAGATCCTCGAAGTGCTGTCGAAGGCGAATCATCCGGTCGGCATCGTGACCAAGTCGGCGCTCGTCGCGCGCGACATCGACATCCTTTCGTCGATGGCGGAACGCGGGCTCGCCAAGGTGGCGCTGTCGCTGACGACGCTCGACCGCAAGCTCGCGCGCGCGATGGAGCCGCGCGCGGCGACGCCGACGAAGCGGATCGAGACAATGGCGAAGCTTTCCGCCGCCGGAATACCTGTGACCGTGATGACAGCGCCGATCGTGCCGGCTTTGAACGACATGGAGCTCGAGCGGCTACTCGAAGCAGGCTACGAGGCCGGCGCGCGCGAGGCGGGCTACGTGCTCCTGCGCCTGCCGCTCGAGGTGGCTCCGATCTTCCGCGAATGGCTGATCGCGAACTATCCTGACCGCTACGGCCACGTGATGTCGGTGATGCAGCAGATGCGCGGCGGCAAGGATTACGAATCGGAATGGGGCGTGCGCCAGCGCGGACGCGGCCCCTATGCTTGGATGATCGGTCGCCGTTTCGAAGCGGCGACGAAGCGGCTCGGTCTCAACGTCGAGCGGCGAAAACTCCGCGTCGATCTTTTCGAGCCGCCGGTGCCGCTCGGCGGGCAGCTCAAGCTCGCGCTGGCTTGAGCGCAAAATTAGCGGCAGCCGTCATCCTCGGACGCGCGAAGCGCGATCCGAGGACCCAGCGAGCCGTTCGCGCCAATGCTGGATCGTCGGGCCTCGCTTCGCTCGCCCGAGGATGACGACAATCGCAGAAGCCGCTGTGGCTTCTCGCGGAGGAGCACTTGCTCCCTCCCGTCCCACGGCCTATCCGGGGTCATGGCGCTTGCCGAATCCGTCGAGCCGAAAGAACGGGCTCCGACCGTCCGCGCGACGTTTCGCGCCGAGCGGAAACTCTTCCGCGAAGGATTCCTGCGCGTCGCCGGCGTGGACGAGGCGGGACGCGGGCCGCTCGCCGGACCGGTGGTCGCCGCCGCCGTGGTGCTCGACCCAAAGAGGCTCCCGAAGGGAATCGCCAATTCCAAGATTCTGACGGCCGAGCGGCGGGAAGAGCTCTTCGCCGTTCTTTGCGAGCGCGCCGAGATTTCCGTCGCCTTCGGCTCGGTCGCCGAAATCGACCGCGTCAACATCTTGCAGGCGACGCTTGTCGCCATGCGCCGCGCCGTGCGCGGCCTCTCGCTGCCGGTCGACGCTGCGCTGATCGACGGCAACGTGGTGCCGCAGAAGATGCCCTGCGAGGCGCGGCCGATCGTGGACGGCGACGCTTTGTGCCTGTCGATCGCCGCCGCCTCGATCGTCGCCAAGGTGATGCGCGACCGGCTGATGGCGCGCTGCGACGCTAGCTTTTCCGGCTACGGCCTTGCCGCACACAAGGGCTATTCGACGAAAGCGCATCAGACGGCGCTCGCCGACCTTGGGCCGTGCCGGCTGCATCGGCGAAGCTTCTGGCGTGTGGCGGCTTTCTTCGAGCCCGTGCAGGGCGACTTGTCCGAGGCGTGGGACGAATAGCCGCCTGACGCTTCAGAACTGTCGTCATGCCCGGACTTGATCCGGGCATCCATTCCAGAGCGAATTGGTCAACCATGAGCGTGACGGAACGGAATGGATTGCCGGGTCAGGCCCGCAATAACGACGGACGTGAGATGATAGCCTAGTTCAGGTTCTTCCTGACCGCTTCGATCGAGCGCTCGACCAGCTCCTCGCCGGTCTTGCCCTTCGCTTCTTCCGCAAGGATGCGGCCGGCCGCTGCCGTCGCGACATCGATCGCGCGGCTCCTGACCTCGGCGACGGCCTGTTGCTCCGCCTGCGCGATCCGCGCCTCGACGGCCTTGGTGCGGCGGACCACGTAGTCTTCGATGCGGGCGCGCGATTCGGAGGAAAGCGCTTCGGCTTCGCGCTTCGCCTGCGCGATGATCGCCTCGGCCTCGCTCTCCGCGTTGCTGCGCTTCTTCTGGTATTCCTTCAGCAGCGCCTCGGCCTCCTCGCGAAGCCGCCGCGCCTCGTCGAGCTCGGAGCGGATTTTTGCGGCGCGGTCGTCAAGCGCCTTCACCAGCATACCCGGCACCTTCAGGTAGATCATGACGCCGAGGATGACGAGCAGGCCCAAGAAGACCCAGAGCGTGGCCCATTGCGTGGCGTTCATGTCAGGCGCTCTCCCCGATCACCGCTTCGACCGCGCGCGCGATCTCGGCCTTGCCGACCTTGGCGCCGACCAGCACTTCGACCATCGTCTCGACCGCGTCCTTGGCGATCGCGTCGACGCCGGCGAGCGCCGCCTGCTTGACCTTGGCGATCTCAGCCTCCGCGGCAGCGAGCTTGTCGTTCAACGACGCTTCGGTCTTGGCGCGGTCGGCGTCGACGTCTGCCTTCGCTGCGTCGCGCGCCTTCTGGCCGATCTGGTGAGCGTTCTGCCGCGCCTGAGCCAGCGCCTCTTCGTAGGCGGCGACCGCGGCTTCCAATTCCGTCTTCATGCGCCCGGCCTCGGCCAGGTCGCCGGAGATGCGGCCGGCCCGTTCCTCAAGGATGCCGCCGATCCGCGGCACCGCGACGCGCTTCATCAGGAGGTAGAGGCCACCGAAGGCAATCACCAGCCAGAAGAGCTGCAAGCCGAACGTCGACGGATCGAAGGGCGGAAACTGCTCGTGTCCGCCGCCGTGCGCGCCGCTCGGCGCCGCCGTCGTCGCTTGCGTCGCGCCGGCCGCAGGTGCTGCCGGCGTCTCCGTCTGCGCCAAAGCCGATGAAACGAAGGTCACGGGCCGATGCCCTCCTCTTCAGGCGGCCGAAGCCGCCCGTCCGCTCTTAGACGGCGAAGATCAGGAGCAGCGCGATCAGCAGCGAGAAGATGCCGAGCGCTTCCGTCACCGCGAAGCCGAAGATAAGGCGGCCGAACTGGCCGTCGGCAGCGGCGGGATTGCGGATCGCGCTCTGCAAATAGAGGCCAAAGAGCGAGCCGAGGCCGATGCCGGCGCCGCCCATTCCGATACAGGCGATACCGGCTCCGATCAGCTTTGCAGCATCCGCTTCCATGATGAACTCCTTCGATCTCGCGTTGGTGTGATTTCAGTGTGTCGGGTGAAGCGCGTCGTTCAGATACATGCAGGTCAGGATCGCGAAGACATAGGCCTGCAGGAAGGCGACGAGGATTTCGAGCGCGGTCAGCGCGACGGTCATCGCAAAGGGGATCACCGCGCCGACCCAGCCGGCGACGCCGAAGGCGCCGAGCATCAGGATGAAGCTTGCGAAGACTTTCAGCGTGATATGGCCGGCGAGCATGTTGGCGAAGAGACGAACCGAGAGGCTGATCGGCCGCGACAGGAATGACATGACCTCGATCGCGACGACGAGCGGCAACAGATAGCCAGGCACACCTTGCGGCACGAAGAGGCCGAGGAATTTCACGCCGTTCCTGTAGAAGCCGTAGAGGATCACGAGCAGGATGATCGTCACGGCAAGCGCGGCGGTGATGACGATGTGGCTCGTCACCGTGAAGAAATAGGGCACCAGCCCGATCACGTTGCAGAAGAGCACGAACATGAAGATGGAGAAAACGAACGGGAAGAACCGCATCCCGTCCTTGCCGGCCGCCTCGCGCAGCATGTTCGCGGTGAATTCGTAGGAGATCTCGGCAAGCGCCTGTATGCGGCCCGGAACGACGGCGCGGCTCGACGTGCCAAGGATGAGGAGCGCGGCGATCAGCGCCACCGCGATGAACATGAAGAGCGCGGAATTGGTGAAGGCGATATGGACGCCGCCGATCGTGCCGAAATCGACGAGGCTGTGGATGCCGAACTGATGGATCGGGTCGACCTTGTCGGTGGCCGCTGTCTGTTCCAAGCCTCGTCCCCTTTCGCCCGAACCCGCGGGCTACGATCTCAATTCGACCTGCGATCGCCGCTCGACGCGCTCGAGATTCGCGCTGACGCGCGCACCACGTTGAACACGCCAGCCACGAAGCCGAGCAGCAGAAAGCCTATCAAACCCCACGGCGACGTTCCCGCCAAGCGGTCAAGCCCCCAGCCCAAGGCTATGCCGACCAGAATGCCGGCGACGAACTCGCTCGCCAGCCGAAAAGCATAGGCGAAATCCGTATTGCCGGCCCGTTTCGGCTCCTCGGCTTCCGCATGCTCACGCTTCTCAGCGTCGATGGCACGCGAAAGACGCTCAAGCCGGCGTGCAAGATCGGCGTCGGATCCCTTAGCGTCCGTCCTTCCCGATTTCTCGTCTTCCGCCGCCATCCGAGTGTCCGGAAACCCGCCCTTCAGACAGCGCGCAAACAAGCGTCGGCAGAGGCGGACCCCTCCGAAACCGGGCGCACCTTAGTTTTGGCTCCCATGGGTGTCAAGGCAACCGCAATTGGGATCAACCCATTGCAATATATCGCCTTTTTCTGCCAACCGAGGCGTAGAACTCGCTCAGCTCGCCTCGCGAAAGCGCTCTGCCACCGCCAGGTCGACGGACACCACCTGCGAGACGCCACGCTCGGCCATGGTCACGCCGAGGAGCCGGTCCATCTGCGCCATCGTGATCGGATTATGGGTGACGACGATGAAGCGCGTGTCGGTGCGCCGGCGCATGTCGTCGAGGAGCTTGCAGAAGCGGTCGACATTGGCGTCGTCGAGCGGCGCATCGACCTCGTCGAGGACGCAGATCGGCGAGGGGTTGGTGAGGAAGACGGCGAAGATCAGCGCGAGCGCGGTCAGCGCCTGCTCGCCGCCGGAAAGGAGCGTTATCGATTGCGGGCGCTTGCCCGGCGGCCGCGCGACGATCTCAAGGCCGGCTTCGAGCGGGTCGTCGGAGCCGACGAGGGCAAGTTCTGCTGTGCCGCCGCCGAAGAGGTGCTTGAACAGTCCCGCGAAGTGGCCGTTCACCGTCTCGAAGGCGGCCACGAGACGCTGGCGGCCTTCGCGGTTCAAGTTCTGGATGCCGAGGCGCAGCCGCTTGATCGCCTCCTCGAGATCCTCTTTCTCCACCCGCATCTCGCCGAGCCGCGTCTCGAGTTCCCGCGCCTCCTCCTCGGCGCGCAGATTGACGCCGCCGAGGCGATCACGCTCAGCCTTCAGCCTGTGAAGTCGCGTCTCGACGGCGGCGGCCTCAGGCGTCTCTTCGTCGGCGCCGAGACCGGCGAGGCTGCGAAGGTCGTCGAGCGGCCAGTCGAAATGCTCGGCGATCTGGGCGGCGAGCTCCGATTTGCGGGCCTGCGCAGCGATGACGCGCTCCTCGTCGCGGCCTCGCCGCTCGCGCGCCTCGGAGAGCGCGTCAAGAGCGGCACGCGCCGTCTCCTGCGCGGTCCGATGCGCGGCTTCCGCGTCGGCAAGCTCACCCTCCGCCGCAAAGCGCTCGGCCGTCGCCGCGTCAGTCTCGCTTGAGAGCGCACGGCGCCGGTCGGCGAACAGACCGGGGTCGTCCGGAACGGCGGCGATTTCCGTATCGAGTGTCGCCAAGCGCTCCTTCAGCTCGGCGACGCGCTCGTCGGCGCGCTGGAGCCGCGCGGCCCAGCGCTCGCGCTCAGCGGCGATATCGGCAAGGCGGAGCTGCCGCACCGTCTGCCCGTGCGTCGCGCGCTCGGCCTCAAGCCGCGCTTCAGCGGCGCGCCGGCGCTCCGCGGAGAGCGCGGCCTGCACATCGTCGCGGCGCCGCTCAAGCGCCGCAGCCTCGGCAAGGCCGGCGAGCGCATCTTCGGCCGCACGAAGCTCGGCGTTGCAGGTCTCGGTGTCGGACTCGATTCGCGCCAGAGCACCGGCAAAGGCTGAAACACGCTCGACGACGCGAGCCTGCCGCCTCTCGGCATCCGTCACCGCCCGCCGCTTCGTCTCCAATGCCTGATGGGCGTCGTGCAGCGCGCGGCGGGCTTCGGCGTCGAAAGTCTCGGCATCGGCGCGAAGCTGCGTGGCGGTGCCAAAGCCGTCGAGCGCCTTCTCCACGTCCGAGCGCGCGGAATCCAGTTCCTGCCTGAGTGCGGCAAGGCGGGTCCGCTGCTCAAGGCGCCTTGCACGCGCCGCGGCGGCGCCTGCCGCAGCCTCAAGCCCGTCCCAGCGCCATAGCCCGCCGTCCAGGCTGACCAGACGCTGGCCGGCCGCAAGAAGCGGCTGCAGCGTCGAGGCTTCTGCCGCCGCGACGACGCCGACCTGGCGAAGCCGACGCGTTAGGTTCTCCGGCCCGCGCACGAAATCGACAAGCGGCGCGGTGCCGGGGGGAAGCGCCGGATCCGCCTCGCCTCGACCGCTCGCCCCCCAACGGACCGGCGCCGCGCGATCAAGCGATGCGTCGAGATCGTCGCCGAGCGCGGCGGCAAGCGCCTGCTCGTAACCGGACGCGACTTCGAGCGCATCGATCAGCGGCGGATAACGGTCGGCGCCGGTGGCGTTCAAGACATCGGCGAGCATGCGAGCCTCGGCGTCGAGCGCGCCGAAAGCGCGCTCAGCCGTATCGTAGGGTCCGCGCGCGCGGCGCTCCGCCTCGCGCGCCGTCGCATAGGCCGCCTCGGCCTCTTCGGCCGCCTTTTCGCGCTCCGCCACAAGGGCTTCCGCTTCGGCGAGGGCGGCCGCGGCCGCCGCAACCTCCGCCTCAGCGCCCTCGTCAGCCATGATGCGGTCGCGCTGGCTTAGCGCAGTCGCGCGCTCGTCCTCCAGCCGGCGGAGCTTCGCCTGCGCCTCGCGCATCGCGCGCTCGCGCGCGGCGCGCTCCGCCTCGGCGGCAGCAAGCGCCCCCGCCGCGGCGGCAAATTCCGCCTCCCATGCGTTGACCGAGGCGGCGGCGTTCTCAGCGGCGGCAGTCGCGGCGGCGATCTGTTCTCCCGCCTCCTCCGTCTCCGTCCTAAGCTTCTCCTCCTCGGCGTCGAGCCGCTCGGTGGCCGCGCTCGCGTCGTTTCCGATGTCACCTTCATGGCGCAAGTCGGCTTCTGCCTGGACGCGCCGCGCGACCAGTTCTTCGCGCCGCGCCCGCCGCTGCGCCTCCTCGCGGTCGATCTCGGCGGCGACTGCCTTCAGCCGCTCAAGCTTCGCCGCCGCGGCGGCGGCCTTGTCGCGAAGCGCCGGAAGCCTCTCGGCGGCATCCGATTCCGCCTTGCCAGCCTCCAACTGCGCCACTGAAGCCTCGGAAAAATGCGTGCCGGCAGCGTCGAGCTCCGCCTCCGCCTCGGCGATCCGGGCGAGCGCGTTCTCCCAATTGATGACATAGAGGATCGCTTCGGCGCGGCGAATGTCCTCGGAGATCTTGCGGTAGCGCACAGCCTGCCGCGCCTGACGCTTCAGCCCGTCAAGCTGGCCCTCGATCTCGGCCATGACGTCGCTGACGCGGGCAAGATTGTTCTCCGCGGCGCGAAGCTTCTGCTCCGCTTCGTTGCGGCGGGCATGCAGACCGGAGATGCCGGCCGCATCCTCCAGGATGCCGCGGCGGGCGATGGGTTTGGCGGCGATCAGCTCTGCCACCTGCCCCTGGCGGACGAGCGCAGACGAATGCGCCCCGGTCGCCGCGTCGGCGAAGAGGATCTGCACGTCGCGGGCGCGCACGTCGCGGCCGTTAATGCGGTAGCTCGAACCGGCGTCGCGCTCGATGCGGCGGGTGATCTCGACCGGCTCGGGACCGTTGCCGGTGCCCTCGTCACGCTCGGCGCCGAGCGTCACCTCGGCCATGTTGCGGGAGGGCCGGGTGCCGGAGCCGGAGAAGATCACGTCTTCCATGCCCCCGCCGCGCATCGCCTTGTAGGAGCTTTCGCCCATCACGAAGCGCAGCGCCTCGACAAGGTTCGACTTGCCGCAGCCGTTCGGCCCGACAACGCCGGTGATTCCTGGCTCGACCGGAACTTCGATGGCGTCGGCAAACGACTTGAAGCCGTGCAGGCGCAGACGTGTGACTTTCATTCGATGCGAGCCCTCGCCGCCGGCGCGGGCTCGCCGGCGCGCCTAATTGAGCAACGGCTCGATTGCCTTGTCCAAATCGTCAAGCGACAACGCCCCTTCATACTTCTTGCCGTTGATGAAGAACGTCGGCGTCGCATGTACGCCGAACGCGGAGCCGCGGTCCTGAACGGCCTTGATCGCTTCGAATAGTGCCTGATTCTTCACGCATGCATCAAAACTTTGCTCGGTGAACCCGAACTGCCCGCCAACATCCAGGATACCGGCCTTCACATCGTTGACATAGAGCCATTTGTCCTGGGTACGGAAGAAGGTGTGGACGATGTCGAAGAATTTGTCGGCCGGGGCGCAGCGCGCGAGCATCGCAACGGCTAAAGCGGGCGCGTTCAACGGATATTCGCGGAAGATATAGCGGACCTTGCCGCTATCGATGTATTTGAGCTTGAAGTCGTCGAACGTCGTCATGTCGAAATGCGCGCAGTGCGGGCAGCTCATCGACGCATATTCGACGACGCTGACGGGGGCATCGGCCGGGCCGAGCACCTTCTCGCCGATCGGTCCGGGCGTCAGGAGATCGGCGACGTTGACGTCCTGCGCCGATGCAACGGTCGAGCCAAGAGCGAGCGCGCTCGCCAGCGAGAATGCCACGAAAACGCGGCGAGCGATTCTCACCATGTCACCATCCTTCCCGGACACATTGCCGGCGACGAAAGCCGCAGCCGCTTGAACGAAGGCTGAACGGCGCCTTGGGCCGCCTCCTTAGGACATGGCCCCGGCGCGGGAAACGGACAAGTCGTCACGTTCGTGCGAGAATCTTGCGGCCGAGGGCGCTCAGCAATTCCTTCAGCGGCCCGTCGATGGCGTCGAGCTTACGCGCCAATTCGGGGGGTATTTCCCGTTCGGGCGACGGGCGGGATTCCGGTGGACGTGCCGTGCCGACCGGATGCTGCACGATCTTGACCGCGCCGACCGCCGGATAGCCGAAATAGGAATTCAGCCTATCGCGGACCTGCGCGGTCTCGTGCGAAAATTGCAGCGCCAGGGAGGGATCGCAACGCACGACGAGCGTCGCCGGGCCCTCGCGCGACCAGCGTATGCGCTCAGGCACAGTCCGCCCCGCATAGGTAGCGCCGACGATGTCCGGCCACCAGGCGATCAACTCGGCGCGCGCCAGGCCGCGCTTCCGCGCCAGCGGATCGAGCGACTTGCCGATCAGCTCGGCAACGGACTTTGCGTTCGGCCGCGACGGGTGCGCCACTGTTGACGATGCTCCTTCCGCCCTTGCGTTGCAGGGCGCCGGCGCCACACATGGCGCGTGATGCCCGCCAAGCTAGCGAAGCCGCCAGCGCCCGCAAGGCGAAATCGCGCGCCCTCCGCCGCGGCGCTTATCGCCTGGTACGAGCGGCACGCGCGCGCCCTTCCCTGGCGCGCCGGGCCGAAGGCGCGGGCACTTGGCGCACGGCCCGATCCTTACCGTGTCTGGCTCTCCGAGGTGATGCTGCAACAGACGACGGTCAAAGCCGTCGCCCCCTATTTCCTTCGCTTCGTGGAACGCTGGCCGACGATAAGCGCCCTCGCTGCCGCCGACGAACGCGACGTCATGGCCGCCTGGGCGGGGCTCGGCTACTATTCGCGGGCGCGAAAGCTGATCGAATGCGCGCGCGCCATCGCGGCGCGGCCGAACGCGCGCCTTCCCGAGACCGCGGCGGAACTCGCGAAGCTTCCTGGCATCGGCGCTTACACGTCGGCGGCGATCGCCGCGATCGCCTTTGACGAACCCGTTCCCGTCGTCGACGGCAATGTCGAGCGCGTCATCGCGCGGCTCTTTGCGATCGAGACGCCCTTCCCCGCCGCGAAGCCGCTGATCAAAGAGAAGCTTCAGCCGCTCGTGCCAGGCGAGCGCGCCGGCGAATTCGCCGAGGCGCTGATGGATCTCGGCGCGACGCTCTGCACATCGCGGAAGCCCGCCTGCGCGCTTTGCCCGTGGGCGGAGGAATGCGTCGCGCGGGCACGCGGGCTTGAAGGCGTGCTGCCGTTGAAAGCGCCGAAGAAACCGCGCCCGACGCGACTACGGCACCGCCTTCGTCGCGCGCCGCACCGACGGGGCGATCCTGCTTCGCCGCCGCCCGCCGACCGGGCTTCTCGGAGGCATGAGCGAAGTGCCGGGCAGCGATTGGGTAGAAGCGGCGGCACCGCATCGCAGCCGCCCGCTCCGCGCGGAATGGGACGCGCTTCCGTCGCCGGTCGAGCACGTGTTCACGCATTTTGCGCTGCGGCTCAAAATCGAGCGCGCGACCGTCGGCCTCGAAACGCCGGCACCGCCAGGCCATTGGTGGGCGACGAGGCTTTCCGAAGAGGCGCTGCCAAGCGTCATGAAAAAGGCAATCGAAGCCGCTTATCCGGGCGCCACGAAACCGCAAGGGAAGCCATGAGCGACATCCGCCACATCGTGCTCGACGTCGGGAAGGTGCTGGTCCACTACGACCCGCATCAAGGCTATTTCGCGCTGCTCCCCGACCCGGCGGAGCGGACGGCGTTTCTGACCGAAGTCTGCTCGAGCTCCTGGAACGCGGAGCAGGACCGCGGGCGCGGATGGGAAGAGGCGGAAGCCGAGGCGATCGCGCGCCACCCTGACAAGGCCGATCTGATCCGTGCCTTCCGCAGGAACTGGCACCTGATGGTGTCGCACGAATATCCGGAGAGCGTCGCGCTCTTCCGTGCGCTTCTTGCGGACGGCCGCGACGTGACGCTCCTCACCAACTTCGCATCCGACACGTTCCGCGTGGCGCAACGGCGCTTCCCGATTCTCAAGGAGGGGCGCGGCGTCACCGTCTCCGGCGATGTCGGGCTGATCAAACCCGACCCGGCAATCTACGCGCATCACACGCAAGCGTTTGATCTACAGCCGGAGGCGACGCTTTTCTTCGACAATTCACTCGCAAACGTCGAAGGCGCGCGGAGCGCCGGATGGAACGCGGAGCTTTTCGAAAGCGCGGAGAAGATGCGCGAGGACCTGAAATGCTACGGGATTGCGGTCTAGCAGCGAAGATGTTCGCTCGGTCGTCATTGCCGGGTTCGACCCGGCAATGACGAGGCGAAAGGCTAAACCGCGAGCTGCTTCCGAATCTCGCTTCTCAGCGCGTCGATCGGCTGCAGCGCGCCTGACATTTCACGGTGCCAGAAGGTCCAGCCGTTGCAGGCCTCAAGTCCCTGCACCGCCGCGCCGACGCGGTGGATCGAGCCGACGTGCTGGCGGCCCTCCGCCTCACAAAAGAGCGAGGCGTCGGCGCGCACGGTCGCCAGGAAGCGGCGGCGGGAATCGGTCAGCACGTCGCCGGCCGCGACCAGCCCTGCCTCGATCAGCGAGCCGAAGGGCACACGTGGCTCGGCGCGCTTGCCTTCGAAGACTTTGAGCACAGCGCCGGTCGCCGTCGATGTTGCGTCGATGCGCCTTCGCGCCGCTTCGACATAGGCTGGCTCGCGCTCGATGCCGATGAAATGCCGCCCGAGCTTCTTGGCGACCGCGCCTGTCGTGCCCGTCCCGAAGAAAGGATCGAGCACCAGGTCGCCCGGCTTCGTCGAGGCCAGCAACACACGATAGAGCAGCGCCTCGGGCTTCTGCGTCGGATGCACTTTGTCGCCCGCTTCGTCCTTCAACCGCTCCTCGCCGGTGCAGATCGGCAGCGTCCAGTCGGAACGCATCTGCAAATCGTCGTTGAAGACTTTCAGCGCATCGTAGTTGAAGGTGTAGCCCTTGGCCTCGGCGGCGGGTGCTGCCCAGATCAGCGTCTCGTGGGCATTGGCGAAACGTCGGCCGCGGAAATTCGGCATCGGGTTGGTCTTCCGCCACACCACGTCGTTCAGGATCCAGAAGCCGAGGTCCTGCAACAGCGCGCCGACGCGAAAGATGTTGTGATAGGAGCCGATCACCCAGAGCGCGCCGGTCGGCTTAAGCACACGCCGGCATTCGGAAAGCCAGGCGCGGGTGAAGGCGTCGTAAGTGGCGAAGTCGGCGAAGCGGTCCCAGGCGTCGTCGACACCATCGACGCGCGACTGGTCGGGGCGGTGAAGCTCCCCGGAAAGCTGAAGATTATAGGGCGGATCTGCGAAGACGAGATCGACGCTTTTCGACGGGAGCCGGGCAAGCTCCTCGACGCAGTCGCCCACCAGGATCTGATCGCCGCGCGGAGCCAAAGCCCCCGCTCGCGCCATACGCACGCCCATCACGCTACTCCGCACTCGAACCGCGGAAAGCGTGGCCGATCTAGGGTTAATCCGCGTACAAAGAGCTTGGTGAAAAGGTCGTAAATATCGGGCGTTTCCGTGCCTTCCGCCCTTAAATTCCCGGCTTGCGGCTGTTATAGACGAGGCTCGGGGGGAGGATGTTTTCGTCGATGCGGCTATTTCGACCGGTGCCGCTTGCTGCGGTTTCCGCCGTCACGATCGGTTTTCTCGCGCTGTCCGTGCTCGGCGGCTGCTCGGTCATGAGCCACCTGCGGCCGGGCTCCAAGGCGTCGAAAGACAAGCAGACCGCGAGCGCCGACCAGGTCGACGTCCGCCGCTTCCTCGGCCCCGATTATTGCCCCGAGCTCCGCATCTATGACGGCGCGCAATTGATGCGCACCTACCAGCACGGCCACCAAGGCGACCAGGACTACGTTACCTGGCAGGCCTCGTTCGGAAAGACCGCTCGCGATTGCCTCTACGATGCGCAGGGCAACCTGACGCTCAAGATCGGCATCGCAGGCCGCGTCGTTGCAGGACCGAAAGGCAACTCCGATCCGGTCACCATTCCGATCAAGATAGCGGTCGTCAAATACAAGGACTCGGTGCTCACGTCGGAGAGCTTCACGCTGTCGGTGACGATCCCTCAGCAGGGCTCGAAGCTCTTCAGCGAGGTCAAGGAGATCACGGTGCCTTCGCCAGGCACCCACCGCGACTACGTCATCTACGTCGGCTTCGACGTGGGCAACTGGGATCCGATGCACCCGGGCGGCGGCGAAGCAATCGCGGCCGTCGATCAGCCGCCCGCCAAGGAAGAAGCGCCGCCGGCTGCCGCTCCGCCTCCCCCACCGCCTCCGCCGAAGCAGACGCCGAACGAGCTACCGGTGCCGGAAGGCGGCGGATTTGTCCTCCCCCAATAGCGTCGCCACACGCCCCGGAAGGTTGACGGGGGCTTTGTTTACGCCCATGACTCGCCGCGCGGATCACGTCGCGATCCGCAATGGAATACGCCGCGCGGGAGAGATTCCGCCGATTCCGGTTCACGGGCTCGGTGGAGCGCCGAAGGAGCAACCGCCCCGGAAACTCTCAGGCGACAGGACCGCGCAGAGGCGAGCGACGCTCTGGAAAGCGGCAGCCCGCGTTACGTCAGGCCGCCCACCGAAGGAGTAACCGGCGAGGATGCGCTTCGCCGGGAATCTCTCAGGTTCTCGCGACAGAGGGGGCACGAACGGGCGCGTCGCCGCGCCCACGTGCAACGCTCTGGCGCAGGAAACGATGGCCGCAGACACCGAAGCACTCCGCCGAACTGCGCTCTACGAGCTGCACGTCGCGCTTGGCGCGCGCATGGTGCCGTTCGCCGGCTACGCGATGCCGGTGCAATACGAGGGCATCCTCGCGGAGCACCGCTGGACGCGCGAGCACGCAGGCCTCTTCGACGTCTCGCATATGGGACAGCGCTTCCTGATCGGGCCGGACCACGCGGCGACCGCTGCGGCGCTCGAACGGCTCACGCCGGGCGCATTCGCGTCGCTCGGTCTCGGGCGCATGCGCTACACGCTGCTCCTCAACGACGACGGCGGCATCATCGATGATTTCATGGTCACGCGCTCGAACACGGAGAACGAGGACGGCGCGCTGGGTCTTGTTTTCAACGCCGGCCGCAAAGAGATCGACGACGAGTATTTCTGCGCCCGCCTGCCGGACGACGTGACGCTGCACACGGCGGACGACCGCGCGCTTCTCGCTCTGCAGGGCCCGCAGGCGGCGGCGGTCATGGCACGGCATTGTCCGCAGGCCGAAAGCCTCGCCTTCATGGGCGCGACGGACGCCGAATTCGACGGCATCGACTGCCACGTCTCGCGCTCCGGCTATACCGGCGAGGACGGTTTCGAGATCTCTGTGCCGGTCGGCGACGCCGAGACAATCGCGCGCGCGCTCCTTGCCGAGGCGGAGGTGAGACCCGTCGGGCTCGGAGCGCGCGATTCGCTCCGTCTCGAAGCGGGGCTGCCGCTCTATGGCCACGATCTCGACGAGACGACTTCGCCGGTCGAGGCCGATCTTGCCTTCGCCATCGCCAAGTCGCGGCGCGAAACGGGGAGATTCCCCGGTGCGAAACGCATTCTTGGAGAACTTGCGAAAGGGCCGGCACGCAAGCGCGTCGGCATCCGGCCGGCGGGGCGCGCGCCGGTGCGCGACGGCGCCGAGGTGGTTGCCGAGAGCGGCGACCTGATCGGCATTGTCACGTCGGGCGGCTTCGGCGGCACCGTCAATGCGCCGATCGCGATGGGCTATATCGAGACGCAATTCGCGGAGCCTGGAACGAAGGTCGCGACGCGCGGCCGGCGCGGCGACGAGCCGGCCGAGATTGCGCGCCTTCCCTTCGTCCCGCACCGCTATTTCCGAACAACCCGCTGACTGGAGTTCTCATGTCCAACACGCGCTACACCAAAGAGCACGAATGGGTGCGCCTCGACGGCGACACGGCCACGATCGGCATCACCGCCTACGCGGCCGACCAGCTCGGCGACGTGGTGTTCGTCGAACTCCCCGAATCGGACGCGTCGTGAAGAAGGGCGAAGGAGCGGCCGTCGTCGAATCGGTCAAGGCGGCAAGCGACGTCTACGCCCCGATCTCCGGCGAGGTGATGGAGACCAATGCGGCGCTCGCCGACGAGCCGGGCGCGGTGAACCAAGAGCCGGAAGGCGGCGGCTGGTTCATGAAGGTCAAGCTCTCGGACAAGAGCGAGGTCGACGGGCTCCTCGACGAGTCCGGCTACCGCGCCTTCCTCGGCACGCTTTGAGGCTCCGCAAATGGCTCACGACTATCGCGCGACCATCGTCTGGAAAAAGATCGGCGACGATTTCTCCAAAGGCCGCTACACGCGCGCACACGAGTGGCACTTCGACGGCGGCACCGTCGTTCCGGCGTCCGCCTCGCCCGGCGTGGTGCCCGCGCAATTCGTCCGCGAGGACGCTGTCGATCCGGAGGAAGCCTTTGTTGCAGCGCTTTCGAGCTGCCACATGCTGACCTTCATCGACCTTGCGCGGCACGCCGGGCTGACCGTCGAATCCTACGTGGACGAAGCGGTCGGCGTGATGGAGGAGATCGCCCCGAAGAAGCGGGCGGTGACCAAAGTGACGCTCCGTCCGACCATCGTCTTCGGTGGTGCGCCGCCGGACAAGGCGAAGCTCGACGCACTCCATCACCAGGCGCACGAGCTCTGCTTCATTGCCAACTCCGTCACCACGAAGATCACGATCGAGACGCCGCCGTGAGGTAGGACGAGAACCGATGCGCTATCTGCCCCATACGCCCCAAGACCGCGCCGACATGCTGGCGAGAATCGGCGTCGGCTCCATCGACGACCTCTTCTCCGACATCCCCGAGGCCAAGCGGTTGACGAAGCCGCTCGATTTGCCGAAACAGCGCAGCGAGATCGAGGTGATGCGCCTCATGCGGGCGCTTGCCGCAATGAACCGCTCCGCCGGCGACGGACCCTTCTTCGTTGGCGCCGGCGCCTATCGCCATCATGTTCCGGCGGCCGTCGACCACATCATCCAGCGCTCGGAGTTCCTCACCTCCTACACGCCCTATCAGCCGGAGATCGCGCAGGGTACGCTGCAATACCTCTTCGAGTTCCAGACGCAGGTCGCGAACCTCACCGGCATGGAGGTGGCCAACGCCTCCATGTACGACGGCTCCACCGCGACCGGAGAAGCGGTGCTGATGGCGCACCGCGTCACGCGGCGGCGGAAGGCGGTTCTCTCCGGCGGACTGCACCCGCATTATTGCGAGGTCGTCGAGACGCTGTCGGGCATGGCGGGCGACGAGGTGCTCGCGTTCGACCCGGATCCGCGCGGCGCGGAGGACCTGCTCTCCGCGATCGACGACGAGACGTCGTGTGTCGTCGTGCAGTCGCCGTCTTTCTACGGACAGCTCGTCGACTTCACCCGGATCGCAGAGAAGGCGCATGCGCACGGCGCGCTGCTCGTCGCCGTCTTCACCGAAGTGGTTTCGCTCGGGCTTCTGGAGCCGCCCGGCGCGCAAGGCGCCGACATCGTCTGCGGCGAAGGTCAGGGGATCGGCAATGCGCTCTCCTTCGGCGGGCCCTATGTCGGGCTCTTCGCCACCAAGCCGAAATACATCCGCCAGATGCCCGGCCGTCTCTCCGGCATGACCGTCGACGCGGAGGAAAAGCGCGGTTTCGTGCTGACGCTGTCGACACGCGAGCAGCACATCCGCCGCGAGAAGGCGACCTCCAACATCTGCACCAATTCCGGGCTCTGCGCTCTCGCCTTCACAGCGCATATGACGCTTCTCGGCGAGACCGGCCTCAGGCGTCTGGCGGAAGCCAATCATGCGCGCGCCTGCCAGCTTGCCGCCGCGCTCGGCCAGATCCCCGGCGTCGAAATTCTGAACGACGCCTTCTTCAACGAATTCACCCTGAAGCTTCCGAAGCCGGCGATCCCGGCGGTCGACGTCTTGGCGAGAGCCGGGATCATGGCCGGCGTGCCGGTCGCGCGGGTCCTGCCCGGGCACGGGCTCGACGACCTGTTACTCGTCGCCGCGACCGAGATGGTGACGGAGTCGGACATCGAGATGTTCAAGATTGCGCTGACGGAGGCGGTGAAATGAACGACCAGGGCCGCCCCACCCGCGCCGAGCCGCAGGATGCGAAACGCGAGACCTTCACCGGCAATCGCGCGCTCGCAATCGAGGAGCCGCTGCTCTTCGAGATCGGCCGCGCGGATATCTCCGGCGTCGACATCGACGTGCCCGACGCGGCGCCGGACCGTCTCGGCAAACATCGTCGCAAGATGCCGATCGGCCTTCCCGCTCTCTCCGAGCCTGAGGCGATGCGCCACTACGTGCGGCTCAGCCAGAAGAATTACGCGATCGATCTCGGCATCTATCCGCTCGGCTCCTGCACGATGAAGTACAACCCGCGGCTGAACGAAGCCGCGGCGCGGTTTCCAGGCTTTGCCGAGATCCATCCGATGCAGCCGCCGGCAACGGTGCCCGGCGCGCTCGCGCTAATCCACGAGCTCGGCCGCTGGCTGCTGGAGATCACCGGCATGCATTCCGTCGCGATGAGCCCGAAGGCGGGGGCGCACGGCGAGCTCTGCGGGATGATGGCGATCAAGGCGGCGCTCACCGATCGCGGCGAGGTGCGCACGAAGGTGCTGGTGCCGGAATCGGCGCACGGCACAAATCCGGCGACCGCAGCGCTGCTTGGCCTTTCCGTGGTCACCGTTCCGGCGCGGCCGGACGGCACGGTCGGCGCCGCCGACGTGCGCGCGAAACTTGCGGAGAACCTGGGCCAGGTCGCGGCCCTGATGCTGACCAACCCGAACACCTGCGGCATCTTCGAGCCGGAGGTGGCGGAGATCGCCGAGGCGGTGCATCAGGCCGGCGGCTATTTCTACTGCGACGGCGCCAATTTGAACGCCATCATGGGCAAGGCGAAGCCGGGCGAGCTCGGCATCGACGCCATGCACATCAATTTGCACAAGACATTCTCCACGCCGCATGGCGGCGGTGGCCCGGGCGCCGGGCCGGTCGTGCTTTCGCAGGCGCTGGCGCCGTTCGCGCCGTTCCCCTTCGTATTGCGCGACGGCCAGAAATTCCGGCTCGTGGAGCATCAGGGCGACGCCGGCGAGGCGAAGCCGCTCGGCCGCATGACCGCCTTCCACGGCCAGATGGGAATGTTCGTGCGCGCCTTCGCCTGGATGCTTTCGCACGGCTCCGACGGGATGCGGCAAGCTTCCGAAGACGCGGTCTTGAACGCCAACTACGTGCGCGCCTGCCTGAAGGACGTGATGAGTGTCTCCTTCCCCGACCATCCGGCAATGCACGAGGCGCTCTTCGACGACCATTTCCTGAAGGAGAGCGGCGTCACCACGCTCGACTTCGCCAAGGCGATGATCGACGAAGGCTTCCACCCGATGACGGTGTATTTCCCGCTCGTCGTGCACGGGGCGATGCTTGTGGAACCCACCGAATTCGAGTCCCGCGCGAGCCTCGACCTCTTCGTCGCGGCACTTCGAGACCTCTGTTTCGCGGCGAAGGCGGGATGGAGCGAGCGATTCACGCAGGCACCGCGCTTCGCCCCGCGTCGGCGTCTCGACGAGACGCGCGCCGCGCGCCAACCGATCCTGAGATGGACCTCGCCCGGCGCCTACGAGGAGGCGGCGGAATAGTCAGGGCATAGAGTCCGAACTTTCGTCGGACCACCGTCCCACAACGGACAAGCCGCCCTATCCCTCACCCAGGCCCTCCTTGCCCGAACGCTCCGCCCATCTCGCCGGCATCGGCCTCATGCTGCTTGCCACGTTCATGTTCTCGCTGAACGATGCGCTCGGCAAATGGCTGGTCGCGACCTATTCGGTGCCGCAGATTCTTTTCCTGCGTGCCATCGCAGCGCTTCTGCTCCTGTCGCCGTTCATTCTGCGCGCCGGCCTCGGCGTCTTTCGCAAGGCTCCGCAGCCCGGACTGCAGGTGCTTCGGGCGATCCTCGCGACCGCCGATGTCTCCTGCTTCTACCTCGCCGTCCGCTACCTGCCGCTCGCCGACGCGATGACATTCTATCTCGCCGGCCCGATCTACGTGACGGCGATGTCGGCGCTCTTCTTAAACGAGCGGGTCGGCATATACCGCTGGGCGGCAGTGCTCGTCGGCTTTGTCGGCGTGTTGATTGCGTTGAATCCGGCGCTCGGAACGCTCGGGATCGGGTCGCTGATCGCGCTTGTCGGCAGCTTTGTCTACGCGATCTTCATCGTGACGACCCGACAGGTCCGCAATACGTCGAACGTGGTGCTGACGACGACGCAGGCCCTTGGAGGACTCGCTTTCGGCGCGATCGGCTCACCGTTCAGCTGGGTTCCGGTCGATAGCGGCAGCCACTATCTGCTGCTTCTCCTGCTCGGTGCGGTGTCAATTCTGGCAATCACCTGCGTGAACCAATCATTGCGATTGGCGGCGGCTTCGGTCGTCGTCCCCTACCAGTACGCCCTGATCGTGTTCGCAGTCATCTTCGGCTATGTCTTCTTCGGAGACGCGCCGCAACTCAACACGCTGGTCGGCGCCACAATCATCGTCGCCTCGGGGCTCTTCATCTTCCTGCGTGAAAAGCGACTGAAGCTCCCGGCAGCCGAAGAACCGGCGCTTGCCGAGCGCTAGCGGAAGCGAAAAAGCCGGTCGCTCTCCCACGGGCCGTCGCGGTAGCGCCAGAGATGCAGGCCGAGGCCGCGCAGGCGGCGCGGGAGGGTGCTACGGCCGAGGCTTTCACGCGTCCGCCGCGCCTCCGCTTCGCTTTCCGTCGTCCGAATGGTCACGTGCGGGCGAAAGCCGGCCTGATCCTGCGCTTCGAGCCAGGGCCACCACTCTACGGCAAGGCGCTCGCGGAGCGCATGCAGCCGGGGCGAATCGAGGAAGATGGCGACGCCGCTGCTGAAGCACCCTCGCTTCGCCCACCTCCACGTCGATCGGCCGCTCCGCGGAGGCAAGTTTCGTCAGCAGCAACTTGATCTCGCGTGCGCGCTCGGCGGGAAGCCGATGAAACAGCGTCATATGCGCCGGCACGAGATTGCGCTCTGGCGCGTAGTGCTCGCGACGAAGCGCATCGAAGGCGGCAAAGGCTTCGCCGTCCATCTCAAGCGTCAGCACGAACGGCGCCGACGCGCCCCTCAACTCACCGGCTGACGCCATTCGCGCAGCGCCTCAAGCATCGGCGGCACCTCGGCGAGTCGGCGGACCACCGTCAGCGCGCCGGCGTCCATCAGCGTTTCGCCGTGGCCCGGCCAGGAGTGCGACGCGCCGGTGAAGCCGATCACCCGCATGCCCGCGGCGACCCCGCCGGCGACGCCGGTGACCGAATCCTCGATAACGATGGCGTCGGCCGGGTCGGTCTCGAAAACCCGCGCAGCGTGGAGGAAGACGTCAGGCGCCGGCTTGCCGCGCTTCGTGCCGACCTCCTGCGCGGAGAAGACATAGGGACGGAAGCGGTCCCAGAGTCCGACCTTCTGAAGCGAGACTTCGAGCCGCGCCGACCGCGAGTTCGAGCAGATGCAGCGCGGATCGTCGAGCGCGTCCAGCATCTCATGCACGCCTTCGATCGGCGCGACCTCCCGCTTCAACTTCAGGTCGGTCTCGCGCTTGGCGCGGTCGAGGACCTCATCTGGAAACTCGCGGCCAATCTCCTCGCCGACCAGCCGGAATATCCCCTCGGTGGTGATGCCGGCGAAGCGGTGCGCGAGCTCCGCCGGCGAAATCTCGTAGCCGAATTCCCCGAGAATCGCGGCGTCCACCTCGGCCGAAAGAATCTCGGAATCGATCAGCACGCCGTCACAGTCGAAAATGATAAGCATGCGGCCCGTTTAACAGGCTTTCAGGGTGCGGCAAGGGCGGAGCCATGCTTGCCCGGCTCAATCCAGGACTATACGCTCCGGCGGCCTTCTAGGGACGGGAGAGCTTGAAGGGTGCGTTATGTGTCGACCCGCGGCGAGGCGCCGGCGCTCGGTTTTCGCGACGTCGTGCTCGCGGGGCTCGCGCGCGACGGCGGGCTCTACCTTCCCGAGACCTGGCCCACTCTTTCGAAGCGCGAGATCGCGGGACTTGCCGGCCTCTCCTATCCGGAGGCCGCTTTCCGGATCATCGGCCTTTTTTCCGGAGGCGAGGTTTCCGGGCCGGCGCTGAGGCGGATGATCGAGGAGACTTACGCGGCCTTCCGCCACGACGCGGTCGCCCCGCTCGCGCAGATCGGGCCGAACCATTTCCTGCTTGAGCTCTTCCATGGGCCGACGCTCGCCTTCAAGGATCTGGCGATGCAGTTCCTTGCCCGGCTGATGGACCACGTGCTTTCGGAGCGCGACGCGCGGGCGACGATCATCGGCGCGACTTCGGGCGACACCGGCGGGGCGGCGATCGAGGCGTTCCGCGGGCGAAGCCGCACCGATATCGCGATCCTCTTTCCCGACGGCCGCGTCTCGTCCGTGCAGCGGCGGCAGATGACGACGGCGCGCGAGAAGAACGTCAGCGCGATCGCCATCGAAGGCAATTTCGACGACTGCCAGGCCTTGGTGAAGGCAATGTTCAACGACCAGCGCTTCCGTGAGCGTGTGCGCCTCTCGGGCGTGAACTCGATCAACTGGGGCCGCATCGTCGCGCAGATCGTCTACTACTTCACCGCCGCAGTCGCGCTCGGCGCGCCGCATCGCGCCGTCTCCTTCACCGTGCCTACGGGCAACTTCGGCAACATCTTCGCCGGCTACGCCGCGAAGCGGATGGGGCTTCCGATCGAGCGGCTCGTCGTCGCCACCAACGTCAACGACATCCTCGACCGCACGCTGAAGACCGGCCGCTACGAAGTGCGCGGCGTGACCGCAACCTCCTCGCCGTCGATGGACATCCAGGTGTCGTCGAATTTCGAGCGGCTGCTCTTCGAGGCGGAGGACCGCGACGCTCAATCGATACGCGGGCTGATGGCGGGGCTTTCGCAGTCCGGCGCCTTCACGCTTGGGGCGGGCGCGCGCGAGAAGCTCGCGGACGTCTTCACCTCTGGCTCCGCCGACGAGGAGGCGACGGGCGCAACAATCGCCCGTCTTTTCCGCGACGACGGCATCCTCGTCGATCCGCATACCGCCGTCGGCGTCGCCGTGGCGGAGCAGCATCTCGGCAGAACGCCGATGGTGACGCTCGCGACCGCACATCCGGCGAAGTTCCCCGATGCCGTCGCGGCAGCGACCGGCGTGCGTCCGGAGCTTCCCGAATGGGCCCGCGCGATCCTGACAGCCAAGGAATCCTACCGAAAGCTCCCGGCCGACCTCACGACGGTCGAGCAGGCGGTCGAGGCGGGAATCGCCGCGACCGAGCAAGTCTGATGAGCGTCGAACTCTCCCGGCTCAAAAACGGCATCACCGTCGTCACGCATCACATGCCGCATTTGGAAAGCCTGGCGCTCGGCCTCTGGGTCGGTGCGGGGGCCCGCTCGGAGGCGAAGCGCGAGCACGGCATCTCGCATCTTCTCGAGCACATGGCCTTCAAGGGTACGACGCGGCGGAGCGCCCGCGAAATCGCCGAGGCGATCGAGGCGGTCGGCGGCGAGATGAACGCGGAGACGAGCGTCGACCACACCACGTACTATCTGCGGCTCTTGAAGGGCGACCTCGCACTCGGGCTCGACGTGCTCGGCGACATCATCTCCGATCCGCTGCTTGATGCGGAGGAGCTGGCGCTCGAGCAGCACGTGATCCTGCAGGAGATCGGCGCTGCGCAGGACGTTCCGGAAGACTGGGTGTTCGAGCTTTTCCAGGAGGCCGCCTTCCCCGACCAGGCTATCGGCCGCACCGTGCTCGGCACGCCGGAATCGATCCGCGCACATACCGCCAACGATCTCAGGCGGTTCCTCGGGGCGCATTATTGCGGTCCGCAGATCGTGATCGCGGCCGCCGGGAACCTCGACCACGCCGAAGTCGTGCGCCGTGCCGAGGAGCATCTTGGGCGGCTGCCGGACCGCAAGCCCGGGCCGGATGAGCCTGGCCACTACCGGGGCGGCGAGCGGAAGGAGCCGCGCGAACTCAAGGAAGCGCAGATCTTGCTCGGCTTCCAGGCGCCGACCTATCTCGACGGCACATTCACCACCGCGCACGTCTTCTCCGCGATCCTCGGCGGCGGCATGGCTTCGCGCCTCTTCCAGGAGGTGCGCGAGAGCCGCGGTCTCTGTTATTCCATCTATTCCTTCTACTGGCCGTTCATGGATACCGGCGTGTTCGGCGTGCAGGCGGCGACTTCGGAAG
This sequence comes from uncultured Alphaproteobacteria bacterium, assembly GCA_963720705.1. GTDB lineage: Bacteria > Pseudomonadota > Alphaproteobacteria > Rhizobiales > Afifellaceae > DASWJZ01. The sequence continues at coordinate 235,675 of CAVRGJ010000001.1, forward strand.
ACGATATCGTAGAACTGGTGAGCGTCGTGCTTGAGGAGCTTCGCAAGATGACCGACGGCGTGAGCGCGGTCGAGCTCGCGCGCGCCAAGATGCAGCTTCGTGCAGGGCTTCTGATGACGCTGGAAAGCCCGATCGCACGCGCCGGTCAGATGGCCCGGCACATCCTCGTCCACGGCCGGCCGCTTCCGCTCGAAGAAATGGTGGCAAGGGTCGACGCGGTAGCCGAGACCGATCTCGTCGGCTTTGCCGCGCGCTTGCTCGCGAGCGCGCCAACGCTCGCCGCTATCGGGCCTGTGAAGAAGCTTCCGGGCGTCGATGCGATTTCAGCCACGATGGCCGGGCAGAAGAGCGCGGTGGGCTGGTAGCATGGCATTCCTCCGCGCGACGACGGCATTCGAGACGCCGGTCATTCCGGGGGACAAGCTTTTCCTGCGCATGCCGAGCCTTGCCGACTATCCGGCTTGGACGACGCTTCGCGCCGAAAGCCGCACGTTCCTCACGCCCTGGGAGCCGACCTGGCCCGCAGACGATTTATCGCGCACCGCTTTCCGCCGCCGCATCCGCCGCTATCACGCGGAGGTGCGCGAGGACCGCGCCTACCCGTTCTTCATCTTCCGGCAGAACGACTACGTGCTCCTCGGCGGCATCACCATCTCGAACGTCACGCGCGGCATGACGCAGACCGCGACGCTCGGCTATTGGATGGGCGAGCGCCATGCCGGGCGCGGCCATATGACCGCGGCGGTGCGCGCCCTCGCCCCCTTCGCGTTCGGCGCGCTGCGCCTGCACCGCCTCGAGGCGGCATGCCTGCCGCATAACGAACCGTCGATGCGGCTGCTAGAACGGGTGGGCTTCCGCCGCGAGGGAATGGCCCGCGGCCTGGTGTGTATCAACGGCCGCTGGCAGGACCATATCGTCTTCGCGCTGCTCGCCGAGGACCGCCCCTCCTGAGGGGTCATTTTCCCCGGGATTCCGCCAATTTCGCCGTGTCGGCGCCGCATTTTGTCGGCTTGTGAACATCGGCGGCGGGCATTACAGCTTGGCACTCGGTTCGTTCCGGAGGTGGCGCGTTGCGCGCTGGACTCATTCTCACGCGCATTATTCTCGCCGCCGCCGCCGTTCTCATCGTTGGCCGCGCCTTCGCGCTCGACGCCGTGTCGCTGCAGGTCGACGATCCCGTCGTCGATCTCGGCGGATCCTTCGACCGCTACCTGAATCAGGGCGACCGCATTCAGGTCTCAACCGCGCCGGGCGCGGACGGGATCGTGCGCCGCATCGAAGTCCCGGCGGAGAATCCGGAAGGGGCATCGGACTGGATCGTGTTCGCGCTCGCCAATCCGTCGGACGAGCAGCTCGAGCGCCTGATCGTGGTGCCGCACTACAAGCTCGTCGGGTCGGGGCTGATCTGGCCCGACCTCGGCTGGGAGCGCGTGCGCGCGGTGACACCGAGCGAAGGCTTCGCGCCGGAGCGCGTCGCGAGCAGCGAAGCGGACATCTTCCACATCACGCTCGACCCCGGAGCCATCGTCACCTACGTCGCCGAGCTCAGCGATCCCTCGCTCCCCGAGATCCATCTCTGGCGGCCGGACGCCTACGAGAGCATGGTCAACAGCTACACGCTCTATCGCGGCGTGGTGCTTGGAATTGCGGGGCTTCTGGCGCTCTTCCTGAGCGTCCTCTTCGTGGTCAAGGGCACCGCCATGTTCCCGGCCACCGCGGCGCTCGCCTGGGCCGTCTTCGCCTATATCTCGATCGATTTCGGCTTCTGGAGCCGGGTTTTCCAAAGCTCGAGCGGACACATGGCGACGTGGCGCGCCGGCACCGAGGTAGTGCTCGCCGGTGCGCTTCTGGTCTTCCTCTATACCTATCTCCATCTCCACCGCTGGCACGTGCGCTACAGCCACGTCGCGGTTCTGTGGCTCATCGGGCTCGCGCTCCTTGTCGGCGTGATCGCCGTCGATCCGAGCGTCGCTGCGGGCATCGCGCGGCTCTCGCTCGGGCTGACGGCGGTGGTCGGTCTCGGCGTCGTGCTGTGGCTCGCGATCCGCGGCTTCGACCGAGCGATCATGCTGATCCCGACCTGGATCATCCTGTTGTTCTGGGTGGCGGCGGCGTGGCTTGCGGTGACGGGCCGCATCGACCATTCGGTCGTGCAGCCGGCGCTTGCCGGAGGCCTGGTGCTGATCGTGATGTTGATCGCCTTCACCATCATGCAGCACGCCTTCGCCGGTGGTGCCATCGCCCAGGGGCTGATCAGCGACGCGGAGCAGAAGGCGCTGGCGCTGGTCGGCGCCGGCCACTCGATCTGGGACTGGGACGCCGCGCGCGACCGCATCGAGACGGGCCGCGATATCGAGCACGTGCTCGGCTTCAAGCGCGGCGCGCTCGACGGCCCGGCGCGCAACTGGCTCGGCCTCATCCATCCGAGCGAACGCGACCTTTTCCGCGCCATGCTCGATGCCGTCGTCAACCAGCGGCGCGGCCGCATCAACCTCGATTTCCGCATGCGCGCGGAGGACGGGCACTTCCTCTGGTTCGCCATCCGTGCACGCCCGATCGTCGGATCCGACGGCGAGGTCATGCGCTGCTCGGGCACGATCGCCGACATCACCGACCAGAAGCTCGCCGAGGAGCGGCTTCTGCACGACGCCGTGCACGACAACCTGACCGGCCTGCCGAACCGGCAGATACTACTCGACCGGCTGGAATTTGCGCTGACCCGCGCCCGGCTTGAGCACATCGCCGCGCCGACGGTCATCGTCTTCGACCTCGACAACTTCAAGGAAGTCAATGCCGGGTTCGGCCACTCGGTCGGCGATTCGGTGCTGCTCGCGCTGTCGCGGCGCGTTGTCAGGCTGCTTCCCCTGCAGGACACGCTGGCGCGGCTGCACGGCGATTCCTTCGCGGTCCTGCTTCTGTCGGAGACCGAACAGAGCGCGATCGAGCAATTCACCCGCGAGCTGATCCGCACCATCAAGGCTGCGATCTCGATCGGCGACCACGACGTTTTCCTGACCGCCTCCGTCGGCATCGCGCCGCCGACCAACGAGGGCACGGCGGAGGAACAGATCCGCCGCGCCGAGGCGGCCGTCTACCAGGCCAAGCGCTACGGCGGCGACTACATCCAGTTCTACGAACCCGCTTTCGGCATGCGCAGCCGCCGAATCGACCTCGAAGCCGAACTCAGGAAGGCGCTCGAAGCGGGGAACATCGACATCGTCTACCAGCCGGTGGTGCGGCTCGAAGACAATTCGATTGCCGGCTTCGAGGCGCTGACGCGCTGGGAGCATCCGCTGCACGGGCGCATTCCGCCGAGCGAGTTCATCGCCGCAGCGGAGGAAAGCGGCCTGATCGTGCAGCTTGGCCTCTATGTCCTCGAGCACGCGGCGCGCGAGCTCGCCTCTTGGCAGAACGCGCTCGCAACCTCGCCGCTTCCCTTCGTCTCGATCAACGTGTCGAGCCGGCAATTGCTGCGCCACGACCTCCTGAACGACGTGAAGTCGGTGATTGCGCGGACCGGGGTCGCGCCGGAGACGCTGAAGCTTGAGATCACCGAATCCCTGGTGATGCAGAATCCGGAATATTCGGCAAAAGTGCTCGCCCGGCTGCGCGAACTCGGCGCCGGTCTCGCGCTCGACGATTTCGGCACCGGATACTCGGCGCTCTCCTACCTGCAGCGCTTCCCCTTCGACACGATCAAGATCGACAAGTCCTTCGTGCGCCCGAACGGCTCGCCGGCACGCGCGATCCTGCTTCGCGCCATCGTGACGCTCGCCCACGATCTCGGCATGGAGGTGATCGCGGAGGGCGCGGAGACGGAGGCGGAGGTCACGGAGCTCGCCGAGGCCGGCTGCGAATACGCGCAAGGCTTCGTCTACGGGCGCCCGATGACGGCGCAGATGGTGCAGCAGATGGTGCGGCGGCGCCCGGCGGTCGCGCGCGCGAGCTAGCGCAGGCGCTCAATCCGCTTCGCGTTTCACGCGTGGCCGGCCTCGTCCGACAGCATGGCGGGCTCGATCCCGATCTTGGCGAGCGCGCGATCGTATTTCGCGTCGATGTCGTCGTCGAAGAGGATATCGGAATCGGCCTGGCTGTGCAGCCAACCGTTCGACTGGATCTCAAATTCGAGCTGCCCCGGCCGCCAGCCGGCATAGCCAAGCGCAAGCAGCGCGCGGTCAGGCCCGCGGCCGTCGGAGATGGCGCGGAGAATCTCCAGGGTCGCCGTCAGGCAGACGCCCTCGTCGATCGGCAGGGTGGCATTGTCGAGAAAGAAATCGGAAGAGTGGAGCACGAAACCGCGCCCGGTCTCGACAGGCCCGCCGCGATGAACGCGAACGTTATCGACCCCGCCCGGCAGGTCCGGCTCGTTGCCCGCCTGGACGATATCGAGCTGAACGAGCAGATCGCGGAAACTCACTTCGCTTGCCAGCTTGTTGATGACGATGCCCATGGCCCCGTCGCCGGAATGCGCGCACAAATAAACGACGGAGCGGGCGAAACGCTTGTCCGCCATGCTCGGCATGGCGATCAGCAGCTGTCCGTCGAGGAAGCCTTGCGGCCGCGTGTGCTTCTTCATCTGCAAATGCTACCAATCCCGCCCGAAGTTGGATAGGCGTCGAGGGTCGCCAATAGCCGGCTCGCGGGTCACGGCACCGTGCGAACAAACTAGGGTCGAAATCCATGTCCGCAACAGCGATCCGCGTCCTCTTTCTCGCTACGCTGGCGCTTCCGAGCGGGGCTCACGCCGCCCATTCCGATTGGGCCGATGCGGATCAGGCGCAGCTCAGGCTGCTGCTTACCGCGCCCGCTGAGGGCGGTATTGCCGGCGGGATCGAGATCGTGCTTGAGCCTGGCTGGCACACCTATTGGCGCAATCCCGGCGAATCGGGCGTGCCCCCGGTGTTCGACTTTTCGGGGTCGAAGAACGTGGCCAAAGTCGACGTGCGCTACCCCGCGCCCTCCCGCTTCGACGACGCCGGCAGCGTCTCCCTCGTTTACATGGACGAGGTCGTCTTCCCGCTCGTCGTCGCGCCGCAGGACGCGGGGAAACCGGTGACGCTTCATGTCGAAGCGAACTTCGGGGTGTGCAGCGAAGTCTGCATCCCGACTCGCGTCAGCGCAGAGGTGGCGTCCTCGCCTGCGCCCGATCCGCTTGCCGCTGCGCGCATCGCGAGCTTTTCGCCGCGTGTGCCGCGGACTCCGGAGCCGGGCCGCTTCGACATCGAGGCGGTGAAGCCGGAGGAAAACGCGCTCGTCATCGACGTGCGCATGCCCGAATCCTCCACCATGGACCTCTTCGCGGATCCGCCGCAGGGCTGGTTCATCGGCCAGCCGGCATTCGTGGAACGCTCGGCCGGCGTCTCGCGTTACCGCCTCCCGCTCGCCGGGCGGCCGGCCGGCGAGCCGCTCGCCGGTCAGACTTTCACTTTCGTTGCGGTGTCCGGGGGCGAGGCGATAGAGAAGGCGGTCGAGATACGCTGACCATCGGCTTCGGGCACGCTTCCGACCCACCCAATTCGCAAGCATGGAGAATTCAATGAGTATTTCCGTCGGCGACCGCATGCCCGAGGCCGGCCTTTTCGAGCCCGGCGAAAGCGGACCGGAAAAGCTCTCCGCCAATGATCTCTTCAAAGGGCGCAGAATCGTGCTCGTCGGCATGCCGGGCGCCTTTACTCCGACCTGCCATCAGCGCCACCTCCCCGGCTTCATCGAGAACCGCGACGCGATCCTCTCCAAGGGCGTCGACGAGATCGTCGTGCTTTCGACCAATGACACGCACGTGCTGCGCGCCTGGGCGGAGGCGACCGGCGCCAAAGGCAAGGTGCGTTTCGTCTCCGACGGCAATCTGGAACTCATCACGCAGTCCGGCCTTTCCTTCGACGGCTCGGGGACGGGCATGGGCACGCGGGCGCGGCGCTTCGCCATGATCGTCGACGACGGCGTGGTGACGGCGATCGCGGTCGAGGACAAAGCAGGGCAGACAGCGGTCAGCTCGGCCGCACAGATTCTGGAGAAGCTTTGAGGGCGGCTACCTGGCCCGCTTCATGAACGGCGCCATGCCCTCGCGGGCGAGCGCGTCGGCGCGTTCGTTCAAATCGTGGCCGGAATGCCCGCGCACCCAGCGCCAATCGACGTGGTGGCTATCTGCGAGCCGCTCAAGCTCCAGCCAAAGGTCGGCGTTCTTCACCGGCTTCTTGTCGGAGGTCTTCCAGCCGTTCCGCTTCCAGCCGTGGATCCATTTCGTGATCCCGTTCTTGAGATACTCCGAATCGGTGTGAAGCTCGACGACGAGCGTGCCTTTCAGCGCCTTCAGTGCCTCGATCGCCGCGGTCAGTTCCATGCGGTTGTTGGTGGTGTCCGGCGCGCCGCCGTAAAGCTCTTTCTCGCTCCCGTCATATTCGAGGATGGCGGCCCAGCCGCCCGGCCCCGGATTGCCGGAGCAGGCGCCGTCGGTATGGACGATGACCCGCTTCGCGCCCTTCGTCACGTCGAGGCTCCGTAGTCGACGGCGCTCGCCACGCGCTGATGGAAACGAAGCTTGCCGAGATATTCGCGCGGATCCTTCGGGGTGACGAGCGCTCCGGCGGGCACTTCCAGCCAATCGTAGAGCCGCGTCAGAAGGAAACGGAGCGCCGCGCCGCGCGACAGCATCGGCAGCGCCTGAAGCTCGGCCGGGAGAAGCGCGCGCACGCCGGCGTAGCCCTGGATCAGCGCGCGGCCCTTGGTGACGTTGAAGGAATTGTCCGGTTCGAAGCACCAGGCGTTCAGACAGACTGCAAGGTCGTAGGCGAGAAGATCGTTGCAGGCGAAGTAGAAGTCGATCAACCCCGAGAGCCGCCCCCTCAGGAAGAAGACGTTGTCGGGAAAGAGGTCGGCGTGAATGACGCCGCCCGGCAGGCTTTTCGGCCACGCCGCCTCAAGCGCCGCAAGCTCGGCCTCGACGAGGGCGGCTAGGCCGGGCTCGACGGAGTTGGCGCGGGCGCGCGACATCTCGAAAAGCGGACGCCAGCCGGCACAGGAAAGCGCATTCTCGCGGCGCAGCGGGAAATCGCCGCCAGCCTTATGCATCGCCGCAAGCGCCTGCCCGACGGCGGCGCAATGATGCGGCTGCGGGCGCCGCACCCACATCCCCTCCAGGAAGGTGATCAGAGCCGCCGGCCGGCCGGCGACGCGGCGGTAGGTCTTGCCGTCACGGCCACGGACAGGAAGCGGACAACGGATGCCGCGCTCCGCCAAATGCTCCATCAGGCCGAGAAAGAACGGCAGGTCGGATTCCGCCACGCGCTTTTCGTAAAGCGTGAGGATGTAGGTGCCGGATTCTGCGTGCAGCAGGAAGTTCGAGTTCTCGACGCCTTCCGCGATCCCTTTGAAGGAGAGGATGGTTCCGAGATCATAGGCCTTGAGCAGCGCTTCGAGGTCGGCGTCGCCGACGTCGGTGTAGACGGCCATGGGAGGAGCCCGATCTAGGCGGCCGCGTCGCGAAGCTGCCTCGGAAGACTGAAGACGATGTTTTCTTCAGCCGTGCGAACAAGCTCGACATTGATGTCGAAGCGGGCAGCGAAGGCGTCGAGCACTTCCTCAACGATGACCTCCGGCGCGGAAGCGCCGGCGGTAACACCGATCCGTTCGACTCCCTCAAACACCGACCAGTCGATCTCCGAAGCGCGCTGGATCAGCACTGCGCGCGGACAGCCGGCGCGCTCGGCGACTTCGACCAGCCGCTGCGAATTGGAGGAGTTCGGGGCGCCGACGACGAGCATGCGCTCGACAACCGGCGCGATGCGCTTCACCGCTTCCTGCCGGTTGGTGGTCGCGTAGCAGATGTCGTCCTTGTGCGGTCCCTTGATGTTGGGAAACCGCTCCTTCAAGACGGCGACGATCTCCGATGTGTCGTCGACGGAGAGCGTGGTCTGCGTGATCCAGGCGAGGTTGTCCGGCTCGCGCGGCTGGAAGGTGCGCGCGTCCTCGGCCGTCTCCACCAGGTTGATCATGCCGGCCGGCAGCTGGCCCATCGTGCCTTCCACTTCCGGATGGCCGGCGTGCCCGACAAGCACGATCTCGTGCCCGCGGCGCGCATGCAGGATCGCCTCCTTGTGGACCTTCGAAACGAGCGGGCAGGTTGCGTCGAGCACGGAGATGTTCCTGCTCGCGGCGTCCTCGCGCACCTTCTTCGAGACGCCGTGCGCGGAGAATACGACGGGGCGGTCGGACTCCGGAACCTCCTCCAGCTCCTCGACGAAGACAGCGCCCTTCGCCTTCAGACTCTCGACAACGTAGCGGTTGTGGACGATCTCGTGGCGGACGTAGACCGGCGCGCCGAATCGCTCCAGCGCCTCCTCGACAACCTGGATGGCGCGTTCAACGCCCGCGCAGAAGCCGCGCGGGGCACAGAGCAGAATGTGAAGCTTGGGGCCGGGCATCTCTTGTCTCGCAGTTAGGGAGCACGCCTGGGTGGCGTCAAGCGTGCTTGACGCCGCTCCCCCAGCCGGCGCCAGGCGAATACGCCGAAAACCGCCAGAAGTGCAGCGGCGAGGCCGTACCAGGTCAACGCATATTGAAGGTGATTGTTGGTAAATGCCATGCGCGTTTCGCCGCTCTGCGGCAGACCGCCGGGCGGCGTCTCCGATGCGATCAGGTCGATGGTGAAAGGCGCGAGCGGCGGCGAAAGGTGCTCGGCGGCGGCGATGGCGGCGACGTTGCGGGCGAAGAACATGTTCTCGCCCGGCTCGTCCGCGGGGGTGAAGAACGAGCGCTCTTCGTTCGGGCGCATGAGACCCGTCACAACAACGGGCTCGTTTGAGAGCGTCTCGCCACGCTCGGAGGGAAGGCTCTTCTCCATGGGCGCGAAGCCGCGATTGACGAGCACCGTCCCGCCACTCGACAACGCGAACGGCGTCACGATCCAAAATCCCGGCCCGCCGTAGGGCCCGCGCGGGTCCGGCAGGCTGGTGAAGACGTGCGCCTCCTTGTCGTGGAGAAAGCGGCCGGCAAGGCTGAAGGGGCGGTAGCCGTCGCCGCCCTTCGGGTCGAGGCTGGGCCAGGCGGAGACAGGCGGCAGGTCGCGCACGGCTTCCGTCGGGCGCTCCGTCGCCGCCGCGATCAGATCCTCTTTCCAGGCCAGCCGACGAAGCTGCCAGTTGCCGAGCGAAACGAGGACGGCGATGCCGACGAGCGTCAGAACCGCCGGCAGGACAAGACCGCTCCGGCGTGTCTCAGTCAACGCGATGGATGCGGCCCTCTTCCGCCTTGTGGTGATACTGGAGGGCGATCAGCACGCCCTTCAGGGGTCGCAGAAACCCGAGGCAAAGAATGAGCACGAGCGGGCCCCATAGGACGACATGAACCCAGATCGGCGGGCTGTAGGCGACCTCCACGAGGAGCGCAGCGCCGGCAACGATGAAGCCGACAATCAGAATCACGAAGACCGCGGGGCCATCGGCCGAATCGGCGAAGTCGAAGTCGAGCCCGCAGGCCGAGCAGCGCGGGGCAAGCGTCAGAAAGCCGGAAAAGAGCCGTCCCTCGCCGCAACGCGGGCAGCGTCCGCGCATTCCAGCCGAAAAAGGATTCTGCGGCGCGTAGAGTGCCTTGTCCTCGCTCATCGCCGCGCCCGGCGGGCGGCGCCGGCGCCGCCCATGGCCCTAGCCGGCATAGGTGCCGCCGGAATTCCCCCAGACGTAGATGCAGGTGAAGAGGAAGAGCCAGACGACGTCGACGAAATGCCAATACCAGGCCGCCGCTTCGAAGCCGAAATGCTGCTTCGGCGTGAACTGCCCCAGGAACGCGCGCACCAGGCACACGGTCAGGAAGATCGTGCCGATGATGACGTGGAAGCCATGGAACCCGGTCGCCATGAAGAAGGTGGCGCCGTAAATGTTGTTTTTGAAGTCGAACGGCGCGTGGATGTACTCGTAGGCCTGGATGGAGGTGAACATCACGCCGAGCACGATCGTGAGCGCGAGGCCCCATTTCAGCCCGCGGCGGTCGTTTTGCAGGAGCGCGTGGTGGGCCCAGGTTACCGTCGTGCCCGAGGTCAAGAGGATCAGCGTGTTGACCAGCGGCAGATGCCAGGGATCGAGCACTTCGAGGCCGACCGGCGGCCAGTGGCCGCCGGTCGCTGCGACGCGCGCATATTGAATCGTCTCGCCGGAATAGAGACTGGCATCGAAGAAAGCCCAGAACCAGGCGACGAAGAACATCACCTCCGAGGCGATGAACATGATCATGCCGTAGCGCAGATGCAGCTGCACGACGGGCGTGTGGTCGCCGCGATTTGCCTCGCGCACCACGTCGGTCCACCAGCCGAACATCGTGTAAAGCACGCCGAGCGCACCCGGCAGCGTCCACCAATAACTGGCGCCGTGCATGGCGGAGATGAGGCCGAGCGCCAAGGCAAGCGCCGAGACCGCTCCAATGATCGGCCACGGGCTCGGGTCGACGAGGTGGTAGTCGTGGTGCTTCGCGTGCGCCTCAGCCATAATCGTCCCGTTCCATCCGCTTCGCGAGGTCCGGCGTCAGGCGCCGGGCCGCGTCTTAACTACAGGTTTTTTCCGCCCGCGTCGCCTTCCGTCCGCGCGACCGGTTGTCCTTGCGGCTTCGCTTCGCCGGCCACCGGGAAGAAGGTGTAGGAGAGAGTTATCGTGCGCGTGCCGGCAAGCTCGCGGTTGTCGGCAAAGTCGGGCGACACGAAGAACTGCACCGCCATCTCCTCCTGCTGGCCCGGCTTCAACTCCTGCTTGGTGAAGCAGAAGCACTGGATCTTGTTGAAATAGGCTCCGGCAAGGTCCGGCTGCACGTTGAACGTTGCCGTGCCGGTGGAATCGCTGCCGCTCTCGTTCTTGGCGATGAACTTGATCAAGGTCGTCTCGCCGAGCTTCACCGTCACCTGCGGCACCTCCGGCTTGAACGACCAGGGGAGCCCGGCGACGTTGCCGTCGAAGCGGACAACCACCGTTTTATCGACGGTGTGCTCAGCGCCCGTGGTCGCCCGCCGCGGCGTGCCGGCAAAGCCGGTCGCCGAGCAGAAGATGCGATAGAGCGGCACCGCGGCGAAGGACGCGCCCACCATCCCGAACGACAGCGACAGGAGCCCGATCGCGAGCGCGAAGTTCCCGGCGGATTTCTTTGGCTTCGTCATGCGGTCTTCCACAGGCGCCGGTCAGTTGTGCAGGACGCCGGGTCCGCGTACGATCGCGAGCGCGTAGAAAAGGACCACGAGGAACGCGAGCAGGAACGCAAGCGCCACCGACCGCCGGCGCCGTCGCCTCGCCTGCTCCGGAGTGATTGTCCGCCGAGCATCCGGGTCACCCACCGAGCGGCCCAGTCAGCCCGAGCTCGAGGAGCCGCACCGAGAAGAGGCCGAAGAGATAGACGATGGAATAACCGAAGAGGCTCCTGGCGGCGGCGTTGTTGTCGGCATCGCCGCGGCGCCAAAGCCGCACGGCACGGCGGAGGAACTCCGCACCGAGGAGCAACGCCGCGACGCCATAGATCGGCCCGGCGTGGCCGAGAAGAAACGGCAGCGCACCGATCGGTGCGAGAAGCGCGGCATAGGCGAGGACGTGATTCCGCGTTACGGCATCGCCGGCCACGTTCGGCAGCATCGGGACACCGGCTCTCGCATAGTCGTCGCGCGTGAAGAGCGCGAGCGCCCAGAAATGCGGCGGCGTCCACATGAAGATGATGAGGAAGTAGATCAGCGGCTCAAGCGACACGTTGCCGGTCACGGCGGCCCATCCGATGACCGGAGGAAGCGCGCCCGCGGCGCCGCCGATCACGATGTTCTGCGCCGTCCATCGCTTCAGCCATGCCGTATAGACCACGACATAGAAGAGGATTGTGGAAGCGAGAAGCGCGGCGGCGAGCCAGTTGGCGGCTAGCCCGAGAATCGCTACGGCGAAGGCGGCAAGCACGATGCCGAAGCCGAAGCACTCGGCGCGGGTCATGCGGCCGGCGGGAATCGGCCGCTTCTGCGTGCGCCGCATCATCCCGTCTATATCGGCGTCGAACCACATGTTGAGGGCGCCGGCGGCGCCGGCGCCGACGGCGATTGCGATCAGCGCGATGACGGCCTGCACGGGGTTGATCGAGGTCGGCGCCGCCACCATGCCGACGAGCGCGGTGAAGACGACGAGCGACATCACGCGCGGCTTCAAAAGCGCGAAATAGTCCTCGACATCGGCGCCGTTCCAGTCCTCGGCGAAGAGCTTGGCTTCAGTCTCGTTGGCGGCTGCAGTCATTGTGTTGCCGGCGTCGCCCTAGCGGATGACGGGCAGCTCCTCCCATTGATGGAAGGGGGGCGGCGAAGGCAGCTGCCATTCGAGCGTCGTCGCGCCCTCGCCCCACGGATTGTTGGCGGCGGCGCGCTTGCGGCTGAAGGCTTCGAAGATCCCGTAGAGGAAGATCAGCGCGCCGACGCCGGAGATGTAGGAGCCCCAGGAGGAGACCATGTTCCAGCCCGCAAACGCGTCGGGATAATCGATATAGCGGCGCGGCATCCCGGCGACGCCGAGGAAGTGCTGCGGGAAGAAGATGAGATTCACGCCGATGAAAGTGACCCAGAAATGCACCTTCCCGATCGTCTCGTTGTACATGTAGCCGGTCATCTTCGGGAACCAGTAGTACCAGCCCGCAAAGATCGCGAAGACGGCGCCGAGCGACAGCACGTAATGGAAGTGCGCGACCACGAAATAGGTATCGTGCATGGAGCGGTCGAGCCCGGCATTGGCAAGCTGAATGCCCGTCACGCCGCCGATCGTGAACAGGAAGATGAACCCGATCGCCCACAGCATCGGCGTGCGGAACGAGATCGAGCCGCCCCACATCGTCGCGATCCAGGAGAATATCTTCACGCCTGTCGGCACGGCGATCACCATCGTGGCGAAGGTGAAATAGGCCTGCGTGTCGACGTCGATGCCGGTGGTGAACATGTGGTGGGCCCAGACGATGAAGCCGATCACCCCGATCGAAACCATCGCGTAGGCCATGCCGAGATAGCCGAACACCGGCTTCTTGGAGAAGGTGGAGACCACATGGCTGATCATGCCGAAGCCCGGCAGGATCAGGATGTAGACCTCCGGGTGCCCGAAGAACCAGAACAGGTGCTGGAACAGGATCGGATCGCCGCCGCCGGACGGATTGAAGAACGTGGTGCCGAAATTGCGGTCGGTCAGGAGCATGGTGATGCCGCCCGCTAGCACCGGCAGCGAGAGAAGCAGCAGGAAAGCGGTGACCAGGATCGACCACACGAAGAGCGGCATCTTGTGCAGCGTCATGCCCGGCGCGCGCATGTTGAAGATCGTGGTGATGAAGTTGATGGCGCCGAGGATCGAGGAGGCGCCGGCCAGGTGGATCGAGAGGATGGCGAAATCCATCGCGGGGCCGGGCTGGCCGGAGGTGGAGAACGGCGGGTAGAGCGTCCAGCCGCCGCCGGCGCCATAGCCGCCGGCCGGCCCTTCGACGAACATCGACGTCAGAAGCAGGAGGAAGGAGGGCGGCAACAGCCAGAACGAGATGTTGTTCATGCGCGGGAAGGCCATGTCCGGCGCGCCGATCTGGATCGGAACGAACCAATTGCCGAAGCCGCCGATCATCGCCGGCATGACCATGAAGAAGATCATGATCAGCCCGTGCGCCGTGGTGAACACGTTGTACATGTGCTTGCCGTAGTCGAGCGCTTCGCCCGCCGACACGCCGTAGACCATCTGCGCGAGGCCGCGGAAAATCTGGATGCCCGGCTCCATCAGCTCGGCGCGCATGGCGACGGAAAGCGAAGCGCCGATGATCCCCGCGATGATCGCGAAGACCAGGTACATCGTGCCGATGTCCTTGTGGTTGGTCGCGTAGACGTAGCGCTTCCATCCGGTCGGATGAGCGGCATGCGCCTCGTGAACTGCTGCGTGGGCCATCGTCGTCAGCTCCTGCGCTCTATCCTTTGCCGTCCTCAGCGGGCGGCGAGCTTCTGTTCCTGCGTCGATTCGTCGATCGCGCGCGCCAGCGTCTGGTAGGCGCCGGGAAGATCGGATCCGGCCTGCGTGGCCCAGGCCCGGAACTGATCGGCGGACACCACCTTGATCTCGATCGGCATGAAGGCGTGATCCTTGCCGCAAAGCTCCGAGCACTGGCCGTAGAACGTGCCCTCGCGGTCGGCCTTGAAATAGGTTTCGTTCAAGCGCCCGGGCACCGCGTCCGCCTTCAGCCCGAAGGCCGGCATGGCGAAGGAGTGAATGGCATCGCCTTCGGCGGTCACCTGCACGCGCACGAAGGTGTCGACCGGCACGATCACCGGGTTGTCGACGGTCAGATTGCGAAGGTCGCCCTCCTTAAGCTGGTCGTCGGGGAGCGGCAGCATGAAGAGATCGATCGGCTGGGCGACGCCCATACCGGCGTTCTCATCGTCGTTCGCGTAGGAAACGTCCCAGGCCCATTGCACGCCGGTGAACTTCACGGTCAGGTACTTCGCGGTCTTCGCGTCGTAGTCGGGGTAGAGTTTGGAGGGATCGTATTCGCCGTAGAGAAGCTTGAACGAGGGGATTGCGATCGCGATCAGGATGAAGACCGGGAGCACCGTCCACAGCACCTCGATCGTCGTGTTGTGCGTGACGCGCGAGGGCACCGGATTGGCACGCTCGTTGAAACGCAACATGCACCAGCCGATCAGGCCGAACACGAAGAGCACGATGACGGTGACGATGATCAGCGTGTAATTGCCGAACCACTCGATGTAGTCCATCACCAGGGAGGCCGGGTTCTGAAAGCTCATCTGCCAATCGAAGGCGCCGTCGGGGCGCCCCTCGGCCAAGGCCAAGCCGCCACCCGCCACAAGCCACGCAAGAGCCGCGATCAGTCTCGTCGCAACCGCCATGGATCAGTAACTCCGCCTTGCGGACCCCGCGCCCCCGGGCAAGCCACCGAGCCGTCGATGCCGGATCGCCCGCGCGCCGTCCGCTAGTGCCCGAGTAACCCAGTCGGCCCCGCCACGCAACGCGCAAGCCGGTGGTATTATGCGGCAAATTGCGCGCGCGAGAACGGCCTTCGACGGCGTCTCCGGCCCTTTTCTTGACACTTAGGACCGCTCTGCTAGGGCTTCGTCGTGCCTGCAACCGGCGTTCACGTCGCGAAGCGGCCGACCGCTTCCGGAGGCATCCGTGCATCGCTTCGTATTGTTGCTCACTTTCCTGCTTCTCATTCCGGCCCAGGCCGCGGCGCAGGGCGAGGTCAAATCCAAGCACGGCGACTGGGATCTGCGCTGCGACACGCCGGCCGGCTCAACGACGCAGCAATGCGTGATCATGCAGTTCGTGACCGCTCAGGACCGAGAGAATGTCGGCCTCTCCGTCGTCGTCATGAAGACGGCGGACAAGCAGGCGCGCATCTTGCGCGTGCTCGCGCCGCTCGGCGTTCTCCTGCCGCGCGGGCTCGGCTTGAGGATCGACAACACCGACATGGGAACGACCGGGTTCATCCGCTGCCTGCCGAACGGCTGCGTCTCCGAAGTGCTCATGGACGACCAGCTCATTCAGCAGCTGCGGACCGGCAAGCAGGCGATGTTCATCATCTTCCAGACGCCGGAAGAAGGCATCGGCGTGCCGATTTCGCTTGCCGGATTCGGCGAAGGGTTCGACGCTCTTCCCTGAGCCTCCGGCTTCCGCCGGACGGCGTGCCCGGCGTTGAGGACGGCGACAGGCATGCTTGACGCATCTGGCGACTACGGCTTCGCCTTCGCCGAGCCGCTGATCCTGCTCTTTGCTTCGGTGGTGGGCGTCGCGCTGTCGCGGCGGCTCGGCCTCGGCTCGGTGCTCGGCTATCTCGCCGCCGGGGTCGTGATAGGGCCTGTCGCGCGGCTCATTACCGGCGCGCAGGAGATCATGCAGGTTGCCGAACTCGGCATCGTGATGTTCCTGTTCATCATCGGGCTGGAGCTGAAGCCGGCGCGTCTTTGGGCGATGCGCACCGACATTTTCGGGTTCGGCTTTGCGCAGGTTTTTGTCACCGGCGCGATCCTCACTGCGATCTTCGACCTTGCCGGCTGGCGCATCGAGCCCGCCATCATCATCGGTTTCGGCCTTGCGATGTCGTCGACCGCCTTCGGCATGCAGGTGCTGACCGAACGCAGCGACCTCGTGACGCCCTACGGCCAGAAGGCGACGGCGGCGCTCCTCTTCCAGGACCTCGCCATCGTGCCGCTCCTCGCCGTCGTGCCGATGCTTGCGCCGGGCGGGGCGCGATTCGGCGCAGGCGGCCCGCGCGATATCCTTGAGGCGGTCGGCGCGCTCGCGGTGCTGCTGCTTAGCGGGCGCTATTTGCTCAACCCATTCTTCCGCGTTCTCGCGCTGACGCGAGCCCGCGAGGTGATGACGGCAGCCGCGCTTCTGGTGGTACTCGGCGCCGCGGCGCTCATGGAATTCGCCGGCCTTTCGATGGCGATGGGCGCCTTCCTCGCCGGTTTGATGCTGGCCAATTCGGCCTTTCGCCACGAGCTCGAAGCGGACATCGAACCCTTCCGCGGCATTCTCTTCGGCCTCTTCTTCGTCGCCGTCGGCATGGCCATCAACCCGGACTACCTGCTGCAAAGCTGGTGGCAGATCGGGCTTGCCGTGATCGTGGTGATGAGCGTCAAGGCGGTGCTGCTCTACGGGCTCGCGCGGCTCTTCCGCGCATCGCACAACGACGCCGTCAGGATCGCGCTGCTGCTGCCGCAGGCGGGAGAATTCGCCTTCGTGCTCTTCGCCTCGGCTTCGGCGGTCAGAGCGCTGTGGCCGTCCGAAACCGCCTTCGTCGCCGGCATCGTGACGGTGACGATGGCGCTGACCCCGCTCTCTTTCATGCTGGAGCGCTTTCTCCTCACCAAAGAGGAGGAAGAGACGATGGAGGAGGATTTCGAGGGCGCCGGCGGACAGGTTCTCATCATCGGCTTCGGCCGCTTCGGGCAGATCGTCAGCCAGGTCGTGCTGGCACAGCACGTCGACACGACGCTCATCGACTTGAGCGCGGAGCGCGTGCGTCAGGCGTCGCGCTTCGGCTTCCGCATCTATTTCGGCGACGGAACGCGGCGCGACGTGCTGAAGGCAGCCGGCGCGGAGCAGGCGGCCGTCATCTGCGTCTGCGTGGCAAAGCCGGACGTTTCGAACCGAATCGTCGAGATGGTCATGTCCGAATTCCCCAATGCCCGCCTCTTCGTGCGCTCCTACGACCGAGCGCACACGCTCGCGCTTCGCGCCAAGGGCATCAACTACGAAATCCGCGAAACCTTCGAATCGGCGCTCGCATTCGGCACCGAGACACTGCGCGGATTGGGCCTCGGGGCCGACGAAGCCGCTACCATCGCCCAGGAGGTCCGCCGCCGCGACGAGGAGCGGCTCGAGGAGCAACTTGGCGGCGATACCGGCGCCGGCGTCGAGGCGCTTAGACCGGGCGACGTGAAGCCTGAGCCGCTCACGCCGCCGGTGCGACGCGAAGGCGCGCGGCACGAGGCTGCCGAATGATCAGCAGACGCTTGGCCGCAGGCAACGCGCTGGCTAAAAGGCTCGGATGAACAGGCACGAATTCGTCGGCCGCGACGGCGAGGCGCGGCTCCGCTACCTCGACAGCGACTTCCAGGTCGTGGCGCCCGGGACTTACGTGACCTGCGCGGTCACCGGGAAACGCATACCGCTTTCCGAGCTTCGCTATTGGAGCGTCGACCGCCAGGAGGCCTACGCCGACGCGGCGGCTTCGCTCAAGCGGGAACTTTCTCTTCGTCGCGGGAAGTGACCGACCTCGGGCGATAGGCGCTCGCATGCGTCGCGACCGCATCGGTGATGAGCGCGATCAGCCGCCGCGGCTCCTCGAAGCTGACGCGCACCGGGAACGTCTCCGTCGCAGCGGCAAGCCGCGCCGCCGCATCGCCGCCGCCGTTTAAGCGAACGCGATCCTTCTCGGTCGTTATCGGCACGAGATCGCGGCCTTTCGCTTCCTTCAGAATCGCCTCGCAGTCGGAGGCGGTGAAAAGATGGTGGTCGGGGAAGCTCATCGTGTGCCCGACCGTCGCCCCGGCAGCGGCCAGTGCCTTGTAGAACTTTGGCGGGTCGCCGATGCCGGCGAAGGCGAGATAGGGACGGCGCTTCAGCCCGCGCTTGCGCGCCGGGGCGGAGAATGCCCGCAGCGTCGGCCGTCCGGCGCGGGCGGCGACGCGTACCGCGCGGCCGCCGCTCCCCTCGCCGAGCACGACGAGTGCATCGGCCATGCGGATCTGCGCGGCAAGCGGTGCGCGGAGCGGCCCGGCGGGGAACACCAGCCCGTTGCCGATGCCGCGATCAGAGTCGATCACCACGAGCGAAAAATTCTTGCGCAGCGACGCATTCTGGAAGCCGTCATCCATCACCACGACGTCGGCGCCGAGCTGCGCGAGCAGCTTTGCACCGCTCGGCCGGTCGGCGGCAATGACGGTCGGCGCGAACTGCGCAAGAAGCAGCGCCTCGTCGCCGACTTCGGCGGCGGTGTGGATTCCGACCGATACGCAAAGCGGTCCGCGCTCGTGCCCGCCGTAACCGCGCGTCAGGAAACCGGGATTGAGCCTCAGCTTGCGGCAGACGCTTGCCACTTCAAGCGCGGTCGGCGTCTTGCCGGCGCCGCCGACGACGAGGTTCCCGACGCAGATGACCGGGACGTCAAGCGTTACGCCCGGCCGGGCCATCAAGCGGCTGCTGATCTGGCCGTAGATAACGCCGAGCGGCGCCAGCGCGAGACCAGCGACGGGGTGGCGGCGCCACCAGAAGTCAGGGGCGCGGGGAAGCTTCATCGGGAAGGCCAAGCTGCGCGAGGTAAGGCTGGAGCGCGCCGAGCGTGCGCTCCAATGCGCCGCCGAACCGCTCGACGCAGGCGCGCGCCTCCCGCGTCAGGCGATCGCGTTCGGCGGGATGGTCGATCAGGCGGCTGACCGCGGCGGCGAGCGTCTCGGCATCTTCAACCGCAGTGACGGCACCGGCCGCGAGCAGCGCGTCGTAGACGTCGCGGAAATTGCCGACGTGCCCGCCATGCAGGATGGGCACGAGAAGCTTCGCCGGCTCAATCGGGTTCTGGCCGCCATGCGGCACCATGGAGCCGCCGAGGAAAGCGAAGTCGGCGACCCGATACCAAAGCCCCATCTCGCCGATCGTGTCGGCGAGATAGACATCCGTCTTGGCGTCGATCGGCTCACCCTTGGAACGGCGGCTGAACGACAGCCCGGCGGCGGCGATCTCGGCGGCGACCGCGTCGCCGCGCTCCGGATGCCTCGGAGCAATGACGGTCAGCAGCCGTATCCCCTGAAACACGAGCTGCGCATGGGCGGCGATCACCGCCGTCTCCTCGCCGCGATGCGTGCTTGCCGCGACGAGCACCGGGCGCGCGCCGATCGCCTGCTTGAGCGCGGCAACCGCCGCATCGTCGGCCGGCGGCGGCGGCGCATCAAATTTCAGATTGCCGCAGACGACGACGCGGCTCGCCCCAAGCGCCCTCAGCCGCTCCGCGTCGGCAAGGGTCTGCGCAAGAAAGAGGTCGGCCCGCCCGATCACGGCGCGCGCCAGCGGCGCTACCGTGCTCCATGCCCTAAACGAACGCTCCGACATGCGCGCGTTGACGACCGCGAGCGGCAGTGCACGCCGGCGCAGCGTGCGCAGCATCGTTGGCCAAAGCTCCGATTCGGCAAAAAGGGCGAGGCCCGGATGCCAATAATCGAGGAAGCGGCCGACCGAGGCCGGCGTATCGATAGGAACGAACTGGTGTATGGCGCCGTCAGGAAGCCGCCCCTTCGCAACCTCGGCGGCGGTGACGGTTCCCGTCGTGAGGAGCACCGCCGAGCCGAGCCCGATCAGGCGGCCGACCAAGGGCACTGCCGCGACCGTCTCGCCGACGCTTGCCGCATGCACCCAGATAAGCGGCCCCGCCGGGCGGGCGCGGCCCGCCACCCCGAACCGTTCGCCGCGCCGTGCGCCGTCCTCCTTGCCCTCCCGTTCCCGCAGCCTGAGCGCCGCGCCAACGACGGGCGCCGCCAGCCGGCCGGCGGCGCCATAGAGCGCCAACGCGGCCTCGCCGAGGAGCCCGCCCGGGTTCCGACCGGCGGTGATTTCACGCTCCGACAAGCGGGGACTGCGGTTCGTCGTGAAGGAGCTGAGTCTTGACCATGCGTGCATACTTCCCACGCCGCGCCACAAGCTCGCGATGCGTTCCGGATTCGAGGATGCGCCCAGCTTCCATGTAGAAGATTAGATCGGCCTTTTGCACCGTGGACAAGCGGTGGGCGATCATGACGACCGTGCGCCCTTGCAGCAGCCGTTCCATGGCTTCCTGCACCTTGGCTTCCGATTCCGCGTCAAGCGCGCTGGTCGGCTCGTCGAGAAGCACGATCGGTGTGTTGCGCAATATCGCACGCGCGAAGGCGATGCGCTGGCGCTCTCCGCCCGACAGCCGGTTACCGGCTTCGCCAACACGCGACTGATAACCGTGCGGCAGCCGCGCGATGAAATCATGCGCCGCGGCCGCAGTCGCGGCGGCGACGATCTCCGCTTCGCTCGCGCCTTCAGCGCCGTAGGCGATGTTGGCGGCGATCAACTCGTCGAAGATCACGGGGTCCTGCGTGAGCAGCGCCGAGGTGCCCCGCACGCTCGAGATCGTCGCGTCGCGCAGGTCCTGCGCGTCGATCGCGACGCTGCCGGAGAGCGGATCGTAGAGGCGCAAGATCAGATTGAGGACTGTGGTCTTCCCCGCCCCGCTCGGCCCGACGAGCGCGACCTTGCGGCCGGCCGGAACTTCAAGATTGAACCCCGAGAGGACGGGGCCGCCGCCTTCGTAAGCAAAATCCACGTCCTTGAAGCTGATGCCGCCGCCGGCAAGCTTGAGCGGCGCGGCTCCGCGCTTCTCGGTCACGTGCGCGGTGTAGTCGATCAAGGCGAACACGCGCTCGGCCGAAAGCAACCCTTCGGCCAGCGACGCGTGAATGGAGGCGAGCGCCTTCATCGGCTGGAACGTCAAAAGCGCGGCGGTCATGAATCCCATGAATTCGCCGAGCGTCACGTCGCCGTTTACGCCGCGCCAGCCGCCGTAAAGCACGGCGGCCGCAAAACCGAGACCGGTCAGCACTTCCCACAAAGGGCCGACGGCGGCGCGCGTGCGCGTCGCCTTCATGAAGTACTTGCGCAGATTGTTGATGATGCGCCGCAGCCGCAGCGTCTCGTTCGCCTCCTGCCCGTAGGCTTTGACGACGCGCATGCTCTGCAGCGTCTGCATCAGCACGCTGTTCAGATCGCCGGCTTCGCGGATGCTCCTCCCCGCCGCGCGTCGCAACCGCTTGCGCTGACGGCCGAGATTCAAGACCGCAAGCGGCGCCCCGAGCAGCACGATCAGGCTCAAGAGCCAGTCCATGTAGAACATGGCGCCGATCAGGCAGATCAGGCTCGTCGCATTCTTGAAAATGCTGATCAGCACGCGCGTGCCGTTACGGTCGATCGATGCGGAATCGCCCATCAGCACCGACACGAAGCGGCCGGAATGAACCCCGTGCAGCCAAGCGAGATCGCCCGCGGCGATCGTGCTGAACATGCGAATCCTGATCTCGGCGACCATTCTGGTGCTGAGCGAGCCCTCTGCGACGGCCGACACCCAGTCGGAAAGCGCGCGCACGACAACCGCAAGCACGATCAGAGCGGGCAGCACGAAGACGAGCGCCTCGTTCTTCGCGACGAACACGTCGTCGCCGACCCGCTGCAGCAGAAACGGCATCACGCCGGCGGTCGCGGAGTTCACCGTCATCGCCGCGATGATGATCGCGGCGGTGCGCCAGCGCGGCAGCACGCACTCGCGCATGAGGCGCACAAAGACCGGCCAGCGCGAGTGGTCCATATCCAAGAGCGCGTCGAAGCTGAAGCCGGGACGCGGAACGCTGGCCGCCAGATCAGCTCTTTTCATTGCTCACTTCGGGTTCAAGCAGCCGGTGCAAATGCACGATGAAATAGCGCATCTGCGCGTTGTCCACCGTCATCTGCGCCTTCTCCTTCCACGCTCGATAGGCTTCGGCGTAGTTCGGATAGATGCCGACAATATCGACCGCATTGAGGTCGCGAAAGCGCACCTTCTCAAGCGATTCCAGCTCCCCTCCGAAGACCAGGTGCAGGAGCTGCTTCTGGCCGGCTTTCGTCTCGCTCATTGCGGACCCCGGCAGCGCTCATGCCCGTCGCCCATGCGCCACCTCCCGCCCTGCTCTCTCCACCATCGCCAAAAGGTCAGCGTGGAGCCGCGGGTTCGCGGCCACCAGCGCCCCGTGGCGCGGGACCGCCAGGTTGTAGCGCGGCGCAATCCCGTCGAGCCCGGTGAGCCGACCGCCCGCTTCGTGCACCAAAAGGTCTGAGGCCGCAAGGTCCCAGTCGTGCGCCCTGGGGCTCGCGAAAGCAGCGTCGAGCCGGTTCGCGGCGACCTGCGCAAAACGATAGGCAAGCGAGGGGATATGGCCGCTCATCTGAGCGCCGGTTTTCCGCGCTGCCTCGGTTCTGAGCCAGCCGCGCGGCCCGGCAAGCCGAGCACCTGCAAGGTCCGCCCGATCCGAAACCAGGAGCGGTTCTTCGCCAAGCCTGGCGCCGCCGCCTTTGTGGGCGACGTAGAGCTCATCGCGCGCCGGCGCGAAGAGCACTGCAGCCGCCGGCCGGCCGTCGACGACAACCGCAAGGCTTACGCACCAGGTGTCGCCGCCCTCGATGTAGTCCCGCGTGCCGTCGATCGGGTCGACCACGAAGATCGTCGGGAGCGCCTGCCGCGTCGGATCGTCGGCCGTCTCCTCAGAAAGCCATCCATAGCCAGGGCGCTCGGCAAGAAGCAGCGTGCGCAGGAACTCGTCGACCGCGATGTCGGCCTCGGTGACCGGCGAGCCGCCGGCCTTCGTCCACGTGCTCGGATTGTGCCGGAAGTAGCGCATGGCGAGGCGGCCCGCGTCGAGCGCTGCGCGCTGCAGAAGCTCCAGATCGGATTCGTTCGGGCGCACGCCGCCTTCCCACCAATTCGAGGGCCGATTTAGCATTCGATTACCGTGATTTGCCGCGAAAATACATTAACCACGGACATTAAGCAGTTTAGGAAAAATCGTGCCTAATCTCTCGGATAATACGAGGCCAAAACGGCCAACAAAAAAAGAATTCGCGTCGAGCAGATATGGGTCAGATCCAGTCAAACCTGGTGGGCCGTTCCACGGAGCGGCCCACCGACTTCCCAGACGTGCTCCTATATAGGTGCATTACTGGGGACGGTGCAGATTGTCTTGTTACGTTTGACCGGAGGACTGTCATGATGTCGCGACCCGTTGCCGGCCTTGCCTGCCGCGTCCGCGTGCCCGTAAGCCAGTACCAGGCCGTGGCGCTTGTCGTGCGCGGCAACAGCAATGTCGTCCGGCTGATGCATCGCGACGTCGGCCTGTCGCTCGACGTCGAAGCCTTCGACAGCGTGGCGACCGCCGAGGAGTATCGCGATCGGCTGGCCGGCTTCCTCGATCTACCGCCGGTCATCGTGTCGGCTTCGCCCGACGCCGAGCGCGGCAGTGACGAGCCACGCGAAAGGCGCACCCGCTCTGTCCGGGCGCGACGTCCGCGTTTCCTGACGCGGCGGCGCACCGGCGGCACGGTCACGATCCGCAAGATCGAAGGCCGCGAGATCATCGCGCGCAACTAGCCTGGCCAACTTCTAGAACCGCAGGATCGCGTCGGCGACGAGGCCCGCGAAGACGATCCACCCCGTCGTCGAGTTCGCCCTGAAGCGCCGAAGGCAATTCTGGGGATCGTCGGGATCGAGCGTCGCGATCAAATAGGCGGCGTGGAGAAGCCCGGCGCCGAGCGCGGCGAAGGCGAATATCCCGGCATCGGCGATCACGAAGGCCAATCCGAAAAGCACGAAGGCGGCGACGTAGAAAACGGCGATGCCGGTGCGCGAGCGGCGGCCGAAGAGCCGCGCCGTCGAGCGGACGCCGATCAGCGCGTCGTCCTCCTTGTCCTGCAGCGCGTAGATCGTGTCGTAGCCGATCGTCCAAAGCACCGCGCCGAAATAGAGCACGATCGGTGCGGCCGAGAGGCTGCCGAAAATCGCCGACCAGCCGACCAGCGCGCCCCAGGAGAAGGCAAGGCCGAGCACGAATTGCGGCCAATCGGTCACCCGCTTGGCGAAGGGGTAGAAGAACACGACGACGAGCGAGCCGAGGCCGAGCAGGATCGTGAAGCGATTGAACTGGAAGAGCACGAGGGCGCCGACGAGCGCCTGCAAAGCCAGGAACACCAAAGCCTGAAACGGCGTGACCTGTCCGGAGGGCAGTGGGCGCATGCGCGTGCGCTCAACGCGGGCGTCGAAATCGCGGTCGATCAGGTCGTTATAGGTGCAGCCGGCGCCGCGCATGGCGATTGCGCCGACGAGAAAGAGAAAGAGGTGCCAGACGTTCGGCGCGCCGCGCTCGCCGGCGACCGCTGCAAGCGCCGCCGACCACCAGCAAGGCCACAGAAGGAGCCACCAGCCGATCGGCCGGTCCCAGCGGGCAAGCCGGCCGTACGGCTTCAGCCAATCCGGCGCGAAGCGGTCGAGCCAGTTCTTCGGCGGCGCATCGGGAAGCACGAGCGAGGGCGCGGACATCCCTCCTGCTCGCGCGCGATGCGCCGGCCGTCAAGCCGAGGTTTGTCCGCACGCCCCCGCGTGATAGGGGACCGGCCATGCGAGCGGGCGGCGGGCGATGCGGGTTCTTCTGATCGGGTCGGGCGGGCGCGAGCATGCGCTCGCCTGGGCGCTTTCCGCCTCGGCCCTCCTCACCAAGCTCTTTGCCGCGCCGGGAAATGCCGGCATCTGCGACATTGCCGAATGCATCAAGCTCGATCCGGCGGACCATGCGGCCGTCATCGCCTTCTGCAAGGCCGAGCGGATCGATCTCGTTGTCGTCGGCCCGGAAGCGCCGCTCGTCGCCGGCCTGGTCGACGCGCTTGACGCTTCCGATATCCGCGCCTTCGGACCGACCAAAGCGGCGGCGGAGCTTGAGGGCTCGAAGGGCTTCACCAAGGATCTCTGCCGCGAAGCCGGTATCCCGACCGCCGCCTATCGGCGTTTCACGAACCGCGACGCGGCGCGCGCTTCTGTCGAGGGCCATGCGTTCCCGGTGGTGGTGAAGGCCGACGGGCTCGCCGCCGGCAAGGGTGTCACCGTGGCGACGGATCGCGTGGCAGCGCTCGCCGCGCTTGACGCGATCTTCTCCGAGCCGGGCGCCTCAGTCGTCATCGAGGAATTCCTCGAGGGCGAGGAGGCAAGCTTTTTCGCGCTCTCCGACGGCAAGACCGTCATCCCCTTCGGCACGGCGCAGGACCACAAGCGCGCTTTCGACGGCGACCTTGGGCCGAACACCGGCGGCATGGGCGCCTATTCGCCGGCGCCGATCCTCGACGACGCGATGTGCGACCGCGTCATGGCGGAGATCGTCCGCCCCACTGTCGCGGCGCTCGCGCGGCGCGGCATCGCCTATCGCGGCGTGCTTTATGCCGGGCTGATGATCGACGCCGAAGGCCCGAAGCTCATCGAATACAACGCGCGCTTCGGCGATCCGGAATGCCAGGTGCTGATGATGCGGCTCAAGGACGACCTTCTCACGATCCTGAACGCTGCGGTCGACGGCGTCCTCGACCATACGAGCGTGCGCTGGCTGAACGAATCAGCGCTTTGCGTCGTTATGGCGACGAAGGGTTATCCCGGCGCCTATCGCAAGGGGTCGGAGATTCGCGGCCTGGAAGCAGCAAGAGCGCTGCCCGACGTCGAGATCTTTCACGCCGGGACGCGGCGCGAGGACGGCCGAACCGTAGCCGACGGCGGCCGCGTGCTCGGCGTCACCGCGCTTGGAGCAAGTGCCACTGAGGCACAGGCGCGCGCTTACGAGGCCGTTGACCTGATCGACTGGCCGGGGGGTTTTTGCAGGCGCGATATCGGCTGGCGGGCGATCGCGCGGAAATAGGTTGCGAGAATCCGCCGGCGGTTAACCGAGAGTTTCAATCTATTTCATAAATGTTTGTTGTCGGACCGGCTTCGGCCCGACAAGCTCCTCCTCCAGAGGAAGAATTATGTCGAGAGAGTCGCGTATCGGTCTCGCCCTGGGCGGTGGTGGCGCCCGCGGCATGGTTCATATCCTCGTCTGCGAGGTCTTCGACGAGCTCGGCATCAAGCCGGCACTGATCGCCGGGACCTCGATCGGCGCCATCATCGGCGCCGGCTATGCGGCGGGCTTTTCCGGCAAAGAGATGCGCGAGGCCGCGGTCGGCTTCTATTCGAAGCGGCGTGAAGTGCTGGCGCGGCTCTGGCGGGCGCGCCCTGTCGCCTTCACCGACCTTCTGCGCGGCCGCTCGCTCA
The DNA here is from genome assembly GCA_963720705.1 of uncultured Alphaproteobacteria bacterium. Classification (GTDB taxonomy): domain Bacteria; phylum Pseudomonadota; class Alphaproteobacteria; order Rhizobiales; family Afifellaceae; genus DASWJZ01. Next base: position 262,033 of record CAVRGJ010000001.1, read on the forward strand.
CCCCGCAATTCGACGCGCGCGTTATCCTTGATGCGTTCGTTCCCGGCATCGAGCATCTGCCGGAGCGGATCGAGGATCTGAATATCCCGCTGAAGATCATCGCCTGCGACTTTTTTGCCTGGTGCGAGGTCATTCTGACGGAGGGCGAGCTTAGGCCGGCAATCGCCGCCTCGATCGCGATCCCCGCCCTTTTCCGTCCGGTCAGTCTCGACGGGCGCGTGCTGATCGACGGCGGCGCCACCAACCCGCTTCCCTTCGACCACGTGGCGGATTGCGACATCACGATCGCCTGCGACGTTGCCGGCGGGCCGGCGGAGACGCCTGGCCGCCAGCCGGGGTTGCTCGAATGCATCGTCGGCGCCGCACAGATCTCGATGCAGTCGGTGATCCGCGAGAAGCTGAAATGGCATCAGCCGGACATGCTGCTCAGGCCGGAGATCAACGGCGTCTTCATCCTCGATTTTCTGAGGACTAAGGCGATCCTCGATATGAATGCCGGCTTCAAGGACGACCTGAAGCGGCGGCTCGAGCACATCATCAACACGCCGTTCGAACTGCCCGCCCCCTCAACGAAGGCCGCGAAAGAAGCGGCGAAGAAGCGCGGCCGACGCCGTCTCGCCGATACCGGAGTAAACCTCTGGCGCATGGTGGCAGGTGGGGGCGGCAAAGAAACGGACACCGTGCTCGACCGCGCCGCCCTTGGGGTCGCCGGCGCCGTAATAGAGCCGGCGAATGCGCGCGAAAGAGATAGCCGCTACACATAAAGTACAGGGCTCGAGCGTCACGTAGAGATCGCACTGCGAAAGCCGCTCGCTGCCGAGCCGTTCCGCGGCGGCGCGAAGGGCGAGGACTTCCGCGTGCGCCGTTACGTCGGAAAGCTCGCGCGTGCGGTTGCCGGTGGCGGCGACGATCATGCCCTCACGCACGACGATGGCGCCGACCGGTATCTCGCCGCGCTCGCCGGCCGCCTCCGCCTCCTTCAGCGCAAGGTCCATAAAGCTGTCCGCGTCCCGGCTCATCGCCCTTGAGCGCCTTTGTGATAAGAGACCCCGCATGCGTGGCGGCGGGCGGCAGGAAAAGCAAGTCGAGACGAACGGGAAAGGCGAGCGCATCGCCAAGCGTATCGCGCGCGCCGGGCTCGCCTCGCGGCGCGACGCGGAGCGGATGATCGCGGCCGGCCGCGTCAAGCTCAACGGCCGTATCGTCGGCACGCCGGCGACGATCGTCGGTGCGGGCGATCTCATCGAAGTCGACGACGCGCCGCTTCTCGAACGCGAACGGACGCGGCTCTGGCTCTTCCACAAGCCGAAGGGGCTCGTCACCACGAACCGCGACCCCGAAGGGCGGCCGACAATCTTCTTTGCCCTGCCCAAGGATCTGCCGCGGGTGATGACCGTCGGGCGGCTCGACATCAACACGGAGGGCCTTCTGCTTCTCACCAACGACGGCGGGCTCGCGCGCGTGCTGGAGCTTCCGGCAACCGGCTGGCTCAGGCGCTACCGCGTGCGTGCGCACGGACAAATCGAGCCGGCGGCGCTCGACAAGCTCCGCCGCGGCGTTGCGATCGGCGGCATGGTTTATGGCGCAATCGAAGCGGCGATCGATCGCGTGCAGGGCACAAATGTCTGGCTGACGGTCGGCTTGCGCGAGGGCAAGAACCGCGAGGTCCGCCGCGTGCTTGAGCATCTCGGGCTTTCCGTCAGTCGGCTGATCCGCATCTCCTACGGTCCCTTCCAGCTCGGCGAGTTGAAACGCGGCGAGATTGAAGAGGTGCGCGGGCGGGTGCTTCGCGAACAGCTCGGCGAGAAGCTCACGAAGGCCGCCGGCGCGGATTTCGACGCGCCGATCCGCGTCGCCAAGCCCGAAGAGACCAAACCGCGCCCAAAGCCGGGCAAGCCTCATGCGCATCGTCGGCGGTCGGCTTAGGGGGCGGCCGCTAGTCGGCCCGCGCACGAATGCCGTCCGTCCGACCAGCGACCGCCTGCGCGAATCCCTGTTTAATATCCTCCTGCACGCCTACGGCCTGCCTGATCCGGAGACGCGCGCGCTCGACCTTTTTGCCGGAACCGGCGCGCTTGGCTTGGAGGCGATCTCGCGCGGCACGGCGCATGCCGCCTTCGTCGAGACGGGCGTCGAGGCGCGCGGGCTGATCCGGCAGAACATCGAGGCGCTCGGATTGACGGGCGTCACGCGCATCCTGCGCCGCGACGCGACCGATCTCGGCAAGGCCGGCACGATTCCGGCCTTCGATCTCGTGTTCTGCGACCCGCCCTATGGCAAGGGTCTGGGCGAGAAGGCGCTCGCAAGCGCGGCGGAAGGCGGGTGGCTGAAACGGGGCGCGCTTTGCGTCCTCGAAGAGCGCGCGGGCATCGAGATCGAGCCACCCACCGGCTTCGAGATGCTCGACCGCCGCGAGGCGGGCGAGAGCCAGCTCGTCTTTCTAGGTTACAGGCGCTAGCTCTGAAGCCTGCGGCGCGATGCGAAACACCTTCATGTCGTGCTCGACGCCGCGCAGACTGGCGGTCTCCGCTTCGACCTGCAGCGCGGCAATCTGCTCCTGCACGCCGCCCGAGCCGTAGACGTCCTCGCTGAGGAATATCTCGTCGGCATCGGCCAGCCCCTGCACGCGCGCGGCGATGTTCACCGTCTGCCCGAAATAATCGAGCCGGTCGTTGAGCGTGACGGCGATGGCCGCCCCCTTGTGCACGCCGATCTTCAGGATCAGCGCCTTGTCGGGCTGGCGCCGATTGAACGCGGCGATCTCGCTGCGCATGTCGAGCGCCGCGCCGACGGCGTCGGACGGATCGAGGAAGGCGGCCATCACCGCGTCGCCGATCGTCTTGATGACCGCGCCGTGATGCTCGGCCGTGACGCGCTGCAATTGCTCGAAATGCTGCTGGACGAGCGAGAAAGCGTTCAAATCGCCGATGCGATCGTAGAGCGCGGTCGAGCCCTTCAGGTCGGTGAAGAGCAGCGCGATGTCCTTGACGCCGATTCCCTCGTTTCCGCCGATCACCTCGAAGCGGAAGAGATCGCGAAACGTCTGCGTCGTCAGGAGCCGCTTGCCGGAGAGGAAGGGCGCGAAGTGAAGCGTCGGCGGGCGGTCGATGCCCGGCGGCAACACGAGGATCTGAAGCGGGAACCGCTTCGTCGCCACGCTCGCGAACTCGAACGTGACCTTGCCCGGCGCGATCGTCGCTTCGGCGGGATCGCAGGCATTATCCTCGCAGCGGATCTTGAGCGTCTGCTCCGCCGGCGGGCGCGCCTGATCGATGAAGAACAGGAAACCGGCGTCGCAGTCGACGCTCGAGCCGCGCAGCGCTCCTCCCGCGGCGTCGACGTGCAAAGTGGTCGTCTGCCCCGGCTCGATGAAAGCGAGGCCGCCGGTTATGTGCTGCTGCACGTCGCGGAACGGCACGCCATCCGGTATCAGCCCCTCCGGCGCCGAGCGATAGTGATAGACGTAGTCCTCGACGGAGAGGGTTTCGGGATGGTGGAAGGCCGTGTCCCTGATCGCCGGATTGATGGTGAAGCTGACCGCGATCATGTCGTCGAGCGCCGCGACTAGATCGACGTGGCAGCTCGTGCAGCGGCAATGGCTCTGCAAATTCTTCAGCGCGCGAAAGCTCTCGATGACACAGGAGCAGATCGGGCAAAGCAGGATCCAATTCATCTGGAAGAGCCCGACCGCGGTGGCATGCAGGAAAAGGTCGATCGCCTCCTCCTCGCCAATCCCCTTCTCCGCCGCAAAATGCGCGGGATTGATGCGCAGCAGCGCCGCGTCGTCGGCGGAGCGGATGTGCGATTCAAGCTTGGAGACGACGCGCGGACTCCAGGCTCGCGCGGTCTCAAGCGCCGCAAGTGCTTCGTCGAGAAGCTTCTCGTTGATGGTCGCCATGCCCCCTCCCCGGGAGGAAACGCCGGTTGCACAGCCTAGCAGGAAACCCGACCGGCCGCGAACTGAAGCCTTCTACGGCAGCGGCCAACGTTCGGTTTCAGCGGCGGCCGAAAAGCCGCTCCACGTCGGCGAGCTTCAGTTCCACATAGGTCGGGCGGCCGTGGTTGCACTGGCCGGATTGCGGCGTCGCTTCCATCTCGCGCAGCAGCGCGTCCATTTCCTCCGGCTTCAGCTTTCGGCCAGAGCGCACCGAACCGTAACAGGCCATGGTCGCGGCGACATGGTCGAGGCGCTCCGAAAGCCGCGTCGAGGCATCCCATTCGGCGAGGTCGTCGGCGATATCACGGATAAGGGCCGCAGCATCGATCTCGCCAAGCATGGCCGGCGTTTCGGTGACGGCGACGGCGCCCGGCCCGAAGGCTTCGAGTGCAAGCCCGACCTCGGCGAGTTCGTCGGCGCGCGCGACGAGCCGCGCCACGTCGTCGGCGGGAAGCTCGACCACCTCCGGGATAAGAAGCATCTGGCGCGGGATCGTGCGGCCAGCGAGCGCCGCCTTCAGGCGCTCGTAGACGATCCGCTCGTGCGCCGCGTGCTGGTCGACGATGACAAGACCATCATTCGTCTGCGCGACGATGTAGTTCTCGTGGAGTTGCGCGCGCGCCGCGCCGAGCGGACGCGAGAGCATGTCCGGGTCGGGCGCGGACAGCGTCGCGCGGGCATCGGCGGACGGCCGGTCGATCACGGCGAAGCCCGCCTGCGCGGCTTCCGCGAATCCGGAGGGCGCGGCCCAGCCCTGCCACCCGCCGTTTCCATTCGAGGCGGGTTGCGCATATCCCCCCTCGCCTGCGCGCGGAGCTTCCGGCCGGAACGCCGCGAGCGTGTCGTCGCCAACGCTTCGCGCGGCGCGGAAGCCGTGTGCGGCGAGCGCGTCGCGGAGCGCGCCGACGATGAGACCGCGCACCAGACCGGAATCGCGGAAGCGCACTTCGAGCTTTGCCGGATGCACGTTCACATCGAACTCCGCCGCATCGAGGTCGAGGAAGAGGACGGCGACGGGGAAGCGATCGCGCGCAAGCACGTCGGCATAGGCGGCGCGGAGCGCGCCGGCGAGAAGCGGATCGCGAAGCGGGCGGCCGTTCACGAACAGGAACTGGCTGAGCGAGTTGGCGCGGTTGAAGGTCGGGAGCCCGACGCGCCCGGTGAGGCGCACGCCTTCGCGCATGGCGTCGATCGGCATGGAATCGGCGAGGAACGCCGCGCCGACCACCTCCTCCATGCGCGCTTCCAGCGCCTCCTCCCCGCTCTGCGGAGCGAAATCGAGCGGCTGGCGGTCGGGGCCGGCAAGCGCGAAGCCGACGTCCGGATGCGCGAGCGCGAGCCGCCGCACCACCTCGGCGACGGCGTTCGCCTCGGCGCGATCGCTGCGCAGAAACTTGAGACGCGCCGGCACGGCAAAGAAGAGGTCGCTGACTTCGATCTGCGTTCCGGCGTCGCGGCTCGCCGGCGCAACCTCGCCGATCCGGCCGCCTTCGACCTCGATCTCCCAGGCGTGCGCCTCGTCCGCGTGCCGCGACCGAAGCTTCAGCCGCGCCACCGCCCCGATCGAGGCGAGCGCCTCGCCGCGGAAGCCGAGCGTCGCGATCTCCGCGAGATCGTCGCCGGGAAGCTTCGAGGTGCAATGCCTCGCTACGGCGAGCGCTAGATCAGCGCGGCGCATGCCGGAGCCGTCGTCGGTGACGCGGATCAGGCTCTTGCCGCCGCCGGCGGTGACGATCTCGATCCGTCGTGCGCCCGCGTCGAGCGCGTTCTCCACGAGCTCCTTCACGACGCTCGCCGGCCGCTCCACCACTTCGCCGGCGGCAATGCGGTTGATCAGATGGTCAGGGAGGCGGCGAATCGTCACGCGCACGACCTGGGCTTAAGCCGAATCGCGCCGGACTCTCACGCAAAGACGACGCTCGGGAAAGCCTAAGAGCACGTCCTTCGAGCACTATGAGCCAGGGAAGAGGCGCCGCCAGAAGCCCCGCTTCTTCCCAACGCCCTCGTATTCGGTCGGTGCGGTGTCCGTCGGCTGTTCATAGCCCAGCGGCGGATCGGTCAGGTATCTCCGCTCGTTGGGATTGTAGCCGTTCGCATCGGCGAGCGCCTTGTCGAACGTGGCGTGCTGCTGCCGCGACTGACGGATGAATTCATAGGTCGCCTGGCGGTCCACGTCGTTGTCGCTGCGCGGGCCCGGCGTCGTGGCGCCGCCCGGCAGGAGACCCGCCAATGGACGGGTCTGCTTGTATTGCTCTCGCGCCGTCGCTCCGGAGAAGTCCTCCCCAGAGGCCGCACTCGCCAACACCGGCTGATTGGGATCGGCAGGCCAATTCGGGTCGGTGGCAGCCGCGGCCTCGGCCGGTGGCGGAAGCGCGTCGCTCGGCGGCATGACGAGCGGGGCGCGCGGCTCGTAGTCGATCTTATTCTTCTTCGGCTTGGTAACCAGACCGCCGGTCACCTCGTGAAGAAGCGCAAGCTCCGGCGCCTCGCCGGTGCCGTAGGTCGAGGTCATCGCGCAGCCGCCGAGCGCGAGCGGCGCCGCCAGGACGGTGAAGATCAGAGAACTTGAGACTCCCCGGCGCCCCATGACCAAACCCTTCGAATCCCGAATTCTATAGCATCAACGATCGGGGATCGCGACCTCCGACAGTCGGCGGGTGCCCTTGGCCCCGCAATTCTCACGGCTCCGTGGCGATTTCGGGGCGCTCCAGCGCCCAAGCGAGCACCAACCCGATCGCCCCTGCCACAATCCAAGCGTCGGCAAGGTTAAACACATACCATTCGAAGGCGCCAACGTGGAAAAGGAAGAAATCCGCCACTGCCCCGTAGGCGAGGCGGTCGATCACATTGGAAATGGCGCCGCCAATGACGAGGCCGAGCGAGAGGGCCGCGAGCCTGCCCTTGGTGACCCATAGCCACCAGGAGAAAAGCCCCGCGCCGACGATCCCAAGCCCCGTGAGCAGCCAGCGACCGAGTGCGCCGTCTTGCGTCAGGAGTCCGTAGCTCACGCCGCGGTTCCACACCAACACGAGATCGAGGAACGGGGTGAGCGTCACCCGACCCTTGGCCTCGATGTCAAACGGAAAGAGCAACCAGAGCTTCACCGCCTGGTCGACCAGGAGGCCGAGCAGCGCGACCGTGAAGCCGACGGCGCGGGTGCGCCGCGCATTGCTCATTCGGCAGCCTGCCTCGCGGCATCGTATTCGCGCAGCGCCGCGGCGTCGCGAAGCGTGACGTCGGGATAGTCGGGGTCGGTGCCGACCTCGTCGGAATATTTCCACGAGCGCGCGCATTTCCTTCCCGACGCGGGTTCGATCACAACCGCAGCGGCAGCCTCCTGCTGAAGCCGGAAAGCACCCTCGGGGGCTTCCTCAAGCGGCCTCACCGCGAAGCCCGAGGTGATCGCCACCTCGGCCATGTCGACACCGTCGAGTGAAGCGAGAAGCTCGAGATCGGAGACGAAGAGCACGGCGCGCGCCTCGAGCGACGCCCCGATCTCCTTCTTCACCCGCGCTTCCTCAAGCGCGCCGAGGATGACGCGACGAAGGCGCAGCACCGTCTCCCACTTCGCTTCGAGCGCTTCGTCGCGCCACTTCTCCGGCACCGCGCGGAAAAGCTTCAGATGCACGGTGTCGGAACCGCCGTGGCGCTCGCCCCAGGCCTCGTCACAGGTGAAGGGAATCATCGGTGCGAGCCAGCGCACCAGGCAATCGAAGAGAATATCGATGACGGTCAGCGCCGCGTGCCGCGGCTTCGACGAAGCAGGATCGCAATAGAGGCGGTCCTTGCGGACGTCGAAGTAGAAGGCGGATAGATCGTTGGTCATGAAGGTGAAGAGCGCGAAATAGATGCGCTTGAAGTCGAACGCTTCGTAGGCCTCGCGCACGAGCGCGTCGAGCCGCGCAAGCTCCGAAAGCATCAGCCGCTCAAGCTCAGGCATGTCGGCCTCGGCGACGCGATGCTCGGAACGAAAATGCGCGAGCGAGCCGAGCATCCAGCGCACCGTGTTTCGAAGCTTGCGATAAGAATCGACGTTGGTCTTGATGATCTCCGGGCCGATCCGGAGGTCCTCGGCGTAGTCGGAGGAGACCACCCAGAGGCGCAAGATATCGGCGCCCGACTGCTCGATCACCTGCTGCGGCGTCACCTGGTTGCCGAGCGACTTCGACATCTTGCGCCCGTCCTCGGCCATGACGAAGCCGTGCGTCAGCACCGCATCATAGGGCGCGCGGCCGCGCGTGCCGCAGCTTTCCAAGAGCGACGAATGAAACCAGCCGCGATGCTGGTCGGAGCCTTCGAGGTAGAGCGAGGCCGGCCATTTCAGGTCCGCCCGCTCCTCCAGCACGAAAGCGTGGGTGGAGCCTGAGTCGAACCAAACGTCGAGAATGTCGTCGACCTTCTCCCACTCGGCCGCGTCGTAGGAATTGCCGAGGAAACGCTTCTTGGCGCCGTCCTTGAACCAGGCGTCGGCGCCCTCCTCGCGGAAGGCGTCGACGATGCGGGCATTGACCGCCTCGTCGAGGAGGACCTCGCCTGTGTCAGGCTTGACGAAGACGGCGATCGGCACGCCCCACGCGCGCTGGCGCGACACCACCCAGTCGGGGCGGTTCTCGATCATGCCGCGCAGACGGTTCTGCCCAGCCGCCGGCACGAAGCGCGTCTCCGCAATCGCCTTCAGCGCACGCGCGCGCAGCGTATCGCCCTTCCGCGCGATATCGCGGTCCATGTGGATGAACCATTGCGGCGTGTTGCGGAAGATCACCGGCTTCTTGGAGCGCCAGGAGTGCGGGTACTGGTGCTTCAGGCGGCCGCGCGCGATCAGCATCCCCGCTTTGGCGAGCGCGTCGATCACGGCCGCATTGGCGTCGCCCTTCTCGCCGGCGTCGGTGATGACTTGGCGCCCTTCGAAGCCCGGCGCGTCTGACGTGAAGCGGCCGTCGGCGTCAACCGTGTAGGGGATCGTCGTGTCGACGCCGCTCTCCGCAAGCTCGCGCCGATGCTCCATCCAAAGGTCGAAGTCCTCGCGGCCGTGGCCGGGCGCGGTGTGCACGAAACCGGTGCCGGCATCCTCGGTGACGTGCTCGCCGGCAAGAAGCGGCACATCGAACTGGTAGCCGCCAAGCCCGGCGTGCTTCAGCGGGTGCGTCAGGACGAGCGTCTCGAAATCCTCCGCCGGAACCGCCGCGAGCCGCTCGAAGCTTTCGACGCGCGCCTGTTTCATCACATCGGCGGCAAGCGAGTCGGCGAGTACGTAGCGGTCGCCCACCTTCGCCCAATTCCCCTCCGATGCGGCGCTGACCTCATAGAGGCCGTATGCGATCTTAGGCGAATAGCTGACCGCCCGGTTCCCCGGAATCGTCCACGGCGTCGTCGTCCAGATCACGACCGAGGCGCCGCGCAGCGTCCGCGGTCCGGAGGCGACGGGGAACTTCACCCAGACGGTGTCGGACGTGTAGTCCTGATACTCGACCTCGGCTTCGGCGAGCGCCGTCTTCTCCACGACCGACCACATCACCGGCTTCGAGCCGCGATAGAGCTGATCCGACATCGCGAACTTCATCAGCTCCGCGGCGATCGTCGCCTCGGCGTCGTTCGACATCGTCGTGTAGGGATTGTCGAAATCGCCGATGACGCCGATCCGCTTGAACTCCTCCGCCTGCACGGCCATCCAATGCTTGGCGAATTCACGGCATTCCTGGCGGAACTCGTTGATCGGCACCGCGTCCTTGTTCTTGCCTTTGGCGCGGTACTCCTCCTCGATCTTCCACTCGATCGGCAGGCCGTGACAGTCCCAGCCCGGCACGTAGTTCGAATCGTAGCCGAGCATCTGGTGCGAGCGCACGACCACGTCCTTCAGGATCTTGTTCAGCCCCGTGCCGATGTGGATGTGGCCGTTCGCGTAGGGCGGGCCGTCGTGCAGGACATACTTCTCGCGCCCTTTCGCTTGCTCGCGCTGGCGGCGGTAGAGGTCCATCGCGTCCCATCGCTTGCGGATCTCCGGCTCGCGCTGCGGCAGCCCGGCGCGCATCGGGAAATCCGTCTTCGGCAGGAACAGCGTTTCGGAATAGTCGCGGCCTTTGTCCGCTTGGGAGGACTTGGCGTTGGATCGTGAGGAGGCGGCCTTCTTGTCGCTCATCGTGTGGCCTTCAAGGCTCGAAATCTGCTGGTCGAGGGTGCCGATCGGGAACAAAGGCCGAGGGCGGCCTTCCCGGCCCCGTCAAAGCGAGGCCGGGTAAATAATTCGCAGTATTGGCGATGAAAAGGGCGTCATGTGGCCGGTTCTTAGCGGAGGGCGGGCGGCAAGTGAAGGCGGTCTGCCCAATCGTCTCCTCCTGCGCCCTGGACAGAGAGCCAAATGCCCATTATTTATGTGCCATATGGCACAGGTTTGCCGAACGGATATCAAAATGGCGAAAAAGCTCATGCGCGGCAAAGCCGGGTTGGCGAAGAGAGAGGGTCGGCCGTCCGCGGCGACGTTCGCCCTCCGTGGCGACGACAAACGCGTTCGTGAGTCGGGTATCTATCGGGCCGAAGATCCGCAGCCACGACAGCGGCGCCGCGGGTTCGACGAGGACACTCATCCTGTCGATCTCGCCGACATCGTGCAGCGCGAGATCGGCAAAGCTTCGAGCGGCGACCGGGCTGAATTTGCAATACTCGATGATCTGCTCGCTCATGGCTTCAGCCGCGACGAGTTGTTCGACCTCGTTGTGCCGCGCAGAACGTTCGCCCGACGCAAGCAGGCGAACGACAAGCTCTCTCCAGAGGAATCAGATCGCGCCGTGCGGCTTGCCCGCCTGACCGCGATGGCTGAACGCATCTTCGGGGACGAGGAAAAAGCCCACCGTTGGATGCGGAAGCCGAGCCCGATGCTCGAAGGCGCAACCCCGCTCTCCCTCCTGAGAAGCGAAAGCAGTGCACAGCTCGTGGAGCAGGCACTGCACCGCATCGACTACGGCATGTTCGCCTGAAGCTCGTGCGGGTCTGGCGAATCTCCAATCACATCGACTTGTCGGGACGCGGCGGCGAACTGGCGAACGGGCGATGGAACGTGGCCGGCACACCGGTCGTCTACTGCGCCGATCATCCGTCTACCACGCTTCTTGAGATGCTCGTCCGCGTCGACCGTTCTGACATGCCGTCAAGTTTCCGCCTGCTGGCGATCGATCTTCCCGATTCCTCACCCGTCTTCCGCATTGATCCTGAAGTGCTTCCGGCCAATTGGCGTTTTGACCTCGACTTCACCCGACGGATGGGGACCGAGCTCCTGAATCGCGCCGAACATCTGATTCGTCCTTGTGCCGTGTGTGATCGTCCCCTTCACCTGGAACGCCCTCGTGAACCCGCGCCACCCTGAAATTGCCGGTTGCGCAATCGTTCTCGTTACAGACGCGACATTCGACCCACGCCTGATCCGTTGACGCAATCTCGATTGGCTGGCGCTTCCCGCGCGAAGCAGATAGAGGCGCTCGCCATGACAGGGCCGGGCGCGTGGATTCGCGCACTCTACGATTGGACCATGGGGCTTGCGGCAAGCCGCCACGCGACGAGCGCGCTCGCCGTCGTGTCGTTCCTGGAAAGCTCGGTCTTCCCGATCCCGCCCGACGTCGTTCTGGCGCCGATGGTGCTCGCGAAGCCGGAGAAGGCCTACACCTATGCCGGCATCTGCACGGTCGCCTCGGTGATCGGAGGTATCCTCGGCTACGCCATCGGCTATTACCTGAGCGATCTCGGCGAGAGCCTGCTCGCGCTCATGGGGCACGCCGGCGGACTTGAGACCTTTCGCCGATGGTATGCCGAGTGGGGCGTATGGGTCATCCTGATCAAAGGCGCGACGCCGATCCCCTACAAGCTGGTGACCATCGCCTCCGGTCTCGCGGCCTTCAACTTCCCGGTCTTCGTGGCCGCGTCGATCGTCACGCGCGGCATTCGGTTCTTCCTGGTCGCCATCGTGCTGAAGCGCTACGGCCCGGCCATCCTGGAAGTCGTTGAGCGGCGGCTCTACTTGACCACCACAATCGTCGTCGCGCTGGTCGTCGCCGGATTCCTGGCGCTACGGTATCTGTAGCATCGCGCTAGGCATCGCGATCGTTTTGCGAAGAGGCACGCCAGGCTGCCGAGATCTTTGCGTCGAGATCGCCAGGTGACGTGCGTTCGAGGATCGCGCGCGCGTCGATCGAATCCTGGTCCATGCGGGCGACCAGTTTCGCGATGCTGTCGAAGCGCTCCTCGGCGCGAATGAAGCCGTGGAAAGAGACGAGCGCCGTATCGCCATAGAGGCTGCTCGAGAAGTCGAACACGAACGTCTCGAGCACGGGCTCGCCGCCGCCAAACGTCGGCCGCCGCCCGTAGCTTGCGACGCCGTCGCGGAGGACGCCGTCGGCGCCGAGGAACCGGACCGCGTAGATGCCGTGCGCGAGCTCGCATGCCGGATCGAGCACAATGTTCGCCGTCGGATAGCCGAGCTCGCGACCGCGCCCATCGCCGCGGACAACCTCGCCGGAGACGGCAAAGCTCCAGCCGAGCAATTCATTTGCCGCTGTGATGTCACCTTCCGAAAGGGAGGCGCGCACGCGCGTAGCGGAGACCGCGTCGGCGCCGTCGCGCAGGGCTTCGACGATCGCCACGGAAAAGCCCCGGCGGCGTCCCTCTTCGGCGAGAAAGCGCGGCGTGCCGCGACGTGCCTTTCCGAAGTGGAAGTCATAGCCGGTGACGGCGGCGCGTATCGCGAGGCGCTCGACCAGCATTTTTTCCACGAAATCCTCGGCGCTCGTTTCCGCGAGCGCGCGGTCGAACGGAACGACGAGCGTGCCGTCGAGGCCAAGTGCCGCGGTGAGCACCGCCTTGAGTGGTGCCGGCGTAAGCCGAAAGATCGGCCGGCTTGAAAAGAAAGCGCGCGGATGCGGCTCGAAGGTGAGCATCACACTCGGCACACCCAAGCGCTCCGCCTCCACGTGCGCTGCGCGAAGCACCGCCTGATGGCCGAGATGCACACCGTCGAAATTCCCGATCGCAACGACACCGCCGCGCCACGCGGCGGGTAGCGTTTCGAGACGCGCGAGACGCACCGATTTCACCGCGTCGCTCATGCGCGCGCGCCCGCGCCGTCCCAGCTCAGCGTCGGAACGTAGGCGACGGCGACAAGACCTTCCGCCCGGAGGCGCGCGGCGACCCGCTCGCCGTCGGGCTGAAGCGGCGGGCCGAAATCGGCCGCATGGATGCCGCCGGTCACAAAGAGCGCGGGAACGCCGTTGTCGACGGCGCCGCGAATATCGGTCGGCAGGCCGTCGCCGACCGCGAGCGGTTGCCCGCCCCCTCGCTCCGCGAGCTGGCGCTTCGCGGCCACGTAGATCGGCGCATAGGGCTTGCCGACGAGAACCGCTTCGCCTCCGAGCTCGACATAGAGGCGTGCGAGCGCTCCGCCGCAATAGACGAGCCGGTCGCCTCGCTCGACGACGATATCGGGATTGGCGCAGATCATCGGAAGGCCGCGGCCGACGCAGCGCGAAAAGAGAGCGCGGTAATCGTCCGGCGTCTCGTTCGTGTCGTCGACGAGGCCGGTGCAGCTCAAGAGCTCGGCGTCCGCTTCGGGTGCAAGCACAACGTCGAGGCCTTCGTAGAAGGCCATATCGCGCTCGGGCCCGACGTGAAGGATTCTGGCGCCGGGGCGCTCCGCGATCAGGGCGCGCGTCACGTCACCGGAGGTTACCAGCCCGTCATAGGCGTCGTCGGAGACGCCGAGCTGGCGGAGCTGTTGGCGGACCGACATGCTCGGGCGCGGGGCGTTGGTGATGAGGATCACGGGGCCGGCGGCGCTGCGAAAGCGGCGGATCGCGTCGACCGCGGTGGGAAACGCGGCAACGCCGTTGTGAAGAACCCCCCACACGTCGCAAAGAAGCGAATCGTATTCCCCCGCGAGTTCCGCAAGCCCGTCCACCCGACGCATTCGGTTCCCAGCCCCTCCCCCGGCATAGGCCGGCCCGGCCGGGTAGCCTTAGGCGGTCGTAATCGTCAACCAAGGCGTAGACCAGTGCCGTCAATATGAAGGAAAGTTCACTCGCTCTCCTCGCGGGCCGCCTATATTGCCGCTATATCGTCTCCCTCGAAGGCCGTCCGCCGATGAAGCTTCTCCTCCCCCTTGCCCTCTCGCTCGGAGTGATGATGTCCGCAGTTCCCGCCTTTGCCGAAAGCCCGGCGCCTGCTGACGCCACGGCGGAAATCCCGCGGATGGCGCCGAACGCGGAGGCGTTCACCCTTTCAAACGGCATGCAGGTGGTGGTGATCCCCGACCACCGTGCGCCCGTTGTCACGCACATGATCTGGTACAAAGTCGGATCGGCCGACGAGACGGCCGGCCAGTCCGGCGTTGCGCATTTCCTCGAGCATTTGATGTTCAAGGGCACGGCCACGCATCCGGGCGACGAGTTCCGCCGCCGCGTGGCGGCGATCGGCGGCGATGAGAACGCCTTCACCTCCTATGACTACACAGCGTTCTTCCAGCGCGTCGCGAAAGAGAACCTCGCCGAGATGATGGGGTTCGAGGCCGACCGCATGAGCAACCTCGTGCTGACGGACGAGACGGTCGCAACGGAGCGCGACGTGGTCCTGAATGAGCGCCGCGACAGGATCGAGAAGAACCCCGACGCCGTGCTCAACGAAGGGCTGCTCAGGATCCTCTATTTCAATCATCCCTACGGCCGGCCGATCATTGGCTGGAACCAAGAGATGAGGGCACTAAACCGCACGGCAGCGCTGGACTTCTATCATCGCTACTACACGCCGGAGAACGCGGTGCTCGTGGTCGCCGGCGACGTCACCCCGGACGAGGTGCGCCAGATGGCTGAGGCGACCTACGGCAAGATTCCGGAGAGGCCCGACGCCATGCGCGCGCCGCGCCCTTCCGAGCCGACGGAGATCGGGCCGCGCACCATCACCGTGCGTGACGACAAGGTGCGCGAAGCGCAGCTGCAGCGTATCTACGTCGTCCCCTCCGCGGTCACAGCCGCGCCAGGTGAGGCGGAGGCGCTTAACCTGCTTGCCCAGATCTTGGGCGGCGGCTCGGTCAGCCGCTTCTACGACAAGCTGGTGCGCGGCGACGGCCCGGCCACCTACGCCGGCGCAAGCTATCGGGCGGACGGCCTCGACAGCTCGCGCTTCGTGATCTACGGCCTGCCGAAGCCGGGGACGGACCTTCGCGACCTTGAGGGCCGCATGGACGCGGTCATCGCCGATCTTCTGAAGAACGGCATCTCGGAAGAGGAGCTTGACCGAGCAAAACGCTCGGCGATCGCACAGGCGATCTACTCGCTCGACAATCAGGCGAAGCTTGCAAACATCGTCGGGCAGGCGCTCGCCGTCGGCCAGAGCCTCGAGAGCGTGCAGGATTGGCCGGCGCGCGTGCAGGCGGTGACCAGGGAAGAAGTGCAGGCCGTCGCCCTGAAATATCTAAGGCCGGAGGCATCGGCGACCGGCTATCTCGAACCCGCCGAGGGGAGCCGGAGCTGACCATGATGCGCATCCCCCACATCGCAACCTTCGTCTTCGGAGCCGCCATGACGCTTGCAGTCGCCAGCCCGCCGGCGCGTGCCGCCACCGTTCAGGAAGTGACCAGCCCGGGCGGGCTCAAGGCCTGGCTGGTGGAGGACTACACGGTTCCGGTCGTTGCCATGAACATCGCGTTTCGCGGCGGAGCGGCGCAGGATCCGGAAGGCAAGGCCGGGCTCGCCAATTTCATGTCGGGGCTCCTCGACGAGGGTGCCGCCGACCTCGATTCGCGCGCCTTTCAGGCGAAGCTGGAGGATTTGAGCATCGAGCTCTCCTTCGACGCCGACCCGGACGCGTTCTACGGCAGCCTGCGCACGCTCTCCACCAATCTCGACCAAGCATTCGACCTCTTCCGCATCGCGGTCACCGCGCCGCGCTTCGACCCGGAGCCGGTGGAGCGCATTCGCGGACAGGTCATCGCGAATCTTAGGCAGAACGAGAGCGACCCGAACGACATCGCGAGCCGGCTCTTCTCGCAGACGCTTTTCGGCACACACCCCTACGGACGACCGGTTGAGGGAACGGTCGAAAGCGTCGGCAAGATCACCGCCGACGACCTCAGAGCGTATCGCGCACGCGCTCTCGCGCGCGATAATCTCTATGTGGTGTTCGTCGGCGCGATCGACGCCAAGACTGCGGCCGCCGCCCTCGACCATATGTTCGGCGCACTGCCGGAGCACGCGTCGCTTTCGCCGGTGGCGGAGACGACACCGGCGGCGGGCGAGACCGCACATGCGGCGCTCAGCGTGCCCCAGACGGCAATCCGCGTCGGCGGTCCCGGCCTGAAGCGCGACGACCCCGACTTCATCACGGCCTACGTCGCCAACGAGATCCTCGGGGGCGGCACCTTCTCTTCGCGGCTCTACAACGCTGTGCGCGAAAATCGTGGGCTTGCCTATTCGGTCGGCTCCTCGCTCCTCCCCTTCGACCATGCGGGCGCCTTTGTCGCCGCGACCTCGGTCGACGCGACGAAGGTCGACGAAACCGTCGGCATCATGCGCGACGAAATCGCGCGCTACGGCAGCGACGGCCCGACCGCGACGGAGCTCGCCGATACAAAGGACTACCTCGTCGGCAATTTCGCGCTGCGCTTCGATTCGTCACAGAAGATCGCGCGCAATCTGCTCGGCTTTCAGCTCGACGGCCTCGGCATCGACTATATCGAGCACCGCAACGATTTGATCCGGGCGGTCACCCTCGACGATGCCAAGCGGGTGGCGCACGAGCTGTGGGGCGGGCCGCTCTCGGTAATCACCGTCGGCCCGGGCCAGGCCTAGAAGCGGGATGCCTCGCGAAAACGCGAACACATGCAGGGGCTTGCACTTCGTGCGTCTTCTGCCCACGATGTTGGCGGGGAAATTCTCAGGGTTGGAGGGCGTCATGAAGTTCTGGGCCGCGTCGCTTTCGGCGCTTCTTGTCATCGGGTCGGCGACGGTCGCGGCGGCGGGGCCGGCCGTCGACGCCGCAACCCAGGCCGAATCCCTGGTTGCGGAGGGCAAGACCGCCGAAGCGCTCGACGCGCTTTCGGCGGCCATGGACGCGATCTGCCAGGCGAGCCCGCTTGCCTTCCGCAAAGTCGTGGTGGTCAATTCCTCCGGCGGCTACGGCGTCTACACCGAGCGCGCCGACAAGAGCTTCAAGCCGGACGAGAAAATGAAGGTCTATGTCGAGCCGATCTGCTTCGGATACGGCGGCTCCGGCACCTCGACCACGATCGGCTTCACCGCCGACCTTTCGATCGAGAACGCCACCGGACAGGTGCTCGGCGAGGCGAAGGACGTCTTCTCGGTTTCGACCCCGAGCACGCCCGGAAAGCGCGAGTTTTCCATGACTCTCTCCTTCGGCGTGCCGTTCCTAAGACCCGGAGACTACAAGGCGACTTTCACGGTGCGCGACCAGAACTCCGACAAGAGCGGAACGTTCGAGGTCCCCTTCGCGATTACGCTGCCGACGGCGGGCTGACCGCCCTTCGCCACGGCAAGTGGCGCTCAGGCACCGGCGGCGCCTCGACGGGGCGCCGTCTATTTTTCGCTTTTTTGCCGCTCCGCAGCACGACTCCCATTGACAGGATTTCGGCCTCTTCTTATCTCAACGGTACCTGTTAGCACTCTCCCTCTATGAGTGCCAGCAGCCCGAATCCGGGGCTTAGGCCCCCGAATGTGGCCCCAAGAAACATGGGAAGAGGAAAACATGCATTTTCGTCCATTGCACGACCGTGTCGTCGTCCGCCGTCTTGCTTCTGAAGAGAAGACCAAGGGCGGCATCATCATTCCGGATACCGCCCAGGAGAAGCCGCAGGAAGGCGAAGTCATCGCCGTCGGCCCCGGCGCCCGCGATGAGACCGGCAAGGTCCAGCCGCTCGACCTGAAGGCCGGCGACCGCATCCTTTTTGGTAAGTGGTCCGGCACCGAGGTGAAGATCGACGGCGAGGAACTCCTGATCATGAAGGAGTCCGACGTCATGGGCATCATCCAGGGCGTGCCCGCCGCTAAGAAGAAGGCGGCCTGAGGCCCCTTTCCCCGAAATTCCTGAACACGAGGACAACGAAAAATGGCAGCTAAAGACGTAAAGTTCTCCGCCGATGCGCGCGAGAAGATGCTCCGCGGCGTCGAAATTCTGGCGAACGCGGTCAGGATTACCCTCGGCCCCAAGGGCCGCAACGTGGTGATCGAGAAGTCCTTCGGCGCTCCGCGCATCACCAAGGACGGTGTGACGGTCGCCAAGGAAATCGAGCTTGAGGACAAGTTCGAGAACATGGGCGCACAGATGGTGCGCGAAGTCGCGTCGAAGACCAACGACGTCGCCGGCGACGGCACCACAACGGCGACCGTGCTCGCCCACGCGATCGTCAAGGAAGGCGCCAAATACGTCGCCGCCGGCATGAACCCGATGGACCTGAAGCGCGGCGTCGACCTCGCGGTCACGGCCGTCGTCAAGGACCTCGAGAAGCAGTCGAAGAAGATCAACACCTCCGCCGAGGTGGCTTCGGTCGGCACGATCTCCGCCAACGGCGACCAGACCGTCGGCGACATGATCGCCGAGGCCATGCAGAAGGTCGGCAACGAGGGCGTGATCACGGTCGAGGAAGCGAAGTCGCTTGAGACCGAGCTCGAAGTGGTCGAGGGCATGCAGTTCGACCGCGGCTACATCTCTCCCTACTTCATCACCAACGCCGAGAAGATGATCGCCGACCTCGAGGATCCCTACATCCTGCTCTTCGAGAAGAAGCTTTCGAACCTGCAGGCGATGCTGCCGGTTCTCGAAGCCGTCGTGCAGTCGGGCCGTCCGCTCCTCATCATCGCCGAGGACGTGGAAGGCGAGGCGCTCGCAACGCTGGTCGTCAACAAGCTCCGCGGCGGCCTGAAGGTCGCGGCGGTGAAGGCGCCCGGCTTCGGCGATCGCCGCAAGGCCATGCTGCAGGATATCGCAACCTTGACCGGCGGCCAGCTCATCTCCGAGGACCTCGGCATCAAGCTTGAGAACGTGACGCTCGACATGCTCGGGCGCGCCAAGAAGGTGTCGATCTCCAAGGAAGAGACGACCATCGTCGACGGCTCCGGCAAGAAGAAGGACATCGAGGGCCGCATCAACCAGATCAAGGCGCAGATCGAGGAGACCACCTCCGACTACGACAAGGAGAAGCTGCAGGAGCGGCTGGCGAAACTCGCCGGCGGCGTTGCGGTGATCCGCGTCGGCGGCGCGAGCGAGGTCGAGGTGAAGGAGAAGAAGGACCGCGTCGACGACGCCTTGAACGCCACGCGCGCGGCGGTCGAGGAAGGCGTGGTTCCGGGCGGCGGTGTTGCGCTGCTGCGGACGCGCAAGGCCGTCGAAAAGCTCACGAGCGAGAATCCCGACGTGCTGGCGGGCATCAAGATCGTGCTGAAGGCGCTGGAGTCTCCGATCCGTCAGATCGCACAGAATTCCGGCGTGGACGCCTCGATCGTGGTGGGCAAGGTGCTGGAATCGAAGTCGAACACGTTCGGCTTCGACGCGCAGGCCGAGGAGTACAAGGACCTCGTGCAGGCCGGCATCATCGATCCGACCAAGGTCGTGCGCGTCGCCCTGCAGGACGCCGCGTCGGTCGCCGGCCTCCTCGTCATGACCGAGGCGATGATCGCCGAGGCGCCGAAGAAGGAAGCCGGCCATCCCCCGATGCCGGGCGGCGGCGGCATGGGCGGCATGGACTTCTAAGGTCAGCCGGCATCGCAGAAACGAACGGGGCCCTCGCGGGCCCCGTTTTCTTTTCTACGTTTCGGCGAGACGGACGCAGCGTCAGAGGCTGGCGAGCGTGTTGCAGATAGCGACGGTTGCCGCGTTGAAGGCGCCCGGGTTGGCAAGCACGTCGCGGCATTTCTGCTTCAGCGCCGCGAGATCATTGTCGTCGAGGTTGGCGAGCGCCGTCCGTATCTCGGAACCGCTCAAGGCCCCTCCGGCTGCGCCAGTCGTGCCGGTGCCGGTGCCGGTGCCGGTCGTGACTGCGACCGTGCCGTCCGGATTGAGGGAGATCGTCGCCGAATTGCCGTCGCCGGCCGGCGTAGATCCGGTGCCGATCACGACGGAGCCGCTCGGATCGCCCGATGTCGTGCCGCTTCCGATCGTCGCAAGGCCGGTGACCGGTCCGGTTCCGCCGCCGTCAAGCGATACGTCGGCGGTCGTCGCGCCGGAGTCTCCGAGGGTGCTCCCTCCGGATGTCGAGGCGGTAGCGGTCGTGCCGCCTGTGTTGCCGCTGCTTACGCTGGAATTGCCACCGGTGATCCCGCTGAGGTCGACCGATTGCGCGGCCGCCGGCGTCTGCGAAAAGACAAGCGCCGCAAAGAGCCCGGCGATGATTGTCACGTCGCGCTTCTTCATTGCTGTCCTCCATTTCTCGGATCGCGTGCGACCGAGAGCCGAAGTGAAATTCAATTCGCGCGTTGCGCGTTCCGCCGAAATGAGGACACGGTTTCACGCGGCTTAAACTCGGCCGCACGAAGCTCTTTCGAGTTGAATCGAATTGCCGGCAGTCGCGTCGAAGCCGGCGTCTCAGCCGAGAGAGGCGCCGAGCGTGTGAGCCTTTGCCGGGTCGACGGCGACGCCGACGGCTGCGAGGCGCGTCAGGAGTCCGGCGGCGATGGCGCGCGTCGCGTCTTCCCACGGCACGGTCAGCGAAGCCTCAAGCTGCGCTTCAGAACGGAGGATCACGCCATCCTCCAAAACCTTCAGATGGTTGGCGGCGAGCGTTGCGCCGGTCGTCGTGATGTCGACGATCAAATCCGCCGCGCCGGCCGCCGGCGCGCCTTCCGTCGCGCCGAGACTTTCCACCACGCGGTAGAGCGCGATGCCGTGCTTGGCGAAGAAACTTTGCGTCAGGTTCCAGTATTTCGTCGCGATGCGGAGCCGGCGGCCGTGGCGGGCGCGGAAGGAGGCGGCGACATCGTCGAGATCCTCCATGGTCCAAACGTCGATCCAAACCTCCGGTACCGCCACCACGACATCGGCACGGCCGAAGCCAAGTCCGGCGAGAAGCGCGATCTTCGCTTCCCAGTCGGCAACGGTCTCGTGCACGAGGTCTTCGCCGGTGATGCCGAGATGCGCATTGCCAGCGGCAAGCTCGCGCGCGATCTCTCCGGCGGAGAGAAAGACGACCTCGATGTCGTCCGCGATTTCATTGGCGCCGACCACACGACCGCGATAGCCGCGCGCGTCGCGCTTCTCGACATGCAAGCCGGCGCGGGCAAGCAGCGCCTCGGAATCCTGCATGAGCCGGCCCTTGGAGGGAAGCGCCAGAACGAGGGCGCCGTTCATCGCACCGCCTCGACCTGGTCGAGCCGCATGGTGAAGCCGACGGCCGGCATCGGCTTCGTTGCGCCGAGCAATTCCATCATGCGGTCGTAGCGGCCGCCGCCGATCAGCGGATCGTCGAGGCCGACGGCGCGCACCTCGAAGACAAGGCCGGTGTAGTAATCGAGCGGGCGGCCGAAGCCCGCCTCGAAGCGGATCGCCGCGGAAGGCGCGCGGGCGGCTATCGCCTTGGTACGCTCGGCGAAGAAGCTAAGCGCATCCGAGAGATCAATGCCGTGCTTCTTCGCAAAGGCGCTCAGTGTCCGAGTTGCCTGCGAGAGTTCAGCATTGAGCTTTAGGTACTCGCCAACGATTCGTGCGGCGCGCGCAGCGGCGGCGGCGTCGGGAATGGCGCGTTTGGAAAGAAAGCGCTCCGCGATTTCTTGCGGCGCGCGGCCAGCGCCTTCCTGGTGGCCGTGGGCGGCAAGCCGGTCGTCGATGAGCGCGACGAGGGCGCCCTTGTCCTCGGCGACCGCGCGGAGCGCCGGGTCGAGGCGGCGATCCTCCACATCGCGCGGCGCGACCATCCGCTCCAGATTCGCGGCCATCGTTTCGGGCAGGCCGAACGAGCGGCGCAGCCGCCGCCGCCAGCGGCCTGGAAGGCCAAGCGCGCCAAGCAGCGCGGTGAAGAGCGTGATGTCGCCGAGCCTCACCGCGATATCCCCCGGCGCGGCCTCGCGCGCGCAGGCGATGGCGAGCGCCAGCGCTTGTGCGTCGGCGGTCACGCGATCGGGCGCGCCGATATCCTCGTAGCCGGCTTCAAGCCGCTCCGGCGAGCCCTGGTCATGGCGGCGGAAGACGAGGCCCTGATAGGCGTAGCGCGTCGGCCCGGCGCCGCCCTGCAAATGCGCGAGGCAGACAGGGATGGTGAAGTCGGGACGCAGCGCGAGGCGTTCGCCCTGCGGCCCCTCCGTCACGAACATGCGTCGGCGGATGTCCTCGCCCGCCGTCTCCAGAAACGGGTCGGCCGGATGCAGCACCGGCACGTCGACGAAGCGTGCGCCGGCGCGATCGAAGAGCGCGCGAAGGCGGGGGGTGAGCGCGATGGCATTAGAAGGCCGCCGTTTCATCGCCGTTTGTCATCCCGGAAGGCGCGAAGCGCCTGTCGGGGACCCAAGAACACCGCAGTGACATGCGGGCCCACGAGCGAGAGGTCGGCGGCTCATTTTTCGTCTCGGCGTTCATGGGTCCCGGTCTTGGCCTGCGGCCAAACCGGGATGACAGCTGGTTGGGCATTGGCGCTACTTGGCCTGCTGCTTCTTCAGCAGCTTCTTCACTTCCGCGACGATGTCTGAGGCTGGCACCTCGAATTGTCCGGGGCGCTCTTCCTTCCAGGCCGCGTGATCCTCGCCGATCGCCGCCGCCTGCGCCTTGCCGGCGACGAGATCCTTGATCTGCAGCTTGCCGGCGTCGAATTCATTCGAGCCCGCGATGATGGCGGCGGGGGAATTTCTGCGGTCAGCGTATTTGAGCTGCGCCTTCATGCCGGAGGCGCCGAGATACATCTCGACAGGAATGACTGGATCGCCAAGTTTGCGATCCTTGTTCAAACCTTCGCGCAGTTCGGCTGCCAGTTTCTGATAGTCTGGGGAGTCGATCCCTATCCATCACGGTGACGACGACGGGGCCGTTCATGCCCTCGTCGCCGAGCTTGCCGACGGCTTTCAGCGCGGCGGCGAGACGTGAAACGCCAACGGAGAAACCGGTCGCCGGCACGTCCTCACCGCGGAAACGGCCGACGAGGCCGTCGTAGCGCCCTCCCCCGCCGACCGAGCCGAAGACCACCACTTCGCCTTTGTCATTCGTGACGGGGATGTTGAGCTGTGCCTCGAAGACAGGGCCGGTGTAATATTCGAGCCCACGGACGACGGAGGGGTCGATTTGGATCCGGCTCTCTTCGTAACCAGAGGCGACCACCAGCTCATGAATCGCGAGTAACTCCCTTGCTCCCTCTTTGCCCGTTTCGGAATCACCTATCCGATCTTCAAGGTTGGCAACGGTCACATTGCTAGCGACGCCCTGCGCGCTAGTTCCTGGCAACGCCGGGTCACCAATTACGTTCATGACCCGCGTTCTCTGTTTCCAATCCAGTCCGGCGCCTTTCGTAAAATCCCCGCTTTCGTCTTCGCGACCGTCCCCGAGCAATTTGTCCACTCCGTCTGACCCGAGCCGATCCAGCTTGTCGATCGCGCGAAGGACGGCGAGCTTCTGGTGCTCATCTGTGACGCCGATCGCCTCCATCACCCCATCGAGCACTTTTCGGTTATTCACCTTGATGACGTATTGCCCGCGCTCGAACCCGAGCTCTCTCCATCGTATCGGCGGCCATCATGCAGATTTCGGCGTCGGCCGCGGGCGAGGCCGAGCCGACCGTGTCGGCATCGAACTGCATGAACTGGCGATAGCGTCCCGGTCCCGGCTTCTCGTTGCGGAACACCCAGCCGGCGCGATAGCTGCGATAAGGCTTCGGCAGCCGCTCGTAATTCTCCGCGACGTAGCGCGCGAGCGGCGCGGTCAGATCGTAGCGGAGCGACAGCCAGGCCTCATCCTCGTCCTGGAAACGAGAACACGCCTTCGTTCGGGCGGTCCTGGTCGGGCAGGAATTTTCCGAGCGCTTCGGTGTATTCGACGAAGGGCGTCTCCACCGGCTCGAAGCCGTAGCGCTCGAAGACGCGTTTGATCTTCGCCATCATCGCATCGACGGCGCGAATATCCTCCGGCCCGCGATCGGCGAAGCCGCGCGGCAGCTTGGGCTCAAGCTTGTTCTTCTTCGTATCGGCCATTGTCGATTTCGTCGGACGCCAAGCATCCGCTTGCTTTCCGCATCGCGGATATCAGAAAACCCGCCGGTCGGCGGGCGCGGCCTTAGTAGCGGGACAGAAGCGCTGCGGCAACCGGCGAGGACCCGAGCCCTGCGGGCGGGCCAGGCCGGCTCAGCCTCATTCCCAGAGGCCGTACTTCTCCCAATCGCTCTCAGGGATGGGCGCGCCGATCTCGTAGTTGAAATCGAGCACCTCCATGTGGTCGTCGGAGGTCTTGCAGACGTAGGAAAGCTTGTACCACTTGCCCTTCGAGCGGAACGCGGCGCCGTCGCCTTCCAGCGAGTCGCCGTCGACCTTGGTGTCCGCCGTCGCCCCGGCCACGACGCGCTCGGGCGTATAGCCCTTCTTGTCCTTCGCGATGCGGGTCATCGCCTCGATGTCGCAGCGCTGCTCGAGCCGGGCGCTCAGATCGAGCTCGCGCAGCCCCTTCACGATCGCGGCCTCAAGAGCGGCGCTCGGCGCGGCAAGCGGCGGCGCGACGACGAGCGCCGAAGCGAGGATCAGGATGCGGGAGAACGCGGAGGGGCGTTTATACGCTGGGTGAACCATCTTTCCGGCGTGGTCTTGTTACGAACCCGTTGCGGGCCTCGCCTTTAGTAGCCGGCCGGCGCCGCGGCGGCAACCGGGCGCGCGAAGCATGGTTTAGGTCGAAGGGGGGCAGGCCCGTCGCCCCGGGCGCCAACCCTCTCCCCTTGTGGGAGGGTGCACTCGCAAGCTACGGCTGCCGCGGCTCCTCTCTCCCGCAAGGGAAGACGGGATGCTCATTGCGGAGCATCGAGATGAAGGTCCGCGCATGATCGAAACCGATGCCGTCATTATCGGAGGGGGGCACAACGGCCTCGTGTGCGCCGCTTACCTCGCGGCGGCAGGACTGAAGGTGACGGTGCTCGAACGCCGCAAAATCGTCGGCGGCGCGGCGGTGACGGAAGAATTCTGTCCGGGCTTCAAGAACTCCGTCGCCTCCTACACGGTGTCGTTGCTCAACCCGAAGATCATTCGCGACCTCGCTTTGCCGGCACACGGGCTCAGGATCGTGGAGCGGAAGCTCGCGAACTTCCTGCCGCTTCCCGACGGCCGGCATCTCAAGGTCGGCCAGGGTCGGACCAAGGCGGAGGTGATAAAATTCTCGAAAAGAGACGCTGAGCGGCTCGACGACTATTCGGCGCGGCTCGACCGCGTCGCCGACGTGCTTCGCGGACTTTTGCTCGACGCACCCCCGAATGTCCTTGCCGAGGGCTGGGGCATCCTCCCGGAGCTTCTGAAAGCCGCGCCGCTCGGCCGCCGGCTCGGCGCGCTCGACGCCGAAGCGCGCCGCGACTTCCTCGACCTGCTTTTGAAATCGGCGGGCGATTTTCTCGATTCCTGGTTCGAGAGCGATCCGATCAAGGCGGTCTTCGGGTTCGACGGCATCGTCGGAACCTATCAGAGCCCCTACGCGCAGGGCACCGCCTACGTGCTCCTGCACCACGTCTTCGGCGAGGTGAACGGAAAGCGAGGCGTCTGGGGTCACGCCATCGGCGGCATGGGCGCGATCACGCAGGCGATGGCGAAATGCTGCGCGGCGCGCGGCGTCGAGATTCGCACCGACACCGCGGTCCGCGAGGTGATCGTGGAGAAAGGCCGCGCCGTCGGCGCCGTAACGGAATCCGGCGAGGTCTTTCGCGCGAGGATCGTCGTCTCCAATCTCAATCCGAAACTTCTCTTCAGCCGGATGGTCGATCCGGAGGCGCTCGATGCGGAGTTCCTCAGGCGCATGACGCATTGGCGCTCGGGCTCCGGCACCTTCCGCATGAACGTGGCGCTCTCCGAGCTGCCGGATTTTTCCGCTGCCCCGGGCAAAACCGTCGCCGAGCATCACACGGCCGGGATCATCATCGGCCCGAGCCTTTCCTACATGGATCGCGCCTTCCTCGATGCCAGGGCGCACGGCTGGTCGAAAGCGCCGGTCATCGAGATGCTGATCCCCTCGACGCTCGACGACACGCTCGCGCCGCAGGAGAAGCATGTCGCGAGCCTCTTCTGCCAGCACGTCGCGCCCGAGCTTCCGCAAGGCTTTCCCGGCGGCTCTTCGTGGGACGACCACAAGGAAGAGGTCGCCGATCTGATGATTGCGACGGTGAATGCCTACGCACCGAATTTCGCGTCATCGGTTGTCGGCCGGCAGGTGCTTTCGCCGCTCGACCTTGAGCGCACTTTCGGGCTTCTCGGCGGGGACATCTTTCATGGCCAATTGTCGCTCGACCAGATCTTCTCCGCCCGCCCGGCGCTCGGCCACGCCGATTATCGCGCGCCGATTCCAGGCCTTTATCTCTGCGGCTCCGGCACGCATCCGGGCGGCGGCGTGACCGGCGCGCCCGGCCACAACGCGGCGCGGGAAATCCTGCGCGACGCGAAGCGCCGCCGCGCCGCGACAAGCGCCTAGGGAGCCGGCGAATGCGCAGGTTCTTCCGCCGGCTCAACCATCGCGACGCGGTCATGAAGAACCTCGAGGCGCTGCTCCTCAACTATCCACGCGGGCGGCAGTTCGCCCGCGATTTCCCGAAGCTCAAGGCCGTGTTGCGCGACGATTTCGAAGCGGGCGTTCCGCCCACCCTCGCGGCGCTCAAAATCTCCGAAAGCGTGATCGGGAATTTCGTCGGCCAGCTCGATGCCCCCCAGAAAGCGAAGGTGCTCGACGCACTCGTCGAAGGCGGGCGCGCGCGCTACGCTGACGTTGCACGGAAGCGGGTCAGGGGAGCGCGCGCCAAAGAGCGCGACGCGGTCCTCTTCGTCTCGGAGCTTGCCGGTACCGCCATCTACATCGCCGGGCGGATGGCGGAGGAAGGGACGCTCCGCTGGGACGACTACGCCGACTTCCTTTCGCGGATCGAAGCGGCGCTCGGCGCCCCACCGATCAGCCAGCACCCGCTCGGGCGCGCCTTCGCACCCTGAGAGCCGAAGCGGGCGGGGCCGAAGCCCCGCCCGCCAAGGCGTTTTCAAGAAAAACGATGCGATCAGCCGCCGATGCAGGTGTCGGCAGTTTCAGGCGTGCAGACGTCGAGACCCGTATAGGTCGGGTCGGCCGGCGCCGGCTTGCCTTCCTTCATGTCCTTGATCGCGTAGATGACCTTGTAGCCCATCTCGAACGGCCGCTGGCCGACCTGACCGGCGGAGAGGCCTTCCTTCATCAGGTCGATCTGAACGGGCAGCGTATCGGCGACGACGAGGGCGAGAGCGCCGGAAGCGATCTTGTCCTTGTACTTCGAGGCGACGTCGCGATAGGCGTCAGGCACGAACTGCGGGAAGCCGCCGGTCGGCGTGAACGCGTCGAGGTCCGGATACTTGCCGAGGATGTCTTCCATCTGCTGCACCGACAGCGGGAAGTCGTCGTTGGTGTAGAGCGGGCAACCGTCAACTTCGGTCCACCCGTTCTGGCCGGTGAGACGCTCGCCAGGCGAGGTCGTGCCGGTCATGCCGCCGAGCGTGTCGCGGATACCCTGCATGCGCTCGTTGTGGTTGGCTGCCGCCGCACCGCCCGACTGGATGCAGATCGTGCCGCCGTTCGGCTTAATCTTCTGCACGAGCTTCGCGATGTTGACGCCGATGTCGTAGTTGTGCGTGCCGATGTAGGCGACGCGGAGATCCTTGTTCTCCGGCAGAAGGTCTGAGTCCCACGTCAGGACCGGAATGCCCTTCGCCTTGGCGTCGCCGAGCACGCTCGCCATCGCCGCCGCGTTCGCGGGCGAAACCGCGATGCCGTCGACGCCCTTGGCGATCAGGTCGGCCACGATCTGCACCTGCTCATCGCCGCCGCCGTGCTCGCCGGGGCCGGTGAAGTAGCACTCGACCTTGTCGGCACCGATCTCGGAAACGGCCTTGTCGCAACCGAGCTTCGCCTGATCGAAGAACGGGTTGTTCAGGTTCTTCGGCACCACGGCGATGGTGAGCTTCTGTGCGTTCGCCTGTCCGGCGAAAAGCACGCCAGCCACCATGGCCCCGGCGATGAAGGCGGCACCTGTCAAAAATTTCCTCATGTACTCTCCTCCCTTTCCCTACACTTTGACGCGCTGGCGCCCCTCGAACGAGGCTTATGCGCGTCGACGCCCGCGGATCTTTTCAAGCAGAACCGCGAGAACGATGAAGACGCCGACGAAGGCGCCTTGCCAATTGGAATCGATACCCTGCATCAGCAAGGAATTACGGATGACCTCAAGCAGAGCCGCGCCGACGAAGGCGCCGTAGGTGCTGCCCTCCCCGCCCATCAGATTGGCGCCGCCGATGACGGTCGAGGCGATCACCTTCAGCTCATAGCCCGTGCCGAGCGCGTTGATGGCGGAGCCCTGCCAGCCGACGACGAGGATGGCGGCGACGGCCGCGGTGAAGCCGGACAGGATGTAGGCCGTCATCTTGACGCGGTCGACCGGAACGCCGGTCAGGCGCGCTGCCTGCTCGTTGCCGCCGATCGAAAAAAGATGCCGTCCCCAGGTGGTGAGCTTCAAGACGATCCCGACGACCACCACGAGGATGATCAGCACCCAGACCATGTTCGACATGTAGAGGAACTCGCCGCCGCCGATCGCCTTGAACCCCGGCTTATAGGGGCCGAAGTTGTAGATCATCTTGTTCTGCGAAAGCACGATCGCGACTGAGCGTGCGAACGACAACATGCCAAGCGTGACGACGAAGGGCGAAAGCCCGACGTAGGCGATCAGAAGGCCGTTGACCATGCCGACGGCCATGCCCGCCAGCAAACCGGCGCCGATGGCGAGCGCCCAGTGCTGGCCGGCCTGCAGGATGATGCCGCAGACGACGCCGACGAGCCCCATCGTGGACCCGACCGAGAGGTCGATGCCGCCGGTGACGATGACCGCCACCATGCCGACCGACATGATGCCGATATAGGCGAAGTTTCGGGTGATGTTGTAGAAATTCTCCGACGAAGCGAAGGCTCTCGGCTGCAGGATGCACATCAGTGCAATGATCGCGATCAGCGCGACCGTGACCCAGAACGGCTGACTCGAGATCACCTTCTCAAAGAGCGTCTGCTCCCTGATACCGACGACGTCCTCGATTGCCACGCCGCCTATCGCCGGCGAAGCCGCGCCGGCAGTGCCGGCCGGCATTCCGTCAGGCTGCATGGATGGCCCCCGTGATGAGCCCGGTCACTTCTTCCGGGCTTGAATCCGCGATCGCCTTCTCGGCCACCTTTCGCCCGCGCCTGAGCACCAGGATGCGGTCGGCGACGGCGAAGACGTCGGGCATGCGATGGCTGATCAAGACGATGGCGATGCCCTGTTCGCGCAAACGGCGGATCAGGTCCAACACCTGCGCCACCTGACGGACCGAGATCGCCGCGGTCGGCTCGTCCATCAGCACAATCTTGGAATCGGAGAGTCTGGTGCGGGCGATCGCCACCGCCTGACGCTGACCGCCCGACATGCGGCGTACGAGGTCGCGCGGCCGCGTCTCCGATTGCAGCTCGGCGAAAAGCTCGCCGGCGCGGGCATACATCGAGCGGAAGTCGAGAAACTTGAACGGCCCGACGCGAGTCCACTTCTCGCGCCCGAGGAATACGTTCGCCGCCGCCGTCAGGTTGTCGCAAAGCGCCAGGTCCTGATAGACGATCTCGATCCCTTTCTCGCGCGCCTCGACCGGCTTGTGAAAATGCACCGGCCGCTCATCCATGATGATCTGGCCGGAAGACTGGGGGAAATTGCCCGCGATGATCTTCACCAGCGTCGATTTGCCGGCGCCGTTGTCGCCCATGAGGCCGAGCACCTCGCCCGGCTCAAGCGTCAAATCGACGTCGGTCAGCGCGGTGATCGCGCCAAAGTGCTTCGATATCTTGCTGAGCTGAAGAACAGCCACTTGGGGCACCCGCTCGAAGACGTTTCCTGGTCCGGCTGGCTGCAAGCCGGTGTTTTGCGGAAACGATACGGGCGTCTCACAAGCTTGTCTAGTGACGCGCGCCGCGTCGAACGCCGCTTAGCCTACTACCAGAATATGCAGCGCACGCGGCCCATGCGCGCCGAGGATCAGCGTCTGTTCGATGTCGGCGGAGCGCGACGGCCCGGTAACGAGGTTCACCGTCCGAGGCAGGCCCCCCGCGCCGCAACGCTCGCGGATGCGGCTCCAAACTGCCTCGTAGTCGCCGGCGAGGTCATCGGCCGAGAGCATCACGATGTGCGCGTCGGGCAGAAAATTCAGCGTTGTCGGATTGTCAGACCCGGAAAGGAGGACGAGCGTGCCGGATTCAGCCACGCCGGCGAAAGCATGGCTGAACGAGACGACGTCGAGACCGTCTGAGGCGCCTTGCAGGCGCTCAAGATGCGGCTCGCGCTCCCAGGGCAGGGCGGCTATCGCCGGGTCGGAGCCGGTGCGAAGCCGCAAGGGGATATTGTGGCCCCGCAGATAGCGGCGCGACCGCCGCCGGCACGTCGTCGGCGGAGGCGAGGCGCTCGACGGTCGCGGAGACGCGCTCCGCCATCTCCTTGAACAGCGCCACGCGGCCTGCACGGTCGAGCTGCCCGCGCGCCGGGATGGTGTTGGGCTTCGGCTCCGCCAGCCGCGACTCAACCGCCCTCTTCCGCGCGGCGTCATCGGCGGAGACGCCGAGCGAACGCCTGACCTTTGCGAAGACCGCGTCTCTGCCGCTCATCGCCGCAGCTCATTTGCGGCGACCGCGGCGGCGCTCGCGATGAAGAAGGAGCCGGCGAGCCTGTTCACCAGCCGAAGCCGCCGTGCGCTCGTGGTGACGCGCCCGAGCGGCGCGCCGATCAGCGCATAGCCGCCATAGGCCAAAAGTGTGATTGCGAGCGCCGTTGGCGCAAGGATCATCGCCTGATCGAGGACGTGCCCGGGCACGATGAACGGCGAGAAAATGGCGAGATAGGAGAGGATCGACTTCGGGTTGGCGAGGGCGATCAGGAAGGCGTCACGCGCCAAGTGAAACCGCGCCGCATCGTCGGCTAGCGGAGGACCGGCGGGCACCGCCCCGTTCCGACACGTCTGAACGCCGATGTAGAAGATATAGGCGCAACCGACGAGCTTGAGCGCGGTGAACAGGGTCGCGGCCGCCATGAGCACCGCGGCGACGCCGCCAAAGACCAGCGTCTGATAGACGACCGAGGCGGCGAGAATGCCGGCGATCGCCCAGACGGCCCTGCCGGCCCCGAAGCGCGCGCTGACGAGCGCGCAATTGACGGCGTTCGGTCCGAGCGCGACGGAAGCGAGCGTCCACAGCCCGACGAAGCTCAGCCAGTGAAGCAGCGTCATTCGGCCGTCCTCCGCGCCCGGTATTCATCCATGAACGTGCGTCCGGCCGGGGCCGGCAGGTCGCGATGCTTGGTCCAGCCGCCGGCGAGCGGCAGCGTTCTGAAGCGGCCCTTCGCGTGCCCGAGATTGCCAAGCGCGCGCATCGCGATCCGCGTCGCGAAGCGATAGAGGCGCGGCCGGCGGGCGAAGAACGCCCAGAAGCGGATGCCGAAGCGTTGCGTCGCCGGCGAAAGGCCGCGCTCGAACTCCTTCTCGCGCCAGTGCCGCATGAGATCGGGAAGCGGGATCATCATCGGACAGACGCTTTCGCAGCGCCCGCAGAACGTCGAGGCGTTCGGCAGCTCGCGTGTCTTCTCCAGCCCAAAGATCGCGGGATCGAGCGCCTGCCCTATCGGACCGGGATACGTGGCCCCGTAAGCATGTCCGCCGATCGCCTGATAGACCGGGCAGTGGTTCATGCAGGCGCCGCAGCGGATGCAGCGCAGCACTGCCTGATGCTCCGTGCCGAGAAGGGCGGTGCGGCCGTTATCGAGGATCACCACGTGATATTCGGCGGGACCGTCAGGATCCTCCGGGCGGCGCGGCCCAGTGGAAAACGTCGTGTAGACCGACATGTCCTGGCCGGTAGCAGACCGCGCGAGAAGCCGCAGAATCGTCGAAGCGTCGTTGAGCGTCGGCACCATCTTCTCGATCGACGCGACGACGATATGGACGCGCGGCAGGATCTGCGTCAGGTCGCCGTTGCCCTCGTTGGTAACGATGATCGAGGTGCCGGTTTCGGCGACAAGAAAGTTGGCGCCGGTGATACCGACATCGGCGGCGAGAAAGCGTGCGCGAAGAATACCGCGCGCCTCGGCGAGGAGGCTCGTGGGCTCGGAGAGGTCGCGGTCGGGAGGGAGATGCGTGTGCGCCCGCCGGAAATCGGCCGCCACCTGCTCCTTGTTGAGGTGCACGGCCGGGGCGATGATGTGGCTCGGCACTTCACCGCGAAGCTGGATGATGTATTCGCCGAGATCGGTCTCAATTGGGACGATGCCGTTCTCCGCGAGGTGGTCGTTCAGGCCGATCTCCTCGGAGACCATGGACTTGCCTTTGGTCACGGTCTTCGCGCCGACACGGCGGCAGATGCCGAGGATCGCCTTGCGTGCGTCGTCGGCGGTCTCGGCAAAATGCACGTGGCCGCCCTGCGCGGTGACGCGCGCCTCGTAAGCCTCGAGATAGAGGTCGAGATGTTTGAGCGTGTGGTCTTTGATGGCACGCGCGTCGGCGCGCAGCTGCTCGAACTCGGGAAGCGCGGCGACGGCTTTGGCGCGCTTGCCGATGAAGTTGGAGCGCACATGGTTCAGCGCGCGCTGAAGCTGCGGATCGGCGAGCGCGTAGCCGGCGTTCTCCTTGAAGTGGTCGGCGGAGATCTGCATCAGCTGCTGCCTTTGCGGTCGAGCATGTCGGATGTCGCCTCGCCGAGGAGCAACTCGACGATGACCGTGTCGCGCCAGACCCCGTCGAGGCGCGCGTGTCGGCGATAGAATCCGACCTCGCGGAAGCCGAGCGCGGCGCAGAGCCGCCGGCTCGCGACGTTTTCCGGAAAGATTCGCGACAGAAGCTTCCAATAGCCGCGCCGCGCCACCGCATCGATGAGACTCGCAAGTACGGCCTCACCGACGCCCTGTCCGCGCGCAGTACGCGCAACGTAGACGGAGAACTCTCCGACGCCCGAATAGCAGGGCCGCGCGCGATACGGGAAGGCAACGGCGTAGCCAAGAATCGTCCCGCCGCGCTCCGCGGCGACGATCGGCAGGTCCCGCTCGAACCACGCGAGAATGTCGGCCTCGGTGCGCGGCTCGGTCTCGAAGGTGGCGATGCGCTCCTCGATGCCCTGATTGTAGATCGCGCAGATCTCTCGCGCGTCGCGCCTCTCGCCAGCGGCGCACGTCGAGGCGATCCGCCGACGCCAGGGCCGCCGTCACTCGGCCTCCCCGATCGCCGGTCCGTCGGCCATTCCTGCGAGCACCTCCGCCACGTGGCGCGACTTCGTCGCCCGCCCCTCGCGCTTCAGTTTGCCGGCCATGTTCAGGAGGCAACCGAGGTCGCCGGCGAGCAGCGTCTCAGCGCCCGTGCCGGCGATCGCAGCGGTTTTCTTTTCCACGATCGCATTCGAGATGTCGGCATATTTCACGCAGAACGTGCCGCCGAACCCGCAGCAGACATCCGCATCCGGCAGTTCCTTGAGTTCCAGCCCCTCTACGGAACCGAGCAGGCGGCGCGGCTGCGCCTTTATGCCGAGCTCGCGCAGCCCCGAGCAGGAATCGTGGTAGGTGACGCTGCCCGCGTGGCGCGCCGCCACCTTCTCGACGCCGCGCACGTCGGTCAGGAAGCTGACCAGCTCGTAGGTCTTCGCCGCAAGCGCTTCGGCGCGCGCCTGCCAGGCCGGCTCGTCGGCGAAAAGCGGCGGGTAGTGCTTCTTCAGCATGCCGGCGCAAGAGCCGGACGGCGCTACCACGTAGTCGTAGCCCTCAAACGCGGCGATCACGCCCTTCGCCAACGCCTTGGCGTCGCCACGGTCGCCGGAATTGTAGGCGGGCTGGCCGCAGCAGGTCTGCGCCTCCGGCACCTCCACCCGGCAGCCCGCATCGGCCAAGAGCTTCAGCGCCGCGAACCCGACCGTCGGCCGGAAGAGGTCGACGAGGCACGTGACGAAGAGGCCGACCTTCGGGGCGGCGGGGACGGATTTGCGCTCGGCGATGGTTGCTTTGGACATGGAGAACCTTGAGCGCACGATTGGCACGTGTGTCCGGGCCCGGTCAAATCCAATTGGCAAGGCGGCGAGCACGCTTGGAAGCCGGCTCAAAGCCCATTCGACAGGCCCGAGAAAAGGCCCTAGTGAAGGCCTCATGACGCTCGTAATGCCGAAGCCGAAGGCGGACGTGATCGCCAAGCGCGAGGCGATCGCGCGGGATCTCAGCGCCATCGTCCCCGGCGAGGGCGTGGTCGCGCACGAAGACGCGTTGCGAGCCTTCGAGACGGACGGCCTCACCGCCTACCGCCAGTTGCCGATGCTCGCGGTGCTGCCGGAGACGGTCGAGCAGGTGAGCCGCGTGCTGCGCTATTGCCACGAGAACGGCGTCCGCGTCGTTCCGCGCGGCTCCGGCACCTCGCTTTCCGGCGGTGCGCTACCCCTCGCCGACGGCGTGCTCCTGGTCATGTCGAAGTTCAACAAGGTGCTCGACATCGACTTCGACAATCGCGTCGTGGTGGTGCAGCCAGGCGTGACCAACCTCGGGGTGACGAACGCTGTGTCGCGGCAGGGTTTCTACTACGCGCCCGACCCCTCCTCGCAGATCGCCTGTTCGATCGGCGGCAACGTGGCGGAGAATTCCGGGGGTGTGCATTGCCTGAAATACGGGCTTACCGCCAACAACGTGCTCGGCATCGAGATGGTGCTGGTCACCGGCGAGGTGATCCGGCTCGGCGGCAAGCATCTGGACAGCGAGGGCTACGACCTGCTCGGCTTGATGACCGGCTCGGAAGGGCTGCTCGGCGTCGTCACCGAGGTGACGGTGCGCATCCTGCGCTCGCCGGAGACGGCGCGCGCCGCACTGATCGGCTTCGCGTCGAGCGAGGACGCCGGACAATGCGTCGCGGAGATCATCGGCGCCGGCGTCATCCCGGGCGGCATGGAGATGATGGACGGGCCGGCAATCCGTGCGGCGGAGGATTTCGTCCATGCCGGCTATCCACTCGACGTCGAGGCGCTTCTAATCGTGGAGCTCGACGGGCCGAGCCGAGAGGTCGGCGCGCTCATGACGCGCGTCGAGCAGATCGCCGTCGCCAACAAGGCGACAACCTTTCGCCTCTCCGAAAGCGAAGCCGAGCGCCAGCTCTTCTGGGCCGGCCGCAAGGCGGCGTTTCCGGCGGTCGGCCGGCTCTCGCCCGACTATTACTGCATGGACGGCACCATCCCGCGGAAGGCGCTTCCGGAAGTGCTGCGTCGCACGCGCGAGCTTTCGGAGCAGTACGGACTCCGCGTCGCCAACGTCTTCCACGCCGGCGACGGCAACCTGCATCCCCTCATCCTCTACGACGCCAACAATTCCGACGAGCTTGAGCGTGCCGAGGCGTTCGGCGCCGACATTTTGAAGCTCTGCGTGGAGGTCGGCGGCGTCCTGACCGGCGAGCACGGCGTCGGCGTTGAGAAGCGCGATCTGATGCCGGTGATGTTCTCCAAAGCCGACCTCGCGCAGCAGGAGCGAGTGAAGTGCGCTTTCGATCCAAAGCACCTGCTCAATCCGGGCAAGATGTTCCCCGAGCTTCATCGCTGCGCCGAGCTCGGCCGCATGCACGTGCACAAGGGCAAGGTGGCGTTTCCCGACCTGCCGAGGTTTTGACGCCGGGAAATGGAGACGACGCTCAAGCCCGTCGATGCCGGTGGCGTGCTCGATGCTGTCCGCTGGGCGGCGGCGGCAGAGGCTCCGCTCGAAGTCCTCGGCCACGGCTCGAAGCGCGACATTGGACGCCCGGTGCAGGCCGAATTCGGGCTCGACCTTTCCGACCTTTCCGGCATCACCCTCTACGAACCTGAGGAGCTGGTCCTTTCGGTCAAAGCGGGGACGCCGGTCGCCGACGTCGAGACACTGCTTGCGGACCACAACCAGATGCTCGCCTTCGAGCCAATGGATTTCGGGCCGCTCTTCGGCGTGGCGCGCGGGCGCGGCACCATGGGCGGCATGCTCGCCGCCAATTCCAGCGGGCCGCGGCGCCTGAAGGCCGGCGCGGCGCGCGACCACGTGCTCGGCATCAACGCGGTCTCCGGCCGCGGCGAGGTGTTCAAGTCGGGCGGGCGCGTGGTGAAGAACGTCACCGGCTACGATCTCTCGAAAGGCCTTGCCGGCTCCTGGGGCACGCTTGCGGTCGTGACGGAGGCGACGTTCAAGGTGCTGCCGAAGCCGGAGGCCGCGGCGACGTTGGTCATCGCCGGGCTCGATGACCTGACCGCCGTCACCGCACTCTGCAAGGCGATGGGAACGCCCTTCGACGTGTCAGGTGCCGCGCATCTGCCGGAGCGGCTCGTGGCCGAGGTGCCGGACGTCGCCTTCGCCTCCGGCGGGCGGTCGGCGACCTTGATCCGGCTCGAAGGCATCGCACCTTCCGTCGACTATCGTGCGGAGAAGCTGACCGCGCTCGTCGGGAGGCTCGGCGAGGTCGCAGTGCTCGAGGGCGCGCAATCGGAAGCCGTGTGGCGCGCCGTGCGCGACGTCTCCGCCTTCGGCACGGCCGCATATCCCGTGTGGCGCGTCAGCGTCGCGCCGAGCGCCGGGCCGGAGGTCGTCGCGGCGCTCAACGACACGCACGCGATCCGCTACTTCTACGACTGGTCCGGCGGGCTCGTCTGGATCGAAGTCGAGGAGTGGGCAAGAGACGGGCTCGCGCGTGCAATCCGCACTGCGGTCGCGGAAGCCGGCGGCGGGCACGCGACCTTGATGCGCGGCAGCCCGGCGCTGCGCACGGCGATCCCTCCGTTCGAGCCGCAGCCTGAGCCGCTCGCGGCGCTTTCAAGACGCCTCAAGCTGCAGTTCGATCCGCGCGGCATCCTGAATCCCGGGCGCATTGCAACGGGGGCCTGAAGATGCAGACCGTCTTCACCCTTCAGCAGCTTGCCGATCCCGATATCGCGGAGGCGGACGCGGTTCTGCGGCGCTGCGTGCATTGCGGCTTCTGTCTCGCCACATGCCCGACCTATCTGGAGCTCGGCAACGAGCTCGATTCTCCGCGCGGCCGCATCTATCTCATCAAGGACATGCTGGAGAACGACAAGCCGGCGTCGAGCGACGTTGCGCTGCACATCGACCGCTGCCTCTCCTGCCTCTCCTGTATGACCACCTGTCCGTCTGGCGTGAACTACATGCGTCTTGTCGACCAGGCGCGCGTCAGGATCGAGCAGACCTACCGCCGGCCCTTCCTCGACCGGCTGATCCGGCGGATGCTTGCTGCGGTGCTTCCCTATCGCCGCCGCTTCCGCCTGGCGCTCCGGCTTGCCGGGCTGGCGCGTAGCTTCTTGCCCTTCGTCAAGGGATTTGGCGTCGCCGGCCAGCGGCTTGAGGCGATGCTCGCGCTTGCGCCGGCAACTCTTCCGGCGCGCTCCTCGATCCGTCCAGGCGTGAGTTTCACGCCGGAGGGCAAGCATCGCGGCCGCGTGGCTCTTTTGAACGGCTGCGCGCAGTCGGTACTCGACCCCGGCATCAACATTGCGGCGGTCAGGCTCTTGAGCCGCTTCGGCGTCGAGGTCGTGTTCGCCAAGGGCGAAGGCTGTTGCGGCGCCATCGTTCATCACATGGGACGCGAGCAGCAGGCGCGGAGACTTGCGCGCGCCAACATCGACGCCTGGATCGACGAGATCGAGGGCGAAGGGCTCGACGCCATTCTCACCACCACGTCGGGCTGCGGGACCACGCTCAAGGACTACGCGCATCTCTTCCGCAACGACCCGGTCTACGCCGAGAAGGCGGCGCGCGTTGCCGAGCTTGCCGCCGACGTGTCGGAATATCTCACATGGCTGAAGACCCCGACGAGCAAGCGCGGCGCCGGCCTCGTCGTCGCTTACCACTCCGCCTGCTCGCTGCAGCACGGTCAGCGGGTCACTGCGCAGCCGAAGGCGCTCCTGAAGAACGCCGGCTTCGAAGTCCGCGACGTGCCGGAAGGGCATATCTGCTGCGGCTCGGCCGGCACCTACAACATCCTGCAGCCCGACATCGCCCGGCGGCTCCGCGACCGCAAAGTCAAGAACATCGCTGCGGTGGCGCCGGATGTGATCGCGGCCGGCAATATCGGCTGCATCGCGCAGATAGCGTCGGGCACCCATGTTCCGGTGCTGCACACCGTGGAGCTCCTCGACTGGGCCTATGGCGAGGAGGAAGCGGATTTCCTCAGGCGCGGCGGCTCGCCCTTCGGCGAGGGGGTTTCTTAGCGACTGCCGATCGGCAAGATAGAACAAGCATTTGCAGAGGGACGGGATGACGGATCGGATTGCCGCCGGCGATATTGTAGTCGCGCGAAGCCTCTATGACTTCGTGAACGACGAGGCGCTGCCTGCGACCGGCGTCGCACCGGAGAAATTCTGGGCCGGGCTCAACGCGATCGTGCGCGATCTCATGCCGAAGAACCGCGCGCTTCTTGAAAAGCGCGACCGGCTGCAGGCGGAGATCGACCGCTGGCATCGCGACCGTCGCGGCAAGAACTTCGACCTCGCCGAATACAAGAGCTTCCTGGAGATGATCGGCTACCTGCTCCCGGAGGGACCGGATTTCAGTATCACGACCGCAAACGTCGATCCTGAGATCGCCGAAGTCGCCGGGCCGCAGCTCGTCGTGCCGGTGACGAACGCGCGCTACGCACTGAACGCCGCGAACGCGCGCTGGGGAAGCCTCTACGACGCGCTCTACGGCACCGATGCCATCCCCGAGGATGGCGGCGCCGCGCGGGGCAAGAGCTTCAATCCGGTGCGAGGCAAACGCGTCATCGACTTTGCGCGCGGCATTCTGGACGAGGCGACGCCCCTCGATGGCGCGTCATGGCGCGACGCCACTGGCGTCTCGGTCAAGGGCGGCAGGCTGACGGTCGCGACGACGGGCGGTGCCGTCGGCCTGAAGGATACGTCGCGCTTCGTCGGCTACGCCGGCGCGGAGGATGCGCCGAGCGCCGTACTTCTTCGAAACAACGGCCTCCACCTCGAAATCCTGATCGACCGGAAGAATCTGATCGGCAACGGCGACCCGGCGGGCATTGCGGACATCGTGGTCGAGGCGGCGATGACCACGATCATGGATTTTGAGGATTCGATCGCCGCCGTCGACGCGGAGGACAAGGTCGCCGCCTATCGCAACTGGCTCGGCCTGATGAAGGGCGATTTGACCGCGACTTTCGATAAGGGCGGCAAGTCGATCGACCGCGCGCTCAACGCCGACCGGACGTTCAAGAGCCCTGGTGGCGGTGCGCTGACACTGCATGGGCGCAGCCTGATGCTCGTCAGGAACGTCGGGCACCTGATGACGATCGATGCCGTCACGACGAAGGACGGCGCGCCGATCCCGGAAGGCATCCTCGACGCCATGGTGACCTCGGCGATCGCGCTCCACGATGTCGGCCCAAGAGCAGAAGGGGGCGGCCGCCGGGCGAACAGCCGCGCCGGCTCCGTCTATATCGTGAAGCCGAAAATGCACGGACCGGAGGAGGTTGCCTTCACCGACGAGTTGTTCGGGCGCGTGGAGGAGGTGCTCGGGCTCAAGCGCTTCACGCTCAAGATCGGGATCATGGACGAGGAACGGCGCACCACGCTGAACCTGAAAGAATCGATCCGCGCGGCGAAGGATCGCGTGGTCTTCATCAATACCGGCTTCCTCGACCGCACCGGCGACGAAATCCACACCTCGATGGAAGCCGGCCCGATGATCCGCAAGGGCGACATGAAGGCGTCGACCTGGATTCAGGCTTACGAGGATTCGAACGTCGATATCGGACTCATGTGCGGCCTCCCTGGGCGTGCACAGATCGGCAAGGGCATGTGGGCGATGCCCGACCTGATGTCCGACATGCTGAGAGCCAAAATCGCTCACCCAAAGGCCGGCGCCAATACAGCGTGGGTCCCCTCGCCCACCGCCGCCACGCTGCACGCGCTCCACTACCACCAGGTCGACGTGAAGGCGCGGCAGGAGCAGCTGAAGTCGCGCAAACGCGCGTCCATCGACGATATCCTCGCGATCCCGGTCGCGGAGCGTCCGAACTGGCCGCCGGAAGCGATCCAGCAGGAGCTCGACAACAATGCGCAGGGGATTCTCGGCTACGTCGTGCGCTGGATCGACCAGGGTGTCGGCTGCTCAAAGGTTCCCGACATCAACAACGTGGGCCTGATGGAGGACCGCGCGACGCTTCGAATCTCGAGCCAGCACATTGCAAACTGGCTCCACCACGGCGTCGTCTCGAAGGCGCAGGTGACGGAGACGCTGAAGCGCATGGCGGCGGTGGTCGACAAGCAGAATGCCGGCGATCCGCTCTACCGCCCGATGGCGCCGAATTTTAACGACAGCGTCGCCTTCCAAGCGGCGTCCGACCTCGTCTTCAAGGGGCGCGAGCAACCGAACGGCTACACCGAGCCGATCCTGCACGCGCGGCGCAAAGAGGCGAAGCGGAAAGCGGCCGGGTAGAGCGCGTCAGGATTGTCGTCATTGCCGGACTCGACCCGGCAATCCATTCCGTCGCGGTCGAGGGGCTTGTCCGCGCGTCACGGAATGGATGCCCGGATCAAATCCGGGCATGACGACGTTGGGAATTGCATCAAACAAAAAGGGCGGCCGCGGCCGCCCTTCGAATGCGCTTTGCGCATTGGTCACATCACGATGACCTTCGTGCCGACGTGGACGAACTGGTAGAGTTCGGTGATCTGCTCGTTCAGCATGCGGATGCAGCCGGACGACATGTTCTCGCCAATCGACCAAGGCGCGTTCGTGCCGTGGATGCGGAACATCGTGTCGCGACCGTGGTCATAGAGGTAGAGCGCGCGGGCGCCCAGCGGATTGTCTACGCCACCTGGCATGCCGTCCGAATATTCGACCAGCTCCGGCCGACGCTCGACCATCTCGGCCGGCGGCGTCCAGGTCGGCCATTCCTGCTTCGCGCCCACCTCGACCGTTCCCGTCCAGCCGAAGCCTTCGCGGCCGACGCCGACGCCGTAGCGGATCGCCATGTCGTCCGCGAGGACGTAGTAGAGGAACTTGTTCGTCGTATCGACGATGACCGTGCCCGGCGCCTCTTCGGTGGCGTATGGGACCACCTGAGCCTGGAATTTCGGGTCGAGCGGACGGTTGTGGTCCACCTCTTGGTCATAGGTGACGAAGGTGTGCTGCGTCGGATCGTAGACGCGGAGCGGCGTGGCCCCGGCGACCGCGGACAGCGTGACGGCGGCGGCGATTCCGATCACCGCGGAACGAGCAAAACGATAGGATTGCATCTGACCCCTCCATGCCGGCCCTTCGCGAGCGGCGTTGGCGCGCGACGTAAGGGGAAAAGGTTTCCGCGCGATTTCCCGTTTGTTTCGCGGTGTACTATTGCGTTTCAGGACGGATTCATCGGCCGAAAAAACAAACGGCCCGCCGAAGCGGGCCGCCGATAAGCCAAGTCTCCAAGACCGCTACATCACGACGACCTTGGTCCCGACCTTCACCAGGTCGTAGAGTTCCGTGACGTTCTCGTTCAGCATGCGGATGCAGCCGGAAGAGACGTTCTGGCCGATCGAATACGGCTCGATCGTCCCGTGGATGCGGTAGAGCGTGTCCTTGCCCTTGTCGTCGT
Organism: uncultured Alphaproteobacteria bacterium; assembly: GCA_963720705.1. GTDB lineage: Bacteria > Pseudomonadota > Alphaproteobacteria > Rhizobiales > Afifellaceae > DASWJZ01. The sequence continues at coordinate 303,748 of CAVRGJ010000001.1, forward strand.
AGAGGTAGAGCGCGCGCACGCCGAGCGGATTGCCATCACCCCCGGGCATGCCGTCGACCTGGTATTTTGCGAGCTCGGGCTGACGCTGCACCATGTCGGACGGCGGAAACCACTTCGGGTTCTCCTGCTTGTTGCCGACATGGACGACGCCGGTCCATCCAAATCCCTCACGCCCCACGCCGACGCCCATGCGGATCGCCTGCCCGTCCTCGAGGACGTAGTAGAGGAACTTGTCCTTGGTATCGATGACGATGGTTCCGGGGGCCTCCGTCGTGTCGTAGCTGACCACCTGCCGGTCGAACTTCTTGTCAGGCTTCGAAAAGACGTGCGGCGCCATCGCGACGGGAGCACGTGGCGCCGAAACCGCGTTCTGGCGCAGCTTGTCCGGATCGTAGGTGAAATAGGAATGGGTCGCCGGGTCGTAGATCGTGCGCGGTGTGGCCGCTGCCGCGAACGCCACAATTCCCATCGCTACGCTTAGCGCCGCGACTCCGGCGGCATGCGGAAACCTCATTCGAACCTCCAAGCCCAATCCCCGAGACTTCCCGGTTTCATACTGAATTTCGCACGCGGTCGCCAGCGGGCGGCAAACGCTTAGCGGAGACCGTTGCATCCGCGCACCGGCACGCCAGATGCGGCTCTTCGCGTGCAGCGCGAGCCGGCCGGAGAAACCGGCCGGCGATCCAGCCCGCAGCTAGAGAACGACCACTTTCGTGCCGATGCCGGTGCGGTTGTAGAGCTCGATCACGTCTTCGTTACGCATACGAATGCAACCGGAAGAGACCGCGTGCCCGATGGTCCAGGGCTCGTTCGAGCCGTGGATGCGGAAGAGCGTGTCGCGGCCGCCGTCGTAGAGGTAGAGCGCGCGTGCGCCGAGCGGGTTTTCCGGCCCGCCTGGCATGGAGACCGGCAGATAGGGCTGGCGCAGGCGCATCTCGGCCGGCGGCGTCCAGGTCGGCCATTCGGACTTCCGGCCAACGTGCACGCTTCCCTTCCATGCGAAGCCCTCGCGCCCGACGCCGACGCCGTAGCGCTGCGCCTTGCCATCCGGCAGGACGACGTAGAGGTAGCGGCTGCCGGTATCGATGATGATCGTGCCGGGGCTTTCGTTGCTCGGATAGTCGACGACCTTCGGCAGGAAGGCCGGGTCGATCGTCAGCCGTGGGGCGCGCGCCTGCAGACGCGCCTGCGCGGGAGAATTCCGCGTGCCGCCGAAGCCGCGGAAAATGCCGGTTGCGGGCATTGCGTTCGGGTCGATCGGGTTCGAGCCGACTGGGTTCGCGCTGCTCGCAAGCTGCATCCATTGCGCGTCGATCGCCGGATCGCCGCTCATCTGCGGGGCAGAGCCCGCCGAGGCGAGCGAGAAGACGGACGCGATCATCAGAAAAAGAAAGGAAAGGGTCGTGCGCTGCATGACGTACTCACTACTCGTCGTCGATAACGATAACGAAGCGTTAGCCCGAAAAAGGCTGCGCTTCGGTGAACAGCCCGCGGCGCCGGGATCGTCGCCACGCGCAATTCTTCATTATGCCTAAGAAAGCGTTTCGGGTCACTCACTTCAGACGCGCGCGAACCGCCGCCGCGACGGCCGGCAACACCCGTCCGACCTCTGCCTCGCTCATCCCCGGGCGGACGCGAGTGTCGTAGAGCATGTTGACCAGATGCCGGTCGAAGCGGGTGAAGGTCGTATGGCGTGAGCTGTCGTTGAAGACGCTCTCTGCGAGCGTGCGGTCGTCGTTGATGGGCCCGAGACCCTGCAACACCTCCTCCACCGTGCAGCGGTGGAACACAGAATCGCCCTCGTCGGCGACGATCACGGCGTCGGAGCGGACGATCCCGTGGGAAGTCGAGACGACGCGCACGAGGCATCGGCCCGGCGCAAATGTCGACGTCGCCCGACCGTAGACCTCGCGCACGACGACGTTGCGGTAGTCCCTGCGATCGACCACGAAGACACGGAAGTTCGCTTCCGAGGGCGACACGACAATGTGCATGTTCAGGCCGTCGACCAGGCCGGGAAGCGAGCGCACGAAACGCGCGACCTCGTCGCCGCGTTGCTCTCTCGAGCGGTCGTCGACATAAACGCGAACCGGATTCACGAACTTCTTGACGATGTCGGCCTGCCAGCCCCAGCTTGGATATTCGGAGCCGAAAACGATCCGTCGGAAGCCGTCGACAAGTTCTGCGTCGGTGAAAGCTGGAGTCGGTGTCGAAGCGAGCGAAAGCAGAAGCGCCACTGCGAAGCAGAGCGGCGAACGGCGCGTGAGGGTCAAAGCCATGAGTTTCAATATGCCCCGCATGTCTTTCGCGGAGGTAAGCGCCGGACGTACAAGGCTGTGGCCGACATGAAGCGCCTTGCGGACGGCGTGATCGAGGGCACGGATGGGCGGCCGCGCTGCTGGTGGCCGGGCGCGGACGCACTCTATCTGAGCTATCACGATAGCGAATGGGGCCGACCGGTCGCCGACGACCGCCGCCTCTTCGAGAAGCTTTGCCTGGAAGGCTTCCAGGCCGGGCTCTCGTGGATCACTATCCTCAGGAAGCGCGAGAACTTTCGCGCCGCCTTCGCCGGATTCGATTTCACCAAGGTCGCGCACTTCGGTCCGCGCGAGGTGAAACGCTGCCTCGCCGATGCCGGCATCGTGCGCCATCGCGGCAAAATCGAGTCGGTCATCAACAACGCCAAGCGCGCCTTGGATCTCGTCGACGAGGCGGGCTCGCTCGCAGCCTTCATGTGGCGCTACGAGCCGGACCCGAAGAGCCGTCCGAAACGGCTCGACCGGGCAGCGCTCGCCCAAATGTCGCGCTCGCCCGAATCAGCGGCACTTTCGAAGGCGCTGAGAGAGCGCGGCTGGTCTTTCGTCGGACCGACCACGGTCTATGCCTTCATGCAGGCGATGGGACTCGTCAACGACCATCTGGACGGCTGCACTTGCCGGGCGGAAGCCGAAAAGGCCCGGCGCGCCTTCGTCCGGCCCACTTGACGCTTTGGTGATGGAGTCGTTGTCGCGCCGCGCCCGTTTCGGGCAATATGACGGGGGCGCGACAGAGCACGAGCGCACGGAGCCAACATGCCGAGCCTGAGCGACTGGCAGATCACGCCCGCCCGACAGCCGAAGCCCGGCGAATACGACTTCGACCTCGAGAGCGCGTTGACCTCGATCGTGGGGCTGCACACGAAAGTGCCGGACGATGCCTTCACCGCAGAGGTGCTCGGCACCGAGCGCGGTGGCCACGGCGTCGTGATTCGCGACGGCGTCGTGCTGACGATCGGCTATCTCATCACCGAGGCGGACGAGGTCTGGATCAATCTCGCCGACGACCGCGTCATGGCCGGCCACCCGATCGCCTACGACCAGACCACGGGCTTCGGGCTCGTGCGTGCGCTCGGTGCGCTCGACCTGCCGCCGCTGCCGCTTGGGCGCTCAAGTGCGGTTAAGACGGGGAGCCGCGTCGTGATGGCCGGCGCAGGCGGCCGTCGCCATGCGCTCGCCGCGCGCATCGTGGCGAAGCAGGAATTTGCCGGCTACTGGGAGTACGTGCTGGACGAAGCGATCTTCACCGCGCCGGCGCATCCTTATTGGGGCGGCGCGGCGCTGATCGGCGCCGGCGGCGATGTCATCGGAATCGGCTCGCTGCAGGTGGAACAGCGGCCAGCCGCCGGCGAGGGCGGCCAGCTCAACATGACCGTGCCGATCGACCTCCTGACGCCGATCCTCGATGACCTGCTTTCGACCGGGCGCCCGGCGCGCCCGCCGCATGCCTGGCTCGGGCTGTTCGCGACCGATCTCGAAAGCAAAGTGTTCGTCGTCGGCGTCTATTCCGGCGCACCGGCAGACCGCGCCGGGCTAAAACCCGGCGACCTGGTCCAATCCGTCGCCGGCGAGCCGGTGACGAGCCTTGCCGGCTTCTTCCGCAAAGTCTGGTCGCTCGGGCCGGCCGGCGTCGCGGTGCCGCTTGTCGTCAGCCGCGACGGCGAGACGATCGAGGCGCGCATCACCTCAAGTGATCGCGAACTGTTCCTGAAGAAGCCGCGGATGCATTCCTGAGCGGCGCCGCCGGCCCCCGGCCGCGTCGACGGTGCTGCCGCAATTACCCTTCCACCCCGCCACGCCGGCACGCTAACCTGACACGAAAAGACGCAGCCGGTCCGGCCCGCAAAGCGCGGCCGGGAAATCGGTTCCTTGGGGGAGGTTTTCGTTGCCTGATTTTCCGATCGTCGACAGCCACGTCCACCTGCTCGACCCGAGCCGCTTAGGCTACGCCTGGACCGCCGGCGCGCCGTCGCTGAAGGCGAAAAAACTGCCCGCCGATCTCGATGCCGCGGCGAAGCCGGTCAGAATCGAGCAGATCGTCTTCGTCGAGGTCGACGTCGACTATCCCCAGCATCTCGCCGAGGCGGCGTGGGTGACGGAACTCGCGCAGGCCGACACGCGGGTGACGGGCATGGTGGCGGCGCTGCCGCTTGAGCAAGGCAAGGCGATCGAGAAGGAACTCGAAGAGCTTCGCCGGCACAAGATCCTGCGCGGCATCAGGCGGCTCATCCAGAACCAGAAGGATCCGGACTTCTGTATCGCGCCCAAATTCATCGAAGGCCTGAAGCTGCTTGGCCCCCACGACCTCGTCTTCGACATCTGCGTCTTCCACCATCACCTGCCGAACGTCATCAAGATGGTCGAGGCGTGTCCCGAGGTGCGCTTCGTGCTCGACCATATCGGGAAGCCGGCGATCAAGGACGGGCTTCTCGATCCGTGGCGCGCCAACATGAAGGAGCTGGCGGCGCACGCGAACGTTCATTGCAAGATCTCCGGTGTCGCCAACGAGGCCGACCATAAAAATTGGACGCGCGAGCAACTGAAGCCCTTTATCGCGCATACGATCGACAGCTTCGGCTTCGACCGCGTCTTCTACGGCGGCGACTGGCACGTTATGGAGCTTGCCATCCGCTATCCCGAATGGGTGGCGCTCGTCGATTGGGTCACTGCCGGCGCGAGCGCGGAGGAGAAGCGCAAGCTCTTCCACGACAACGCCATCCGCTTCTACCGCCTCGACCGCTGACCGCGCCATGAACGCCGAGACCCTGAAGCGGCGCGTCTACAACGTCGCCGAGATGCGGCGGCGGGCGGAACGCGTCCTCCCGAAGCCGGTCTTCGACTTCGCCGACGGGGGCGCGGAGGACGAATGGACGCTCAGGCGCAACGAGACGGCCTTCGACAACCTTCAGCTTATTCCGCAAACGCTTCGCGGCGCGCCCGAGCGCGATCTCTCGGTCGAGCTTTTCGGCAAGAGGCTGGCGCTGCCGGTGATGATCGGCCCAACGGGACTTTCCGGACTCTTCTGGCCGGACGGCGAAATCTGCGCTGCGCGTGCCGCGGCGGCGGCGGGGACGGCGTTCTGCCTCAGCCACGCTTCGGTCTGCACGCTCGAACAGCTTGCCGCGACGGGTATCGGCCCGCGCTGGATGCAGGTCTTCGTCTATCGCGACCGCGGCTTCACGCGCGAGCTCGCGGAGCGCGCGCAGGCAGTCGGCTACGACGCGCTGGTCCTGACCATCGACAACCAGCTGACCGGGAACCGCGAGCGGGACATTCGCAACGGCTTTACCATCCCGCCCAAGCTCGGCCCGCTCGAAGTGGCGGCGATGGCGGCGAAGCTTCCCTGGCTCTGGCGCATGCGGAACGAGCTTCGGCGCATCACCTTCGCGAACTATGTCCGGCCCGGCGAGATGACCGGATTGTCGCGGCTTGCGGGGCGAGTCGCGGAGATGCTCGATCCTTCGATGTCGTGGCGCGACGTCGACGAGCTTCGCCGCATCTGGGCGGGGCCGCTCATCTTGAAGGGGGTGCTGAGCCCGGCCGAAGCGCACGAAGCGCTCGCGCACGGCGTCGACGGCCTGATCGTATCGAACCACGGCGGGCGCCAGCTCGACGGCGCTGTGTCGTCGATCGAGGCCCTGCCGGCGGTGGCGCAGAGCGTCGCCGGGCGTATTCCGGTGCTCCTCGACGGCGGCGTCCGCCGCGGCGCAGATGTGGTGAAGGCGCTGGCGCTCGGTGCGCGCGCCTGCCTGATCGCAAGACCGCAACTTTGGGGCCTGTCGGTGGCCGGCGAGCAAGGCGTCGCCCGCGTGCTTGAGATATTCAGAAATGAAATCGATCGCGTCATGGGGCTCTGCGGCACGCGCAGCACCACCGATATCGGGCCGGACCTCTTGCGCAGCGCAGCGCAGCCCTGATCGCGATCAGTCGACTTCGCGCACGCGCCCCGGCGGGATCATGGTTGCCATGAAGTCGGGCTTCCGCAAGCCCGCCTTCACCTTCGCCTCTAGGTCCGCCTCCATGGCGCGGACGTCGACGAGCCGCTTTATCGTTTCGCCAATCTTTGCAAACGGAACGACCACGACGCCGTCCTCGTCGGCAACGACGATATCGCCCGCGGCGACGGCGACGCCGCCCACGATCGCCGGGAAGCCAACGGTGCCCGGCCCGGTCTTCGTCGGCGAGTTGGGCGTGACTCCTGCCGCAAAGCACGGAAGGCCGACCGCTCGTATTCCGGGCGTGTCGCGCACAAGTCCGTCGGTCACGAAGCCGGCGATGCCGCAATTCTTCATCATGCCGATCACAAGATCGCCGATGACCGCGGTGTTGGAGAACGAATCGGTCGCGCAAAGGATCACGTCGCCGGGCTCGGCCACGTCGAGCACCCCGAAGACGGCGAGGCAATCGGCAGGCCCGGCCTCGCACGTCAAAGCCGTGCCGCAGAAGGTCGTCGCCTCTCCGATGGGCTTGATACGGTAGTCGAGCGCGCCGCGGCCATCCATGGCGTCGACGACGTGGCCGGTCAGCGCGCCGCGGAAGGCGGCAAGCTCATCGGCGCTCGGGCGCGGGAAGCGGCGGCGGACAGTGAGAAGCGGGGGATCGTCGATCATTCTTGGGTACCGGTTCGGCTGCAGGAAGGAGAGGATGGCTCGAAACGCCTGCGCAGCCAAGCAACCGGGCGGCGCAGCGTCGAGCGACTCGGTGCCAAGCTATCGTTCGCCCTGCGCGCCGTCGCGGCGCTCGTGCCCGCAATCGACAAGTGCGCGGTTGCCTAGGCCACAGGTTTTGACGGCGTGCGCTCCGTGAAGAGCTTGCCGCCTTTCATCTTGTCGGCCTTCGACGATTCGACGATCTGAATGACGACGGCTTCAGGGTCGATGCCGAAATGCCTAACCACCGCGTCGGTGATGTCCTTCATTAGGGCTCGCTTCTTCTCCGGCGCGCGGCCTTCGACGAGGTGGATGACGATCTCGGGCATGGAAGAATCCTGTCTGGCTGCGGGCCGCGAATAAGAGCCGCGCGCGAGGGGGAATGCAACCGGCGCGGCTTCGGCCGGAATGCGGTGGCTCAGTTCGGCTTTGTGAGCCGCATGACGGTGATGTAGCCGAGGAAGAGCGCGACCGTCTCCGGCTCGCCGAGTCCTTCCGCCGCGATGATCGCCTCAAGCTCGCCGCCGAGCTGCGGGCGCACATATTCGTAGAAATTCGCGCGCATCGGGATCGACGCGACGAAACCATAGAGTCCGCGGGCGCGCGCGTAGTCGGTGATGACGAGCCGCCCGCCAGGGCGAAGCACCCGCCACATCTCTCGCAGCGCCTCCGGCTTCACCTCGGAGGGGAGGTGGTGGAAGAAATAAGATGAGGTGACCGCGTCGGCGGCGCCGTCGGCGAGCGGCAGCGTCTCGGCGATGCCGACCTGGAACTCTGCCGCGACGCCGGCGTCGTGCGCGCGCTCGATCGCAAGGTCGATCATCCCGGGCGTTGCGTCGATGCCGAGCACATGCGCCGGGCCGCCATGCTTGTCGCCGAGCCTTGCGGCGGCGGCGACGCAGAGCTTGCCGGTGCCGCAGCCGACGTCGACCAGGCGCTCGCCGGGCTCAAGCCCAGCCGCTTCGAGGGTCGCCTCTAAGATCGCCTCCTGCTGGCCGAGGCTCAGCATGTTCTCCAGGAAATCCACGATCCCGACCCGCCCGTCGACGCGAATGCCGCGCGTGCGCGGGCCGACGAAACGAAGCGGATCGCCGAGCGATCCGGCGGCGCCGCTCGGGGGCGCTCCGGCGCCTGCGGCGCGCACTGCAATCGCAACCGAGGTGAAGACCGCAAGGCTTGCAGCAAGTGCCATCAGGACCATCTGCGACGACGCGGCAAGGGCTGGCGACAGCGACTCGTGCACTTCCGTGAACACCAGCGCGACCGCCGTCGCCGCGATCGTCAGCCAGTCGTCGGCTAGCGCACGGCGCGCGCTGAAGTCGATGCCGAAATCCCCTTGCCGAAGACGCGCGGGACGCGGAAGCCAGCGCGGAACGGCGGCCTGATAGGCGCGGTAGGATTCGCCATAACGGGCGCGAAGGTCATCCTCCTCGACGCGCACCATGGCGGAATAGATCAGCACGCAGGCGAGTGTCCCAGTCAGCACGACGTGAGCCGATCCGTGCATGAGAAAAATGCCTAGAATGACGAGCAGGCTGCCCAGGTAGCGGGGATTCCTGCAAAGCCCGTAGACGCCGGAGTCGACGAGCCCCCCGCTGCCGCATTCCCGCGCGACGCTGCCGATCGCCACGGCGCGGACGGTCAGGCCGAGGAGCACCACCGCCAAGGCGGCGAAATCGAGCAGATGCTCCAAATGCTCGCTGCCCAAAATCCTCTCGTCCGGCACTGCCAGCGAATAGGCGGCGAGCACGACGATCGGGATGGCGGCCTTGCCGTAGCGCAGGAAAATGCTTCCAAGAAACGTGACGACGCCGTCCATCTATCCGTCTTCTCCAACGCGCGGCCACCCGGCCGGAATTCAACCCTATATCAGCGTGCCGGCCACACCCACTGACCGTGATGCCGCATCAGCTCTCAGCCGCCGACCTTACCCTTCGCCTTCAACCGCTGCTCGAGCCCGCGCACCAGAAGCGACAGCGATAGCGTCATCACCAGATAGAGGAAGGCAACGACGTTGTAGGTCTCAAAGAACAGGAAGGTTGACGCGGAATACACCTTTCCGAGCTGGGTGATGTCCTGCACGCCGAGCGCGGAGACGAGCGCAGAGTCCTTGATCATTGCGACGAAATCATTGCCGAGCGGCGGCAGAACCATGCGGACCGCCTGCGGCAGCACGATGAAGCGGAAGGTGTGCCGGCGGCTCAGGCCGAGCGACCAGGCGGCCTCAAGATGGCCCTTCGGCACGGCCTCGATCCCGGCCCGGAAAACCTCGGCGAGATAGGCGGAGTAGCTGACCGTCAGCGCCACGATGGCGCGCCACGTGAAGTCGAAGGCGCGCACATTCAATGCCGGAAGAAGCCCGGCATTGATCGGCAATGCGAGCGTCCAGTTCCAGAAGACGACGAGCTGCGGCGCCCCGACGAAGGCGACATAGAAGAGGAGCACCAGCACCGGGATGCCGCGCACGATTTCGACGTAAAACGTCGCCACCTCGCGCATGACGCGGAGACGCGAGACGCGCCCGAGCGCGACCACGAGGCCAAGCGCCGCCGCGAGCGCGAAGGCGACGATGGTGACCCACAATGTGACGACCACGCCCTTGCGAAGGGCGGAGAAGATCGTGCGGTAATCGTAGTCGGCGACAATCAGCCAGAAGAAGAGGACGGCGAGGAGGACCGCGGCAAGGAGCCAGAACGGAAATTCGCGTCGGTGCTCACCTCTCCCGGAGGGAGAGGTCGGATCGCGTGGCGATCCGGGCGAGGGGTTGCGGGCGATCCGGACCGGCTCCATCCCCTCACCCGGCTGCTTCGCAGCCACCCTCTCCCATTGGGAGAGGGTTCGCGCCTATTGCTTCGACTGATACTCGAAGAACCACTTCTGGTTCAGCTTGTCGATCGTTCCATCCGCCTGCATCTCCGCGAGCGCCGCGTTGACCGGTGCGACGAGGTCGGAGCCGGGCGTGAAGATGAAGCCGAACTCCTCGCGGCCGAGCGGCTCGCCCACGATCTTGAAGGCGCCGGGCGAGGCGCCGATATAGCCGGCTGCCGAGGTCTTATCCATCAGCACAAGATCGACGTCGCCCGACTTCAGCGCCTGCACCGAGGCGCCGAACGTGTCGAACAGCTTGATGCGCGGATTCGCCTCGTCGCCGTCGAGCACGTTGTAGACGGCGGTATAGAAATTCGTGGTACCGGCCTGCGCGCCGATCAGAAGATTTGGGTCTTTGGCGAAGGTTGGGGCATCGGAGAACCGGTTCTCGTCCGCGCGCACGAGCATGTACTGCTCGGAGATCATATAGGGGTCGGAGAAATCGACCTGAGCCTTGCGCTCGGCGTTGATGGTGATGCCATCCATGCCGACGTCGAACTGACCCTCGCGCACCGCCTGGATCATCGTGTCCCAGCTCGAAAGGTTCCACTCGATCTTCAGGTTCAGCCGCTTGGCGATCTCGTTCACCGCGTCATATTCCCAGCCGATGCCCTCGCCGGTCTTCGGGTCGGCAAAGTTCAGCGGCACGTAGGCGTTCTCAGTCACCGCCTTCACGGTACGGCCGCCGAGATCGGGAAGTGCTGCGGCGGGTGTCGCGGCAAGAAGCAGCGCGGCGACGGCGATCTTGATCCTGATCATGTTGAGGACTCCGGCACGAACTCGCTCCGCCTTGTTTTAGCCGGCTGCGGCGGAAATGGGGAGGCCGTCCTGGCCAGCCTGATCCAGGCCCGCGCCAGGGCCAGACCGGTCGCATCCGCCGTCTGCCCATGGCGGGCCGCTTCCGCCGGATGGCGGTCGAACCAGTCGGGCGCATAGTCGGCGATCTCGGCGGCGAAATCGCGCGTCCAGCTTGCCACAAGCTCCGTGCCGGCCTCGAAATGGAACTGGATGCCGTAGGCGGCGCGGCCGATGCGGAAGGCCTGCAGCTCGGTCATCGCGCTCGTCGCAAGATGCGCGGCGCCGGGTGGCAGCGTGAAGGTGTCAAGGTGCCAATGAAAAATCGGCGCCGCCTCGCCTATTGCCGAGAGCACCGGGTCGGCACGGCCGGCCGCAGTCGCCGTAATCTCGTGCCAGCCGAATTCGAGCGGACGCCCGAGGATATTCTTCGCGCCGTAGCCGCGCGCCAGAATCTGCGCGCCAAGGCAGATTCCAAGAACACCTTTGTCAGCATCCCCGAAGGCGCGGGCAAGCGCGGCCTCGTCCTTCAGGTAAGGATGATTCTCGTCGTCGAGCGCGTCCTGCGCACCGCCAAGCATAATGAGCGCGTCGAAGCCGTCCGGAGATTTCGGCAACGTGTCGCCGGCGTGCGTGCGAAGAAGCCGCGTTTCGGCGCCGGCCTCGGCAAGCGCCGCACCGACGAGACCGAGAGTCGTCTTCGGATAGTTCTCGATGACGAGGACGCGCATTGACGAGCTGCTCCGCCGCGACCTCCTAGCATGCCATGCTTCCGCGGTCATCGGAACCGGCACGAATGGCCGGCGTTTCCAAGTTCTGATCGGAGAAGCGCAATGCCCGACACGAAGAGCCGGAAGCCGCAGCCGCGCGCCGCCGCGAACGATGACAAAAAGCTGGACGAAGCGCTGAAGGAGAGCTTCCCTGCAAGCGATCCGCCGGAAGTGACGCAACCCGGCGTCACCGGCTGGGACCTGACCGAGGAAGAAAAGAAGGAAGCCGGCAAGGGCTGACTTCTATTCGACGCCGGCTGCCAGCTTCTTCGGCGCGATCAGCTTGTAGCTCCGCCTCACGATCTTCGCGACTTCTTCCCAATCGGGATTTTGGTCGAGGCGAACGCCGACCCAGCCCTTGTGCCCGACGTAAGGCGGCACGAAGAAGCGCTTCGGGTCCGCTCCGACGAGGACCATCTGACTCCCCTCCGGCGCCTTGCACCAGACTGAGACGCGTCCGTCGCCGCGTTTCTCCATCGCAAAGATCTTGTCGCGGACGCGAAAGGTCGGATCGCCCCATGCCTCCTTCTCCTCCGCCCCAGGGAGCGCCAGGCAGATCGCGCGGAGCCTGTCGATCGGCGCCTTCGCGGTCAAAGCAGCGAGCCCTGGCCGCCGGCCGGGCCGCTGCCGCCGCGCGACCTTCTTGCCTTTGCCTTCAGACCCTCCGTGACGGAAGCCGTGATCGAGCCCTGCGCTACCTTGATCAGGAGCGGATCGCCGGTCGCGACCTGCTCGGGCGAGCGCACTGTGCCGCCGCTTGAATCGAGCACGATCGCAAAGCCGCGCGAGAGAATCGCATCCGGCGACACGGTTTCGCGCAGCGTCTGGAATAGCCGCGAGGCCTGCTGATAGCGCTCACGGTGGCGGGCAATGGCGCGCGACAGGCCGGCGGCGTCGTGGCGCGTAGCGGCACGAGAGAGATCGCGCCGCGCCGAGCGGACGAGGTTGCGGTGGGCGGAGGCCATGCGCGCCATCATCTGCGTCACGCGCTGGCGCCGCTCAGCGTCCGCGCGCCGGAGAATCGCCGGGTTATGGCGGCCAGCGATCGCAGCGTAGCGCTCGCGCTTCTTCGCCACCTCGGTCACGAGCGAGCGGCCGAGCCGGCCGCCGACATCGTCAAGCTTCTGCCTGGGCAGCGCGAGCAATCCGGCGAGCGAGGGAAGCGCGCGGGTCAGCGCCAACACCTCGCGCCGGCGCGCCTCCATGCCGCGCTGATGCACCAGCTCGTGACGGCTCGAAAGCTCGCGCGTCTGCGCGAGAAGCTCCACCCGCACCGGCACCGCCATCTCGGCGGCGCCGGTCGGCGTCGGGGCGCGGAGGTCGGCGGCATGGTCGACCAGCGTCCAGTCGGTCTCGTGACCGACCGCTGCGATCACGGGAATGGCGCTTGCCGCGACGGCGCGGACGGCGACCTCCTCGTTGAATGCCCAGAGATCCTCGATCGAGCCGCCGCCGCGCGCGACGATCAAGAGGTCGGGGCGTGGCACACGACCGGACGCGGTGATCGCATTGAAGCCGCGGATCGCCGCCGCTACTTCCTCCGCGGCGCCCTCGCCTTGCACGCGCACCGGCCAGACCAATACCCGACGCGGGAAGCGGTCGCGCAGGCGATGCAGGATGTCGCGGATGACGGCGCCGGTCGGCGAGGTGACGACGCCGATCACCGCCGGCAGATAGGGGATCGGCTTCTTGCGCGCGGCGTCGAAGAGGCCCTCGGCCGCAAGCTTCTTGCGGCGCTCCTCCAGGAGCACCATCAGCGCGCCGGCGCCGGCCGGCTCCAGATAGTCGACGATCAGCTGGTAGCGCGAGCGGCTCGGATAGGTGGTGAGCCGGCCGGTCGCCACCATCTCGAGCCCTTCCTCGGGCTTGAACTTCAGCCGCTGGAATGTCGTTTTCCAGACAACGGCTTCAAGCGCCGCGCCGGAATCCTTCAGCGTGAAATAGCAATGGCCGGAGCCAGCGGCGCCCTTGAAGCCGGAGATCTCGCCGCGCACGCGCACGTGCTCGAATTCGTTCTCCACCATGCGCCGGAGCGCGAACGAAAGCTCGGAGACCGAATATTCGGCGACGTTGGTTGGGGTCTCGCTCATGCCGCGCACTCTTGACGAGGTCGGGCCCGCTCTTCAAGCCGGAGGCTGCCATGAGCTACGACTTCAAGAGCCCGCGCCTTTTCGTCGAAAGCGATCTCTCGGTCGGCGCGCGGGTCGCGGTGGATGCGGCGCAGGGCAACTATCTCCTGAACGTGCTTCGGCTCAAGGAAGGCAGCGCAATTCTCCTCTTCAACGGGCGCGACGGCGAGTGGCGCGCGCGGATCGTCGAGGCAAAACGGAAAACTTGTGCACTCGCGGTCGAAGAGAAGCAGCGCGAGCAGACGCCCCTCCCCGACCTCCATTACCTCTTCGCGCCGCTCAAGCACGCGCGGCTCGACTACATGGTGCAGAAGGCCGTCGAGATGGGCGCCGGCCGGCTCTCGCCCGTGCTCACCGAATTCACGCAGGTCAGCCGCGTGAACCTCGACCGCATGCGGGCGAACGTCATCGAAGCGGCAGAACAATGCGGCGTCATCGCGCTTCCGCCGATCGACCAGCCGAGGAAGCTTGCCGACGCCCTCGCCGGCTGGGAATCCGGCCGCCGCCTGATCTTCTGCGACGAGGCGGCGCCGACCGCGAACCCGGCTGAGGCGCTGAAGGGTCTGCCACGCGGCCCTGCCGCCCTCCTGATCGGCCCGGAGGGCGGATTTTCCGAACGCGAGCGCGCCGATCTCATCGCCCGGCCCTACGTCACGGCGCTGTCGCTCGGGCCCCGCATCTTGCGCGCCGACACGGCGGCCGTCGCGGCGCTGGCGCTTGTCCAATCATTCATCGGCGATTGGCGATAAAAGGCTTTGACGTGATCCGGCGCCCGATTATGGTCCGGCTCCTTTTGCCGGAGCGACGATGGCGCGCGACACCGCCGACCTGACGCCGATCGAAAGCCGCGACCAGCTCGCGGCGCATCTCGAATCGGGTTCGAAGCCGCGCTCGCAATGGCGCATCGGCACCGAGCACGAGAAGTTCGGCTTCTACAAGGACGGCCACGCGCCGGTTCCTTATGAGGGGCGGCGCGGTATCAAGGCGCTGCTGGAGGGCATGCAGGGGCTCCTCGGCTGGGAGCCGATCCGTGACGGCGAGAACATCATCGGGCTTGCCGATCCGGTCGGCGGCGGGGCGATCTCGCTCGAGCCGGGCGGGCAGTTCGAGCTCTCCGGCGCGCCGCTCAAGTCGCTCCATCGCACCTGCCGCGAGGTGCATTCCCATCTCGCCCAGGTGCGCGAGATCGCCGATCCGCTCGGCATCGGCTTCCTCGGGCTCGGCATGAGCCCGAAATGGAAGCTCTCCGAAACGCCCGTCATGCCGAAATCGCGCTACAAGATCATGGCGAACTACATGCCGAAGGTCGGCCGCCATGGCCTCGACATGATGTTCCGCACCTGCACCGTGCAGGTGAACCTCGACTTTTCCGACGAAGCCGACATGCGCGACAAGATGCGCGTCGGGCTTGCGCTGCAGCCGATCGCGACCGCGCTCTTCGCCAACTCCCCCTTCACCGAGAACCGGCCGAACGGCTTCCTCTCCTACCGTTCCGAGATCTGGCGCGACACCGATCCCAACCGCACCGGCATGCTGCCCTTCGCATTCCTCGACGATTTCGGCTTCGAGAGATACGTCGACTGGGCGCTCGACGCGCCGATGTATTTCGTCGTCCGCGACGGCCGCTACCGCGACATGACGAGCTTCACCTTCCGGCAGTTCATGGAAGGCGTCGCGCCGAACGACCTGCCGTCGCCGCGCCCGACGATGGGCGACTGGAAGAACCACCTTTCGACCCTCTTCCCCGAGGTGCGGCTCAAGACCTATCTGGAGATGCGCGGCGCCGACGGCGGCCCTTGGCGGCGGCTCCTCGCGCTGCCGGCGCTTTGGGTCGGCCTGCTCTACGAGCAGACCTCGCTCGATGGCGCCAAAGCGCTCGTCGCCGACTGGACGGCGGAGGAGCGCCAGGCGCTTCGCGACGCCGTGCCGAAGACGGCGCTCGCCACGACTTTCCGCAACCGTACCGTGCTCGACATTGCGCGCGACGTCGTAGCGCTCGCACGCGACGGGCTGAAGCGGCGCGGCATTTCCGGAAACGGGGCGGCCGACGAGGCGCCCTATCTCCACCCGCTGGAAGAGACGCTGGCGCTCGGAAAGACGCCGGCGGAGAATCTGATCTGGCAATATCAGACGCGCTGGGGCCGCTCGGTGGAGCCGATCTTCGAGGAGCAGGCGTACTGATCCGCTCAGCCGCGCTGACCGCTCGCATCAGAAGGATTTGCTGGTCGGCGGGCAGACGACCGGCGCATAAGGGGTCCGCCTTTCTCTTGCAGTTCCTATGGCCTCCACGACCCTTTCGGCGCCGTTAGCGCGCAGACCTCTTGCCGCCGGCGACTTCGGCCTCTTCGGCGGCACCGTGCTCGTCTGGAGCACGACGTGGTTGGCGCTGAAGTTCCAACTCGGAACGGTCGACCCGCAGGTCTCGCTCGTTTGGCGATTCCTCATCGCCGCGCCGCTGATGTTCCTCGTCTGCAGGCTCGCCGGCGCGCGGCTCTCGTTCCCGCCCAGGGCGCACCTTCGCTTCGCGGCACTCGGCATCTTCTTCTACTCGACCAACTTCCTCCTCTTCTACAATGCCGGCCAGTACGTCGTGTCGGGCCTGCTCTCGGTCATCTTCTCGCTCGCGTCTTTGACCAATATCGCGCTTGCCGCGGTCTTTCTCGGCGAGCCGCTCAGGCCGCGCGTTGCGCTCGGCGCCTTCCTCGGGCTCTGCGGAATCTCGCTGATGTTCTGGCGCGAGCTCGACGGCGATCTTGGGACGGGCCCGCTCATCGGACTCGGGCTCGGATTCCTCGGCTGCCTATCGTTCTCGACCGGCAACGTTATCGCCGCGCGCGTCCAGCTTGAAGGCATCCCCGCTCTTTCGGCGAACGCCTGGGGGCTGACCTACGGGGTCGCGGTCAATCTCATCGTAGCGCTCGTCACCGGCAGCGCCTTCGTCGTCGAGCCGACGGCGCGCTACGTGGTCGCGCTTCTCTGGCTGGCTATTCCGGGCTCGGTGCTGGTCTTCTGGATGTATTTGGTTCTGCTCCGACGCATCGGTGCGGATCGCGCCGGCTATACGGCGGTCGTCACGCCGGTTCTGGCGCTTCTCGTCTCCACCTTCGTCGAGGATTATCGCTGGTCGGCGCTCGCGGTGAGCGGCCTCGTGCTCGTCGCAGCCGGCAACGTGCTGGTGCTCACGCGCAAGCGGAGCTGAGCGCCTTATTCCGACAGCACCCGTGTCGGCGGGATCGTCACCGTCATCACCGTGCCTTCGCCGTGCGCGCTTTTGATGGAAAGCGAAGCGCGGTTCGCCTCCACCAATGCCTTGGTCAACGGCAGGCCGAGCCCGGTGCCGGCGCGGTCCGCGAGGCTTGCGATCGAAAGGTCGCGGAAAGGCTCAAGCGCGCGCGCCAGCTCCGCTTCCGTCATGCCGTGGCCCGTGTCGCGGATGCGAAGCAGTGCTTCGCCGACATCGCTCAGGCTGGTCGAGACGATCACCTGACCGCCCGGCCCCGCGTGCCGCACGGAGTGGGACAGAAGGTTCATTACGATCTGGCGGAGCGTGCGCTCGTCGGCGACGATCGCCGGAACCTCGCGCGAGAGGCTGGAGCGCACGACGACGCGCGCCCGGCCCGCCTGTGCCTGCATCAGGCCGATCGCCTCCCTGACGATCTCGTTCAAAGGCACGGCGGCGAACTCGAGGGCAAGTCTGCCCGCCTCGATCCGCGAAATATCGAGAAGGTCATTCACGAGATTGACGACGTGCTCGCCGGAGGTGCGCATCGTGCGAAGATATTCGCGGTAGCGCTCGTTCTCGACCGGGCCGAAGCGCTCCTCGATCATCGCCTCGGCGTTGCCGATGATGCCGTTCAGCGGCGTGCGGATCTCGTTGCTGACGCGAGCAAGAAATTCCGACTTCTGCGTGGACGCGTCCTCCGCCGCGCGCTTTGCCGCCGTCAGCTCGGCTTCGATCCGCTTCCAATGCGTGATGTCGCGAAGCACCGCGCAGAAGCGCTGGCCCTCCTCGCTCGAAATCCGCCCCATCGTCATGAAGAGTGGGATCGAACCGGCGCCGGCCGCCGCCTCGACCTCGCGCCCTTCGTTCAAGAGGCTGGCGACGCCGTTGTCCCGGAGCCCTGAGAGATAGTCGAGCGCGCCTTTTCGGCTCTCCGGCGTCAGAAGATCGTCGAACTGGCGGCCGACCATTTCCGCGGCGTCGAGCCCGAAGAGCGCTTCAGCGCTTGCATTCACGCTTTCGATTGCGCCCGACGCGTCGAGGACGACGACGCCGTCGGTCGCCGTGTCGAGGATCCCCGTCATCTCGCGAAGCCGCCGGCGCGCCTCTGCAAGCTGCTCCGACAAAGCGGAAAAGCGAGAGTCGGCGCCCGCCCCGACCGCGCCTCGCGCGGCGTCCATCTTCTCTCTTCCCGCGCGCGGCGCTTCGCGCGCTGTGGGTTCTGCGGGGCGCGGCGATCGCTCCCCGTCTTCCGCTGAACGCTCGACGCGTGCGGGCGCTTCCGCTTCCGTGGCTTCGTCGACGTCGGCGGGCCTTTCCAATTCGGAAGAACGCTTGCCGGCGAGCCCGTCGACGATCCGCTCGCGAAGCGCGGCAGCGATCTCCTCGAAGGCGTTCCGCTCCTGCGCCGTGAGGCGCGCGCTGTCGGCCATGCGCTCAAGGTCGGCGCGGATCGGAACTACGTTCGCGGCGAGCGATTCTTCGTAAGGCGGCTGTGGCTCGCCGAGCGGGGCCGACGGACCGAAGCGCGCCTCGAAGGTCGCCGGCATCAGCGCCTCGGCGGGCCTGAGAATTCCGAAGCCGCGAAAGCCTTGGAAGGATTGGTCGCCGCCGAAGACCGGAAGCGCCGTCAACTCCACCGGCACGCGCACGTTCGAGCCTTCGATCGGCCACCAGGCAGTGAGCCCGCTCCAGGTATCGCGCTGGCGAAGCGCGCGGGCGATGCGCCCGCCCGGATCGAGCCGCAGCCGCGCCGAAGCTTCCTGCCAGCGTTCGCCGACGATCTCGGCGTTGCGCCCGACGACTTGAGCAAGGCCGGGAGAAAGGAACAGGAAACGGTCGGCGGCATCGGTCTGCCAAAGAAAGCGCACCGGCGCGCGCGAGAGATTCTGCGGCACCCTTCCCGCGGTGACCGAGCGCGCCGCCGGTTCCCCTTCCGAGGCCGGCGTTTCCTCGCGCGCAAAGGCCTTGCCAGGCGGGGCGGCCGCCGGTCTCGGCGGCGGCACTTCTTCAGGCGGCACTTCGTCCGCTGCCGCTTCGTCGCTTGCTGCCGTCAACGCCTCGGCCGGATGTGCCGGGGCGCCGCGCCCGGCCTCTTCGCGCAACGCAGCGGCGAGCATGCTGAGCTCCGGCCCGTCGAGCGCTGACCGCGCCGCGCTCGCCTGGCGCCGCGGCAGGAAGGGCTCCGGCCTTTGTTCAACGAGGCAGAGCCGCAGCGTACGACCGGCCTCCGAGAATTCCACCGCGGGGGTCGAAGCGCCGATCGATTCGGCAACACCCGGCGCGCCTTCCGCCAGAGTCTCCCCGGTCGCGCCGACGATGGCCGCGACCACGCCGCCGCCGGTGAAGAAGGTCGCGAGGTCGGCGGGCGTGGGCTTGGCGCCGGCGGCTTGAACAACCACGAGCAGCCCGAGTTCATCTCCGGCGCGCACCGGACGGCAGCGGCAAAGAACGGGAAGCGCGGCAAGATCGTCGGCAAGCCGCAGGCGGGCGAGCGTCCCCGTCTCGGGAACTGCGCGCGCCAAGCTGCCGACCGCGCGCCGCAGCCCTTCGCCAGGCGTCCGTTCGGCGATGCTCGCAAACGCAGACCCGAGCAGCTTCCCAGCTGCCGGGTTGGCCCAAAGCACGCGGCTTCCGTCGCGCGCAAAGATGATTGCAGGCTCAGCCGAAAAAAGGAGCTCGCCCAGTTCGGGCACGGCGGCAAACGCCAGTGCGCTGTCCCGCCAGCCTGTCATCAACGGCCATCTCCCCCGCGGTGCCGCTTGGTTAATGAAACGTTATGACAGAGATGAGGAAACGAGCCAGCACCTGAAGCCGTTCGCTCACCGCTATTCGCCTTTTTGGTTAACCGGGAGCGACGTCGCCCGCCCTGGGTTTGTGCAGTGCAAAATTATGTTGCAATGCACAATACGCTGTCCTATATTCCTGTCATCTTGACGCGATGTTCATGGAGACCCCTATGGCGAGCACAGAGAAAAAGGCCGGCGCTCTCAAAGCGGCCGCGGCCGACGCTGCGACCAAGACGGGAGCGGCGGAGAAGTCGGCGGCAAAGGACGTGATGGCCGCCTTCTCGTTTCCCGATTTCGAAATTCCAGAGGTTTTTCGCTCGTTCACCGAGCAGGGCCTGAACCAGACCCGCGAGGCGTATGCCCGCATGAAGAGCGCAGCGGAAGAGGCAACCGACGCTCTTGAGGACAGCCTGGAGACCACACGGGAGAGCGTGCGCGAGGTGCAGTTCAAGGCCCTCGACATGGCGAAGGCGAATGCCGACGCTGCTTTCGACCTCATGCGTAAATTGCTCGGGACGACTTCGGTCGCCGACGCCATGCAGCTGCAGACGGCATTTGCGCGCGAGCGCTTCGAGGCGATGGTCGACTATTCCAAGGACGTGCAGGCGACCGTGACGAAGGCCGGCTCGGAAGCCGTCGCGCCCGCCAAGGCGATGTTCGAGAAGGCGATGAAGGCCGCCTGACCGGCGCATTCCGTTTGAGCAAAAAGCCCGGGCTTTGCCCGGGCTTTTTGTTGGCCGCCGAAGCGCGCTCCGCCGCGCTTGCGTTTCCGGTCCGGTAACTTAGAAATTCCGAAACCCCGAGGGAGAGCTGCGGGGAAGACTCCGCTTCGGGGCCAACGATGTACACGGCGACCACCAAGAGGATCAGCGTCAGCGTCGAGCCCCGCTACATGGCGGACCGGTCCGATCCGACCGAGAACCGCTTCTTCTGGTCCTACACGGTCGAGATCGCCAATGGCGGCGCCGCGCCGGTGCAGATCCTCGCCCGCCACTGGGTCATCACCGACCAGCTCGGCAGGCGCGAGGACGTGCGCGGCATCGGCGTCGTCGGCGAACAGCCGGTGATCGAGCCCGGCGCCTCGTTCACCTACACGAGCGGCTGCCCGCTGCAGACACCGTCCGGCACGATGGTCGGCACCTACCAAGCGATCGGCGAGGACGGCGAGGTCTTCTCCGTCGACATCCCCGCCTTCTCGCTCGATATCCCGGGCGAGCGGCGGGTGCTGAATTAATCCGGCCGCCAACCCTCTCGACACGACAGAACTGTCGCATGCCGGGACTTGATCCCGGCATTCATTGCGCAACGCTTTCTGCCAATCGCGACCGCGACTGAACGGATCGCCTGATCAAGCCCGGCAATGACGACAATGTCTTATGCAGAGCTCTCGGATCGCTGGCTGACGATCTCCTTGGGATCGAAGCTGTAGTTGGCGCCGCAGAACTCGCAGCGCACGTCGACCGATCCCGACGAAGCCGCCGCCTCGTCGATCTCGCTCTGCTCCATCTCCCGCAAGACCTCGCCGATACGCTCGCGCGAGCACGAGCAGTTCTCCTTGATCGCGATCGGCTCGAACACGCGCACGCCGCGCTCGTGGAAAAGCCGATAGAGAAGCCGCTCGGCAACGATCGACGGGTCGGTCAGCTCATGGTCCTCGACGGTGTCGATAAGCGCCTGCGCTTCGACCCAGGCGTCGTCATCCTCCTGATCGTCCTCCACGAACGCGCCCTCGGGGGCGTCTCCGGCCGGAAGATCGCGGTGACGGATGCGCTCGCCCGCCTCCGGCAGGAACTGGCCGATGATGCCGCCGGCGCGCCAGGTGCGGCGCGCCGCGCCGTCGGCGTCGCGCTCGTACATCTCGGCGACGGCAAGGCGGATGCGTGTCGGGATCTGCTCCGACCGGCGGAAATAGGTGTGCGCCGCCGCCTCGAGCGTCTCGTCCTCGAGCGGCACGTAGCCCTGATAGCGCTGCTGCATCTCGCCCTGCTCGACGGTCATGGCGAGCGTGCCCGTTCCAAGGAGGACGCTCGTATCCCATTCGCTGTCGGTAGTCGCCGCCTGGACCGCCTCCGCGTCGAAGGTGGCGGTCGCGCGGATCTGGCCGGGCGTCCTGACGTCGACGACGACGAGCGACACCGGACCGTCGGTCTGCGTCTGCAGGATGAAGCGTCCGACGTCCTTCAGCGACGTTGCAAGGAGGGAAGCGAGAACCGCCGCCTCGCCCACCAAGCGCTTCACGGGCGCCGGAAAATCGTGGCGCTGCAGGATGGCGTCGATCGAGGCGCCGAGCGTCACCACGCGGCCGCGCACGTCGAGCGCTTCGACCTGAAAAGGCAGAGCCCGATCGTCGCCGCCCGAGGGCTCAACCGCGAAAAAGCCGGTCTCGCTCACCGTCACGCTCCCGTTCCAAGACACCAGGCAAGGATGCCCTTCTGGGCATGCAGGCGGTTCTCCGCCTCGTCGAACACGACGGATTGGGGTCCGTCGATCACGTCCGCCGTCACCTCCTCGCCGCGATGGGCGGGGAGGCAGTGCATGAATATGGTGTCTGGCTTGGCTTTTTCCAAAAGCCGGGCGTTAACCTGATAGCGCTTCAGGAGATTGTGTCGGCGCTCCGCCTCCTCCTCGCCCATCGAGACCCAGGTGTCGGTGATCACGGCGTCGGCGCCGGCGACGGCCTCCTCCGGGTCGGTCAGAAAGCGGACGTCGGGGCGGTTCTTGGCCATCCATTCGGCAAGCGGCGGCGGCGGCGCAAGCTCGGGGGGCGCTGCCACGTCGAGCTTGAACTTGAAGCGCTCCGAGGCGTGCACCAGCGAGGCGAGCACGTTGTTCACGTCCCCCGACCAGGCGATCTTCTTGCCGGCGACCGGGCCGCGATGCTCCTCGAAGGTCATGATGTCGGCCATGATCTGGCAGGGATGCGAGCGCTGCGTGAGGCCGTTGATGACGGGCACGGTCGCGTGCGCGGCCAGCTCCAGAAGCGCATCGTGATCGAGGATGCGGATCATGATCGCATCAACATAGCGGGAGAGAACGCGCGCGGTGTCGGCGAGCGTCTCGCCGCGACCGAGCTGCATCTCCTTGCCGGAAAGCACGACCGTCTCGCCGCCGAGCTGGCGCATTGCGACATCGAAGGAGACGCGCGTGCGGGTCGACGGCTTGTCGAAGATCATCGCGAGCACGCGGCCGTCGAGCGGACGCTCGCGGCGGTCGCGCGCGTCGGCCTTCAGCCGCCGACTGTCGTCGATGATGCCGCGCAGCGTCTCCGCGGGAAGATCGGAAATGTCGAGGAAGTGCCGCGGGGCGTCCATCGCGCGGCCTTCACTCGGCGGCGGCGCGGCGCGTCAACCCGGTCAGCGCCGCATCGAGTCGCTCGACGGCTTCGTCGACATCCGTGTCGCTGATGATCAGCGGCGGCAACAGACGCACGACGTTGTCGCCGGCGGCGACGAGAAGCAGCCCTTCGCCACGCGCCGCGGCGGCGACGTCGCCGTTCGGGACGCGACACTTGATGCCAAGCATCAGGCCCTCGCCGCGGATACCTTCGACCACCTCCTGATGCGAATCGACGACGGCGGCGAGCTTCTGCTTGAGTTGCAAGCCGGTTTGGCGGACGTGCTCGAGGAAACCGTCGCCGAGCACGATATCGAGCACGGCGGCGCCGACGGCCATCGCGAGCGGATTGCCGCCGAAGGTCGTGCCGTGCGTGCCCGCCGTCATCCCGGCCGCGGCCTCGCGCGTCGCCAGGCACACACCGACGGGAAAGCCGGCGCCGAGCCCCTTGGCGAGCGTGGCAATGTCGGGGGCGATGCCGGACCATTCGTGCGCGAGGAAGCGGCCGGTGCGGCCCATTCCGGTCTGGATCTCGTCGAAGACCAGAAGCAGCCCGTTGTCGTCGCAGAGCTGGCGCAGGTAACGCAGGTCTTCCAAGGGGACAGGCCGGACGCCGCCCTCGCCCTGGATCGGCTCGATCAGGATCGCGGCAGTCTCCGGCGTGATCGCCGCTTCGAGAGCCTTGCGGTCGCCGAACGGCACTTGGTCGAAGCCGTCGACCTTCGGCCCGAAGCCTTCAAGGTATTTCTTCTGGCCGCCGGCGGCTATCGTCGCGAGCGTGCGGCCGTGGAAGGCGCCCTCAAACGTGATGATGCGGAAGCGCTCCGGTGCGCCGTTCACAAAATGATAGCGCCGCGCTGTCTTGATCGCCGCTTCGTTCGCCTCGGCGCCGGAATTGCCGAAAAAGACGCAGTCGGCGAAGGTCGCGGCGACCAGCCGCTCGCCGAGCGCCCGCTGGCCGGGAATCTCGAAAATGTTGGAGACATGCCAGACCTTCTCGGCCTGTGCCTTGAGTGCCGCGACCACGTGCGGGTGCGCGTGGCCGAGCACGTTCACGGCGATGCCGCCCATGAAGTCGAGGTAGCGTGTGCCGTCGGTGGCGACGAGCCAAGCGCCCTCGCCCCGCTCGAAAGCGAGGTCGATCCGCTGGTAGGTCGAGAACAGCGGCGAATCCGATTGCGGTTTTGTCGCCATCGCCAAGCAGCCAGGCTTCTTGAAAATCAAAGGCCGCCCGGGGGCGGCCGCCGCAACCGGCTTACCATGGCGCGGGCAACGCGCGCAAACGCCAAGGCGGCGGACGGCGCGGAGACCTTGCGCCTTTCAGGTCCGCGCTTCAGCGAGCCAGACGGTATGTCCGCCGCAGTCAGGGTCCTCAACGCGATGGACCACGACGTCGAAGCCGTTTTCGTCAAGAAGCGCGCGATATTCCTCCGCGTCGAGGCTCGCGTGGAAGAGATCGTGGCCATAGAGCTCGCCGATTGCTTCTCCGGCCGACGGCCCCGACGTGAAAAGGAGGGCGGCGCCGCAAGCGGCGTGGTCGCGGAAGCGCGGGAACATTGCGCGCTGCTCGTCCTGCCTGAGGTGAAAGAAGCTGTCCCAGGCGACGATCGCGTCGAAGCGCCGTCCAAGTGCGAGCGCGCGCATGTCCTGGACGCACCATGTCGCCGCCGGAAACCGCGCCCGGCTAAGCGCGATCATCGCCGCCGCCGCGTCGACGCCGGTCAACAGATAGCCGCGTTCGATGAAGAAGCGCGCGATCGGCTCGCCCGCGCCGCAGCCGAGATCGAGCACCTCGCCACCCCGCGGCAATCGGGCCGCGACCATGCAGAGATAGCTCTCCTCGCCGACGTTTCGGGCCCGATCGCGGTCGAACGCTTCCGCGAACGTCTCGTAAAGCCTCCAAGCATCTGGCGAATTGGCTCGGTGTGACATTCGTGACTCACTTTTTCCAATTCACCGATATTGCCGTTGGATAAGCGTCGCCAACTCTTGTCGACGATTCCGGCCG
This sequence comes from uncultured Alphaproteobacteria bacterium, assembly GCA_963720705.1. GTDB lineage: Bacteria > Pseudomonadota > Alphaproteobacteria > Rhizobiales > Afifellaceae > DASWJZ01. Next base: position 328,624 of record CAVRGJ010000001.1, read on the forward strand.
ACTATACGTTCATCCTCGAAACGCACGACATGTTGTGCGGCGGGCCAGATCCCTACCTAGGACTTGCGTTGAGCGCGGGCGCGCGATGCTCCGCGAACGCGGTCGGATTCGGCGAGGAATCGGCCGCGAGGAGAAGATATGTCCTGGACCGACGAACGCGTCGAATTGTTGAAGAAGCTCTGGCAGGACGGCCTGTCGGCAAGCCAGATCGCCGGCGAACTCGGCGGCGTCACTCGTAATGCCGTGATCGGCAAGGTTCACCGCCTCGGCCTTTCCGGACGCGGGCAGCCGACCTCGTCGATCAAGCGTCAGCGGCGCACGCATCCAAGCGGCATCCGCCGCTCGCGTCCGGTCTCCGTCGGCAATCTCGCACTGAAGAGCAACCTCGACTATCTGCCCGACGCGGACCTGCAGCCGCGCCGCAACGTCGTTGTGCCGATTGCGCGGAAACTCTCGATCTTCCAGCTCAACGAGCACACCTGCAAATGGCCGATCGGCGATCCGGGTCAGGAAGATTTCTACTTTTGCGGGCACGATTCGCTGGAAAATCTCCCGTACTGCGAGTATCACGCTGGGGTTGCGTATCAGGCCCCGGAGCCGCGGCGGCGCCAAAAGCGAGCCGGCTGACGGCTCACGAGACCCCTTCCTCCCGAAGAAAGGGCGTACCAAAATGGCGGGGCTTGCCCCGCCTTTTCTCTGTGCGGATTTCTGTACGGCGACTTCAGGCCCGCTCGAACTGCTCGTTGAAGGCGTAGCCGGCGCCGCGGACGGTGCGGATCGGGTCGCGGCTCCGGCCGCGGTTCAGCGCCCGGCGGAGGCGGCCGATATGAACGTCGACGGTGCGCTCGTCGACATAAACGTCATGCCCCCAGACGCCGTCGAGAAGCTGCTCGCGGGAGAACACCCGTCCCGGCGTCTTCATCAGGAACTCAAGCAGGCGGAATTCGGTCGGGCCGAGATGCACCTCGCGCCCGGCACGGCGCACGCGAAACGTCTCGCGGTCGAGCTCAAGGTCGCCGGCACGAAGCACCGAGGAGATCGCCTCCGGTCGCGCACGACGCAGAAGCGCCTTCACCCGCGCCATCAGCTCCGGCACGGAGAACGGCTTCACCACGTAGTCGTCAGCGCCGGTCGCGAGCCCGCGGATTCTTTCGTCCTCCTCGCCGCGCGCCGTCAGCATCAGGATCGGAAGCTGCGAAGTGTCGTCGCGCGTGCGAAGCCGCCGGCAGAGCTCGATGCCGGAAAGGCCGGGAAGCATCCAGTCGAGGATGAGCAGATCCGGCATGCGCTCGCGCAGCCTGACCTCCGCGTCGTCGCCGCGCGCGCTGACCTCCACCTCGTAGCCTTCCGCCTCGAGGTTGTAGCGCAGGAGCAGCGTCAGCGGCTCCTCGTCCTCCACGATGAGGATGAGCGGCTTTGCCATGCGCCTGCGTCCTCCTTCGGTCCCGCTATTCGTCGATCTGCGTGCTCGACTGACGCGGCCCTTCCCACTGATCGCCGGTGATCAGGTAGTAGACCGTCTCGGCGATGTTGGTGGCGTGGTCGCCGATGCGCTCGATGTTCTTGGCGCAGAACAGAAGATGCGTACACATCGTGATGTTGCGCGGGTCCTCCATCATGTAGGTGAGGAGCTCGCGGAAGAGCGACGTGTAGACGGCATCGATCTCCTCGTCCTGAGTGCAGACCTCGCGCGCCTTCTCGACGTCGCGGGTCGCGTAGGCGTCGAGCACCTTCTTCACCTGCCGGAGCGCCAGCTCGGCAATGTGCTCCACGCCGACGCGCAGCTTGTTGGAGAAGTTCTCGCGCTGAATAACGACGGCGCGCTTGGCGATGTTCTTCCCAAGGTCGCCGACACGCTCCAGATCGTTGGCGATTCGGATCGCGGCCACCGCCTCACGCAGGTCCTGCGCCATCGGTTGGCGGCGCGCGATCAGAACGATCGCGTCCTCTTCGATCTGGCGGTGCATCGCATCCACCTTCTTGTCGGACTCGATCACCTCGTGTGCGAGGGCGACATCGGAGCGGAGAAGCGCGCTGATGGAGAGTTCGACGATCTGTTCGGCGCGCCCGCCCATCTCGGCGATGGAGCGGGACAGCCCCTGAAGTTCGTCCTCGAACGAAGTGACGGTGTGCTGTGTCATTTCTTGCGTCCCTCAGCAGCCGGCTAGCCGAAGCGGCCGGTGATGTAGTCTTGCGTCCGGCTGTCGCGCGGGGCGGTGAAGATTTTCGAAGTCTCGTCGAACTCGACCAGCTCGCCGAGGTACATGAAGGCGGTGAAATCGGAGACGCGCGCCGCCTGCTGCATGTTGTGGGTGACGATGCAGATCGTGTACTCGCTCTTAAGCTCGTCGATCAGCTCCTCGATCTTCGACGTCGAGATCGGATCGAGCGCCGAACAGGGCTCGTCGAACAGGATGACCTCCGGCCGCACCGCGACGGTGCGCGCGATGCATAGACGCTGCTGCTGGCCGCCCGACAGGCTGAGGCCGTTGGCGTTGAGCTTGTCCTTGACTTCATCCCAGAGCGCCGCGCGCTCCAGGCAGTGCTTTACGCGGTCGTCGAGCTCGGACTTCGATATCCGCTCATAGAGCCGGATGCCGAAAGCGATGTTCTCGTAGATGGTCATCGGGAAGGGCGTCGGCTTTTGAAATACCATGCCGACCTTGGCGCGCAGCAGGTTGAGATCCTGCGAGGGCGAGAGAATGTCCGTGTCGTCCATTCTGACATGACCGTCGGCACGCTGGCCGGGATAGAGGTCGTACATCCGGTTGAGGATTCGCAGCAGCGTGGACTTGCCGCAGCCCGACGGGCCGATGAAGGCCGTCACCTTGTGCAGGTAGAGCGGCACGCTGATGCTCTTCAAAGCGCGAGCATCGCCGTAGTAGAAATCCAGGTCGCGGACCGAGATCTTCTCTTTGAGACCCTCCGCGCCCGTCGGAGCGTTGGTGACCCTCGGTGTGGGGACGCTGGTGGTCGTTGCGGTAATCATGACGTCTTTCCACCTGATGAGAGGACACGCGCGCCGATGCTGAGCGCCAGCACCGCCATGGTGATGAGAAGAGCTCCGGTCCAGGCAAGTTGCTGCCAGTCGTCATAAGGGCTGAGCGCGAATTGGAAGATGACCACCGGCAGGCTCGACACCGGCGCGTTCATGTTCGTGCTCCAGAACTGGTTGTTGAGTGCGGTGAAGAGCAGCGGCGCGGTCTCTCCGCTGATGCGGGCGACCGCGAGCAGCACGCCGGTGATCATGCCGGCGCGGGCGGCGCGATAGGCGACCTTCTGGATCATCAGCGAACGCGGCAGGCCGATCGATGCTGCCGCCTCGCGCATCGTGTCGGGCAGCAAGCTCAGCATATCCTCGGTCGTGCGCACTACCACCGGCACCACGATCACCGCCAGCGCGACCGAGCCGGCCCAGCCGGAGAAGTGGCCCATCTGGGCGACCATGACTTCATAGATGAACAGGCCGACCACGATCGACGGCGCGCTCAGCAGAATGTCGTTGATGAAGCGCACCACCATGGTCAGTTTTTCGTAGCGGCCATATTCGGCCATGTAGGTGCCGGCGAGGATGCCGAGCGGCGTGCCGATCAGCACGGCGATGATGGTCATCACCAGACTGCCGACGATCGGGTTGAGCAGCCCTCCGGAGCCGCCAGGTGGCGGCGTCATCTCGGTGAAGACCGCCAAGTTGAGGCCGCTGAAGCCCTTCCACAAGAGCACGGCGAGGATGAGGACCAGCCACGTCAGTCCGAATGCGGTGGCGGCGTATGCCAGCCCGATGGCGATATGATTGCGGCGGCGGCGCGTGTCGTAGATCGCCATGGTCAGGCTCCAATTCGCGCGTTGAGCCGCATCAGCATGAAGCGCGCGGCGGCCAGCACGAAGAACGTGATGACGAACAGGATCAGGCCGAGCGCGACCAGCGAGGACGTGTAGAGCACGCCGTCGGCCTCGGTGAACTCGTTGGCGATGGTGGCGGAGATGGTGGTGCCGGGGGCCAGGATCGAGCCGGAGATGCGGTGTGCGTTGCCGATGACGAAAGTGACCGCCATGGTCTCGCCGAGCGCACGGCCGAGAGCCAACATCACGCCGCCGATGACACCGACGCGCGCATAAGGCAGCACGACGTAGCGCACCACCTCCCAGGTCGTGGACCCAACCCCGTAGGCGGCTTCCTTCAGCACAGGCGGCACCGCTTCGAACACGTCGCGCGTGATCGAGGTGATGAACGGAAGCACCATGACGGCAAGAATCAAACCCGCGGTCAGGATGCCGATGCCGTACGGGGGTCCGGCGAACAGCTTGGATAGTCCCGGGACGGGGCCAAAGACGTCGATCAGGAACGGCTGCACCGTCTTCTGCAGGAAAGGCGCAAACACAAACAGGCCCCAGATGCCGTAGATGATCGACGGAATGCCGGCCAAGAGCTCGATGGCGATGCCGATCGGGCGGCGCAGCCAGCCCGGGCACAGCTCGGTTAGAAACAGCGCAATAAACAGGCCGATCGGCACGGCGATCAGCATGGCGATGAGCGAAGTGACCACGGTGCCGTAGATCGGCGCGATGCCGCCGAACTGTTCGGTCACCGGGTTCCAGACCTCCCGATAGACAAAGGAGAACCCGAAGGTCTTCAGCGCCGGCCACGAGCCATGGATCAGCGAAATGATGATGCCACTGAGGATGAGGAGGACGATGATGGCGGCGGAACGCGTGATGATGCGGAATGCAGAGTCGCCGTACCTGAGGCGGCGGAGAATCTTGGCTCGCGCCATCTGCTGGCTCGACTGAACGGCCCCGCCTTGCATCACAGCATCAACCACGGTCCGACCCCCGCTGGGTTGCATCCGGTCCTCCCAAACTCAACGCAATCGGGAGGCCACTGAAGCGGCAGCCAGGCCGCAAGACAAGCTGCTCGGTGAACAGCGGTGGACAAGAAGAGGGCGCCGCCGGCGGCGCCCTCTCCTGTTGTCGGCGGATCGTCACATCGCGGCGAAGATGGGCTTGCCGTCAGAGTCCTTGATCTCGCTCATCCAGTAGCCCTCGATGTCCTTCACGACATTGTCGGGCATCGGGACGTAATCCAGGTCAGCCGCCATCGCATCGCCCTTCGCGTAGCACCAGGCGAAGAACTTGAGCGCCTCGGACGACGCCGCCGGATCGACGGGCTCCTTGTACATGAGGATCCAGGTGGCGGCGGTCATCGGCCAGGACTGGTCGCCTGGCTGGTTGGCGAGAATGACGCCGTAGCCGGGCTGGGACTTCCAGTCGGCATTCGCCGCTGCGGCGGAGAACGCGTCGGAGGTCGGAGCGACGACCTTGCCGGCCTTGTTCTTCATGTTGGTGTAGGTCAGCTTGTTCTGCAGCGCATACGCATACTCGACATAGCCGATCGAACCCGCGGTATTGCCGACGTTGTTGGCAACGCCTTCGTTGCCCTTGGCGCCGATGCCGACCGGCCACTCGACCGCCTTTTCGACGCCGACCTTTTCCTTCCAATCCGCGCTCACGTCAGCGAGGTAGTAGGTGAAGTTGAAGGTCGTGCCGGAGCCGTCCGAACGATGCACGACGGCGATCGCCTGGTCGGGCAGCTTGGCGTCCGGATTGAGCGCCGTGATCGCCGCGTCGTTCCACTTCGTGATCTCGCCGAGGAAGATCTTGGCGAGCGTGTCGCCGTCGAGGACGAGCGTGCCGGCCTTGATGCCTTCCAAGTTCACGACCGGCACGATGCCGCCCATGACCATCGGGAACTGGGCGAGACCGACCTCGTCGAGTTCCGCGCCCGTAAGCGGCGCATCGGAAGCGCCGAAGGTGACGGTCTTAGCCTTGATCTGCTTGATGCCGCCGCCGGAGCCGATCGACTGGTAGTTCAGCCCGTTACCGGTCTCCGTTTTATAAGCATCCGCCCATTTCGCGTAGATTGGGTACGGGAACGTCGCGCCGGCACCCGATATGTCGGCGGCTGCAGCAGCGCTGATGCTCGCCGAAACGGCAAGCCCGATCGCAAGTGCGAGGTTGGAAATTCTCACCTGGCCTCTCCCTGATTGGAGTTCATGAATCGTGGGTGATCTGATGCGACCGCCCCCGGCCGCTCAGGCACACAGACCCTAGGCCTGCGCTGCTATGGTTCTATGACCTCTGAGCGACAGTATGATGACGATCCAAATATATGATATTGCTGACTAATTCGGCATCTATTCAGAAGAATCAGCGCAGGGCAGGATGATCGTGAAACGCGCCCCTTCGCCGGGTCGGCTGTCGATTTCCAGCCGCCCTTTGTGGCGCGTCAGAATGTGCTTGACGATGGCGAGGCCGAGCCCGGTTCCCTTCATCGCGCGGCTGGCGCCGACGTCCACGCGATAGAAGCGTTCCGTGAGCCGCGGAATATGCTCTGCTGCGATGCCCGGACCGTAGTCCTTGACGCTGATTGCGGCGAGCCGGCGTTCATCCGGAGGAAGCTCAAGGGCAACGTCGACGCGCTCGCCCGATCCGCCGTAACGGATGGCATTCTCCACCAGGTTCTGCACAAGCTGCACAAGCTCGTCGCGGTCGCCGGTGACTTCGACCGGCTCGGACGGCGTCGCCACCGAGAGCTTCACCGAATGCTCCGCGGCAAGCGGCTGCATGGCGTCGGCGACGTGACGCAGCACGTTGACGAGGTCGACCCGGGCGGTCGGGCGAGTGTGCGCGCGCATCTCGACGCGCGAGAGCGACAGGAGATCGTCGATCAGCCGGCGCATCCGCCGCGCCTGGTCGAGCATGACGCGGAGGAACTTTTCCGAGGCGGCGGGGTCGTTTCGCGCCGAGCCGAGTAGTGTCTCGATGAAGCCGGTCAGCGAGGCGAGCGGCGTGCGCAATTCGTGGCTGGCGTTGGCGACGAAGTCGGCGCGCATGCGCGCGACCGCGAGGCGGTCGGAAACGTCGTCGAAGGTCACCAAAAGGAAACTCACCGAGCCGCCTGGCGTGCGCAGCGGGCCGATCGTCACAGCGTAGGTCGTCGACCTCTCGCCCGGCTCGCGAAATTCCACGGAGGTCGATTGTCCGGCCTCGGCGAATTCGAGCGCCTCGGCGAATTCCGGTCGCCGGAAAGTCAAGGTGAAGGCGTCGCCAGGACGCGTCGCCGGAAAGAGCTGCGTCGCCTGCTCGTTCGCGTAGCGCACCGTGCCTGTGGCATCGAGCAGGAAAGCCGCCTTGGGGAAGGCCGCCACCGTCGCCTTCATGGCGGTGTCGGGCCAGACCAGCGCACGGTTGCGGGCGTCGCCGGCGGCCTGCCGCGACGTGGAGCGACGCGGGCCGATCGCGGCGACGAAAAGAAGCGCGACGATCGCGACCAGGGCGTAGGTGAGCGGCAGGCCGAAGAATGCCGCCCCGGCGATCAACGCGGCCGCGGCGGCAACAAGCACGTGCCCGGAAGCGCGCACGCGCTCGCGCGGCGTGGGCGCCTCGGGCCGCTCGTCCGTTAACAATTCATATGGCGAGTCGGCCATAGGGCCTCTAGCTTGTCTGCGTCGCTCGCGGTTTGGGCTGCGGCGACGATAACGCCGAACGATGAACGGGTATGCAGCGCAGTCTAAACCGATTCCTCGGGTTCGATCTCAACGATCCAGTGCTCCCCGCCTGGATCGCCGAGAACGCACTCGCGTCCGGCGGCTATCCTTACGCCAAGAAGCTCGGCCGCAGAGCCTACGAAAAGCAGCTGAAGGCGCTTCAGGTCGAGCTCGTCAAGCTGCTCGACTGGCAGTCGGAGTCGGGCACGCGCAGCATCCTCGCTTTCGAAGGACGCGACGCCGCCGGCAAGGGCGGGTCGATCAGGGTCGTGCGCGAACATCTCAATCCGCGCCAAGCGCGCATCGTGGCGCTCGCCAAGCCCTCCGACCGCGAGACCGGGCAATGGTACTTCCAGCGCTACGCAGCCGAGCTGCCGGCGGCCGCCGAAATGGTGCTCTTCGACCGCTCCTGGTACAACCGCGGCGTCGTCGAGCCGGTGATGGGTTTCTGCACGCCACCGCAGGCCGAGCGCTTTCTTCAGGAGGCACCCGCCTTCGAGCGCATGTTCACGAGCGGCGGCATCCGGCTCTTCAAGTTCTGGCTCGAGATCGGGCGCGAGATGCAGCTGAAACGCTTCCACCAGCGGCAGCATGACCCACTGAAGACCTGGAAGATCTCACCGGTCGACCGCGCCGCCATCAACCGCTGGCAGGAATTCTCCGAGGCGCGCGACCGCATGGTCGCGGCGACGCACACAAAACACGCGCCGTGGATCATCGTGAAGGCCAACGACAAGCGGCGCGCGCATCTGGCGCTGATCCGCCACACGCTGCTCAGCATCGACTATCCCGATCGCAACAAGAAGGCGATCGGCAAGGTCGACAAGAACATCCTCGGGCTCGGCCCGAAGGCGCTCAGCGGCGCGGACTAGGCAATGTCGCCCTCTCGATCAGGGAGGCGGTGATCCTGCCCTCAGAGCAAGAGGCGGCCTGTGCGTCTCTTTGGCGGCATTGGCAAGAGGGCACGGTCTTGGACGAGCTGCCCCACAACTTGAAGCCAACGACGCGCGAAGCCGGTTACGCCATCCAGGCCTGCTTTGAGAGATACTCGTCGAAGCCCCGCGCCGGCTGGAAGATCGCGGCGACCAGCGCAGCCGGCCAGCGCCATATCAATGTCGAGGGGCCGCTCGCCGGCCGGCTCCTCGCGGAACGCATTTACGAGGACGGGGCAAGCGTATCCATCGAAGGAAACAGGATGCGCGTCTGCGAGCCCGAGTTCGCCTTTCGCTTCGGGGAGGACATGCCGCCGCGAAGCATGCCGTATTCGGTCGCGGAGGTGATGGTGCATGTGGCGGATATGCATTTGACACTCGAGCTTCCGGATTCCCGCTTTACGGATTTCACGCGCGTCGGCGGGCCGTCGCTGATTGCAGATAACGCCTGCGCGCGCGACCTTGTCGTCGGCGTGCCGGTATCCGCGAACTGGCGAGGCATTGACCTTGCCGCGCAGAAGGTCAGCGGCCGCGTGGCCGGGCGATACGATCGCGAGGGAGCGGGCGCGAACGTTCTTGGAAGTCCCGCCGTGGCGCTGACGTGGCTCGTGAACGAGCTTTCGGAGCTTGGGATCGGGGTCAGGCGCGGAGAGCTCGTGACGACCGGCACTTGCATGACGCCGCTTGAGATCGAGGAAGGCGACCGGGTCGAGGCGGACTTCGGTATCCTCGGTTCGATCAAGAGTCAGAATAGCGGCACCGTCTCTCTAGGCAGCCGCGTCCGCGAACCTATTCTCCCGACAGGCGTCCGCGCGCGTCGAGATAGGCGATCACCTGTTCGGCGAGGGCCTCGGGTTCCATGCGTTCCGTCTTCAGGTGGATTTCCGGCGTCGCCGGCGGCTCGTAGGGCGAGTCGACGCCGGTGAAATTCTTGATCTCTCCCGCCCTTGCCCGCGCGTAAAGACCCTTCGGATCGCGCGCCTCGGCAACCGAAAGCGGCGTGTCGACGAAGATCTCAACGAACTCGCCTTCGCCCATCAGGCCGCGCGCCATCTCGCGCTCGGAGCGGAACGGCGAGATGAAGGAGACAAGCACGATCAGGCCGGCGTCGGCCATCAGCTTTGCCGCCTCGGCGACGCGGCGGATGTTCTCCACGCGGTCGGCATCGGTGAAGCCGAGATCGCGGTTCAGCCCGTGGCGAACGTTGTCGCCGTCGAGGATCGTCGTGTGGCGCCCGAGCGCAAAAAGGCGCTTCTCGACCAGGTTGGCGACGGTCGATTTGCCGGAGCCGGAGAGCCCGGTGAACCACAGCACCGACGGTTTTTGGTGCTTCAGCCGCGCGCGCGCGGAGCGATCGATGTCGAGCGCCTGCCAGTGGATGTTCGAGGCGCGGCGAAGCGCAAAGCGGATCATGCCGGCGGCGACTGTCTGATTGGTGAAGCGGTCGATCAGGATGAAGCCGCCTAAGTCGCGGTTCTCCGCATAGGCGTCGAAGACGATCGGCTCGGCGGTTGAGAGATTGACCATGCCGATCTCGTTCAGCTCCAGAACCTTCGCGGCGTTGTGCTCGAGCAAATCGACGTCGAAGCGATATTTCAGCTCCGTCACTTGCGCGGGGACGGTCCGCGTCGTCGACTTCAACAGATATTGCCGACCGGGCAGCATCGGCTCGTGGTCGAGCCACACGATGTCGGCGGCGAACTGGTCGGACAGCGGAGGGCGGGTGTCGGCGTGTGAAAGAATGTCGCCGCGGCTCGCGTCGATCTCGTCGGCGAGCGTCAGCATGATCGACCGGCCGGCGACGGCGCTCTTTTCTTCCGCCGCGCCGATGAGGAGCCGCGTCACGCGGCTCGTCCGGCCGGAGGCGGCGACCACGACTTCGTCGCCGACGGCGACGCGGCCGGAAAGCACGGGGCCGGCGAAGCCGCGAAAATCCTGGTTCGGCCGGCAGACCCATTGGACGGGCATGCGGAACGGCTCGTTCTCGGCGTGGCGCGACGGCGCGACGCGCTCAAGGTGGGGAAGCAGCGCAGGCCCGCTATAATAAGGAGTGCGCTCGCTTCTAACCGTAACGTTGTCGCCGTCGCGGGCGGAAATCGGGATCGCGGTAACGGTCGCGATGCCAAGCTTCTTGGCGAGGACCTCGAACGCAGCGGCGGTCGCGTGGAAGCGGCTCTCGTCGAAGCCGACGAGATCCATCTTGTTCACCGCGAGCACCACGTCGCGGATGCCGAGCAGCGAGACGATCGCCGCGTGCCGCCGCGTCTGCGTCAGCACGCCCTTCGTGGCGTCGACAAGGAGGATCGCGAGGTCGGCGGTCGAGGCGCCGGTCGCCATGTTGCGCGTATATTGGACATGACCGGGCGTGTCGGCGACGATGAAGCGGCGGTGCGGCGTCGCAAAGAAGCGATAAGCGACGTCGATGGTGATCCCCTGCTCGCGCTCCGCCTCAAGCCCGTCGACGAGAAGCGCGAAGTCGATCGCGTCGCCGGCTGTGCCGTGCTTCAAGGAATCCGCTTCGAGATCGGCGAGCTGGTCCTCCATCAGGAGATGGGAATCGTAAAGGAGGCGACCGATCAGCGTCGACTTGCCGTCATCGACGCTGCCGCAGGTCAAGAGCCGCAGCGTGTCGGCGGTCTCCGCCGCGCTGACGGCCTCGAGCGCGAAGGCCTCACGATTCATGGCTGCGACCCGCTCCATCTCTCGCATGTCATCCTCGGACGCGCAAAGCGCGATCCGAGGACCCAGCGAATGCGATCGCCCTCTTCTGGGTTCTCGGGTCGGCGCGGAGCGCCGCCCGGGAATGACAGGAAGATGGTGAAGATCATCAGAAGTAGCCCTCGCGCTTCTTCTTCTCCATCGAAGCGGAGGATTCCTTGTCGATCAGCCGCCCGCCGCGCTCCGAGGTGCGCGCGGCGAGCATCTCAGCGACGATCGCTTCGAGCGTCGCGGCGTTCGATTCGACGGCGCCCGTCAACGGATAGCAGCCGAGCGTGCGGAAGCGGACGAGGCGCATCTCCGGCGCTTCGCCGGGGCCAAGCGGCAGGCGGTCGTCGTCGACCATGATGAGCTGGCCGTTTCTGATGACGATCGGGCGCTCCGCCGCAAAATAAAGCGGCACGATCGGAATCTGTTCGCGCAGGATGTAGGCCCAGATGTCGAGCTCGGTCCAGTTCGACAGCGGGAAGACGCGCATCGATTCGCCGTCGTGGACGCGCGTGTTGTAAAGGCGCCAGAGTTCCGGCCGCTGGTTCTTCGGATCCCATACGTGGCTCGCGGAGCGGAACGAGAAGATGCGCTCCTTGGCGCGGCTCTTCTCCTCGTCGCGGCGGGCGCCGCCGAAGGCAGCATCGAAGCGATGCATCTCAAGCGCCTGCTTCAACGCCTCGGTTTTCATGACACGGGTATAGCTCGGACCGCCGTCGAAAGGATTGAGCCCCGCCTTCACGCCCTCCTCGTTGGTGTGAACGATGAGCCGCATGCCGGCCTCGACTGCGGCGCGGTCGCGGAAGGCGATCATGTCGCGGAACTTCCACGTCGTATCGATGTGCATCAGCGGAAAGGGCGGCGGCGCGGGGAAGAAAGCCTTGCGTGCCAAATGCAGCATGACCGACGAATCCTTGCCGATCGAATAGAGCATGACCGGTCGGCGGCACTCGGCGGCGACCTCGCGGATGATGTGGATGCTCTCCGCTTCGAGCCGCTCGATATGGGACAGGCGATCGGACATCGGACAAGGCCCGCGAAGGGGCCGCTTGAGTGCGGAAGGCACGTATGACGATCTTGAGCCGATCGGCCCCGTGCCGGCGTCAGCGCGAGGGGCCGGCTTCCGCCATCTCTCCCACGCGCAGGTGGCTATAGCGCGCTTCAAGCGCGGCCCGGTAGATATCTTCGATCCGCCGTGCCGCCACGGCCAGAGAAAATTTTTTCTCCACCTTGCTCCGCCGCAGCATCGCCTCCGCGGCCATGCGTTCCGGGCCGGCGAGCGCGTCTTGCATCGCCGCAGCGAGCGCGGTTGCATCGCCCGGCGCGACCAGCCGCTCCGTCTCGCCTTCGAATATCTCCGGGACGCCGCCGACGTCCGTCGCGATCAGCGGCATTCCGGCGGCTGCTGCCTCGAGCACGACATAGGGAAGCGACTCGGCCCGCGACGGCAGCACGACCGTGCGGGCAAGCGTAAAGGCCTCGCGCGCCGGCATCGGCGGCATGAAGGCGACGCGATGCCGCTTCACGATCGCGTTCGCCATCTCAAGATAGCGGCGCGCGTCTTGCGGCGTCGATGGGCCGACGATGATGGCCCGTGCAGGGCGTCCCTCCTTCTCGAGTTGCGCCAGCGCCTCGATGAAAACGTCGGTGCCTTTCAGATCCCGCATTTCGCCGATGAAAATGAAGTCGGCGACGTCTGGCGCCGCGATGACCGGCTCGAAGTCCTCGGGCTTCAGGCCGTTCCGCACGATATGGGTTGGGCAGCGCGGCACACCGACCTTCTCCCTATAGACGCGCGCCTCGTAGGCGGAGACGTGGATCAGTCCGTCGGTCAGGCCCTCGAGGGCACGCTCAACGCCGAAATAGAGCCGCCCCGACAGCGATCCGGCATCGTAGTGAAGGCTGCCGCCATGCGGCGCATAGAAAGAAGCGACGGCGCGGACGCGGCGGCGCTCAAACGCGGTGGCGAGGCGTCCATAGACGCCGCCCTTGGCGCCGTGGGAATGAACGACATCGGGGCGCATGGCGGCGACCGCACGCGTCACCATAAGCGTTGAGAAAATGTCGAAAGGCCGGATCGAGCGCGCCATCGCAATCCGCGTGACGCCGAGGGTGAGCTCGGACCGAAGTGCGGCGATGCGTTCCTCCTCCAGCGCGCCGCCCGTGGTGGAATCGCAGATCAGCCCGACGGAATGGCCGGCAGCACGCTGCGCCCGAACGAGGTCCGAGACGTGGCGAAAAATGCCGCCGACCGGTGCCCGCGTGACGTGGACGATTCTGAGCTCTTTGCGCAATTTCTCGATGCCTTTCGTCGCCTTTCTAGGGCGGCCACGCTAAAGGCCGCGTAAACGACGGATTGGCCTCGCCAGTCCCGGCGGACTAGTCTCAACCTCTAAGAATCGCCGCCAGGAAATGCCCCCGTGCCCGACACCAGGGACGCACAAAGCCGTCTTGCCGTCGTTACCGGGGGTACCCGCGGCATCGGCGAAGGCATTGCCCGCGCCCTCGCCGCTGCGGGCTGGCGGGTCGTCGCGGGCGGACTCGGGGACGACGAGATCGCGGCCTTCGCGCCCGACCCGATGATCGAGCCACAGGCGCTCGACGTGACCGACGATCGCTCCGTCGGCGCGCTTGTCGCGCACTGTCCACGGATCGACGCCTTGGTCAACTGCGCCGGCGCGCTGATCCGCCAGGGCGGCGAATATGAGATCGCGAATTTCCAGAAGGTGCTGGAGGTGAACCTCGTCGGCACGATGCGCATGTGCGTGGCGGCCAGGCCGAAACTCGCCGAGACCAAGGGCGCGATCGTCAACACGGCCTCGATGTATTCCTTCTTCGGCGCGCCGCACGCGCCGGCCTACGCTGCTTCGAAGGGCGGCGTCGCGCAGCTTACGAAATCGCTCGCTGTCGCCTGGGCCGCCGACGGCATCCGCGTCAATGCCGTCGCGCCGGGCTGGATCGAGACGCCGCTGACGGCGCCGGCCGTTGCCGACAAGCAGCGCTCCGCGGCGATCGTCGCGCGCACGCCGCTGGCGCGTTGGGGAGCGCCGCAAGACGTCGCCGGCGTCGTGCTCTTTCTTTTGTCCGACGCGGCGCGCTTCGTTACCGGCGCCGTGCTCCCGGTCGACGGCGGCTATCTGATCACATGAGAGGACGCAAACGCCGATGAACATCCACGACAAGATGCCGAACCGCGCCGAGGTCAAGGAGAGCGCGGACGAGCGGCGCGTGCCCTACCGCCATCCGCAGCCGGAATACTCGCCGCCCGAGCTCGTCATCCCCGACGCCGTGCCGAGCGACGAGCGGCTATGGGTGCCGCAGTCGGAGAACGTCTGGTTCCGACCGCTCTGCCTCTCGGCTTCACGCGGCTACTGGCAGAACCTCTTGAAGGTGACGAAGTCCGGCGTGCTCTCACGCCACCGCCATCCGCAGCCGGTGCACGGCTTCGTCATCAAAGGCGAGTGGCACTATCTGGAACACGACTGGGTGGCGACGGAGGGCGCCTATGTCTACGAGGCACCGGGCGAGACGCACACGCTCGTCGTGGAGGACCACGTGCCGGAGATGATCACGCTCTTTCAGGTGAACGGGACGATGCTCTACGTCGATCCCGACGGGAAGGTGCAGGGCTACGAGGACGTCTTCACCAAGATCGAGATGTGCAAGCGACATTTCGAAGCTGTCGGGCTCGGGGCGGCCTATGTTGAGCGTTTCATACGATGAACGGAAAAAACGTTGTCGCGGTAGTTTCTTAAGAGGGTCTTCCGAAATCTGATCGCAGCGCGCTGCCTTGCGCAGAGCAAAAGTATGACTTATGGAAAGGACCCCACACGTACGCAGATACGTGGGGAACCGTCCGATATTGGACGAAAGGGAGGTGATCATGAGACATCTTTTGCCGCTCGCGGCATGTGCCGCGGCGCTTTCACTTGGCATCACGGGCGCCCATGCCCAGTCCGGCGGTGTCGAAAAGGCGGTCGGCGGATATTCGTTCGAAGACGCCGCCAAGGAATCCCCCGACACCAAGAATTTCCATTCGGCCGACGGCCATCTAACTTTCGCGATCGTCACGCATACGGCTGGCAATGGCTTCTTCGACCCGGTCTATGTCGGCGCCACGGTTGCCGGAAACATGATCGGCGCCAAGATCCTGCTGCTCGGCTCGGAGTCGCCCGTCGACGACCCGGCCCGTGAGATCGAGATTCTGAACCAGATCGTTCAGGACCCGACGATCGACGGCATCATCATGACGACGCCGCAGGTCGGCGCCTATGACGACATCGTCAAGACAGCGGAGAAGAACGGCATCCCGGTCGCGACGACCAACTCCTTCGATGGAAGCATCTATCACCGCCTGTCGATCAGCCACACGGGCCAGGACGCGTCGGCCGCGGCGATTGCCGGCAACGCGCTTGTCCAGTGCCTGATGGACAAGGGGGTCACCGGTGGGTCGATCGTGCTTCCGAACTCGACGGCGATGGGCAACGTCGAGGTGAACAACCGCGTGAGTTCGGCCTATAACGCCATCGTCGCCGCTCTCAAGGCCGCCGGAAAGCTTGACGCATTCAAGGTCGACGCCGGCCCGGAGGGCGTGGGTGTCGATGCCGATCCGAATGATCCGGTCAACGCGATCGTGTCGCTGTTTGAATCGCGCGGCGATGTGGTCGGTGCGTTCGCCGGCAACAACGTGTTCACCCCGGCCCTTGCCAAGGCGGTCGCCCAGACCGGAATGACCGGCAAGATCTGCGCCTATGGCTTCGACCTCGGGCCGGCCCAGCAGGAGGCGATTGCCTCAGGCGATCTGACCGGCTCGCTCGGTCAGCAGCCGTTCCTGCAGGGCTTCTGGCCTGTCATGCAGCTCTATCTGCAGATCGACCGCGGCATCTCGGCCGCAAACCTCGACACGCGCGCGCAGCTCGTGACGAAAGAAACCGTCGCCAACGTCGGCAAGCGCTTCGAGAACTAGCTCGATCGTCTGTTCTGCTCCGGTCGCGAGAGGGCTATGCTCTCTCGCGACTGTGCGTTTGACGCCTTTCGCATCCGGGGGCTGACACTGCGCGAATGACGTCACCTGCTTCCGTTCTAGGCCGGCGTCCGGCGCAGCTTGTCGGTGGCTGGGAGGTGGGACTCCTGGTCATGATGGCGCTCCTCTATGTCATTGGCGCCTTCATCAACCCGAACTTCTTCTTTTCGACCGACGCATTTCAGGCGCTGCTGCGCGACGCCTCGCGCTACGCCGTCATGGCGGTCGGCATGACATTCGTTATCGCCAACAAGGACCTCGACCTTTCGGTTGGCTCCACATTCGGTCTGGTCGGCGTCGTCTTTGCCTATGCGTTCGATCCGCATCACTACGATTTGGGCGTCGTTCCGGCGATTCTCTGCTGCATCGTGCTCGGCATCTTTGTCGGCTTGGTCAACGGCATCCTTGTGACCGTACTTCGCGTGCCGGCGTTCATCGCAACGCTGACCATGCTCTTCATCGGCCGAGGGTTCATCCTCGGGCTTACCGGGGGTCAGTCGATCCTCTACCCGATCAAGGCGCGCGACTATCATTGGTTCTTCCAGCTCGGCGAATTCAACGCCTGGGGCTTCAACAACCAGATTACGATGGCGCTGCTGGTGGTGGCGATCGGCGCGGTCGTGCTTGCGAAGACCCGCTGGGGCTACGAGACGCTCGCCACCGGCGGCAATGAGCTGGCGGCCGTCTATGCCGGCATTCCGACTCGCTGGGTGCGCGTGCGCTCCTATCTGCTGTCTTCGCTCTGCGCGACACTGGCTGGCCTGATGGCAGTCGCGCAGGACAAGGGCGCCTCCCCGCAGGGCGGCCTCAGCGCCGAACTGATCGTCATCGCGGCCGTCATCATCGGCGGGGCATCGATCCTTGGGGGACGCGGCCGCGTCCTCGGCAGTTTCATCGGCGCCCTGCTGACCGTCCTCATCAACAAGGTGCTTCGAGAAGGCGTTCCGATCACCCGCACGCTGATGATCAACGGCGAGCCGGTTGAAGTGCAGGCACACTTCTCGCTGCCAGCGGGCGCCGTGCCGGCGTTCATAGGCATCCTGCTGCTCGTCGCGGTGTTGATCGAGCCCCTCGTCATTCGGCAACGCATTCCGGCGCGCGTCTGGGCGTGGCTCCGCCGACGGCCGCCGCCGCAACTTCTGGAGACGGGTGGGATCGCGATCGAGGGCGCGCAGACCAAGGGCACGATGGCGGCGGACATCGCGCTTTCCGCCGGTGGCTTCGGCAAGTTCCTCGCGCGCCGCGATGCGCTGGCGATCATGCTCACGGTCATCCTTTGGCTGGCCGGCCTTTATCTCAGGCCGGACTATTGGGCGCTCCTGCCGAATACTTTCGCGATCCTGCTCAACTACACGGAGCTCGCGCTGATCGCGGTCGGGCTGACCTACGTCATTGCCGCCGGCGACATCGACCTCTCCGTCGGCGCCGTGCTGGCGCTCGCGGGCAGTGCCGCCGCCTATTCGCTGAAGGTAGCGGGGCTCAGTCCCTTGGAAGCAATCGGGATCGGCCTCGCGGTCGGGCTCGCCGCCGGGGTCGTCAACGGGATGATGACCGTCGCCTTCCGCCTGCCGGCGTTCATCGCCACGCTCGGCATGTTCTATATCGCCCGCGGCGTCGCCTCGTGGCTCGTGGCCGGCCAGCAACTCACCGGCTTCAGCGAGCGCTATAACCTGATCGGCCGCAAGGTGGCTGACATCCTGAGCTATCTGAACCTGCCGCGGCCAACCGGCTTTCTCGGCGCGCTTGCCGACGTGGTCAGCGTGCAGACGCTGTGGATGATCCTGGTCGCGGTCGTGGCCGGGGTCGTGCTCGGCTACATGCCGCTTGGTCAACGCATCTATGCCACCGGCGGCAATATTCGCGCCGCCGCCTACGCCGGCATCAACACCAGGCGCATCCGCTTTGTGGCCATGCTCTTCTGCGCGCTCTGCGCGACCATGGCCGGCCTCATCAATGTCGCCTATTTCCGCAGCTTCAACCCCGTCGCAGGCCAGTTCCGCGAACTTGACGGCATAGCCGCCGTCATCATCGGAGGCGGCTCGATCTTCGGCGGCTACGGGACAGTCATCGGGGCGCTCGCCGGCGCGGCCGTCATCACGCTGGTACGCGCGCTACTACAGCTCAACGTGGAAGGCTTCACGATGCCGCAGCACTGGATCAACGTCTTCATCGGCGGCATCCTCATCGTCGCCGTGCTGATTGACATCTGGGTGCGTCAAGCCAACATTTTCGGCACCCTGCGCGCTCGCCTCGCGCGACGCGGATCAACGGCGGAGGCGGTCCATGCATGAAGCAGCAGCCTCGGCCCCCATCGTAGAGATGCGGCACATCAACAAAGCCTTCGGCGCCGTACAGGCCCTGGCCGACGTCGATCTCGTTCTCTATCCCGGGGAGATCTTGGGACTCGTCGGCGACAACTCGGCCGGCAAATCGACGCTGATGAAGATCTTGACCGGCGCCTATCATCGCGATTCCGGCGACGTCCTCGTCGCCGGCGAGGCGGTGCATTTCAAGAGCCCGCACGAGAGCCGCGAGCGCGGTATCGAAATGATCTATCAGGACTTTGCGCTGTGCGGGAATCTGGATGTCGGTCAGAACATCTTTCTGGGCCGCTGGCCGCGCAAATGGCTCTTCGTCAACCGCAAGAAGATGTACGCGGAGGCCGACGAGGTTTTGCAGCGCCTCAAGGTCAACGTGAACTCCGTCTATCAGAAGGTGGAGAGCCTCTCCGGCGGGAGACAACAATCGGTGGCGATCGCACGCGCTATTTCGTTCGATCCGCGCGTCGTCATCCTCGACGAGCCGACCGCCAACCTCTCGGTGATGGCGACCGAGCGGCTCCTGGAGACGATGTTGGAACTGAAGAAGCACGGCGTGGCCCAGATCATTATCTCGCACCGCCTGCAGGACATCTTTGCCGTCGGCGACCGCGTGATGGTTTTGAAGCGGGGGGAGAACGTCGGCGACCGATACGTCAAGCAGACGACCGAGCAGGGAGTGCTCGAGATCATCGTTTCCGGGACGCGCGAGAACCGGCTTTCCGCTGACGAGGCCTTGAAGCGCGCGGCCTAGTTCTGCCGTGCTGCCTTTTGACGCGGGTTTTTTCCGACCGTCGTTCGAATCCGCTGTTTGCGCGCGATTCTCTATGATAAATTCGCGCTAATCTGGAACGCGCAGAACAACCGTTGCCGAGAAAACTGGTTGGATTTCGGCTCTTCTGGAAGCTATTGACAGCTACCGTCCAAACGGGAGGGAAGACATGAGAAAAATCCTTGTATCTATGCTGTTGGCGGGCGGTTTTGCCGTCTCCGCCGCCGCCGCTACGGCGCAAACCGTGGTCGGCGTCTCCTGGAACAACTTCCAGGAAGAGCGCTGGAAAACCGACGAAGCGGCCATCAAAGCCGCGCTCGACGCCGGCGGGGCCAAGTACATCTCGACGGACGCTCAGTCCTCTGCCGCAAAGCAGCTGACCGACATCGAGAACCTGATCTCGCAGGGCGCCAATGTGCTGATCGTGCTGGCGCAGGATACCGACGCCATCCAGCCGGCCGTCCAGAAGGCCGTCGACGAAGGCATCCCGGTCATCGGCTATGACCGCCTGATCGAGAATCCGAAAGCCTTCTACATCACCTTCGACAACAAGCAGGTTGGCGTGCTCGAGGCCCAGGCCGTCTATGCGGCTCAGCCGAAGGGCAATTACGTCATCATCAAGGGCAACTCGGCCGACCCGAATGCCGACTTCCTGCGCACCGGCATCGAGGAAGTCATCGGGGACGCGGTGAAGAGCGGCGACATCAAGATTGTCGGTGAAACCTACACCGACAACTGGGATCCGGCGAATGCCCAGAAGGAGATGGAGCAGTTCCTCACGGTGAACAACAACAAGGTCGATGCCGTGGTTTCCGAGAATGACGGCATGGCCAGCGGTGTCGTCGCGGCGCTTGCCGCCCAGGGCATGGCCGGCCAGGTTCCGGTCTCCGGCCAGGACGGCGACCACGCCGCGCTGAATCGCGTCGCGCTCGGCACCCAGACCGTGTCGGTGTGGAAGGACGCGCGGGCTCTCGGCAAGGCGGCCGGTGAAGTCGCCCTGCAGCTCGCAGCGGGCAAGGCCATGGACCAGGTCGACGGTTCGGTCATGTTCAGCGGCGGCCCGAAGGGCGTCGCGATGCACTCGCTCTTCCTGAAGCCGGTCCCGATCACGAAGGACAATCTGGACACCGTGATCGACGCCGGATGGATTTCAAAGGACGAGGTCTGCAAGGGTGTGCCGGCCGGCTCCGTCAAGGTCTGCGGCTGATCTGATCGCAGTTTGAACAGGGCTTGCGCCGAGGTATCCCGCGGCGCAAGCTTCCGTTGCACCAACTGAATGTGACGGCTGGAAATGGCTGAAGCCATCGGCGCGCCGGGCCGGGGGGTCGGTGATATCGCCCCGCGCAGAATGACACCCCTGCGCGCCTTCATGCAGGCCACCGAGATCGACGCGCGCATGCTCGGCATGATCGCCGCGCTCGCCATCGTGTGGGTCGGGTTTCACATCATGTCGGGCGGCGTGTTCCTGACCCCGCGCAACCTCTGGAACCTTTCGGTACAGACCTCGGTCGTCGCAATCATGGCGACCGGCATGGTACTCGTCATCGTCTCCCGCAACATCGATCTGTCGGTCGGGTCGCTGAACGGCTTCCTGGCGATGATCATGGGCGCCCTGCAGACCGAGATCCTGCCGCACTTCGTCGGCTACGACTATCCCGCAACCTGGATCATCGTTCTTGCCGCCGGCATCGCGCTCGGCGCCGTGATCGGCGCCTTCCAGGGCTTTGTCATCGCCTTCCTCGGCGTGCCGGCCTTCATCGTGACGCTCGGCGGCCTGCTCGTATGGCGCGGCGCGGCCTGGTGGGTGGCGAACGGCCGGACGCTCGCTCCGCTCGATTCGACCTTCCAGCTGATGGGCGGCGGCGGCCACGGATCGATCGGCGCGACGTTGAGCTGGATCCTGGCCGTCCTCGCCTGCGTCGGCATCGTGCTCGCGATCGTCATCGACCGCCGGCAGCGGCGGCGGTTCGATTTTCCGCTGAGACCGATGTGGGCGGAGTTCACGCTCATCGCGATCGGGTGCGTCGTCGTGCTCGGTGCCGTCGCCGTGATCAACGCCTACCCGATGCCGGTCGGCCTCGCGCGCCAATATGCGACTTCGCATGGCATCCCCTGGCCGGACGAGGGCCTCTTCATCTCGCTCGGAATTGCGATCCCGGTTCTGATTGCGCTCGGCGTCGCCTTCGTTGTCACCTTCATCGCGAACCGGACCCGCTTCGGCCGCTACGTGTTCGCCATCGGCGGCAACCCGGAAGCGGCCGAGCTCGGCGGCATCAACACCCGCTGGATCATCATGAAGGTATTCATCCTCATGGGCGTCCTTTGCGGCATCGCCGGCGCGGTCGCATCGGCGCGCCTCAATGCCGCGACCAATTCGCTCGGCACGCTCGATGAGCTTTACACGATCGCCGCCGCGGTGATCGGCGGCGCCTCGTTCACCGGCGGCATCGGCACGGTTCCGGGCGCCATGCTCGGCGCGCTGGTCATGCAGTCGCTGCAATCCGGCATGCAGCTCATGGGCATCGAATCGCCGCTGCAGAACATCGTCATCGGCGTCGTGCTGGTGTTCGCCGTCGGGATCGACACCGCTTACCGCAAACGAACCGCGTGAGGGGACGAGCAAGGAGTAATCGATGTCCGGTGACCGCCCACCTCTCGTCGAGATGCGCAACATCTACGTCTCGTTCGGCGGCGTGCATGCCGTCGAGAACGCGACCATCGATCTCTATCCGGGCGAAGTCGTCGGACTCGTCGGTGGCAACGGCGCCGGAAAATCGACGCTGATGAAGGTGCTCTCCGGCGCCTATCGCGCCGATTCCGGACAGATTCTTATCGACGGCAAGCCGGTCACCATCAACAATCCGCGCGACGCCAAGGCGCTCGGCATCGAGACGATCTACCAGAATCTCGCTCTCGCCGATAACGTCGACGCGCCGGCCAATATCTTCCTCGGCCGCGAGCTTCTGACCCGCTTCAACACGCTCGACGACGTCGCCATGGAGGCGGCCACCCGCAAGGTGATGGGCCGGCTCAATCCCGTCTTCAAGGGCTTCAAGACGCCGGTCAAAGCGCTCTCCGGCGGCCAGCGGCAATCGGTGGCGATCGCGCGCGCGATCCATTTCAACGCGCGCATCCTGATCATGGACGAGCCGACGGCGGCGCTCGGGCCGGCGGAGACCGCGCAGGTGCGCGACCTCGTCAAACAGCTCAAGAAGGAAGGCATCGGCATCTTCCTGATCAGCCACGAGATCCACGACGTCTTCGACCTCGCCGACCGCATCACCGTGATGAAGACGGCGCGCATGGTCGGCACCGTGCACAAGGACGAGGTAACAACCGACGAGGTGCTCGCCATGATCATCGGCGGCACGGTACCCGCGCACGCCAAGATCACCAACGCCTACGCGGAGGCGCGGCCGTGAGCGCCGTCCGCCGAACGGCCGCTCGGCGGCGGGCGCTCGCGGCTCTTCTGTGCGGCGCAAGTCTCTTCGTCCACCCGGCGATCGCCGCCGATACGGCTCCGTCGTGGGCGGAGAAAGTGGTGCGCGAGCACATCGACGTCACCGACTACGAGGGCCCGCTTTCCGCAGCGCAGCTCGCGAAGCTGGTGGCGGCCGGCAAGAACCTCTTCATCGGCAGATTCACGGTCGAGGACGGTGCCGGACGGCCGATGGCGACGCAGGCGATCATCCCGACGCTCCGCAAGCGTCCGGTCGACGCTGCCTTCCGCCGCACGGCCGGCATGGACGCGAATGCCTGCTCGTCGTGCCATTCCGACCCGGCACCCGGCGGCGCCGGCCCGTTCACCGCCAACGTCTTCGTCTCCGAGGGCTTTGAGAGCGCCGATTTCGACAGCCTCGATCCGCAATTCTCCAACGAGCGCAACACCAACTCGATGTTCGGCGACGGGCTGGTCGAGCTCCTCGCGCGCGAGATGACGGCCGACCTCCGCGCCGAGCGTCTCGCGGCGCTGAAGCAGGCGCGCGAAACCGGCCAGCCGGCCACGGCTTCGCTCAACAGCAAGGGCGTCGACTTCGGCAAGGTCACCGTCAGCCCCGACGGCATCGTCGACAATTCCGCCATCGACGGCGTCGACGCCGACCTCACCATCCGGCCGTTCAGCCAGAAGGGCGTCTTCGCGTCGCTCCGCCAGTTCACGATCAACGCCATGAACGCGCATCACGGCATGGAGGCGAGCGAGCGCTTCGGGGCGCGCTGGACCGGCACCAACGACTTCGACCAGGACGGCCATCCCGACGAGCTTTCGCCAGGCGACATTTCCGCGCTCGTCGCCTTCCAGGCGGCGCTACCCATGCCGAAGGAAATCGTTCCGGAGGATCCCGCCTGGCGCGACGCGGCCGCGGCCGGCGCGACGAAATTCACCGATCTCGGCTGCGCCGCGTGCCACCGCCAGACGCTGCCCTTGAAGAGCCTCGCCTTCGCCGATCCCGCTCCCTACGACCTTTCCGGGACGCTTAGAACCGGCGAGGTCGCCGAGCCGGCCGTTTACGAACTCGGTGGGCTCGATTGGGCGAAATCCCTGCAGCGCAACGACAAAGGCGAATATCTGGTCCCGCTTTTCGGCGACCTTAAGCGCCACAAGATCGCCGACAACGAGGTTACCGCTTTCGGCAACGAAATCCTGGCGCAGCGCTTCGTGGAGCGCGACATCTTCATCACCGCCGAGCTCTGGGGCATCGCCTCCACCGCCCCCTACGGCCATCGCGGCGACATGACCACGCTCGACCAGGCGATCCGGGCCCACGGCGGCGACGCGCGCTCCGCCCGCGACGCCTATATCGCCGCGAGCGATGCCGACCGCTCGTCGATCATCGCCTACCTGAAGACGCTGGTGACGGTGCCATGACGCGGAACATGGCGCGCACCTCGCTCGGCGCGCTTGCGCTCTTCGCCGGCGCGGGGGCGGCATCGTCCGCCGACAAGAAGGTGACGAGCGACATCCCCGACTACGTCGACGAGGCGCAAGCGGCCGGTATCGACCACGTCTATGGCGGCCCGTGGGAATTCTTCGTCGGCGGCGGCGTCGCGGCGCTCGACTGCAACGGCGATCGCAAGCCGGACCTCTTCATGGCGGGCGGCAGCAATTCCGCCGAGCTTTTCCAGAACGAGAGCGCGACCGGCGGAGCGCTGCGCTTCAAGAAAGTCTTGCTCTCCGGCATCGAACCGGGCGACCTGAAGCAAGTCATCGGCGCCTACCCGATCGACATCGACAATGACGGCCACATGGACCTCTTCGTCCTTCGCCTTGGGAGCAATCTGCTCCTGAGGGGCGATGGCAATTGCCAGTTCACCAAGGCCAACGACGCATGGGTCTTTGACGGCGGCAAGGAATGGACGACCGCCTTCTCCGCGACCTTTGAGACGGGTGCGAAGTTCCCGACGCTTGCCATCGGCAATTACGTCGACCGACAGGCGCCGGGTTCGCCGTGGGGAACCTGCGGCAGCAACTACCTGATCCGCTCGTCTGCCGGCGACGCGCCGTCTTACGGTGCGCCTTTCACGCTCGCGCCGGGATATTGCACGCTCTCAATGCTGTTCACCGACTGGAACCAGTCGGGCACCCCGTCGCTCCGCGTCACCAACGACCGCCAGTATTATCGCGGCGGCGAAGAGCAGATGTGGCGCGTCGACCCCGGCCGCACGCCGAAACTCTTCACCACCGCCGACGGCTGGCAGCACCTCTCGATCTGGGGGATGGGGATCGCGGAAGCCGATCTCTCCGGCAACGGCTATCCGGAATACGCGCTGACCTCGATGGGCGACACCAAGCTGCAGGAGCTCGATCCGGACGAGGACCAGGGCGACGACGGGCTGAAGCCGGTCTACAAGGACATCGCCTTCGATGTCGGCGCCACCGCGCAGCGGCCCTACCAGGGCACGGACTACCGTCCCTCGACCGGCTGGCACAGCCAGTTCGCCGACGTGAACAATGACGGCCTGCTCGACCTCTTCATCTCCAAGGGCAACGTGGAATCGATGCCGGAATTCGCCGCCTACGACCCGGACAATCTGCTGCTTGGTCAATGGGACGGCACCTTCGCCGAGGTCGGCGGGCAAGCCGGCATCGCTTCGGAGAAGCGCGGACGCGGCGCCGCGGTCGTCGACCTCAACCTCGACGGCATGCTCGACATCGTCGTC
Organism: uncultured Alphaproteobacteria bacterium; assembly: GCA_963720705.1. Taxonomy (GTDB): domain Bacteria; phylum Pseudomonadota; class Alphaproteobacteria; order Rhizobiales; family Afifellaceae; genus DASWJZ01. The sequence continues at coordinate 354,081 of CAVRGJ010000001.1, forward strand.
GTCAACCGCAATTCGCCTGCGAGCCTCTTCCGCAATCTCGGCGCCCGCACCGCCTGGGGCCATGAGCCGCTCGGCAACTGGTTGGAGGTCGAGCTCGCCGAGCCCGACACCAACCGCAACGCCGTCGGCGCACGCATCTCCGTCAAGATCGGCAACCAGACGATGACGCGTGTCATCTCGGTCGGCGGCGGGCACGCGTCGGGTCAGGCCGGCTTCGAGCATTTCGGCCTCGGCACCGCCGAGCGAGCCGAGATTCGCATCAAATGGCCGGACGGCGAATGGAGCCACACCTATAAAGCGTTCGCCGACAACTTCGTGCGCATCGAGCGCGGCAAGCCCGCCGCCAGCTATTGGCTGCCGCCGCCGCCCAATTCCAACACCCAGTAGCGCGTGCCGCAGCTCCCCTTCGGCGTCCGCCTGATCGACGCCAAGCTTCCCGACTTCGGGCTTCCCGACATTCGCCCGGAACTCCCGAAGGGCCTCTATGCGGCGCGTTTCGCGGCGTTCGCGGAGCGAGTTCGCGCGGCTGGGCTTTCGGCGGCCGCGATCTATGCCGACCGCGAGCACTTCGCCAACCTCGCCTATCTGACCGGCTTCGATCCGCGCTTCGAGGAAGCGCTCATGATCTTCGTGCCGGGGCGGGAGCCGATGCTTCTCACCGGCCCGGAGAATCAGGCGCCCGCGCGGACGGCGGCGATCGACCTCGACGTCAAACTTTATCCGCCCTTCGGCCTGCTGGGCCAGGACCGCAGCCGCACGCCTTCGCTGGCCGATCTCTTCGCCGAGGCCGGCATCCGCGCGGGCTCGACTGTCGGCACCGTCGGCTGGAAATATTACTCGCGAGCGGAAGCGTCACAACCGGAAACGTGGCTCGAGATTCCGTCCTTCATCGCCGACACGCTTCGCGACCTGGTCGGCAAGTCCGGCCGGGTAGTCAACGCCACGTCGCTTATGATGGACGCCTCCACCGGGCTCCGCGCGACGAACGAGATCGAGCAGCTTGCCGCATTCGAGTTCGCGGCAAGCCACGCGTCCGAAGCGGTCAAGCGCGTGGTTTTCGGCGTGCAGCCCGGCATGCGCGAATTCGAAGCGGCGACGCTGCTCAGGCAGGAAGGCTTTGCGCTTTCCTGCCACGCCATGCTGTCGGCGGGCGAACGCGCTTTTCAGGGGCTCGGCAGCCCCTCCGACCGGATCATCGAGCGCGGCGACCCGTTCACCGTGGCGTTCGGCATCTGGGGCGCGCTTACCTGCCGCGCCGGCTTCTTGGTCGCTGACGCGTCGGAGCTCCCGGAAAACATCCGCGACTACGCCAAGCGCCTGGCCGCGCCCTATTTCGCCTGCGCCGCCGAATGGTACGAGACGATCGGGATCGGCGTTGCAGGCGGCGAGATCGACGCGCAGGTGAAACGCCGCCTCGGCGATCCGTTCTTCAATGTCGGCCTCAATCCCGGCCACCTGATCCATCTCGACGAGTGGATGAACACGCCGATCTATCCCGGCTCGCGCGAGGCCCTGAAGTCCGGCCAGGCGATCCAGCTCGACATCATCCCGGCGACAGGCACGCCCTACTTCACATCCAACATCGAGGACGGCATCGCGCTTCTTGATGCGGACGGCCGAGCCGCGTTCGCCGAGCGCTATCCGGATGCGTGGCACCGGATCGAGGCGCGCCGAGCGTTCATGGCCGACGTTTTGGGCATTCGCCTCAAACCCGAGGTGCTGCCCTTCTCCAATCTCGCCGGCTACCTGCCGCCCTTCCTGCTTGCACCGGGCCGCGTCTTCGTCCGCTGAGGCGCCCGCCGGCGCCGGGTGACGACGCCTTACCTTTCTGCTAGTCTAGGTTGCATTACGGTCGCGACGACCTTGCCGCGGCCGCGTTGCGAAAGGCGTCTGGGCGTGAGCGATCGCCTCTGGATCGACAGCCGGGAATACAAGCTCCTGCTCGATCAGGCTGCCTTTGCCGGCAAGGCTTACGAGAAGGCCGCGAAGGCTTTCTGGAGCGGCCAGCTTAAGCTGCTGATTGCAACAACACTCGACGCGAAGGACGGAAAGGCGAGCCGCGCGGAAGGCGCGCTCAAGCTGAAGAAGCGGCGCGTCGTCTTCTTTCTCGACACCAAGGAGGGGCTGCTTGCGCGCCGCGGCATCGCGCTTCGCAGCCGTGCCTGCTTCAAGAACGGCGCGCTCTCTGGGCTGCCGGAACTGACGCTGAAGTTCCGCACGCCCGATCTCCTGCGCGCGGTCGAATACCGCCGCGTCGCGGACGAGCACGAGGGCAAGACCGTGCTTGAGGAGGATATCGCGCCGTTTCAGATCGCCCGCAAAGGAAGACCGGCGGTCGTCGCGAAGCCGCGCTCGACCTACAGCCGCTTCTCCGTCTCGACCAAGCGCGAGCTCAACGACACGTTCTCAAGATTGGGCGACGTCTTCGCCCGCTTCGGCGCGCTTCCCGATCTTCTCGGCGACGGCGGGAACAAGGCCGACGACAAGCTCCGCTCAGGCCCGACGATCTGCGAGTGGGTGTTCCAATACGCCTGCGTGAATCTCGGCAAGGGATTCGATGCGGAGTTCGGCTTCACGCTCTGGCATTTTCTCGATGCTGGCGCGAAGCGCTATCCTTTCCGGCGCGCCGAGTCCGGCCGCTTGAAGCCGCGCGTCGCCGAGATCTCTTTCGACTTCGAGACGAAGAACGGCCGCATGGACGCGGATGCCGCGGAGCGCGCGCGAACGCTCTTCATCGCCATGCAGGAGAAGCTCCGCATCAATCGCCGCGAGGCGAGCAAGACAGCGCTCGGCGTTCCCTCCGGCAGATAGAATGAAGTGGGCATCGGTGGCGCGCTCTCGAGTCAGCGCTTCGCCGCGGTGACGCGCCAGATCGTGCCGCTTCCGTCCTCGCTGACCAGAAGCGAGCCGTCCTTCGCCACTGCCACGTCGACAGGGCGGCCCCATACCGATTGGTCATCCATGACGAAGCCGGTCATGAAATCCTGATAGGCGCCGGTCGGCTTGCCGGAATCGTCGAACAGCAGGCGCACGACCTTGTAGCCGGTGCGGTGATCGCGATTCCACGAGCCGTGCATCGCGACGAAGGCATCGCCCTTGTATTCGGCCGGGAAGGCGTCGGCATCGTAGAAGGTGATGCCGAGCGGAGCCGAATGCGCCTGGAAGAGTACGTCCGGTACCGTCACTTTGTCGGCGAGGTCGGGGCGTTCGCCCTTGTGGCGCGGGTCCTCGTTTGAGCCGATGTAATACCAGGGCCAGCCGTAGAAGGCGCCTTCCTGCACGCGCGTGGCGTAGTCGGGTGGCAGGTTGTCGCCGAGCGCGTCGCGCTCGTTGACGACGCACCAGAGCGCGCCGGTTGCCGGCTGCACCGTCATGCCGGAGCAATTGCGTAAGCCCGTCGCGTAGACGCGCGCGTTCTTGCCGTCCGGGTCGAAGGCGAGCACGTCGGCGCGGTTCGCCTCCTCCGCCCAGGTGGCGCCAAGCGCGTGGTTCGCGACGAAGACCGGAGGCGGCGGACCTTGCATCGTGCCTTCGCCGACATTCGAGCCGGAACCGACCGATACGAAGAGCGTCTTGCCGTCAGGCGAAAAGGCGAGGTCGCGCGTCCAGTGATGGCCGACCGGAAGCACCGGGACAATCGTCTCGGCGGCGCCTGAGGGTTGCATGTCGCCGCTCTTATAAGGATAGCGCACGACACTGCCGGTGTTTGCGACGTAGACGTATCGCGGATCGTCTTGCGGATAGAACGCGATGCCGTAGGGCTGATCGAGACCGGTCGCAAATACGCCCTTCTTGGCGACGCTGCCGTCCTCGCCCATGCGGAAGACGTCGATCTCGCCGGAGCCGCTGTCGGCCACGAAGACGTCGCCGTTCGGCGCGACGCGGATCACGCGCGGCTGACTCATGCCGCTTGCGAGCTCGGCGACACTGAAGCCTTCGAGCACGTTCGGCTTGCCGCCTTCCGGCAGGGCGACAGGCGCAGGCGCGTTGCTCGCGGATTTCGTCTCATACGGCGCGGGCAAGTCGGACGGGCGGATCAGCCGCGTCACCCCGGGCTTCGCATCCTCCCAGCTTCCAAACGCCGCCGCACCCGTCAGCACGTCGGTGCTTTGGGCGCGCGCGGCGGGTGCCGCCGTGCCGGCAAGAACGCATGCGGCAATGACGGCCGCAAACGAAAGCATCTCTCGCATCTTGAGACTCCCTGCCCCGCCACTCGCCTAATCAACACGTCCCGCGCGTCGAAACCCGCGGCGCCGCGCCGGCGTTCCTTCGACCGCCGGCGTCATTTCATCGCGGGCTGGAGCTCTCTCACCAGAACTCGGGCACGCCGACATTGGTGTCGAGCCGGCCGCCGTCGAGGCCGCGATAGCGGCCGGCGTGATAAAGCAGCGGCGGGCGGTTGTCCGCATCGAGGCCGAGGATATGGCCGACGAAGATGGTGTGATCGCCACAATCGTGCTGAGCCACCGCCTCCGCCGCGATCCGCGCGCAGGCGCTTGCAAGGAGCACCGCCGGCCCGACGCGCTCGAAGGCGACGGCAAGGCGTGGATTTGGCCGGCCGGCGAAATGCTCGCTCAGCTCCACCTGGTCCTCGGCGAGAATGTTCACGCCGAAATGGCTCGCGGCAATCATGACGTGGTGCATATGCGCGCGCTTGGCGATCGAGATGACGCAGAGCGGCGGCTCGAGCGAGCCCGACATGAAAGCATTCGCCGTCATGCCGCGCGCCTCGCCGTCGTGCTCGGCGGTGACGACGGTGACGCCGGTCGCAAAGCAGCTCATGACGCGGCGGAAGCGGACCGGGTCGATCTCGAGGCGGGGTGCTTCGTTCATAGGCACGACCTTAACGCCGATTTCTCCGCCCCCGGCAAGGGCTTGCTTCACGGGAGTTTCAGGTCGAGAAGCGCAACCTCGCCGTAGAGGTGGTCAATCTTGGCCGGCGCAACGAATGCCGAGCGATGCCAGCGCGGCAGCCTTATTGTCTCGGCTTCCCATTGGGGCATTTCCGGCAGGAAGCGCTTGTCGATCGCAAGCACCGATTTGTCGTTCGCGAGGAGCGTGTCGGCGAGCGCCTGGCCGGACCGGGCGAGGAAAGCCGGATCGCTGACGTACATGACCTCGTGATAGTCGATGTCGTCGCCCTTCCGCTTCACCTGCATGGCGACGTAACACGACGCCTCGCCGGCGCGGACATGAAGGTGGCGCATGTTGTAGGGGCGATGATCCGCGAGGAGCTTTCGGTCTTCCGGCGATAGATGCGGCGCGATCGCGTCGGCGTCGTCGATGATTTCAAGATCGCCGATGCCGCCGGTGCGGCGGCGAAGCAGATAGCGCGAATCGTCGAGCACGTGGAAGCCGCTCTGGTCGCTGAACGCGCGCCCTGTCGCGGCCGTCGCCGTCATGATCGTGTAGGTCATGTTCGGGTCGGCGACGGAATTGAGCTGGATGCGCCGTCCGATTCCCTGACCGCGATAGGCCTTCAGAAGATACCAGGCGCAGATGTTGCAGAAGCGCGTGGTGCGCCCGGCGATGGGCCGGTCGGCATAGACGAGGCCGAGGAAGCCGACGATGCGCTCGCCGTCGATGGCGACGCACCCGCGATCGGCGTCCGCAGGCCGCCACGGATAGTCGAGCAGGTTCCGCCAGCGCGCCTTCGGGACCTTTTGGCTCATGTTGTCGTAGAGGAGATCGACGACGCGATCGATATCGTCGGCCGTCGCGGAGCGGACTTCGACGCTCACAAGCCGGCTCTTGCGAGCGGAGCGGTCGCGGAGCGCGGCGCGAACGCTTCGGCGATGGTCAGCCAGCGCGCCGCCGGATGCGCGCGCGTCGACGCGAAGAAGCGTTCCAGAAAATCCCAGAGCTCTTCGTCATGGTCGAGGTGATGCGTCAGAAGCCCGAGCGGTTCGTCCGGGTCGGTCGCGCCGGTTCGCCGCGCGGCAAGCTCGCCGATGATGCCGGAGAGCGCCTTTCCGGTGCCCGCGAAGCGGCGCTCACGCCAGTTGATCGGGTCGACATGGGCGTTGGCGATGGCAAGTCCGCCGCTCTTCATCGCGGCGCGCGGCCCGTAGGCGGAGGCGCCGCAGAAGCCGCTGTCGCCGAGCTTCTCGATCACCGCCGGATCGATGTGGTTCCATGGCGCCGCAAGGACATCCTTGAAACGCCTGCCGAAGAGCTCGCGCATGCGCGCCGCGCCCGCTTCGAGCTCACGCATCACTTCGCCGACCGGGCGCGTGCCGCCGCATTCGACTGCGGGCGCGCCGGGCGGCGCGTGGTTCTTGTGAGCATATCCATGCTGCAGCGGCACGGCGCCCGAATGCCTGGCAAGAGCGTCTGCGATCTCGTCGGAAGCCGGCGCCGGGATGACGGCGACGCCGATCTCGATGCCGAAGGAATCCGAAAGCGAAAGCAATCGATCGAGCGCCGGTGTCGGTGCGACTGCGTCGTCGTCGCGCCACCAAAATTCCGCGACGCGACCCGCCGCCGACCACAAGTCGAGCTCGCGGTGAGGACATCGAAGTCGGGCGGCTGGGCGAACGTCATCTTGAAGGTTCAGAGCCGGTTTCTTCGAGTTATCGCTTTGCGCTACAGGCGTTCATTATGTTCCAGCCAAGCGACGTGAGAAGGAGGTTCCTTTCAGGCAGTTCCGTCGGCCAGTTCGAATACGTCCGCGGCCGATGAACTTCACGGTAGTCCACACCACCCCCCGCCATCATCATCGCTCCTAAAAGGCCATCCCCAGACCACTGACCGGCCCGGAAAAAAGGGCCAACCTGTTCGCGGGATGAGCCCGCCGGCGAGACACGGTCGGCCTCGATATCTGCTCAACGTGCCTCACTCGCCCCAGGTACGCCCGAGCAGCGCAAGCCAGTTCTCGAGGCAGAGCTTGCTAAGCGTTGCTTCGTCGTAACCTGCGGAGCGGAACGTCTCCACAAGCCTAGGCAGTCCGGCCACGTCCGCCAGATCCTTTGGAATCACACCGCCGTCGAAGTCGGAACCGAAGCCCACATGATCGACGCCTGCGTGCTCGATCAGGTGATCTGCATGGCGGACAACGTCCTCAAGCGGCGTATCCGCCAGCATACGTCCGTCCGGACGCAGAAAGCAGGTGGCGAAATTGATTCCGACGACACCCCCACTTTCTCGAATCGCAGCAAGCTGGCGATCGGTCAGGTTCCGTGCATGAGGCGTGAGCGCATGGGCGTTGGAGTGCGTGGCGACGAGCGGAGCGCTGCTAAGCGCAGCCACATCCCAGAAGCCTCGCTCCGATAGATGCGAGAGATCGATGACGATCTTCAGCTCGTTGCAGGCTTTCACAAGTGCCTTGCCGGCATCGGTGAGCCCGGGGCCGGTATCGGGACTGCTCGGATAGCGGAAGGGGACGCCGTGACCGAACAGGTTGGGCCGACTCCACACGAGCCCAAGCGACCGCAATCCAGCCGCGTGGAACACTTCCAGCATCTTGAAATCCGGATCGATCGGTTCTGCACCTTCAATATGCAGAACCGCCGCGAGCGACCCACTGTCGAGGGACTGGCGAATGTCTTCAAGTCGGCAACAGAGCCGCACGCGATCGTTCGACTTCCGCACAATCCTAAGCAAAAGCGCGATCATGCCGGCTGCGTAGGCCTGAGCATTCGTCAAAGCTATCGTCGAGGACAGGGGAAGATCGTATGCGGCGGCCCGCATCATTTCGTCGCGGGAGCTGCCGGCGGCGTCGGAAGGCACGAAGACTGCGAAGAGGCCTCCGGCGAACCCGCCAGCGTGCGCGCGTGGCAGGTCGATGTGACCGGCGTCCTCGCCCCCGAGAAAGCGCTCCGCGGCAGTCGCCGGGTCGCGGTTGAGGCGCAGGAGCACATCGTTGTGCCCGTCGAAGATCGGAATCATGCCGGAATGAGGTGCAATGAGTGGAACACCGAAGACTACGGTATTCCCGTGGCTCGATCAAAGGCTCCGCGGGTTGCAGACGTCTCCGGCGTCATACGGCGCTTGACGTTGCCGCGAGCCAAAGGGTGAAGAGCCTCGAACTCCACGCTGCGACGAGCCTAGCCCCGCGACGGCAAACGGGCGGGCAGGAGGCAAGCGCACTCGGCGCATTCGGCTAAACCCGAAAAGGGCTACCGCGATCACGGCGCTGGTTCCAGGAAAGGCAAGGTGCGCTGAAGCGAGAGAGGCCGGCCTGGGGGCTCTGAAGGTCTATGGCTCGTCAGCTTCATGCACCGCGATCTCGGCTACTTCGACTACGAGACCTGCAGCTGGAGCCGATCGCCAATCCCTTCGGAGCAAAGGTGTTACCCATGTCTCCGGAATAAACCGTCACCTATGTGTCCCGAATGGACCAAAATGAAATGGCGCGCCCGGCAGGATTCGAACCCACGACCCCCAAATTCGTAGTCTGGTGCTCTATCCAGCTGAGCTACGGGCGCTTGTGACCGCGCGGCGGCCTGCCGCAAGGCTCGGGACACCTAGTCGGTCGAGGCTGGCAATGCAAGAGATGGCGCGCCAACCGCCGGCCTTCACGGCGCTGCGCTCGCGCGCCTCTCGGCGCCTCGCCGGCGTTCAGCTGTCCTCAGGCCTGCCGCTCGCGGCGCGCCGCGATCGGCACCGGACGGTCGGGGATGGTGACCTCGAAAACCGCGCCGGCGCCGGCACGGTCCACCAGCCTGATGTCGCCGCCATGCGCGCGCACGATCTCGGCGGCGATGGCGAGGCCGAGGCCCGTGCCGCCTTGCCGCGCCGAGCCCTCGAACGCTTGGAAGAGCTTGGCGCGCGCCCGCTCCGGCACGCCCGGGCCGGTGTCGCAGACGCGGATCGAGGTGACGCTTCCCATCCGCTCGCCCTCCACCCAGACACGGCGGATCACCGCCGGCCCGTCGCCGTCGCCGACCGCCTCGACGGCGTTCCTGCAAAGGTTCATCAGCACGCGGAAGAGCTGCTCGGGGTCGCCGTCGACCTCGACGTCGCGCGCCACGCGGTTCTCGAAGCTGACGCCCTCGCGGGCGGCGGGCGAGAGCACGTCGGCGACGTCGTCGACGAGCCGCGTCAGCGAAAGAAGCTGGCGCCGCGGCGGCTCTTCGCGCGCCTGGCCGTAGGCGAGCACCGAGCGGGTATATTCAATCGCACGGTCGATGGCGCCGATGACCTTCGGCACGAAGCGCTTCACGAGCGGGTCCTCAACCGCCTGCAGGCGATCGGAGAAGAGCTGCGCGGAGGCGAGGATGTTCCTGAGATCGTGGTTGATCTTGGAGACGGCGAGCCCGAGATCGGCGAGATGCCGGCGCTGCGCGAGCATGTCGCGAAGCGCCTTCTGCATGCCGGCGAGCTTCTCCTCCGCAACGCCGATCTCGTCGCGCCGGCCGCTCGGCACGATGATGGTCGAGGCGTCCTCCGGCGCGGTCGAAAATCCCACGATGCTGGCGGATAGCCGCTGCATCGGCCGCACGAAGAGCAGGCGGAGCGCGACATAGACGAGCGTCGCGGTGATGACCGAGATGGCGAGCGACAGAAGCAGGATGTTGCGCGAATAGGCGATCATTGCGTCGCGCAAGGCGGCTTCATGCACGACGATCTCGAAGCGGTCGCTGCCGGCCGGCGGCTGACCGCTCACCATGATGAAGCGGTCGCCGGTCGAGAACAGAGTCTCGAAGGCGGCGCGGATCGAGTTCGAGCGGCTTCAGCCAGCGCAGATCGTGGTGGGCGGCAATGTCGCGCGGCATGTCGTCGACGGAGATCAGCCAGCGCTGGCCGGCGCTTCGCAGCGCGATCTGGTCGACGTTGATCGAGCGCAGCATCTCCTCCTCGAGATTGGCCGAGATGCCGCCTTCCGGGGCGGCGCTCACCGCCATTGCCACAAGCTCCGAGGTGTCGAGCTTCTCTTTCAGCCAGACGTTGCGGTAGTTGGCGATCGACGGAATGTAGATCAGTACCTCCGCCACCATGACAAAGAGGAGCGTCAGCACGAGGAGCTTGTTGGAGAGGCTCAAGCCTAGGACGGCGGCGCGCTTCTCCGTTTCGCCCGCTTCGCTTCGACCGGCCGCAGACGGCGGCGGGAGCTTGTCCGGCATGTCGTTCCTCGCCTCTGCGCCGGGCATCTTACCGGTGCCGCCGCGGCGTTTCCAGCCGAGCGCGCTCATCCAAGCTTCCGCACAAGATTGATCACCTGCCGAATGAGGGGCGAGTCGAGCTTCGGCGCGTAAAAGGCGATTGCCGCGCGCCGTGCCGCTTCCGCGCGCGTCGGATAGGGGAAGATCGCAGTCGCAAGGTCCTTCACGCTCAGGCCTTTCGTCACGGCGAGCACGAAGGGCGCGATCAGCTCGCCCGCGTCGTGCCCGAGGATATCGGCACCGACGATCCGCCCCCGCCTGGTGACGAGCAACCGCATCATCCCGCGCCGATCGCCTTCCGTGTTGGCGCGGTCGTTCTCGGCGAACGGCCAGCGCAGCACCTGCAGATGCCGGTGGCGGCGGCGCGCCTCTTCTTCAGTAAGGCCGACATGCGCGAGCTCCGGCTCGGTGAAGGTGACCCAGGGGAGAATGTCGCGCCTGATCTTGCCGCCGAAGCGAAAGAGGATGGAGCGGACGACAAGCCCCGCCTGATAGCCGGCCCAATGCGTGAATTGCGCGCCGCCGATGACGTCGCCGATCGCATAGACGCGACGGTTGCGGGTCCTGAGACGCGAATTGACTCTAATGCCCTCCGTGTCGAAGCGAATGCGCGCCTTGTCCAAGGCGAGCTCGTCGAGATCGGGGCGCCGGCCGGCCGCGAGCAAAAGATGCGTCCCGTCGATATAGGGAGCGGCGTCGCCGGGCCCTTCGAGCGTCACGCGGACAGCGCTTCGCCCGCGCCGCGTGACGCGCGTCACCTTGGCGCCTTCGCGGATATCGACGCCTTCGGCGCGGAGCGACTTTAGCAGGAGCGCGGTCAGCTCCGGATTGTCCTTGGCGAGCGCGGTCCCGGCTTCAAGCACCGTCACCTGCGAGCCGAGGCGGCGGAAGGCCTGTGCCATTTCAATGCCGACGGGTCCGCCGCCGATGACGATCAGATGGCCGGGGAGGCGCTTCAGCTCAAAGATCGTCTCGTTGGTGAAATGAGGGACCGCAATCAGATTCGGAATCGGCGGGATCACCGGACGCGAGCCGGTTGCCACCACGTAGCGGCGGGCGCGGATCTCGGTCTCTCCCACCTGCAGGGTCCGTGTATCGGAAAAGCGGGCCACACCGGGAAGCACCTTCACGCCGAGCCCGGTGAAGCGCTCGGCCGAGTCGTTCGGCTCGATCGCCGCGATCGTCTCGCGCACATGCGCCATAACGGCGGAAAATTTCGTGCGCGGCTCGCCGGCGCCTATCCCAAAGCGGCCGGCGTCGCGAACGGCGTGCGCGCGGCTGGCCGCCGCGATCAGCGCCTTCGACGGAACGCACCCCGAATTCAGGCAGTCGCCGCCCATCTTGCCGCGCTCCACCAGAACGACCGCGACGCCGAACGATGCCGCCGCGGCGGCCACCGTCAGACCGGCTGAACCCGCACCGATCACACAGATGTCGGGCGTCAGGACCTCACTCATACTCCGTCCGTTGCACGCCCTACTCCTTCCCCCTCCCGCGCCTAAACCGGCGCACCGCTATCGGCACAAGCGCCACGACGCCGAGCAGCCCGAGCGCGACGAGAAGCGTCGCCGGCACATGCGGGCCTTCGCTGTCGAGCGCCGTTCCGAGGCCGTGCCCGAAATAGGCGAACACAAACGTCGCAGGCACCACGCCGACCGCAGTCGCGGCAACATAAGTGAGAAGCCGCATGCCGAACAGCGCAGCAGCGAGGTTAACGAGCCAAAAGGGAAACAGCGGCACCAGACGGAGAAAGAGGAGGTAGCTGAATCCCTCCTCTTGAAAACCTTGGCGCAGCTTCTGCGCGCGCGGTCCGGCGCGCTCCGCAAGGAGCGCGCCAAGCGAGGTGCGCGCGATCAGGAAAATCAACGTCGCGCCAATCGTCGCAGCGACAGAGGCGAGCACCGTGCCGAGCGCCGCACCGAACAGGAAGCCGCCGGCGATCGTCAACGCCCCGGCACCGGGAAACGAGATCGCAACCACGGCGACGTAGACCAGCATGTAAACGGCGGCGGCGAAGGCCGGGCGCGCAGCGACGGTGGCGAGAAGCGTGCCCTGGTAGCGGCGGAGTGCGTCGAGCGAGAGATAATCCTCCAGGCCGGCGGCATAAAGAAGCACGAGCGCCAACACGACGAAGACGAGCGGTAGCCAGCGTAGAAGATTCCGCTGCCTGGATGGGCGCCGGGTTCCGGATTCGCCGGTCGTTTCGCTTTGCCGAAGCGCGGCGCGACGCGCGTTCTCCATGTCCTCTCAGCCGTATCCTGCGGAGTTTCCGCACGCCTTTGGTAGCACCGGCTCCTAAACGGCGGGGAAATGCGTCAGCCCGCCACGAACTTATGAAGCGCCGGCCGAGCGCTTTCACCGGGGCGTGACGGGGGAATGACAGGGGCGGAATCGGCCGATGTCGTTGACTTCGCCACGAGTTTCACCCTATATCGCCCGCGCTCGACCGGAGCGGCGCGGGCCCGCGCGCTTCGGCACTATCCCGAACATCGGCGCGGCGCGGTCTTGAAGCCCTACGTGAGCCGGCTGTCCGTTTCTTTAAGACGAGGGCCGCTGGCTAAGCGGCATGGACGATGAAGAGAACCTATCAACCGAGCCGATTGGTGCGAAAGCGCCGCCACGGATTTCGCGCCCGCACGGCGACCAAGAACGGACGCAAGGTGCTCGCCCGCCGCCGCACGAAGGGGCGCAAGCGCCTTTCGGCGTGACCGGTCAGAGGCCGATGCCGGAGCGCCTGAAGAAAAGGCGCGATTTCCTCGCCGCCGCGAAGGGTCACCGGGCCGCGCGGCGCGCGTTCGTTTTGGAGGCGCGGTTGCGCGAGGATACGGGCGGCCCGCGCTTCGGCTTCACGGTCTCCAAGAGAACTGCGGCGAAGGCGGTGGAGCGGAACCGCATCCGCCGCCGCCTGCGCGAGGCGGTCAAGGCTGTCGCACCCGAAAACGCCCGCTGCGGACACGATTATGTGCTCATTGGGCGCCGTAGCGCTTTGACGGAGCCGTTCGCCGATCTTACTTCCGCGCTTGCCGAAGCCATGCGGCGAGTTCCGGACGCGGCCAGTCCGAAGGGGCCGAGCGGGGCGCGGAGGCCCGATTGATGAAGAACAACCAGAACGTCATCATCGCGATCGCGCTTTCCTTCGTGATCATCGTCGCATGGCAGTTCTTCGTCATCGGTCCGAAGATGGAGGCGGAGCGGAAGCGGATTGCGCAGGAGCAGTCGCAGACCGTTACGCCCGGCGCGACCACGACGCCGGCTCCCGCGACCGGCGCAGAGACCTCGGGCGCACCTGCCGCCGTCGGCGCGCCGAGCGCCGCCCCGGCCGCGAGCGCCACCGCCCCTGCCGTCGTAGCGCGCGACGTCGCGCTTGCCCGAACCGAGCGCGTAGCGATCGACACGCCGGCGCTCAAAGGTTCGATCAACCTTGTCGGCGGGCGGATCGACGACCTTCGCCTCGCCGAGTACCACGAGACCGTCGACCCTACGAGCCCGCTGGTGGAGTTCTTCTCTCCGGCCGGCAGCGAGCACCCTTATTTCGCCGATTTTGGCTGGGTCTCAAGCCAGGGCGGGCCCACCGTCCCAACCCCGGAGACGAAATGGAAGGCGGAGGGCGGTCCTCTCGCGCCCGGCCAAGACGTGGCGCTCACCTGGGACAACGGCGCGGGGCTTCTCTTCAAACGCACCTATTCGGTCGATTCCAAATACATGTTCACGGTCCGTCAGTCGGTGGAGAACACGACCGGCGCGCCGGCGGAGCTTTTCCCGTTCGGGCTGGTTAGCCGCACGGGGCTCCCCAAGACCAGCGGCTACTACATCCTGCACGAGGGCATGATCGGCTATCTCGGCGACCTGCAGGAGATCAAATACAAGAAGCTCAACGACGAACCGTCGATCACGCCCGCCAAGGTGTCCTCAGGCTGGCTTGGCATCACCGACAAGTATTGGGGTGCAACGCTGATCCCGAGAGGCGATCAGCCCTTTCAGCCGCGCTTTCTAAAAGGTGCGGCGGGAACGCTGCCGACCTACCAGGCGGATTTCCTCGGCGACGCCGTCTCGGTGCCGGCCGGCGGATCGGCGACGCATGAGACGCTGCTTTTCGCCGGCGCCAAGGAAACCGCTCTCCTCGACGGCTACGAGGCGAAACTCGACATCCCGCATTTCGATCTTCTGATCGATTGGGGCTGGTTCTTCTTCATCACCAAGCCGATGTTCAAGGTGATCGACTGGCTTTATCGGTTCCTCGGCAATTTCGGCCTCGCCATCCTCGCCGTGACGGTCATGGTGAAGGCGATCTTCTTCCCGCTCGCCAACCGCTCCTATGCGTCGATGTCGAAGATGAAGAAGCTGCAGCCGGAGATGAAGAAGCTGCAGGAGCGGTTCAAGGACGACCGCATGGGGCTGCAGCAGGCGATGATGCAGCTTTACAAGCAGCAGAAGGTCAATCCGGTCGCCGGCTGCTGGCCGATCGTCATCCAGATCCCGGTCTTCTTCTCGCTCTACAAGGTGCTCTTCATCACCATCGAGATGCGCCACGCGCCCTTCTTCGGCTGGATCCATGACCTTTCGGCGCCCGATCCGACGAACATCTTCACTCTGATGGGGCTCATTCCCTGGGAGCCGCCGCACGCGCTGCATCTTGGAATCTGGCCGCTCATCATGGGCGTCACGATGTTCGTGCAGATGCGCATGAACCCGACGCCGCCTGACAAGACCCAGGCGATGATCTTCAACTGGATGCCGCTCATCTTCACCTTCATGCTCGGCTCGTTCCCGGCCGGCCTCGTCATCTACTGGGCCTGGAACAACACGCTTTCGGTCCTCCAGCAGGGCGTGATCATGAAGCGCAACGGCGTGCCGATCGAGCTCTTCGGCAATCTGAAGAGCCTCATCGCCCGGCCGAAGCCGAAAGACACACCGGCGGAATAGCGGCGCCTGGATTTGTCGCCACAAATACAATCACTGCGGGCATTGTGAATACGGCGTCGCGCGCTGGGTTGCAACCTCATGGAAAAGTAGCCTAGAGTTTAGGCAAAAGCGGCGGTGCCCATGAGCATCGAATCCGAGAACGTGAAGGTCCTTCGCGGCGCTTATGAGACTTGGGCGCAATCCAAAGCGGCGAATATCGATTGCTGGGTTTCGATCGTCGCCGACGATGCACGACTGAAGTCGCTCGCCGACGGCGCACCGGAGCTGGACTTCACCCGGCCGCGAAGCGGAAAGTCGGAGATCATCGACTACCTCACGGGCCTCACCGCAGAGTGGGAGATGCTCTTCTACCGCATCGACGAATATGTCGCTCAAGGCGACCGCGTTGTCGCAATCGGCGCGACCTCCTGGCGCAACAAGCGGACCGGAAAAGTCGTGGTGACGCCGAAGGTCGATCTTTGGCGCATGAAGGGCGGCAAGGTGGTCCACTTCTTCGAATTCTATGATACGGCGCGTCTCTTCGCGGCCGCGCGCCCCTGAGCGAAGGAAACGCTCGCAGCCCCTTGCTTCGCGATATTAGTAGGGCGAATCGGCCCGCCGCATGCGCCGGGACGAAAAGCACGGAGCGGTAAGGCATGAGCGCGACGCGAACGAATACGAAGGTCGCCTCCCTCTTCCGCCATCCCTGGCGCTTCGTCACGGAAGCGCCGAATCTTGCGGCGCTTCCCCCCGAAGGCCCGCCGGAGGTTGCTTTCGCCGGTCGGTCGAATGTCGGCAAGTCGAGCCTCATCAACGCTGTCGTCGGCACCGCGAATCTTGCGCGCACCTCGAACACGCCGGGGCGCACGCAATCGCTCTTCTTCTTCGTGCCCGAGCCGCCCGACGCGAAGCCGGGCCTCCTGCCTCCGCTCGCGATCGTCGACATGCCGGGCTACGGCTTCGCCAAGGCGCCCAAAACGACGGTCGCGGCGTGGACGAAGCTCCTGCGCGCCTATCTTTCCGGGCGTGCGTCGCTGAAGCGCGTGTTTCTGCTCATCGACGCACGCCACGGCCTGATGCCGGCCGACGAGACGCTGATGGGCGAGCTCGACCGCGCCGGCGTCTCCTACCAGATCGTGCTCACCAAGGCCGACAAGGTGAAGCAGGCGGAGTTGAACGCCGTCGAAGCCGCGACCGCGGAGGCAATGCGCAAGCGCCCCGCCGCGCATCCGGCGATTCTGGTCAGCTCCAGCCTGAAGGGCGACGGCATCGAAGCGCTTCGCGCTGAGATCGCCGCCTTCTCAACGCGGCCGTAAGCCGCTAAGAGGCGCGGCGCGCCAGGAGCGGCCCCGGGAACGGCAATGAACGATACGACAAGCACGATCACTGCCAAGGACGCCCACGATCAGGCGCGGCTTCTCGCCGAGGCGCTGCCCTTCATGCAGCGCTACGAGAACAAGACCATCGTCGTGAAGTATGGCGGCGCGGCGATGGGCGATCCGGCGCTCAGTCAGGCGTTTGCGCGCGATGTCGCGCTTCTGAAGCAATCCGGCGTCAACCCGATCGTCGTCCACGGCGGCGGCCCACAGATCGGCGACATGCTGAAGAAGATGGGGATCAAGAGCGAATTCAAGGGGGGGCTGCGCGTCACCGACAAGGCGACGGTGGAGATTGTCGAGATGGTGCTCGCCGGCTCCATCAACAAAGAGATCGTCGCCATGATCAACAAGGAAGGCGAATGGGCGATCGGTCTTTGCGGCAAAGACGGCAACATGGTCTTCGCCGAAAAGGTGACGCGAAAGCAGGTCGACCCGGATTCGAAGATCGAAGAGGTTGTCGATCTCGGGTTTGTCGGCGAGCCGGTCGAGGTCGACCGCACGCTGCTTGACCTCCTCGCGCGTTCGGAAATGATCCCGGTCATCGCGCCCGTCGCCCCCGGCCGCGACGGCGAGACCTACAACATCAATGCCGATACTTTTGCGGGCGCGATCGCCGGTGCGCTTGCCGCGACCCGCCTCCTCTTCCTGACGGACGTTCCGGGCGTGCTCGACAAAAAGGGCAATCTCATCGCCGCGCTCAGCGTCGCGGAGGCGCGGGCGCTGATGGCCGACGGCACCATCTCCGGCGGGATGATCCCCAAAGTGGAAACCTGCATCGACGCGATCAAGCGCGGCGTGGAAAGCGTGGTCATCGTCGACGGCAAGACGCCGCATGCCGTGCTCCTGGAACTCTTCACCGAGCACGGCGCCGGCACGCTGATCCGCGCGTGAGAGCGCGGCGCGCCCATACGGGGCGATGAAGTCTTAACGCCACTACGCTATCCTTCCCGGCATGAACCTCAGCGTCGAAACCGTCGCGCCGCACAGGCCACAGGACCTCCGCGTCTTCGCGGGCAAGGAGGCGTGGGTCTTCGACCTCGACAACACGCTCTATCCGCGCTCCACCAACATCTTCCGCCAGGTCGACGAGCGCATCCGCCTCTATGTTCGCCAGCTTCTCGACGTCGACGAGGCGGAAGCGGAGAAGATTCAGAAGAGCTTCTACAAGGCGCACGGGACGACGCTTCGCGGCCTCATGCTGAATCACAATGTCGACCCCGACGCATTTCTCGAGTTCGTGCACAATATCGACCATTCGATGGTGAAGCCGGACCCGGCGCTTGGGCGCGGCGATCAAGCAACTCCCCGGCAAGAAATACATCTTCACCAACGGCTCGCGCCGGCATGCCGAGAAGATCGCCGAACGGCTCGGCTTCACGGACCACTTCGAGGACATCTTCGACATCGTCGCCGCCAATCTCGTGCCGAAGCCGGAACGCGAGACCTACGAGCGCTTCGTGAAGCGTTTCGGCGTCACGCCGGAGCGCACCGCGATGTTCGAAGACCTGGCGCGCAATCTCGTCGTGCCGAAAGCGGTCGGCATGACGACGGTGCTCGTCGTCCCCGCCGGCACGCGCGAGGTCTTCCACGGCGAATGGGAATATGAGGGGCGCGACGACGACCACGTCGACTTCGTCACCGACGACCTCGCCCGCTTCGTCGGCGAGATCGCGGACGCGATCGGCCGATGACTCTCGCCCAGGCGTTTCTCGCCGTCGCCATCCTCTTCGAGGTGATCGCCACGTCGGCGCTCAGGTCGACCGCCGGCTTCACCCGGTTCTGGCCCTCGGCGTTGGCTGTCGTCGGCTATGCCTTCTCCATCTATTTCCTGGCGCTCACGGTCAAGACGATGCCGGTCGGGATCGTCTACGCAGTCTGGTCCGGTGCCGGCATCGTGCTGATCGCGGCGATCGCATGGATCGTCTTCCGCCAGACCATCGACATGCCGGGGCTCGTCGGCATCAGTCTGATCCTCGCCGGCGTCCTCATCGTGAATCTTTTCTCGAAGAGCGTCGGGCACTAGAGCGCGCCGTGTCCGATCTCCTCGTCAACATCGACGTTGACGACCTCGCCAAAGCGGAGGCGTTCTACACCAGCGCCTTCGGCCTGAAGGTCGGGCGCCGTTTCGGCAATGTCGGCGTGGAGATGCTCGGGCTTTCGGCGCCGATCTATCTGCTCCTGAAGCATGGCGGCAGCGTCATTGCGCCGGGAGTCCGCCGGCGGCGCGACTATCGCCGCCATTGGACTCCGGTGCACATCGACGTCGCGGTTCCCGACATCGAAAAGGCAGTCGCCCGGGCGATCGCCGCCGGCGCCGTGCTTGAGGCCCCCGTTGACACGACGGCCTGGGGCAAGCTCGCGCTGATGGCGGACCCGTTCGGCCACGGCTTCTGCCTGCTTCAGTTTGTCGGCCGCGGCTACGACGAGATCGCGCAATCCCGCTGAAGTTCTTCCGATCCTTCCGGCCTCGTATCAGGGCGCTATCTCTTTGCTGGAACATGATCTTATTCGAAACGCGGCAGCCGCTTTTCGAGATCATGCTCCAGGCTTGCGCCAGCCCCACCAAGCGGCGATATAGGTGGCAGGGAGGTTGGCGGCGGACGTGCTCCTCGCCAACCGGGTCAGGTCCGGAAGGAAGCAGCCCCAACGAGATTCGGCACGGGTCGCCCGTCCAGCCTCCCGCCTCCTTCTTCCAGCCGCCAACGAGGCCAGCCGGCGCAGCCCATGACCGAGACCGCTCCCGGCTATCAGGTGCTCGCGCGGAAATACCGCCCTGCCCGCTTCGACGATCTGATCGGCCAGGAGCCGATGGTCAGAACGCTGAAGAACGCGTTCTCCGCCGGCCGCATTCCGCATGCCTGGATGCTGACCGGCGTGCGCGGCGTCGGCAAGACGACAACGGCGCGCATCCTTGCACGCGCCTTGAACTATGAAACGGAGGACGGCGGCGGCGCGCCGAGCGTGGAGCTGTCGGAGGAAGGCGTGCATTGCCGCGCCATCATGGAGGGACGGCACCCGGACGTGCTCGAAATGGACGCCGCCTCGCATACCGGCATCGACGACATTCGCGACATCATCGATTCTGCGCGCTACGCGCCGGTCTCCGCGCGCTACAAGGTCTACATCATCGACGAAGTGCACATGCTCTCCAAGCAGGCCTTCAACGGACTGTTGAAGACGCTGGAGGAGCCGCCGCCGCACGTGAAATTCGTATTCGCGACGACCGAGATCCGCAAAGTTCCGGTCACCGTGCTTTCGCGCTGCCAGCGCTTCGACCTCCGCCGCGTCGATGCCGCACTTCTCTCCAAGCATCTGAAGGAGATCGCCGCAAAGGAAGGCGTCGAAGCCGAGCCGGAAGCGCTTCGCCAGATCGCGCGCGCTGCTGAAGGCTCGGTGCGCGACGCGCTTTCGATCCTCGACCAGGCGATCGCGCACGGCGCCGGCACGGTCGGCGCGGAAGCCGTGCAGGGCATGCTCGGCCTCGCCGACCGCACGCGCGTCGTCGATCTCTTCGAGCACGTGATGAAGGGCGATACTGCCGCAGCGCTTGTCGAGATCGAGGCGCAGCATCAGACCGGCGCCGATCCGGCCACCGTGCTTTCCGACCTTGCCGATTTCGTCCACTACGTGACGCGGCTGAAGCTCGCGCCGAACGCCGCGATGCATGAAGCGATCTCGGAGACCGAGCGCGTGCGTGGCGTCGCCTTCGCCGAGGCGCTGTCGCTCCGCGAGCTATCGCGCGCCTGGCAGATGCTGACCAAGGGCATTCAAGAGGTGGCGCTTGTCGCGCGCCCGCTTTCTGCAGCGGAGATGGTGCTCGTCCGCCTCTGCCATGCCGCCGATCTGCCGACGCCCGATGAGGCGATCCGCATGCTGACGGAAGCGGACGGCGAAGCGCCGCCGCCCGCACCGGAGCGGACGCGGCGGGCAACAACCGGTCCGCAGCCGCGCGCGCAACGCAGCCAGGCCGCGCCGCGCATCGAGGCGCGCCCGCTCGAGGCGTCGGCGCCCGAGCCGACGCTCAGAAGCTTCGACGACGTGATCCTCCGCGCGAAAGCCGAGCGCGAGCGGCTGCTTGTCTTCGCGCTCGAGCGCCACGTCCGGCCGGTGCGCTTCGAGCCCGGGCGGATCGAGATCGCGCTGACGCCTGAAGCCGAGCGCGACCTGCCGCAGATGCTCATGGCCGCCCTCAGGAAATGGACCGGTGAGCGCTGGATGGTCAGCGTCACCGCCGCCGCGGCGGAAGCGGGCGAGACGGTGCACGAAGCGCGCGCCAAGGGCCGCGCGGCGCTCTTCGAAGAGGTCAGTGCCGACCCGCTCGTCCGCCAGGTGCTGGAAAAGTTTCCGGGCGCGGAGATCGTCGCCGTGCGCGAGCGGTCGGCCGGGGCGCACGATGATCAGGCCGAGGCGGTCGAGCCGATCGACGCGCCCGCCGAAGACGAGGAGCTTTGATGCGCGATTTCATGGGCATGATGAAACAGGCGGCGGCGCTGCAGGAGAAGATGCAGAGCCTGCAGACGGAAATCGCCGCGCTCGAAGTGAGCGGCACGGCGGGCGCCGGCCTCGTTACCGTAATCGTCGACGGCAAAGGCGGCCTGAAGAGCGTCAAGATCGACCCTTCGCTGATGAAGCCCGACGAAGCCGAAATCCTGGAAGACCTGATCGTCGCGGCGGCGAACGATGCCCGCGGCAAAGCGGAAGCGCTCGCGGCGGAGAAGATGAAGGCGCTGACCGCCGGCCTGCCGCTCCCGCCGGGCCTCACCCTGCCGTTCTGAAAGATTTCGATGGAGCTGAAGCACCTTAACCTCCCCCTTGAGGGGAGGTTACCGTGGAGACCACCCCACGCCCCTCATGCTGAGGTGCGACCCCGGACTCGTTCCGGGGGAGCCTCGAAGCACGCAATAATTTCGATCCCGCGCACCCTGGACCCTCCCTTCGAGGCAATGCCGAGGAAGTCGGCATTGCACCTCAGGATGAGGGTGCTGGGTGTGAACGGCTCCATACCTCCTTCGGCAACGGCGCGGGCGAGGCTTCCATGACCCGCTCCGTCGTCGGGCCGGAGATCGAGCGGTTGATTCAATTGCTCGCGCGGCTGCCGGGGCTTGGGCCCCGCTCGGCGCGGCGCGCGGCGCTGGCGCTTTTGAAAAAGAAAGAGGCGCTGATGGAGCCGCTCGGCAAGGCGATCGCCGAGGCCGCTTCCGCCGTCTCCCTCTGCCCGGTCTGCGGCAACGTCGACACACAATCGCCCTGCACGATCTGCCGCGATGCTTCGCGCGACGCCTCGCTGCTCGTCGTCGTGGAGGAGGTCGGCGACTTGTGGGCTCTTGAGCGGGCTGGGGCAACGAAGGGCCGCTACCACGTGCTCGGCGGCGTGCTCTCGCCACTCGACGGAATCGGCCCGGACAACTTGAACATCGCCTCGCTCGCGGCCCGCGTGCGCGAGGGCGGCGTCGCCGAAGTGATCCTTGCGATGAACGCCACCGTCGAGGGCCAGACCACCGCGCACTACATCACCGACACGCTCGCCGGCTCCGGCGCCAAGGTCACGCGGCTTGCGCACGGCGTGCCGGTCGGCGGCGAGCTCGACTATCTCGACGACGGCACGCTTGCCGCCGCCATGAAGAGCCGCACGCCGTTTTGAGCAGACGGTGAGGACGTCAGCGGTCGGAGCGACTTAGTTGAACGGAATCGTGGCCCGTGCCTTGCCGCCGTACGCTTCCAGGTTATTGGCGCCGATGCCGTCGTAGAATCCTTCGCCGCTGATGGACCAATGCTTGAACACAGCGGTGACGCCCGCTTCAACCCGCGCGCGGAGATCGTCGGAGCTCGCGACAATGCCGGTCGTCGGATCGACCGTTTTCGCCACGTCGAAATCCCAGATGCCTTCCACGCCCAGAAAGGGCTCGATGGACGATCGGCCCTCGCCCGAAACCCTGTAACCCACCTTCGGCCCGAACGTGACGCGCCCCAAGGTCGCCGTTTGCCCGGGGATCGCCACACCGAGACTATCCGTGTAGCCCTCCTGCGCATCTTCGAAATAGATGACCCCTGCATGCGGGGCAAACGTCCAGTTTCCGGCTCTGAAGTCTCCCGTTAGCTGAGCCTTTGCCAACCAGCGCTCGGTGTTGAAGCTGTCTCTATAGGTGCCGAGCGGACTGATATCGTTGAAAGACTGCCCCCATGCGACGCGCGCATCGAACAGCACATTCTCGTGGAGCCGCGCGACGATGTACGGCCCGGCCATCCAGCCCGCGCCGTCGACCGACGAGCCCACGGAGCTGTCCTTCTCGTTCGTCACGTCGACCTGCGCCAGGACACCGACCAGCAGGGACAGCGTGACGAGGTAGTCGGCCCCGACGTGGAGAAGGCCGATGTCGCTGTTGCGGCTGCTCTCGTTTGCGTGTGAGTAGGTGCCTTGCGCCCAGACGTCGAAGCTTGGTCTCAACTCCGCAAGCGCCGCCGAAAGAGGCGCCGTCCCGCCGACATCGGCGTTCGCCCCCACATCTCCCGGAGAACGGTAGGCCAGAGCGAAACGGTCGGAGCCGCTATTTTCTGCCGAGACGGTCGCGCCGCCACCAGCCGCCAATGCCGCGGCGGCAGAGTGCGCGTTGGCGATCCGGCTCAGGCTGGTGGAAATGAACAAATGGGCGTCGTCGGAGGTGCCGGTCGCGACAAATCCGAGCGGACCCTGCCCGCCCCCAGCGCTCCCGCCTTGCTCTAGGCGTGGGGTCAGATCTGGCTCGTTGGCCGTGATGACATCGGCCCGCCGCGCCAGATAATTGGCGATGATGCGCTCGGTTTGTTCGGAAGAGGTTTGCGGCGAAGAGACATCGTTGAAAATGAAGGTCGGCGCAAAACTGTGATAGGCGCTGCCAACCGGCGCATCGACGTTGAACCTGATCCCCGTCAACAATCCCAAAGGAAAAGAGATCGGTGTGGGGACATCCGTCATGTTGTGACTGGAACTGTCGACAGCTGGTACTGTATCACTAAAGATTTGGGTCCAGACGCCGTCCAGTTCGACTTCCATTGTGAAAGTTCTGTCGGTGCTGTGATTGTGATAATAACCTGGCCCAGTGATGCTCGTGAGCTCGTTCGTGGAAATCCTGAAGGTGATCGACGAAGCGGTGCCGCCGCTCCAGGTCACGCTGTTCGTCGCGGCAAGCACCTGCGTCGTAGCCAGCATGAAAAGGCCGACAGCAAAGCCGCCGACGCGATGCGCCCAGCCCGTTCCGTTCCTCGGCACGTCAGAAGATCCAGCCCACTCCGCCGCAATGTGAGGTTAAGCTGCACCGGGTCGTACGGCTAGGTGAGTTGCTTCGTTCTCCCCATGCTCAGAAAACTTGCGGCATCAATGTTGCCGGACTGCCACATTTCGGCGGCCTTCGTGCCTCGTGCTTCGCGCAAGACTACTGACAGCGACTGACACGGGGTGTGCTAGCCTCGTAGGTTGCACCGGAGGCTAGCATGCCCGTCGCCGACAACGCCGACATCACGCTCTATTACGCGCCGCAAAGCCGCGCCTTCCGCATGCTGTGGTTCCTGGAGGAGCTCGGCCGCCCCTATCGGCTCGAGATGGTCGACTTGAGCAAGGGCGACCATAAGCGCCCCTATTTCCTCGCCATCAATCCGATGGGCAAGGTGCCGACCCTGATCGACCAGGGCATCCCGATCGCCGAGACCGGCGCGATGCTGGTGCATCTCGCGGACAAATATTCACCGGGCGAGCTCGCTCCGCTCTTCAAGGAGCCGAAGCGCGCCGACTATCTGAAATGGCTTTTCTTCGCCGCCGGCGTCATGGAGCCGGCCTTTGGCGAGAAGTTCTTCAAGTGGCAGGACGTGCCGCCGCGCCGCGCCGCCTGGGGAAGCTTCGCCTCGATGGAGGAGACGGTGACGGCGGGGGTCCGGCCCGGGCCGTGGCTGACCGGCGACCACTTCACCGGGGCCGACGTCTTCGTCGGGTCGAACCTGCACTGGGGGGTTTTATGGGACCTCTTCCCGAAGGAGGGCGCCATCGCCGACTACGTCGCGCGCTGCGCCGCGCGACCGGCGCTGAAGCGCGCGCTGCAGATGGAAGAGGGATTCGTAAAGGCGAAGCAGGCAGAGGCGCCGGCATAGGCGTAGGTGAGTAGCCCAAGCTTCTCGCAAGCCTGGGAGAAGGCTAGCAGACAGGCGGAGCCCACCCAACTTCCTCATGGCTGAGGTGCGAGCGCAGCGAGCCTCGAAGCACGCAACACGGCAATCCAACGCCTTCTGGAGCCTCCTTCGAGGCAATGCCGACTATGTCGGCATTGCACCTCAGGATGAGGGGGGTGGATGTGATCGGCGGGTGGAGCCGGCCGACCTTCGCGGCTATTTCCCCGCCTTGAACAAATCGCTTTCGACGAGCTTCGGCGTCGCGGGAGCTGGAGCGCTTTCGATCGGCGCAAGGCCGATCTTGCCGATGTCCTTGCCGCGCTTCGTTACCTTTTCGGTCGAGATCAGGATCTGCTCGATATCCTTCTCCACCATGCCGAAGTGGCTGGCGAGCTTCCGCACCCGCTCGTCGAGGCGCTCGACATCGAGCATCATCATGCGGACCTCGTCCTGGATGACATGCGCCTGCTCGCGCAGCTTATGATCGCGAAGCACCTGCTGGATCACCTGGATCGACAGGAGGAGCAGCGAGGGCGAGACGATGACGACACGCGAGCGGTAGGCGCGCTGCACGAGGTCGTCGAAGTTCTCGTGGATCTCCCCGAAGACCGATTCCGACGGCACGAACATGAAGGCCGTGTCGTGCGTTTCGCCGGGCACCAGATATTTCTCGGAAATATCGCGGATGTGCTTTCCGACGTCGTTGCGGAATTGCGTCTGCGCGGCCTTCAGCGCCTCCGGGCTCGCGGCCGCCGTCAGCGCGTTATAGGCCTCGAGCGGAAACTTGGCGTCGACGACGAGCGGCGGTGCGTCGTTCGGCAGAGTAGATCACGCAGTCCGGCCGCCCGCCTGATTTCAGCGTGAACTGGAACGCGTAGGCGCCGGTGGGCAGGTTGTCGGAGACGATCGCCTCCATGCGGCCCTGCCCGAAGGCGCCGCGCGTCTGCTTGTTGGCGAGGATGTTGGAGAGCGTCGTCACCTGTCCTGCGAGCGTCGTGATGTTCGCTTGCGCGGAATCGAGCACCGCCAGGCGCTCGTGCAGGGTCTTCAGATTCTCGTGCGTCGACTTGGTCGCCTCGCCCATCGACTGGTTCAGGCGATGCGTCATGCCGTCGAGGCGCTCCGACAGCGACTTCGTCAGCTCCGACTGGCGGTTACCGATCAGCTCCGACATCGCTTGCATGCGTCCGGTCATTTCGGACTGCGCTTTAAGAAGCGTGCCGATCCGCTCTTCCAGCTCGTGGGCGCGCGCGGTCGCCTCTTCGCCGCCCTGCCGGCTGGCGCGGGCGAGGTGCAGAAGCGCCACAGCCAGCGCGACGGCAAGCACGGCGCCGATTGCGATCGCGATCAAAAGCGGAGCGGCAATGCCCCCGCCCGCGGCCTGGACTGTCTCCATCGGACAACCCTAGCCAATTCGTCCGGAAGCCCCGAAGCATGTCGCTCCGGGGCTTCCGTTTCACGCGTTGCGCGACCGCAAAGGGGGGCGGAGTTGCGGTCGCGTCCCGCGATTCCGGTTACTGGTTGTCCGGCCCGCCGTTGTCGTCCGGCCCTTGGTTGTCGGGGCCGTGGTGCCACCAGCCACGCGGGCCGCCGTCGCGCGACCCGTGCCGCATGTGGTCTGCGGGCGACAGCATGCCGTCGTGATTGCGGTCGAAGTGGGCGACGATGTTGCCGAACCGGTCATTGAGCTCGGCCTTCGAGATTTCCGCGTCGCCGTTCGGATCGAGGAACTGGAAGGTGCGGACGGCCATCGGCTTGGTGATCTCGGCCCAAAGCGCCTCGAACTCCGAAAGCGACAGGCTGCCGTTCTTGTCGGCATCGAACTCGGTAAAGCGCGCGTCGATCGCCACGTTGATCTCGTCCTGCGAGATGGAGCCGTCGCCGTTGGTGTCGATCTCTTTCAGCATCTCGCGGCGCATCTCGCCGAAACCGCCCATCGGGCCGCCCATCTGTCCCATGCCGCCGGGGCCCATGCGATCGGCAAAGCTCGAGCCGACCAGAAACAGTCCGCCGGCCACGGCAAGCGCGCTCGTCGCGAGCGCTATCTTTACACTTCTCTTCATCGAACGATCTCCTTCACCAGCTCCCTCGGTGAGGTGGAACATGGGGAGCCGATGTCGCAGAAATTTGGGCGGAAACCGGCTTCTTTGTCGCCGTTCGTCGCGGGGGGCGAGAGCGGTTACACTCTGTTACAATTTTCCCGGAGCGCCGCCCGCTGTGACGAGATAGCTCGGTTCTTATGGAGCGAACGCCGCACATCCTCGTCGTCGACGACCATCGCGACATCCGCGATCTCCTCGCGCGCTTCCTGGCAAAGCACGGCTTACGCGCCAGCGTGGCGGAGAACGCCGCCGCCGCGCGCAAGGCGCTTGCCGCCGCCGACGTCGACCTCGTCGTGCTCGACATCATGATGCCGGGCGAGGATGGGCTCTCGTTGACCCGCTATCTCCGGGAGAGCACGGAGATCCCGATCATCCTCCTGACCGCCATGGGCGAGGAGACCGACCGCATCGTCGGGCTTGAAGTCGGCGCCGACGATTACGTCGCGAAACCCTTCAACCCGCGCGAGCTTCTGGCGCGGATCAAGGCGGTGTTGCGGCGCGCCCAGACGCTGCCGCGGCCTAGCGCGAGCGAAAAGGGGCGGCTTGCATTCGACCGCTGGATACTCGACCTCGGTCGACGCGAGCTCGTTGACGAGAAAGGCGTCGCCGTGCCGCTGTCGAGCGGCGAGTTCCGCCTGCTCGCCGCGCTCGTCGAACGCCCGGGAATGGTGCTCACCCGCGATCAACTCCTCGATCTCACGCGCGGAAGATCGGCGCAGCCGTTCGACCGCTCGATCGACAACCAGGTGAGCCGACTCCGGAAGAAGATCGAGCGCGATCCGCGCACGCCCGCGCTGATCAAGACCGCCTGGGGCGACGGCTACAGCTTCGCCGGCGAGGTGACGCCGCTATGAGGCGGAAGCCATGAGGCTTTGGCCGAAGAGCCTGGCGGGACGGCTTGCCGGGCTTCTCATTCTGACGCTGGTCCTGGCGCAGTCGCTCTCTTTCGCGCTCTTCGCCGGCGAGCAAATCGCCGCCTTGAGAAGCGCCTACCGCGAGGATCTCTTCGTCCGCCTCGTCTCACTGGTCGGCCTCTTGGAAAAATCGCCAGCCGACCTGCAGCAAAGTGTGCTCGCCGCGACGAGTTCGCCGATCTTCCACGTGCGGCTCGACACCGACCCCGCGGTCGCGCCGGAAGGCGGCGGCGACAGCGCCCTTCGCACGAACCTCGCCGCGGCCATCGGGAAGCCGATCGAGGACGTGCGCGTCGAGCTCGGCGGACCGCGCTGGCGCCCCCCGCCGCGCGACGACGAAGCGGGGAACGACCCTCCGCGTCACCGACCGCCGGCATGGGTGCGTGCTTCCGTGCACATGACGGACGGCCGCTGGCTCAACGCCGCCGCCGACCGGCCGCCGGTCCCGCCGCTTGGCCGGCCGTTCCTCACATCGTTTCTGATCTCAGCTCTCGCCGTCGGCGCCGTCGGTGCGCTCGGCGTCGGCTTCGCAAGCCGGCCGCTCCGCCGCCTGGCGACCGCCGCCGACCGGCTCGGGCGCGGAGAAACGTTCGAGCCGCTCCCCGAATCGGGCCCGGAGGAGACCCGGCAGGCGAATGTCGCCTTCAACCGCATGCGCGAACGTCTCGACCGCTATATCCGCGATCGCACGGCAATGCTCGCCGCAATCGCGCATGACCTGCGGACGCCGATCACAAGCCTTCGGCTGCGTGCGGAATTCATCGACGACGAGGAGGCGAAGGCGAAGATTCTGGAGACGCTCGCCGAGATGCAGGCGATGGCGGAGGCCGTGCTTGCCTTCGCCCGCGGCGACGCGGAGAGCGAGGCAAGCCGGGCGACGGATATCCCGGCGCTGGTCGAAAGCGTGGTGGAGGACATTGCAGCAAGCGGGCGCGAGGCGTCGTTCACGGAATCGCCGGCAACCACACTGACGTGCCGGCCCTTCGCGCTTCGCCGTGCCGTCGGCAATCTGATCGACAACGCCACTTTCTACGGCGTTCGGGCGCGCGCCCGCGTCGAAGCCGACAAGGACGAGGTCAGGATCATCATCGACGACGACGGGCCGGGGATACCGGCTGCCGAGCTGGAACATGTCTTCGATCCGTTCGTGCGGCTCGAAGGCTCGCGCAGCCGCGAGACCGGCGGCGCCGGTCTCGGGCTGGCGATCGCACGCTCCATCGCCCGCGCGCATGGCGGCGACGTCAGGCTGGAGAACCGCGCAGCGGCCGGGTTGCGAGCGGTGCTCAGCCTGCCGGCATAGCGGCCTACGTCAGC
Source organism: uncultured Alphaproteobacteria bacterium (assembly GCA_963720705.1). Lineage (GTDB taxonomy): Bacteria > Pseudomonadota > Alphaproteobacteria > Rhizobiales > Afifellaceae > DASWJZ01. The sequence continues at coordinate 382,931 of CAVRGJ010000001.1, forward strand.
GGTTCAGGTGATACGGCCGGATCAGCGTCTCCGCAGGAATATTCCACTCGCGGTGCAGCTTGTAGGCCATCGGGATCGTCAAAGCGCGCTTGCGATTCATGATCTCCGAGGCGCGGGGACGCGATCCAAGCAGCTGCGCAAGATCAGCCTGCGTATAGCCTGCGGTCTCCATTCTATAACGGATGGCGTCGATCGGATCAGCAGGCTCGATCGGCCAATGCTTCGCCTCGTAGGCTTCGATGACCGTCGCCAAAAGATCAAACCGATCTGCAGCCGACGTTCCGAGCGGTGGCGGATTCTCGAAATAGGCTTCGATCTCAGCGAGCGCCCAATCGTAGTCGACTTCCGTTCTGAGGGGGCGGATGTTGTTCATCAGACGGTCTCCGGATCAATTCTTTCGTACTCGGCACGCGTACCGATGAACTTCACAAGCACGCGCCGATAGACGTAAGCGACATGCACGATCAGCCGGTACTTGTTTCCCCCGATATCGAAAATCACGCGGTTGTCGCCCACGAAATCTACAGTGCCTCCAAACATCCGCTTGACGTCGGCCGGCCCTTTCCACTCGGCGCGATCGACGATCGCATACCAGGCGCGCAGCGGAACCTCCGCCCGATGATGCCGCTCCCAATAGATGCGGAGCGTCCGCTTCGCGATGATCTGCACAGGGAGCAGATAGCATGTTCCCCAAATGGGAACAAGCGTACCTGTGCGACCTCCGACAGGCGGGTCCTGATTGACCCTCGCGGCGCCAGCCCCTATCTCGCAAGCCGTGAGCAAGCTTGAAATCCTGACCCTTCCGGACCCCGTGCTTCGGCAGAAAAGCGCGCCCGTCGAGACCGTCGACGACGCGACGCGGCGCTTCATGGATCAATTGCTGAAGACCATGTACGACGCGCCGGGGATCGGGCTCGCCGCGATCCAGGTCGGCGAGCCGCGCCGTATCATCACGATCGACGTCGCGCGCGAGGAGGAGGAGAAGAGCCCGCTCTTCCTCATCAATCCGGAGATCGTGTGGAGCTCGGAGGACGAGCGCTCCACCTACGAGGAAGGCTGCCTTTCGATCCCCGACTATTACGCGGAGGTCGAGCGGCCGGCGAAGGTGCGCTTCCGCTATCTCGACTACGAGGGCAAGCCGCAGGAACGCGACGCGGAGGGCCTGCTCGCCACCTGCGTTCAGCACGAGATCGATCATTTGAACGGCGTGCTCTTCATCGACTATCTCTCCAAGCTGAAGCGCGACCTGGTCGTGAGGAAGTTCACCAAGGCGGCGCGCGAGAAGGAACGCCAGCGCCAGCACCGCATCTAGCCCAGCCCGCATGAGCGAGACCCCACAAGCGTCATTCTCGGGCGTAGCGAAGCGGAGACCCGAGAACCCAGGGTCCCGCACACGAATTCGCCTGGGTCCTCGGATCGCGCTTCGCGCGTCCGAGGATGACGCGCTTCCGTATTGCGGCCCGGCTCGACCAAGGCGAAGAGGGTTCTGAGCATGGCGCTCCGCGTCGTCTTCATGGGCACCCCGGATTTTTCCGTTCCGACGCTCGCGAAGCTTGCCGCCGAAGGTCACGACATCGTCGCCGTCTACACGCAGCCGCCGCGGCCGGCCGGGCGCGGCATGGCCGAGCAGCCCTCGCCCGTGCACGAAAAGGCGCGCGAGATCGGCGTCCCCCTCGTCATGCCGACGACGCTCAGGATCGCCGCGGCGGAACGGCTTTTCGCCTCGCACGAGGCTGACGTCGCGGTCGTCGTCGCCTATGGCCTGATCCTGCCGAAGCCGATTCTCGAAGCACCGCGCCTCGGCTGCCTGAATCTGCACGCCTCGGCTCTTCCCCGCTGGCGAGGCGCGGCACCGATCCAGCGCGCAATCATGGCCGGCGACCGGGAGACGGGCGTGATGGCGATGCGCATGGCGGAAGGGCTCGACACCGGCCCCGTCTGCCTTGCCGAAAGCGTCGATATCGGCGCCGACGAGACCGCAGGAGAGTTGCATGACCGGCTGGCGCCACTCGGCGCGGAACTGATGGCGCTGGCGCTCCGCGCTCTCGAAGCAGGCTCGCTCCAATGCATGCCGCAGGCGGAGACTGGCGTGACATACGCCAAGAAAATCGAAAAGGCCGAGACGAGGATCGACTGGCGGGTGTCCGCCGGCGAGATCCACAATCGGATTCGCGGCCTCTCACCGTTCCCGGGCGCGTGGTTCGCTATGGGTTCGGGAAAGAGCGAACGCGTTAAGGCCCTGCGGTCGAGGCTCGCGTCCGGCTCCGGCGAACCCGGCGCGATCCTCAGCCTCGACCCCTTCGTCGTGGCATGCGGGACGGGCGCGATAGAGCTCGTCGAATTGCAGCGCGCCGGCAGGAAGCCGAGCGACGCGGCGGCGTTCGTGCGCGGCGCGCGTCTTCAGCCGGGAGCGACCCTTGCCTGAGAATTCTCAGGCGGGAGGATGCCGGTCGATCTCTTCCACGCGCACCAGGTCGGTGTGTCCGAATCCTCTGGAATAGTCGAGGATCGAGATCACCTCCGGCGCTACGCGCATGACCTTGAGCCGACCGTGGTGGCCTGCGGCCAGCCGTCCGGCCTTAGCGTCGCCACCGTCATCAGCCTGTGCTTGTCGAGGAGGTCGAGCACCGTCTTTCGCGCCGCCTTGTCCAAGCCTGAGACTCCCGATTAACCCTTGCCCAGTTTTGCGAAATCGCTACTGACACATGCTTCGGAGTCGCATCTTGAGTTGGATCAAGAACCCCTCTGAACGCCTTTTCGAGGCACAGCTCGAGCCGCCGAGCGGCGTCGTGACGCTGCGCGGCGAAGAGCTTGGCGATCAGGGGCAGATCCGCGACTTGCTGGAGGCCTCGTTTCCGGGAACCGGGGAGGCGCTTCTCGTCGACAGGCTGAGAAGCGACGGCGACATCGTCTTGTCGCTCGTCGGCGAGGATGCGGGCATCGTCGCTGGCTACGTCGCCTTTTCCCGCTTGACCGTCGAAGGCGACGGCAGGCCGTTCCCGGCGGTCGCGCTCGCGCCGCTCGCCGTCTATCCGGAATACCAGCAGCAAGGCATCGCCACGCAGCTCATTCGCGAATCGCACGCCTGTCTCGCCGCACTCGGCGAGACGCTATCGGTCGTCGTCGGCGAACCTGGTTATTACGGCCGCTTTGGATATAGCAACAAGCGCGCAGTGGGTTTCGAATGCGAATACCAGTCGCCGTTTCTGATGGCGCTCTCCTTCGGCTTCGCGCCTACTTCAGGCCGCCTTGTCTATCCGGCCGCATTCAACGTCTTGAGCGACGATGCCACGCTACAAGCTGACCATCGAGTATGACGGCGCGCCGTTCGTCGGCTGGCAGCGCCAGGCGAACGGGCGCTCGGTGCAGCAGGCCGTCGAAGAGGCGTTGCAGCGTCTGAGCGCCGAGGAGCCGACGCTGCGCGGCGCGGGCCGCACCGACGCCGGCGTGCACGCGCTCGGCCAGGTCGCGCATTTCGATCTTGAGCGCGAATGGAGCGGCGACAAGCTGCGCGACGGGCTCAATGCCCACCTTCGGCCCGAGCCGATTGCGATCCTCGCCGCGGAACTCGTCGCTAACGGATTCGACGCGCGCTACTCGGCGATCCGCCGTCACTATTCCTATCGCATCCTTCTGCGGCGCGCGCCGCCCGTCCTCGATCGCGGTCGCGTCTGGCATGTTGCGCGGGCGCTCGACGCCGTTGCCATGCATCGCGCTGCGCAGCGTCTCGTCGGCACGCACGACTTCACCACCTTCCGCTCCACCGAATGTCAGGCGAAGAGCCCGGTCCGCACGCTCGACCTCCTCGACGTGCTGAAGTCGGGCGACGAGCTCGTGGTCAACGCCACGGCGCGCTCCTTCCTCCACAACCAAGTACGCTCGCTGGTCGGCTCGCTGAAGCTCGTCGGCGAAGGAAAATGGAGCGCCGACGATATCGCGCTTGCGCTTGAAGCGCGCGACCGCAAGGCCTCCGGTCCGGTCGCGCCGCCGGACGGGCTCTATCTGATGCGGGTCGACTATCCGAGAATCTAGCCGAAGCGGTCGAAGAGCGACCAGATCGTCAGGCTCAGTACCAGGTCTAGGATCACGATCGGCAGCGCCAGCGCCATCGAGACGAAAAGCGTCGTGCGCACGATGACATAGGAGAGGCGGAGCGAAACAGCGATTGCGACGAGGAGCGCATAGGGCATCACAGTGCCCGGCAGCACGCCGAGAAGATGCAAAGCGTGGACGACCGAAACCATCGCGGCGATGACGACCGACGCCCAGTTCCGTGCCACGATAAAGGGGACGTAGTGCGAGCCAAGCCCGAATGGGCGCGCCAGAATTGCGAAGACCAGCGGGAAGGTAAACCAGTCGACGACAAGGGCGATGCCGTCGAGGGTAAGGCGCGCTCCGGTGATCTGAGCGGTCGTCGCGCCGGGTCCGGTGAGCGTCTCCTGGCTCAGGATCGAGAGGAACGCGAACGGCGCCACCAGAACGACGGCGCCGAACGAGCGCCAGAACCCGTCGATCGATGTGTCGAGCCGGTTCAGCCCTTCGGGCCGGCCCAGCATGATCTCGAATGCGCCGGCAAGGTTATCGCGGATCGATTTCAGCCCGCCGATCATCCCGGGAAATATGCCTCAAGAAATGCGTCGTAGATCGCCGCGGCCGCTTCGATCTCGGCAAGCGGCACATGCTCGTCGCTCTGGTGCATGGTCGTGCCGACCGGGCCGAACTCGACGACCGGGCAATAATCCTTGATGAAGCGGGCGTCGGACGTGCCGCCACTCGTCGAGAGCGCCGGGCGGCGACCGGCAATCTTCTCGATTGAATCGGAGAGCATGCCGATCAGTGCCTCGTCACGCGTCAGAAAGACGTCCGATGTCGGCGGCTCGGGGGCGAGCCGCCAACGGACCGGAAGCTTTGCCGAAAGCGTCGGATCGGCTGCCGCTGCGGACAGACGTTGCGCAATCTCGGCTTCAAGACTTTCGCGCGTCCAGCGGTCGTTGTAGCGGCTGTTGAAGCGTGCGCTGGCGTTGGCGGGGATCACGTTCCAGGCGGGATTGCCGACGTCGACGCTGACGACCTCGAGCGAAGATGGGCCGAAATGCTCTGAGCCGGCGTCGAGCGGGCGGACCTGCAGCGCGTAGAGAAGTTGCGTCAGACCCCGGATCGGATTGTCGGCGAGATCGGGATAGGCCGCATGGCCCTGCCGGCCCTCGACCACGAGCGTCGCGGAGTAGCTGCCGCGCCGCCCGATCTTGATCTGGTCGCCGAGCTCCTTCGCGCTGGTCGGCTCGCCGACGAGCGCCGCTGAGAAGCGTTCGCCGCGCGCTTTCGCCCATTCAAGCAGCTTCACCGTACCGTTCACCGCGTCGCCTTCCTCGTCGCCGGTGACGAGGAAGGAGAGGCGGCCGCCGAAATTGCTTCCGCGGCGCGCGACGAAGCGGAGCGCCGCGGCCACCATGGCGGCGAGCCCGCCTTTCATGTCGACGGCGCCGCGGCCATAGAGAATCCCGTCGACGATCTCCGCCCCAAAGGGCGGATGCCGCCACGTCGATTCAGGTCCGGGCGGCACGACGTCAACGTGGCCCGCAAGCGTCAGATGCCGGTCGCCCTTCCCGATCGCCGCGAAGAGATTCTCGACAGGCGTGCTGCCGGGCGCATCGAAGACCGGCCGGTCGACGGCGAAGCCTGCGGGTGTCAAATGCCGGTTGAGAACGTCGAGCGCCCGGCCGGCCGCCGGCGTCACGCTCGGGGCGCGTACCAGCTCGACCAGAAGATCGGTTACGCTTGGCAGATGCGTCACGACGGTTGCCTATCCGGCAGAGCGCCGTAGCGGTTCGCCCCGTCGGTCCCCGGCACGATACCTGCCCAGACCGCGAACGCGAGATTCAAGAACGGTATCGCCACGGCAATCGCCAGGAAGCCCGTGTAGCCGATATCGTGCAGGCGCTTCACCGATATCGCCAGATTGACATAGAGCGTCACGACCGCGCCGAGGAACAAGAGAAACGAGCCGATACCCTCAAGCTCCTCCCTCGTCATCCCGAGCAACTGGAAATAAAGGGCGAAGTTCAAGCAATAGGTCGCGAGCAGCGCGGGCCAGAAGATGCGGCGGGAAATCCGCCCGCTGAAGCTGAGGAGAAGCCACAAAAGCGGGGGCCGCGAGCGGGCGACGGGGCGTTTCGACACGCTTCCTCAATCGCGCAGAAGATCGTTGATGGAGGTCTTGGCGCGGGTCTTCTCGTCCACCTTCTTCACGATCACGGCGCAATAAAGGGACGGCCCGCCGGAGGCGCCGGGCATCGCCCCGGAGACGACCACGGAATAAGGCGGCACTTCGCCGTAGCGAACCGCTCCCGTGGCGCGGTCGACGATGCGTGTGGAGGCGCCGAGATAGACGCCCATCGAGAGCACCGAGCCCTCGCGCACGACGACCCCCTCGGCGACCTCGGCGCGCGCGCCGATGAAGCAATCGTCCTCGATCACGACCGGGCCTGCCTGCAGCGGCTCGAGCACGCCGCCGATTCCGGCGCCGCCGGAGATGTGGCAGCGCTTGCCGATCTGCGCGCACGAGCCGACCGTCGCCCACGTGTCGACCATCGTGCCTTCGTCGACATAAGCGCCGAGATTGACGAAAGACGGCATCAGCACGACGCCGGGCGCGATATAGGCGGAACGGCGGACGATCGAGCCGGGCACGGCGCGGAAGCCTGCTGCGCGGAAGCGGTGCTCGCCCCAGCCGGCAAATTTCGACGGCACCTTGTCCCACCAATTGGCGCCGCCCGGACCGCCGGGTATCGCCGCCATGTCGTTCAAGCGGAACGACAAGAGCACCGCCTTCTTCAGCCACTCGTTGACGACCCACTTGCCGTCCTTCTTCTCCGCAACGCGCAGCGTGCCTGAATCGAGAAGCTCGAGCGCCGCATCGACCGCCGCGCGCACCTCCCCGCCGGTCGAAGCGGCGATCGCCTCACGCGCTTCGAAGGCGCTCTCGACAACAGGGCGAAGCTTTGCGATGTCCGTCAAACGTGCCTCCGGGAAAAACGCGCGGACCTTGAGCCGGGCGCGCCGGACAGTCAACCAACCGCCCCTTGGGTGCAGCGATTCCAGATTTCAGCCTCGATCCGCGGCTTGCAGCCGACAGCGTTCCGGTCGCCGAGCTGCCGCTTTCCGCCGTCAGGCTGATGCGTGACGCGAACTATGCGTGGCTCCTCCTCGTGCCACGACGCGCCGGGATTCTTGAGATCGCCGATCTCGACGCGGCGGACCGCGTGCAGCTCGTTCAGGAGATCGCGCTTGCGAGTGCGGCGCTTCGTTCCGAGGTCGCCTGCGACAAGCTCAACGTCGCGGCGCTCGGCAATTTGGTGAGCCAACTCCACGTGCACGTGATCGCGCGGCGGCGCGACGACCCGGCCTGGCCGAAGCCCGTCTGGGGTGCCGCCGCGGCAAAGGCTTATCCGCCGGGTGCCGCAGAAGCGCTTGCCGCAAGGCTTGCCGCGCGCTTGAAGTGAAGGGCGGCCGCCCCACATCCCTGAGCTAATTACCCGAAAGAGCCATGCCCACCTTCTTCGACGACCGCTCGCTGCATGAGGCACGCTCGCTCCACGCCTTCTCCGGCAGTCCGATCGAGCGGTGGAGCGAGGGGCGTCGCGGTCTCGACTTCGCGCAGGCGCTCGCCGACGAGAGGACGACGGTCTATCTCCTCGTCGAGGACCGCGCGCTCATGCAGCTCAACGGCGAGCGTTTGGGCGCGCGTTTCGCCCTCGACCGGGCGCGGGCTCTCGGGCTCGATCCCGACACCCTCATCATGCTCGGCGTCGTTGCCGGCGGCCCGCGTTTCGCGGGCCACGTCCGCGCTGACGCGCCGCTGCCCGATGACATCAAGGCCATCGACCTTCGTTCGCTCGCCATCCAAGGCGCGCTCGACCAGGCCGACCTCGCGGCGCTTGCGCAGGCGCGCTCCTATCTCCACTGGCACGCCGCGAACCGCTTTTGCGGGCGCTGCGGCAGAGAACTTGAAAAGAAGGGCGGCGGCACGAGCCGCGTCTGCCCTTCCTGCGGCACGGAAATCTTTCCGCGCGTCGACCCGGTCGTGATCATGCTTGCGATCGACGGCGAGCGCTGCCTGCTCGGCCGGCAGGCGCGCTTTGCGCCGGGCATGTATTCGGCGCTCGCCGGATTCCTGGAGCCGGGCGAGACGATCGAGGAGGCGGTCAGGCGCGAGGTGATGGAGGAATTGGGAATTCGCGTCGGGCGCGTCGCCTATCATTCAAGCCAGCCCTGGCCGTTCCCGCATTCGCTGATGATCGGCTGCCACGCCGAGGCGCTATCGACCGAGGTCGACCGCGACGCGGAGGAGCTTGAGGACTGCCGCTGGTTCGAGCGCGAAGAGGTGCGGCAGATGCTCGCCGGCACGCACCGGCAAGGGCTCAAGGCGCCCTTCCCGATGGCGATCGCGCATCATCTGATCAAGGCGTTCGCGGAGAGCTAGCTCGTCGGCGCCTGCGGTCTCAGATCGCGGTTCGCTTCCGGCTCGGCGATGTTCTTGCGGAAGGGGCTCGCCGGATAGACGCCCACGATGCGAAACTCGGCGGAGAAGAATTCCAGCTCCTCGAGCGCGAGCTTCAAAGAATGGTCGTCGGGGTGGCCCTCGACGTCGGCATAGAACAGCGTGGCGAAGAACTTCCCGCCGAGCTGATAGCTCTCGAGCTTCGTCATATTGACGCCGTTGGTGGCGAAGCCGCCGAGCGCCTTGTAGAGCGCCGCCGGAACGTTCCTGACGCGGAAGATGAAGGAGGTGACGACGGGGCCGTTCCTCGCCGGGGCGCGGATCGCCTCGCGCGAAAGAATGACGAAACGCGTCGTGTTGTGGGCCTCGTCCTCGACGTCGTCCTTCAGGATGTCGAGGCCGTAGATCTCCGCGGCGAGGCGCGAGGCGAGCGCGGCGCGCTTCGGATCGCCAAGCTCCGCGACGTAGCGCGCGGAGCCTGCCGTGTCGGCCGCGACCTCGGAGGAGACGCCGAGCTTTCTGATGAAGCGCCGGCACTGGCCGAGCGCCTGAACGTGGCTCTGCACCACTTCAAGCTCGTCGAGCTTCGCGCCGCGCACGCCGAGGAGCTGGTGGTGCACCGGCAGGAAATATTCGCCGATGATGGAGAGGTCGGAGGTCGGCAGGAGGTGGTGAATATCCGCGACCCGCCCGGCGAGCGAATTCTCGATCGGGATCATCGCGAGATCGGCTTCGCCCGAGGAGACGGCCTGGAAGCAATCCTCAAAGGTCGGCTCGGGTACCGGCTCGCAGTCGGGGAAGACGGCGATCGCCGCAATATGCGAGTTCGCACCCGGCTCGCCCTGAAACACCACACGCTTCTTCGCCAAAACCCACTCCCGTCTCATCCTCAGGCGAGCAGCGCCCGCGCCCGTTCAAGATCCTCCGGCGTGTCGACGCCGAAGGGCACATCGTCGATAACCGTTACATCGATCCGCATGCCGGCTTCCAGCGCCCGTAATTGCTCGAGCCGCTCGCGCTTCTCAAGCGCGCTCGGTGGCAGTGCGACGAAGCGTTCGAGCGCGGCGCGGCGATAGGCGTAGATTCCGCTGTGGTGATAGAGCGGCCCCTCCCCCCATGGCGCCGTCGCGCGGGTGAAATAGAGCGCGCGGAGCCGCCGCTCTCCAACCGGCGCCCCGACCACCTTCACGACGTTCGGGTTCTCCCGCTCGGCCGCGTGCACGATCACGCCGGCGAGCGTTGCGATCGCCACCTCGGAATCGGCGAGCGGCCCGAGCGCCGCGGCGATCGCGCCGGGCGCGACCATCGGAAAATCGCCCTGCACGTTCACCACGACATCGTAACGGCGCTGCGGGTCGAGCTTTCCAAGCGCCTCGAAGATGCGGTCGGAGCCGGAAGGGTGGTCCGGCCGCGTCAGCACCACTTCCGCGCCGGTGCCGGCGAGGGCCGCCGCGATCTCCGGGGAATCCACCGCGACCGCCACCGGCCCGATGCCGGCAGCCTGCGCCTTCGCCACGACGTGCGCGATCATCGGGCGCCCGCCGATGTCGGCGAGCGGCTTGTTCGGCAGGCGGGTCGCCGCGAGGCGCGCCGGAATCACGACGAGAGGGTGCATGGAGGGCGGCGAAGCGCGGGCTTTCGGTGGCAAAACGTCTCAGGAGAGGCGGCTTATACGGCTTGATGGCTCCTGGCAAACGCGATACCTCTGCCGCAGCCTGCGAAAACCCGCGGGAAACCTGCCTTTTCGAGGCCTTGCCGGAGCTCCAGCCGCATGGATTCCTTCGAGTGGAACAAGATCGCGGGCGCAGTCCTTTTTGCGCTTCTGCTCACCTTCGGGCTGGGCATCTTCTCTGAAATCATTTTCTCGACCGAAGCGCCGGAGACGCCCGGATATGTCGTCGCGGTGGCGACCGAAGGTGCGGCAGGCGGCGCGGAGAAACCGGCGGAGAAGCCAATCGGCGTTCTCCTCGCGAGCGCCGATGCGAAAAAGGGTGAGGCCAAGGCAAAGGTCTGCACCACCTGCCACGACTTCACCAACGGCGGCCCGAACAAGGTCGGGCCCAATCTTTGGGGCGTCGTCGGGCGGCCGATCGCCTCGCACCCGGGCTACGAATACGACGACCCGATGAAGAAGTTCGCGCAGGAGGACCAGAGCTGGACCTTCGAGCACCTGAACACTTTCCTCAGCAATCCGAAGGGCACCGTTCCCGGCACCAAGATGGCCTTCGCCGGCCTAAAGGACGACGCGGAGCGAGCGAACGTTATCGCGTATCTCAGAACGCTCTCCGACAATCCCGTGCCGTTGCCCGAAGCGACAGCCGCCGAAACAACGACGGAGACGCAGGTCGCTTCCGCTGCGCCCGCTGCCGAGACGCCGGCGGCACCTGCCGCAGAGGCCCCCGCAACCGCGGAGGCGGCAGCACCTGCTCCTGCTCCTGCTCCTGCTCCTGGCCTGCTCCTGAGCCTGCGCCGGCGCCTGCTCCTTCAGAGCAACAGATGGCCGCCACGCCTGCTCCGGCCCCCGCTCCGGCCGAACAGCAGATGGCCGCCACGCCTGCTCCGGCGCCTGCCCCCGCACCGATGCCGGCGCCTGCCGCCGAGCAGCCGGCGGAACAGCAGAGCGCGCAGACGCAAGCGCCCGCCGCTCCGGCGGCCGATGCCGGCACCGGCGATCCCGCCAAGGGTGAGGCCTATGCGAAGCGCTGCTCGGTCTGTCATGACCTGACTGCCGCCGCGGTCAACAAGGTCGGACCGCATCTCTTCGGCGTGGTCGGACGGCCGATCGCCTCGGTTGCCGACTACAGCTACTCGGATGCCATGAAGACCTTTTCCGAAGGCGGCTCGAAGGTCTGGGACGCCGCTGCGCTCGACACCTACCTGACCGATCCGCGCAAAGTTGTGCCAGGCACGAAGATGGTCTTCGTCGGCATCAAGGACGAAGCCGACCGGCAGAACGTCATCGCCTATCTGAAGACGCTCAAACAGTAACCATCGCCGCAGGTCGCGAGAGTTCTGCGGCCTAAAGGCCTGCAAGCGCAGCGTCTCGCAAGCGCTTAACTTTTCGTCATGTTCGGTTTCGGCGTGTGCGGCCCCGGCCGCATTCCTGCTATATGACGTATTGACGATTTGGCGACGGTCCGACCGCCGCCGAGGGACCCGAAGCCGATGCATTTGCGCCTCCTCCTCGCCGCCCTCCTGCTGCTCTTCTCCGCCGCCGCAGGCGAGGCGCAGGACCGCGTCTGGCGGCACGCGACGTCGCTCAACGAGACGCCGAAATATCCGCCCGACTTCAAGCATTTCGACTACGTCAATCCGGACGCACCGAAAGGCGGCGTAGTGCGGCTCTCAGATACCGGCGGCTTCGACACGCTCAACCCGATCCTATCCAAGGGCAACCCGGCGCCGGGGCTCGGTCTGATCTACGAGTCGCTGATGACTTCGTCGCTCGACGAAGTCTCGACCATGTACGGCCTGATCGCCGAGGCGATGAGCTATCCCGACGACTATTCCTCCGTCACCTTCCGGCTCCGGCCGGAGGCGAAGTGGCAAGACGGAGAGCCGATCACGCCGGAGGACGTCGTCTGGTCGTTCGAAAAGCTGACCGAGCTGAACCCGTCGCAGAAGTTCTACTATCAACACGTCAGCAAAGCCGAGGTGACCGGCGAGCACGAGGTCACCTTCACCTTCGACCAGACCGGCAACCGCGAGCTGCCGCATATCGTCGGCCAGCTTCTGGTGCTGCCGAAGCATTGGTGGGAAGGCAAGGACGCCAACGGCAAACAGCGCGACATAGCGAGCTCGACGCTCGAGCCGCCGCTCGGCTCAGGACCCTACCGTGTCGACCGTGTCGTCCCCGGCAAGACCATCGCCTACAAGCGCGTCGACGACTATTGGGCAAAGGATCTTCCGGTCGCCATCGGGCAGGATAATTTCGACGAGATCCGCTACGAGATCTTCCTCGACGAGACGGTGGAGTTCGAGGCCTTCAAGGCCGACGTCTACGATTGGCGCAGCGAGAACTCAGCCAAGCGCTGGGCGACGCAGTACGACTTCCCGGCCGTGCAAAAGGGCTACGTCGTCAAGGAGGAGCTCGAAAACGCCTATCGCGACAACGGCGTCATGGTCGGCTTCGTCCCCAATCTCAGGCGCGCTCTCTTCAAGGACGTGCGTGTCCGCCGGGCGCTGAACTACGCCTTCGATTTCGAGACGCTGAGGAAGACGCTCTTCTACGGCCAGTACGAGCGGATCGACAGCTTCTTCTACGGCACGACGCTGGCCGCCTCGGGACTGCCGGAGGGCGAGGAGCTTTCGATCCTTCAAAGCGTCAAGGACGAGGTGCCGCCGGAAGTCTTCACGACGCCTTACACAAATCCCGTCGGCGGCGACCCGACCAAGGAGCGGGAGAACCTGCGGCAGGCGCTCACGCTCCTGCAACAGGCCGGCTACCACCTCGACGGCCAGAAGCTCGTCGACAAGGACGGCAAGCAGCTTGCCTTCGAACTGATCCTGAACGGGCCGACGATCGAGCCCGTCGCGCTCGCCTACCAGGCGAGCCTCAAGAAGATCGGCGTCGACATGCAGGTGCGCTCGATCGACACCCCGCAATGGATCAACCGCGTGCGCTCGCGCGATTTCGACATGATCTACACGGGCTGGGCGCAGTCGCTGTCACCGGGCAACGAGCAGCGTGACTACTGGGGCTCGGCCGCCGCCGACAGCGACAGCTCGCAGAACTACGCCGGGATCAAGGACCCCGCCGTCGACACGCTGATCGCGCGGATCGTGCAGACCAAGGATCGCGCCGAGCTGGTCGCTGCGACGCACGCGCTCGACCGCGTGCTCATGGCCAATCAATACGTGATCCCGAGCTACGCGCTCAGGTTCTCGCGCATCGCACGCTGGGACCGCTTCGACCGTCCCGCCGCGCTGCCGGAATATTCGATCGGATTTCCCACCATCTGGTGGTGGGACGAGGCGAAAGCGCAGAAGATACGCGCCGGAGCGGCACAGTGATTCGCATCTCAAGACGCACCGCGCTGAAGCTTTCGGGCGCCGCGGCCTGTGCGCCCCTGATGCGCGGCGCGGCCTTCGCCCAGGAGACCTCCCGGGCGCATGGAATGGCGGTGATCGGCGACCTGAAATACGGCCCAGACTTCCCGCACTTCGACTACGTCGACACGAGCGCGCCGCGCGGCGGGCGCATCGTCACCCAGCTCGCAAGCTGGGGTTACAATCAGAACCCACAGACCTTCAACACGCTGCACATCTACGTCCTGCGCGGCGACGGCGCCGCCGGCATGGGCCTGACCTATTCCGCCCTGATGGTCGGATCGAATGACGAGCCGGGCAGCGTCTACGGCCTTGTGGCGAAGGAAGTGGAGGTCTCCGACGACCGCAAGGCGCTGCGCTTCTTCCTCCGGCCCGAGGCGGTCTTTCATGACGGCTCGCCGATCACCGCGAACGATGTCGCGTTCTCGCTCGCAACGCTGCGCGACAAGGGTCACCCGAACATCGCAACGCAGCTTCTCGGCATCGCGGACATCGCAGTCGAAGATGCACACACTCTCTCCGTCACGCTGAAGCCCGACACCGCGCGCAGCCTTCCCGTCACTGTCGCGACGGTGCCGATCTTCTCCAAGACCTGGTGGGACGGGCGCGATTTCCAAGCCTCCTACAATGAGGCGCCGCTCGGATCGGGGCCGTATGAAGTCGGGAGCTACAAGTTCGGCGATTACATCGAGTTCCAACGGCGCTCCGACTGGTGGGGAGACGGGCTGCCGGTGATGACCGGGCAAAACAACTTCGACCGCATCCGCTACGAATATTATCGCGATCGCACCGCCTCCTTCGAAGCTTTCAAGAAGGGCAACATCACCTTCCGCGAGGAATTCCGCTCGCGCGACTGGGCGACCGGCTACGATTTCCCCGCGATCCAAGACGGGCGCGTCGTCAAGGAGGAGGTGCCGGACGGTTCGCCGTCGGGCGGGCAGGGCTGGTTCATCAACATGCGACGGCCGAAATTCGCCGATCCGCGTGTCCGGCTGGCGCTTATCTACGCATTCGACTTCGAATGGACGAACAAGACCATCATGTTCGGCCTGTATGACCGGACAGCGTCCTTCTTCCAGAACTCGCCGCTCATGGCCACCGGCAAGCCGAGCGCGGAAGAGCTCGCGCTGCTTGAGCCGCTTCGCGACAAACTGCCGGCGGAAGTGTTCGGGGAGGCCTTCGTGCCGCCGGTCTCCGACGGCTCCGGCCGCGACCGCGCCATGTTCCAGAAGGCGGCGGAGCTTCTCACCGCCGCCGGCTGCAAGCGGAGCGGCACCGGACTCCTCGCTCCGGACGGCTCGCCCTTCACCATCGAATTTCTCGACGACGACGGCGGGTTCGAGCCGCATACGAATGCCTACATCGCGGGACTGAGGCTGCTCGGCATCGAAGCGACCTATCGTGTCCTCGACGCTGCGCAATATACCGAACGGCAGAAGCGCTTCGATTTCGACATGGTCGTCTCGCGCTTCTCCACAACGCTTTATCCCGACGAGAGCATCAAGCAGTTCTTCGGCTCCGAAAGCGCCTCGCAGGACGGCTCGTACAACCTCTCCGGCGTCGCCGATCCGGCGGTCGATTCGCTTCTTGACAAAATCACGCACGCCAACGACTGGGACAGCTTCGTCGCTGCGTCGAGCGCGCTCGATCGCGTGCTCCGCGCCCTGCACTTCTGGGTGCCGCAGTGGAACAGGAAATTTCACTGGTTCGCCTATTGGGATATGTTCTCGCGGCCTGCGAAAACGGCGCAGTACGATCCCGGAGTGCTCGACACCTGGTGGGTCGACGCCGCCAAGGCGGCGAAGATCGGCAAGGCAGGCTGAAGAGCGCGCATGGCCGCCTATATCCTCCGCCGCATCCTGTTGATGATCCCGACGATCCTCGGGATCATGTTCATCAGCTTCGTCGTCGTGCAGTTCGCGCCGGGTGGGCCGGTGGAGCGCATCATCGCGCAGCTGCAGGGCACCGCCGTTTCGGCGACCGAGCGCATCAGCGGCGGCGGCGGCGATTTCGCCGGCCAGCAGAACACCGGCGAAGGCACGAGCGGCGACGCCGCGCTCAGCTCCAAATATCGCGGCGCGCAGGGGCTGCCGCCCGAATTCATCGCGCAGCTCGAGAAGCAGTTCGGCTTCGATAAGCCGGCCTACCAGCGCTTCCTCTTGATGATCTGGAACTATTCGCGCTTCGATTTCGGACAGAGCTATTTCCGCGACATCTCGGTCCTGAAGCTGATCGGCGAGAAGCTTCCCGTCTCCATCTCGCTCGGCATCTGGATGACGCTCATCTCCTATTTGATCTCGATCCCGCTCGGCATCCGCAAAGCCGTGCGCGACGGGTCGACCTTCGACGTATGGACCTCCGGCGTCGTCGTCATCGCCTACGCGGTTCCAGGCTTCCTCTTCGCCGTCTTCCTCATCGTCTTCTTCGCCGGCGGCACTTTCTTCGACTGGTTCCCGCTGCGCGGCCTCACCTCCGACAACTGGTCGCAGCTCTCCTGGCCGGACCGCATCCTCGACTATTTCTGGCACCTGGCGCTGCCGCTTGTTTCCATGGCGCTCGCTGCCTTCGCGACGACGACGCTGCTCACCAAGAACTCGTTCCTCGACGAGATTCGCAAGCAATACGTGGTGACGGCGCGCGCCAAGGGCTTAAGCGAGCGGCGCGTGCTCTACGGCCACGTCTTCCGCAACGCCATGCTGCTCGTCATCTCCGGCTTTCCCGGCGCGTTCATCTCCGCGTTCTTCGCCGGGTCGCTTCTGATCGAGACGATCTTCTCGCTTAACGGTCTCGGCCTTCTCAGCTTCGAGAGCGTGATGAACCGCGACTACCCCGTCGTCTTCGCATCGCTCTACATCTTCTCGCTGATGGGGCTCGTCGTGCAGCTCATCTCCGACCTCACCTACACCTGGATCGATCCCAGGATCGATTTTGAGAACCGCGAGGTCTGATGGATCAGAAGACGCCATCGGAGGTGCGCGAGCGGGACGACAGTGCGGCCGAGACCATCGTCCCGCTCCCCGGCGAGGTGATGCCGCCGCCGAAGCGGACGCTCTTCGAGCTTTCGCCGATCAATCTCCGCCGCTGGCGGAATTTTCGTGCCAACAAGCGCGGCTACTGGTCGCTGTGGGTTTTCCTCGTCCTTTTCGGCGTATCGCTCTTCGCCGAGTTCATCGCCAACGACCGGCCGCTCATCGTCTCCTACAAGGGCGAAATCCTCTACCCCGTCTTCGTCGACTATCCGGAAGAGAAATTCGGCGGCTTCTTCGCCGTCACCGACTACCGCTCCGACTTCATCCGCGACGAGATCAACGCGCATGGCTGGATGCTCTGGCCGCCAATCCGCTACTCCTATCGAACCGCCAACCTCGACTTTCCGATCGACGCGATGTCGGCGGCGCTCGGCGAGACCGTCGGCTTTCCGACTGCGCCGAACTGGCTGCACCTCAACGCGCTCTGCAAGGCGCCTTCGGACGACGAGAAAATTCAACATTATTGCAGCCCGGCCTACTGGAACTGGCTCGGCACCGACGATCAGGGCCGCGACGTGCTGGCGCGGCTCATCTACGGTTTTCGTCTTTCGGTCCTGTTCGGCTTTACGCTGACCATTGTCTCTTCGGTGATCGGCGTCGGCGCGGGCGCCTTCCAGGGCTATTTCGGCGGTTACGTCGATCTCCTGTTCCAGCGCTTCATCGAGATCTGGACCTCGATACCTTCGCTCTATCTTCTGCTCATCATCTCGTCGGTGCTGGTGCCGGGCTTCTTTGTGCTGCTCGGCATATTGCTGTTGTTCTCCTGGGTTTCGCTCGTCGGCCTGGTGCGCGCGGAATTCCTGAGAGCGCGGAACTTCGGCTACGTGAAAGCCTCGCGCGCGCTCGGTGTCAGCAACCTGACGCTTATGTTCCAACACATTCTGCCGAACGCCACGATCGGCACCTTGACCTTCGTGCCGTTCATCCTGAACGGCTCGATCACCACACTGACCTCGCTCGATTTTCTCGGCCTCGGCATGCCGCCCGGCTCGCCTTCGCTCGGCGAGCTTCTGGCGCAGGGCAAGAACAACCTGCAGGCGCCCTGGCTCGGCATCACCGGCTTCCTCGTGATCTCGCTGATGCTGTCGCTCCTGATTTTCGTCGGCGAGGCGGTGCGCGACGCGCTCGATCCGCGCAAGACGTTCGTCGGCGGTGGCGGCGGCGAGCGCCATCTCCGCGCCGAAGAGGCCGATGTGAGCTACGGCAATCCGACGCCCGGTTCGGCGACCGCGAACGCGCTGCTTTCGATCCGCGATCTGGAGGTCGAGTTTCACCAGGGCGACAACATCGTGCACGCGGTGCGCGGCGTCTCCTTCGACATCCGCGCGAAGGAGACGGTAGCGCTCGTCGGCGAATCCGGATCGGGCAAGTCGGTGACGGCGCTCTCCATCATGAAGCTCCTGCCCTACCCTTCCGCCCATCACCCGGCCGGCTCGGTGATGTTCGAGGGCAGCGAGCTCCTCAACGCCGACGAGAGAACGCTCCGCGCGGTGCGCGGCAATCGCATCTCCATGATCTTCCAGGAGCCGATGACGTCGCTCAATCCGCTGCACACCGTCGAGCGGCAGGTCGGCGAAGTGCTCGAAGTGCATCGCGGCATGCGCGGCGCGGCCGCTCGCGCGCGCGTGCTGGAGCTTTTGACGCAAGTCGGCATTCGCGAGCCGGAGACGCGCCTCAATTCCTATCCGCATCAGCTTTCCGGCGGGCAGCGCCAGCGCGTCATGATCGCCATGGCGCTCGCCAACCAGCCGGACCTCTTCATCGCCGACGAGCCGACCACGGCGCTCGACGTGACCGTGCAGGCGCAAATCCTTCAGCTTCTCGCGCGGCTCAAGGCGGAGACCGGGATGGCGATGCTTTTCATCACCCACGATCTCAACATCGTTCGCCGCATCGCCGACCGCGTGTGCGTGATGACGGACGGGAAGATCGTCGAGCAGGGCCCGACGGAGGAGGTCTTCGCCCACCCGAAGCACCCCTACACCAAGCATCTCCTCGCCGCGGAGCCGAAAGGCGAGCCGCCGAAGAGCGACCCGAGCGCGCCGACCGTGGTCAGCGCCGACGATCTGAAGGTATGGTTCCCGATCCAGCGCGGATTCCTGCGGCGTACGATCGGCTACATCAAAGCGGTCGACGGCATCGACGTTGTCGTGCGCGAGGGGCAGACGCTCGGCGTCGTCGGGGAATCGGGCTCCGGCAAGACCACGCTCGGGCTTGCCATTCTGCGGCTGATCTCATCTAAGGGTCGCATCGTGTTTCTCGGCCGCGACATTCAAGGCGCGCGGTTCAAGGAGATGCGGCCGCTCCGCGCCGACATGCAGATCGTGTTTCAGGATCCCTTCAATTCGCTGAGCCCGCGCATGGTGGTCGGCGATGTCGTTGCGGAGGGGCTCAGAGTGCATGAGCCGCGGCTTCCGGATGCTGAGCGCGACGCACGCGTCATCCGCGCGCTCGAAGAGGTGGGTATCGATCCGGCAGAGCCGCTTCCGCTATCCGCACGAGTTTTCCGGCGGCCAGCGCCAGCGGATCGCCATCGCCCGCGCCATGGTGCTGAAGCCGCGCTTCGTCATGCTCGACGAGCCGACATCGGCGCTCGACATGAGCGTGCAGGCGCAGATCGTCGATCTCCTGCGCGAGCTGCAGGAGAAGCACAATCTCTCCTACCTTTTCATCAGCCACGACCTGCGCGTCGTCCGCGCGCTCGCCAACGACGTGATCGTCATGCGCGACGGCAAGGTCGTGGAAGCCGGCCCCGCGCAATCGGTTTTCGAAAACCCGAAGACCGATTACACGCAGGCGCTCATGGCCGCAGCCTTCTCGCTGAAGGTCGCCCACGCGGCGGCCGTTCGCGAATAGCCGTTGTCGCAGCGCGTGCGTCAAGCCACAGCGACGTCATCCTCGGGCGAGCGCAGCGAGACCCGAGGACCCGGGAGCGCCGCAAGTCAGCATGGATTCTCGGGTCTCCACTTCGCTCTGCCCGAGAATGACAACCGCTCTGATCAGGTTTCCATGAGCCGGGATACCGCGTCTCCATGAAGCCGGCGCTGCTCGTCGCCACCAAGGGGTGGGACGCTGAGACTTGGGCGGAGCGGCTGCGCGCGCGGCTTCCTGATCGCGTAATCCTGGCAACGGGGCGGGACGGAATCTTCCACGGCCCGGAAGCGGCGCTCGCGGCCGTCAACTACGTGCTTGTCTGGAAGCCGCTGCAGGAGACGCTCGATCGGCTCCCCGGGCTTCGCGCGATCTTCTCGCTCGGCGCCGGCGTCGACCACGTCCTCGCGCTACCGCGCCTCCCCGACGTGCCGGTGGTCAGAATCGTCGACGCCGATCTGACGCGGCGCATGACCGAGTACGTGGTTTGGCAGTGCCTCGACCATCTACGGCTCGGGCGGGCCTATCGCCGGCAGCAACGCGAACACCGCTGGCGCGACGTTGAGCCGCCTGCGGCGCGCGAAATCGCGGTCGGGATCATGGGCCTCGGCGTCATGGGAACGAGCGCCGCCGAAGCGCTGCTCGGCCTCGGCTTCGGCGTGCGCGGATGGGCCCGCACTCCAAGAGCGGTTCCGGACGTCGAAACGTTCGCAGGCGCCGACGGCCTCGACGCATTTCTTTCCGGCACCGACATCCTGATCTCATTGCTGCCGTTCACACCGGAGACGCACCACCTTGTCGATCTTGCGCTCCTGAAGAAGCTCCGTCGTACCGGTCCGCTCGGCGGCCCGGTCTTCATCAATGCCGGACGCGGCGGGACGCACGTTGAGGCGGACGTGGTTGCGGCGCTCTCAGACGGCACGCTCAGCGGCGCAAGTCTCGACGTGTTCGAGGAAGAGCCGCTTTCGCCGAAAAGCCCGCTTTGGGATTTCGACAGCGTCACGATCACGCCGCATGTCGCAGCGGTCTCCGATCCCGTCGCGCTCGCGCGCCAGATCGCCGATCAGATCGAGGCGTTCGAGCGCGGCGAGCCGCTCAGTAACTGCGTCGACCGAAGACGCGGTTATTGAAAGGCCCCACCATCGCGGTGTTGAGCGCCAGGATCGTATCGCTCCGATCGTTCGGGATCGGGCGGAAATCCATTTCGGAGAGCGTGGCTTCGACGCGGGCGCGAAGGTTCGGCCGCCGCGCGGTAGCGGCGACGTCGATCGCGATGACGCGCGTGCGGCGGAGCGTCCGCTGCGCGCCGAACAGGATCTCCGGCTCAACGCCTTCCCCGTCGATCTTCATGAAGTCGACCACCGCGAGACGTGCCATGAACTGAAGCTTGTCGAGCGGCCAGGCTTCCACGTTGGCGTTGCGCGCATTCGCTCGCCCATCCTCGATGAGCGAACTCTCCGACGTGTCGGGCGAGCCGTGCAGGCGCAGGTTGGCACGCTCCTTCCAAAGAGCATAAGGGTAGATCTGGACCGTGCCGAGAGCGGTCGTGTTCCGCTCCAGGCAGGCGAACGCGAGCGGGTCGGGCTCGAAGGCGACGACGCGCCCGCCGGCGGCGGCGCACCAGAGCGAGAACTCGCCGATTCCAGCGCCGATATCGATGACGACGTCACCTTCGCGCGGGACGTAGCCGGTGCGCCCGAGATATTTCTCGGCGACCGATTCAAGCCAGGTGTTGATGCCGTTCTTGAAGACGCCGGCGCGGCGGACGTTCGGGACGAAGATGTGCCTGACCCCGTCGTCGACGCGCACCAGGCCGGCATCTGGCCTAAGCGACACCGCGCGGCCGCGCCCGAGGCGCATGGCGTGCCAGGAAAGCGCCAACCGCTCGTAGTGCAGGCGCAGACGGTCCTGGATTCGTTCCGTTCGGGAGGGGGGCTCGGGCGCCATTTCCGACGTCGTGTGAAGCATCAACGGTCTCTGCCTTCACCGCCCTGGCGTTGCGTCATCGCAGCCTGTCGGGACGACCGGTTAGGTGCGACGGCAGCCGGCAGTTCCAAGTCTCCTGCCCGCAACCCCGGTGATGATCCCCTCGTTCGCCGTAAGCTTATCCGAGGACCCGAAGAGCGCAAGCCTGCCGACGGTGGACTGCGCTTAGGCGAGCCGTTTTACCGCCGTCAGCGCGCGACCTTTTCGGTCGAGCCGCTCGATCGTCACGGCGAGCGGCTCGGATGCAACCGCCATGTGGTGGGCGTTGGCGTGGAGCAGCGTGTCGGCGTCGCGCATGACGCCGAGATGGCCTCCCCAGAAAAGAATGTCGCCACGCTTCAGCAGCGGCAAGCCGTCTTCAAGCGGCAAGCGTGCACCAAGCGCGCTTTCCTGCATGTCGGTGTCGCGCGGCGACGGGATTCCCGCCGCCTTGAGCGCGACCTGGATCAAGCCGGAGCAATCGATTCCGAGCGCCGTCTTGCCGCCCCAAAGGTAGGGCACCCCCAGAAAACGCTCGGCGACCCCCGTCCAGTCGGGCTCAAACAGGTCGCGCGCCGAGAGATGCTGGACCACGATCGCGCCTTTCGGCGCGATCAAGGCGTAGCGGGCGTTCTTGTCAGCCGCTTCGCCGATGACGGTGACTTCGGCGCCGAGCGGCAGCGCCGCGAGCGGCGGCGATTTGATGTCGGGGTCGGCGAAGGCGAAGGTGCGGAGCACGGCGACCTTGTGGGTCGGCTCGGGCCCGATCTCGCCGAGGCCGGAACGCGGGATCCAGCCGACGTAGCGGTCCTCCAGGAGCTGCGCCCAAACCCAGCCGTCGGAGGTCGTCTCGAAGACCTTCACGCGTTCGCCGCAAAGCGCTTCCGTCTCCAGCCGGGCGTCATTGGAAGGCGCGCTGCGAACCGGGACCTGCGGCGCTTTCACCCTCAGCTCCTGGCCCGTGACGAAGCGCGCCGCCTCGACGCGACCGCGAAGCACGACGTCCGCGATCTCGGGACGGAAGGCATTGACGCGCGGATCGAGTGGTTTCATGGGCAGATCGAGATCAGGGCGGCAGCGCCGCGGCTTTCGCCGCGACGAGGTCGCCGAGCCGCTCCAGGAAAAGCGCGCCGTTCACGGTGCGCTGGACGAGCACGTTTCGCCGGTCCGCCGGATCGCGCTTGCGGGTGACCAGCCCCTGCCGCCCCATCGTGTCGAGGGCGCGGGTGATGACCGGCTTGGTGACGCCGAGCTTGGCCGCGAGCGCGCGCACTGTGTGCGGCTGTGGCTCCAGATAGACCGTGATCAGCACCGTAAGCTGGCGCACCGACAGGTCCGGCTCCGCGTCGCGCACCAAGGCAAGCGACACGTCGTGCCAAAGACGCAACGCCTGCGCCGGCCGCAGCTGAACCGCCATCCCCCAGTCCGACGCTTCGTTTCGGAGCCGAACTGATTAAAGCTGCGTCCTCTGCCGGGGGCAAGCGAAAGAAGTCAGCCATGGCGGCTGGACAAATATTGGAAGAGCGCGCGGATCGCCTGCGCCTCTCCGCCTTCCGGCCCCGTCGACCGCTGCGCAGGATTCCAGGCGAAAATATCGAAATGCGCGAAAGTCCTCGTGGCGGAGACGAAACGGCGCAAGAAAAGCGCGGCCACAATCGAACCGGCGAAACTGTTCTGCGCGATGTGATTGAGGTCGGCAACCTTGGAGGCGAGCCAGGGATCGTAGGGCTTCCACAAAGGCAAGCGCCAAATCGGATCGTGCACCTCGGCGGCGGCCGACTCTAACGCCGCGGCGAAAGTGGAATCGTCGGTGAAATAAGGCGGCAGGTCCGGCCCGAGCGCGACGCGCGCGGCGCCAGTCAAAGTCGCCATCGTGACGACAAGGCTCGGCACCTCCTCGTCGGCGAGCGCAATCGCGTCGGCTAGAACGAGGCGCCCCTCGGCGTCGGTGTTGCCGATCTCGACCGTCAGCCCCTTGCGGCTCTTCAAGACGTCGCCGGGCCGGAAGGCGCGTCCGGAGATGGCGTTCTCCGCCGCCGGGATCAGCACGCGCAGGCGCAGCTTCAGCCCGGCCTCCATGATCATCGAGGCAAGGCCAAGCACGTTCGCCGCACCTCCCATGTCCTTCTTCATCAGCGCCATGCCGGTCGCCGGCTTGATGTCGAGTCCGCCGGTGTCGAAGACGATGCCCTTGCCGATAAGCGTCACCTTGGGATCTGCGTCGCGACCCCAGCGCATGTCGACCAGGCAGGGCGGGCGGTCGCTCGCCGCCCCGACCGCGTGGATCAGTGGAAAGCCCTGCGCGAGCGCTTCCCCTTCGACGATGGATATCTCGGCGTTGAAGCGTGTCGCGAGATCGGCGGCGGCGCCTGCGAGGTCGCGCGGCGAAAGGTCATTCGCCGGCGTGTTGATAAGATCGCGCGCCAAGAACACCGCATCGCGCACGCGCGTGAGCGCCGCGTAGTCTACGCCATCCGGAACGACGAGGCGCGGCGCATCCGTCTTTGGCTTGCGGTAGCGGTCGAAGCGGTAGCTCGCGAGGGCGAAGGCGAGCGCTGCGAACTCCGGCTGCTCGAAGCCCCCCTCAAAGCGGTAGGTGCCCGCAGGCAGCGCGGTCGCGAGCTTACCGACGAGAAGCGGCCCGCGCTCCGCCGCGTCCGCACCGCCAAGCCCGAAGAGGACGCGCCCGAGATTGCCGTCGGCGTCGGGTATCAGGATGTGCCGCCCCGCCTCCGCCGTGAAGCCCGCGGCGGCGGCGAAGCGTCTCTCTCGCTCGTCGAGCGCGGCAAGCGCCCCCTCCAGCGCCTCCGGCTCAATCAGGTGAATCGGGATAGCGCCCGCGGCCCCGGAGACCAGCGCATCTGCACCCATGTCGACCCCCGATTCGTCTTCGATTGCGGCCGGATTAGAGCCCAGCCGGGCGGCATTGCAACGCCAGAAACAGCGTTAACGAACCCTTAACGGGGCGTGCCTAAGCCTTGCTGAACCAATTGCTTCGGGGGACGTCATGATGATGCGTGTCGGGCGGATGGGGCAGCGGAAAAAGTTCGCCCGCCTGGCTGCCGGTGCGGCGGTCATCGCCTTGCTTGCGGGTTGCGCGACGAAATCGGAGGGACCGCTTTATACCGGCTCGATCGGCAACAGCACGACCCTTGTCCCCTCCGATCTTTCGCCCGAGGAAGCGCTCGCCGCCGTGCAGAAATGGGGCAGCGCCTATTCGCATGACGAGAAGGACCGCGTCGTGGCGCTGAACTACGCGGCGGCGCTCAGAGCTGCAGGGCAGACCGGGCAAGCCGTTGCCGTCATGCGCAAGGCGGCGATCTATCACCCCGAGGACCGCGAAGTTCTTGCCGCCTACGGCAAGGCGCTCGCCGCCGACGGCAACTTCGAGGAGGCGCTTTCTACGGTGCAGCGCGCGCAACACGCCGACAATCCCGATTGGCAGCTGCTTTCTACCGAAGGCGGAATCCTCAATTCGTTGAACCGCCACGAAGAGGCGCGGGCGCGTTACCAGCAAGCCCTGGTGCTGGCGCCGGGCGAACCGCAAATCTTGAACAACCTCGGCCTATCCTACGTGCTTACTGACGATCTCGAAGAGGCCGAGAAGGTGCTGCGCCAGGCCGCCGCGAGCCCCAAGGCGACACTCAAGGTCAAGGAGAACCTGGCGCTCGTCCTCAGACTGAGAGGCAAGAAGGCGGAGGCTGACGCGATCGCCCCGCCGCAACCCGCCGCCGCAGGCGCCCCTGTCGCGCAAAGCGCGCCGCCGCCGGGCGACGTGAATACCTGGGCAGACCTCGCCCGTAACGGCTGATACCGCGATACGTCGCGAATGGAAGCGCGCGGGCCGCTCGCGGCCCTTCCCGCCTACCAGATGTTGGACACCTGGATCGCGGCCGGCGTGATGATGACGGCGAAGAGCACCGGCAGGAAGAACAGGATCATCGGAACAGTCAATTTCGGCGGCAGCGCGGCAGCTTTCTTCTCAGCCTCCTGCATGCGCATGTCGCGGTTCTCCTGCGCGAGCACGCGCAGCGCCGTGCCGATCGGGGTGCCGTATTTTTCCGCCTGGTTCAGCGCCGTCACCACCGAGCGCACACCCTCCAGGCCGGTGCGCTCGCTTAGATTGTCGTATGCCTTGCGGCGGTCCTGCAGATAGGAAAGCTCCGCGGTCGTCAGGCTGAGCTCCTCGGCGAGCGCGATCGATTGGCTGCCAATCTCCTCGGAGACTTTGCGGAACGCCCCTTCGATTCCCATGCCGGATTCGACGCAGATCAGGAGCAGGTCGAGAGCGTCCGGCCAGGCGCGGCGGATCGACTTCTGCCGCTTGGTGATCTGATTGCGCACGTAGAGCGTCGGGCCGTAATAGCCGAGATAGGCGACCACCAGCGTGATCGCGAGCTTCAGCATGAACGGCTGTTTGAGCTGAATGATGAAAAAGACGTAGAGCACGGCCACGGCAAACATCACGATCGGCATGATGAGCCTGAGCGTGAGGAAGACGAATACCGGGTTCTGACCGCGATAGCCGGCCTGGCGTAGCATCTTCACGGTGTGGCCGTCCTCGGCCTGACGGGCGAGGTTCAGGCGGTCGACGATGTCCTTGAAGAACTTCTTCGGCTCTACGCGCAGCGAAGCCTGCTTCTTCTGGGCTTCGAGCTTGGCGCGCTCGCGCGCCCGAATGCGCTCGCGCTCGCTCGATATCTGCCGCATGCGCGAAGTGAGCTCGTCGCGCGCCAGGTAGGGCCAAGCGACCACCACGATCGTGGAGAAGACAGCGAGAGCGGAGGCCACCGCGATGATCAGCTGAGTATTTTGGCTGAGAAGGTCCACGGGCGGCCTCAATAGTCGAAATTGATCATCTTGCGCATCACCATGATGCCGATGAACATCCACAAGCCGGCGATCGCGAGCACGATGTTACCGGTCGTGTTGGTGAAGAGGAGCAGGATGTAATCCGGGCTAGTGAAGTAGACGAGGACCGCAACGATGACCGGCAGCGAGCCGATGATGCCGGCGGAGGATTTCGCCTCGGCGCTCATGGCGCGGATCTTTCCGGCCATCATCTTGCGATCGCGCAGCACCTTGGAAAGGTTCGACAGCGCCTCCGAAAGACTGCCGCCCGAGCGCGCCTGAATGGCAACCACGATTGCGAGGAAGTTCGACTCGGGGAGCGGGATGCGCTCCGGCAGCCGCCCGACCGCGTCTTGCAGCGGCATGCCGAGCGTCTGATCCTCGACAATTTCGCGGAACTCCCCGGCCACCGGTTCCTGCGCTTCGTTGGCGATCACCTTGAGACAGTCGACGAGGGGCAGGCCCGCCTTCACGCCGCGCACGATCACGTCGACCGCGTTCGGCAGCTCGTTGCTGAATTGCCGCAGGCGGCGCTTGCGCTTCCAGTTCACGAAGAAATGCGGCAGCAGCACGCCGCCGGAGAATCCGAAGCCGATGGCGGGGATCCAGGACAGGCGAATCCCAAGCATACAGAGGAGCGTCACGACGAGCGCCGTCGCGATACAGACGAGATAATAGGTGTTCTTGTTCCAGCCGAGGCCGGCCTGCCGCATGCGCGTCATCAGCGTCGGCTTCTGGCTCTTGCGCGCCTTCGCCTTCTGCGTCTCTTCGAGTTCCTTGAGCGTCTCTTCGACGGAGCGCCGGCGACGTCCCTCCTCCGCGGAAATCCGGTCGGAGGCGGCTTTGCGTTTCATCGCGGCGATCGATTCAAGCCGCTTTTCGCCCTTCGAGCGGCCCCCGAGGCGCGGATAGAGCGTCGCCACGACGACGCCGCCGATGGAAAACGCGGCGAGCAGGGCCACCGCGACCTGGACCATGAAGGGCGAGAACATGGATATCAGCCGCGGCCTACGGATTCGCCCGTATCGGCGGAGTCGAGCGCGGCGGCAAGCCGTGCCTCCTCACCGTAGTAGCGAGCACGATCCCAGAAACCCGGACGGCCGATGCCGGTGGAGCGATGGCGGCCGATGATCCGTCCGTTCGGATCCTCGCCGACGATATCGTAGATGAAGAGGTCCTGGGTGATGACCACGTCGCCTTCCATGCCGAGCACTTCGGTGACGTGGGTGATGCGGCGGCTGCCGTCGCGCAGGCGTGCCGCCTGCACGATCACGTCGATCGAGGATACGATCATCTCGCGCAGGGTCTTGGAGGGCAGATTGTAGCCGCCCATCGTGATCATCGATTCGATACGCGAGAGAGCTTCGCGCGGGCTGTTGGCGTGCAGCGTGCCCATCGAGCCGTCGTGACCGGTGTTCATCGCCTGCAGAAGGTCGAAGGCCTCCGGTCCGCGCACCTCGCCGACGATGATCCGCTCCGGGCGCATACGCAGACAGTTCTTGACGAGGTCGCGCATGGTGACCTCGCCCTCGCCCTCGATGTTGGGCGGCCGCGTCTCCAGCCGTACCACGTGCGGCTGCTGCAATTGCAGTTCCGCGGCGTCTTCGCAGGTGATGACGCGCTCGTCGACGTCGATGTAACGCGTGAGGCAGTTCAACAGCGTCGTCTTGCCGGAGCCAGTGCCGCCGGAGACGAGGACGTTGCAGCGAACGCGCCCGATGATTTGCAGGATCGTGGCGCCCTCGGATGTAATCGTTCCGAACTGGACGAGCTGGTCGAGCGTCAGCTTGTCCTTCTTGAATTTTCGGATGGTGAGCGCGGGGCCGTCGATCGACAGCGGCGGGACGATGACGTTGACGCGCGAGCCGTCGGGCAGGCGCGCGTCGCATATCGGGCTTGCTTCGTCGACGCGGCGGCCGACCTGACTGACGATCCGCTGGCAGATGTTCAGAAGCTGCGAGTTGTCACGGAAGCGGACGTCGGTTTCCTCGACCTTGCCCCTGACTTCGATGAAGATGCGGTCGGCGCCGTTGACCATGATGTCGGCGATGTCGTCGCGCGCGAGCAGCGGTTCGAGCGGTCCGTAGCCCAAGACGTCGTTGCAGATGTCTTCGAGCAGCTCTTCCTGTTCGGCGATCGACATCACCACGTTCTTCACGGTGATGATGTCGTTGACGATGTCGCGGATCTCCTCGCGCGCCTGATCCATATCCATCTTGGACAGTTGCGACAGGTCGATCGTGTCGATCAGCGCGCCGAAAATCTGCGTCTTCAGATCGTAATATTCGTCGGTCTTGCGCTGCCGTCCTTGCACCGGCGGCGGCGCGGCAATCGGAGCCGGCCGCGCCCCCGCCTGCGGCGCCGGCATCCCCGGCACCGGCGGCGTGGCCTGTTGCGCGGCGGCGATTTCCGCCGCCTTCGCCGGCCGATCCAACAGCAGGTCGGAGGTCGTGCTACGCTTGCCGAACATTTGCACTCCTTGCCGTGTCAGCCGGCCTTCTTAGCCTTGGCCTTGGGCTTCGAACGGGTGGTGAGCTTCTGCAGAATCGGCCCGAGATCGAGACCGCGCTTGCGCGCCTTCTTGAGCTCCTTGCGCCCCCCGACCACCTGCGCGATGTCGGCGAAGAGGTCTGACACGGTGGTCTTGGCGGAAGCCTCGGCGATCATCTGTCCGTTGTTGCCGGCCGTGCCGAAGAGCAGCGGATCGAACGGGATGGCGGCAATCGGCGTCAACTGCAGGGCGGCGGCGAAATCGTCCGGCTTGATCTCCGGGCGCTTCGGCACGCCGACCTGATTCAGAATCAGCTTCGGCGGCGCGTCATTCGGGCGCGCCTGGCGCAGGAGATCCACGATCGCCTTGGCGTTGCGCAGGTTGGCAAGGTCGGGGACCGCGGTGACGACAACCTCGTCGGCCGAGATCAGCGTCTTCCTGACCCACGCCGTCCACTGATGCGGCACGTCGAGCACGACGGTCGGCACGTTCGCCTGGACGATCTCAAGAACCTGGTCGAACGCCGCCTCGCCGAAGTCGTAGGCCTTGTCGAGCGCTGCCGGCGCGGCGAGCAGGCTCAAATGGTCCTCGCATTTGGCGAGCAGCCGATCGAGCAGCACCTCGTCGAGGCGATCGGCGCCGAACACCGCCTCGGCGATGCCTTGCGCCGGGTCGAGGTTGAAGTCGAGCCCCGCCGTCCCGAAGGGTAGATCGAGGTCGGCTAGGATCACGTCGGAGCCGACAAGGCGCGCCATGGTCCAGGCGACGTTGTGGGCGATCGTAGACGAGCCGACGCCGCCCTTGGCGCCGATAAAGGCGTAGGACTGGCCGAGCTTCTCGGTGCTGGAGTCGTGATAGACGTTGGAGATCGCGGTGATGATCGACATCACGTCGACCGGTGCAACCAGATACTCCGAGACACCGCGCTTCAAGAGCTCGCGATAGAGCCGGACGTCGTTCTTATGTCCGACCACCATCACCTTGGTGCCGGCGTCGCAGACTTCGGCCAGGCCATCGAGCAGACCGATCAGCTCCTCGAATGGCAGCCGCGTCTCGACCAGAATGAGGTTCGGGGTCGGCGCCGAACGATAGAACTCGGCGGCCGCGTTCAGGCCGCCGGTGTGCACCTTCACATGCGCCCGCGACATCCGCCGGTCCATGGCGGCGGTCTCGATCGTGCCGGCAATTTCCGGCGTGTCGCAGAACGCCTGGATTGTGATGCGCGGGATCGGGCGCGCGTCGGGCGGCCGCGGCGCGGTATCCTCCCCTTCCGGGGTCAGGTCATGGGCGAGATTTGTCATCGTGCATCAGCCCCCGATGCCGCTTTGAATCAGCAGGATGTTGGACTTCGGATCGGCTCCGGTCCTGTATTTTGAGATGACGTCGGCGCGGCGATTGCCGTCGGCAGGCGTCATCGGTTGCGGGCGGACGAAGTCCGCCGGATTGTCCACCATGGCCGCGAGGTTGTGCTGCGCCGAGCATCCAAAGTTGTAGTAATCGCTGTTGCGATTGTTCGCAGTGCCGCCGTCCGGCCAGACGCCGCAGCGCGGCACAACCGCCTTCACCCGCAGATAGGAGAGGCGCAAGGGCGCAAGCTGCGAATGGTCATCAACATCATAAGGCGCGACCTGGATGTGATTGCGCGGCACGCCGGCGCGAACGAGCGCGTAGTGGACCGCACGCCCGGTGTCCGCCGCGGCGACCTCGTTAGCCGAGCCGGTCGGCACCTGGATGGTGATCGACCCCGTGCCGTCGGCGCGATATTCGCCGACATAGTCGCGGATCGCCGCGTCAATTTGGCGTGACAGCGCCGGGCCGTTCATCCCGACCTGCATGTCGAGAACCTCCGGCTCATTGGAGATGACGATCGGGTGGCGCAGCCGATAGTCGTAGTCGGCGGGATTGAAGTCCGAGGTTCCGCTGGTGCTGCACCCGCTTGCAAGCGTCGCCAGGAGGGTGAGCGCGACGCCACCCAGGAGCGCCCGCGGCGAACCGCGACGAGGATCGAACGTTGTTTTAATCATTTGTGCAGGACCCACGGCCCCCTCCCGTCAATCGAAGGTGAATCCGACTTTGGCCGCGCCCGCCCCGCTAGGGACTTGGCTCTTGGCGCCGTAGACCTTGGTCAGGCGGTCCAGGAAATAGGCTTCGGCGTCGTTGGCCATGAAGAGGTTGTCGTCGGGGCGCGCGAGCGCGTCCGGCGATACCGGCTTCACCAGATAGGCGGTGACGATCATCACCAGCTCCGTCTGGTTGGAGAGGAAATCCTTCGACGAGAAGAGCGCGCCGAGGATCGGAAGCTTCTGCAGCCACGGCAGACCGGTCGCTGCGCGACGCGTGTCCTCCTGGATCAGGCCGGCGATCATGAAGGCACCGCCGGAGGGAAGCTCGATCGAAGTCTCCGCGCGCCTGACCGACGTCGCGGGGATGGTGACGGTCGAGGTGCTCGTGATCGGCACGGAGACGGCACCGGTGGCGGATAGTTCGCTCACCTCAGTGCGCATCTTGAGACTGATGCGGCCGGGCGAAAGCACCACCGGCGTGAAGGCGAGGTTAACACCGAATGGCTTGAAGGTGACGCTGACCTGGCCGTTGTCGCCGGCGATCGGGACGGGGAACTCGCCGCCGGCCAGGAAATTGGCCGTCTCGCCGGAGACCGCGGTCAAAGTAGGCTCGGCGAGCGTCCTGAGCATGTTCGTCTCTTCGAGCGCCTGCAGCGTCGCCTGCACGGTGTCATTGCTGCTCGAGGTAAACTTCGCACCGACCTCGCCCGGCGTGTTCGCCGAATTGAAGGGGAAGGTGATCGGGCTGCCGCCGACGCCGTTGGCCACCGTGCCAAGAGCGCTCGTCAAATTCGTGCCGATACCGAAGGGTCCGCTGCCCGTTACGCCATCCATGAACACGCCCTTCATGTTGACGCCGAGCTGCTTGATGACGGAGCGCTGCACCTCGACCACCGAAACTTTGAGAGCCACCTGCTCCTCTCCGGTGATGCTGAGGAGATTGATGATGCCGGGGCCGGAACCGGAGGCATAGGTGGAAGTCGACGAGGTCGAGGTCGATCCAGAGGCGGTGCCCTGCGAGCTCGCACCGGTCACCGACACGGGCGCCCGCTCGATCATGCTCTGCGTAATCTCCACAGCGCGCGAGGCGTCTGCCGCGGAGGGAACCTGGCCACGCAGCACGATCGAGCCCTGGATCGCTTCGGCGCGCACGTAACCGTTCGGGATCGCTTCTGCGAGAAGCTGATTCAGAGCACCGAGATCCGCTTCCACGTAAACGTTGAAGCTGGCGATCTGCCCGCCGCTGGTGTCGAACAGGAACACGCTCGCCTGGCCGAGCTCCACGCCGATCAGGTAAAGCCGGGTCGAGGTGCGCAGCACCGCGTCGGCGATCTGCGGGTTCGAGACGAGCACGTCCCCGGCGGGCTTCGGTAGATCGATAACCACGGACTTGTTGATGCCGAGATAGACAGGGCGCCCATCGAGATTGTCGCCGGAGGCAAGCTTCACATAGGCCGGGGCGTCCGCTGCAAAGGATGCAGCGGGGAGGAAGGCGATGACGGCAAGCGCCATCGTCAGGAAGGCTGCCCGGATTCGTCCAAGCGCGGTCATTTCGTTTGCTCCTCGATCGGGGCTTTTCATTGTGTCGTGGTGACTTGGCTGCGACCGGCCCGGAAGATACGCACCGTGCCACTCTGCCGGTGTTCCTGCGAACCGACGACCTCGGCGGCGTCGGCCATGCTTCTCAAGGCGAGCGACAACGTGCCGGAGGCCTCTGCGGCGGTGATCAGTTCAACCTGCGCCGGGTCAAGCTCAAGCGTCGCCGTCTTGCCGATAGCGACCGCCTCGCCCTCCTTCTCTCCGACCGTCTGATCGATCGCGAGCACCTTGATATTGGAAAGAATGGTGCGGCTGACATTGTCAGCCGGCGCGTCGGAGCCCGATTGCTGGGCTACCGTCTGCACGACATCGACCCGGTCGCCGGGCAGGATGAAGCCGCCGGCGGTGTTGTTGGCGGAGACGCGCACGGCAATTGCGCGCTTGCCGGAAGGGAGGATGGCGGAAAGGAAGCCGCTTCCGGGCCGTGCAAGCTTGACCTCGCGAATCGGCTCGCCAGCGACGAACTGGCTGCGCACGATCGAGTCCTTCAACGATTCAACCGCGTCGGGCCGAGTCTGCTTCTGGATGTAGGTCGGGTTCATCGCGTCGTCCGGCCAGCGTTGCCAGCGGATGTTGTCGGCCGTCAGCTTTTCGCCCTGGCCGATATCGGAGGCGGCGACGAGTACGTCCTGGGACTGGATCTGCGGCGCGAGCTCGACCACCGTCGGCGCCGGAGTTCCCTTCGGGCCCATATTCAGCGCCAGATACGCGGCAATACCGCCCGCAACGAGCGCGACGGCTAGTACCGAGCACGCGAAACAGGTTCATCGCAATTGCCCCGATTTTTCCGGCTCGCGAACGCGGCCATCAACGCGGGGCAGTCTCGCCAGCAAAGGTCAAAGGATGGTTAATGACCAGTATTTCAGCGGATTCCCGCGGCCTCGGGCACAGCAAAACAGATGGTTAACAAGTGCAAAACGAGACGCGATTCGCTTAAACGCTGCACCCGCCCTCTTAATGTAGCGCGTGCATGACCCAGGCGGTGTCGGGAAAGACAAGAAGCGCGGCCGGCGCCATCGCCGCTCCATAGGGAACGCCGGTGCGCGAATCGTGCAATTGCGCGATCCACGGCACGCGATAGAAGATCATCGGAATTGCGGTGGTCCGCAGCTGTACGATGACAAGCGTCAGGATGCCGCCGAGCACGGATGCATAGGCGAAGTAGATCAGCGCCTCTTGCGGCTGGAACCACAGCGCCGTCACGGCGGCGAGCTTGGCGTCACCGCCGCCGATCCAGCCGAGGGCGAAGAACGTGAAGGTGACGACGAGGACGAAACCGCCGACCGCCGCGCTCGCACCGAGCTCGCTCAGGCTGAATCCGGCAAGCGGCGCAAGCACCAGCCACGCGCAGCCGATCCCCACGACGAGCATGTTGCGAATCCTGAGGGTCACCAGGTCCATCAGCCCGGCGTAGATCATAGCGAGCGGAAACAGGACGAGGCCGCATGTGGCGGCGGCGGTCGAGATCGTCATGCGCGAACCGGCGTGTTTGCAGCCGCGGCCATGGTTCCAGCAAATGATTGCGAAATGGGAAAGGATCGCCGCAAACAAGCGAAAACGGAGGGCGGCCTCGCCCTCCGTTTCGGTCCGACGGCTTTTGAGGCCGAGACTTAGTTCAGCTGAGTTGCGATCTGGTTGAACTTTGCGCTCAGACGCGTGCCGATAGTCGACAGCACGCCGATGATCACGACCGAAATCAGAGCCGCGATGAGACCGTATTCGATAGCGGTCGCACCAGACTCGTCCTTCGCGAACCGGCTGAAAATCTTTGTCATCTGTCTGCTCCTAACTCCACCAACCGATGCCACGCTTCGATGGACTTGCCGCCGAAACTCACATTCAGCTAGCAGTGATTGTTTGCACCAAAGTTAACTTGAGACATTTGAGGGAAAACACGAACGAAAAAGCCACAAATGGTAAAAATAGAATCAATTCTGCCGACTTATTCATGGGCCTCTATTTATACCCCGCATGGAGAACCTCCGAGCTAGTCTGTTAAACGCTTATTAACCCCGTTGGGTGGATAGATGAGCGTAGTTCGTGCGCGCCGTCGGCCATCGGGCTAAGGCAGCGTCTGCGCAACCGGCCGTACGCTGCGCGGCGGCCTGAACAGGAGACTGCGATGCGGTTTGACCTTGGCCCTCTCGGCCGCAGGCTTGTTGTGGCGGCGATCGTCTGGTCCGGTTCGACGGTGATCGGCGCGGCGGCGGAACCCATCGACGTGACGATCGACTTCGCCAAGGTAATGCGCCTCGACGCACCGGCGCACACGATCATCATCGGTAATCCGGGTATCGCCGATGCCAGCATCGACGACGAGAAGACGCTGGTATTGACGGGCAAGACGGCCGGCACCACCAACCTGATCGTGCTCGACGTCTCCGGGCACGAGATCATGAACACTGTGGTGCGCGTCTCCTCCGACATCCGCGCCCTCACCACTGTGTTCTACGGCCCGAATCGGCAGACGTTCTCCTGTGCACCGGTGTGCGAGCAGGTTATCTCGGTCGGCGACGAAAAGGACAAGTTCGACAACGCGACCGCGCAGATTCAGTCCCGGCAGGAGCTGTCGAAGTAAGGTTCAGGCTTCGTTTACATTAGTTAAAACAAAGCGGGCACCGAACGCGGTCCTTTAAAGTTTTCCGGGAAAGGCTCTGCTATGAGGCATCGACACGTTGACGCCGCAGAGATCGACCCCGTGAACCACAACCGTCCCGCCGATCAGCGCCGGTCGCGCAGCTTCGCACGAAGACTGCGTGACGCCTGGCGCCGCGACGAGCGCGGCTCGGTGGCGATCGAATTCGCGATCATCGCGCCGGTCTTCTTCTTCCTGCTGTTCGTCATCGCCGAGACTGCGCTCGTCTTCGTCGCCGAGCAGGTGATGGATAACGCCGTCTTCGAGACCGCGCGGCTGATCCGCACCGGCCAGGTGCAGGACGCCGGCATGTCCAAGGCCGACTTCCAGAACGAAGTGTGCGCGCGCGCCTCCGTGTTCATCAACTGCAGCGGCGCGAACTTCTATCTCGAGGTCAAATCGTACCCGACCTTCGGCGATATGACGGTGACCCAACCCGTCGACAGCAGCGGCAATTTCTCCGACCCCGGCGCGTTCAGCTTCGGGACGGCGAATTCCATCGTCGTCGTGCGCGCCTACTACCAATGGCCGATCAACCCGGTCATGGGCCGCCAGTGGAAGAATTTGTTGCCCAACGGAAAGCTGCTGATCGGCTCGTTCGCCGCGTTCAGGAACGAGCCATTCAGCTAAGGGCCGAACATGATGTCGCGCGTAATACCCCGCTTTCCTTCGTCTCTGAGGCGCCTCGGCCGGTTCCTCCGCCAGGACGGCGGCTTGGCGGCTGTCGAGTTCTCGCTGATCCTTCCGATCCTCGTCATACTTTGGCTCGCGGGCGTCGAGGTCACGCAGGGGCTCAGCGTCGACCGCCGCCTCAACAATCTCGGCTCGTCCGTCGGCGACCTCGTCGCGCGGAGCAAGACGGTCACTTACGGCGACGTCGACACGATCTTCGACGTCGCGCCGGGCGCCATGTACCCCTTTTGCAAAACGGCGGCGGCCTGCACGTCGGCCGGGCTGCAGATGCGCGTATCGGAAGTCAGCATCGACGGTTCGCAAAACGCCAAGATCACCTGGAGCCGAGCCCGCGGCACCACCGCCTACGCGGACAACTACTCGGTCACCAGCATCGTGCCTTTGACGCTGCGCGTCGCCAACACCAAGATCATCATGTCGCAGGCATACTTCACCTACAGACCGGCGGTCGGATATATCTTCGGATCCTACAATCTGACCGACCTGCAGTTCTTCGTGCCGCGGCTCGCCGACACGGTGAAGCTCTGCCCCGACACGAGCGGAACCGGCTGCAAATCCTGACGTCTATTGCGCCGGGGGCAGCGCGCCCTCAGGCGAAGCGGCCGGCGCCACGGCAACGGCTTTCGGCATCCGCAACGCGTCGACGTTTTGCGCCGCCAGCACGTCCAGGCCTGAATAATCCCCCGGATCGACCGGCGCGTAGCCGCCGCCGTAGAATGGGTTGAGCCCGTCATAGACGGTCGGATTGGCGCCCATCAGCGCCACGAAATAGGCTTCGATCTTGCTCTTTGCGGTCTCGTCGAGCGTTCGCATCAGCGCGAAAGGCCCATGTTCGATCGGCTGCGAGCGCCATAGGATCGCCAGATCCGGCATGGCAACTGCGCCGTCGGCGACGAGCTGCGTCAGAGTGCCGCGCGAATAGCCGTCCTCGACGCGGCCGGCGAGCGAGCTCCAGGCAAACGCGGCATCGGCGCGGCCGGCGGCGACGAGGCGCACGGCCGCCTCCGCCGAGTCGGTCTCGACGACCGACGCCGAACGTCGCGGCCGGATCAACTCCCTCCGCCATCAGCCCGGCAAGCTGCATCCGCCGCGCGCCGATCGAATCCTCCGCGCCCATCGCCACGACCTTGCCCTCCAGGTCTGCAGTCGAACGGATACCGGAATCGGCGCGCACCACGATGATCGCATGATAGGCGAGCGTGCCGTCGAAGGCGCGCGGCGCGACGAGCGGCTCCAGGCAACTGCAGCGCGAGTCGGCAAGCACGAAGGCGGCGGCCGAATAAAAGCCGCCGTCGATGCGGCGCTCAACCTGTGCGTCGATCATCGCGTCGTAGGAGGGAAACGGCAGGAACTCGACCGGCCGGTCGAGGAGCTTGCCGAGGTCGTCGGCGATCGGGCCGATCAGCGCCATCGTGGTGGTGGCGCTCCGCCCGGCAAGCGCTGCGAAGCGAAGCGGCTCCGGCTTCGGCTCACCCGCGGCCGGTATCGCGAGCTCGGTGCCGGGCTCGTCGGTCGCAACGCCGGCAGACGGTTCTTCCGGTGCCGCCTCGCTCGCCTGAGGCGGTGACGGCACGTCCGCTTCCGGCGCGCTCTCCGCCGTATCGGCGCTGCCGCGGAGCGCCGAACCCCCGTTGGCGCCGAGGGGCGGGGTCTCGGACCCGCCCTCGTCCATGGCGGCCGCATCCGTCGGCTCCCCCGCGTCGGGAGTCAGCGGCGCACCGGCGGAATCGCCTTCCGGCAATGCACCGGTCGGTGCTTCGGCCGGTGGCGCCTCGGCCGGCGGCGCTTCGGCGTTTTGCTTGCCCTTCCCGAATATCTGTTTCTCGATCCACGGCTTCAGGAAGCTGAACGGGTTCGATCCGCCCTGCGCATAGGCAGGCGCCGCGACGAGGAGCGGCACGGCGATGACGACAACGCCCTTCAGGAGCCTTGATTTACGGCGAGCCTTGGCTCTCGGAGCGCGCATCCTCAGATCGTCTGGTTGTAGGCGCCTACTTCCGGATTGCGGCGGAGCACCGCGTCGACGGCCTTGAACATTTCGCGCATGCGCGCCTCCGACACCGGGCTTTCCACGACGACCACCAACTCGGGCTTGTTGGAGGACGCACGGACGAGGCCCCAGGTCCCGTCGTCGGCGGCGACGCGGATGCCGTTCACCGTGATGAGGTCAGAAATCGGACGGCCGGCGAGAGGCTCGCCCTTCGCCCTGATCGCCTGAAGATCGCGCACGACGTTTTCGACCACCTTGTACTTCACCTCATCATCGCAATGCGGCGACATGGTGGGCGTGCTCCAGGTCATCGGAAGCGCGCGGCGGAGATCGGCCATCGTCTTCCCGGGATTGCGGTCGAGCATGTCGAGGATCGCAAGCGCGGAGATGAGCCCGTCGTCGTAACCGCGACCGACCGGCGCGTTGAAGAAAAAATGGCCGGACTTCTCGAAGCCGGCGATTGCGTTCAAGGCGGCAACCCGCCGCTTGATGTAAGAATGTCCCGTCTTCCAATAGTCGGTCTTGGCACCGCACGCGATGAGCTTCGGGTCGGTCGCAAAAAGGCCGGTCGACTTGACGTCGACGACGAAGGTCGCGTTCGGATGAAGCGCGGCGATGTCACGCGCGAGCATCACGCCCACCTTGTCCGAAAAAAT
Source organism: uncultured Alphaproteobacteria bacterium (assembly GCA_963720705.1). Classification (GTDB taxonomy): domain Bacteria; phylum Pseudomonadota; class Alphaproteobacteria; order Rhizobiales; family Afifellaceae; genus DASWJZ01. Next base: position 421,323 of record CAVRGJ010000001.1, read on the forward strand.
CGCCTCGCCCTCGTCGTCGACGACGCCGCAACGGTCGCCGTCGCCGTCGAAGCCAAGCCCGACCGCAGCACCCGTCTCCAGAACCTTGTCGCGGATCGCGGCGAGCATCTTCAGGTCTTCCGGATTCGGATTGTAGCGGGGGAAGCTGTGATCGAGCTCGGTGTCGAGCGGCACAACGTCGACACCGATCGCCCGAAGCGCGTCCGGCGCGAAGGCGCCGGCCGTGCCGTTGCCGCAGGCAACGACGGCCTTGATGCGGTTCTTCAGCTTCGGCCGGTTCGTCAGGTCGGCGATATAGCGCGCGGCGAAATCCTCGACGAAGACGTAGGCGCCTCCGCCCTTCGCGTCGAACGCGCCCGACAGCACGATGTCCTTGAGCCGGCCCATCTCGTCCGGGCCGAAGGTGAGCGGGCGCTCCACCCCCATCTTCACGCCGGTCCAGCCGTTCTCGTTGTGCGAGGCGGTGACCATGGCGACGGCCGGCACGTCAAGATCGAATTGCGCGAAATAGGCCATCGGCGTCAGCGCCAGCCCGATGTCGTGCACCTTGATCCCGGCGGCCATCAGTCCGGTCGTCAACGCGAGCTTGATCGAGGCCGAGTAGGAACGGAAATCGTGGCCGGTCACGATCTCGGGCCTGATCCCCATCTCATGGAGCAGCGTTCCAAGGCCGAGGCCGAGCGCCTCGACCCCCATCAGGTTGATCTCCTTCCCGAAGAGCCAGCGCGCGTCGTATTCGCGAAAACCGGTGGGCTTCACCATCGGCTCCGATTCGTAGGCGCGGCTATTCGGCTCCAGAAAGGGCTTGGGCGTGGGGAAGCTCACCGGGCTCGACCCACTGCCACTCGCCTTGTGGGCAGCCGCGCGTCGCGGGCGCCTTACGATCGGAGAAGCCTTTCGGGACATTCAATTCGTGCTCTCAGAGTCCTCGTTCTTCTTCCCGCGATCGCTGCCGAATAGATAGCAGCGGGCACTCGCAAAGTCGACGACGCGATCCTTTGATCGTGGCGCTTGATCTTGTGGTGCCGGCCTAGAAGAGTGCGCAAGGAAGCCTTGGGGAAAGAGATGGAAATCGAGCGGATCGCGACATCGCCATTCGACGACCAGCAGCCGGGAACATCGGGGCTCCGGAAAAAGGTCCGGGTCTTCGAGCAGCCGCGCTATCTGGAGAACTTCGTCCAGGCGATCTTCGACACCGTCGCTCCCAAGGCCGGCGCCGTCCTCGTTCTCGGCGGCGACGGGCGCTACCACAATCGCACCGCGATCGGCACGATCCTCAAGATGGCGGCCGCCAACGGCTATGGCCGCGTCATCGTCGGCAGGGGCGGCATTCTCTCCACGCCGGCGGCGTCGCACCTGATCCGACTGCGCAAAGCGAGCGGCGGCATCATCCTTTCCGCGAGCCACAATCCCGGCGGCCCGCAAGGCGATTTCGGCGTCAAATACAACGTTGCGAATGGCGGGCCGGCGCCGGCCGACGTCACCGAAGCGATCTTCCGGCGAAGTCGTGCGCTTGGCGAATACAGGATCGCCCGCTCCGGCGACATCGATCTTCAGCGGATCGGGGAGAAGGCGGTCGGCGCGATGACGGTCGAGGTCGTCGATCCGGTCGCCGACTACGCATCTCTCATGGAGACGCTCTTCGATTTCGACCGCATCCGCGCGCGGCTCAAGCAGGGGCTCGGAATCCGCTTCGACGCCATGAGCGCCGTGACCGGGCCCTACGCCAAGGAGATACTGGAGCGCCGGCTCGGCGCGCCGGCGGGCACCGTGATAAACGGTGAACCGCTGCCTGATTTCGGCGGACATCACCCCGACCCGAACCTCGTGCACGCGCACGCGCTCGTCGAAGAGATGTCGGCGCCCGACGGTCCCGATTTCGGCGCCGCCTCCGACGGCGACGGCGACCGCAACATGATCGTGGGCCGGCGCTTCTTCGTGACGCCGAGCGACAGCCTGGCGGTGATGACGGCGAACGCGCATCTCGTACCTGGCTACACGGGCGGCCTCAAGGGCGTCGCCCGCTCGCTGCCGACGAGCCGCGCGGCGGACCGGGTCGCGGCGAAGCTCGCTATTTCCGCTTACGAGACGCCGACCGGGTGGAAGTTCTTCGGCAACCTGCTCGACGCCGGCAAGATCACGCTCTGCGGCGAGGAGAGCTTTGGCACCGGCTCCGATCATATCCGCGAGAAGGATGGGCTCTGGGCTGTCCTCTTCTGGCTCAACGTCGTGGCGGCGCGCGGCGAGAGCGTCGAGGCGATCGTGCGCGCGCATTGGCGGACATTCGGCCGGGACTACTACACGCGCCACGACTACGAGGAGATCGATACGGCGATCGCCACGGAGCTGATGGAGGGTCTTCGAGCAAGTCTCCCGTCGCTCGCCGGCAAGCGCTTCGGCGGGCACAGGATCGAGAGCGCAGCCGACTTTTCCTATGTTGATCCGGTCGACGGATCGGTCAGCGATCGGCAGGGCGTGAAGGTGCTTCTCTCCGGCGACGCGCGCATCGTTTACAGGCTGTCGGGCACCGGTACGTCGGGGGCGACGCTTCGCGTCTATATCGAGCGCTACGAAGCCGACCCGAAGCAGCACGACGTGCCGACGCAGCAGGCGCTTGCGAGCGTCGTCGCGGCAGCCGACCAGCTGGCCGGAATCCGCGCCAAGCTCAACGTCGATCCGACCGCGATCACCTGAGCGCGGCGGCCGGCTCAGTTCTCGAAGGTCAAGGTTCCGTCGGCGATCTCGAAACGCCGCAACCCATGCAGGAACGATCCGCCGAGCAGGCTCACGGAAAGCTGCGCGTCGGGGACGATCAGCGCACGGACGTTGCGAAGCTCTATGTCGGAAACGCTGATGCTCTCAAGCATCGCCTCGGCGGCGTTGGTGGTGCCGTTCGCGGTCTGCACCGGATTGACGAAATCGGCGTCGCGCACCCGAATGCCGGCCGCCGCGGCGTCGGAGACGCGGAGCGCCACCACCGTTGCGCCGGTGTCGACCATGAGCCGCACCGGGCGGAAATTAACCTCGGCGTCGACGTAGAAATGACCGTCGCGTTCCGCTTTGACCTCCACCTGCCGCGACGCGGTCTGCTGGCGATCGGCAGGCGGCGCTTCCGGCACGTCCTGCGCGACCTGTACGCTGTGCGCAGCGGCGCCGTGGCCCGTCACAGCCGGTCTCATATAGTTCGTAAAGACACTCGGCAGCGCAAGCGCGAGGCCGCCGATCAGGAGCGAGACCAGGAGGAGCGAACGCATGGAGCCTTCCTTCCAGCCGCCTCGTGCCAGAAATCGGCGAACAAATGCTTAGCCGCGGTAGATTCACCTACCAAAGAACGCGAAAACTTCATCAAATCATGAAGGCCCGGTTAACCTGATAGGGCTCCTGAAGGCTCCTCAGGGCTGCGGAACGATGCGGATATAGGGCTTCGGCTCCTTCCAACCTGCCGGCCAGAGCTTCTTGGCATCGTCGTTCGATACCGAGCCGGAGATGATGACGTCTTCGCCGCGCTTCCAGTTCGCCGGCGTTGCCACCTTGTGCTTGGCGGTCAGCTGCAGCGAGTCGATGACGCGCAGAATCTCGTCGAAGTTCCGCCCGGCGGTCATCGGATAGGAGAGCACCAGCTTGATCTTCTTGTCGGGGCCGATGATGTAGACGTTACGGACCGTCTGGTTGTCGGCGGCGGTGCGCCCTTCCGAGGTGGTCCCCACGCTTACGGGAAGCATGCCGAAGGCCTTCGCGATCTTGAGCTCCGGATCGCCGATCATCGGATAGTTCGGCGCCGTCCCTTGCGTCTCCTCGATGTCCTTCGCCCATTTCGCGTGGTTCGAAACCGGGTCGACGCTTAAGCCGATGATCTTGACGCCGCGCTTGTCGAACTCCGGCTTGAGCCGGGCCATGGTGCCGAGCTCGGTCGTGCAGACGGGCGTGAAATCCTTCGGATGCGAGAAAAGCACGCCCCACGAATTGCCGAGCCAATCGTGGAAGCGGATCTTGCCCTCGGTGGTGTCGGCCTCAAAATCCGGCGCGTCGTCGCCGATGACGAGCGTTTGCATGGGCATATATCGAACTCCTCGAGGTGCGGCGGGCGGCAGCCCGCATTTCGGGCGAATGATACAGGTCGGCCCTCGCCGGCCACATAAGCCGGCGTTCTCACCCGCGCAAGCCGCGGGGAAATTCGGTTCGCGCGGCGGCGCCGAATTAGGCGGCCATTCCAAACCCCGCGGAACCGCTTGAAGCCGGGGCGCCCAGCTCCGGCTTTTTGGCCGACTCGCCAAGCCCGAACATTTGTGGAAGATTCGCGTCCGGAATAACTGAACCGGCCGCTCCGGCCGTCCCGTGGGGTCTGTTCATGCGCTATCCGGCCGCGGTCAAGAGCAGGCGGCGAGTGCTTTGCGTTTTTCCTGCCTATACGCCGTCCTTCGGCACTTTCGCACACGCCTACCGGTTGATGGGCGTGACTGCCTTCATGCCGCCGCAGGGGCTTTTGGCGATCGCCGCCTATCTGCCGGAAACCTGGGACGTCCGCTTCATCGACGAGAACATTTCCCGCGCAACACCTGCGGATTTCTGCCTGGGCCGACGCGGTGTTCGTCTCCGGCATGCACATCCAGCAGAAGCAGATCGACGATATCCGCGCGCGCGCCCATGCCGCCGGAAAGGTGGCCGCGCTCGGCGGCCCGTCGGTTTCCGGCGCGCCGGAGATGTATCCGCGGTTCGACTATCTGCATCAGGGCGAGCTCGGTGATGCGACCGACCGGCTGATCGCCCTCCTCGACGAGAGCGTCGCGCGGCCGGCGGCCCAAATTCAGCTCAAGACGGAGGAGCGCCTGCCGCTTTCCGACTTCCCGACGCCGGCCTATTCGAAGGCGAAGCTCTCCGACTACCTGATCGGGACTTTTCAATTCTCCAGCGGATGCCCTTACCGCTGCGAATTCTGCGACATCCCGGCGCTCTACGGCCGCCAGCCGCGGCTGAAGACGCCCTTGCAGCTGACGACCGAGCTCGACGCGATCATTTCGGAGAAGGGCCACCCTTCCACGATCTACTTCGTCGACGACAATTTCATCGGCAACAAGAAAGCGACGCGGGAGATGTTGCCGCATCTCATCCAATGGCAGAAAGAGAACGGCTACCCGCTCGGATTCGCCTGCGAGGCGACGCTCAACATCGCCAAGCAGCCGGAGATCCTGAGGCTCATGCGCGAGGCCGGCTTCACCGGCATCTTCGTCGGCATCGAGACGCCGGAGCTCGACGCGCTCATGCACATGCGCAAGGAGCATAACGCGTCGCTGCCCATGTACGAATCGATCGAGACGCTGAACTCGTACGGGCTCGAAGTCTCCTCCGGCATCATCCTCGGGCTCGACACCGACACGCCGGAGACGATCGACAAGCTGATCACATTCATCGAGCGCTCGAAAATCCCGATGCTCACGATCAATCTTCTGCAGGCGCTGCCGAAGACTCCGCTGCACGAGCGGCTCACGCGCGCCGGGCGCATCGTCGACGATCCGGCGCTTGAATTGAACGTGCAGTTCCTCCGGCCCTATGACGACGTGATCGACTCGTGGCGGCGCGCCATCGGATATGCCTATGCGCCGGAGCGCGTGTTCGAGCGCTTCCGTCACCAGGTCGACGCGACCTATCCGAACGCGATGAAGACGCCGGCCAAGGGCAAGCTCAAGGCGGCGAATCTGAAGCGCGGTCTGACGCTGCTCGTGAACTCGATCATCGAGCTCGGCATCCGCGCCGACTATCGCCGCGAATTCTGGCGCGTCTTCCTCTACGCCGCGAAGCGCGGGCAGATCGAGGGCGCGCTCGGTATGGCCTTCATGTCGCATCATCTGATCAAGTTCACGCGCGAAGCGCTCGCCGGCACGCAAAATGCCAGCTTCTATTCGACCAAGGCGCGCGAGGTGGAAGAGCGAAAGGCCGCGTAACGCCGAAGAAACCCGATCGCTTCCCCTAAGAAATCCCCGCGAAACGCAGCACCCCTAGTGCGGCCCACCTGCAGAGCGATCTGCGAGCACTTGGGAGAGCCGCGATGATCTTCAAAAGCACAATCTTGGCTGGCGTGATTGCAGCTGCTGCCTTCAGCGCCGTTCCCGCGAAGGCCGACATCAGCCTCGGAATTGGCTTCGGCGGGACCGGCATCTACTTCAACGACCAGATGTCGCCGGGCGAAGTGCGCCACATGCTGCACCGCTACGGCTATCACGACATCGAGTTCGTCGATGACGAAGGCACGTTCTACAAGCTCACCGCGACGAAGCACGGCGACGACTACTTCATGATCGTGAACTCGTTCACCGGTGCGATCGTCCACCGCCACGAGACCTGACGACCCGAGCGTCAGCCCGCGAACCGCAAGACTCTCCGCCCTCCCGGACACGCGATTCACTTTCGCCTGCGTCCGGGATGGGCGGAGAGTTTTGCTTGTACGGCGAATTCTTCGGCGTGAGGATCGACGGCCGACTCGCGGCGATGGCGACGAGCGCCCCTGCTTGCGCCAACGAATAGTCGCTCAACGCCTCACTTCCAGCCCCAGCTCCTTCGCCCAATCCTCGATCTTCTGGCCGCTCGACATATTGTTGTTGACGATGCGGTTGACGACGAAGGTCGGCGAGACGTGGATGCCGTTCTGGCGTGCGTAGCGCGTGTGCCAGCGAAGCGCGGCGCCGACGCTCGGCATTTTGAACGCCTCGGAGAGATCGACGCCGGCGAGAGCGGAAATCTGCGCGACGATCTGATTTGGCGTGCGGTCCATGTTCGGGCCGGAGGAGTGGTTCTCGAACTCGAACTCTTCGCGATGCTCGTAGATGCCGCGCATCGCCGCGAGCCCCGCCTCCTTGCCGCCGGGCGTCGCGGTCGCCGCGAGGATCGCCCGCGTCACGATGCCGGAGAAGAGGTGCCACGGCTGCGACACGAAGCGAATCTTGACGGTGAGCCCGTCCTCGCCGACCGCGTCGAGAAGCGGCTTGAGCTTGCCGAAGGCGATCTTCGAGTATGGGCAGGTCGGCTCGAGAAAGACCTCCAGCTCGACCTCGCCATGGCCGAGCTCGATCGGCTGCGGCTCTTTCGCGTCTGCTGCCATCTCCGTTCCTTTCAGGAAGCGCGCACCAAATCCGGCGTCGCCGCTCGCGGACTGTGCCTGGTCTCAATTCCCGCCGACGCTGTCCGCGATCAGCCGATGCACCAGCATCGCCTCGCAGGTGTCGGCATCGGTCGCAAGCTTCTCGCTGAGCTGCGCGATGACGACGTCCTGTTCGGGAAAGACGTGCAGGTACTGGCCTTGCGTTCCGATGGCGGTGAATCCGTCCCCCTTATCGTCCGAAGGGACCCACCATTCGTAGCCGAAGCGAAAGCTCCGCTTGGTCCCTTGGAAGTCGCAGGCCCAGGTCGCATCGACGGTGTCCGACACGGAGGCGCGTATCCAATCGGCCGCGGCGTCTTCGCCTTCGTTGTATTCGTTCAGCACCCAGTCGCCTAACGTGGCGAGGTCGCGCGCCGAGGTATAGGCGCAGCAATGCGCGGCGGGATGGCCGCCGAAATCGCCGTTCCACTCGGCGTTCTTCTCCATGGGCAGGCGCTGCCAGAGGAAATGCTCCAGTTCCTCGTCGAGCGTCCCGTGGATGAAGCCCTTGTCGGGCGTCAGCCGATGCTCGGTCATGATCCCGAGCAGCTGCGTATCGAAGCCGGAATAGTGAAACTTGCCCGGCTCGCGAAACTCGGCCCGTTCCAACCGGTCCGCGACGGCGTCCTTCAACTTCCCGAATTTGCTGGCGAGCTCGGCGTTCTGGTCGATCTCGATCTTGAGCGTCTGATCGATCTCGTCTTCCGACCAAACCATGCCGCTCGACATGTGCAGGAGCTGCCGAATCGTCACGCGCTCGTCGTATTTCGGCAGCCCGGCGGCGTGGAGAATGTCCGCCGCGGGACTGTCGAGATCGACGGGCGGGCCGTAGCCGGGGTCTTCGTAGACGAGCCCGAACAGGAGCGAGGTGATCGACTTTGCGATCGACGCCACACCGTAGCGATCGCGCTCGACCGACATCTTGCAGGGATCGTCGTCGGAGCGGACCGATGTCTTCAGGACGACGAGCTCGCCGGCGTGAAGAACGACGAAGGCACAGACGTGCTGGCGGTCCATGAAGCCGGCGAGATCGCACGTCGCCCCGCCGCCGCAGGGATAGCTCAGCGCGATATCGCGCGGCTTGACGAACTGTTTTGAGGGCCAGTTCAGCTCGCCGCTTTGGGCATTCGCGACGCCCGTCGCAGCGACCGCGACGGCCGCCAGCGAGAGGAGCGGAAGCAGAACGAAGGCCGGGAAACGAAAGCACCGTGACATGAAAGCGTCCTCGCAGGTCGGACGCCCTTTCTAACACGACCGGGGCGAGCCGGAAGCAGGCCGGCGTCCGGCTTTGGATCGGGACCGGAAGGATTTGCGGTCCTGACCATCCATCATTAGCTCGTTCGCGACGCGGACGGTCACAAACCACGCCTACAATCAACCGGCGGCTACCGCCCTGTCCCAGGCATCAAAGAGCAGCCTGCGATCCGGCGGTTGACAGGGGAAGTTAGCGAGTGTGTCGTCGATCTCAACCCATGGCGCCTTGGTTGATATCCAGATATTGCCCACTGGCTTTGCCCAACTCATGTCGTCAAGTGTTCCGGGTTTGACCACCAGTATCGTGGCGAATGACTGAGGTTCGTTCCACACCTTGGTGCCGCAACGCGCGCATCCCATCATGCGCACAACGCGCCCGCTATCTGCCACTTTGTCGAACGGCACGAGGTCGCCCTGAAGGAGTACAGACCTGCTCGCGATGTGTGGGCATCGACATGGTGTGCGTACCTCCGCTGGACCGCTGGCAGTCCTTGCAATGGCAATTGTAGACACTGAGCGGCGGTCCTGTGATCTGGTAGCGTACCGCGCGGCATTGGCATCCGCCCGCGACAGGAAATATCGGCAGCTTCATGTGTCGTGTCCTCACCGTATCCCTTCATTGCGTTGAAGATACGTGCGGTGGCCGCTTTGGATGCCTTGTCAGGTGGCCGGCATCGAAACGGCGGAGAGGTATCTGTCTAGTTTGAACTATTCGAGGCCCGCCCGCTGCAAGCCCTCGACGTATTTGGCACGATCCTCGGCCCGGACCATCGGATAGTATTTCTCGATCCAGGCGACGCTGATGTCAGGCTGCAGGCGCTTGCACTCGGCCAGGCCTTGCCGGGCCAACTCGAAGTCACCCACCAGGCCCGCGGCCGCGGTAAGCGTGCGCCAAGCTGTTCCGAAGTCGGGCCGAATTTGGACGGCTCGCCGCTCGGCCGTGACCGCGTCGGCGTAACGGCACGCAACAAAATGGCACAGGCCTTCGACCGAGAGGTTCGCAGCCTGAGCATAGTCGCGCGGACTCATCCGCGTAGCGATCTCCAGCTGGCGATAGCCCTCTTCTGCAAGACCGGCATATCCGTACGCGACAGCCAGGATGATTCGCGCGAATGAGAAGCCGGGATTGCGTAACAGCGCCTCGTTCAGCTCTTCAACCGCAGGTCCAAAGCGTCGCGAGAAGGCATTGACATAGCCAGCGGCCATGTGGCCCCAAGGATCGTCCGGATCAAGGTCGATTGCCCGTTGGGCGAGGATCAGCGCTTCGGAAATGCCGCGCTCGAAGTCCATGTTTCCGAGCGACACCCGCGACGCGAAGATCCATGCCAGCAGGCTGCGCGCCCGCGCATAGCCGGGGTCGAGTTCGATCGCCCGCTTCAGGAGTTTGACTCCGGTGTCGTCGTTCTGAGAGACCCAGGTCCAGATGAAGGGCATCGCCCGCATCACGCAGCCCCAGGCGTCGAGGCTTTCCGGCGGCTTGCTCTGCAGGCGCATATTCTCTGCCGCGTAGAGCTGCGGCTCGATCGCTGCGACCACGCTAGTCGTGATCTCATCCTGCAGAGCGAAGATATCGGTGGCGGGCCGGTCATAACGCTCCGCCCAGATGTGGTTGCCCGTGATCGCGTCGATCAGCTGTCCGGTCACCCGAAGCCGCTCGCCGGCCTTGCGGACGCTGCCTTCGAGCACGTAGCGAACGCCGAGCTCGCGCGCGATCTGTCGAATGTCCGGTGCCTTACCCTTGTACGCAAAGGTAGAGTTACGGGCGATGACGAAGAAGCCTTTGAGCTTCGACAACGCGGTGATGATTTCTTCGGCGATGCCGTCACCGAAATATTCTTGGTCCGCGTCGCCGCTCATGTTGTGGAAAGGAAGGACGGCGATTGACGGCTTGCCGGCCGGCGTAGGCTGTGCGGCCCCGCGCGGTTCGACAGATTGCGCGAGCCGAAGTCGAAAGGCACGGACCGGTCGGGCGATGTTCTTCAGCGCCTGCTCACCCATATCTTCGAAGGCAGTGTCGACTTTTCCCGCGGCATCTTCCTGCACGCGCGCCGACACGCATATCCCACCCGCGTCGGCAAGGCCTTCGAGCCGCGCGGCGATGTTGACGCCATCGCCAAAGATGTCGCCGTCCTGCTCCACAACGTCCCCAACATTGATTCCGATGCGGAAAGCTATGCGTCTATCCTCGGCTTCGCTGGAGCTGCGGCTGGCCATTTCCGTTTGAACCTCGATGGCGCACCGTACCGCGTCAACGACGCTTGTGAACTCAGCCAGCAACCCGTCACCGGTGGTTTTGACAACACGGCCACGGTTCCTGAGGATGAAGGGATCGATGACCTCGCGGCGATGCGCGGTCAGCCGGGAAAGCGTCCCTTCCTCGTCGACCCCCATGAGGCGGCTGTAGCCAGCCACGTCAGCAGCCAGGATCGCCGAGAGCTTCCGTTCGACCCGATCCATTGCCAACGCCATAGCTCCCTTGGGGGAGGTCAGATCATACGCCGACGCAAAATGTACTGCGAGCGGCGCTACCGGGTGCCTGCGGCGTGTCCAAAATGGGTCAAAAGGCGGACAATGTTCTCCAAGCACGGGCGCCGGTCTCGCCTAGCCAAGTGCGGACGCCTGCTCAAACTGGGCGATCTCGTCCAGGCGCGAGTGGCTCCTCACCCCCGTCTCGCCTTCTCGATCTTCGCCACATCGATCTTCTTCATGTCCATCATCGCGTCGAAGGCGCGCTTCGCCTCCGCGCCGCCGGCGGCGAGCGCCTCGGTCAGCACGCGCGGCGTGATCTGCCAGGAGACGCCCCATTTGTCCTTGCACCAGCCGCACGCGCTCTCCTCGCCGCCGTTCTTAACGATGGCATTCCAGTAGCGGTCGGTCTCCGCCTGATCGTCGGTGGCGATCTGGAAGGAGAAGGATTCGTTGTGCTTGAACATCGGGCCGCCGTTCAGCCCCATGCAGGGGATTCCGCAAACGGTGAAGTCTACGACCAGCACGTCGCCCGCCTTGCCCGACGGGTAGTCGCTCGGCGACCGGTGGACGGCGCCCACCCGGCTATCTGGAAACGTCTTGGCGTAGAAGCGGGCGGCGGCCTCGGCGTCCTTGTCGTACCAGAGGCAGATCGTGTTCTTGGCAATCATCGTCGGTCCTTTCGGTTCGGCGCCAAGGTTTCGCGCCGTCCTCCCCTTCGCTCTCTTCCAAAGACAAGACCTTTGCGGCGCGCAGGTGGCATGACACTCCGTCATCGATCCAAGCGCGAGTTTCAAAGCGCTGTCATTCTCGGGCGAGCCTCGGGCCTGACCCGAGGGGAGACCCGAGAACCCAGACGTGGATCATTGACGCTGGGTCCTCGGGTCGGTGCTCCGCACCGCCCGAGGATGACGATCTTCGCATCACGATTGGAATGTCTCCATGCGAGCATCGGCCGTTCTGATCGGCTCGGCCGCGTCCTCGCTTCGAGCATCGCGTGTTCGAACCATGTTCAGTACCGAAGATGCGCGGAGAAAATAGCCTTGCGAGTCAGGGCGCTGTCGCCGCCGCTTCATCCCGAACTTTTCTCCCGCCGACCATCCCCGTTTCCGACCGCCGACCGCCTTCCCCCTCACCCCTCCATCTTCAGCGCCGCGATGAACGCCTCCTGCGGGATGTCGACCTTGCCGAACTGGCGCATCTTCTTCTTCCCCTCCTTCTGCTTGTCGAGGAGCTTCCTTTTGCGCGTGACGTCGCCGCCGTAGCACTTCGCCGTCACGTCCTTGCGCAAGCGCGGAGATCGTCTCGCGCGCGATGACCTTGCCGCCGATCGCCGCCTGGATCGGGATCTTGAAGAGGTGCTGCGGGATCAGCTCCTTCAGCTTCTCCACCAGCACCCGCCCGCGCTTCTCCGACTGGCTGCGGTGCACCAGCATCGACAGCGCGTCGACCGGCTCGCCGTTGACGAGGATCGACATCTTGACGAGGTCGCCCTCGCGGTAGCCGGTGATGTGATAGTCGAAGCTGGCATAGCCCTTCGAGACCGACTTCAGCCGGTCGTAGAAATCGAACACCACCTCATTCAGCGGCAGGTCGTATTGCAGCATGGCGCGGCTCCCCACGTAGGAGAGATCGACCTGGCTGCCGCGGCGGTCCTGACAGAGCTTCAAAATGGCGCCGAGATAGTCGTCGGGGGTCAGAATCGTCGCGCGAATCCACGGCTCGCGGATCTCGGCGATCCTGACCGGGTCGGGCATGTCGGCGGGGTTGTGCAGCTCGATCTCCGTGCCGTCGGTGAGCCTGATCTGGTAGATGACCGACGGCGCGGTCGCGATCAGGTCGAGGTCGAACTCGCGCGTCAGCCGCTCCTGGATGATCTCCAGGTGCAAAAGCCCGAGAAAGCCGCAGCGAAAGCCGAAACCAAGCGCGGCCGAGGTCTCCATCTCCGACGTGAAGCTCGCGTCATTCAGCCGAAGCTTGCCGATCGCGGCGCGGAGGTTCTCGAAATCCGCGGCGTCGACCGGAAAGAGCCCGCAGAAGACCACCGGCTGCGCCGGGCGAAAGCCCGGCAGCGCTTCCGCAGCCGGGCGGCGGTCGTCGGTAATCGTGTCGCCGACGCGGGTGTCCGCCACTTCCTTGATGGAGCCGGTCAGGAATCCGATCTCGCCCGGGCCGAGCTCGCCGATGTCGACCATCTTGGGCGTGAAGAAGCCGACGCGGTCGACGCCGTGGCGCGCGTCCGTCCGCATCATGCGGATCGTCATGCCCTTCTTCAGCGTGCCGTCGACGATGCGGACCAACACGACGACGCCGAGATAGGCGTCGTACCATGCAGTCGACCAGGAGCGCCTTCAACGGCGCCGCGGCGTCGCCCTTCGGCGGCGGCAGGCGATGCACGATCGCCTCGAGCACGTCGTCGACGCCGAGCCCCGTCTTCGCCGAAATCATCACGGCGTTCGAGGCGTCGAGCCCGATCACGTCCTCGATCTGCTCCTTCACGCGCTCCGGCTCCGCAGCCGGCAGGTCGATTTTATTCAGGACCGGGACGATCTCGTGGTTGTTGTCGATCGCCTGGTAGACGTTGGCGAGCGTTTGCGCCTCGACGCCCTGCGACGCATCGACGACGAGCAACGAGCCCTCGCAGGCGGCGAGCGAGCGGTTCACCTCGTAGGCGAAATCGACGTGGCCCGGCGTGTCGATCAGGTTCAGCTCGTAGTCCTCGCCGTTCTTCGCGTGATAGGCGAGGCGGACCGTCTGCGCCTTGATGGTGATGCCGCGCTCGCGCTCGATGTCCATGGAATCGAGCACCTGCTCCTTCATCTCGCGGAGATCGAGCCCGCCGGTCATCTGGATAAGCCGGTCGGCGAGCGTCGATTTTCCGTGGTCGATATGAGCGATGATCGCGAAATTGCGGATATGGTCTAAGCGCGTGGTCATGAAGCTTCCGTGGTCGGAGGCGCATGTAGCATCGGGGACCGGGGCGTCAAAGCGGCGTTCGGAGGCGATGATGGGCGAAGGCGCCGGGTTTCGGGTTCTGGACGCTGGCGAGGCGCATTTTCCCGGCATTCTCGCGATCTACAACCACGCCGTGGTCAACTCGACGGCGATCTGGAGCGACGTCATCGTCGACCTGGAGAACCGCCGAAACTGGTGGCGCGGGCGGACGGAGGCGGGGTTTCCGATCCTCGTCGCGGTCCAGGGAGTTGCGGTGCTTGGCTATGCAAGCTACGGCCCGTTCCGCCCCTTCGACGGCTACCGGCAGACGGTCGAGCATTCCGTCTACGTGGCGGAGGCGGCGCGGCGCCGCGGTATTGCCCGAGCGCTGCTGACCTCCCTCGAAGCGTGTGCGCGCGCGCAAGGCATGCATGCGATGGTCGGCGGCATCGCCGGCGACAATGCGGCCTCCCTGCGTCTCCACGAACAGCTCGGCTTCAAAGAGACCGCGCGCATGCCGGAGGTCGGGCAGAAATTCGGCCGTTACCTCGACCTCATCTTCATGCAGAAGGTTTTTGTCGCGGCGTAGGCGGAACCGGTTGCCAACCCAACTGCTCCGTGCTGCATCTTGAGGACCGATCGCAACAAGGGGAGAGACATGGCCGACGTTTCGATAAAGGCCACCAGGAACGGCCCGTATGTCGTGAGCGGCTCCGTCGAAGTGCTCGACGCCGACGGCGGAGTTTACACCGTGAAAGAGACCTTCGCGCTCTGTCGCTGCGGCGGCTCCAGCACAAAGCCGTTCTGCGACGGAACGCACAAGAAGATCGGATTCCAGGCGGCCGAGCGGGCCCCGGCGGACGCGGACAAAGTGTAAGCGCGGGCGCAACGGAACGGCCGGGGGCGCCAGGCATTTCCTCGCCGGAGGCAACAATGCCGCAAGACGATCTCTTCGGCGCACTTAGCGGTGGCCTTCCCGATATCGGGCCGAACACCACGGTCGCGGCGCTTCGTGAGGAAGCGGCGCATTGCACGCGCTGCTCTCTTTACAAGCATGCGACACAGACGGTGTTCGGCGAGGGACCGCCGGACGCGCGCGTCTTGATGGTGGGCGAGCAACCGGGCGACCAGGAGGATTTGCAGGGGCGGCCCTTCGTCGGGCCGGCGGGAAAGCTCCTCGACCGCGCGCTTCAAGAAGCGGGCATCGACCGCAAAGAAGTCTACGTGACCAACGCGGTGAAGCACTTCAAGTTCGAGCCGCGCGGCAAGAAGCGCATCCACAAGAAACCGGAGACGCCGGAGATCGAGGCGTGCAAATGGTGGCTTGATCGTGAGCTTGCCGTCGTGCGCCCGAAGCTCGTCGTGGCGCTTGGCGGGACCGCCGGCCAGGCGCTCTTCGGGCGGGTCGTGCGCGTGCTTTCCGAGCGCGGCCGCATCGTCGACGACCCGCGCGGCTTCCGCCTGCTACTCACCGTGCATCCATCGATGATCCTGCGCGTGCCGGACGCGGCGAAGGAGAGCGCGTTTAGGGATTTCGTACGGGATTTGAAGAAGGCGGCGTAGGGCGAGTGACGACCGGGACGCCTGTGGCCGCCCCCTCCGCCATGCTTCGCATGGTCCCCCTCCCCCAGCTCCAATGGGGGAGGAACCGGCATCTAGACGTTAGAACTGTTCCAATCTAAGTCTCGCGCATGATTCCGGGTTTCCGTGACCGCAAGCGTTTCTCCGATCTCTCCGAGCCGGAGATTCTGGCGCTCGCCATCTCGTCGGAAGAGGAAGACAGCCGCGTCTACGCCACCTACGCGGAGCGCCTCAGGCCGCAATATCCGCAAAGCGCCCAGGTATTCGAGGCGATGGCGGCGGAGGAAGACACGCATCGCCGCCGCCTGATCGAAGCCTTCCGCAGCCGCTTCGGCGAGACCATCCCCGTCATCCGCCGCGAGCACGTCACCGGCTTCTATCACCGCCGCCCCTATTGGCTTGTCGGCAATCTCGGCATCGAGCGGGTGCGCGAGGAAGTCGGGCTGATGGAGGAGGAAGCGCGGAGCTTCTATCTGAAGGCCGCGCAACGCACCGGCGACGCGGAAACACGAAAGCTGCTCGGCGACCTTGCCGCGGCGGAGGCCGGCCACGTTCAGACGGCGGAGCGGCTGGAACGCGAACTCCTCGGCACCTCCGCACGCGCGGACGAGGATGCGGTCGCGCACCGGCAGTTCGTGCTGACTTACGTGCAGCCGGGACTCGCCGGGCTGATGGACGGCTCCGTCTCGACGCTTGCGCCGGTCTTCGCCGCGGCCTTCGCCACGCACGATCCCTGGCAGACGTTTCTCGTCGGCATGGCCGCATCGATCGGCGCCGGCATCTCGATGGGCTTCACCGAGGCGCTCTCCGACGACGGGGCGCTCACCGGCCGCGGCTCGCCGGTCTTGCGCGGCGTCGCATGCGGCGTGATGACGACGATCGGCGGGCTCGGGCACACGCTGCCCTACCTAATTCCGCATTTCTTCACGGCGACGGCGATCGCCGTGCTCGTCGTCATCTTCGAGCTCATCGCCATCGCCTGGATCCGCTGGCGCTACATGGAGACGCAGTTCTGGCGCGCGAGCTTCCAGATCGTGCTCGGCGGTGCGCTCGTCTTCGCAGCCGGGATATTGATCGGAAGCGCCTGAGGCGCCTCAGGTCGCGCCTGCCGTGCTGCCCTCCGCGTCAGCGCTCTGGGGAAGCGGCGTCGCGTGCGCGGGCTCATGCTCGCTCACCCATCGGATGCTCTTGTAGTCGAAGCCGCGCTCGAGCGTCGGCTTCACCACGGAGAAGTAAGGCGAGAGGTCGAAGTCGCGCGGCGCGAACAGCGAATGATGGCGGATGTAATAGTGCTGTCGCCGCGCCTGCCGCGCCTTCCGATCTTCGTCTGCAGAGGGGACGATGCGCGGCAGGATCGGATAGCCAACCGCCTGGAACGCCTCCGCGATCAGCGAAGAGCAGATGGCGCGGGTCGGATCGCCGGAGCCGAACGCGATGGCGCGCCGGCGCCAGCCACTCGGCAGCGGCACGGGCAAGAAATAGCGGATCAGGTCGAAGAGATTGCGCATGTCGTAGCGGAGCCCGATGCGCTCGACGAGAAAACGCACGACGCGCTGCTGATCCGCGTAGGAGAGCATCACAGGGCGGCAAACGCGGGTGTTGAAGGTCGTATAGCGGGAGAGCGGCGCGGAGACGCAGCCTTCACCGAGATTGACCTCGACCAGAACATGCGGCTCGCCGTCAGGCTCGGCATGGTCGGGGATATCGCCGACGAAAAGCGCGGCGTGCGACCAGCTCGACATGGTGAGGTATTCGATCACCATGGAGATATACTGATGGCCCTCGACAAGGAGCACGTCGCCGGGGCGCAGGATGGCGCGCAGCGTATCGGGATCGGACGGCGTGTAAGGCTCGTAGCCCGACGTTTCGCGGCGAAGCCTGGCCGCCAGCCAGCGGCCGATTCTGTCGAGCGTGGTGTCGACCGATGCGGTCATCCCGCCATTATGCGGGATCAGTCCCCAAGAATTTCTTTCTCCGCCACCGTCGTATCGGCGTTCAGCCGATAGACGAGCGGCACGCCGGTCGCGATCTCGAGCTTCAGGATCTCGTCGGTGTCGAGCTTGTCGAGCACCATGACCAGCGAGCGGAGCGAGTTGCCGTGCGCGGAAACGAGCACGCGCCGGCCGCGCATGACGTCGGGCAGGATGCGGGTCAGGTAGTAGGGCCAGACGCGCGCGCCGGTGTCGCGCAGGCTCTCGCCGCCGGGGGGGTTGGTGGCATAGGAGCGGCGCCAGATATGCACCTGCTCCTCGCCCCATTTCCTGCGCGCATCGTCCTTGTTGAGTCCCGAGAGCTCCCCGTAATCGCGCTCGTTCAGCGCCTGGTCGCGGTGCTCTTCCAGGCCCGTCTGCCCTAACTCTTCGAGCATCAGCTTCAGCGTGTTCTGCGCGCGGATGAGGGCGCTCGTATAGGCGATGTCAAAAGTGAGACCCTTCGCCTTCAGCTTCTTGCCGGCGGAGCGCGCTTCCTCGATGCCGAGCGGGGAGAGATCGACGTCCTTCCAGCCGGTGAAGAGGTTTTTCAGGTTCCATTCGCTCTGGCCGTGGCGCACGAGCACGAGAAGGCGGTCCATGGAAGCTCCGATCCAATTTGACGGAGCATGATCTTGTCCGAGAACCGCTTGCCATTTTTCGGGATCATGCTCTGGCGGGCAAACAATGCCGAGGCGCTCGGCATTCTCCCGCCTGCTATCGCGCGGCTCACGTCACGGTCAAGGCTACAACCCAGGCGAAGCCGATCAGCGCGAGCGCCGAGAGACCGTACGCGTACTGCGCGCGCCTGCCACGCGGGAGACGCGCATGGGCGAAGTGGAGCGCGGCACCCCCCAAAACGCCGATCACGAAACCGGCAACATGGGCTCCGATGTCGGTCCGCTCCCCGCCAAATCCCAAGAAGGCGAGCAACATGACGCCCGCTGCCAGGGGAAGCCAGGCGCGCAGTCCGCGCGTCCAATAGCGTGGGCCCCCCCGCCACACGAGAGCCGCGAGCAGGCCGAGCGCTCCAAACACGCTCGTGGAGGCACCGATCGACGCGTGCTGTGCGGGCTCGACGAGCGCGTTCAATGCGTTGCCGAGCCCGCCTGCCAGAACGATGGCGAGCCACGCCAGACCCGGCCCGAGACTCTGCGCCAGGAAGAGGCCAATCACGCCGCCGGCGAAAACATTGCTGGCGAGATGCTCAAGGTCGCCGTGGAGGGTGAGCGCGGTCAGCGCCCGCCACCACTCGCCGCCGAGCATCAGACCGGATTGCGCGTAGCCGGCGCTCTCCCAGTCGAGACCGAACATGTGCCGTCCTGCGGCGACGTAGACGACGATGAGCGCTGTAGAATAAGCGAGCGCCGCGTCCGCTCCCTCCCAGAGCGACGGCAGCACCGGTTCCGGCCGACGCCGGTTCTCGCGGTCGTATTCGAGAAGCTCATGACTTGCCCGCAGCGCGTCGGCCGCGGCGACGGATAGAGTCACGCCATGCGGCTCTCGATGCAGGTGCGATCCGATGCCCGCCGAGGCAAGCACCAGCGCAGCCGCTTCGGCATCGCGGACGCGAGGATAGCGACCGACCTCGATCCAGGCGTCGTCGTAGGCGTCGCTCACGAGCGCGCCTCAGACTTGCTTCGGGTCGAGGCCCATGGCGGCGGCGATTTTGGCGAAGTCGTCGCGCTGCACCGAAAAGAGACTGCGATGGAAGAAGAGTCCCCAATGCTCGCGGTCCCTGATGAAGGAGAGCTGGTCGAGCAGCGGGTACACGTCGGCCGGTCGTGCCTTCTTTTCGAAGGCAATGTCGCGGCGCCAGCCGACGCGGCCCGGCATCATCTCGGCCTCGTAGGGCTCACGCCCGCTGAACTTTCCGATTGCGGTGAAGGCCCGCACTTCCTCGCCGCCCTTAAGCAGCGTGCGCGGCGAGTAATAAGCGAGCCATTCGCCGGCGCTCGTGCGCTTCACCGCGTCATGCCTCCCATGCGCGAACATGGCGAAGCCGCCGGCGAGACAGCGCTCGACCCCAACCTTCGGGATGACCGCGATCCAGTAGCGGAGGCTTTCGGATTTCTTGGCGGGCATTTCCTGCAGCTCCTCTCCCATCAACGCACGCGGATGGAAGCCATCCAACCTCCCTCATGCTGAGGTGCGAGCCCTCGGGTCCGGCCGTGGGCCGGCCCAAGGACAGGCTGCGCGAGCCTCGAAGCACGCATCAAAGGCCTTCCCGCTTGCTGGATCGTCCTTCGATGCAATGCCGACTGCGTCGGCGTTGCACCTCGGGATGAGGTGGTGGGTGTGATCGACGAAGGAGTTGTCGCGTCCTCCCCCTCCCCTAGCCTCTCCTCACAAGGGGGAGGGGAATGCGTCGAGCCTCCCCTCAATGCAAACCCAGCACATCGTGCATGTCGTAAAGTCCGGGCTTCTTATCGAAGGCCCAGAGCGCGGCGCGGACGGCGCCGTGGGCGAAGTTGTCGCGGCTCTCGGCGCGGTGGATGAGCTCGATCCGCTCGCCATCGCCGGCGAAGATCACGACATGGTCGCCGACGACCGAGCCGCCGCGGAGACTCGCAAAACCGATCGCCTCGTTCGGCCGTGCGCCCGTGATCCCGTCGCGACCGCGCAGCGATTTTTGCGACAGCTCTATTCCTCGCCCCTCCGCAGCCGCTTGGCCGAGCAGGAGCGCAGTGCCGGACGGCGCGTCGACTTTGTGGCGATGATGCATTTCGACGATCTCGATGTCGTAGTCCGGCCCGAGCACGGCCGCCGCACGCTTCACCAGCCCGGCGAGCACATTGACGCCGAGGCTCATGTTGCCGGCCTTGACGATGCGGCAATGACGCGCCGCCGCCTTGAGCCGTGCATCGTCGGCGGGGTCGATTCCCGTCGTGCCGATGACGTGGACAATGCGAGCCTGCGCGGCGAGCTCTGAATAGCCAAGCGTCGCCGCGGGCGCGGTGAAATCGAGAAGCACGTCGGTATGTGCAAGCGCGGCAAGCGGATCGGCGCCGACGGTCACGCCCGTCTCGCCGGTTCCCGCGAGGAGCCCGATGTCCTTGCCCTGCGCCTCCGCGTCGGGCCGGTCGAGCGCGCCGACGAGTTTCAGCTTCGGCTCCGAAAGCACCGCGCGTGTCAGCGCCCGACCCATCCGCCCGCCGGCTCCGGCGACGACGACGCGAAGCTCTGCCATTCTCGCTACCCCTCCCCTGGCCCCTCCCCGCAAGGGAGAGGGGATGGGTCGCGCCCGTATAGCAACGCCGGTGGTTCGATGAAACCGCGGCGCTTGCCTGACTTGCGCGGGCGGACGGAGTAAGAGAGCCGGCATGGAACTCACGCTGCGCCGGAGGGCGGAGGAAGAAGGCGGCTGGTCGGGCCGGCGGCTCAAGCTTTCAACGCTGATCCGGCTCCGCTGGCTAGCCGTCGGCGGGCAGAGCGCGGCGATCCTCGTGGTCGGCCTGTGGTTCGGCTTCCCACTCCCCATGGGCGCCTGCTTCGCGCTGATCGCGCTTTCCGCCTGGCTCAATCTCGGTCTGAGACTTGTCTTTCCGCCCACCTACCGACTTGGCCCGAACTGGGCGGCACTGCTTCTCGCCTACGATCTGCTGCAGCTTGCCGGCCTCCTCTATCTGACCGGCGGGCTGGAGAACCCGTTTGCCATCCTGCTCCTCGCCCCCGCCATGGTGTCGGCGACGACGCAGCAGGCGGACAAGACCTTCCTGGTCGGCGCGATGACGCTCGGCGCGGCGACCGTGCTCGTCTTCATCCACCGGCCGCTGCCGTGGTTTCCCGGGGAACTCTACAACGTGCCGCTCCACTATGTCGGTGGGGTCTGGGTGGCGCTCGTCTCGGCGCTCGGCTTCATGGCCTTCTACGCATTCCGCGTGGCCGAAGAGGCGCGGCTTCTCGCCGACGCGCTCGCCGCGACGGAGCTCGTGTTGCAGCGCGAGCAACACCTCTCGGCGCTCGACGGGCTCGCCGCCGCCGCCGCGCATGAGCTCGGCACGCCGCTCGCCACGATCGCGCTCGTCGCGCACGAGCTCGCAAGCGAGCTCAAGCCGGACGACCCGCATGCGGAGGACATCAAGCTGATTCGCGCGCAATCGGAGCGCTGTCGCGAGATCCTTTCCAAGATCGCCTCGCTCTCCTCCGACCCGGCCGGGCACCTTGGCCTGATGCCGCTCTCGCACGTGCTCGAAGAGGCGGTCGCGCCGCACCGCGACTTCGGCATTGCGATCTCGATCGAACGGAAAGGCGAGGCGCCGGAGCCCGTCGCCGGGCGCAATCCCGGGCTGCTCTACGGGCTCGGCAATCTCGTCGACAACGCCGTCGACTTCGCCAGATCCGACGGTCCGCATCCTGGCGGAATGGTCGGCGACGGACGTGACGATCACCATCGCCGACGATGGCCCTGGCTTCTCGCCCGAAGTGATCGATCAGCTGGGCGAGCCCTACGTCACCACGCGCCGCGCCGACCAGGCGCCGGCCGAGGAGCATGGCGGGCTCGGCCTCGGCATCTTCATCGCCAAGACCTTGCTCGAGCGCTCCGGCGCAAAGCTCAGGCTCGCCAACCGGAAGCCGCCGGAAAGCGGCGCGTCCGTGACCGTCGCCTGGCCGCGCGCGGCCTTCGAAGCGGCGGCGCCGCAGGCGTTAGCCAAACATGAAGGCGCGCCCGACAAGAGCTTGATCGGCGGCGCATAATGCTTAGGTTTTCCCTGGCTTCTATCATTGAGACCAGCGGAAATGCTTGAACGGGCCGCAACCATGGCCGACCAGCCGTCAGAGATCGCGCCGGCGCAGGGGCAGGTGCTCCTCATCGTCGACGACGACAAGGCTTTCCTGCAGCGGCTCGCGCGCGCCATGGAAAAGCGCGGTTACGTGACGGAAACAGCGGAATCAGTGGCGGAAGCACGTCAGAAGGTGGAGGCGGCGAACCCCTCCTTCGCGGTCGTCGACATGCGGCTCGAGGACGGAAACGGCCTCGACGTGATCGAGATGATCCGCGCCAGGCGCCCGGAAGCCCGCGCCATCATCCTGACCGGCTACGGCAACATCGCAACGGCTGTGACCGCGGTGAAGCTCGGCGCCGTCGACTATCTCTCCAAGCCCGCCGATGCCGACGAGATCCACGCCGCACTGATGCAGAAGAAGGACGCGCGGGCGCTGCCGCCGGAAAACCCGATGTCGGCGGACCGCGTGCGCTGGGAGCACATTCAGCGCGTCTACGAGCTCTGCGACCGCAACGTCTCGGAAACGGCGCGGCGCTTGAACATGCACCGCCGCACGCTGCAGCGAATTCTCGCTAAACGCGCTCCGCGCTAAGCGCGACTTTCATGACGACAGGTTGGGTGTCGAGCGTCAGCCGGCCCCAAACCCGTGGTCCGGGTCTTCCAGGTCGTGCAGGCGATGCGCGCCGGCGCGCGCGACGCGGATCAGCATCTCCTTGCGCGTTGCCGCCGGCAGTTTCACCAAGGCCGACGGCCGCAGAATCTCTGCGCCGTAAGGATCGGCGACGATCAGCCCAGCCTCGACGGGGAAGATATCGGCCGGCACGTGCGGGCCGGTCGCGAAGTAGAAATAGTCGGCGTGGGCAAGGTAGTCCTGCCACTTCGCGTCGGCACGAAAGTCCTCCACCGACGATTTGATTTCGATGATGGCGATCGTGCCGTCAGGGGTAAGCGCGACCAGGTCGGCGCGGCGGCCGGAGCGAAGCGTCACCTCCGGGATCAGCGCCAGCCCCTCGGCACGCATGCGCCGGCAGACGCCACGGCGGATGGCGAGCGCGCGCTCCGACTGACGGCCGTCGACCGGCGGCGGCGTCTCGGCCTCGATCAGGCGCGCCTGCGTGACGATGCGGATGCTCAAAAGCCCATCCCGCTCAAGGATTCTCTCTTCCGCCAATTGTGACCGATCTCGGCGCGGAAACAAAGCCGGAACAACGGCACATTTGCGGAAACTTAACCGGGATCCTTCACGGTCCGAAAACGACGTTCTCGTGGAGTTGAGTATGGTGACGCGTTTCGGGAAAGCCGGCCTTGCCGCGGTTCTCGCCTGCGGGCTGATGGCGGCAGGCGGCTGCTCGCGGACCGAGCAATATCTCGCGACGGGGGCGGCGATCGGGGCCGGCGGCGGAGCCATCGTTGCTGCGGCGACGGGCGGAGCGGTGATCGGCGGAGCGATCGTCGGCGGCGCGCTCGGGACGGCAGGCGGCTACGTCGCCTCCCACTAGCGGCGCCTGAGTCGGCTCAGTCCTCGCCTTCCAGCACCAAGAGGTCCTCCGGCGCAAAGCTCACCGTCACCTTGTCGCCGTGCTTCGGGGGCGGGGCGTTCGGGTTGTTGAACGTGTCGAGCGAGACGGCACTGTCCTTGAAGCGGACGCGCACGCGCACCACCGAGCCGAGGAAGTTCACGTCTTCGATCGTGCCGGAGAGCTTGTTCCTGTTGCCGTTGACGCCGTTCAGCGAGACCGCCTCCGGACGCAGCGCAACAGACCGCCTCGCGCCTGGTGCTGCGCCGTCGACACCGCCTGCCGCGATGATCTCCTGCCCGTCGACCACCATCCGTCCGCTCCGTGCATCGCGCACCTCAGCGTCCAGGATATTCAAGGTGCCGACGAAAGACGCCACGAAACGCGAGCTCGGACGATTATAAATCTCGAACGGCGTGCCGACCTGCTCGGCCTTGCCGTTGTACATCACGACGATCCGATCCGAGATCGACAACGCCTCCTCCTGATCGTGCGTCACGAAGATCGTGGTGATGCCGAGGCGCTGCTGGATGGCACGAATCTCTTGGCGCAGAGAAACGCGCACCTTGGCGTCAAGCGCGGAGAGCGGCTCGTCGAGCAACAGCAGCTTCGGCTTCGGCGCCAGCGCACGCGCGAGAGCGACGCGCTGCTGCTGACCACCCGACAGCTGATAGGGATAACGCGACCCGAGTTCCGGCAGCCTGATCAGCGACAGCATCTCGGCGACGCGCTGATCGGCCTCGGCCTTCGGCACGCCGGCGACCTTCAATCCGAAGCCGACATTCTGCGCCACCGTTAGGTTGGGGAACAGCGCATAGGCCTGGAAGACCATTCCGACATTGCGCTGGTTCGGCTTCAACTGCGTGATATCGCGTCCGCTGACGACGACATTGCCGGCCGTTGGCTCTTCGAAGCCCGCCACCATGCGCAGCACAGTCGTCTTCCCGCAACCGGAGGGGCCAAGGAAGGAGATGAACTCGCCGGCTTCGACGTCGAGGTTGAAATCCTGAACCACGGTCGTCGGGCCGAAGGTCTTGCGGATGCGCTGGATGCTGAGGAAAGGATCGCTCATTCCTATGGCCTTTCAGATCAGCGGGTTTGGCCTGATTTCGGCGCGAACCGCGAAAGTATCTGGATCAGCGACATGCATCCCCACGTAATCGCAAAGGCGATGATAGCAAGCGCCGCAGGCTCATAGGCGCGGTTTGCGCCCATGAGCTGCAGATAGGGCCCGAAAGCCGGACGGTTCAGAAGGCTAGCCATGGTGAACTCGCCGATCACGATGGCGAAGGTGAGGAACGCGCCGGAGAGCACGGCGATCAGGACGTTGGGGAGGATCACCCGGATCATGATCGTGATCCAGCCGGCCCCCAAGATCTGCGCCGCCTCGGTCAGCGTTCTGACATCGATGGTGCGAAGGCCGGTGTCTACGGCTCGATACATGTAGGGCAGCGCCAGCGTCGCATATCCGATGACGAGAAGCGCGTCGGCGCCGCGGGCGCTCGCCAGAAACGGGAGCGGCGAGCTCGACCCATACATGCGGATATAGCCGAAGACGATGACGATCGCCGGAATGACCAGCGGCAATAGCGTGATGAATTCGACGACGGGTCTGAGCTGCGGCAAACGCAACCTGATCCAGTAGGCGGCCGGAACGACGATCAACACGCCGAGCACGATGGTGAAGATGGCGACGATGACGGAGTAGCTGAAGGTCTGCTGGAAATGCACGTCGCCGAGCACGACCCTATATGCGTCGAAGGAATAGGCGCCGCGGCGCATGCGCATCGAGAACTCGAAAGTCGCGATCAGCGGAACGAAGAAATACGCTGCGCCGACGGCGAAGATCACCCACGACCAGAAGCGGCCCGACCTCATTTCAGCCACCTCTCGCTGCGGGTCCTGAAGATGATGTAGAGCAAATTGGCCACGCCGGTGATGACGATCATGCCGAAGGCGATCGCGTAGCCGAGATTGGCGTTGTGCAGGACGTCGCCGCGAATCTGTGCGTAGAGAACGATCGGGACGATGTTGAGCGACGAACCCGTCAGCGCATAGGCGGTGGCGATGGCGCCGAAGGCATTGGCGAAAAGCAGGATCACTGTGCCGAGGAAGCTCGGCCAAAGAACCGGGATCACCACCGTGCGCCAGTATTGCGCCTGCGTCGCTCCAAGCGTCGCGGCTGCCTCGCCCCACTCCTTCTTAATGCCGTCGATCGCCGGCACGATGATGACCACCATCAACGGTATCTGGAAATAGAGATAGGTGAGGGTCAGGCCCCAGAAGGAGAGGATGTTGAAGCCGTAGGAATAGATGTTGATGCCGACGAGCGTTCTGAGCAGCACCGTCACGAGGCCAAGCCGGCCAAGCGTGGCGAGAAAGGCGAACGCCAGCGGAACGCCGGCGAAATTCGAGGCGACGCCGGAGAAGGTGAGCGTGGTGGAGCGGATCCAGTTCGGAAGGCCGCCGCGCACGATCGCGATCGCTATGCCGATGCCGATGAAGGCGCCAAGAATGGCGGACGCGAAGCTGACTTTGATCGAGATCCAGTAGGCGCTCAGGATGGACGAGCATCCGACATAGTGCCTGAGCCAGTAGATCAGCCACCCAGGTCCGCTATCGACGACGGCGTTGCATTCCGCACGGGTCGAGTCGAGCTGGAAGAGGGTGGCGATGTTGTGGAGGGTAAAGAGACCCTCCTTGGTCTGAAACGCGCCCACTATCAGATAGAGCGTGGGCAGGATCAGAAACATCGCCGCGAAGATGAAGAAAGGCGCGACACCAATCCAACGGGTCGGCAAACGCATGCGCTTGCGGACATCCGGAGGAGTCGCGAGGGGCACGGGACCGCGATTTGCGATGCCCGGCTCAATCGCGGTGATGTCGGTCAAGACAAAGGCCCCGCAAAAAGGATCGGGCGGCCGACGGCCGCCCGATCAACTCAGTCTATTGCACGTTGGCGCCGACCACCGAATCCCACTTCTCAGTGATCTCCTTCTTGCCGGCATTCTGCTCGTCGAGCGTCGGGAAGACGGCCGCCTCGTAGGAGGCTGCGGGCGGCAGCTTGTCGAGCATCTCCTGCGGAATCTTGCCGGCCTTAGACATGTCGTTGAAGCGGATCGGGTGGCAATACCCCTTCAGCCAGGTGAGCTGTCCTTCGTCGGAATAGATATATTCCATCCACAGCTTCGCGGCGTTCGGATGCGGCGCGAACGCACTGATCGCCTGCACGTAGACGCCGGCAATGACGCCGGTCTTCGGCACCACGACGTCGGCCGGAGGGTTGCCGGCGAGAACGTCGCGCCAGGAAAGCGCGTTATAGTCCCAGGCGATGATGATCGGGGTCGAGCCCTGCGCAAGCGGCGCCGACTTGCCGATGACGGGCACGAAGTTCCCGGCTTTGTTCAGCTCCGCGAAGAATTCGAGGCCTGCGTCGGCGGCCTTCGAAGCATCCCCGGCGGCGCGCGAAAGACCGGCCGCGTAGACGCCCTGGATCGCCTGGTTGGAGGTGCGAGGATCGCCGGCGAGCGCGACGGAATTGGCGAATTCCGGCTTGAGCAGATCGGGCCAGTCGGCCGGCGTGTCCTTCAAAATGTCCTTGTTCACAATGAAGGAAAGCACGCCGTAATAGTCGCCGTACCAGGCGCCGTCGGCATCCTTGGCGCTGTCGGGAATGGTATCCCAGGTTGCGACCTTGTAGGGCTGGATCAGCCCCTCGGCTTTGGCCGTCGGTCCGAAGGAGAGTCCGACGTCGATCACGTCAGGCGCCTGTGGGCCGGCATTGCCCTTGTTAGCGCGGATCGCCTCGACCTCGTCGCCCGATCCCGCATCGGGGTTGAGCTCGTTCACCTCCAGCCCGTACTTGTCCTTGAAGCCCTGGATCGTCCCGCCGTAATTGCACCAATCGTGCGGCAGCGCGATTGTGGTCAGCGTCCCTTCCTTCTTGGCGGCATCAATCAAGTCCTGGCTCTGGGCCAACGCCAATCCCGCCGACGCCAATACGGCGAGAGCCGATATCGACGTCATACAAACCAGCCTGGTTCTCATTCCCCTTCTCCCTTCGTTCACATTGAGTGAGAGCCGCCCCCGTCAGACCGACGACCGGCGCAGAAACCTTGAGCAGACAAAACCCTTAGCGCGGCTTCATAACGCCTCTGTGTCAGCCTTTTTCGGCCGGCTTGGCTCCCCCACACGCCACCCTTTCCCACGCCGTCGGTCAACGCCGGCGCCGACCGCGCCGCGAGCACGTTAGGGCCAATTTCCCTTTCCCGCCAGCCGGCAAGCGCATGCCCACCGCCGGTTGTGACACTTTTGTGAAGAGGCCGAGCAGCTTCCGCTCGCCGCCAACTCTCGCCGGTTCCGTTCACCCCGAAACCGCTGCAATCCCTCGACACGCCGGACGGAGGCCGAGCTTCGCGGCGCGCGGGGGCGAAGCGATGGATCGAGCCGGAGAACTCCCATATGAGGGACGATCCCTGCGACCGAAAGGCACCCGTTGACGCTTGACCTGCAAGAACGCGCCGGCTGGCCGCCTGAGCTCCGAGTACTCATCGAGCGGTATCCGCGCGAAGCCTGGACCGGGCACGCCAATCTCGGCGCGCTGGCACAGTTCTGGCTCGACCGGCACGCCGAGTTCCGCGCGCTCGGCAAAATGCTTACGACCGCAACGGACGACTTCCGCGAGGCGAAGCTGACGCTGGAAGAATTCCGCCGCTTTTTCGCGCCGCGCCTGCAATTCTTCCTGCAGGGGCTTGAGGGGCATCACCAGATCGAGGATTTCCAGTTCTTCCCGATCTTCCGCCGTGCCGAGCCGCGGCTCGTCAAAGGCTTCGACGTGCTCGAAGGCGACCACGAGGCGATCCACGCCGAGATGCTGCGCGTCGTCGATTCCGCCAACGAAATGCTGCGCACTTTGGACGGCGATTCCGACGCCAGGCGCGTCGCGACCGACGCCTATGCCGACACGACTAGGAGGCTCCTCAAAAGCCTCGTTCGCCACCTCGACGACGAGGAGGATCTGATCGTACCGGTGATCCTCAACCAGGGCGAGCGCAAGCTCTTCGGGGGCTGAGCGGCAGCCGGTCGGCGGATTTCCCTTGACTTTCAATCATCTACCCACCATATGCGCGCCATAGCGGCAGCGCCGGTCAACGGGCGCTCGACCAAGGCAGCGTGAAAGCGTCCTTCAGACAAAGGGACCCGGCCTTAGTCTTCATTCGCTAGAAACCAGACAGCCCAATTCGCGCGGGTCGTCTCACGACACCGCTTCGGCACGGCGCAATCCATGCGCCGGCCAGGCTTTGACTTAACCGAAAGAACCAATTGACCCAGTTTTCCGATTTCGCTCTTAGCGAAACCATTCTTCGCGCCGTCGCTAATGAAGGCCACAGCGTCCCTACCCCGATCCAGGCGCAAGCCATCAGCCCCATCCTCGCCGGCCGCGATCTTTGTGGTATCGCGCAGACCGGCACCGGCAAGACGGCGGCTTTCGCGCTTCCGATCCTCGAACGGCTTTCCACAACGCGCCCGACATGCGTTCCCGGACGGCCGCGTGTCCTCGTGCTGACCCCGACGCGCGAGCTTGCGAGCCAGGTGGCGCAGAGCTTCCGCACCTACGGGACCAACTTGAAGCTCAGCGTCGCGGTCGTCTTCGGCGGCGTCTCGCAGCGCCCGCAAGTCGATGCGGTGAGGCGCGGCGTCGACATCGTCGTAGCCACGCCCGGCCGACTCCTCGATCTGATCGACCAGCGCATCCTGTCGCTCGGCGCAGTCGAGATCCTTGTCGTAGACGAGGCCGACCAGATGCTCGACCTCGGCTTCATCGTCCCGCTCCGCAAGATCGTGAAGCTCGTTCCGCAGGAGCGGCAGACGCTCTTCTTCTCCGCGACGATGCCGAAGACAATCGCCGAGCTCGCCGGGCAGATCCTTTCCGATCCGGTGCAGGTGGCGGTGGCGCCGGTCGCCTCGACCGTCGATCGCGTCACGCAGAGCGTGATGTTCGTGGCGGGCGGACAGAAGCAGGCGCTGCTCAACCGCATCCTCGCGGACCCGGCGATGGAGCGCGTGCTCGTCTTCACCCGCACCAAGCACGGCGCCGACAAGGTGGTGCGCAATCTGATCCATTCCGGCATCGACGCCGCCGCGATCCACGGCAACAAGAGTCAGCCGCAGCGCGAGCGGGCGCTCGCCGCCTTCAAGCGCGGCCAGACGCGTGTCCTCGTCGCGACCGACATCGCGGCGCGCGGCATCCACGTGGAAAACGTCAGCCACGTCGTGAACTACGAGCTGCCGAATGTGCCGGAGAGCTACGTGCACCGGATCGGGCGGACGGCGCGCGCCGGCGCCGCCGGAATCGCCATCTCCTTCTGCAACGGGGAGGAGCGCGCTTTTCTCCGCGATATCGAGAAGCTCACGCGGACGAGCGTGCCGGTCGCAGCCCTTCCCTCAGGTATCGAAGCGAGTGTCGAGGCTCCGGCACCGAAGCGAAGCGTCCGGCCGCAGCAGCGCCATCGCCACGAACCACAACGCGAGAAGCACGCCCAATCGCGCAAGCCGAAGGGCGGGCGCGGCGACAAGGGTGGACGCAACGAGAAGCATCGCGGCCAAAGACGCGAGCGCTATTCGGGCATCGACCCGAAGACCGGCCTTCCCGGTTTCCTGTCGCGCCCGGTGCGGCGCGAGGGAGAACGCGCTGAGGCATAGGTCAGACCCCTCCCCTTAATCCCTCCCCACAAGGGGAGGGGAAGAGCGCCTTGACCCCGCCACCTTGATCGGCACATTCGCCCGCGATTCTTCAAGAGGAAACGCGATGGCGATGAAAAAGACACGCCACGGTCGGGCGGCGCTCTTTGCGGCAGGGCTTCTTGCGATCTCAACGCCCGGCTTCGCGGCGAAATGCGGCAACGGCGCCGCGGGCTTCTCGGCATGGCTCAAGGCTTTCGAGCAGGAAGCTTCGGCCGCGGGACATTCGGCCGGTGCGATCGGCGCGTTGAGCGGCGTCTCCTACGACCAGAAGGTCGTCAACGCCGACCGGGCGCAAGGCGTTTTCACGCAGAGCTTCAACGAGTTCGCCGGACGCATGGTCGCCGACTACCGGATGAAGCTCGGGCGGAACCTCCTCAAGAAGTACGCCGACACGTTCTCACGCGTCGAGCGCGAGTTCGGCGTTCCCGGCCCGGTCATCACCGCCTTCTGGGGGCTCGAGACTGATTTCGGTGCGAATCTCGGCGGCTTCTCCACGCTGCAATCGTTGGCGACGCTCGCTTATGACTGCCGCCGCCCCGAAATGTTCCGCGCCGAGCTGATGGCGGCGCTGACGCTGCTTGACCGCGGCGACCTTTCGCCCTCCGAGATGAAAGGCGCGTGGGCGGGCGAGATCGGGCAGACGCAGTTCGTCCCGACCTTCTATGCCGACTTCGCCGTCGACTATGACGGCGACGGCAAGCGTAACCTCGTCAAGAGCGTGCCGGACGTCATCGCCTCAACCGCCAATCTCTTGAAGCATCACGGCTGGCAGCCCGGGCAGCCATGGCTGGAAGAGGTGCGCGTACCGTCCAAGATGCCCTGGGAGGAAGCCGATCTTGCGATCAAGCACCCGCGCTCGGCCTGGTCCGGCTTCGGCGTGACCAGGGCCGACGGCAGCCCCCTTCCCGCCGACGGCGCGCAGGCGTCGCTGCTTTTGCCCATGGGGCGGCTCGGCCCGGCCTTTCTCGCCTATCCGAATTTCGACGTCTACACGCAGTGGAACCAGTCGCTCGTCTATGCGACGACCGCCGCCTATTTCGCGACGCGCCTTTCCGGCGCGGGGCCGGTACGGAAAGGGAGCGCCGAAGCGCCGAGCCGCGCGCAAGTGCAGGAAGTGCAGCAACGGCTGAAGAAGCTCGGCTACGACGTCGGCGGCGCCGACGGCGTCATCGGCGCGCAGACGCGCGCCGCGGTGAAGGCCGTGCAGCAGAAGCTCGGCCTCCCCGCCAATTCCTATCCGGACCCGACGTTCCTCGCGGCGCTCCGGAAGATGTGAGATGTTACGGGACTCCAGATGTCGTCCTGCCCGGACTTGATCCGGGCATCCATTCCTGAACTCTTGCGCCAAACGAAAACGCGACGGAATAGATTGCCGGGTCAAGCCCGGCAATGACGACAGAGGGCGAAAGATGGCAGAACTTCATCGTGCCGAGACGGCGCTCGTCGCCGGCGCCCCGCGCGAGCACGCCAAGGCCGCGGCGATCCTCGTACACGGCCGTGGCGCGACGCCGGAATCGATGCTGCCGTTCGCCGACGCATTCGGACGCGACGACATCCGCTATCTTGCGCCGCGGGCGAGCGGAAACACCTGGTATCCGAATTCCTTCCTGGCGCCGATCGAGGCGAACGAGCCATGGCTTTCGTCGGCGCTGGACGTTGTCGGCGCGCTTGTCGAAAAGCTCGAAGGCGAGGGCTTCGACGCAAGCAAAGTCGCGATCATCGGCTTCTCGCAGGGTGCATGTCTCGCGAGCGAGTTCGCGGCGCGGAACGCGCGGCGCTACGGCGCGATCATTGCGCTGACGGGCGGGCTGATCGGCCCGCCTGGCACGCCGCGCGACTATGATGGCTCGCTTAACGGCACCCCCGTCTTCCTTGGCTCAAGCGATGTCGATCCGCATGTGCCCTTAGAGCGGATCGAGGAGACGGATGCCGTGCTGACGCGGCTCGGCGCGAAGGTCGACAAGCGCATCTATCCCGGCATGGGCCACATTGTGAATGAGGATGAGGTCGAGGCAGCGCGGAAGATGTTCCAGGTGATCAGCACCGACGAGATCGCACCCTAGAGATACACAACCACTGTCGTCATGCCCGGACTTGATCCGCACATCCATTCCGTGGCGCCGATGCCAATCTCGACCGCAACGGAATCAAGCCCGGCAATGACGAAAAAAGCGGTGGCGTTTCCTAAACCGGCCGCAGGCCCGCCTCGATCTCGGCGCGGCGCGGCTCGAGGAATGGCGGCAGCGAAAAACTCTCGCCGAGCTTCTCCAGCGGCTCGTCGGCGGCGAAGCCGGGACCGTCGGAGGCGATCTCGAAGAGAATGCCGTTCGGCTCGCGGAAATAGAGGCTTCTGAAATAGAAGCGGTCGATCTTCCCGCTGTTCGGGATGCGCATCGAGTTGAGCCGCTCCGCCCACGCGCCGTATTCGGAGTCGGGCGTGCGGAAGGCGACGTGATGCACGCCGCCGCGGCCCTGGCGCGCCGCCGGCATGCCCGGCTGCACGGCGACATGAAGCTCCGCAGCCGGCCCGCCCTCGCCCATCTCATAGACGTGCACTCTGTCGCCCGGATTCTCCGGATGCGGGTAGGTTCTCGTCGGCTGCATATTCATGACGGCCGTCAGCACCGCGTCGGTCGGCGCAAGGTCGGGGACCGAGAGCGTGATCGGCCCAAGCCCGCGAACCTGCCGTTCGGCCGGCACCCCGCTCTTCGCCCAAGGATGCGCGTCGCCCTTGCCGCCATCGTCGACGAGGCTGAGCCGCTGGCCTTCGGGGTCCTCAAGATCGAGGGTCAAGCGCCCGTCGCGCTCGGCGATCCCGCCGTGCTTGACGCGATGCTCGTCGAGATGCGCGACCCACCAATCGAGTGCATCCTTGCCCGCGACGCGCAAGCCCGTGCGCGCGATCGAATGCGTGCCGCGTCGCTCCGGCGCCGCCGGCCAGTCGAAGAAGGTGATGTCGGAGCCGGGCGAGGCGAGGCCGTCGGCATAAAAGAGATGGTAGGCGCTGACGTCGTCCTGGTTCACGGTCTTCTTGACCAGGCGCATGCCAAGCACGCCCTCGTAGAAGCGCCGGTTTCCGGGCGCGTCGGCCGAGATTGCGGTCAGATGGTGGATGCCGGTGAGTTGCATGGCGATTGTGCTTTCAACGCAGCGTTGGCGGATCGGCACCAATACTTAATGGCGAAATCCCGTGATTCCAGCGCCGATTAGCGCAGAGGAGCCATGCCGGCCGCGCGGCGTTCAGCCCGCGTTCAGCCGCAAACCGGTCAATTCCCCGGCGCGTTATTCGCGTTGCATGATGGCATGCAAACTGGTTTGCTCTGACCCGGGGAGCGCATAGATGGACGCGAAGACCTCGTCGGCGGGGAGGAATCTCACGCGCGGTCCGGGTGCCGGGAGCCGCCGTCGCAACGCGACGCAGCGGTTCTTTGGTGTCGTCGCGGCCGGTCCCGCCGGCCTTCCTCCAATCGGCACGCAGTAACCTGGGAGTGGTCGCCGTGGGCCGCTTGGTGGCGCTCCTGCGCTCTTTCTTCACACTCGGCCTGGCCGGCGATCTCGCCGCGGTCGACAAGCAGGCACAGACCATCGACGCGCGCCTCGCGAAGATCGAGGAAGACCTCGTGGCGCTGCGCACGATCGTGCGCACGCGCGACGACCGCGCCCACCAGCGGCTGAAGGCTGCCCTCGCATCGCTTACCAACGTGATCTCGATCCTTCCCGAACTCAACGTCAAAGGCGCGGTCCCCCCCTTCCCGCACCAGGGATTCGAGATTGCCGGCGAGGAGGCGGCGTTCCTCTTCCATCTGGTGCGGCGGCACCGGCCGAAGCTGATCCTTGAACTCGGCTCCGGCAGTTCGACGGTGCTTTTCGCCGCAGCGCTTCGCGCGAACGGTGCCGGACGCGTCATCTCCGTCGAGCACGACGCGGCGCACGCGCGGCACACGGCGCAGCTTCTTGAACAGGCCGGCCTTTCCGATCGCGTCGAGCTGACGCTCGCGCCGCTCGTCGCGCTCCAGATCGCGGAGCGCACCTTCCAGTGGTACGACCTCGCACCGCGCCTCAACAGCCTGGCGGAGAAGATCGATCTGGTGTTCGTCGACGGCCCGCCCGGCAAGGTGCAGACGCTCAGCCGCTACCCGGCACTGCCGGTGCTCCTGCCGCATCTTTCGCCGCGCGCGCTCGTCTTCGTCGACGACGGATCGCGCGAGGACGAGACGAAAATGGTGGCGATGTGGGCGGAGATGGAGGCCGTTGCCTTCGAGACGGAGGCGCTCGATTTCCTCCCGCACGCACCGGTGCTTTTGACGATGGCCGGAAGCGAGAGCCGTGTCGCCGAGCTGCGCCGCGCGCGCGAAGAGCGCGGCGAGCCTGAGGCGGAAGAAATCGAGGTTTTCGGGCGACGCAGCGGGACTTCGTGAAATCCCACTCCCCCGGGGAGAAGGCTTCCCGCGCGCAGCGTCACACCGTCTCGAACTTCTGGTCCTTCACGTAGTCGCGGAAACCCCAGAGCGCCTCGTTGCACTTCGCCCAGCTCGGCGTTTCGGCCATGCGTTTCAGCCAGGCCTCGATGTTCGGATAGGCCTTGAAGGAGGTGCGGATCGGCTCGCCGCA
The DNA here is from genome assembly GCA_963720705.1 of uncultured Alphaproteobacteria bacterium. Taxonomy (GTDB): domain Bacteria; phylum Pseudomonadota; class Alphaproteobacteria; order Rhizobiales; family Afifellaceae; genus DASWJZ01. The sequence continues at coordinate 456,259 of CAVRGJ010000001.1, forward strand.
GGTCAGCAGCGCCGCCCCGAAATAGTCGGCGATCGTCATCTGATTCCCGGTCAGGTACTTGTTGCCCTTGCCGAGGATGTGGTCGTTCAGCACCTGGAGCCAGGTCTTCGTCTTCTCCTTGGCCCACTCAAGCGTGCCCTTCTGGATCTCGTCGCTCGGACGCTTGTGGTGCGGGAAGACCTGCGGGTAGACGAGGCCGTAGGCGTAGTCGTGATAGAAGTGGGTGTTAAACCAATCCATCATCTCGTTGACCTTGGCGCGCATCTTCAGGTCCTTCGGATAGGCTGCCAGGTCGAACTTGTCGGCCAGGTATTTCAGGATCGCCGAGCTCTCGCCCATCACAAGATCGCCGTCGATGAGCGTCGGGACCTGGCGGTTCGGATTGATCGAGATGTAGGGCTCCTGATGGTGGGCGCCGGTCATCAGGTCGACCACCTCTTCCTCGACCGGCAGATTGTTGTCCTGGATGAACATGCGCACGGGCCGGGTCGTGTTCGACACCGGATGCATATAGAGCTTCACGTCTGACCTCCCCTTCGCTTGCGCCGGCACTGCATGCTTCCGGCGCCTAATTGAACCTGCGACCGATGCCGCTTCAGTCGGCGCGCTCGCGCCCCACTCTTCACTTGATCATACTCCAACGGGAAAACCGGTTCCCGCCTTTCGCGATCACGCTCCGGCGCTCTCCGGCTTCTTCGCCTTCTTTGCCGCCTTGGCCTTGTAGGGATCCTTGGCGCGCCTATCCTTGGAAAGGCTCGGCCGCCGCTCGCGCGTAAGATTCTCGATGGCGTCGGCGAGATGGATTTCCGCGATGTTGGGGTCGCCACGCGCCACGCGGAGCTTATGCGCCTCCATGAGCACGTCGACATGCGTCGATCCCGCCGGCGGCTCGAAGCGATAGGAGGCAAGCTCCATCATCAGCCCGAGCGGATCGCGGAAATAGATGGAATCCATGAAGCCGCGATCTTTGACGCCGCTGTGCGAGATGCCGCGCTCGTCGAGACGTTTCACTGCCTGCAGGAAAGTCGCACGCGAGACCGAAAAGGCGATGTGGTGGACGCTGCCTTGTTCGCGCGCCACCTGCGTCGAATCGGGCGTGCGCGTCTCGTCGGTGAAAACCGTGATCAGACGGCCGTCGCCGGGATCGAAATAGAGATGACTCTCGGTCGCGACATCGAGATTCGGCTGCTCGAAGACGAAGGGCATTCCGAGCACGCCCTCCCAGAAATCGATCGAGGTTTGCCGGTCCGCGCCGACGAGCGTGATGTGGTGGACGCCCTGCGTCTGAAGCTTCTGCATCGAATCCTCCGCAAGCCCGCTGCCGACCGGCGTTCGCGTGTCGGCACCATTCTAGCCGAATGAAGTGGAATTGCGCAGCATCGAACGCAGATACCGGCAGCAAGTGGGCGCGCCGCCGGCCCGCCCGCTCAGGCGGAAAACGCGAGATTCGTCCCGGTACTCCGGTCGAAGCAGTGCAATTTCTTGGGATTCAAGCTGAATTTGACCGTGCTCTCGACGTCGACCGGAATCGTCGCTGGAACCGTCGCGCGGAAGAGATGTTCATCGACGCGAAGGGTCACGATCTTCTCCACGCCGTGGTTCTCGACATCGTGAACGCGCGCCTCAACCGCCTCGCTCGGGCCAACGAGAATGTCCTCGGAGCGAATGCCGACAGTAACCGCGCGGCGATCGGCGCCCTTGCCGGCCCCGGTCTCAAGCGGAACCTCCACTCTACCGGACATCGCAGAGACTCGCCCTCCGCGAAGCTCGCCGTCGAAGAGGTTCATCACCGGCGAACCGACGAAGCCGGCGACAAAGACGTCGCGCGGCGCGTTGTAGATTTCCTGCGGCTTGCCGACCTGCACGACGCGCCCGGCGTTCAGCACGCCGACCTTGTCACCCATCGACATCGCCTCGATCTGGTCGTGGGTCACGAAGACGAAGGTCGAGCCGAGCTTCATTTGCAGGTCCTTCAACTCCGACCGCAATGCCTCTCTGAGCTTGGCGTCGAGATTGGAAAGCGGCTCATCCATCAGGAACGCCTTCGGTTCGCGCACAATCGCACGGCCGATCGAGACGCGCTGCATCTCGCCGCCGGAGAGCTTGTCGGTCTTGCGCTCAAGGAGATGATCGATCCTGAGCGTATGCGCAGCCTTCTTGACGCGCTCCTCGATTTCCGCCGCGCTGTAGTTGCGCACCCGCGACTTCAGCGGGAAGGCGAGGTTCTGGCGCACTGTGTAGCGCGGATAGAGCGAGTAGTACTGGAAGACGAGCGCCACATCGCGCTCCGCCGCACTCCGGCCACGCACATCCTCGCCGTCGATCGAGATCGCGCCGCTCGTCGGCTTCTCCAGGCCGGCGATCAAGCGCAGCGTCGTCGTCTTGCCGGCGCCGGTCGGACCCAAAAGCACGAAGAACTCGCCGTCGGCGATATCGAGCGACAGGTCGCGCAGCGCAGTCGCGGCGCCGAAGGTTTTGGTCACCCGATCGAGCGTGATCTGCGCCATCTAGTCGCCGAGCCTCAAATTGATGGCGTCACCGCTTCTGGAATCGAAGAAGTGCGTCTGGTTCTCGTCGAGCTTCGCCCACACGGTATCGCCCGGCTTGCCGACGAAGCCGCTCGCGGTGCGCGCGCGCAAGAACTCGCCGCCGATCCTGAGGTCGACGATGTCGTAGGCGCCAAGCGGCTCAATGATGTGTGCCTCGACCGGAATATGCCCGGCGGCGGCCTCGCGCGACACGAGCACCGCCTCCGGCCTGACCCCGAGAACGAGATCGCCCTCGGGTGGGCCGGCGCTCGCCATGCGTTCCTCAAGGTCGGGCGGGAAGTCGAAGGCGGCGGCGCCGTCGGCCAGCATCACCTTGGTGTGTGCGCCGTTTGCCTGAAGCTTGGCCTTGGTGACGTTCATCACCGGGCTGCCAACGAACTGAGCGACGAAAAGGTTCGCCGGGTGCTGATAGACGTCGGACGGCGTGCCGACCTGCTGCAGCACGCCTTCGTTCATGATGGCGATGCGATCGGCGAGCGACATCGCCTCGACCTGGTCGTGGGTGACGTAGACCGTGGTCTGGTCGTTCTCCAGATGCAGGCGCTTCAATTCGGTGCGCATCTCCTCGCGCAGCTTGGCGTCGAGCGCGCCGATCGGCTCGTCCATCAGCATCGCCTTCGGGTGCCTGACCAGCGCGCGGCCGATCGCGACGCGCTGCATGTCGCCGCCGGAAAGATGCGACGGCCGGCGCGAAAGCAGATGCTCGATCTGCAGCGACTTCGCCACTGCGTGCACCTTGGCGTCGACCTCGGCGCGGCTTTCGCGCGTGGCGCGGAGTGGAAAGGCGACATTGTCGTAGGCGGTCAGGTGCGGATAGAGCGCGAAGAGCTGGAAGACGAAGGCGATGTCGCGCTCGCCCGCCTGCAGGCCCTGCACGGCCTTGCCGTCGATGAGGATGTCGCCGGAATCGATCTCCTCAAGACCGGCAATCGCTCTCAATGTCGTCGTCTTGCCGCAGCCCGACGGCCCAAGCAGCACAACGAACTCCTTGTGCGCGATCGTGAGGTTTAACTTCCGGATGACGTAGTTGTCGCCGAAGTACTTTTCGATGTCGCGGAGCACGATCTCGGCCATGGCGGCTTATCTTTGCTCCTCGGTCGCCGGATCCGGCTTGATGTGCGAGAAGATTATAAAGCCGACGAGACCGACGAGAATCGTTGTCACGCCGTAGCGGTGGGCGATCTCGATCCACGGTTGGCACAGCGCCACGATGCCGATGACCATCAGCCACTGCGAAAGCGGCTCGAGATATTTTGCGCTGATCTGCTTGAAGCTCACGGGTTTCGCGCCCCAACAAACCAGTCACCCTCGGGCGAGCAGCGCGAGACCCGAGGGGCCAGGGAAGCCCGCTGCCGAGGGCCCTGGCGCTTCGCGCATCCGACAATGACGATGGAGAGGGCAGTCATTTGCGGATCGCGCCGAAGGTGACGCCGCGCAGGAGATGACTACGCAGGAGGAAAGTGAAAATCGCCACCGGCAGCAGGAAGAGGAATGTGCCGGCCGCGATCGTCGTCCAGTCGGGGAGCCCCGACCCGAGCTGCGAAGGGATGAAGGGTGGCGCCGTCTGCGCGCGGCGGTTGGTTAGCATCAGCGCGAAGGCGTATTCGTTCCAGGCGGTGATAAAGCAGAAGACCGCGGTGGCGGCGATGCCGGTCGTCGCCTCGGGCAGCACGATCTTGAAGAAGGCCTGCAGCCGCGTGTAGCCGTCGACCAGCGCCGCCTCCTCATATTCCTTCGGGATTTCGTCGATGAATCCCTTCATTAGCCAGACCGAGAAGGAGAGGTTGAAGGCGGTGTAGAGGATGATCAGGCCGAGATGCGTATCGGTGAGCCCGACGACTCTGTACATAAGGAACATCGGAATCGCTACGACGACTGGCGGCAGCATGCGGGTCGACAAGATGAAGAACAGGAGATCGGGCTCGCCGGCCATCTTGAAGCGCGAGAATCCGTAGGCCGTGAATGTGCCCATCCCGACGGCGAGAATCGTGCTGATGACGGCGACGATCAGGCTGTTTTCGAAGCGGTCCGGATATTGCGAGAGCTGAACCTTGTTCCCCACCTTGAGCATGCGCTCGCCGCCGTCATAGACCGCCTTCTCCCACCAGGGCGCCGCCGCATATTCCTGCGGGTCGACTGGCTTTGTCATTTGCACGCGCTTGGTGAAAAGCCGGATGAACGGCGTGATCTCCGGCTTGAAGAACACGGTCGGCGGAACCGAAGTCGCGACCTCCTTCGGTTTGAAGGCGGTCGAACCGATCCAATAGATCGGTCCGAGGAAGACGACCGTCGCCATCAGAACGACAACGATCGCCAGCCGATTGAGAACGACCTTGCGCTGCGACTGGACAGCAGCCATCTCAGCGCTCCTTCGCCTTGTTCAGATACTTCACGTAGATGTTGGTGATGGCGACGACCATGATCAGCACGATGTAGGCGAGAGCGCAGGACTTACCGGTGTCCCATTGCTGGAACGCCTCCTTGTAGAGGTGGATGGCGACGAGCTCCGTCGTCGGCTGCGTCGACATGATGTAGGCGATGTCGAAGGTCTTGAACGCCTCCATGGTGCGGAAGATGAGCGCGATCAGGAGGAGCGGCGAGACCAGCGGCAAAGTGATCCGCGTGAAGGTGTACCAGCCGCCGGCGCGATCGATCGCCGCCGCCTCGTAAAGATGCTTCGGCACGGCCGAGAGGCCGGCGAGCGACAAAAGCATCACGAACGGCGCCCACATCCAGATGTCGGTGATGGCGATCGCGTAGAGCGCAACGTTGGGGTTCGACAGCCAGGAGAAGCTGCCGAGGCCGAAGACGTAGTTGATGATGCCCCAGTTCGGGCTGTAGAGCAGCTGCCAGAAGAGGCCGACCACCGCCGGCGACATCATCATCGGCAGAAGCAGCAGCGTCGTGATGAGGCCCTTGAAGCGGAACTCGCGATTGAGCAGCAGCGCCAGACCGAACCCGACAAGCATCTGACCGGCGACGGACACGATCACGTATTTCGCGGTGATCTCGAAATTCGACCAGATGCGCTCGTCGCTGAGCAGGTCGCGGTAGTTCTGCAGCCCGATGAAGCGCCAGGGCGTGTTGCGGTTCGCGGCGTAGTCAGTGAACGAAAAGCCGAGCGAATAGATCAGCGGAAAGATGTTGAAGACGATCAGGAACAAGACCGTCGGAATGATGAAGAGGTTGCGGATCGTGAGGTCGGACCAGCCGCGCGCGGCCGCACGCGAAGCCGGATCGAGTCGCGTCATGGCCGCTGTAACCAACGCAGATCCCCCAAAAAGGAAAGCCGATCGGAGGAGGCGGCGCCCCCTCCGATCTTCGAGCTTCAGCCGTTCAGTAGCGGTTGTACTTCTTGAACGTCGCCGTCCAGTCGGCCTCGGTCTTGTCGAGCGCCTCCTGGGCGGTGCCTTCGCCGCCAACCACGAACGGATAGATGTGCTGGTTCATCTGGTCGAGGATCTCCGCGTATTCCGGCGTCGCCCAGAAGTCCTTCACCATGAACATGGTGTCGTAGAACGCCTTGTTATAGGGCGTGGCGTTCTGGAACTCGTCGGACTTCAGCACGGCCTGCGAGCAGGTATAGCCACCAAACTCCGCCCACTTCTTCTGGGTGTCGTCCTTGATGAACCACTCGAGGAACTTCATCGCCTCGTCCTTGTTCTTCGAGTAGCTGACGATCGAAATGCCCTGCCCGCCAAGCGCGGCAAAACGCTTGCCGCCGGGGCCGGCGGGATTGGCGAAGAAGCCGGTCACGTCGGCGTAGGGGTTGGTGGCCTTGTTAGCGAGCGGCGGGAAGAAGGCGAAGAAGTTCATGCTCATCGCCGCCAGACCCTCGGTGATCGCCTGGTTGTCTTCGACGAAGAAGGTCTTGCCCCAGCCCGGAGGCGTGAACTGGTAGAGCTCCTTGTACATTTCGAGGCCGGCTGCCGCATCTTTCGAGTTGGTGATGCCGTCGACCTTGTAGGTCGCATAGTCGCCGAGCTCGCCGCCGTAGCTGAAGATGGCGCTCTCGACGCCCATCGCCATCGCGTCATAGGAGTTGTCGGTATAGAGGGCGATGCCGTACTTCTTCTCGTCGGGCCGATAGAAGAACTCCGCGATGTCACGCATCTGGGCATAAGTCTGCGGCACCGCGAGGTCGTAGCCGTACTTAGCTTTGAAGTTCTTCTGCTCGGTCGGATCCTCGAACCAGTCCTTGCGATAGGCCCAGCCGACCGCGTCGCCTTCGAGCGGGATGGCCCAGTACTTTCCGCCATACTCAGCGTAGTACTTGATCGTGGCAGGAGCCATCACGTCGGTCAGCTTGTATTTGTTGAAGAAGTCCGTCAGGTCGACGTAGTGCCCCTGCGTCGCGCCGGCGCCCAGCCATTGCGAGTCGCCGACCACCATGTCGTAGGCGTCGCCGTGAGCGTTGAACTCGGCGAACGCCTTGGTCTGGAAGTCGGTCCACGGCGTCGTCTGCACGGTGACCGTCACGCCGGTTTCGGCGGTGTACTCGTTGACGAGCTCCTGCAGATAGTTTGCCGGATCCCATTCGGCCCAGAAGATGGTGAGCTCTGTGGCCGCGGCCGGCCCGGCGGCAAGGGCAAGAGCCGTCCCCGCCAGAATACCAGTCCACGTCTTTCTCAGCATTTTGCTTTCCTCCCTTGCGATCGCCGTCCGTAACGACGGAGCGGCAATTCGATTGCGCCGTTTTGCGGCTAGCCCCTTCTTCTGCGCGGCCGTTCCGCCGCGTTCTTGTTGGTTTTGCGTGCGCCGCCGGCCCGGTTCTCCGCCGTAGCTTCGGCAACCGCCGTTTTGACCAGAGCATGCGCGGCCCATTGGGCTACGCTTCGTAGCTCTTCGTCGGCGATTCCCCAAATATCCTTGAGGACGATAATCGCCTCAATCCCGAAAATGAGTGACAGGGATTGCGCCAATTTGTCAAACGTTTGCGCCGGAAGGCGCTTCTTGAGCGGCGCCAGCGCATCGCGCAGTACGCTCTTGCGGTTGCCGCGCACGATGCGCGGCTCCGCGCCGAGCGTGCCGGCCTGCCGGCGGGTCCATTGATCGAGCGCCTGGGAGAGCGCGGCACGATGCGTCGCCTCGTATTTCAGCATCCGCGGAAATGCGAAGGCGAAAAGCTCCCCGACCCGCCGGTCGGCGTCGACATCTTCAGAATTCCAAGCGAGAATCGGCCCGAGCGCCTCGTCGACGACCGCCTGAACCATGGCCGCCTGACTTGGGAAATAACGGTATGCGGTGGCGCGCGAGACTTCCGCCCCCTCTGCCACATCGCTGACGGATGGGATGAAGCCGTCCTGCATCAAGCGGATCGCAGTCGAAAGCATGTGCCGGCGCATACGTGCGCGCGGGCCGCGCTCCGCAGCCTCGCCCTGCTCCCGCACTTGACCCGAGACGGACATACCAATACGGTACGGCCGTCTCAAAACAAATGCAAACCAAAAAGCGACGGAGAACGTCGCCTGCATTCTTCGGGGAGGCGATGAAGCGCATCGACTGCGTCGGAACGACGGGCGCCGCCGGCGCAAAGCGCTCACGCGTCTTGGCCTGAGAAGCCGATGCCGTTGATCGCGCGCAGCACGATTCTGGCGACGTTTCAGGACATGGTGCGCCGCCGTGTCCCAATCGTTGGCGGCGGCGCCGGCACCGGCCTCTCGGCAAAATGCGAGGAGGCCGGCGGCATCGACCTGATCATCATTTATAATTCCGGCCGCTACCGCATGGCCGGGCGCGGCTCGGCGGCCGGGCTTCTTGCCTACGGCAACGCCAACGAGATCGTGAAGGAAATGGCGGTGGAGGTGCTGCCGGTCGTGAAGACGACGCCGGTGCTCGCCGGCGTCAACGGCACCGATCCGTTCGTGCTGATGCCGCAGTTTCTCGCCGAGCTGAAGGCGATGGGCTTTTCCGGCGTGCAGAATTTTCCGACGATCGGCCTCTTCGACGGCGTCATGCGGCAAAGTTTCGAGGAGACCGGCATGGGCTACGGGCTCGAGGTCGACATGATCGCGCAAGCGCACGCGCTCGACCTCTTGACGACGCCCTACGTCTTCAACCCTGAGGAAGCGACGGCGATGACCAAGGCCGGCGCCGACATCATCGTTGCGCATATGGGCGTCACTGTCGGCGGCGCGATCGGCGCGACCTCGGCGAAGTCGCTTCAAGAATGCGTCGGCGAGATCGACGCGATTGCGGAAGCCGCGGCGAAGGTGCGCAAAGATGTCATTGTGCTATGCCACGGCGGGCCGATCGCCATGCCGGCGGACGCGAAATTCATCCTGAAGAGCTGCGGCCGCTGCCATGGCTTCTACGGCGCGTCGTCGATGGAGCGGCTGCCGGTCGAAGACGCGCTGACGGAGCAGGTGCGGCGCTTCAAGAAAATCGCGTTCGGCGCGGCCTGAGGCGGGCGAAGAGAAGGGCGAGCGAAGACAGGGAGGAGTGGTGATGCGCGGCAAGTTCGTGATCGCCAAGGAGACGAAGCTCGACGTGCTCGACTGGGGCAAGCTCGGCTGGATGAGCAATCCGCCGAATACGGGCGCCAAGCAGCTCACCGTCATCGACGTGAACCTTTCGCCCGGCAAGGGCCACGACTTCCACAAGCATCCCGACCAGGAAGAGGTAATCTACGTAGTTTCGGGCAAGGTCGAGCAGTGGGTCGACCGCGAGAAGCGTGTGCTCGGGGCGGGCGACTGCGCCTTCATCCCGGCCGACATGGTGCACGCGTCGTTCAATGTCGGCGACAGCGATGCCAAGATCGTCGCGATCCTTGGCCCCTGCGTCGGGGAGATCGGCTACGAGCTGGTCGACATGGCCGCTGAGGAGCCTTGGAAGTCGCTAAGGAAATAGGCGATGGGCCCGGCCTCCTTCCGCAAGATTGCGCTCAGCCTTCCGGAGGCAGTGGAAGGCAGTCATATGGGCCACGCCGACTTCCGCGTTGGCGGAAAGATCTTCGCCACGATGGGCTGGCCGGACGAGGAATGGGGCATGGTCAAGCTCACGCGCGAGGAACAGGAGCTGCGCGTCGGAGCCGACCCGGCGGTTTTCTCTCCCGTCCCGGGCAATTGGGGCCTCAAAGGAAGCACCAGAATGAAACTGGCGGCTGCCGACGAGGCGACGGTCAGAAGCGCGCTCACTGCAGCGTGGCGTAATACTGCGCCGAAGCGTTTTTCGGGAGGAAAGCTCGATGCCTGAAAACAACTACCCGAAGCTCCACAACGCCATGTGGCCCGGCATCGTCGGCAAGGGCTCGGGCGACGGCGAGCCGATCATCCCCCTCGACACGCTGCTGAAGCTCACGCGCGACGCGCGCGGACCGAACGGCGAGAAATTCGACGGCGTCGATCTCTTCATCGTGGCGCCGCATTTCGACATCGACTCGACCAAGGACGATGTAAAGAAGATGGCCGACCACATCGCCGGCTACGGGCTGAAGGTCGGTTCCTTCGTGGCGCCGATCTGGGGCGGCGCCGGCGGTGGCTCCGCCATGGGCACGGCGGAAGAGCGCAAGACCTTCGTCTCGCAAGTGAAGAAAGCCTGCGCCATCGGGCAAGAGATGCGCAAGCTCGGGATCCGGCCAACCGGCGGTGTCAGGATCGATTCTTCGACCAGCGTCGAAGCCTGGGACAAGGACACAAAGGGCGGCACCAAGCTCATCGCCGAAACATTCAAGGAAGCCGGCAAGGTCGCTGAGGATTACGACGAGTTCCTCGTGGCGGAGGGCGAGATTTGCTGGGGCGGCATGCATTCATGGCGGGAGAACGTGAACCTGCTCGAGATGGTCGGCATGCCCGGAATCGTCGGTTACCAGGCCGACATGGCGCATTCGATGCTCTTCGTGCTCGGCGCCAACGCCGAGAAGGATCGCATCCTTCCCAAAGACTTCGACTGGAAGGACAAGGCGGCGCTCGACGCGGCGTACCACAGGGTCGCCGATGCTTTGCGCCCGTGGACCTACGACTTCCACGTCGCGCAGAACGACGGCTCGACATTCGGCTCCGGCGACCACGAGAAGACCGGCCGCCACTGCCAGGTCGACGATCCGAACGGCAAGCTCGATGTCGCGAAGCACGCCGGCTACTGGCTCAGGGACGAGAAGGGCGCGCTTACCAAGAAGATGCGCCACATCTGTTGGGACGGCTGCATGTTCCCGAACAGCGTGATGGAGAAGCAAGACACCTGGAACAAGGTCTTGGGCGCGATGCTCAAGGTGCGCGAGGCGCACGGGTGGATGGAGTAAGCGGCCAGCCGCCTTCCGCCACCCTCATCCTGAGGTGCGGACCCGACACAGTCGGGGGCCGCCTCGAAGGAGGGTCCAGAGGGCGCTGGGACGACCGCGATGCGTGCTTCGAGGCTCGCTTCGCTCGCACCTCAGCATGAGGGACGTTGGGAGCGCTCCAAGAGACGGGCGGGAGGATTCATGGCGAAGAAAGCACTGAACATCGGCATGGTCGGCTACGGCTTCATGGGCCGCGCCCATTCGAACGCCTGGCGGCGCGCCTCGAATTTCTTCGACACCGGCTTCCAGCCCGTTCTGAAGGCCGTAGCGGCGCGCGACAAGGCGAAGGCGCAGGCCTTCGCCGACATGTGGGGCTACGAGACGGTCGAGACCGACTGGCGGAAGCTGGTCGAGCGCAAGGACATCGACGCGATCGACATCTGCGTCCCGAACGACCTCCATGCCGAGATCGCGATCGCCGCGGCGAGGGCGAAGAAGATGGTGCTTTGCGAGAAGCCGCTCGCGCGCGACGCCAAGGAGGCGCTGCCGATGGTGCGGGCGGTTGAGCGCGCCGGCGTGCCGAACACGGTCTGGTACAATTATCGTCGCATCCCGGCGGTGACGCTGATCAAGCAGGTCGTCGACGAAGGCCGGCTCGGCAAGATCTTCCACTATCGCGCCAGCTTCCTGCAGGACTGGACGATTTCACCCGATGTGCCGCAGGGCGGTGCTGGCACTTGGCGGCTCGACGTGAAGGCGGCGGGCTCAGGCGTAACGGGCGACCTCCTCGCCCACTGCATCGACACGGCAATCTGGATCAACGGCGGCATTTCGAAGGTCTCGGCAATGACCGAAACTTTCGTCAAGGAGCGCAAGCACGCGCTGACCGGCAAAACGCAGAAGGTCGGCATCGACGACGCCGCGGCGGTGCTCGCGCGCTATGCCAACGGCTCGATGGGCACCTTCGAATCCACGCGCTACGCACGCGGTCACAAGGCGCTCTACACGCTGGAGATCAACGGCGAGCGCGGCTCCTTCATGTGGGACCTGCACGACATGAACCATGTCATGTGGTTCGACCATTCAAAGGAGGGACGGCTCCGCGGCTGGACCGACATCCTCGTCACCGACGGCGAGCACCCCTATCTCGGCAAATGGTGGGTGCCCGGGCTGATCGTCGGTTACGAGCATTCCTTTGTGCACCAGGCCGCGGACTTCCTCGAAGGCCTGAAGACCGGCAAGCCGTGCTCGCCAACCTTCCGCGAGGCGCTGGAGACGACGAAAGTCTGCGACGCGATTCTGAAATCCGGCGCGACTGGGAAGTGGGTGGGGATTCGCTAGCTCGGGCGCGAAGGCGTTCCGGGCCGAGGCCCGAAACGCCTTCGCATCTGCCTAGGTCGCAGTCGCCGGATCGATCACCGCCTTGACCTCGGTGATGATGTTGGCCGGAAAACCGGAAAGCCGCGCATGCTCGCGGATCGCGGCCTCGTCCTCCGCCAGGTAGATGCAGAACGTCTTGTCGTCCGCGACATAGCTCTGCTGCCACTGCACCCGGGGGCTCAGCTTGGCGAGCGCATCATTGGACTTGTGGGCGATGCCGCTGAATCCGCGCTGGTCGTTCTGACCGACTCCCGCGACGCTGCGCTCAATCACGAATTTCCTCATCGACTGTTCTCCGCTCTCAGGCTCCGCCCTGCGCGCTATAGAGCCGGATTTCGCCGAATCCGGCGAGTGTCAAAAATGTCATTTTACGGGGGCGTTCCCGCCATGCTCGGTGGCGCCCATGATCGACGTCACAATCCTCTATTCGCCGGACGGCTCGGTTTCATCCTCGATCGCGCCGCTCGAAGTCTTCTACGCAGCGGGCACGCGGTGGAATCTCTGCGTGAGCTCCGACCCGGAGCCGAGGTTTCGAGTCACGACCGTCTCAGTCGACGGAAAGCCGGTCGTCGGCGGCGCCGGCGTGCGGGTCATTCCCGACAAGCCCATGTCGGCGATCGAGCACACCAACCTCGTACTCGTTCCCTCCGGAGGCACTGACCTCGATCTCCTAATCGAGAAGAGCGCTCCGCTGATCCCGTGGCTCCGCGAGATCCACGCCAAGGGCGCGCTGGTGGCAGGCGTTTGCACGGGTGTCGCGATCCTCGCCGAAGCGGGACTGCTCGAAGGGCGGCGCGCAACCACGCATTGGGCCGTCGCTGATCAATATCGGGAGCGCTATCCAAACGTCGATTGGCAACCACAGCTCCTCGTCACTGAGGACCGCGGCGTGCTCTGCGGCGGCGGCGTCTATGCCTCCATCGATCTTTCGCTCTACATCGTCGAAAAGCTTTGCGGCCGGGACGTCGCAATCGGCTGCGCGAAGTCGCTGGTCCTGCAGATGCCCCGCACCTACCAGACGGGATTTTCCGTCGTGCCTTATGGCACCGACCACGCCGACGCGATCATCCGCCGCGCGGAAGACTGGCTGCACGCACACTTCCCCGACGAGGTCGACATCGACCGGCTCGCCGCGGAGATGGCATTGACGCCACGCACGTTCCTGCGCCGCTTCAAGGCGGCGACCGGCGAGACACCCCTCGCCTATCTTCAGCGCCTCAGAATCGACGCCGCGAAGCGGATGCTCGAAGAGGACCGCCTCACCATTCAGGAAGTGGGAATTGCGGTCGGCTACGAAGACGTCGCGTTCTTCCGCAACCTCTTCAAACGTCACCTGGGGCTGACACCCGGCGCCTACCGCGAGCGCTATGGACGAACGATCTCGACGGCCGCCTAACGAGCGGCGCGGTAGGATCTGAGCGACCACGTCTCCCAGATCGCGACGACGACGAGCACGCCCGACGCCGCCGCGCCGAGGAGGAGCGGCGTCGCGTATGAGGCGGCGGGGACAAGCACGGCGAGCGCCGCCAAGCCGACCAGATGCGAAAGCGGCAGCCAAGTCGCGACAGAGCGCTTGAAGAGGATGTTGCCGAGGAGGTAAAGCGCCGGGCCGCCGAGCACGGCGGCAGTGGTCGCCGTCTCCATGTGGCCGGCGGGATGCGCCAACACCAGTTCGTCGGCGACGGCTGCGACGATGATGCCGGCGACGATGAAGATATGGATGTAGGTGTAGGAGAGTCGGCCAAGCCGCGCGGGATCAGCGGATTGCGCGATCAAGTGGCTCGCCTTCTCCGCGCCGATGTTGAAGTAGATCCACCACATCGCGACGCTTCCGAGGAAGGCGCTGATGAAGGCGGCTAGAGTTGCGGGGTTCCATTCAAGTTCCGCGAACGTCGCCCCGGTGACTAGAACTGACTCGCCCAGCGCAATGATGATGAACAGGCCGCAGCGCTCGGCCATGTGGCCGCCGGCAATTTCCCAGTCAGCCGTCGTCGAGCGGCCGAGGCCGGGCACGAAGTAGCCTGCCGACGGACCAACATATTCGATTGCAAGCCCGACCAGCCAAAGCGTAAGGCGCAGTTCGTGCGAGGCCAGCCCGCCCGCGAGCCAGAAGGCGGCGGCCGTGGCAAGCCATGCCGTGATGCGCTGGAAATTGCGGAAGTTGCCGGGGCTATGACCCTTGAACGCCCACAGCAAGAACAGGGCTCGGCCAACCTGCATGCACGCATAGGCACCGGCGAAGGCCAGCCCTAATCTGTCGAATGCTTCGGGGATGGACGCAGAGAGGAGCAATCCGGCGAGCATCAGCGCAAACAGCATCAGCCGGACGGGCGCTTTCTGCGGATCAAGCCAGTTGGTGGCCCAGGCCGTATAGACCCACACCCACCAGACCGCGAAGAGCAGCATCGCCGTGTGCAAAAGCCCGACAAGCGTCAAATCATGTAACAGTCCGTGCGAGAGCTGCGTGACTGCGAAGACGAAGACCAGGTCGAAGAAGAGCTCGACGAAGGTGACGCGGCCGTCTTCGCTGGAGCCGCGGGCGCGAAGCAGATCAGTGTCGGCCGCGAGAATCGCCATCCGCTCTTTCTAACCGCTCCTTGCGACGGTGGCATTCGCGTCTTGGCTTTCGCTGTCCGCCAACTGCCCGCGACATATGGGCAAGGAACATCATCGGCTGCAAAGGCGTTTGGGTATCGTAAGCCGGCATACGCTCACTGCGTTAGCTGCCCTGCCCGGCGACTGTATTAGGGAACTCACAATGGCGAGAGCAACTTCCGCCGGCGCGGCCTTTGGCGGCTGGCTTCTAGTCCTAAGTTCGGCTGTCGGACTTGGTGTTTCGATCTTCGATTATTTCGGCGATATCGGTATTCGAGGGACGCAGGGCGTGCTCCTCGTCATCGTCTCGACGGCGCTTATCCTGGGCGCGTCCCTGATCATCGCAGTTGCGCCGATGCGGGAATGGACCGGCGTCATTCTCATGATCCTCATTTTCCTCGGCATTATGGGGACCGGGCTCGCCGCCTACTTCCTCGAGGCGACGTGGCTCCTTGCCTCGATGGCCGCGGCGTTGATCGCCTGGTTCGTCCGCGCGGCCTTCGCCACCGAAGCGGCGATGCAGTCCAGAGCGTCGCGCGCGCAAACGGGGTACGTGTCATGAGCTTCCTTCCCCGCTCCCGCTTCTTTTCCGGACCGCCCATCCTCGCCGGCGCTCTCCTCGCCGCGTCGGTGTCGCTCGCGCAAGATCATAGTGCCCCTGCCCGGGATCAAAGCACGCCCGCAGCGGGCGCCCCTGCAACGAGCCAGCTGGCACCTGCGCAAGGTCAGGCCGCACCATCTGCGAGCGAACCTGCGACCGCGCAGGATCAAACTGCGCCCGCACCGGCGAGGTCCCGCTGCCGAGCCTCCGCTTCCAGAGTACGAGGCTGCGTCTCGCAAAGATCAGACCTGGTACACGTTCAACGGTGACCTGAAGGCGCAGAAATATTCGGCGGCCGATCAGATCACGCCGCAAAATGTAAAGAACCTGGAGGTTGCCTGGCAAATGCATACGGGCGACGTCTCCGACGGTAGCGACGGCAAGCCCGTCTCGGACTGGTCGGCAACGCCGCTTTTCGTGAACGATACGGTCTATCTCTCGACCCCCTTCTATCGAATCTTCGCGCTTGCGCCCGACACCGGGAAGGTGAAGTGGACCTACGACACCAAGTCGACACTGAAGGCGGAAACGCAGCCCGATTTGAAGACGCGCGGCGTCGCCTATTGGCAAGCCGCCTCGCCTCGGGCCGGCCAGCCCTGCCAGAAGATCGTCTACATCGGCACGATGGACGCCAAGCTGCACGCAGTCGATGCCGACACCGGGAAGCTCTGCAGCGGCTTTGCCAATGGCGGCATCCTCGACGTCAATCAATGGAACACGACGAACGACAAATGGCCGCTTTCGCTACTGCAGCCGCCGACCGTCTATAAGAACACGCTGTTCATCGGTTGGGCGGGCAAGGACTGGGCCGATTCGGAGGCGCCTCCTGGCCGGGTTTTCGCGGTGGATGCCGAGACCGGCCAGCTCAAGTGGACGTTCGACGCCCTTCCCGAGACGCAGGCAAAAAAGACCGGCACGTCCAATGTCTGGGCATCGATGTCCGTCGACCCGGAGCACGGCATCCTCTATCTGCCGGTCAGCTCGCCGAGCCCGAACTATTACGGCGGAAACCGGCCGGAGAAGCTGCCGCTCGCGACTTCCGTTACGGCGCTCAATGCCGATACCGGCGAGGTTATCTGGAGCCGGCAGCTCGTCCATCACGACATCTGGGACTACGACACGAACTCAGCGCCCGTGCTCGTCGACATCAAGAAGGGTGGGCAGACAATTCCGGCGCTTGTCCAATCCTCGAAGCAGGGTTTCCTCTACGTCCTCAACCGGCTGACCGGCGAGCCGATCTACCCCATCGACGAGAAGCCGGTGCCGCGATCCGACATTCCGGAGGAGAAGGATTCGCCGACCCAGCCTTACGTCGCAACGCCGAAGCCAGTCGTCCCCGACCAGTGGCCCGGAGTTTCGACCCTCGCGGACATCGCGAGCTTCGGCGGCTGCAGCCGCACGGCGGAGAACCTGCGTTACGATGGCCGTTTCACGCCGCCGAGTCTTGAAGGCAGTCTGACATATCCGGCTACGGTTGGCGGTACGGAGTGGGGCGGCGGCGCGGTCGATCCGACGACCGGCACCTACGTCGTGAACAGCTCAAGCGTCGTGCAGATCTACCAGCTCATCAAGCGCGCGGACTATAAGGCGAAGAGCAACAACGGCGAGAAGAGTGGCTACTTCGCGCAGGCCGGCGCACCCTACGGGTTTCATATCAGGACGTTCTTGAACGCTCTTGGGATGCCGTGCTGGAAGCCGCCGTACGGAACCCTCGCCTCCTATGACCTTAGCACCGGCAAGCTCCTGTGGAAGGAGCCGTTCGGCGAGGTGCAGAAGTGGGGATTCTACATGCCGAAGTCATGGGGTTCGGTAACGATTGGCGCACCTGTCGTCACCAAATCCGGCCTGGTCTTCATCGGCGCCTCGATGGACTCGCGCGTCCGCGCGATCGACCTGAAGACCGGCAAAGTGTTGTGGAAAGCGCTCGTCGACGCGCCTGCCGTCGCTATGCCAGCGACCTATACCTACAAGGGCAAGCAATATGTGGTATTTGCAGTCGGCGGAAACGCGATCCTGACGCCACGCGTAAGCGATCAGGTCGTAGCCTTCGCGTTGCCGGGTTGACGGCTAGAACAGCGCAAGCTGTGCCGCCTCCGGTCGCCGGCGCGGCAATGTCTTAGGCTGATCGCGAAGCAGCTCCGCCTCGATGTCGGTGAGGAAGGGAGACGCATCGAGCTTGCGGTGCTTGCCCCGCCATGTGCGCTCCTCCGCGCGTGTCAGGAAGAGCCGGTCCTTGGCGCGCGTCATCGCGACGTAGAAGAGCCGGCGTTCTTCCGCGAGGCTTGCTTCTTCGGCTGCGCCAAAATGGAGCGGGACGATGCCATCCTCCAAGCCGACCACAAAGACCACGGAAAATTCGAGCCCCTTCGCTGCGTGCATGGTCAGAAGCGCGACGCGATCGGCGCGCGGATCGTAGAAATCGGATTCGTCGGCAAGCGCTATCAATTCACGGAAGCGCGCGCGGTCGCTGCCGCTCTGTGCAGCAAGCTCCGTCAGCCAACGCACCGCTTCGCTCGTTTCGCTGGCAGCGGACTTCGCCGCGTCGCGCAGCGCGTCGGCAAGCGGCGTGTCCGGCCTGGCGTCGAGCGCTGAAAGCAACGCGCGAACGGCTTCGTTGTCGCGAAGCGGACCGCGCGCGCTTATCGCAAATGGCATACCGGAGCGCTGGAACGCCTCGACGAGCGCGGTGGACTGCGCCTCGGTTCGATAGAGCACTGCGATGTCGCCGAAGGCGACGCCGCTTTGCGGCGCTTCCCGGCCGCGGCCGCTGTCGATCGAGAAGAAGCTGTGGCCGCCAAGGAGCTTTTCGACTTCGGCGACGACGAATTCCGCTTCGGCGCGCTCGGTCGGCGCGGCGTGAATCGTGATCCGGTCGTGCATCTCCCGCACGATCTCCGCGAGGCTCGGCTCCGCGTTCGTTGCGATCACCTGCGACGCGGCTTGCACGATCGTGCCGCTCGAACGGTAGTTCTTGCGGAGCCGCAGAGTTTTCGCGGTGGGATAATCCTTCACTAAACGCGCGAAAGACGACGCGTCGGCGCCGCGGAAGCCGTAGATCGCCTGGTCGGGGTCGCCGATCACGCAGAGATCGGCAGGCGCGATCAGACAAAGCAGCCGATATTGCGCTTCGTCCAAATCCTGGAACTCATCCACGCAAGTCGCGCGGAATTTTCCGCGCACGCGCGCAGCGAATGCCGCGTCGCGCTCCAGTGCCTCGACGGCGAGCAGGACGAGATCGTCGAAATCGACCCAATTGCGGGTCGTCATCAATACGGCGTAAGCGGCGATGGCGGTCGCCAGCTTCTCGTCGATTGCAGCGGATGCGCCTCGCTTCACCTTGGAGATGCGACGAAGAAGCTGCGCTGCCTTGCTCTGCGTGACGTTCAGCGTTTCCGCGAGCCCCTTCACGCGCTCCGCCTCGCCGGCGACGGCGAAACCGAGACCGAGATGGGCCGCGTGCGGACTCTCGCGAAGGATCGAGAGGCCGAGCGAATGGAACGTATGGACTGGAACCTTGCTCGCGTTAGCGGGCAACAGACGTTGAAGCCGCTCGCGCATCTCGCCGGCGGCGCGTCGGGTGAAGGTGATCGCTAGGCAGCTTTCCGCGGGCACGCCGCGCTCGGCGACGAGATGCGCGATTCTGTGCGTGAGCATCCGCGTCTTGCCGGAGCCCGGCCCTGCGATGACGATCAACGGGCCTTCGGCGACCGCGGCGGCGCGCTGGTCGGCGTCGAGGGCGGCGAGAATCGAGGACGTGTCGGACGCAGCTTCAATTCCTCTCCCCTCTGGGGAGAGGTCGGCCGAGCGAAGCTGAGGCCGGGTGAGGGGGAGGATCGCGGCATCGGCTCCCTCGCCGGTCGCCTTCGGCGACACCCTCTCCTCGGTGGGGAGAGCATTCGCCGGTTGCCGACGATCCTTGTCCGTCTGCCTGGTAGCAGCGGGCGCATCGAACAGAAGCGCCCCGCCCTTCCGCTTCTCAAGCTCACCCGGCTCGAAAAGCCGGATGACACCGTATTCGCCGTCGTAGCCCGCTTCGCGGATTACTTTGCCGGCGCGAAGGCGAGTGATGGCCTCCGCAAGAAGCGGCGAACCAGCGTCTTCAATCTCTTCGACCGGCGTCGATTCCAAAATCTGAAGCTCGGGCCCGAGCCGGGCGAGCGCCTGGTCGTAACTCTCTGCGACCCGCTTTGACGAAGGGCCGGCGCCTGCAATCTCGGCGCTGATCTCCGGCAATGGCACAAGGCTCTTCACCTCGCCCGCATTCGGCGGCGGCATCGGCGCGTCGCGATCGGCGAGCATCTCGACGCGGTGCTCGACGCCGATGGTCAGCGGGCCGCCGCAGACTGGGCAGCGGCCGCCGTTCGTGATCGTCTCCTTCGGCTCGAGCCTGACGCCGCATTTCCGATGCCCGTCGGCGTGGTACTTCCCCTCCTCCGGGAAGAATTCCACGGTGCCGCCATAGCCCTCCCCGGTCGCAAGCGCGCGGCGCAGCGAGAAGTAATCCGGCGCGCAGTCGAAGAACGTCGCCTCGCGCCCGAGCTTTCCCGGCGAGTGCGCATCGGAATTCGAGGTGAGCCGGTATCGGTCGAGGAAAGAGATACGCCAGTTCATCGCCGGATCGGAGGAAAGCCCGGTCTCGACCGCAAAGATGTAGCCGGAAAGATCACCATAACACTCGGCGATCGAATCGAAGCCCGATTGCGAGCCGAGCGCTGCGAACCAAGGCGTCCAGATATGCGCCGGGACGAGATAGGCGTCGGGGCCGCTCGCAAGGGCGATCTCAAGAAGATTGCGCAAGTCGAGGCCGAGGATCGGGCGGCCGTCAGAGGCGATGTTGCCGATCGTGGCGAGCTTCGCGGCAAGCCGATCGACCGTCGGGAAATCCGGCGCGTAGATCAGGTGATGGATTTTGCGGGTCTTCTCGCCCTTCTTGTAGATCGTGGAAATCTCGGTTGAGAGCATGAAGGAGGGGAGCGCGCGGCATGACGGCGGAAGCTTTTCCACCATCGCCGATTCGATCTCCGGCCTCAGCCGGAAGAGCCCCGACGCGGCCGGAACGAGCTTTTCCTTCAGCTCCTGAAGCCACACCGGATGCACGCAGTCGCCAGTCGCGACGATTGCGATCCCCTTGCGCGCGCCCCAGAAGGCCAAGTGCTCAAGGTCGAGATCGCGGCTCGTCGCGCGCGAATATTTCGAGTGGACGTGGAGGTCGGCGTGAAAGCGCATGCTGGCGCTCCCTGCGTGTCCTCTCATCTCTAGACGATTCGGAGCACGCTCACGGATGGCGATGGGTGCGCCCTGTGGAAAAAGCCGAAAACCATCCGACCGTCGTCACGCCTGGACTTGATCCGGGCTCTATTCCGGAACGGTCCGGGCAGCCGGTGCCGTCACGGAATGGATTGCCGGGTCGAGCCCGGCAATAACGACCGGGTCGGACGGTCCCAATCATGGCTTCGTATCGAGGTCGGCGTGGAAGGCCTTGATGAAGAGGACGAGCGGCACGAGAAAGAAGAAGCCGTCGACGGCGAGGATCGGCCAATAGGCGAGCGTGCCGAGCCAGATCATGATGACGGTGAAGAACACCACGCCGAGGAAGCGGGCGAAAAGCGCCGCGGCGAGGAGCAGCGGGTTGCGGAACGGATTGAGCCCCGCCTGCACATAGGTCAGCGCGATCGTGATCAGGATGTTGCCGGTGTGGCGCACCCAGACCTGCGGCTCCTGCTCGGGTGGAAAGCCGAGCAGGTCGAAATACCAACTCGGCCAGAAGATCAGGATGATTCCGTTCACGATGTTGACCGCGACGCCGATCAGGATCACCCGCCCGAGCCATTTCTCGTACGCGTTCTTGCTGGTGCGCATCGCCGTTGCTCCCTGGTTCAGAGCCGGAGCATGATCTCGTCCGAAAACCGGTGCCCACTTTTCGGGATCATGCTCTAAAACGTCTTCAAATATTCGAGCAGCGCTTCCTTCTCGTCAGGCGGGAGCGCGGTGCCGTAGAGATGGCCGATGTTGCGATTGCCGCGATCGGGGCCGCCGTCCTTCTGCCTGGTGTCGAAGCAGAAGAGCGGGCCGAAATAGACTTCCGGGTCGCAAGCCTCGGCGCGGAAGCCGCCCTTCGCCGGGTCGAGCGTGTCGTCGCCGCGCACGAAGGCGACGGGGCGCTCTTCCGGCGGGTTCAGGAGATCGCGGAGCGTCGGCACGGAACCGTTGTGGAGGTAAGGCGCGCGCAGCCAGAGTCCGTCAAGCGGCTGGTTGGCGTAGCCGTTCGTCTTCGTGAAATGCGTGAAAGCGTAGACGGGATCGTTCTTGAAGAAGGTCGCAAGCTGCAGGTCGCGCAGCTTCTCGGTGTAGGAATCGAGGCGCCCGCGATCGGTGCCGACTTCCTCTATCGGCGTGACGCGGCCGATCCTGTCGCCGGAGAAGACGTAGCCGTCTGCGCCCTGATAGCCGTGGCAGCTCGCGCATTCGCGCATGTAGATGCCGCGGCCAACCGACGCCTTCAACGCATCGACTTTGTACGGCGAAGGCGGCGGGCGAAGATCGAGCAGCCAATCGGCTACACGCTGGATCGCGACACGATCGACGCTCCGCTCAGTCACTCCGGCGCCGATCGCCGCCGAAAGGTTCCGCTCCTGCAGGGAGTCGTTGTTGCCGTCCCAATGCAGGTCCATGTCCTGTTCGCCGCGCTGCCGCTGCTCGAAGACCGACGGCAGGTCGGCGACGCCGTGCCGCTCGCTCAAAGTCAGATCGTTAAGCCGCATGCCGAACTGGATCGCCTTATAGGGGTTGAAGGTATCGACGCGGCCCGGTCCCCACGCGACCTGCTGATCCATGATCGCGCCGAGGCTGGCGCGCATGCGCTTCAAGCCGCGGATCACGCGCGGCACGACATAGAAGCGATAGAGCGCCCAGTCGACCGGCCCGAAGCGGGCACCGGCGCGCCGCATGCCGTCCATGACGGCGCTCGGCGTCAGGCGCGGGTCGTCGACCGCCTTGAAGAGAAAGCGCACGAACCCCTCGAAGTCGAGGTTGTTCGACGGCATGCCGAGCACGATGTGGCGCTCGCCGGCCTCGTCCGTGTAGGTGCCGGTGTGGCACACGGCACAGTTCAGCCAAGCGAGCTCCACGCCGCGATAGTTCCGCCGCGAAACGCCGATCGGAAGATCATGGCCCTGCTCGTAGAGGAAGCCGAAGACGCGGAGCCCTTCCGGCCCAAGCTCGTTCTCGAACATGATCGGGAGCGCGCGCCACATCCAATAAGGCAGCCCGCTCTCCGGCTCGCTGCCGATCGAGCCGTATTTGAAATGGTCGCCGATATTGGCGTAGCGGGCGGGTTCGTTGGTGTAGAGGCGCCAGATATTGGCGATGGCGACGATCCCAAGGACGATCAGGATCAGAAGGAGCGGGCCGAAGATCCGCAAGCGCCGCCTGCGCGTGCGGCGCTCCACCTCCTCGACGATGGTGACCGGCGGGTCGGGAAGCGTCGGCACTCCCATCGCTACGACACCCGGTAGCCGGGTTGGGTGTCGTAGACGGAAAGGATGTCGGCGAGCATCGCCTCGATGTCGCCGCCGAAGCGCGGCAGCTCATAGCAGCCGAGCGGATTCTTCGGCGCATTGAGCAGGCACTTGTTGCAATAAGTGCAGGGCCGCGGCGGAAGGTCGAAGCCTTTCTCAAACCAGCGCACCAGATCCGGATTGGCGATGAGCGGCCGCGCGATCGCAACGGCGTCGAACGAGCCCTCCTCGATCCCCGCGCGGATCAGCCGCGCATCCTGGTAGCCGCCGGTCGAGATCACCGGGATCGACACCGCCTGCTTGACGGCGCGCGCCTCGTCGATGCCGATGCCTTCCGGCGGATTGAGCTTCTTCTTGCGCTCCCACACCCAAGCGAAGATCGGACGCAGAAGGCGATAGCGGAACAAGAGATAATTCCGCATCGTGCGCGTGCCGGACGAGATCATCGCGTCGTAGCTTGCCGCAATGGTGTTGAACGAGAAGCCGCCGGGCGGATTAAGCGGATGCGGAAAAAGGCTGCCGGTCGAGACGTGGATTGCGTGCGCGCCGGCCGTCTCGACCCATTTCGCGACTTGCACCGTCTCGGCGAGGCCGTCGCCCTTTGGCTCCCAAGGGATGACGTCGTTCTGGTCGATGGCCGAGAGCTTTACCTGCAGATGAAAGCCCGGGCCGACCGTGTCGCGGATCTTAGCGATGACGTCGAGCAGAAAGCGCGCGCGGTTGAAGAGCGAGCCGCCGTACTCGTCTGTGCGATCATTGATGCCGGAGCTCAGGAACTGCGTGAACAGATAGCCGTTCGCGGCATGCAGCTCGACGCCGTCGAGCCCCGCCTCCTTGGCGCGGCGCGCGCCCTGGCCGAAGGCGTCGATCACGTCGTCGATCTGCCAGCGCGTCATCGCCTGGCTGGGGAAGCCGTGCAGCGATTCGCTGCGCGAGGTGGCGGAAAGCGCCTTGCGCCAGCGGTTGGAGATGCCGGGGCGGTCTTGCTGCCGGCCGGAATGGCTGAGCTGCATGATGAACCGGCAATCGTATTTGTGCGCCTGCTCGCCGACGACGCTCCAAAACGGGATATGCTCGTCGCGATGGATGGTGGCGTAAAATGGGAGGATGCGGCCGCGCATCATGACCGGCACGTAGGAGGAGACGATGGCGCCGACGCCGCCTTTCGCGAAGCGTGCCTCCCAATTGATGCGGGTCTGCGTTCCCGAGCCGTCTTCGTTGTCGAACTGGCCGGAGATCGACGAACGGAAGATGCGGTTCTTGACCCTCAGGCCACTCTTGAAGCGGATCGGGCGGAGGATCGGGTCGTCGTTCATCGACGATCCCGCCCAAGCGATCGCCGCCAAATCTCCGCAAGCATGTCCGGAACCCACTCGCGCGCCGGACAGGCGGCCCAGCTTCCTTCCGAAAACACGAGACGCCGGTCGACACCTTGCGCCTCGCCGCGATCGAAGCGGACGATGGCGCCGCGACGCAGAGGCTTTCGCGTCTCGGGAATGTCGATCTTCACGTTCGGGCGTCGGAGCGCGAGACGCGGATCGGGGGGCAGCACGAGCGGCCTGACGCCGCGGATCAGCGTCTTCGGCCCGCGCAGCGAGCGCGCCGCCGCGGCGTCGGAGCGTATCTGCGCGGGGTCGGGTACTGCGAGCCGCAGATCGCGCATGCGCTCGAAGCTCGCGATCAAGTTCGGAAGCGCGAGCGAGATCGCGTGCGCGCAATAGGGGTCGCCGCGCGCCGCCTCGAGGATCGTGCTACGCGCGCGGCCGAGCGCTCCGGAGAGCCTCAGCCACAGCGCCTTCAAGACGAGCGCCTGCGGCCAGTTGGCGAGCACGTCTGCCGCATCGTAGGTCTCGCGCGTCGCGCGGAAGCTGATGTGGAAGGCGCGGCCAACGACCTGCTGCAGCGCCTCACCGATTGCCGGCCGGCCGGCGTCCTTGTCGACGAGCAGGTCGGCGAGACGGTCGAGCGTCTCGGCGTCGAAGCCGCGGCGGCGGGCGTTGCCACTCAGCCGGATGTGGAGCGCCTCGCTCCCCTTCTGCCTGCCCTCGTCGCCGCGCGGCAGGAAGGCCGGCCAGAGGCGCCCGTCGATGTGGAAGACGGAGCGGATGCGGGCGCGAAGGAGCCGCGTCAGAAGCGGCCCGTCGTTGTCGAAAACGCGGTCGATCCGCGGATGGGAGTCGAGCGAGCGGATCGACGCCGCCTCGTCGGCGGTGAAGAGATCGAGCAAACCCCAGATGCGCAAATGCCTCGCCATCTTCCGATCCGCTTCCGCACGGGCCGCCGCAGGCCCTATTGCGGCTTCGCTTCCCGCCATTTGAAGAACGCGTTCTTGACGCCGCGCAGCGCCGGCTCAAGCTCGGGCAGCTGGCGCAGCAGCACGTCCGTCATGAAGGTGCGATTGATCCAGTCCATGCCTTCCGGCGTATACATTTCCGGCGTGTAGTCGACGGTGAAGAAGCGGTCGCTCTTCAACCGACGCGACGCCATCAGGATGAAGATGCGAAAGGCGGTGTCGGAGAACCCAAAGCCCTCCGGCAGATCTTCGGCGAGGAGTCCGACGATCGTATCGACCCGCTCCATCTCGCCGCCGTAGACTTCGCTGATCTCCGCTGCCCACTCCTTGTTGGAGGTGATCTCCTCGATCGAATCGAAGGGACGCATCCGAAGCATGCGACGAAAGTCGTTATAGCGCGGGATGCCGCGCTCGCGATCACGCACGACGTCGACGGTGCCGAGGTCGAAGAAATCGTTGCTCTCCGCGCCGGAGACGGAATCCTGGCGCTCGAAGCGGGAAAGCCCGCTCGGATAGTTGTGCAGCCGCACCTGCCCGGGATTGCGCGTGCCGAGCGAATAGGCCGCATCGGCGGGCGCCATCCGGCCGTAGAGGCCGACGGCGCGCTTGCCGGAAACGGCGCGGAAATCGAGTGCCTCAGCCCCGGGGATCGGGGAATCGTCGTTGACCGAGCGGAACTCGAAGACGTCCGGCATCAAGGGATGCATGCGGTAGACGGCGACGAATTCCTCGGTCAGCGAATAGGGCGCGGTGTGGTGATCGGTGGTCGAGCCGGGAATTCCCTGCAGCTTGTCGCCCTGGGTGACACGGCCGCGTTCGCGATGGAACGTCTCGCCGAACGCGCCCCACCAATTAGCGCGCATGGCGAAGCGCATCGTCGGATTGTTGAGAAGCGACGGCGTCCATTCCACGGTGTGGATCTTCGCGATCACCGCGATATTGACGAGCCGCGCCTTCTGATAGAGCCACTCGTCGTCGTTGCGCCGGCTTGGATAGGCGGCGAGCAGCCGGTCGCAGATCGCGTTGTGCTCACGCGTGAAGAGCGTGTGGAGAAGCGACAGGCCGATCCACCAATTGTCGTTCACTCCGGTCAGCTCGAGCCCGGAGCCATCGGGTTCAAGACGGCCGTTAGAGCCGACCTTGAGCTTGCCTTCCTTGTGCGTGCGGAGCGCGTCCCGGCGCGCTTCGTCCTTGCCGTAGATCTGCCCGGCATCCCACCAATGCGATTCGGTGTTGGTGAAGGCCGGCGGCAGACCACGGTCGGCATAGGCCTCCTTGTCCGGCCGCGACCGACCGAATTGCATCCTGCGCTCCGGGCTCGGCCAATCGTCCTCATCGGCGAGCGGAATCTCGTGCGGGTTCTGGTCGTCGCGAAGGTGGCCGAACCAATCATGCGTCATGAACTGGAGCCACGCGGCGGCAAGGATGTTCAGGTGGGGGACGGCGTGAAACTCGCCGTTCCTGCGGGCAAGCAGCCGCCGGCTTATCTCGCGCGGGTTCGGCTCCATGACGTCATAGGCGGTCGGAATCTTGAGCCTGTCGACCGGCGAGTTGCGCCCGAAGCGCATGCCGCGCGCGCCCATCGCCGGCACCGCGAGGTCGTTGTAGCTGCCGTCGATGGTGCGGCCGAGGCGATAGACTTCGGGGCCCACCTCACGCTCGGGTTTCGGAAAGCCGCCGCGCTGTGTGTCGTGGAGGTTCAGGCGGCGGAGGGTGCGACGCAACAGAAGCAGATTGGCGACGCGTAGCGGCAGCGTTGGCAGGCGGTGCCACACGCGTACGCGATTAATAAGCGCGAACAGCGCTTCGGCCAGTCTGCCGAACACGGCCTCCTCCCCGCCTGCAACCACCGATACTATTGCGCCGGCAAGAACTTAGCGTCAATCAAGTGCTTGCAAGGACTTGAACCCGCGGGGCAGAAATCACGCTGGGTGAAATCGATTCAATCGCTTGTTGCACAGGCAGACACGACGCCTCCGTGTGCCCGGCTAGCTTTCGAGGCGCAGAAGACAATCGTCGACGCCGGCCACGCCGTGAAGGTGCCGGCGACGATGCATGCGGTCCGTCCGGACGCCGCGCCGAAATGGCTTGCGATGGACTTCGACGAATTGGTGCTGACCTCCGACATCGGGCTCTCGCGCAGTGCTTCGTCACGCAGACCGAGGCGCTGAGGCGCCCCGCCGACGCCTAGCGCCGGCGCCCCCGCGAGCACCCTCCCCGCGACTTTCCGCCGCCGATCTCGGCAAGGCGCGATTCGCATTGCATGCGATATGGCTTATGCTGTAGAGGCAAATTATCATGCTTCGACTCCAATAAGTGATGCTTCAGACGTGATTACTGCGGCTCAACTCAGAGCGGCACGGGCGCTCGCCGGCCTCGACCAAAAGGCCATCGCGGAGCTCTCGGGACTCTCCGTGCCGACCATCCAGCGTATGGAGGCGAGCGACGGCGTCATTCGCGGCAATGTCGATTCCTTGATGAAGCTGATCGCAGCACTCGATGCGGCGGGGATCGAACTGATCGCGGAGAGTGCGGTTAGTCAAAGCGGTGGGCGTGGCGTGCGCCTAAAGGGATGAGTGTCGCACTCCTTTCCGTCGCCGCGCTGCTCCTGCTCAGCGTGATCGCGATCGGGCTCAGCCGCTCGCCCCGAGCCACGCCGGTCATCTACGCCGGTGCAACTGCGCTCTCGGTGATCCTTTTCGTCCTCGCGCTTTCGCATCTTGTGTCGGGAGCCGCGCCGCTCACGACCAAGCTGCCGATCGGGCTTCCCTTCATCGGCGCGAATTTCCGCCTCGATGCGCTCTCCGCCTTCTTTCTCTGCGTCGTCGATCTCGGCGCTGCCGCCGCAAGCCTCTACGCACTCGGCTACGGCCGGCACGAAAAGGCGCCGTGGCGGGTGCTGCCGTTCTACCCGGCCTTCCTCGCCGGCATGAACCTCGTCGTGCTTGCCGACGACGCTTTCACCTTTCTTCTATCGTGGGAGTTCATGTCGCTCGCTTCGTGGGCCCTCGTCATGGCGCATCACAAGGAGCGCGGAAACGCTGAGGCCGGCTACATCTATCTGGTGATGGCGGCCTTCGGTACGTTCTGCCTGCTCCTCGCCTTTGGGCTCCTGGCGGGACCCGACGGCGGCTACACTTTTAACGCCATGCGGGCCGGCCAACCCTCGCCGCTAATCGAGGCGCTGATCCTCGCGCTTGTGCTCATCGGTGCCGGATCGAAGGCCGGCCTCGTGCCGATGCACGTCTGGCTGCCGCTCGCGCACCCGGCGGCGCCGAGCCACGTTTCGGCGCTGATGAGCGGCGTCATGACCAAGGTCGCCGTTTATGGGTTCGTCAGGATCGTGTTCGATCTTCTGAACGGCGGCAGCTGGTGGTCGGGGCTCGTCGTGCTCGTGCTCGGCGGAATCACCGCAGCGCTTGGCGTGCTCTATGCGCTGATGCAGCACGATTTGAAGCGGCTTCTCGCCTACCACACGGTCGAGAACATCGGCATCATCTTCATCGGTCTCGGCCTTTCGCTTGCGTTCCAGGCGAACGGCATGCTCGCCAGCGCCGCGCTGGCGCTGACGGCCGCGCTCTTCCACGTCTTCAACCACTCGCTCTTCAAGAGCCTGCTCTTCTTCGGCGCCGGCGCCGTTCTGACCGCCACCGGCGAGCGCGACATGGAGCACCTCGGCGGGCTGATCCACAATATGCCGCTGACGAGCTTCGCCTTCCTCATCGGCTGCGTGGCGATCTCGGCGCTGCCGCCCTTGAACGGCTTCGTCTCCGAGTGGCTGACCTTCCAGGCGATCCTGATCAGCCCGTCGCTGCCGCAATGGGCCTTGAAGCTCACGATTCCCGCGGTCGGGGCGCTGCTCGCGCTTTCAGCCGCGCTGGCGGCCGCCTGCTTCGTCAAGGCCTTCGGCATCACCTTCCTCGGACGCGCGCGAGGCCGCGCCGCCGAGACGGCGAGCGAGGTCGACCGCTTCTCGCTCGTCGCAATGTTCGCGTTCGCCGGGCTCTGCCTGCTCGCCGGCATCCTGCCCGGCTTCATCATCGACGGGCTCGCGCCGACGGTCAGCGGCCTCGTTGGCGCGCACATGCCGGGCCAAGCAAGCGTGCCGTGGCTTTCGATCGTGCCTATCGCCGAGAGCCGCAGCTCCTATAACGGGCTGCTTGTGTTCATCTTCATCGCGCTCTCGGGCGGGATCGCCGCGATAGCGGTGCACCGTTTCGCCTCGCACGCGCTCCGACGCTCCGACGCGTGGGATTGCGGTTTCCCGAACGCCGACCCCGGGACGCAGTACACGGCCGGAAGCTTTGCGCAGCCGATCCGCCGCGTCTTCGGCACGCTCGTCTTTCGCGCGCGCGAGCACGTCGAGATGCCCCCGCCGGGGTCGCTCAAGCCTGCGCGCTTCGAGGCGACGCTGCGCGACCTCGTCTGGGACGGAATCTACGCGCCGATCGCCGGCGGCATCAACTATGCCGCGGACCACATCAACTGGATGCAGTTCCTGACGGTCAGGCGCTACCTGACGCTGGTCTTCGTCTCGCTCATCATGCTTCTTCTGGTGTTGGCGCTGTGAGCGCGATCCTCGACCTTCTGGTGCAGGGCGCGCAGATGGCGCTGGTGCTCCTGCTTGCGCCGTTGCTGACAGGGCTCGTGCGCAAGGTGAAAGCGCGGCTCCTGCGCCGCCAGGGGCCACCGGTGCTGCAACCCTATCGTGACCTGATACGCCTCTTCAGGAAGGAGGTCGTGCTCGCGCACAACGCGTCCTGGCTCTTCCGCGTTGGGCCTTATCTGAT
Organism: uncultured Alphaproteobacteria bacterium; assembly: GCA_963720705.1. Classification (GTDB taxonomy): domain Bacteria; phylum Pseudomonadota; class Alphaproteobacteria; order Rhizobiales; family Afifellaceae; genus DASWJZ01. The sequence continues at coordinate 486,202 of CAVRGJ010000001.1, forward strand.
CTTCGCGGCGACCTGGGTCGCGGTGGCGCTCGTCCCGACATTTGCGACCGGCCTTACCTTCTCCTGGTCGGCAGACCTGATCGCGATCACTGCGCTGATCGGCGGCGCGCGCTTCTTCCTGGCGCTCGCCGGCATGGATGTCGGCACGAGCTTCGGCGGCATCGGCTCGAGCCGTGAGGTGATGATCGCCTCGCTCGCCGAGCCGGCGATGATCATGATCACCTTCACGCTCGCGCTCATCGCCGGATCGACGCAGCTTTCAAGCATCGCGCAGTTCATGCTTTCACCGCAGGCTGGCTTGAGCGTCTCGCTCGGTCTGGCGCTGGTGGCGCTGATCATCGTGTCGATCGCCGAGAACGCCCGCGTACCCGTCGACAACCCGGCGACGCATCTTGAGCTCACCATGGTGCACGAGGCGATGGTGCTCGAATATTCGGGCCGGCATCTCGCCATGGTCGAGCTCGCCGCGTCGCTGAAGCTGCTTCTCTACGTCTCGCTGATTGCCTGCATCTTCGTGCCCTGGGGGCTGGCAGCGCCGGGCGCCGGGCCGATCGCGCTTATCGTCGGTGCCGTCGCCTATCTCGCAAAGCTCACGATCGGCGCCGGCCTCCTCGGCCTCTTCGAGACAGCGATCGCCAAGATGCGCGTCTTCCGCGTGCCGGAGTTCCTAGGCGGCGCCTTCATGCTCGGGCTGCTAGCGACGCTTCTCCTCTTCGTTCAGCGGAGCCATTGATGGACGGCTTCATCTTCGACGTCGCGCATCTCTTCGCCGGCGGACTGGTGCTCGCCAGCCTGATGCTGCTTTATCAGCGGCGGCTCTACGCGCTCCTCAACGTCTTCGCCCTGCAGGCCTTCGTGCTCGCGCTTTCCGTCGCGTGGCAGGCCTATATCCAGCATGCGCCGCATCTCTACATCACCGCGGGAATCGCGCTCGTCTTCAAGGCCATCGTCATCCCGGTCGCACTGCACCGGATGATCGTCCGCCTCGGCATACATCGCGAAATAGAGACAGCCGTCGGCGTCGGGCCGACGATGCTCGTCGGCATGGGGCTCGTCGCGCTTTCGACCGTCGTCATGCTGCAGGTCGCGGGTGAGGTCGATCAGCTGGCGCGCGAGGATCTCGCCTTCGCGCTCTCGGTCGTGCTCCTCGGCCTTCTCCTCATGGTGACGCGGCGGAACGCGGTCAGCCAGGTGGTCGGCTTCATGTCGGTGGAGAACGGGCTCGTCCTTGCCGCGACCGGCGCCAAGGGCATGCCTTTCGTGGTGGAGATCAGCGTCGCCTTCTCGATCCTGATCGCCTTCATCGTCATCGGCATCTTCCTCTTCCGCATCCGCGAGCGCTTCGACACCGTCGATATCGAAGCTCTGGACAGCTTCAGGGGAGAGCTCCGATGAGCGCCCTTCCTTTCGAGCCGATCTATGCGGTGCTTCTGATCCCGATCGCGGCAGCCGGGGTCCTCGCCTTCCTTCCCCGATTTCCGTATTGGCGCGCGGATCAACTCGCTCGCGGCGTTCGCGACGTTCGTCAGCGCGCTGCTTCTCCTCGGGGCTCGGCCGGCACCCGGCGTCTATCTGCTGGTCGACGATCTGAACGTCGTCTTCGTCGTTCTCTCGACGTTCGTCGGCTTCACCACCAGCGTGTTCAGCGCAAGCTACATCGCGCACGAGGTGGAGATCGGCCGGCTGACGTCGACGCATCTGCGCTTCTATCACGCGATGTACCAGGTGCTGATGTTCGCGATGAACCTTGCGCTCGTCGCCAACAATATCGGCCTGATGTGGGTGGCGATCGAGATCGCGACGCTCACCACGGTTTTGATGGTCGGCATCTACCGCACGCACGAGGCGCTCGAGGCGGCGTGGAAATACTTCATTCTCGGCTCAGTCGGCATCGCGCTCGCGCTCTTCGGCACGATCCTCGTTTACACCGCGGCCCAGCCGGTCGTCGGCGAAGGCATCAACGCGATGGTGTGGACGGTGCTCCTGGAGAAAGCGAGCGGCTTCGACCCGGCGCTTCTGAACCTCGCCTTCGTCTTCCTGCTTTTGGGCTACGGCACCAAAGTCGGGCTCGCGCCGCTCCACGCCTGGCTGCCCGACGCGCACGCCGAGGGCCCGACGCCGATCTCCGCAGTACTATCGGGGCTCCTCCTCAACGTCGCGCTTTACGCAGTGCTCCGCTTCAAGATGCTGCTTGCCGCCAACCCCGATGCGCTCGCGCCGGGGCCGCTCATGATCATTCTTGGGCTCCTGTCGCTGATCTTCGCCGCGCTGATGCTCTACCGCCGACGCGACATCAAACGCATGTTCGCCTATTCCTCGATCGAGCACATGGGCATCATCGTCTTCGCCTTCGGCATGGGCGGCCCGCTCGCCAACTTCGCCGGCCTCTTGCACATGACCATGCACTCGCTGACGAAGTCGGCGATCTTCTTCTCCGTCGGTCATATCGCGCAGGTGAAGGGCACGCAGCGGATCGCCGACATGGGCGGGCTGACCGAGACGCATCCTTGGCTCGGCTGGGGGCTCCTCCTCGGCGTCGCCGCAATCGCCGGGATGCCACCGCTCGGGCTCTTCACGAGCGAATTCCTCATCGTCACTTCAACCTTCGCGCGCGAGCCGCTGCTTGCCATCCCGCTCGTTGCCGGCCTTCTGATCGCGCTCGGCGCGCTGTTCCTCAGGATGAACGGCATCGCCTTCGGCGAGCCGCGCGGACCTGTCGCGCCGGCGAAGGCCTCCTTCGTCCCGATGTTCCTGCATCTTGCGCTCGTGCTTTGCGCCGGCATCTTCCTGCCCGGACCGCTCGTCGCCTGGTTCCGGCACGTCGCCAATCTGCTTGGGTGAGGCGGACGCTATGGCAACGCTTCGCGCACTGATCGCGGACGGTATGCGAACGAAGGAGCATCGCCCGTGGCCGCGCGCTGCGGTCGACGCGAAGACCTGGAGCACAGCTGCAGAGAGCCTTGCAGCGGGCGAGCTGACGCTGGTCGGCCTTTGGGGCGACGGCAGCGACGTCCACATGGCGCTCTTCGACCAAGAAGCGGCCAACTTCGCGGTCATCACCCTCGCCTGTCGCGACGGCGGCTTCCCGTCTGTCGGACTGCTGCACGCGCCGGCGATCCGGCTGGAGCGGGCGATTCGCGATCTCTGCGGTCTTGTGCCGGAAGGCGCGCTCGATCAGCGCCCGTGGCTTGACCACGGCCGCTTCGGCGTCACGCATCCACTCGGTGCGGCGACGCCCGCCGACGCCGGCGGCGCGGCCTACTTCTTCCTGCCGAACAAGGGCGAGAGCCTGCACCAGATCCCGGTCGGGCCGGTGCACGCCGGCATCATCGAGCCGGGACATTTCCGCTTCACCGCCAACGGCGAGGCCGTCGTCCGTCTTGAGGAGCGGCTTGGCTACGTTCACAAGGGAATCGAGAGCCTGATGCGGGGCGCCGATCTCGATCGCGCGCGAAAACTCGCCGGGCGCACATCCGGCGACAGCACCGTCGCCTACGCTCTTGCCTTTGCGCGCGCCGCCGAAGCGGCGCTTGATATCGAGGCGCCGCCACGCGCGCATTATCTCCGCGCGCTGATGGCGGAGCTTGAGCGCCTCGCCAACCATTTCGGTGACATCGGCGCGATCTGTAACGACGCCACCTTCACGCTGATGCACGCGCAATGCGGGATCTTACGCGAGCGCGTGCTACGTGCGGCAGAGGCCACGTTCGGGCATCGGCTGATGATGGATCGGATCCTCCCAGGTGGGGTCGCGGGCGATCTTTCGGCGGAGCATTGCAAGCTGCTCCGCGCGTCCGTCGGCGAGATGCGCCGCGTCTTCCCGAAGCTCGTTGAGCTTTACGACAACACCGCCTCGCTGCAGGACCGCACGGTCGCGACGGGAAAGCTCTCTGCGGCACTTGCTTTCCAGTTCGGCGCCGGCGGCTATGTCGGTCGCGCTTCCGGCCGCAGCTTCGATTGCCGCAAGACCCCGGGCTATCCGCCCTACGACACGCTCGACTTCGTCTTGCCCGTGCAGCGCGACGGCGACGTCAATGCGCGCGTCTGGGTGCGCATTCGCGAGGTCGAGCAGAGCCTCTCGCTGATCGAGCAGATGCTCGACCGGCTGCCGGAGGGGCCGATCGCCGTCCCCGTCATTCACGCACGCGAAGCACGGGAAGGTGTAGGTTTGGTCGAAGGTTTTCGCGGCGATATCCTCGTCTGGCTTAGGCTCGATGCCCACGGGCGCGTCTCGCGCTGTCACTTGCGCGACCCGTCCTGGTTCCAGTGGCCGCTGCTTGAGGCCGCGATCGAGGGCAACATCGTCGCCGACTTCCCGCTCTGCAATAAGAGCTTCAACTGCTCCTATTCCGGGCACGACCTTTAGAGCGGCGCCATGCGGAGAACCCTATTCGAAAGCATCGTCCACGGGCCTTTGACCGAGCCGCCGCCGCGCCCCGACGGCGCGTCGCTCGCGGAACTCGCGCAGACGCTCGACCGGACGGCGCGCAAGCGTCTCGGCCGCTCGCTCTCGATCCGCGAGGTCGACGCCGGTTCGTGCAACGGCTGCGAGCTTGAGATCCACGCGCTGAACAATGCTTTCTACGACCTCGAGCGCTTCGGGCTGCGCTTCGTGGCCTCACCGCGCCATGCCGACGTGCTTCTCGTCACCGGGCCGGTGACGAAGAACATGGAAGAGGCGCTGAAGCGCACCTATGCCGCAACGCCCGACCCGAAATGGGTGGTCGCGGTCGGTGACTGCGCATTGGACGGCGGCATCTTCGCCGAGTCCTACGCCGTCGTCGGCGGCGTCTCGGAGGTGCTTCCGGTCAGCCTTCACATCCGCGGCTGCCCGCCCTCGCCAACCGCGCTGCTTAAAGGCCTGATCGCGCTCGTCGAAGCCGGGAGCGAAAAAGCCGACGCTTCGAAGAAAGCTAAGGGCGTCTCAAGTACCGCAGGCTAAGTCGCCGATCCATGACCTCAGTCATCCGTGTCGGCAAGTTTGCGCAGGGCCGGCAGGTCGCGGAGGATCAGGACGCCGCCGCGCTTCTCGACGAGCCTGCGCTTTGCGAGCGCGCTCATCTCGCGGGAGACCGCTTCCCGGTGCGTGCTGATCTTGGCCGCGAGCTCGACATGCGTTGGCGCCGGAGCAATCGACACTTCCTCCATGGCGTCTTCGGCAGCATCGGCGAGACGGAGGAGCTCGTGAATTAGCCGGCCACGAACGACGAGCGTACTGAATTCATAGACCCGCTCGGTCAGGCGGCGGACCTGGCCCGACAGATGATCAAGAAGCGCCCAGGCGAAGGATGGGCGGCCGTTCACAAGGTCGCGAAAGGCCGCCTGCGAAAGCCTCGCGGCACTCATCGCTTCGAGCGCGACCACCGTCGCCGACCGGGCCTTGCCGTCGATCGCGGCGAGCTCTCCAAAGATACCGCCGGGCTCGATATCGCGATAGGCGACGGCGCGGCCGTCTTCGGAAAAGAGCGTCGCCCGGGCGCGCCCCTCCAGTACGAAGAATACGTCGGCGCTATCCTCATCATGCGCGATGATCGTCTCGCCGCGCGCAAATTTGCGCCTGGACCAGCGCGCCTCAAGCGCTTGGCGGTCCGCTTCGCTGAGACCTGACAGGAACATCACGCCCATACCTCGCGGCGGTCGCCCGCCAGCGGCTGACTGTGACAATTCCCACAGACCCGGATGCGCGGCCGGCCGAGTGTCTTCGCCAGAACCGCTTCATCAGGGAGTGAGTCATGCGTGCTCAAAACGAAAGCTCCGCCGACCGGCTCTGGAGGGAAAAGCTCGAATCGTGCGCCTCGCCGCGGGAGACCGTCGCGGTGCTGCTGGTAATGGCCGTGCTGGTCGTCAGCATGCTCGTCGGCTGACCCAGAAGATGCGTGTCCCTCAAGAAATGCCGGCGCGTAGTCGCAACAGCGCCGGCGTTCACGCGCGTCCGGCCGGACAGTTCTTTGCCCGGACTTTACTCCGTCAGGCGGCCGCTCCTGTGCGACATCATCATACGGCCGACATACATGTTCGGAGACCGCTTGCCCGGAAGATTGGCCTCAAGCACAAGCTGCTCGACGAAGCCTTGATTGATGTCGATTTCCACGCACTGATCGAGCTTGTCGACGAGCCACACCCGGTAGCCGGAAGAGCTCTTCCGGTTGTATCCGGAATCGTCGCATGGGATGTCTTGCGGGACGGCGGGAATCAACATGATCTTCGGCTTCGGAAGATCGTAGGTATGTCCTTCATAGGCGTAGCCAAATATGATGCCGGCGGTGAGCGGATCCGGCTCGCCGCATTCCTTTTCCGCGGCACTCGGATCTGTCTTCAGTGCACCGAGCATAATCAGATAGCGCTTCATGATGGCATTAATAAAGACGTAAGAATAGTTTGCTTCTGTAACTGTTCCACCAAACAATTCTCCCAGTGGAGCAAGTCTCTCCAAGTCTGGACCATAGTCCGACTTGACTATCGCTGTTAGTTTACTTCCAACGACAGAATACATATTGACCTTATTATCTCGAGCTTTGTTGTCATCCGTCAGCCCCGGTATGCCGTAGAGGCGAACTTGCGTTGCGTTGAATGTTCCGTGGAGGTCTTTTTTGTCCGTCGTGTAGGTTGGACGGTGAAAATCGTCACTCATGGCGAGTCTCCCCTTGAAAGCATTCTGTCAGTCGATCTCGCGCCAGCGGAAGTTTTCTTCCGCTTTTGCTGCCAGCGTCATGCCGCTTTGTTCGCAGGCTTCGATCACCTCAGCCGCGGCATTTGCAAAGGTGAGGCGGTCCGCGTTGAGGCGCGGCCAAGCCGTGGCGAGCGCGGTCGCCACGTCGTCGCGTGCCGCCGTCAGCGCGCTCTTGAAGAGGAAGGGCCGCGCGCGAAACGCCTGTGACGTGAAGTCGGATATCTGGTGCAGCGCCGTGTCGTCCAGCTCGCGGATGTCAATACTCAGAAGTCGCTCGTCCGCGAGGCCCTGATGGACCAGCCGCGCCTGATAGTCATCGACAATGGTGTCGAAGACTGCGCCGGTGAACGGACGCGACCTATCGTGAATCTCGTCGCTGACCTCCGATAGGCGTCTTGAGTTGCTCGCAAGCCGTATCTGCCGGTCGCCGACCAGCTCGGCGATGCGATTGAGCTCATTCAGCACCAGAAGGTTGCCGTCGCAGTGGCGCAGCAGCCGGTCGACCCCGCTGTCGAAATGCAGAAACGAGAGGAGCGAGATCAGATCGGCGTTTGCTTCGTGAAACGGTGCGAAATCGTTCTGCCCAAGTCCGAAGGTCGGGACGTCGAACAGCGAGAAGAGGATCGCATGGCCAACCTCATGTGCCACCACGTCGAAATTGAGCGCAAACGGAAACGACCGACCGTCCGGGCCTCGGTCCTGTCCGAGCTCGAGATAGCCGAATCCAGACTGCGCGTTGTTCCAGTCGATGAACGGGATGATCTCGAGCCGCTCGTAAGTATCGGCGAAATACCAGTCGATCGGATGGCCGAGATAGCTTTCCCAAATATCGAGAACGCGACGCACGGAGGCGAATGCGTGGGCCGCCAGAAACTGTCGGGAACCCGGATCGAGATGGTCGAAATGTCCGTCGGGGCCGGCCGTGGCAGGCGGGTATTCCGCGCCGACATAGGGCGGCAGGTCGGGATATTCGTAGGGCGCCTTGTCGAGCAGCGGATCGCGCACGTACATGCGATGGTCGGCGGGACCGGCCTGCAAGCGGTCGGGCGGCGTGGATATCCAGACCGGCTCGGGCGTTTCGTAACCGGAGACCAGTGGCGACTGCGGATAGAGAAGGAATCGCGTTCCGAGCGCAGAGCCTTCTGCGCTCGCGCGGCGGAGCGTGTCGACCTGCTCACCTCCCCACATGCACGCAACGCTAACACAGCCGCAACCGCGAATAAACCAAGAGCCGCCGGCGGCTCAATCGATACCGATCCCAGCGTGATCGAGATCTCGCACGAATGCTGCAGTCATCACGAAATTAGGAGGCGAAGGCGGTGTCGCAAAAGCTCCGTTCTTCAACAGCCCGAGCGCAAGCAGTGCGTCATGTTTCTTCTGTTCGGCGAGTGAAAATTTGAGGGTGTCAAGTCTCGTCTTGGCGCGCGTTCCGATCTCTTGCGAAAACGCCTCGGCAACGATCCGCTCGAGGGTTCGCTCGCGGAAATTCAGCCGCCGCGCAACCTCCTGAAGCCTTTTTCTTTCGCCAGACGAAATCAGGCCTTCACGCTCGGCGGCACGAAACGTCATGCGGAGATCGATCTCTGCAAGCGTCAACGGCGCGCTGCTCACTTCCGGCGGGCCATGGAGAACCGCGACCGCGTCGTCTGGCGCAAAAGCGAAGCGGCGATACCATCGGTAGATCAGCCCCACGCCTGGCATGTGCGGGAAAAAGTTCGGCGGCACGCAGCGCACCCATGCTTGCCGCACCGATGACGAGGATACCCTTGCCGATAGCCCATAAGATCTCCTTGTGGCGAACCGCCGGCTCCCCCTGAAAAGTCCCGTCGACGATCAGGATCGCGCTCGGATCGTAGCGTTGCACAGCGCGGACGATTGACCCCTGAGCCGCCGGCGGAAGAATGGTCGCGTCGAGAACATTCTTGGCTTCGCCAGCGGGCAAAGTCGGCCCGAGGAACACGACCGTCCGCTTTTCTCGGTTTCCGATTGTCATCTCCGGCTCAACCCTCAAGCAGCGGTTCGAGTTCAGGGACGATGACGCGCACGACGGAAAGCGCCTCGAGCGGCGCCGTGTCGATCCGCACACACAGAACAGTCGATATCTCGCGCTCGGCGAGCCGCGACAGGAGGCCATCCCGCGTCTTCTCGCCAGGCGAGATCGGATCGTCAGTGCCAACCCGGAAGTCTAGCGGCCGCGGACCTTCGGCAAGGAGCCGGCGATGAGCGGCGATCTGCGCCCGATCCGGATATTTGGGATAGCTAGCGCGGGTGATGTCGTCGCGAGCGCCGGAGATGGCGGAAAGCCGCGACTGCGCTGCCTCGTAGATGGCATGAACGATGGCGGCGGCGACATCAAAGGCAGCCGCCGAGCCTTCGGCAGGGAATGGGAGCGAGGAAGCTTCTTCGGTGTCGCCTTCCATCAAATGACACCAGATCACCGGGACGCCTACGGGTGAGGGAGCGAGCCAAAGACCGACGAGCAGGCCATGCCCGGCCAGCATATCCAGAAGCTCTTGGACCGCCGGATCAGAGATTGTGCCGGCATCGATCCGAGACCTATGGAAGAAGCCGTGCACTCGATGCGCCCGCGCGATCGCATCCCTCTCGATGCACTCCAGAATGCCGTGTGTGACGGCATCATCCTCATTCAAAGCCGCTGCGAGGCCGGTCGTTGTTGCTGCGAAGAGTCCGGTGTGGGAAAGGGGCGGGACGACATAGGCCGTGTGAACTAGTTCGAACGGAACAGGTTGGCGGGTGTTGGTGACGAGGTCGATAGCCGACACCCAAGCGGTGTCCTTGGAACGCCACTCCGTTGGCGCATCTGGAAGCAGATGCTTGTCGAAGCGCCCATCTGGAATTCCGGTCGCATCGGCCGAAGTGATTTCGATCTCAAAATTCCCGACCCGCTCCGCAAAGCAACTCTCCGCGGATTCGAGAATGGCGGATATGGCGGCGGCCGTCGGATCCGCGCCTTTGCCTTGAGAAACTGCGTTCGACAGTGAGAACGGCCTCACCGCCTGCATCACCGGAATTCCGATCCTGTCGAGGCCGGTGATGTCTGCGACTCGCGTGATGCCGATTGCATTGCGCATTGCCATCAGCTGGGTCAGTGTGTCCCGCGACCGCGGCCCCCGGCGCGCGTAGCGTTCTGCAACCGCTTCGTCGCCCATCAGGCGAGAAGACTGCCGGGCCGTCTCTCTACCGGCGCTTCGGGATATAGGATGAGTTCCTCGCCGGGCTGGAGCCGACTTCTGGCGAGTTCGACCTCGTCGCGATAGAGCGCGGCGATCTCCGGCCGCACGTCCATGCAAAGAAGCGTGTCATACGCAGCGATCAGCAGCGGCGCCGCATTCTGCTCGGACGCGATCTTCAGGCTCTTTGCAATCGCCGCGCCCACGTCCTCGTCTCCCGCTCTTTCAGCGTAGAGAAGGCGGGCGCGGCGGCGGTTGAGCTCGGCAAGCCAGAAGCGGTGGCCGCTTTTCTCCGCCTTTTCCTCCGCCGACGCCAGAAGCGCGAGACCGGCGGAGAACTCACCGCTCCGCTCCATGAGCTCGGCCAACATCTCGCAATAGACCGGATGGTCATCCGGCGTCTGAAGCTCGGCATGGGTCGCAAGACCGCGCTCGATCATCTCCTTGCCGCGGTCGAGTTCTCCGGCATTTCCCACGACCCACCCCTCGAAAATTTCCATCGTGGCGGCGAGCAAGCCGATCCGGTGCTGCTCCGCCAGTTGTCGAATTTCCGCGATGATGGAAGGAAGGCCGTCGAAGTCTCGACGGAAGCGGGAAAGCATGGCCTGATTGATGCAGGCATGCGCAATGCTGCTGACGTGCCCGCTTTGCTGCGCCCAGTCGCGCGCTTCCGACATCGATCGCAACGCGCTCGCGGCGTGACCCGTCAGCCAGAGCGACAAGCTCCGATGCGCGAGGCCGCACACGCGCGCATCGTGTCCGCCGAAAAGCGCGGTATTGGCTCGGCCGCGATCGGCGCTGTAGAGGGGCAGGCCAGCGTCGATCGCCGAGAGGCAGCTTTCATGTCGCGCGAGATAGAAGTCGACCGCCCAGATGCAATGCCGGATTTGAAGCTGCACCTCGGGGTCCCGGACATCCTTCAACTCTTCCAGAATCGCGTGAGCCCTGTCGTTGTCGACGTCGGCGCCGGTAAACCACCAGCCCCAATATATCGGGAACAACGCGGCTCTCTCGGAAGCGGGCCGCCGGCGGGCGATCTCCACTCCTTCGTCATAGAGGTTGCGAGCCGGCTCCGACCCCGGTCCTTCGGTGCTCGTCAATACGGGCCCGAGCGCGGCAAGCGCCGATAGCTTCAGTGCGTCTCGCGAGTTCGGCTCGGCCACCCTTCCGCAAAGCTCGACGGCGCGCTCCAGAAGATGTCGCGCCTCTGCCATTGCAGAACGCGCAGAACTGTCCTTACCCGCGGTCACGAAATGAGAAATCGCTTTCTCGATCAAGCCGGCGCGCTCGGCATGATCGGCGAGGGCATCCGTCCCGATCCACGCGGCGATCTCCCGACTGCGCTCGAGCGCGGCGACCAGCCGGCCGTGCAAGGCCTGACGCTGCTTGCGGAGAAAGGCGTTGTAGATCGTCTCCTGGATCAGCGCGTGGCGGAAGGCAAACAACATCTCCCCGGGTGACCGTACGCGCACAAGAAGCCCGGCCTCTATCAGGCGCTCCACCGCGTCGACTAGCTCTGCCTCCTGAAGCTCGGGGACAAGCTCGTGCAGAAGTGCGAGATTCGAACGGAAGCCCACGACCGCCGCCGCGCGGGCGACACCTCGCGCGGGGCCAAGGGGCTTCAGACGAGCGTCGAGCACGCTCTCCAGAAGCGACGGTCCGTCCGGCGATATCGCCTTGGCCAGGTGCTCCGCCGACAGGCCGGCGTTCTCCGCCACCCAGTGACAAATTTCCTCGATAAAGAGCGGCACGCCGGCGGTGATCCGGTCCACCACGTCGAGCAATTTGGGAAGCTCGGAGGCTCTGCTTTCTGGCCAGATCGCGGCAATTGCCGTTCGGCATTCGTCCGCGCCAAGGCGCTTGAGCTGCATTCGCCTCAGGTTCGCGATTTGCAGGAACTCATCGGCAACTTCCGGCCGTGTCGTAAGCACCAACAGGAGTGGGTAGTTTTCGACGAAGCGGGCAGCCTCGATCAACAGACGCTTCGATGTCGGGTCGATCCAGTGGATGTCCTCAACGGCGATAATGATTGGGCCTCTTGCGCAAAGAAGCTCCAGGCCGCGGCGGACCGCTCGAACTCGTACGCTCCTCCAATTCCAGTGCTGACGCCTCAAGCAAATAGCTCGGCACGCCCTCCACGCCGAGGAGGTAGGAGAAGACGTCGATGACCTCCCTGTCGTCGACGCCGTGGCGTCTGAACAGGTTTGCAACGTCGGACGATTTCGGTTTGCCTCCCGCCTTGCCTTCGGCGCCTGGAAGGCTCTGTCGAAGGGGATGAAGTGTCGAATAGGATCCAACCGGCCAACACTGGAAAAGCAGCATCCTGCTTCGCTCGCGCCGAGTCATCCTGCGGATTTCGTGGAGAAGACGCGACTTTCCGATCCCCGCTTCTCCTTCGATCAACACGACGTTCCCGCTTCCTCGAGCAGCCGCCCGCCAGCAATCGGCAATCGCCTGCAACTCATACGCGCGCCCGACGGTTGGAATAGCCAACCGTCCGAAAGCATAGAAACGACCAACGTCCAGCCGATGGCTCAGGGCGCGCCAAATTCGTTCCGGCTCGGCGATGCCTTTGAGCTTCTTGGCGCCCAAAAAGCTGAACGCGTGCGACCGTCGCGCCAGGGCTCGCGTCTGCTGCGAGACAAGCACCGTATCGGACTCGGCAAGCGCCTGCAGGCGGGTCGCCAACGCCAACGCGATGGCCGTTACGTTGTCGGGCGAAGGAGCCTCCGGGCGTTGCCGCACGAGGCCGATCGATGTCGCGACGCCCACCCGGACGTGCACGTTTGAACGGTTCATCTCCCGCCCGACCAGCGTACACGCTTGAACGATTTCAAGTCCGGCGCCGATGGCAAGCGACGCGGCGTCCTTCGAATCCATGTCGATGGGAAAGAGAGCGACGCCTCCGTCACCCACTTCCCTCAGCGATCCGCCGCGGGAAACGATCGCCTGCCGGGCTTTTTCCTGGAAGGACTAAATCAACTCGTCGAAATCTTCGACATCGGACTGCGCAAGAAGGCCGGTCGATCCGACCAGGTCATAACTGAGCGCAGTTATCAGTCGCCGCTCGCCTCCCCCCGGAAGAACGTTCCGTTCCTTCTCTGCCACCGGGCGAAGCGCCGCGACCGCGGGCGAATGGGACGAGCTTTTTTTCGGCATTTTGTTCGCTCTTAATGTCTCCAGGCCCGAGCCGGCAAATCGAGCAACAATTGCGGCGGATGGCTGAAGCCTTCAAGACACTACCACCAAACGGGGTTCTCGCGCATGTCGCCAAAGGCAGCCCGCCGACGCCGCCGCTTAATACCTGGCTATTTGGATTGCCCTTCCTGAGAGGCGTCAGTGGCTACGAATCAGCGCTCTACCCCTCCGCCGTGCGCACGATCGCGCCGGCCACGAAGGTGAGGTGATCAGCATCGGCGGCGGCCCGCGCAGCTTGATCTTCAAGCAGATTAAGGCCGACAGCGGAGGCCGGCGGTACGCGCCACCGGCGGCTATTCGCCGTAGGGCACCCAGATGTTCTTCACCTGCGTGGCGTGACGGAGATAGCGTCGGCCCTGTCCGTCGAGCGGGCTCGCCCAGTCGACAGCGCGGCCGTGATTGACCCAGGTGGCCTTCAGGTTCCCGGTCGAGGCGGCCTCGACCTTCGCGCTCCCCTCGCCCGAGCCGAAATACCAATGGGTTGCGATGTCGTCGTGCTCGGCGATGGTTTTGGCCAACGCCTCGCGGTCGCCGGTCACGATGTTGACCACGCCGGCCGGTACGTCGCTCGTGTCGAGCACTTGATAGAAGTCGGTGGCGACGAGCGGATGGACCGGCGACGGCGTGACGACGACGCGGTTCCCCATGGCAATTGCCGGGGCGACCAGCGACACAAGCGCAAGAAGCGGCGCCTCGTCGGGACATGAGATCCCTATCACGCCGAACGGCTCGTTCATCGCGAGCGTCACGTGGCGAGAGCGCGTCGCATGCACCTGACCGTCGTATTTGTCGGCGTGCGCTGCGTAAAAACTGATGCGGCGGATCGCCTGTGCGACCTCTTCGTCGGCGGCGCGACCTCGCACGCCGGTCAGCGTGGCGATGCGCTCGCCGAATTCTTCCGCACGTGCCTCAAGGTTCTCGGCGAGATAATAGAGAACCTGCGCGCGGTTATGACCGCTGACGCTTCCCCAGCCGCCGGCTGCGTTTGCGGCCTCGACGGCGTTGCGGATGTCCTTACGGTTGCCGAGGCCGGCCTGACCGACCTCTTCTCCGGACGCGTCGTAGACGGCATAGCTGTAGCCGGAATCCGGGCGCACCTGCTTGCCGCCGATATAGAGTTTTGCAGTGCGGTCGAGCGGCGGACGGTCGCTGGCCGCCTCTTTCGCCCGGGCTGTCGGTGCCCCCGAGAAATCCGCCGCGGCGGTCCTCGCGGGCTTCGCCGCCTTCTTCTCGATCGACGGCGTCAGATACTCGAAAAGCCCCTCGCGCCCGCCTTCGCGACCGAAGCCGGACTCCTTGTAGCCACCGAAGCCCGATGCCGCGTCGAAGAGATTGGTGGAATTCACCCAGACGACTCCGGCCTTGAGGCGCGCCGCAGCGTCGAGCGTTACGTTGATCGATTCCGACCAGACGGAAGCGGCGAGCCCGTAGCGGGAGTTATTGGCAAGCGCCAGCGCCTCGTCGGGGGTGCGGAAAGTCATCGAGACGAGCACGGGCCCAAAGATTTCCTCCTGCGCCAGAATCGACGCGGGCGCGACGCCCGTAACGAGCGTCGGAGGATAGAAGAACCCGTCCTTCGGCAGCGCGGCGTCGGGCCGATAGCAGGTTGCGCCCTCCGCTTCGCCCCGCGCGACCAATTCACGAATGCGGTCGAGTTGTACGTCGGCGACGATCGCGCCTATATCCGTCGTCTTGTCGAGCGGATCGCCGACGCGGAGCGTTGCCATGCGCGCGCGGAGCTTGGCGTGCATTTTCTCCGCCACCGCTTCCTGTACGATGAGCCGCGAGCCGGCACAGCAGACCTGGCCCTGGTTGAACCAGATCGCGTCGACCACACCTTCGACCGCGCTGTCGAGATCGGCATCGTCGAAGACGATGAAGGGCGACTTGCCACCAAGCTCCAAGCTGAGCTTCTTGCCCGTGCCCGCCGTCGCCTTGCGAATGATGCGACCGACCTCGGTCGAGCCGGTAAAGGCGATCTTATCGATGTCCTTGTGCTCGACGATCAACGCACCCGTCGCGCCGTCGCCGGTGACGATGTTGACGACTCCCGCCGGAAGCCCCGCCTCCACGCACACTTCGGCGAAGGCAAGCGCGGTTAGCGGTGTGAACTCGGCCGGCTTCAGCACCACCGTGTTTCCTGCTGCAAGCGCCGGCGCGATTTTCCAGGCGAGCATCAACAGCGGAAAGTTCCATGGGATGATCTGACCGCAAACGCCGACGGGCCCGTAGCCCGGGAACTCGCTCTCGATCAGCTCGGCCCAGCCGGCGTGATGATAGAAGTGGCGGATGACAAGCGGGATATCGATGTCACGGCTCTCGCGGATCGGCTTGCCGTTGTCCACCGACTCCAAAACGGAGAAGAAGCGCTCGCGCTTGTTGATGATGCGCGCGATCGCATAGAGGTAGCGGGCGCGCACGTCGCCGGAGAGCGCGCTCCAAGATTTCTGCGCCCTCTGCGCCGCGGCAACCGCCTTGTCGACATCCTTCGCCGTTCCTTCCGCGCATTCTGCGAGGCGATTGCCGCGCGCCGGATTTACGACCGCGAAATAGCTCCCCTCCGCCGGTGCGACGAACTTGCCTCCGATGAAATGCAGGAAGCGACCCTCGTGCTTTTCGAGCCAGGCAACGACTTCGCCGTTTGCCTCCGGCGCGGGGCCGTATTCCATGGTGCGGAGAATTTCGGTGATGGCGGTCATGATGTTCTCTTTTCGCCGCTGGCTTGCTCGTTCGGCACTCCCACTGTCGTCATTGCCGGGCTTGACCCGATAATCCATTCCGCAACCGTCGCGACGGGCACAGGCGCGACGGAATGGATGTCCGGATCAAGTCCGGGCACGACGACATCAAAATGTTCGCGCACTCTTTCCCCGCGTCCTGCCTACGCCATGGCATGGCGAATCGCCGAAGAATAGCGGCCGGTGACGAAATGCTCGATCTGCCGCTCGATGTCGCCGAGCATGGAACTCGCGCCGATGCGGAAGAGCTCCGGCTCCAGCCATTCGCGGCCAAGTTCCTCCTTCATCAGGATCAACCAGGAGAGCGCATCCTTCGCGCTCTTCAGCCCGCCGGCCGGCTTGAAGCCCACCTTGGCGCCGGTCGCCTCCAGATACTCGCGAATGGCGCGGACCATGACGATCGAGACCGGCAGCGTCGCGTTCACGTCCTCCTTGCCGGTCGAAGTCTTGATGAAATCGGCGCCGGCCATCATCGCTACCATCGAGGCGCGATGTACGTTGCGAAGCGTCTTCAAGTCGCCGGTCGCGAGGATGGTCTTCAGATGAGCGTCGCCGCAGGCTTCGCGCATGGCGCGGATCTCGTCGTAAAGTGCCCGCCAGTTCTGATCGAGCACATGCGCGCGCGTCACTACGATATCGATCTCGCGCGCGCCCTCTCCGACGGCGTAACGGATCTCTTCGAGCCGGAGCGGCAGCGGCGTCAGCCCGGCGGGAAAGCCGGTCGCGACGGATGCGACCGGGATGCCGGAGCCTTCAAGCGCCTTCACCGCTACCGGCACCATCGTCGGATAGATGCAGACCGCGCCGACCGTCGGCATGTGATCGAGGCCGAGCGCCTCGACGAGATCGCGGCGGAGCGGATTCCTCGCCTTGGCGCAAAGCCGCCTGACGCGGCCGGGCGTGTCGTCGCCGGCAAGTGTCGTCAGGTCGATGCAAGTGATGGCTTTGACCAGCCAGGCGGCCTGCCACTCTTTCTTGACCGTGCGCCGCGCTACCAGCGTCGTGGCGCGCCGCTCGACGGCGGAGAGGTTGACGTTCGTTGCCTCTACCCATTCGACGTGAAGCGGCGTGCCTTCGTTCCGCGACAGGTTGCCGTGGCGGGCGTCTCCGCCCCTTGCCTCGCCGGAACGCGAGGTCACGATCTCCCGCGTCCGCAAGTCCTCCGAACGCAGCCGGATTACGGGATCAGTCGCCATGGAATTGCTCCAAGACATAGAGGGCGGTCGCAGCGTCGCTGACCAGGTGTTTATATACCGCGTGCGTAGCGCCGCGAGAACGACGACGTGCTTGGAAATTCCCGTGTGCTGACACGGGCTGGAAGCATCAAGGGCCGCGGCGAAGAGAACGCCAAAATTACCTGAATAATATCGGCACGCCGCTGTCATCCTCCAAGGAGCCGAACGCGCTGTGGTGTGCCGACTACAAGGGCGAGTTCATGCTCGCCGATCGGCGCTACTGCTATCCGCTCACCATCACCGACTACGCCAGCCGCTATCTCATCGCCTGCGAGGCGCTTCAGAGCACCAAGGAGGCCACGGCCTTCCCGGTTTTTGAGAGCGCCTTCAAACAGTTCGGCCTGCCGCGAGCCATCCGCACCGACAATGGTGTGCCCTTCGCAAGCCCCAATGCGCTCTTCAACCTCTCCAAGCTCTCCGTCTGGTGGCTGAGGCTCGGCATCGAGATCGAGCGCATCAAGCCGGGCAACCCGCAGCAGAACGGTCGCCACGAACGCATGCACCTCACTCTGAAGCTGGAGACCACCCGCCCGGCAGCGGAGACCATGCTCAGGCAGCAGGCCCGCTTCGACGACTTCATCGCCTGCTACAACACCGAGCGGCCGCACCAGGCGCTGGGCATGGCCTGCCCGGCCGAGCATTACGGCCCCTCAACCCGCCCCTATGGCGGCCTGCCGCAGCTCGACTATCCCTTCCACGACAAGGAGGTCACCGTCACCACATGCGGGCGCATCTGCCTCAAGCGCCGCAAGATCAACCTCAGCCAGGTCTTCGCAGGCCAGAAGGTCGGAATCCGCCAGGTCGAAGACCGCCTGTGGCTCGTCAGCTTCATGCACTACGATCTCGGCTACTTCGACGACGAGACCTGCAGGCTGGAGCCGATCGCCAATCCCTTCGGAGCAAAGGTGTTACCCATGTCTCCGGAATAAACCGTCACCTATGTGTCCGGAATGGACCAAATGGTTGTGGCGCACCCGACAGGATTCGAACCTGTGACCTCTGCCTTCGGAGGGCAGCACTCTATCCAACTGAGCTACGGGTGCCTTGGCCGGCGGCTCGGCGCTTTCCGAGGCGCGTCCGGCTCTTAACGCATTAAGACCCCGGTCGCAATCGGACGGGCTCCCGGCTCGTCCCTTCGGCGCATCACCAGGGAATGACGGGAGGCGCGCCAGTCGAGTAGGTTGCGGCGTATGATTCCCGTCACCGACGCCATCGCGATTTCCAAAAGCGAGATCCTGGAAAGCTTCGTGCGTGCCTCCGGTCCGGGTGGGCAGAACGTCAACAAGGTGGCGACCGCCGTGCAGCTTCGCTTCGACGCGCGCCGCTCGCCGTCGCTGCCGGAGCCGGTGCGCGCGCGGCTGGAAGAGCTCGCCGGCCAGCGGCTTACCAAGGACGGCGTCGTGGTGATCTTCGCCGACCGCTTCCGCACGCAGGAGCGAAACCGCTCCGACGCGCTCGAGCGGCTGCTGGCGTTGATCCGTCGCGCTGCCGAAATACCGAAGCAGCGTCGGCAGACGAAGCCGACGAAGGCATCGAAGGAACGACGACTCAAGGGGAAGAGCGAGCGGAGCGGCGTGAAGAAGCTGCGCGGGCGGCCGGTGCCGGACGACTAGGCCGAAGCCTTTCCGCGCTCCGCGTCGACGCTGAACGTGCCCGGCCCCGCGAAGACGAGATAAAGAAAGATGAAGCAGAAGAGGATCGCCGCCTCGCCGTGGTTCAGGATGGGGAAGAAGCCGTGCGGCGCGTGCGCCGTGAAATAGGCGACGGCCATCTCGCCGGCGAGAAGGAACGCGGCGACGCGTGTGAACAGTCCTATCAGGATCAGCAGCCCGCCGAAGGTCTCCAGGATCCCCGCGAGCCCCATCAGCGAGAATAGCGCAATCGACATCGGATGCTCGCTGGCCGGAAAGCCGAACAGCTTCATCGTGCCATGCTCGATGAAGAGCAGCGCCGCAATGATCCTGAGCGCTGCGAGAGCATAAGGCGAATAGCGCTCGAGCATGACTTCGCCGGACATACGTTGCCTTCCAGAGCCGTTCAGAAACTGAGGATGCTGCGGCACAGCCAATTTGCAAGACGGTGCGGCCTTCCTGGAGGCAACAACGACGCTATGCCGCACGACGAGCGCCATCAGGCCGAGGCCCCGCTCGCCCCTGTTGGCGAGCGGAAGGCGCACGTTTCGCGCCGCCCTCAAACGTCGAGGTTCGCCACGGAGAGCGCGTTCTGCTGGATGAACTCGCGCCTGGGCTCGACCTCGTCGCCCATCAGCTTTGTGAAGATGTCGTCGGCCTCGTCGGCTTCGCGGATCTTCACTTCGAGCAACGAACGGACATTCGGGTCGAGCGTCGTCTCCCAGAGCTGCTCGGGGTTCATCTCGCCGAGCCCTTTGTAGCGCTGCATGTTGACGCCCTTGCGGCCGGCGGCGAAGACGGCCTCGAGTAAGTCGCGCGGACCGTGGATCGGCGTGTCGGCGCCCTTCCGCTTGAGCGTCGCCGTGCGCAGATAGATCTCCTGGAGTTTTGCCGCGTGCTGGTCGAGCCGCCGCGCGTCGGCGGAATGGAGCAGCGCCGCGTCGATCGTCTGCACTTCGCTGACGCCGCGCACCATGCGCTGAAACGTCAGTCCGGTTTGCTCCGCGAAGGTCCCGCTCCAGCCGCGCTCGGTCTCGTCGGAGAGGATGTCGAGGCGACGCGCAATATAGGCAGCGGCCTCGTGGCCTCGTTCGTCGTTCGACAGCAAGTCCGGGTTCAGCGCACCGGCGATCGCCGCCTGCTCGACCACCGCGCGGTCATAGCGCGAATGCAGGCCGTCGAGGATCTGACGGACCTGCAGCGCCTCGTCGACGATGGCGCGAAGATCGACGCCGGCGCGCTCCTCGCCGGTCGCCAGCACCAGCACCGCATCGTCGAGGCCGCCGTCGATCAGGAAATGCTCAAGCGCGCGCTCGTCCTTCAGGTACTGCTCGGACTTGCCGCGCGACACCTTGTAGAGCGGCGGCTGCGCAATGAAGAGATGCCCGCGCTCCACCAAGTCCGACATCTGCCGGAAGAAGAAGGTCAAGAGCAGCGTGCGGATATGGGCGCCGTCGACGTCGGCGTCCGTCATGATAATGATCTTGTGGTAGCGGAGTTTTTCCGGATTGAACTCCTCCGCACCGATGCCGGTGCCGAGCGCGGTAATCAGCGTCCCGATCTGCTCGGAGCCGAGCATCTTGTCGAAGCGCGCGCGCTCCACGTTCAATATCTTGCCGCGGAGCGGCAGCACTGCCTGGAAGGCGCGGTTTCGCCCCTGCTTGGCGGAGCCGCCGGCGGAATCGCCCTCCACAATGAAGATTTCGGAAAGTGCAGGATCGCGCTCCTGGCAGTCGGCGAGCTTGCCCGGCAGCGAGGCCATGTCGAGCGCACCCTTGCGGCGCGTCAGATCGCGGGCCTTGCGCGCCGCTTCGCGCGCCGCAGCCGCTTCCACGACCTTGCCGACGATCACCTTCGCCTCGGCCGGATGCTCCTCGAACCACGCGCCGAGCGCCTCGTTGACGATGCCCTCGACGACCGGCCGCACCTCCGAGGAGACGAGCTTGTCCTTGGTCTGCGAGGAAAATTTCGGGTCAGGGAGTTTGACCGAGAGCACGCAGGTCATGCCCTCGCGGCAATCCTCGCCCGTGACGGAAAGCTTCTCGCGCTTGGCAATGCCCGACGTCTCCGCATAGCCGACCACTTGGCGCGTCAGCGCACCGCGAAAGCCGGCGAGATGCGTTCCGCCGTCGCGTTGTGGGATATTGTTGGTAAAGAGAAGCATGCTCTCGTGATAGGAATCGTTCCACCAGAGCGCCGCCTCGACGGTGACGGAGTCGCGCTCGCCGCGGAGCACGACCGGCGCGGAGATGAGCGGCTTCTTGGCGCGGTCGAGAAAGCGCACGAAGGCTTCGAGCCCGCCTTCGTAGTGAAGCTCCTCGCTCTTCTCATCGGGACCGCGGCGGTCGGTCAAAAGGATTCTCACGCCGGAATTCAGGAACGCCAGCTCGCGCAACCGATGCTCGAGTGTGGCGTAGTCGTATTCCGTCATCGTGAATGTCTTCGGCGAGGCGAGGAAGGTCACTTCCGTGCCGGTCCTGCCGCCGGATTCGCCGGTCACCTTCAGGTCTGCGTCGGGCTCGCCGTCGGTGAACGAGATTTCGTGCGCCTTGCCGGCGCGCCAGATGCGGAGCTTTAGCCAGGAGGAAAGCGCGTTGACGACGGAGACGCCGACGCCGTGCAGGCCACCCGACACCTTATAGGAGTTCTGGTCGAATTTTCCGCCGGCATGGAGCTGGGTCATGATGACCTCAGCGGCCGACACGCCCTCGCCCTTGTGGATGTCGGTCGGGATGCCGCGGCCGTTATCGGTGACGGTCACAGAGCCATCGGCGTTCAGCGTCACCTCCACTTTGGAGGCATGGCCGGCGAGCACTTCGTCGATCGAGTTGTCCACCACCTCGTAGACCATGTGGTGGAGGCCGGAGCCGTCATCGGTGTCGCCGATATACATGCCCGGACGCTTCCTGACAGCGTCGAGGCCCTTCAAGACCTTGATCAACTCGGCGCCGTATTCCGGCTCAGGCAGCGCGCCGGCGAGGGCGCCTTCGGTGGGCGATTCCATCATGATCGAATCAGCTGATTTCGTGCGTTGAAAGGTAGCTTATAGATGGTGGCTCGGGGCATGGAAATGAAGCCCGCGAAGGGCATTCATGGCCACTTTCTCAGTGCCTGAAAATTAAGGCGTTTCAGCGGCTTGCGACTGCGACCGCGGCACCGGCGAGAAGTGCCCCGGAGCCGCGCCTGACCCAGCGGAGCGCGGCTGGCCGGCGAAGCAGCCGCCCGATCCGCGAGGCGGTCAGCACATAGGTCCCGTCGACCGCCGTCACGACGAAGAATGTGACAGCGACTAGCTCCGCATAGCCGAGCGCGGAAACGCCAGCGAGATCGATCAAATTCGGCAACAGCGCGAGATAGAAGACCATCACCTTCGGGTTGCCGAGCATGACCGAAAGCGCGGTCAGGAACAGGCGGAACGGCCGCTCCGCCTTCGGCGCATCGGCCGGCGCGAGCTCGGTTGGTGCCGTCCACGTCCGCCAGGCGAGATAGAGGAGATAGGCGGCGCCCACATATTTCAGCGCCAGGAAAAGCCAGACAAATGTCTTGGCGATGAAAGCCAGGCCGAGGACCGCGCAGGTGAGCCAGAAGATGTCGCCGACGACGAGACCAAGCATATAGGCGAGCGCCCCTACCGTGCCGCGCACGAGGACGCGCGCAACCAGCGCAGTTATTGCCGGTCCCGGCGAAGCGGCGGCGACGAAGAGCGCGAGGCCGAAGACGAAAAGCGCGGTCACATCCATTCCGGGTCCACCTTCCGGCTCAGCTTAGCGGAAGCACAGTGCCGCCCGCCACCCGATAACGCACCGCCTCCGACGGCAATGCGTCGAAAAGCGCCGGGTCGGCGCCGGACAGAAATGACTGGCAGCCGAGGCCCACCAGCTTTTCGAAGAGCGCAGTGCGGCGCGACGCATCGAGATGCGCGGCGACTTCGTCGAGGAGAAGGATCGGGGTCATGCCGCTTATCTCTCCCACGATCGCTGCATGAGCGAGAGTCAGGCCGATCAGGAGCGCCTTCTGCTCGCCGGTGGAGGAAAGCGCCGCCGGCATGTCCTTCGCTGCGAGCACGACGGCGAGGTCGCTTCGATGCGGCCCTTCAAGCATCCGCCCCGCCGCTCGGTCGACGGCGCGTCCGGCCTTCAGGCGATCGCGATACCAAAGCTCGGCCTCCGCCGCGCTCCGGCCGGCGACCGCGCGGTCGAAATCGCCTTCAAGCGACAGTCGGCCGACAGGAAAAAGCGGCGCTCCCTCGGCGCGCGCCATGCGAGCGGAAAGAAGCGTCGCAGTCTCGGCGCGGGCAAGCGCGACGGCAACGGCGCGCTCCGCAAGCTCGGTCTCGACGGCGTCGAGCCAGCCGGTATTCGCGTTCTCGTCGAGGAGGCGGTTCCGCTGTGTCATCAGCCGGTCGAATTCTCGCGCGCGGCGCCCGTGCGCGGCGTCGATTGTCAAGACGAGGCGGTCGAGGAAGCGCCGCCGTTCCGAAGCCGGTCCTGTGAAAAGCCCGTCCATCGCGGGCGTCAGCCAGAGCACGCGCGCAACGTCGAGCAAGAGGTCGGCGGATGCGGCCGGCGCGGCGTTGATCCTGACGGCGCGCGTCCGCGCCTCGCCGACCGCGCCGTCAACGAGCCCGGTGCCGAGCCGCGCCTCCTCTCCGTTTCGGGCAACGATTGCGGCGACCGCCCACCCCTGCTCCGCGCCGATCCGCGTGATCTCCTCGTAGCGCGCGCGGCGGAGCCCGCGGCCCGGCGTCAGAAGCGAGATCGCCTCGAGCAGGTTGGTCTTGCCGGCGCCGTTCTCACCGGTGAGCACGACAAGCTGCGCGTCGAAGGCGACACTCGCGGCTGCGTAGTTGCGGAAGTTCGTGAGCGACAGTGATCGAAGCGCCACGCTGGCGGGCGCGGGGCTGTTCGAAGAGCTCGGCGAGAGATCGGGCATGCGCCCACTTACCAGAGTGGCGGCCCCGCCGGGGCAAGCCTCGTCGGGAAAAGCGCGCCCGCTCACACCCGCATCGGCATCAGGACGTAGATGGCGTCGCCGTCGCCGGCGTCCTGGATCAGCGTCGGCGAGCCCGGATCGGCAAGCTTGAAGACCGCTTCTTCGCTGGTCAGCTGGTCGGCGATGTCGAGCAGGTATTTGGAGTTGAAGCCGATATCGAGCGGCTCCGCTTCGTAGCCGACGGCGAGCTCGTCGGTGGCGCTGCCGGAATCGGGGTTGTTCACGGCAAGCACCATCTTGTCGTCGGCGAGCGACAATTTCACCGCGCGTCCGCGGTCGGAGGAGATTGTGGAGACGCGGTCGACGGCGTTCTTGAATTCCGATTTGCCGAGCGTCAGCACCTTGTCGTTCGCCTTCGGGATGACCCGTTCATAATCGGGGAATGTGCCGTCGATCAGCTTCGAGGTGAGCACGAGGTCGCCCATCGCCAGCCTGATCTTGGAATCGGAGAGGCTGACCGCGACATCGGCCGCCGGGTCCTCAAGCAGCTTCTGGATCTCGCCGACGGTCTTGCGCGGCACAATGACGCCGGGCATGCCGATGCTTCCCGCAGGCGCCGGCACTTCTGCTTTGGCGAGGCGGTGGCCGTCGGTTGCGACGGCGCGAAGCCGCGCGGCGGCACCTTCGCCGACGACGTGGAAATAGATGCCGTTCAGGTAGTAACGCGTCTCCTCGGTGGAGATTGCGAACTGCGTGCGGTCGATCAGCCGCTTCAAGACTTCGGCCGTCAGCGTGAAAGCGACAGGGAGGTCGCCGGCATTCAGGTCGGGGAAGTCGGAATCGGGGAGCATCTGCAACGCGAAGCGCGCGCGCCCGGCCTTCAGTGCCATGGCCTGCCCGGTTTCCGTATCGAGCGCGATCTCGGCGCCATCGGGAAGCTTGCGCACGATGTCATAGAGCATATGGGCGGGGACCGTCGCCGCACCCGGACGCTCGACCGCGGCAGGCGCTTTGTCGACGATCTCCAGATCGAGGTCGGTCGCTTTCAGCGACAGCTCGCTTCCTTCCGCGCGGATCAGCACATTGGCGAGAATTGGGATCGTGTTGCGCCGCTCGACGACGCGATGGACGTGGTTGAGAGCCTTCAGGAGGTTCGCCCGTTCAATTCTGACGCGCATGATTTCTATCCATGGAAACTGGGCCGAATCCCCCGCGCCCAGCAGCTCAAAGGGAACCGAACTTGACCCGGTAAAACCTGAAACACAAGGGCCGGAAGGCGCGTCGATCGCGGCCAGGGAGGCAGTCGCGACGGCGCCTTCCGGCCCTTGCGCCCGGGCGCTAGTCCTGGATCAAGCGCTTCAACAGCTCGATCTCCTGGGCCAGCGCCTCGTCGGCGGCGGCAAGCTCCTCCACCTTGCGCACGGCGTGCAGCACCGTGGTGTGGTCGCGACCGCCGAAACGTTTGCCGATCTCCGGGAAGGAGCGCGGCGTCATGGTCTTCGCCAGGTACATCGCGATCTGCCGCGGGCGCACGATGGCGCGCGTGCGGCGGGCCGACAGCAGATCCTGCTTGGAGACGTTGTAGTGGCTCGCCACGACCTTCTGGATGTCCTCGATGCGTATGCGGCGCGGCTCGCGCGAGCCGACCAGATCGGCGATCGCCATCTCGGCGATCTCCATCGTCATCGGGTGATCGGAGAACTCGGCGCGGCAGACGAGGCGGTTCAGCGCCCCGTCGAGATCGCGGCCGTTGCTCGCCACGACCTGTGCGACGTAGTCGAGCACCGCGTCGGGGATGACGAGGCTCGGGTTACGTTCGCAGGCGACGGCGAGCCGACCTTCCAGGATGCGCCGGCGCATCGCGAGGTCGGGCTGGGCCATACCGACGACGACCCCGCCTTTCATGCGCGAGCGCACGCGCTCGTCCACCCCCTCAAGCTCGGCCGGGGGCCGATCGGCGGCGACCACCACCTGCTTGCCGCTGTCGAGCAGCTGATTGAGCATGTGGCAGAATTCCTGCTGCACCTGCTTGCCGGTCAGGAACTGCATGTCGTCGATCAAAAGGATGTCGATCGAGCGAAGCTGCTCCTTAAAGTCGAGCGCCGAGCGGTCGCGCAACGCCGCAACGAACTGGATGGTGAACCGCTCGACCGTCAGGTAGCGAGCGCGGCGGCCTGGATCGAGCGCCCGCGCCTCGTGGGCGATCGCCTGCAGAAGATGCGTCTTCCCGAGCCCCACTCCCGCGTGGATGTAAAGCGGGTTGTAGGGCGGCGCGCTGCCGTGCGGTGCCGCGGCGACGGCGCGAGCCGCACGGCAGGCGACATCGTTCGAGCGCCCCTCGCAGAAGGTCGCGAAGGTCAGACGTGGATCGAGCGGCGAGCCGGCGGCGCGATCGCCGCCGGCATCCGTGACGGACACCGGCGCCGGCTTCACGGAAACCGCCGTCGCTGCATCCTCCGCCACGATCCTGAGCGCCGTGCGCCGCATCACGTCGACGCGGCGGACGCTCGCGTCCTCCTCGCGCCAGAGCGCGAGCAACCGGTCGCCATAGTGCGACTTGATCCAACCCTTCAGGAATACGGTCGGGACGGACAGTCGGACGACGCCCGCGCTCGACCCCTCTAAATCAACTCTGGCGAACCAAGAACTGAAAATATCCTCGCCTAACTCCGCTCGCAGCCGGCGCCGCACCCGATCCCACATGCCGGCGGCTTCCTTCAGGCTCGCAGCATCGACCCCGCTCGAGTCTTTTCTTGCGAACTCACGCTCGCTTGCCGCACCCGCAGACATTCAAGGCCTCCAAAATCATATCTCATGTGTTGTTTCCCAAACGCACGTGAACATCACGACTGGACCCAAGGCAGACCCGCCGCCTTCCAGCCTTCAACCGTACCGCGGTGCCCCTCCGCGTCGCGGGGACCCTCGAAGCCGCCCGCTACGTTGTAACAGCGCGTGTAGCCGGCGCCGGTCATCGCCGCCGCCGCCGACGCGCTGCGCGCACCAGAGCGACAGATGAAGAAGAGCGGCGCATCGCGCGACACCCCCGCTACCTCCAACGCGTCGCTCAACACTGAAGCAAAGTCGGCGTTGACGGCGCCGGAGGGAAAACTCTGCCATTCGACGCGATGCAGTGGCGCGCCGGTTTCTGAGATGTCGGGCAGGCCGACATAGCCCCACTCCGCGGCGGTCCGCACATCGACAAGCGTCGCGCCAGCCTCTTTCGCCAGCGCTTCCCATGTCTCCTTCGGCGTCACGTCGCCGAGATAACCTCGCGCCATCGGACACAATCGCTCCCTCTACGGCCGAAACGAATCCGGCCGCGCCCTCACGCAATCGAAATAGATGCGACAGCCCCCCATACATGGAGGGCATGCCAGGAACCTCCCGAATGGGAGAGACGCGGAGACTGGCAACTCAACTCTACGAGGAACGAAAAACGCGCTTCTACGAGGAACGGAAAACGCGTTCGCGCGGGGGTGACGCTTTAAAACTGAGCTCCCGCCGCCTCTTGATTACTCGTTCCGTTGCCGGGCTCGCCCCGTCCGGCATGACCATATCAAACCGAGGTCGGCAGTAAACGGGTCAAGTGGCGCGACGGTCGCGCACGACGCACGCTGCGTCATTTTCGTGACGGCGAAATATTGGCAAGCCTCGGCAATACCGACGCAATTGCACTGAGTGCGTCCACACCCCGCGATGCGAATGTCACAGCAACTTTTTTTTCGTGACGGCGCTTGACTCGCTTCGATCTCGGATGCCGCTTGCGGGACAAGTCGTAATGCCCTGCCTCCATTAAGGAATTTAGAACCGCATTCGGCAACCCGACTCAGACCCGATCGAAATCCCCGGAAGTGCGCACCAGAGCGCCGCCGCGACATCCGGTAAACCCTTGTTGCTTATCGCACTAACGAAAAAGGCCCGAACCGAAGGTCGGGCCCTAGCTCATCCGCTTTGTCGAGAGGTCAGGCGAGTGCTTCGACCCGGTGGCTCAGCCGCGAGACTTTGCGCGACGCGGTATTGCGATGCACGATGCCCTTCGTGGCCGCCCGCATGATGTGCGGCTGCGCGACACGCAGCGCAGCGCGCGCGGCCGACTTGTCACCGGAGGCGATGGCCTCCTCGACCTTGCGGATCAGACCGCGCATGTGCGAGCGCGGGATCCTGTTGGCCGCCGTGCGGCGCGCGATCTTGCGCATGGCCTTCTTGGCCGACGTGGTATTCGCCATTTCCGTTCCTTGGTCTTGGATCGCGTGAACCCGCACTGAATATCCGGCGCGGATCGCGACAAACAACAATCGCGGCCTTAGGCCGCGGGATTGAGCGCAGTCCTATAGGTACGGCACCCCCCTCAGTCAAGGAAAAGCGCGGAATCCGGCGCTAGTGGCCGCGGAAGCTTGGCGGACGCTTCTCCAGGAAGGCGGCCATTCCCTCCTTCTGGTCCTCCGTTGCGAAGAGCGCTTGGAAGAGCCTCCGCTCAAAGCGGAGCCCTTCGGAAAGCGGCGTCTCCTCGGAACGGTTGACGGTCTCCTTCACCATCATCACGGCGGCACGCGGGAAGGAGGCGATTTTCGCGGCCGTGTTCATCGCTTCCTCGACGAGCCCTGCCGCCGGGACGATGCGGGATACGAGGCCGATGCGCTCCGCCTCCTCCGCGGCGATCAAGCGGCCCGTCAGGCAAAGCTCCATCGCCTTCGCGCGACCGACCAGCCTCGCCAGGCGCTGTGTGCCGCCGGCACCGGGGATGATGCCGAGCGTGATCTCCGGCTGTCCGAACTTCGCGGTGTCGGCGGCGAGGATCACGTCGCACATCATGGCGAGCTCGCAGCCGCCGCCGAGCGCGTAGCCTGCGACCGCCGCGATGAGCGGCTTGCGGCATTCGGCCACGCGATCCCAATCGCGCACGAGATCGTCGACATAAGCGGTGACGAAATCGGTGCCCGCGACCTCGCGGATGTTGGCGCCGGCGCAGAATGCCTTCTCCGAGCCGGTGATGACGACGGCGCCGATTTCGCCGTCGGCTTCGAACGCCGCGAGCGCATGATTGACGTCGGCGACGAGGCCCTTGGAGAGCGCGTTCAGCGTCTTCGGGCTGTTAAGCCGGATCAACCCAGCGCCACCGCGGCGCTCCACCAGGATGTTCTCGTAGGCCATCAATCTCTCCAACAATGCGTCAGCGCTGGCAGACGGAACAGTAGAAGGTCGAGCGGCCGGATTGAACGATGCGGCGGATCGTGCCGCCGTCCTTCCTCGGGCACGGCTCGCCTTCGCGGTCGTAGACGGCGAAGCGGTGCTGAAAGAGGCCGAGCTCGCCGTTCGCCTGGACATAGTCGCGGAGCGAAGAGCCGCCGGCGTCGATCGCGTCGGCGATCACCTCCCTGACCGCATCGACCAGGCTGACAAGCCGCGCCGTCGGCGTGCCGTCGGCACGTACCAAAGTGCGGGCCGCGCGACGCGGCGAGAGCTCGGCCCGCCACAAGGCTTCGCAGACATAGATGTTGCCGAGTCCGGCAATCACCCGCTGGTCGGAGAGCACTGCCTTCAGCGGTGCGGCGCGTCCTTTAAAGCGTGGCGCAAGCGCCTTGGCGGACAATTCGTTGCCGGTCGGCTCCAATCCCAGCCCCTTGAGAAGCGGGTGCTTTTCGAGGTCGCGCGGCGAGATCAGCAACATGAATCCGAAACGGCGCGGGTCGTTGTAGACGATCCTCGGGCCGCGCATCAGGTGGAAGACAACGTGATCGTGCGCGGCATCCTTGTTCGCCGGATAGTAGCGAGGGTCGAGCCCTGCGGCGCGCGATTTCCTTCCGCTTTCGACGCGGAACGAGCCGGACATGCCGAGATGCATCAGAAGCACATTGCCGTCGTCGAGCTCGGCGAGAAGATACTTGGCGCGGCGGCGGAGCGCGACGACCCGGCGCCCCCTCAGGCGCGCGGCGAAGCGCCTTGGAAACGGGAAGCGGAGGTCCGGCCGTCGCTGCTCGATCCGCTCGATCACCGCGCCCTCAAGGACCGGCAGCAGGCCGCGCCTGACCGTCTCAACTTCCGGAAGCTCGGGCATTGAGGGATTTTCTCGGGTTCCCCGCCTTAATGGCGCAGCAAGGCGCGTTCCTTTATGGTCGTGCCGGCTCAAGAAAGCAAAATGCCGCCGGACCATGAGTGAGCGCGTTTCCTTCGGCTACGAGAACGTCCCGCTTGAGGACAAGCAGGCGAAGGTCGACGATGTCTTTTCGAGTGTTGCCCGCCGCTACGACCTCATGAACGACCTGATGTCGGGGGGCATGCACCGCGTCTGGAAAGGCGCGATGGTCTCCGCGCTGAACCCGCCGAAGCGCGGGCGGTCATGGCGGCTCGTGGATGTCGCCGGGGGCACCGGCGATATCGCGTTTCGCGTCGCCGAGCGCTCTGATGGCCATGCCGACGTCACTGTCGCCGATGTTAACGAGGCTATGCTCGACGTTGGCCGCGCGCGGGCGGAAAAGCGCGGCTTCACGAACGTTGCATTCGTTGAGGGAAACGCCGAGGCACTTCCGTTCGGGGATACGAACTTCGACGCCTACACGATCGCGTTCGGGATAAGAAACGTCCCGCGGATCGAAGTGGCGCTCGACGAAGCCTTCCGGGTGATGAAGCGTGGCGGACGCTTCCTCTGCCTCGAATTCTCGGCCGTCGACACACCGGTGCTCGACCGCCTTTACGATGCGTTCTCCTTCAGCGTCATACCGCGCCTCGGCCGCGCCGTGGCGGGCGATGCGGATTCCTACCGCTACTTGGTAGAGTCGATACGTACCTTCCCGAACCAGGAGCGCTTCGCCGACATGATCCGGAAGGCGGGGTTCCGGCGCGTCAGGTACCGGAATTTCTCGGGCGGCATCGCGGCGCTCCATTCCGGCTGGAAGCTCTAGGGGGCCTTGAGCGTGCGCGATCTTGTGCGGCTCATCCGCGCCGGCTTCGCGCTTGCCCGCGCCGGCTTCTTCGGCTTCATCGAGATCGACGATCTGCCGACGCGTGCGCAGGCAGCGTTCCGGCTGGCGCAGATGATGGAACCGCGCGACCTGAAGCTTGCCGAGCGCGGGCGGCGCATATCGGATGCGCTGAACCGGCTGGGGCCTTCCTACATCAAGCTCGGGCAGTTCCTGTCGACCCGGCAGGACATCGTCGGCGCGGAGATGGCCGACGCTCTCGCCGGCCTGAAGGACGACCTGCCGCCCTTTCCGACCAAGGAGGCGCGCAAGATCGTCGAAACTTCAATCGGCCAGCCGATCGCGGCGGTCTTCGAAAGCTTTTCCGATTCCGTTGCCGCCGCCTCGATCGCGCAGGTGCACAAGGCGGTGCTCCGGCGGCCGGAGGGAAACGAGGTCGTGGCCGTTAAGGTTTTGCGGCCTGGCATTCGGCGAAGCTTCGCCCGCGACCTTCGCACCTTCTACGCGGGCGCCCGCTTTGCGGAACGGAACGCGCCGGAAGCGCGGCGACTGCGGCCGGTCGCCGTGGTCGAGATCCTCGAGCGCAGCGTGTCGCTTGAGATGGATCTTCGCCTCGAGGCGGCCGCCTATTCGGAGATGGCGGAGAACGTGACGCTCGAGTCCGATTTCCGCCTTCCCGCCGTCAATTGGGAGCTGACCGGCCGAGACGTGCTCGTCACCGAATGGGTGGAGGGCACGCGACTTGCCGATCGCGACGCGCTTATCGCCGCCGGCCACGATCCGAAGCGGATCGCGGCGTCGGTCGTGCAGAGCTTCCTGCGCCACGCGCTTCGCGACGGCTTCTTCCACGCGGACATGCACGAGGGAAATCTCTTCGTCGACGGCGCCGGGCGGCTCGTCGCGGTCGATCTCGGCATCATGGGGCGCATAGGGTCGAAGGAGCGGCGCTTTCTCGCCGAAATCCTCTTCGGCTTCATCCGCCGCGACTATCAGCGGATCGCCGAGGTGCATATCGAGGCGGGCTATGTGCCGCCGGTGCATTCAGCAGAAGACTTCGCGCAGGCACTGCGCGCGATCGGCGAGCCGATCCACGGTCATCGTGCCAGCGAGATTTCGATGGCGAAGCTTCTCGGCCTGCTCTTCGAGGTGACCGACATTTTCGACATGCAGACCCGGCCGGAACTGGTGCTGCTGCAAAAGACGATGGTGGTGGTGGAGGGCGTCGCCCGGCGGCTCGATCCGGAGTTCGACATGTGGAGCACGGCGGAGCCCGTCGTCGGCGCCTGGATCGAGCGCAACCTCGGACCGACCGGGCGCCTGGAACAGGCCGGCGACGCGCTTTCCGCGCTCGGGCATTTCGCCGGGCAGGTGCCGCAGCTCGCGCGCCGCGCCGAGCGGCTCAGCCAGGAGCTCGACCAGATGGCGGTGCGCGGCGTGCGCCTCGATCCGCTGACGGTCGAAGGAATCGGCCACGAGGTGGCGCGCTACGGGCGCTCAGGCCGGGTCGCGCTCTGGGTGATCGCGCTTGCCGCCGCCGGCGCGGCAGTCGTTGCGGTAACGGTTTCGGTGCTACGTTAGAGCATGTCCCTCTCCGGCCGGAAGATCCTGATCGTCATCGGCGGCGGCATCGCCGCCTACAAGATGCTGGAGCTGATCCGCCGCCTGAAGGACGACGGCGCGCAGGTGCGCGCCGCGATGAGCCGTTCGGCGCATCATTTCGTAACGCCGCTTTCCGTTTCCGCAATCACCGGCGAGCACGTGTTCCAGAATCTCTTCGACACCGACGAAGAGAACGCGATCGGCCACGTCCGGCTTGCGCGCGAGGCCGATATCATCGTCGTCGCCCCGGCGACCGCCGACCTCCTCGCCAAGATGGCGCACGGCCTTGCCGACGATCTCGCCTCGGCGATCCTGCTTGCGACCGATGGACCTGTGCTTGTGGCGCCCGCCATGAACCCGAAGATGTGGACGAACTCGGCGACCGTGCGGAACGTCGCGCAGCTTCGCGCTGACGGCGTCACCTTCGTCGGGCCGGCCGAAGGTGAGATGGCGGAAGCAGGCGAAGCAGGCGTCGGACGGCTCGCCGAGCCGGCGGAAATTCTTGCGGCGATTAAAGCGCGTTTCGCGCCCGGCACGGGGCCGCTCGCGGGCTATCGCGCGATCGTCACTTCGGGGCCGACGCAGGAGCCGATCGACCCTGTGCGCTATCTCGCCAACCGCTCGTCCGGCCGGCAGGGGCACGCGATCGCCGCAGCGCTCGCTCTTGCCGGCGCAGAGGTGACGCTGGTAGCGGGTCCGGTCGACCTCCGCCCGCCGCCCGGCGTGCGCACGGTTCCCGTCACGACAGCGCAAGAGATGAAAGACGCGGTCGATGCTGCGCTTCCCGCTGACATCGCGGTGATGGCCGCCGCCGTCGCCGACTGGCGGGTGGCGCCGGGCAAAGAGAAGATCAAGAAGAACGCCGGCGCACCGCCTGCGCTGAAGCTCGTGGAGAATCCAGACATCCTCGCGGGGCTCGCCGCCAATCCAGAGCGGCCGAAGCTTCTTGTCGGCTTTGCGGCCGAGACCAGCGACGTCGTCAAGAACGCCAAGACGAAGCTCAAGAAGAAAGGCTGCGACTGGGTCGTCGCCAACGATGTCTCGGAGAGGAGCGGCGTGATGGGGGGCACACGCAACCGCGTGCATTTTATTACGGCTTCGGGCGTCGAGGACTGGCCGGAGATGGCGAAGGAGGAGGTAGCCGAGAAACTCGTCAAGAAGATCGCGCAACACTTCAAGAACACGCCACCGCGGTAGAATGTCCGGCGAGCTGGAATTCGAACTGAAGGTTCTCGACCCGCGGCTCCATGAATGGGGCCTGCCCGCTTATCACTCCGACATGGCGGCCGGGCTCGACCTTCGCGCCTGCATCGATGCACCAATTTCGATCCAGCCGCAGGCGCCGGCCGTCATGGTGCCGTCCGGCGTCGCCATCCTGATCAATCGGCCCGACGTCGTGGCGCTGGTGCTGCCAAGAAGCGGGCTCGGCGCGCGGCACGGAATCATCCTCGGACAAGCGGTCGGCACGATCGATCCGGACTATGCGGGTCCGTGGCTGATCCCGCTCGTCAACCGCAACGCGCTTGGCACGCCGCCAGTCGTGATCAATCCGGGCGACCGTATCGCGCAGGCGGTGTTTTTGCCGTTGCTTCGGCCGACTTTCCGTGTCGTCGAAGAATTCTCCGTAGCGACGGCGCGCGGCGATGGCGGCTTCGGCTCGACCGGGTGAGCCTTACTGTCGAGCGAAGCGCGCGCCGCGCTCGAGTGGCTCATGGAAGAGCGCCTCCGCTTCATCGGCGGTCAGCGCACGGTTCAAGAGAAACCCCTGCCCCTCGTCGCAGCCTTCCTTGATCAGGGCGTCCCACTGATCGGCGCTCTCGATTCCCTCGGCGGTAACCTTGACGCCAAGTCCGTGACCGAGACCGAGAAGCGCCCGCACGATCGCCGCGCTCTCGGCTTCTTCGGTCATGCTCTCCACGAAGGTGCGATCGATCTTGATCCTATCGACCTTGAAATTGCGCAGGTGATAGAGGCTCGAATAGCCGGTGCCGAAGTCGTCGAGCGCGATCCGCACGCCCGCCTCGCGCAGCACACCGAGCGCCGCTTCGGCGCCGCGCAGGTCGCGCACGAGCGCGTTCTCGCTGACCTCGATCTCGAGGCGCCTCGGCATGAGCCCGGTCTCGCCGAGAATCGCAAGGACACGCAGACCGAAACCCGAATCGCGCAATTGCACCGACGAGACGTTGAACGACAGCGTCACGTCTTCGGGCCAGCGGCGCGCTTCGCGGCAGGCGGCGCGCAGCAACTGATCGCTCAGCTCGCGGATCAGGCCGGTGTCCTCGGCCAAGGGGATGAAACGATCGGGCGGAACCTCGCCGAGGACATTGTGATGCCACCGCGCGAGCGCTTCGAAGGCGGTGATGCGGCCGCTCGCAAGGTCGGCGATCGGTTGGTAGTGCGGCTGGATGTCGCCGTTTGCGACGGCGTGCCGAAGCTCGCCTTCGATGAGAGCCCGCTCGCGCAGCCGAACATCCATCTCCTCCTCGAAGAAATGCAGGCTCGAACCGGGCTCCGATTTAGCTCGATAGAGCGCGACATCCGCCCGCCGGATGATCTCCTCCGCCGTCGCACCGTCACGGGGATACATCGCAATTCCGACGCCGACGCCGACGAAGTGCTCCGTATCACCGGCCTGTACGGGCTCGCGCAGCGCGGCGATGGCCCGCAGCGCAATGCCGCTCGCGTCCTCGGCGCCGCGGAGATGCGTGGAGAGAATGCCGAACTCGTCGCCTCCGAGACGGGAGACAAGGTCGCCGGAGTCGCGCGTCGCCGAGGCCAGCCGCGTCGCGACCGCGCGCAGCACCATATCGCCGGTCGGATGGCCGAAGACGTCGTTGACGGCCTTGAAGCCGTTCAGGTCGAGAAGGAGCACCGCATGCGCACGACCGACGCCGGGCGGCGCGGCAATCGCCGCGGCCACCGCCTCGTCGAACTGGCGGCGGTTCGCGAGCCCCGTCAACGGATCCTGGAAGGCAAGCTCCCTCGCCTTCCGTTCGGCTGCGGTTCGCCGCACGACCTCGCGCTGTTGGGCGCGCATACGGCGCAATGAGACGAAGAGAAGGCCGCTCAGCACAAGTGCGATCAGGACCACCTCGCCGAGCTCAACGGATTCGGCACGGCCCTGGCTCAACCCAATGACCCTCAGAAGATCATATTCGCCGCTCAGGAAAAGCAGGACGGACGCCACGGCCAGGAACACGAACGAGTCCCAAATCGTGAACCGATGGCGCATTATGAACTCTGCCATACCCTGCGTTGAAGTTTTGACCACGGCGCGACTACCTAGGGCTTGTCTTCGTAGCGATACGTTTATGGGCGCGTTTTGCGAACGAAACCTGAATCGCCCAGCGTCCCGGGCGTCCGGCTTGCCAAGCCGCCGCCGCGGCGGTCTTTAGGAAGTGGAGGAGGCGAAGATGAACGATACCCCGCAGAAATCCCAATCCGCCCGTGCTCCCGGGCGTGGCCGCGTTTACGATTCGATCACCGAGACGATCGGCGACACGCCGCTCGTCCGCCTCGACAAGATCGCCAAGGCCGAAGGCGTCAACGCCAAGCTCATCGCCAAGCTCGAGTTCTTCAACCCGATCGCGAGCGTGAAGGACCGGATCGGCGTCTCGATGATCGAGGCGATGGAGAAAGACGGACGCATCCGGCCGGGCGAGACGACGCTTATCGAGCCGACCTCGGGCAATACCGGCATCGCGCTCGCCTTCGCGGCCGCCGCGAAAGGCTATCGGCTGATCCTCGTCATGCCGGAGACGATGAGCGTCGAGCGGCGGAAGATGCTGCGCCTCCTCGGCGCGGAGCTCGTGCTCACCGAAGGCGCGAAGGGGATGAAGGGCGCAATCGCCAAGGCCGAGGAGTTGAAGGCGATGACGCCCGGCGCCGTTGTCCCGCAGCAATTCGAGAACCCCGCCAACCCCGAAATCCACCGCCGCACGACAGCCGAAGAAATCTGGAACGACACCGGCGGCAACATCGACGTCTTTGTCTCCGGCATCGGCACCGGCGGCACGATCACCGGCGTCGGCCAGGTCTTGAAGAAGCGGAAGCCCGATCTTCATATCGTCGCGGTCGAGCCGGCGGAGAGCGCGGTCCTTTCCGGCGGTCAACCCGGCCCACACAAGATCCAGGGGATCGGCGCGGGCTTCGTGCCGGCCGTGCTCGACACGAAAATCTACGACGAAGTAGTGACGGTGACGAGCGAGGAGGCTTTCACTTACGCGCGGCTGGCGGCGCAACTCGAAGGCATCCCGGTCGGCATATCTTCCGGCGGCGCTATTGCGGCAGCGCTCAAGGTCGGACGCCGCCCGCAATTTTCCGGCAAGAACATCGTCATCATCATCCCCTCGTTCGCCGAGCGCTACCTTTCAACCGCGCTCTTCGAGGGGCTCGACACGTGACCTGAACGGTTGCGCGAGGGTATCAGGCCCCATGCCTTCCCGCGCGCAAAGCTTAACAGCCATCGGCTTTGACGCCGACGACACGCTCTGGGAGAACGAGCAGTTCTTCCGCTTCACCGAGGCACGCTTCAAGGCGCTCCTCGGCGACTACGCGGATGCGGAGCACACCGGCGCGCGGCTCTTGGAGACGGAGCGGCGAAACCTTCAGCGCTACGGTTTCGGCATCAAGGGCTTCACGCTGTCGATGATCGAAACCGCGATCGAGGTCACTGAAGGCCGCGTCCCCGCGTCGGTCATCGGCGAAATTCTGGAGGCCGGCCGCGACATGCTCGCGCATCCGGTGGAGACGCTGCCGCGCGCCCGCGAAACACTTGAAGCGCTCGCCGAAAATTTCCGCATCGTGCTCATCACCAAAGGCGACCTCTTCGATCAGGAGCGGAAGCTCGCGCAGTCGGGCCTCGGCGAGCTTTTCGACGCGGTCGAGATCGTGAGCGATAAGAGCGCGGCGACCTACGAGCGCATCTTTGCCCGCTACGGCGATGGGCCGACGCGCGCGATGATGGTCGGGAACTCGCTCAAGTCCGACGTCGTGCCGGCGATCGAGGCGGGAAGCTGGGGCGTCCACATCCCGCGCGATCTGACCTGGACGCTCGAGCACGCCGAGGCGCCTGTCGGAGAGCCGCGCTTCCGGGAGCTTAAGCATCTCGGCGAGCTGACTGCATTGATCGAAGAGATCAGTTGAGGATCAGCCCCGCGAGCGTCCGCTACGCGACGGTCTTGTCCTTATATTTGCAGATGTCGGCGATCACACATTCGGGGCATTTCGGCTTGCGGGCTACACACACGTAGCGGCCGTGCAGAATCAGCCAGTGATGAGCATGAAGCTTGAAGCGCTCCGGCACGACCTTCTCGAGAAGATCGGCGACCGCGTCGGCGGTTTCGCCCGGCGCAAGGCCCGTGCGGTTGGAGACGCGGAAGATGTGCGTGTCGACGGCGATCACCGGAACGCCGAAGGCGGTGTTCAACACGACGTTCGCTGTTTTCCGCCCGACGCCCGGAAGCTTTTCCAGCGCCGCGCGCTCGCGCGGCACCTCGCCGTGATGCTCTTCGACGAGAATCTTCGAGAGCCGCATCACGTTCTTCGCCTTCATGTTGAAGAAGCCGAGCGAGCGGATCGCCTCGACGAGCTTGGCCTCGCCGAAGCCAAGCATCTTCTGCGGCGTGTCCACCTTGGCGAAGAGCGGCTTCGTGGCGCGGTTGACGCCGACATCCGTCGATTGCGCGGAAAGCACGACGGCGACGAGGAGTGTGTAGGGATTGGCGAAATCGAGCTCGCCCCTCGGATTAGGGTTCTTCGCGCGCAGCCGCTCGAAGAGAAGCGCGATCTCCTCAGGCTTCAGCCGCGAGCGCGGCGCTCTCCGCGCTGGCTTCTTTGCCGCGCGCGCAGGCCGCGCCGCCCGATCCGAAACCGATGCCATGAGGCCGCTCCGCCGCGTCTACTTGAAAAGGGCCGTGCGCCTGGCGAGGCTTTCCGCCGGCCACAGCTGCTTGGAGTCGTAGTAGGCCTCAAACGCCGGTACGCCGTCGGGCAACTTTACCCAGGGAAGCTTGGAGCGCGTGTAGATGTGCACGTCCGGCGGAAGCGCCGCGGGCTCTTCGAGCGTCCCGACGCGAACAAACCGTATCTGCGTGCGGCCGCCATAGGTGCTCCACACCGCGACCTGGCATTTCGGGCAGCGATAAATGTCGTGCGAGAGCCCGCTCTCGGTCGGCATGGTGATGCCAACCGGTGCGCCAGAACGAAGCTCCACGCGGTCGCTCTCGATCAACGCATTGATGACGAAGGCGCTGCCGGTCTGCCGCTGGCAGTCCTTACAGTGGCAGCAATGCACGAACATCGGCGGGGTTGCGAGCCGGAAGCGGACCGCGCCGCAGGAGCAGGCGCCCAGGAATTCACTCATGTCAAAATGACCGTCTTCTTCTCTTGCCTATCGCGAATGCGTATATACTTCGCGGCCATGACACCCGCCAACTTCGACGACGTGATCTTTTCGGCAACGCTCGTGCCGTACCGCTCACTTGGGCGGTGGGGCTTTCTTGCGTTGATGGGGACGATCGCCGGGCTCTGGTTCCTCCTCGGGCTCTTTTTCTGGTCGCTCGGCGCGTGGCCGATCGTCGGCTTCGGCGGGCTCGACATCCTCGGAATCTACATCGCCTTCAAGATCAACTACCGTGCCGCTCGCCACTACGAAGAAGTTGCGGTCAGCCGCACGGAAGTCGTCATCCGCAAGGTGGCTGCCTCGGGGCGCGCGCAGGAGCTTCGCTTCAATCCGCAGTGGGTGCGGCTCGAGGTGCAAGAGGTCGAGGACGAGGGCGTCGCCCGCGTGGCGCTGCGCGCGCGCGACCGGCGTATCCCCGTCGGCGCCTTCCTGAATCCTCAGGACCGCAAGAGCTTCGCGCGCGCTTTCGGCGCGGCGCTTGCGGCCGCGCGGGCTTGAGGCCCCGCGCGCAAGAATCGGGTGGCCCCCCCTCCGTTTCGCGCCTATTTCCAGGTGCGAAAGGAACAAGGCCATGGCATTCGAGGCGCAATTTGCAGAGGCGCGGCCGATCGTGAGCCGGCGCGAGACGTCGAGCGACTACGACGTCGTCCGGCAGGTGATCGAATACGTCACCGCCAACTGGCGCGACCAGCCGTCGCTGGAGTTGATAGCGGCACGGGTCGGCATGGAGCCGACGCGGCTGCAGAAGCTCTTCACGCGCTGGGCCGGACTTTCGCCCAAGGCTTTCCTGCAGGCGCTGACGCTCGACCATGCGCGCGCGCTGCTCGAGCAGTCGGCGACCGTGCTCGACACCACCTACGAGGTCGGGTTATCGGGCCCGGGGCGGCTGCACGACCTCTTCGTCACGCACGACGCGGTCACGCCCGGCACCTACCGAGCGCGCGGCGAAGGCTTGGTCATCCGCTACGGCTTCCACCCCTCGCCGTTTGGCAAGGCGCTCGTCATGGCGACGGAATACGGACTCGCGGGACTTGCCTTCGCCGACGAAGGCGAAGAGACCTCGGCGCTCGCCGACATGATGCGGCGCTGGCCGAAGGCCGAATATGTGAAGGACGACGCCGCGACGGCGCCGTTTGCCCGCCGCATCTTCGACCGCAACACTTGGCGGCCGGAGACGCCGCTTCGCGTCGTCCTGATCGGCACGGATTTCGAGGTCCGCGTCTGG
Source organism: uncultured Alphaproteobacteria bacterium (assembly GCA_963720705.1). GTDB lineage: Bacteria > Pseudomonadota > Alphaproteobacteria > Rhizobiales > Afifellaceae > DASWJZ01. Next base: position 525,941 of record CAVRGJ010000001.1, read on the forward strand.
GAGACGCTTCTGAAGGTGCCGTTTGCCGCCGCAACAACCTATTCCGATGTCGCCCGCCGCATCGAGCGGCCGAGCGCAGCGCGCGCGGTCGGCGCGGCGGTCGGCAAGAACCCGATCTCCTTCGTCGTTCCCTGTCATCGCGTGCTCGGGCGCTCGGGCGCATTGACCGGTTACCACTGGGGCCTCACCCGAAAGCGCGCAATTCTCGGCTGGGAGGCCGGGATCGCGGGTGGCGGCACCGCTTGACGAGGCCGGTGCGGAGGCCCATTTTCGTCCTTAGAAACGTTCCAGAGACCTGCGCGCCTTGAACGCGCAGAAAGGACGGAAATGTTCATCCAGACTGAAGAGACGCCAAATCCGGCGACGCTGAAATTCATTCCCGGACGCACCGTCCTCGACGAGGGCACGCGCGACTTCCGCAGCCCCGGCGACGCCGAGGTCTCGCCGCTTGCGAGCCGCATCTTCGCGGTCGACGGCGTCACCGGCGTCTTCCTTGGCCACGATTTCGTAACCGTGACACGCGACGGCGCCGAATGGCCGCACATCAAGCCGGCCGTGCTCGGCGCGATCATGGAGCACTATCTCTCCGGCGCGCCGGTCCTCGACGAGGGCTCCGCGGAAAACGCCGACGACGGCAATTTCGACGAAGCCGATTCGGAGACCGTTGCCGTCATCAAGGAGTTGATCGAGACGCGCGTCCGGCCGGCCGTTGCCAATGACGGCGGCGACATCACGTTCCAGGGCTTTCGGGATGGCGTGGTGTTCCTCCACATGCGCGGCGCCTGCTCCGGCTGCCCCTCCTCCACCGCCACGTTGAAGCAGGGGATCGAGAACCTCCTGAAGCACTTCGTGCCGGACGTGACGGAAGTCCGGCCGGTCTGAGCTGCCCGTTCCTTAGCCTCGACAGCATCGGGGCGCTTCAGTAAGCGATCTTGATGCTGCTTCTCGCAATCGACACCGCAGGGCCCGCTTGCGCAGTCGCGGTTCTTCGCGCCGAGGACGGCGCGGCTCTGATTCTCGTGCGGAGTAGCGAGGCGATCGGAAGAGGCCACGCCGAGCGGCTGATGCCGATGATCGAGGCGGCGCTTGCCGAAGCGCAGATCGCCTTCTCAGATATTGACAGGATCGCGGTGACGACGGGGCCGGGCTCCTTCACCGGCGTCAGGGTCGGCGTCGCTGCCGCACGCGGGCTGGCGCTGGCGCTTAACATCCCTGCAGTTGGAATCGGCAGCCTCGACGCGCTCGCCTTCCCAGCCGCGCGCGGGCACGATTTCGGCACAGTCATCGCCGCTCTCGACGCGAAGAGCGGCGAGACTCTACGCGCTCGCCAAGGACATCGGCTCCGGCGCGACGCTCTTCGGAGCGACGGCCGCCCCGGCCGACGTGTTGGCGGCGAAGCTCGAAGGTGCGCACCAACCGCTCATCCTGATCGGCGCCGGCGCGCCGATCATCGCCGCGGCGCTCGCCGGCCGCGACGTCGAGATCGCGGCAACGCCGGACTCTCCCGACATCGCCGACGTTGGACGCCTCGGATTGCTGAGTGTGGAGGCGGCGCCGCCGGCACCGCTCTACGCCCGCGCCGCCGACGCGAAGCCGCAGGCCGACAAGGCGCTTCTTCACCGATGACGCTCTTCGGCAAGTCCGCGTTTTCGACCCGTCGCGCGACAGTCGCCGACTGCGACGATCTCTCCGAGATCCATTCCGGCTCCTTTTCACGTGGCTGGAGCGAAGCGGAGTTCGAATCGCTACTCGTGCAGTCGGGCACGCATGCGCTGATCGCGCACCGCCGCAATACTCTCGGCAGACGCAGGGCGGCGGGCTTCATCCTCTATCGCCTGGTCGAGGACGAGGCGGAAATCCTGACCGTCGCCGTCGCGCGCGAAAGCCGCCGGCGCGGCGTCGGCAGGGCGCTCCTGGAAGAAGCAATGAGGCACGCCTATCGCGAAGGTGCGGAGCGCATGTATTTGGAAGTGGAGGACACGAACCGCGCCGCAATCGCTCTCTATCGCTGGGCGGAATTTCACGAAACCGGCCGCCGTGCCGGCTATTATCGAGAGGGCCGGACGGCACCCGGAGGCGCGCTTGTCATGCTTCGGCAACTCCGTTAGGCCGGCCGTCGGAGAACGTCTCGTGAGCAACGATCCGCATCGTCGACTCGAAGCCGCCTGCGCTGAAAAGGGCATGCGGATGACGGAGCAGCGACGCGTCATCGCGCGCGTTCTCGAGCAATCCGACGACCACCCCGACGTCGAGGAACTTTACCGCCGCGCCTCCGCGGTCGATCCGAACATCTCCATCTCGACCGTCTACCGCACGGTGAAGCTCTTTGAGGATTCCGGCATCATCGAGCGCCACGAATTCCGTGACGGGCGCGCGCGCTACGAGACGCTGCCGGAGGAGCACCACGATCACCTGATCGATCTTCGCTCCGGCAACGTCATCGAGTTCCGCGACGAGGAGATCGAGAAGATTCAGGAGCGGATCGCACGCAAGCTCGGCTACAAGCTCGTCGACCACCGGTTGGAGCTTTACGTCGTGCCGCTCGACAAGGAGCGCTGACCCAGGCGCTCGCCCAGATGCTCGGACAAATCCGTTTCTTCGGCACCGTGCTCCTTGCTGCGCTCGCGCTTGCGGTGCTCTTGCCGTTCCACGTCGTCGCGATCTGGATCGGCGGGCGCTCGACCATGAGAGTCGCGCAGCTCTGGCAGCGCTTCGTCTGCTCCTTGATGGGTATCCGCATCACTGTGACCGGTGCGCCGGCTACGGATCGTCCACTACTTCTCCTTTCCAACCACAATTCCTGGCTCGACATCCCGATCCTTGCGAGCGTCGCGCCGATTTCCTTCATCGCCAAGCAGGAGGTCGCCGGCTGGCCTGTCGTCGGCTTCTTGGCGCGCGCGCAGCGTACCGTCTTCGTCGACCGTAACCGTCGCCATGCGACGGGCGACCAGGCCGACGCCGTCGCCGGCCGGCTCTCCAAGGGCGACATCATGGTCCTCTTCGCGGAAGGAACCTCGAGCGACGGGAACAAGGTGCTGCCGTTCCGCTCCGCGCTCGTCGGAGCGGCGCAGCGCGCGATTGCGAATGGGGGCGCCGACGGCGGCGTCGCGACGGTGCAGCCGGTTGCGATCGCCTATCCGCGCATGCTTGGCCTGCCGCTCGGCCGCCAGCACCGGCCGCTGGTCGCCTGGTACGGCGGCACCGACCTGTTGCCGCATCTGAAACGAATACTCTCGGAGGGCGGCGTCGACGTTTCGGTGGTGTTCGGCCCGGCGCACCGGCTCTCGGCACGCGACGACCGCAAGCGGGTGACGCAGGAGGCGGGCGATCTCGTGCGCAGGCTTGTTGCGGCAATAAATTCCGGCCGCGCGCCGGCGGAAATTCTCGCCGCGCGGGACGGCGGCGGCCCTAGCCCAATTCCTCCGTTTCCGCTAAAGGATGGCGCGTGATCTACTGCACGGGAAAGCCGCTAACCCTTTGATGACCAAGGCGCGCCGAGTCTTCATCAAGACCTACGGCTGCCAGATGAACGTCTACGATTCGGAGAGGATCGCGGATGTTCTCGCGGCGGAGGGGTACGGCGCAGCGGAGCGCGCGGAGGACGCCGACCTGATCCTCCTAAATACCTGCCACATCAGGGAAAAGGCCGCCGAAAAGGTCTATTCGGAGATCGGCAAGCTGAAGCTCATCAAACAGGCGGCGCGCGCGGAAGGCAGAGACATGAAAATCGCCGTCGCGGGCTGCGTTGCGCAAGCCGAGGGCGAGGAAATTCTTAAGCGGGCGCAAGCGGTTGACGTGGTCGTCGGGCCGCAGAGCTACCACCGGCTTCCGGCGCTTCTTCGGCGCGAAAGCCGGGCGGTCGAGACCGAATTTCCGGCGGAATCGAAGTTCGACCATCTGCCCGAATCCGGAATCCGGAACGTGCAATCCCTGGCGCCTCGTCCTGCCGGCGACATGGTCCAGGACGGCGAACGCCTGGCGCCGACGGCGCGACAGGTCTCCGCGTTCCTGACCGTGCAGGAAGGTTGCGACAAGTTCTGCACGTTCTGCGTCGTCCCCTACACGCGCGGCGCGGAGGCCTCGCGGCCGGTCGCGAAGATCGTCGAGGAAGCGGAGCTTCTTTCCTCGCGCGGCGTGAAGGAGCTGATGCTGCTTGGGCAGAACGTGAACGCGTATCACGGCGCGACGCCGGACGGCGGCACGGCTTCGCTCGCGCGCTGCTTCAACGGCTGTCAAAAATCGATGGCATCGAAAGGCTGCGTTACACGACCAGCCATCCGCGCGACATGAGCGACGATCTGATCGAAGCGCACGCGCGTCTTCCGAAGCTGATGCCGTATCTGCATCTCCCCGTGCAGGCGGGCTCGACGCGCGTGCTTCACGCGATGAACCGCGGACACGATCGCGGCTTCTATCTGAAGCTCGTTGAAAAGCTTCGCCGCGCGCGACCCGACCTCGCGCTCTCCGGCGACTTCATCGTCGGCTTTCCGGGCGAGACGGAAGAGGATTTCGAAGCGACGCTGAGCCTCGTCGAAGAGGTTCACTATGCGAGCGCCTATTCGTTCAAATATTCGCCGCGCCCCGGTACGCCGGCGGCGGAGATGGAACAGGTTCCCGACGCCGTGAAGGCGGAGCGGCTCACGCGCCTGCAGGCGCTCATTTCGAAACAGCAGGCGGATTTCAATTCGCGCATGCGGGGGCTCGTCGTCGACGTGCTCTTCGAGAAGCCGGGGCGGCGGCCGGGGCAGATCGTCGGGCGCTCGCCGTGGCTGCAAGCGGTGCAGGCCGACGCGCCGCGGGAGATGATCGGCGCGATTGCGCCGGTGACGATCGAGGCGGTCGGCGCGAACAGTCTCTTTGGCGCGCTGAAGGATGTTTCGATGCGCGAAAGGGCGATCGCTTGAGCATTAGAGACACGCGCCGCCAGGTCCGTTTCATCCTGAGGTGCGAGCCCTCGGGTCCGGCCTTCGGCCGGCCCAAGGACAGGCTGCGCGAGCCTCGAAGGGCGGACGGGGTCCAGGTGCTGCGTGCTTCGAGGCTCCGCTTCGCGGAGCACCTCAGCATGAGGGAGATTGGGTGGGCTCCGCATGCGTTAGAGGCGGTCGCTTAATGGCCCGCGGCAGCAGCGTTACGCGTGTCGACAAGCATGGCGATGGGGGACGCGCGGAAACCGGGCGCGGCGAGGCCGGTGACGGGCAGCAGATCGATCTGGTCTTCGACAACAACCGGCTCGCCTCGGCACTCTGCGGCGAGTTCGATCAGAACCTCGCGCTGATCGAGCGACGTCTCAACGTGGACGCGCGGGCGCGCGGCAACATGGTGACGCTCTCCGGCTCGCCGGCGCAAATCGCCCTTGCAAGACGCGTTCTGGAATCGCTCTACGACCGGCTGCTCGAGGGCTACGACGTGCTGCAAGGCGACGTTGAAGGCGCGATCCGCATGGCGGAGGCGGAGGAGGCGCAGCTGCCGCTGCCGACCATCGACGGCCCCGGCCGCATGCAGCTCGCAAGAATCGCGACGCGCAAGAAATCCGTGGTCGCGCGGACGCCGATGCAGGACGCCTATATCCGCGCCATGGACCGCTCCGAGCTCGTGTTCGGCATCGGCCCGGCCGGAACCGGAAAGACCTATCTCGCGGTCGCGCTCGCCTCAGCGATGCTCGAGCGCGGCGCGGTCGAGCGCCTGATCCTCTCGCGCCCCGCGGTCGAGGCGGGCGAGCGGCTCGGCTTCCTCCCCGGCGACATGAAGGAGAAGGTCGATCCCTATCTCCGCCCGCTCTACGACGCGCTCTACGACATGATGCCGGCGGAAAAGGTCGAGCGCGGCTTCGCCTCCGGCATCATCGAAGTGGCGCCGCTCGCTTTCATGCGCGGGCGCACGCTGACCCGGGCGGCGATCATCCTCGACGAGGCGCAGAACGCCACGACCATGCAGATGAAGATGTTTTTGACCCGCCTCGGCGAGGATTCGAAAATGGTCGTGACCGGCGACCCGACGCAGAGCGATTTGCGGCCCGGCGAGATTTCCGGGCTTTATGAAGCGACGCGGATTCTCGACGGCGTCGAGGGCGTGGCGATCGTGCGGTTCTCCGGCGCGGACGTGGTGCGCCATCCGCTGGTGCAGCGAATCGTGGATGCGTATGAGCGGGATGAGAGGGAGGAGACGGATTTGGGCGGGTGAGACGCGGCGCATACTCGTCCGGGTTGGCACCTTAACGGCTCCCCTCTCCGTCGCCCGGGCATGACGACACGGAAAGGCGTTCGCGCACCCGGCCATCCATTCCGTGGCCCCCAAGCCTGTCAGCGATGAGCGCGGAATGGAAAGGCCTGATGCGAATGCAGGGCATGACGACACGTGATGACAAGACAGATTTCGGAGGGAAATCATGGCAAGACCCGTGGCGCTGGTGACCGGCGCGTCGTCCGGCATCGGGCGTGAGTTTGCGAAGCGGCTGGCGAAGGACGGCTACGACCTGGTCATCACCGCGCGCCGCGAGGAGCGGCTGAAGGAGCTGGCGCGCGAACTTGAAGAGGCGGGCGCCAAGGCGGAGATCATCGTCGCCGACCTCGACACCCGCGAAGGCCTCGCGAAGGTCGAGAAGCGCGCGGGCGCGGGCGACATCGCGATGCTCGTCAACAACGCCGGCTACCAGACCTACATGCCCTTCGTGGAGCTCGACCCCGACGTTGCCGAGGCGCAGATCCATGCGATGGTGACGGCGGTCGTCAGGCTTTGCCGCGCGGCGCTTCCCGCGATGCTGAAGCGGGGCGCGGGCGATATCGTCAACGTCTCCTCGACGCTCGCGTTCTCCGCCGGGGTGACCGAAGCGTTTCTTCCGAAGCGCGCGAACTACGCGGCGACGAAGGCCTTCGTGAACGCCTTCACCGAGATCGTGGCGAACGAAGTCGCGGGGACGGGCGTCAGGCTGCAGGCGCTCTGCCCGGGCGTGGTCAGGACCGAGTTCCACAATGTCGACGGCGAGCCGAAGCTCAGGCCAAAAATCCCGCTGCTCGAGCCGGAGGACGTGGTGCAGGCCTCGCTCGCAGGCCTGAAGCTCGGCGACGTGATTTGTCTGCCGGCGCTCTCGGATCGCGCTATTGCGGAGCGGGAGATGCAGGGGCGGAGCGCGATGTTCAGAGCGGGGGTGAGCGGGGAGATGGCGGAGAGGTATCGAGGGGGGTGAGGGGCCCCCGCGATTGGGCGGTCACCTTTAGAAGGGGATTTCGTCCGTAAATTCAGGCCCAGACGAGGGCTGCATTCTGGCCGGCAGCGCAATGTGATGCACGATAAACAAATCAAGTATATCGCTCCGCTGCATGAATAATATCTGGCTGCGCTGAGAGGCGTCGAGCCGTTCGCCCAACCAATTCCGAGCCGCCTTTGTAATCTCGCCGCCGGCGACGATGAACGCGTGGTCTATCAACGACCGACGGTTGGTCTCCGGGTCGAACACCGTGTGACCCAGCATCATTCGGATCTGAGCGAGTACGTCAGCGACGTTAGCGTTCTTACCTTTGCTTGCAGCGGAGGAATCAAGCTTTCCGCGCTTCACTTGGATGCCAAAATAAAGCCAATGAGACGTTGGCAACGGTACTTCATCCAGATGTCTTTCCCATATTCGAGCGCTTTGTCCTCGTGACCGGCAGACGTGATCCGCTGAAAGCCAAGCTGCCTGAACAGGGGCAACAAAATCTCTTCGATCAGCTCGTCCTCAGATGCGGCCTCAATGAAGGCGTCGACTAGCGCACGAAGTTCGAGTTCCTCCTTAGACAACGGACGATGCGGATTCGTCTCAAGCGCGGAAATCGTCTTCGTCGGCGAGTGACGCAGATAGCAAACACCGTCTTCCGAATAGAACGCCTCGAAGCCCTCACGCTTGAGGGCAGCGTTCAACATCTCCAGCGCCTTCGGCCGATTGCTTTCCTCTCGTTGCGCCTCTTCGCTCTCCATCAATCGTGCGATCACCGAAGAGAAGGCGTGGGGAACGCTATGCAATCCGGGCGCAGGGTTTGCGAGGATTTCCTTGAGCGCATCGGCCACCCACCATTTGCGCGTAGACCCATCGTGGCGAAAGTGCGTGTCGGCCTCCTCAAAGAATTCCGACAGGCGGCTGCTGCTTCGATACGGAAATGGAAAATCGGTGTCTCCACCATTGTTGCCGCAGATTAGGTCGGCCAAGCTGTTGATGGTGCGCTCTTTGAACTCCATTAGAGTTCGCCTCTTAGAATCCGAACTGCGGCGCGCCGGTCACCGACGGACCGATGCGAAGCGGCCTGACGAAGCCGAGCGGCGAATGATGCGCGACTGATCACGCAGGTCAGAAAGCGGACGCTTGCGACCCTGGTCGTCTTTGTAGAACCACACTTTCCACGCGTTCTCGCTGCCGACCCCAAGCGCGCCGTTGAGTTCATTCAATGTGCCGTAGCCTTTGTCGCCGAGTATCCAGAAGCCCTGGACGGCCTGCGCGCGATACTCACGGCCCTTGTAGGTCCGGAATATCTCGAATCCCGCCGGGAGTTCGACTCCGTAGCGCGGATCATGAAAGCCGATCTCGACACGCATGTCCCTTTCGGGCTGCTTGATCACACCATTCATAGACTCTGGTCTGGATGGGTGTACCGCCTTCTCTTTCAATATGAGGCGTCGGAGGATGTCGTCCTCGCTCTGCTCTTCAGGGTGCCTGTTAGTCCAAATGGCTTGGAACACATCGAGTGACACCTGGATCGTGCGCATGAGGATGGGGCTCCTTGTACTATCTAATTTTAGGTAGTTAGCGAGTTGATGTCAAGGGCAGCATCTCGGCCTGCGAGGCTCCAGCCTTCTCCCGAGACCGGGAGAAGGTGCCGTTTGGCTCTGCCAAACGGTGGATGAGGGTTCAGGTCTGAAGTTTGCGGGGACGAGCGAATTGCGAGCGCTGCCGGTGTCAACGTCACCGCCGCGTCCTTCATAGCCTCAACCTCATCCGTCGCCTTCGGCGACACCTTCTCCCAAGCTTGGGAGAAGGTTGGCGTTGTGGCCTTCATCTTTCCCCTCTCCCGCCTTCGCCAAAGGCTACGGCGGGCGCTGCCCCGACCCTTCCCCCGCAAGGGGGGAGGGAGGGCGTCGTGGCCGGCACTGCGACCCCTCCCCTCCCCGCCCCTCCCCAGCAAGGGGGAGGGGGACGCGTCGCGCCTTGCGAGTTTCCTGTTAGCCTTGCAAATTTAATATCTCGTGTTAAATATGCAAGGATGATCCGGCGGAATGCTCTTCAGGACGTGCGCACGGCGCTTGGGCGGCAGGCGGCCGTGGCGCTGATCGGGCCGCGGCAGGTCGGGAAGACGACGCTGGCGCTCGAAATCGCCGAGGAGACCGGCGCGGTCTATCTCGACCTCGAAGCAGGCGCCGACCGCGCGAAGCTCGCCGACCCGGTGCTCTATCTTCGCCAATACGAGGATCGGCTCGTCATCCTCGACGAGATTCACCGCGTGCCGGAGCTGTTCCAGGAGCTGCGCGGGCTGATCGATGCGGGGCGGCGGCGGGGGAAACGCACCGGGCGCTTCCTCATGCTCGGCTCGGCCTCGATCGATCTCCTCCGGCAGTCGGGCGAGAGCCTCGCAGGCCGCATAGAGTATGTCGAACTCGGGCCGCTCAACGTGCTGGAGATCGACGCCGGCATGAAGGCGGCGACGACGCTATGGGTGCGCGGCGGCTTTCCCGACAGCTTTCTCGCGGCAAGCGACGCCGACAGCCTGGCCTTCCGCGAGAACTTCATCCGCACTTATCTCGAGCGCGACGTGCCGCTCTTCGGCGGGCGAATCCCGGCGGAGACGCTCGGGCGGCTGTGGACGATGCTGGCGCATGCGCAAGGCGCGCCGCTCAACGCCTCCAAGCTCGCCTCGAGCCTCGCCGTCAGCGTGCCCACCGTCATCCGCTATATCGACCTTCTCGCCGACCTGCTCCTGGTGCGGCGGCTGCCGCCCTTCCACGCCAACACCGGCAAGCGGCTGGTGAAGTCGCCGAAGACCTACGTGCGGGACAGCGGCATCGTTCACGCGCTGCTCGGGATCGAAGACTTCGATGCGCTCGCCGGCCATCCGGTCGCCGGGCCGAGCTTCGAAGGCTTCGCGATCGAGAACATCCTCGCCGCCTGCCCGCCGCGCACGACAGCCGGTTTCTATCGCACCGCGGCAGGCGCCGAGATCGACCTCGTGCTCGACCTGCCGGGACGAAAAGGGCGCTGGGCGGTGGAGATCAAGCGCGGCCTGAGCGCCGCGCCGAGCCGCGGCCTTCACAATGCGCTGGAGGACCTGACGCCGAAGCGCGCCTTCATCGTCTATGGCGGCGACGGAGCAATATCCCGTGGGGGAGGCCATCGAGGCGATCGGGCTCAGCGCGATGACGACGCTTCTGAAGAGCGCGTGAGGGGACGGCCTTCATCGGCAACCCCTCCCCTAACCCCTCCCCGCTCCTTCGTGGCACGCCCCCTCTCCCGCCCCTTCGACAAGTCGAAGGGGCACCCTCTCCCTCCAGGGGAGAGGGTGGCGCTGGGGCGTGCTATCGTCGTGGCTCGCGAAGATAAAAGAGGCTGCCAATGCCGAGGACGAAGGCGAGCACCGCACCTAAGCCTCCCATCAGCCGCTTTCCCGTTCCGGCGCTCACGAGCCTGCCGGCCGACATCCGCGCGCGAATCGAGGCGGTCGCGGAGAAGGCGGGCTTCGTGCCGAACGTCTTCCTCGCGCTCGCGCATCGGCCGGACGAGTTCCGCGCCTTCTTCGCCTATCACGACGCGCTGATGGAGAAGGACGGCGGGCTCTCGAAAGCCGAGCGCGAGATGATCGTGGTCGCGACCTCGGCCGCCAACCAATGCCAGTATTGCGTGATCGCGCACGGGGCGATCCTCCGTATTCGCGCGAAGAACCCGCTCATCGCCGACCAGGTCGCCGTCAACTATCGCAAGGCCGACATATCTCAGCGCGAGCGCGCGATGCTCGATTTCGCGCTGAAGGTGGCGGTGAAATCGCACGCAGTCGGCGACGCCGATATCGCGGCGCTTCAGGCGCACGGCTTCAGCGCCGAGGATACTTGGGACATCGCCGCGATCGCCGCGTTCTTCGCGATGTCGAACCGCATGGCGAATTTTCTCGCGATGCGGCCAAACGACGAGTTCTATGCGATGGGGCGGGGGTAGGCGGGCGTCGCGGCCTTCATCCTTCCCCCTCTCCCCGGCCCTCCGCCGCAAGGGGGGAGGGAGAGCGCGCTGCTCCGGCCTTCGCGGGCTGTTAAGAACCGCCGGAGGTAATACACGCGCCTCGTTCCTAAACTCCGGAGAGCTTCCCATGCGGAGCATGCTTCATCGCCGCGCGCTGGTCGTCGCAGCGCTGGCGGGCGCTTGCGGTCTGGCGATCGGCTTCGCCGCAGCCAAGGTCGCGTATCCGCCCCTCGACGTGCTGCTGAAGAGCGGCAAGACCATCATCGGGCAGGAGATCGCCTATCCGGCCGGCACGCCGGAGGTGACCGCGGCGATCGTCACCATGCAGCCGGGCCAGGCAACGGGCTGGCACCGCCACGACGCGCCGCTCTTCGCCTACATGCTCGCCGGCGAGCTGACGGTCGACTACGGCGCGGACGGCAAACGCGTCTATCACGCCGGCGACGCCTTCCTGGAAGCGTTCAAGAGCGAGCACAACGGGACGAATACGGGCGCGGACGAGGCGCGCGTGCTGGCGGTGTTCATGGGCGCGGAGGGCGTGGCGAATACGGTGATGCGCGCGGAGTGAGCCGCGTGTCAATTCCGGCCCGCCTCGCTCGTCGTGTGGATGGATGATCACACGACGGAGAAGCGACCATGACGACGAGCACCCCAACCCCATCCGGATACGCCAACGCTACGCCGGGTAATACCTGGAGATCCGCAGCGGCGTTCGCCGGGCGGCTGATCTTCGCGGCGGTGTTCATGATCGCCGCCTTCTTCAAGTTCGCCGGCATCGAGGGCACGGCGCAATACATCGCCGCGGCGGGATTTCCACTCCCGCTGTTCCTGGCGTGGTGTGCCGCGATCTTCGAGGTGCTCCTGATCCTCGGCTTCCTCTCCGGTGCGTTCTTCACCGAGACGGCGCTTCTCGCGGCGCTCTACGTGCTCTTCCTCGGCTTCGCCTTTCACGGCCCGGCGCACTGGCAGGGCGATACGGGGCAGTTCGAGTTCGGCTTCTTCGTCGACCACTTCACCTTCATCGCCGGGCTGCTCTTCGCGGCGGCCTTCGGGCCGGGGAGTTGGGCGGTGAAGATGGGGTGGATCAAGAGATAGAGGCGGTGCGCGGCAGCTAAACCGCAGATGAACGACGGCTTCCGGATCGGTTCAGTTCGGCTCCGCTAAGTTCCGCCCGTCCTCAAGCAACGAGGGCCGTGAGAAAAAGGCGGACGGGAACGAGCGCAACAGAGAACTGATGGAGAGCCCGATGTTCATGAAGACCACTCTCGCCGCCGTCGCCCTCGCCACCGCGGTTGCCACCACGCCGATCGCCGCCGCCAACGCAGCGCCGCCGCCGGACTTCTCGATCTCGATCGACACCCCGAACGGCACGATCACCTTCGGCTCGGGCGGCGTCAGCTTCGATTCCGACAATTCGATGAGCTGCTGGGAAGCCAAGCAGTATCTCGAGGGCGAGTTCAAGCACGTGAACAAAATCGAGTGCAACGGCACCGTCTACACGTTCAAGGTCAAGAAGTTCAACTTCGGCCCGTGGAAGACGGTGAAGCTCAACAGCGACAACGGCCACTACTGGTTCGTGTGACGCGCACGCGCACTGCCAACAATCACGAGCGGCCCGGGAGAAACTCCCGGGCCGTTTCGTTTTGTCCGCGCGCACGCTATTTCGCTTGGGATGATGAATGTGAAGATCGCGATCGTGGTGGAGGCCGGCGACTGGCCGCCGAAGGCTACGCTCGCGAAGATCGCGCGGCGCGCGGTGGGGGCGGCGGTCGGCGCCGGCGCCTTCCCTCCCCCCTTGCGGGGGAGGGAAAGGGAGATGGGAAAGAAGCCGTCCGCGGCAGCGTCCCTCCCACCTCTCCGTCTCTCCCCCGCAAGGGGGGAGAGGGTTCCTGAGCTCTCCCTCGTCTTCACCGACGACGCGGCAATGCGGAATCTTAACCACCGCTATCGCGGCAAGGAGAAGCCGACGAACGTGCTCTCCTTTCCGCCGGCGCCGCTCCCGAATAGCGGAAATCCTTCAGCCGACCGCTTTCTTGGGGATGTCATATTGGCGGCGGAGACTGTCGCCCAGGAAGCCAGGCTTGCGATGAAGCCGCTTGAAGACCACATGGCTCACCTGATAATCCACGGGTTCCTCCATCTTCTTGGCCATGACCACGAGAGGGAGGGTGAAGCGGCAAAAATGGAGCAATTGGAGCGCGTTGCGTTGAAGTCGTTGGGGATTCCAGATCCCTACGCGGGCGCCTAAAGGACGATGAGCGACGACCAAGGTCGAAGTCCCGACGGCCCGCCGGCCGAAACCGGGGGCCAGCAATCTGACATTGTAGGGCGTCTCAGAGCCGCACTTTTGGGCGCGCTCGGGTTGAAGCAGAACGGCTCCGCGCGCGCCGAGATCGAGGACGCAATCGCCGCCGACGAAGCCGCCGGCGAGACGCTTTCCGCCGACGAGCGCACGATGCTCCGAGCCATCCTGAAACTCGGCGACATGACTGTCGACGACGTGATGATCCCGCGCGCCGACATCGAGGCGATCGACATCGAGTCGACGATCGCGGAGGTGGTCGCGATCTTCAGGAAATCGGGCCACTCGCGCATGCCCGCTTACCGCGAGACGCTCGACGACCCGGTGGGCATGCTGCACATCCGCGATCTGATGACATGGCTCGCCGACCGCGCGCTCGCGCACGCGAACGGCACGGCGGGCGACGACGATGCGAGGAAGCCGCACTTCGATTTCGCCGCCGTCGACCTCTCCGCGACGCTGGAAGATTCGAAGCTCGTGCGCCCGCTCCTCTTCGTACCGCCGACGATGCCGGCGCGCGCGCTCCTGAAGCGCATGCAGGCGACGCACACGCAGATGGCGCTCGTCATCGACGAATACGGCGGCACCGACGGGCTGGTGTCACTGGAAGACCTCGTCGAGATCATCGTCGGCGAGATCGAGGACGAGCACGATCTCGACGAGGAACCGACGGTGAAGCAGATCGCCGAAGGCGTCTTCGTCGCCGATGCGCGCGCCGAGCTCGACGACGCGGCGGCGGTGATCGGTCCCGACTTCAAGGTCGGCGAGAAGGGCGAGGAGATCGAGACGATCGGCGGGCTTGTCTTCGCGCTGACCGGCCGCATCCCGCCGAAGGGCGAGGTGGTGGAGGCCGTGCCGGGCTACGATTTCGAGGTGCTCGACGCCGATCCGCGCCGCATCAAGAAAGTCAGGATACGCGACCGCGCCAAAGCCGCAGCGCCCGTGCGCCAGAAGCGCGTCGCGGCGGGGTAGCCAGCCGCTACTTCGCTTCCTTGTAGCTCCTGATCCCGATCGCCTGCTGCTCGGCCTTGGTCAACCAGCGGATGTCGCTCGGCGCGGTATGCGCCATGCGGTCCAGCGTCGCCGTCGGCACGCCGAGCTCCCGAAGATAGGCAGCCATCACGGCAGTCGCTTCCGGATCGGAGCGCCCGTCGACGTAGGACGCGGAATGAAGCCCGACGCTGGCGCCGGGGCCGAGATAACGCGTGTGCCCCGACAGGAACACCACGGCGCAGGCGGAGGCGCAGGAATGATGCGCGGCGACCAGCGTGTCGATGTGGCGCTGGCGGATCTCCTCGCCGATCTGGATTGCCTCGCCGAGCACGCCGCCCGGCCCCTCGATCACCACTAGCGCCGGCGTCGCGCGCGAGACGGCGGCGTGGAATTCGGCGTAGGAGCCGGGCCCGATCACGCCGGTGATAAGGAGGGCCGTCTCTCCCTCTGCCGTCCCATGCTGCTGGTACTCGTGCAGCATTCGGTAAAATTCTTTGCGCTGCTCATTGCCGTCTCTCGCGAGGCCGAGAGAGGGCACTGCAAGGAGACAAAACGCGGCAAGCGCCGCAGCGAGCAGCCTTGCAAGGATGGTCGTCGTCATGTCGTCCGCTCGCACGATTGAGCCGTCGCTAGTTTTCATTCGCGGCCCGAAGATGCAACAGCAAAGCACGCGCCAAGCAAACGAAGCGCTACCGTCGCGCCGATCTGCGACCGAAAGGACACGCCGCTTCCCGCGCCGGTGCTTAACCAGCCCCTCACCACGAAACCAATTCGTCAAGGCGCGGCAACAGCGGGGAAACAAAAGTCCTTTAACGGCCCTCGCCAAACGCACGAAAAGTGCAGGGGACAAGGACTACAGTCATGGCTGGCAAATCAATTCTTGGCGCCGCTTCGGCGCTCGGCGTTCTTGCGGCGGTCGCGATCGGGGCGGCTTCGCCGGCGACGGCGGGGGTGACCTTCCCGGCGGCCGTCAGTCAAATCCTTCGGCACCAGGAGACCGGCCCCGTCAGCCGGCTTCCGGCCGCAAAGAAGGACGAGCTGATCGTCTGCGTGAACCAGGTTCTCGCCGACTTGCCGAACGGCAAGAAGCGCTACGTGATCCAGGCGACGAGCTTCGACGAGCTTGAGACCCGGTTCGGCAAGGTGGTCATGGAGAACCACGCCGAGTGGAAGCAGAAGATCGCGAAGGGTTGCGCCCACATCGTGGTGTAAGCCGAAAGCGGCCCACGACGACTTAAGCCGATGAGCGCGGCCGGCCCCGCGGGCAGGCCGCCTACCGTGTTGAGATAACAAGCATCCCCGCGTCGAACGGCGCCGCCTTGATTTTGGCCGCCGCACCCGTCAGCAACGGAAGGCGGCAGCGAATCGGCGGCCGCCAATCGGTGCGGGGTTCATGGATCGCCTGGCAAACGCGGTCATCCTTTCCTGGGGATGGCGCCGGCGCAGCATCGCCTTCGGCAGCGGCGCCGTCTCGTCGCTCGCCATGGCACCGTTCTTCGCCTTCCCGCTTCTTTGGATCACGCTGCCGATCCTCGTCTGGCTGATCGACGGCGCCGTCGCTGAGACGAAAAGCGGCAGGGTGCGGCGGCTGCGCCCGGCCTTCGCCGTCGGATGGTGGTTCGGCTTCGGCTACTTCCTCGCCGGCCTTTGGTGGGTCGGCAACGCCTTCCTCGCCGAGCCCGATCAGTTCGGATGGCTCCTGCCCTTCGCCGTGCTGCTGTTGCCGGCCGGGCTGGCCCTCTTCTTCGGGCTCGGCGCCGCGCTGGCGCAACTTCTTTGGAACGACGACTGGCGGCGCATCTTCGCGCTCGCCGCCGGACTCGGCGCGGCGGAGTGGCTGCGCGGCAACATCCTCTCCGGCTTCCCATGGAACGCGCTCGGCTATGCGCTGACCGCCGGCGAGATCATGATGCAGTCGGCGGCGCTCTTCGGCCTCTATGCCCTGAACGTAATCGCGGTCCTGATCTTCGCGGCACCGGCCGCGCTGGCGCCGCTCGTCGGAGAAAGGCGCCGCAACGTCACGTTCCCCGCGCTCGCCCTCGTCTCGATGGCCGCGCTTGGCGGCTATGGCGTCATTCGCCTCGCGCACGCCGACCAGAGTTTTGTGCCGGGAACCACAATCCGCATCGTGCAGCCGGCGCTCCCGCAGCTGCAGAAATGGGATCCGACGAAGAAGGACGAGGTCTTGAGCACCTATTTCCGTCTGAGCGCGTCCGACGCGGCGCCGCTCAAGGCGGGAACGATCCTCGTCTGGCCGGAATCGGCGTTTCCCTTCCCGCTGACGGAGGATCCCGGTACGCTGGCGGCGATCGCCGAGCTGCTCCCTCCCGGGACGACGCTTGTGACCGGCGCCTACCGCGAGGAATTCTCGCCGGTCGGCCCGACGCAGTACTACAACTCCATCTATATGGTCGGCGACGACGGGACCATTCTCGGCGCCTACGACAAGGTCCACCTCGTTCCGTTCGGCGAGTACATTCCGGCCGCGCAACTCTTCGCGCGCATCGGCCTGAGGCAGGTCGTGCCCTACGGCTTCTCTCCCGGCGCGGCCCGCCGCGCGCTGACGCTTCCATCGGGCACAAGCTTCCTGCCCCTGATCTGCTACGAGAGCATCTTCTCCGGCGCAGTGCTCGGCGTGGGGCCGCGACCGGATTTCATGCTCAACGTCACCAATGACGGCTGGTTCGGGAACACGATCGGCCCCTATCAGCACTTCCACCAGGCGCGCGTCAGGAGCGTCGAGGAAGGATTACCGCTGGTGCGCGCGGCCAACACAGGAATATCCGCGGTCATCGACCCCTATGGGCGGAGTATTTCCCAGACCCGTCTCGGTGAATCCACGATGATCGAAGCATTTCTTCCGGCTGCGATCCCCCCTCCTTTCTACGCTCAGTGGCGTCTTGCTCTGCTCATTCTATCTCTGGCTGTCTGCATATTGGTTGCCGCTACAAAGAAACTTTACCGTGCGTCCGCGGTATGATTGACTTGTTCATTATCGGCGACGCGCGGCCTCGATGTTCGCGATGCGGCTCGCCAATTCTCCACCTTGTGCCCCCGGCACTTGGTATGCCGGGGCGGGGGCTCCAAGACATTGGTAACGGAACCGTGAGGACGTTGTGATCGACGGTCCACTGAAGACGGGCAAGCGCCCGAACCCGACGGATATCTACGTCGGAAGCCGCATTCGGATGCGGCGGAAGATGCTCGGGCTGAGCCAAGAGAAGCTCGGGGAGCGCCTCGGCATCACGTTCCAGCAGATCCAAAAATACGAGAAGGGCACCAACCGCGTCGGCGCCAGCCGGCTGCAGGCGATGTCCGACGCGCTCGAAGTCCCGGTCGCCTATTTCTTTCCCGAGGCCGGTCCGCAGCAGTCGGGCGGCATGAAAGAAGAGAGCGCGACCTATATGATGGAGTTCCTCTCCACCTCCGAGGGCCTCGATCTGACCCGCGCCTTTACGAAAATCCTGAACCCGAAAGTCCGCCGCAAGCTGGTCGAGCTGGTGCGGGCACTGGCCGAAAGCAGTAGCGAATAGCCGTTCCGCGCCGGCGGGCGGCAACCCAAGCATCTTGACGCGCGCGAAGCGGTGGGGAATGTCTCGCCGTCGGCGGCGATGCTTGGCCGCTATTCCCAAGAAAATCGCCAGGGGCCCCATGTCACGTCGTACTTATCTCTTCACCAGCGAGTCGGTTTCGGAGGGTCATCCCGACAAGCTCTGCGACCGCATTTCGGACGCCGTCGTGGACGCGCATCTCGGCGCGTTTTCTGAGGCACGGGTCGCCTGCGAGACACTCGCCACGACCAACCGCGTGGTGATCGCCGGCGAGGTCCGCGGCTCCACCGACGTCGACGCGCAGATGATCGAGAACCTGGCGCGCGATGCGATCCGCGATATCGGCTACGAGCAGAACGGCTTTCACTGGAAGAACGCGGTCGTTGAAGTGCTCCTGCACGAGCAGTCGGCCGACATCGCGCAAGGCGTCGACAGCGCCGGCAACAAGGACGAGGGCGCCGGCGACCAGGGCATCATGTTCGGCTACGCCTGCAAGGAAACGCCGGAGCTGATGCCGGCGCCGATCCTCTACGCCCACAAGATTCTGAAACTGATGGCCGACGCGCGGCGAAGCGGCCGCGAGAGCGAGCTCGGGCCGGACGCGAAATCACAGGTGACCGTGCGCTACGAGGACGGCGTGCCGACCGCCGTGACCTCCGTCGTCGTCTCCACCCAGCATCACGATCCGAACCTCGAATCGGAGGACGTGAAGGAGATCGTCGCGCCTTACGTCAAGCTTGCGCTGCCGGAAGGCTGGCTCGACGACAGCACGGTCTGGCACGTGAACCCGACGGGAAAATTCGTGATCGGCGGCCCGGACGGCGATTGCGGCCTGACCGGACGCAAGATCATCGTCGACACTTATGGCGGCGCGGCCCCGCATGGCGGCGGCGCCTTCTCCGGCAAGGACCCGACCAAGGTCGATCGCTCCGCCGCCTATGCCGCGCGCTATCTCGCCAAGAACGTCGTCGCCGGCGACTTCGCCGATCGCTGCACCATCCAGCTCTCCTACGCGATCGGCGTGTCGAAGCCGCTTTCGATCTATGTCGACCTGCACGGCACCGGCCGGATCGAGGCGCACGACCTTGAACGCGCGCTCGGCGAGGCGATGGACCTTTCCCCGCGCGGCATCCGCCAGCACCTCGGGCTGAACCGGCCGATCTATGCGCGCACCGCGGCCTACGGCCATTTCGGCCGCGAGCCGGAGGCGGACGGCGGCTTCTCGTGGGAAAGAACCGACCTGATCGAAGCGATCGAAGCGGCGCTCTAAATGCCGTGAGCGAAGAAGAGCGGCGCGGCGGCTCGTTCTTCGGGCGGCGCAAGGGCAAGGCGCTGCGGCCCGGGCAGCGGCAGGCGCTCGACACTGTGCTGCCGGCGCTGCGCATCGATCTCAAAAACCCGGCGCCGGACAATCTCACGGCGCTTTTTCCGATGCCGGTCGAGGCTGTCCGGCTCGAGATCGGGTTCGGCGGCGGCGAGCATCTCCTCCACGCTGCGCGGGAGAATCCCGCAATCGGCTTCATCGGCGTCGAGCCGTTCGAGAGCGGCATGGCGAAGGCCGCGACGGCAATTCTTCGCGAAGGCATCCAAAACATCCGCCTCTACGACGAGGACGCCGGCCCGCTTCTCGATTGGCTGCCGGTGCAATCGATCGCGCAGATCGACCTCCTCTTTCCCGACCCCTGGCCGAAGAAGCGGCATTGGAAGCGCCGCTTCGTGAACCCGGAAAATCTCAAGCGGATCGCGCGCGTGCTTCGAGCCGAGGGCCGCTTCCGTTTTGCGACCGACGTGGAGGACTACGCTGCGTGGACGCGCGAGGCCGTTGCAAAGAGCGGAACGCTCGTCGCGACGGGCGAGCCGGAAAGCGAGCCGTGGCCGGACTGGCGCGGCACGCGCTACGAGGCGAAAGCGGCGCGAGCCGGACGCGGCGCGACGTTCCTCACGTTCCGTCGCTGACATTGTCCGCAACCGTCCGACCTGTCACCCTCGGGCTTGACCCGAGGGGCCAGACGGGATGGTCAGCGGCGATCCTGGGTTCTCGGGTCTCGGCTTCGCCTCGCCCGAGAATGACAGGGAGGAGTCCGGCGCGGCTTTTGCTGCCCCATCTCAGCCTGACGAGGCTCCCGCGAGAAGCTCCTCGCGCGTCAGCGCAACGATGCGGCCGAAGCCGGCGACGAGGTGGCCGGACTCGATCTCGAAGCGGTAGAGCGAGAAATCGGAGAAATCCGCGTAGCGCGCGGCATCGGGGTGGCGCGCGACGTAGAGGCGGCGCTCGCCAGCGTCCGCCTCCTTCGCGGCGCGGCCGGTGAGCGTGAGGCGCATTGCGGTCATCGCTTCGGAGCCCGGCTCAGGCTCGCGCACAAGAAGCAGCGAGGCGCGCGGATCGCGCGCCAGGTTCTTCGCGTGCTCGGCGAGGTCGGAGAGGAGCATCAGCGGCGCGCCGCTCCCGCCCGGCGCGGTCACGACGTAGGAGGCGAACGGCCCGCCGGCGGCCGTCAGCGTGGCCAATGTGGCGGCCCCGCCGGCGGCGAGCAACTCACGCGCAAGCATCTGGTTTGACGGCGTTTCTGCTGTCATCCGACGCGTCTCCGGCGGTGCTGCGAAAATGCTTGCCACATTCTGTTCGCATTCTGTTACAAAAGCGTGGGGGCGAAGGGCTGCCGGTGCGGCGGTCCGAAATCCATAGGAGCCGGCATGCCGACCATCGCGCTCGTCGACGATGACCGCAATATCCTCACCTCCGTCTCCATGACGCTTGAGTTGGAGGGCTATCGCGTCACCACCTACAACGACGGAAGCACTGCGCTCGACGGGCTCGCCACGAATCCTCCGGACCTTGCGATCCTCGACATCAAGATGCCGCGCATGGACGGCATGGAGCTTTTGCGCAAGCTGCGCCAGTCGAGCGACCTCCCCGTCATCTTCCTGACTTCCAAGGACGACGAGATCGACGAGCTCTTCGGGCTCAAGATGGGCGCCGACGATTTTATCAAGAAGCCGTTCTCGCAGCGGCTCCTGGTGGAGCGCGTGCGTGCCGTGCTGCGCCGCGCCTCGCCGCGCGACGGCTCCGCCGCGCGCCCGCCCGAGCAGAGCCGCATCCTCGAACGCGGCGCGCTCACCATGGACCAGGAGCGCCATACCTGCACCTGGAACGGCCAGAACGTCACGCTGACGGTGACGGAGTTTCTGATCCTCTTCGCGCTAGCGCAGCGTCCGGGCGTGGTGAAAAGCCGCAACGCCCTGATGGACGCCGCCTATGACGACCAGGTCTATGTCGACGACCGGACCATCGACAGCCACATCAAGCGGCTCAGGAAGAAGTTCAAGGCCGTCGACGACGAGTTCAACATGATCGAGACACTCTACGGGGTGGGCTACCGCTTCCGCGAGGCGTAAAATCAAGCCATGGTTGCCGACACCAATCGGCAGGAGCAGGTTCAGCGCAAGCGGTCGCTGGTGCCGCGACTGCGGGCGTGGGCGCATATTCTGCGGCCGGTGCAGCAGTGGCTGACGAGCCTCGGCCGCGCGACGACGTCGAGCCTCACGCGGCGCATCGTCATCCTGAACCTCGCCGCGCTGGTGGCACTCGTCGCCGGCATTCTCTATCTGAACCAGTTCCGCGCCGGCCTGATCGATACGCGCGTGCAGAGCCTGCTCGTGCAGGGACAGATCATCGCCGCTGCGATCGCGGCGCAGGCGACTGCCGATACCGACGCCATCACGATCGACCCCGACAAGCTGCTTGAGCTGCAGGCGGGGCAAAGCGGTGCCCCCTATCGCACCGGCGACACGTCGACGGATTTCCCGATCAGCCCGGAACGCGTTGCGCCGCTGCTTCGACGCCTGATCTCGCCGACACGCACGCGCGCGCGCATCTACGACAATGACGGCGCGCTAATCCTCGATTCGCGCGGCCTCTATATGCGCGGTTTCATCCAGTCGATCGACCTGCCGCCGCTCGGCCAGGAAAAGAGCGTGATCGAGCACTGGTGGGACGCGGTGAAACTCTGGTACCGGCGCGGCGAACTTCCGGTCTACGAAGAGATCGGCTCGGCCAACGGCCGCGAATACACGGAAGTCGCCTCGGCGCTGAACGGACAGGCGGCAAGCGTGGTGCGCGTCGGCGAGGACGGCGGGCTGATCGTCTCCGTCGCCGTTCCCGTGCAGCGCTACCGGGCGATCCTCGGGAGCCTGCTGCTTTCCACCGAATCCGGCGACATCGACGCCATCGTCCAGGCCGAGCGATTGCAGATCCTGCGCGTCTTCCTGGTCGCCGCGGGCGTGACCGTGCTCCTCTCGGTGCTTCTTGCATCGACCATCGCCGGTCCGGTGCGCCGCCTCGCCTCGGCGGCGGAGCGCGTCAGACGCGGTATCAAGCAGCGACGCGCCGACATTCCCGACTTCGGCAACCGAAAGGACGAGATCGGCCACCTTGCGCGCGTGCTCTCCGACATGACCAACGCGCTCTACAAGCGCATGGAGGCGATCGAGAGCTTCGCCGCCGACGTGTCGCACGAATTGAAGAACCCGCTGACCTCGCTCAGAAGCGCGGTGGAGACTTTCCCGATCGCCAAGAACGACGAGCAGCGCGACCGCCTCCTCGCCGTCATCAAGCACGACGTCAGGCGGCTCGACCGCCTGATCACCGATATTTCGGACGCCTCGCGGCTCGACGCGGAGCTGGCGCGCGAGACAAACGATCCGGTCGACATGGAGAAGCTGTTGCAGACGGTGGTGGCGATCGCGCGCGAGACGCGACTTGCCTCAAGCGCGCGCAAGATCGAGCTCTCGCTCGAGCCGCGGCGTTGGGGCAAGGACGCCTTCTACGTGCTCGGCAACGACAGCCGCCTCGGCCAGGTCGTGAACAACCTGATCGACAATGCACTCTCGTTCTCGCCGCCGGACGGGATCGTGCGCATCCACGCCAGACGAGACCCGACGCGGATCGTGGTGACGGTCGACGACAACGGCCCCGGCATCCGCGCGGAAAACATCGAGAGCATCTTCGAGCGCTTCTACACCGACCGGCCGGAGGTCGACGCGTTCGGCCAGAACTCCGGCCTCGGCCTTGCCATCACGCGGCAGATCGTGGAGGCGCATCGCGGCACGATCAAAGCGGAGAACCGACGCTCCCCCGACGACCCCGACGGCGGGCGCGTGGAAGGCGCACGCTTCACGGTCGTCCTCCCCGCGCCGGACTGAACCATGTCAGAGACGGTGCATGGAACCGCGGTCCTCTTTGGCGCCGATGGGGTGCTGATCCGCGGGGCGTCGGGCAGCGGCAAATCGGCGCTGGCGCTTCAGCTCATCCGGCGCGGCGGCAGGCTCATCGCCGACGACCGGCTTACGCTTTCACATTGCCACGGGCGCCTCGTCGCCAGCGCGCCTTTCGCGACGGCGGGGCTCATCGAGCTCAGGGGCCGCGGCCTCGTCAAGGTGCCGCACGAGCGAAGCGGCGTTGTCCGGCTCGTCGTCGACATCGTCGCAGAGGACGAGGCCGATTCGGAGGGGCTTGAACGGATGCCGGAGGCGCACCAGCTAACCGCCGAACTCCTCGGAATCGCGCTACCCTGCCAGCCGGTTCCGGCCGTAACCGAGCGTGCCGTCGTGCTCGTGGAGGCGGCGCTCGGAGCCGTTTCGTCGCAGCCCGATAGGGGGCTTGCGAACCGCGACAGTTTCGGGATTATGGCGGCCCTTCCCACCCCTACGGCATCTTCATGATCGGTCTCGTGCTTGTCACTCATGGGCAGTTGGCGACGGAATTTCGCGCCGCGCTTGAGCACGTGGTCGGACATCAGGAGGCGTGCGAGGCCGTGTCGATCGGTCCGGACGACGACATGGAGGAGCGACGCCGCGACATCGTTGCCGCCGTCGACAAGGTGAACGACGGCTCGGGCGTGATCCTGTTGACCGACATGTTCGGCGGCACTCCGTCGAACCTCGCCATCTCGGTCATGGAGCCGGGGCGGGTCGAAGTCGTCGCCGGCGTCAATCTGCCGATGCTGATCAAGCTCGCGAGCGTGCGCGGCGATTCCAACCTCGACGACGTCGCCTGCTGCGCGCAAGACGCCGGGCGCAAATACATCAACGTCGCCAGCAAGCTTCTCGCCAACGAATGAACGAGCCTGCATCGCGCCTCGTCACCATCGTAAACCGCCGCGGCCTGCATGCCCGAGCCTCGGCCCGCTTCGTGAAATGCGCCGAGGGCTTCGACTGCGAGGTCAAGGTCGTGAAGGACGGACAGAGCGTCGGCGGCACATCGATCATGGGGCTGATGACGCTCGCTGCCGCGACCGGATCGACGATCGAGCTGCAGGCGGAAGGCCCGCAAGCCGAAGCGGCGCTCGACGCGCTCTCAAGCCTCATCGCCGACGGCTTCGGCGAGGAAGACTAGCGACGCCGACTCCGCGTCGGCCGTCGAGAATCACGACGTCGAGCCGGCCGAAGCGTTCGGGGTCGGCGACCGCGGGCCCCCTCACCCACTGATGTTGAAGGCGGCGAGCGCCGCCATGTTGACGATCTCGGAATCGCGCGCCGAGATCGATAGGATCTGCACGGAGCACTTGAAGCCGACGAGAAGCGGCCCGAGTACGGTCGAGCCGCCGAGTTCATGCAGCATGTTGGTCGATATGGCGGCGGAATGCCGGGCCGGCATGACGAGAACGTTGGCGGGGCCGGAAAGACGGCAGAACGGATAAGTCGCCATCACGCTCGGATTGAGCGCCACGTCGGCGCCCATCTCGCCGTCGTATTCGAAATCGACGTCGCGGCCGTCGAGTATCCTAACGGCCTCGCGCACCTTGTCGGCGCGCTCGCCCGTCGGCTCGCCAAATGTCGAATAAGCGAGCATGGCGACGCGCGGATCGAAGCCGAGCCGCCTTGCGACCCCCGCCGCCTCCACCGCGATGTCGGCGAGCTGGTCCGCATCCGGCTGATCGTGCACCGCCGTGTCGGCGATCAGAACCGTGCGGCCGCGGCAGAGCGCCACGGAGACGCCGATGATGTGATGGCCGGGCTTGGCTTCGATGCAGCGCCGCATATCCTTCAGCACCGCCGGGTAGTTGCGCGTCACGCCGGTGACGAGCGCGTCGGCATCGCCGAGCGCCACCATGCAGGCGGCGAAGTGGTTGCGGTCGGTGTTGGCAAGCCGCACGCAGTCGCGATAGAGGAAGCCCTTCCGCTGCAGCCGCTTGTAGAGATAGTCGGCATAGTCGTCGCGGCGCGTGGAGAGCCGCGCATTCATGATCTCGATGCCGCTCTTCAGTTCGATGCCGGCGTCCGCAGCCTGAGCCTTCACCAGGTCCTCGCGTCCCACGAGGATGGCCGTGCCGAGGCGGCTGTTGACGAAGCTCACCGCCGCGCGGATCACGTGCTCCTCCTCGCCCTCCGCGAACACGACGCGCTTTGGATTCCGGCGCACATGAGCGGTGATGGTCGCGAGCGTAGCGGCGACCGGATCGCGCCGCGCGGAGAGCTGCAGGCTGTAGGCCTCCATGTCGGCAATCGGACGCCGCGCCACACCGGAATCGATCGCCGCTTGCGCGACGGCGGGTGGAACGGCGGAGATGAGACGCGGATCGAAGGGAACAGGGATGATGTAGTTGGAGCCGAAACGCGGGCGGTTGCCCTGGTAGGCGGCGACCACCTCGTCCGGCACGTCCTCGCGGGCGAGCGCAGCAAGCGCTTCCGCCGCGGCGAGCTTCATCGCCTCGTTGATGGTGGTGGCGCGCGCGTCGAGCGCACCGCGGAAGATATAAGGAAAGCCGAGGACGTTGTTCACCTGGTTCTGATAGTCGGAACGACCGGTGGCGACGATCGCGTCGTCGCGCACCTGGGCGACCTCTTCCGGTGTTATCTCCGGATCGGGATTGGCCATGGCGAAGATGATCGGGTTCTTCGCCATCGACGCGATCATCTCGCGCGTGTAGGCGCCTTTCACCGAAAGGCCGAGGGCGATGTCGGAGCCGCGCATGGCTTCTTCAAGCGTGCGCGCCTTTGTCTCCGTCGCGTGCGCCGACTTCCACTGGTTCATGCCTTCGGTGCGGCCCTTGTGGACCACGCCCTTGGTGTCGCAGAGAATGACGTTCTCGTGCGCCATGCCATAGGCCTTTGCGAGCTCCACGCAGGCGATCGCCGCCGCGCCGGCGCCGTTGCACACGAGCTTCGCCGTCTTGATGTCGCGGCCGGTCAGCTGCAGCGCGTTGATCAATCCGGCGAGCGTGATGATGGCCGTGCCGTGCTGGTCATCATGGAAGACGGGAATGTCCATGAGCTCGCGCAGCCGGCTCTCGATCACGAAGCAGTCGGGCGCACGAATGTCCTCAAGATTGATGCCGCCGAAGGATGGACCGAGGAAACGCACGGCATTGACGAATTCGTCGACGTTCTCGGTGTCGACTTCGAGGTCGATCGCATCGATGTCGGCAAAGCGCTTGAAGAGCACCGCCTTGCCTTCCATCACCGGCTTTGCGGCGAGCGCGCCGAGATTGCCGAGCCCGAGGATGGCGGTGCCGTTCGAGATGACAGCCACCAGGTTGCCGCGCGTCGTGTAGTCGAAGGCCGCGTTCGGGTCTTCCGCGATGCGCTTCACCGGGACGGCGACGCCGGGCGAATAAGCGAGCGACAGATCGCGCTGCGTCGCCATCGGCTTGGTGGGGAGGATCTCGATCTTCCCCGGCCGTCCCCGCGTGTGAAAATCCAGCGCTTCCTGGTCGGTGACCGAAACGATCCCCTTCCAGCCTTTGTCGTCCGCCATGCCGGCCCTTTCCTCCCTATTGCCATCGACCTTTAAGGGCCCGTTGCGGCGGCCACAAGACGTTGCAGCGCGGCCACTGGCCGGCGAGGCGCGGAGGCTCTATGTGATCGGGGATGCGCGCGGAAGTTCCCGCTATCGCCGTCACCGGCCTCGTCAAAACCTATCGCGACGTGCAGGCGGTCGACGGTATCGATTTTTCCGTGCCGCGCGGTGCGATCGTCGGCCTTCTCGGCGGAAACGGCGCCGGTAAGACGACGACGATCGCCATGATCATGGGACTGGTGCTGCCGACGGCGGGCGTCGCCAAGGTGCTCGGCGTCGACATGGCGCATGCGCGGCACAAGGTGCTGCACCGCATCAACTTCGAAAGCCCCTACGTGGAGATGCCGAAGCGGCTGACCGTCAGGCAGAATCTCAAGGTCTTCGGGACGCTCTACGGGGTCGAACGCCTCGCCGAGCGGATCGATGCGCTCGCCTTCGAGCTCGACCTGAAGAGCCTGCTCGACCGGCCCTCCGGCGAGCTCTCCTCCGGACAGAAGACGCGCGTCGCGCTTGCCAAGTCGCTGGTCAACGCTCCCGACGTGCTTCTCCTCGACGAGCCGACCGCCTCGCTCGATCCCGACACGGCCGACTGGGTGCGCTCGCATCTTGAGCGCTATCGGCGCGAGCGCAACGCCGCGATCCTGCTCGCCTCGCACAACATGCCGGAGGTGGAGCGGCTCTGCGACGACGTGTTGATGATGAAGGCGGGCAAGATCGTCGATCGCGGCGGGCCGGCCGATCTCATCCAGCGCTACGGGCGGGAGACGATGGAGGAGGTGTTCCTCGACGTCGCCCGCGATCGCAGGCAAAAAGAGCCGGGACGCGAGGTAACCGAGTGAGCCATGCCGCGCATTCCGGCTACCATGCCGTATCGTTTCGCCGCATCGGTGCGATGGTCCTCAGATACTGGTACCTGCTGCGCTATTCGTGGCCACGCGTCGTCGACCTGATCTACTGGCCGGCGGTGCAGATGGTGATGTGGGGCTTCCTGCAGCTCTACCTCGTCGACAAGACCAGCATGGCGGCGCGCACGGGCGGCGCCTTCATCGGCGCGGTGCTCCTCTGGGACATCCTCTTCCGCGGGCAGATCGGCTTTTCGATCTCGTTCCTCGAAGAGATGTGGTCGCGCAATCTCGGCAACCTGATGATGACGCCGCTTCGCCCCTTCGAGCTGGTCGCCGCGCTGATGGTGATGAGCGTGGTGCGCGTCCTGATCGGGCTCGTGCCGGTGACAATTCTTGCGATCGTCTTCTTCGGCTTCAATTTCTGGGCGCTCGGACTTGCCGTGCCCATCTTCTTCTTCAACTTGATCCTGACCAGCTGGTCGATCGGGCTGATCTCCGCGGGGATGGTGCTCAGGAAAGGCCTCGGCGCGGAGGGGCTCGCCTGGTCGATGACTTTCATCCTCCTACCGCTTTGCTGCGTCTACTACCCGGTCGCGATCCTCCCCGGCTGGTTGCAATGGATCGCGCTGGCGTTGCCGCCGACGCACGTTTTCGAGGGGCTGCGCGCTCTCGTCCTCGAACGCCACCTCGACATCCGCGACATTCTGACCGCGTTTCTTCTCAATCTCGCCTATCTGGCGGCGGCTGCCGGTGCTTTCGGGCTGCTATTGCGCTCCGCGCGCGTCAACGGCGCCCTCATGCAAACCGGCGAGTGACCGGGGATTTCGGTTAACATTTCCTAACGAAATCGCGGCATTCTTCTGAATCCGGGTTGTCATAGGGGTTTCAAACGCTAGATTTGCAGTGCGGAATTTTTTCCGCAGTGCACAAAATCGCGAAGGGCTGGGCTGCCTTGTCGATCTATCAGCTCTACGAGCTAAATCACGCGGCGCTTGCGCCGTGGCGCGCCATGGCCGACGCGACGCGGCTGACCTTCCAAAACCCGCTGAACCCATTCTCCGACACGCCGTTCGGGCGATCGATCGCGGCGGCGGCCGAACTCTTCGAGCGCACCACGCGCCGCTACGGAAAGCCGGAATTCGGACTGACGGAAACCGCGATCGACGACAAGAAGGTGGCGGTCCACGAAGAAGTGGTCTGGCAAAAGCCGTTCTGCTCGCTGCTGCACTTCCGCCGCGACCTGGAGAAGCCAAGAGACGACCCGAAACTTCTCATCGTCGCGCCGCTCTCCGGCCATTACGCGACGCTTCTGCGCGGCACCGTCGAAGCGATGCTGCCGGAGCACGAGGTGTTCATCACCGAATGGGCCGACGCGCGCATGGTTCCCGTCTCCGACGGCACCTTCGATCTCGACGATTACATCGACTACCTGATCGAGATCTATCACCACCTCGGCCCCAACACGCACGTGATGGCGGTGTGCCAGCCCTCGGTGCCGGTGCTCGCCAGCGTGGCACTCCTCTCCGAGGATCGCGACGACGACCTGCCGCGCACCATGACACTCATGGGCGGGCCGATCGACACGCGGCTTGCGCCGACCGCGGTCAACCAGCTCGCGGAGGCGCGCGGCACGGCCTGGTTCCGCAACCGCACGATCATGACGGTGCCGTTTCCGCATCCGGGCTTCATGCGCAGAGTCTATCCGGGCTTCTTGCAGCTCTCCGGCTTCATGAGCATGAACTTCGACCGCCATGTCACCGCGCACCAGGAGTTCTACAGCCACCTTGTCGACGGCGACGGAGACTCCGCGGAGAAGCACCGCGAGTTCTATGACGAGTATCTGGCGGTGATGGATTTGACCGCCGAGTTCTATCTGCAGACGGTCGAGACCGTCTTCGTGAAGCACCTTTTGCCGAACGGGAAGATGACGCATCGCGGGCGCCCGATTAAGACCGAGGCCATCCGCCGCACCGCGCTTCAGACAATCGAGGGCGAGCGCGACGATATTTCCGGCGTCGGTCAGACAAAGGCCGCGCACGCGCTCTGCACCAACCTTCCCTACGACGAGAAGCAGCACTATCTCGCCAAGGGCGTCGGCCATTACGGCGTCTTCAACGGCTCGCGCTACCGCTCCGATATCCAGCCACGCATCCGCGATTTCATCCGAAAGCACCACACCGGTGCAAACGGCAGCCTTGAGCGCGCGGCAAAGCCGATCAACGGCAAGGGCAAGCATTCTTCCTCTTTCGAGGCACGCTTCGCCGACGCCTTCGGTTTCACGGCACTTTCGGGCAAGAGCCTGCCGGCCGTGACCAAGGCGATGGCAAACGAACTGACGGAGATCGCCGGCATCGGCCCGAAGATGGCGGCGGAGCTCAACAAGGCCGGTATCTTCGACGTGAACCAGCTTGCCGAGATGGCCGACGACGCAGTGCGCGCGCTCGACGCGCAGATGAGCGGGCGCCCGACACGCGAAGACTGGTTCGGCCAGGCGAAGAAACTTGCAAAATCCGACAACGGCAGTTGAGCAGACGAAAGGTCGCCACCTGTCGAACTTGGACTTCTTCAGCCGCTATTGCCCAAGGAGCTGGCGTCGGCCGACGCGGTGGCCGCTTTCGACTTAGCCTTAGCGGCGTTCATGGGACGCGGACGTAAATCGGCCGCCGCCGATTGTTTGCGCAGCATCGCGGCGACTGCCTCCGATCCGATCGGCTTGCTGAAATGATAGCCCTGGATTTCGTCGCACTCGCTCTCCTGCAGGAATGCCAGTTGTTCGTCGGTTTCCACGCCTTCGGCGATGACTTTCATGTTCAGCTTCTGCCCGAGCGAGATGACGGCCCTTGCAATCTTCCGGTCGTTTGCGTCGCCGGCAAGATTGCGCACGAAAGACTGGTCGATCTTCAGCCGCGCGACGGGGAAGCTCCGCAGAGCACTGAGGCTCGAGTAGCCGGTGCCGAAATCGTCGATCGAGAAGTGCACGCCGAGCGCTCCGAGCTCGCGCATCGCGGCGATCGCCCCCGCGACGTCGTGCATCAGCATGCTTTCGGTCAGTTCCAGTTCCAGGTACTTCGGATCCAGTCCGGTCTCCTGGAGTGCCTCTGCAACCCGCCGCACCCAATTCTTCTCCCGGAATTGGCGCGCCGACACGTTCACGCACACCGAGATCGGCGCAATGCCGGCATCCTGCCACGCCTTGTTTTGCCGGCACGCCTCGCGCAGCACCCAGTCGCCAAGCTGGACGATCAGTCCGCTTTCCTCTGCCAACGGGATGAACTTCGTCGGCAAGATCATGCCGAGCTTCGGGTGATGCCAGCGCGTGAGCGCTTCAACCGCGAAGACCGCGCCGGTATGGAGATCGACCTGCGGCTGGTAGACGATCTCGAACTCGTCGTTCGTGATTGCCTCGCGCAAACCCTCCTGCAATAGCCGCCGCTCAAACGCCGCTTCGTTCATCTCCGTCGTATAGAATTGGAAATTGTCGCGCCCGTTCTCTTTCGCCTGATACATGGCGACATCGGCGTTCATCAGCAGCGTTTCGGGGTCCCTCCCGTCCTCGGGAAAATTCGCAACGCCGATGCTGCAGGTCACATGAAACAGCCGTCCCTCGATCGGGACCGGCACTGCGATTGTGGCGCGAATCTTGTCGAGGATGGTTGCGGGCGCGACCGGGCTCGCCGCCTGATCGATCAGAAGAACGACGAATTCATCGCCTCCAAGACGCGCCACCGTGTCGGTTGTGCGCACGCAGCTGACCATGCGCTCCGCCACGACCTTCAGAAGGGCGTCGCCCGCATTGTGTCCGAGGCTGTCGTTGACGAGCTTGAAGTTGTCGAGATCGATGAAGATCACGGTCGCGCGGGCGTTGCTGCGCTCCGCCTGCAGGAGGGCCTGTGCCAACCGGTCCATGAGCAGCGAGCGGTTCGGCAAGCCGGTCAAAACGTCGTGGAGGGCCAAGAAGCGTATCTGGTCCTCGGCGCGCTTGCGCTCGTTGATGTTGCGACTGATGCCCACGATGCCGATGACTTCGTTCTTTTCGTCACGCAAGGGCACCTTGGACGTCGACAGCCACTGCTTCTTGCCTGAGGGACTGACCACGTATTCTTCAATGTCGAGGAGGGGTTCGCCGGAACTGACCACCTTCTGCTCATCGGCGAAGAACTTGGCAGCAAGCTCGCGCCGGTGAAGCTCGAAATCGGTCTTGCCCATCAAGTCGTCCGGCTGCAGGCCGATGTCGGCGGCGACGGCGCGGTTGACGACAACGAAGCGACTGTCGGTGTCTTTGACGAAGAGGTAATCGGGCACCTGGTCGATCATCGCCCGGAACAACGCACGTTCCGCTTTCCATTCCTGTTCGGCGTGCTTGCGCTCGGTGATGTTGCGGGCGATCCCGATCAACCCGACGATCTTGCCGCTCGCGTCTCGCATCGGCATTTTTGTCGTGAGCATCCATTTCGGCGCGCCGGACGCGTCGGTCCTGCGCTCCTCCATGTCGACCATCGGTTCTCCGGTCGCGATGATCCGCTGCTCGATGTCGAAGAAGCCTTGCGCGACGGCCGGCGGGAACAGATCGAAATCGGACTTGCCGATCAGCTCCGCGGCGCGCTCCAAGCCGTTGTCGCGCGCGACGGCGTCGTTCGCTGCAAGGAAGCGGCCACTCGTGTCCTTGGCGTAAACGAGCTCAGGCAATTCGTTGACGATCGCCGCGAGCAGGGCGCGCTCCACCTCACGGCTCGGCGTCGACCACAGCCGTCCCTCGACGTCCGCCTGCACCTGTGCGTTAGCCGAGATGAGCCGGCCCAACCGAGCTTCGATAGTATCGGTCGAGTCGCCATCGCGCTTCTTCAACCGGGCCTTGGCCATTCGTCCATCCTTGCAACACCTGCCCCGAAAGCGCCCCGGCCGGGTCGCGCGCTACGGGCAGCGGGACGCTGTCACAATCTGTCGAAGGAACATTTCCCGCCGATTAACCGGGTCTTTCTGATTAATCGGGTCTTTGGCGCGCATCAGCGGTGGTTACGGAGGAAAATCCCACGCTCCCGCATCCGCTTGTCGCTCTTCTTGAAAGTGCCGACGAACCGACCGGTGGCGGCGCATGTCGTGGGTCCAGCGTCAAGCCAACGATTATTTTCCCGCTCGGTAGCACACACGTCGATCGGCAAGGCAAAGGCCGGCGGCGGGTGGCGACGGCAACTCGTCGGTCGCTAAGCGCTCCTCAGACCCAGAGACAAATCGGGCGGCCACCCGTCCGATTTTCCTTGAAGCGGGTTTGGCGCTTCCTATTTCCCTTTCGTCGCTGGACTGAAAGGGAGTGCCATGAACCACACCGCTACCGCGCCCCGCGCCGGAACGCGCGGCCGCTGGAACGCTCTCAACATCGTGCTGATGATCATCGGCTTCGCGGTGTTCTGGCCGCTCGGCCTTGCCATGCTCGCCTGGATCATCTGGGGCGAGGAGATTGCGGCCAAGGCGGAAGTGATGAAGGACAATTGCCGCTCCTTTTTCGAGCGCACGCAAGGGTGGCAGGGAGCGGCCGGCTTCCGCGGCCGCACCGGCAATGCCGCCTTCGACGACTACCGGGCGCAAGAATTGCGCCGGCTCGAGGAGGAACGCCGCAAGCTCGAGGCGATGCGTGCCGAGTTCGAAAGCTTCCTGGAGGAGCTTCGCCGCGCGAAGGACCAGGAGGAGTTCGAGGGGTTCATGCGGGCCTTCCGTAACCGAACCGGGGGCGACCGCCCGGCCGCCTGAGGGCCGACAGCGAACTGACGAAAAAATGACGGGGCCGGAAGGCCCCGTTTTCGCATGTGCCTATTTTTTGTGTCTTCCGGAGTCGGGCGACTCCAGGCAATCATTAACCATGGCCCTCGCCCTGAAGCGCGCACCCGAAAGGCTCCTAATTGCCGCTGCCGGGCGGCGGATTCCCGTCGCAATCAAGCGTAACCCACGGGCGCGGCACCTGATTTTGAGGGTCGACGAGGCGCTCGGCCTGCCGGTTCTGACCCTTCCAAGCCGCACGGCGCTCACCGAGGCAGAGCGCTTTTTGCGCCAGCACATCGCGTGGCTCGAGGCACGTCTCCGGCTACTTTCGCCGCCTTGTCCCTTCGTAGACGGCGCCACGTTTCCGCTGCGCGGCCTCCCCTGCCGCATCCGTGCCCGCGGCGGGCGCGGGCTTATCAGCCTGGAGCGACGCGGCGAAGGCTACGTGCTCACCGTTCCGGGCGAGCCGGAATTCCTGGCGCGGCGGGTCACGGATTTCCTGCGCCGCGAGGCGAGGCGCGATCTTGCCGCCGCCGTCGCCCGGCACGAAAAGGCCGTGGGCCGCAAGGCCACGCGCATCCGCATTGCCGACCCGAAAAGCCGCTGGGGCTCCTGCTCCTCGCAGCGCGTGCTGACCTTCTCCTGGCGGCTCGTGCTCGCGCCGCCGCGCGTCCTCGACTACCTCGCCGCCCACGAGGTGGCGCACCTTCGAATCATGAACCACGGGCCGAAATTCTGGGCGCTGGTCGACGCGCTCGACCGCGACCACGCGATAGCGCGGGCGTGGCTGAACAAAGCGGGCATCGGGCTCTCTGCCGTCGGGCGCGGACGGGGCTAGCGCGCGCCGGCCGCGGGCCACGCACTTGCACTAATGCAGTAAGTCGACGGATTGCCCGGCCCTAGCCCCCGAAGAGGCGCTCGAAGAAGCCGCGCCGCCTGACCGGCTCCTGCTGCTCGGGCGTACCTGAGAGCTGCCTGCATTCGGAGGTATTGCGGTTCAGCATGCAGTTGCGCATCCGCTGCTCGTTCGCCGCCTGCTCTTCGGGCGTGCCCCGGCCGAAGCCAAAGTCCGGCCCGGGCGACGGCGGCGGCGGCTGGCCGAGGAGGTAGGCGACGAGGTCGGTGCCGGGGAGCTGCTGCACCGGCACGCCCTGATGCGCCTTGGTCATGAACTTCGACCATATCTCGGCCGGAACGTTCGCTCCCGAGGCGTGCTTGGTCGGCGCGTCGGTGTCGTTGCCGACCCAGACGCCGGCGGTCAGGTTCGCCGTGTAGCCGACGAACCAGGCGTCGCGGAAATTCTGGCTCGTCCCGGTCTTGCCGGCGGCCGGCCATCCGGCTAGCGACGCGCGCGTGCCGGTGCCCATCTCGACGGTCGCCTGCAGCATGTAGTTCATGAGCGCGACGCTCTCGATCGAGATCACGCGCCGCGGCGTCTGGTCCTGCGAGCGATCGTAGAGGACGTCGCCCTTCGGCGTCCTGACGCGCTGCACCACGAAGGGAAGCACCGAATAGCCGCCATTCGAGAACGGCACATAGGCGCCGGTCAACTCGAGCAGCGAGACCTCGGAGGTGCCGAGGGCGATCGACGGCACGGCTTCGAGCGCCGAATTGATGCCCATCCGCTTCGCGGTCTGCACTACGGCTTCCGGCGTCACCTGGTCGGCGAGCTGCGCGGCGACCGTGTTGATCGAATGTGCGAGAGCGTCGAGCAGAGTGATCGGCCCGCGGAACTTGCCGTCGTAGTTCTGCGGCGACCAGGTACCGAAGGTGACCGGCTGATCGATCATCACCGTGTCGGGGCGGTAGCCAAGTTTCTCGATTGCGGTCAGGTAGACGAACGGCTTGAAGGCGGAGCCCGGCTGGCGTCGCGCGTCGATCGCGCGATTGTACTGGCTCTCGGCGTAGGACTTGCCGCCGACGAGCGCGCGCACCGCGCCGGTGCCGTCGACGACGACCATAGCGCCCTCGCCAACGCCGTACCGCGCACCCTCCTCGGAGAGCGTGTCGGCGACCGCGTGCTCCGCCTCATTCTGGAGATCGAGGTCGACGGTGGTCTCCACCACCACGTCCTGCTCGATGTTGCCGATGTGATAGGGGAGCACGTCCATCACCCAATCGGCGATATAGTTGCCGCTTCGCTTCAACTGGTAGTTCGAAGCAGGCGGCGGCGCGTCGCGCGCAGCCTTCGCCTGATCGGCGGTGATGTAGCCCTCGTCGGCCATGTCGGCGAGAACGAGCGCGGCGCGCTGGTGCGCCGCTTGCGGGTTCTTGTTCGGCGCGTAGCGGCTTGGCGCCGGCAGCACGCCGGCGAGCGTTGCCGCCTCCGGCAGCGTCAGGTCGCGCGCGTCGACGTTGAAGTAGACGTTGGCGGCCGCCTGGATGCCGTAGGCGCCCGAGCCGAAATAGACCCGGTTCAGATACATCTCCAGAATCTGGTCCTTGGTGTAGTTCGACTCCAGCCAGAGCGCGAGGATCACTTCCTGCACCTTGCGCTTCAAAGAGCGCTCGGGCGTCAGGAACATGTTCTTGGCGAGCTGCTGGGTCAGCGTCGAGCCGCCCTCCACCACGCCGCCGGCGAAGACATTCTTGGCGACGGCGCGCAGGAGCCCGATCGGATCGACGCCGTGGTGCGTGCGGAAGCGGCGATCCTCGATCGCGATCACCGCGTTCGGGACGTAGGGCGGAAGCTCGGAGATCGCGACCGCCTCGCCCCCGGTGTCGCCGCGATTGCCGATCAGGCGCCCGTCGACGGCGAGAATCTGGATGTTCGGCGGGCGGTCGGGGACCTTCCAATCCGAGGCGCTGCGAAGGTCCGCGGCGTAATAAGCGATCAGGCCGACGCCGGCGAGCGCCACCCAGATGCCGAGCATGAAGATCAGGCGGAAGGCCCTTAGCACGATCGAGCGACGGCGGCGCTGGCCCGGGCTCCCCTTCCGTTTGCCCGCCTTGCCGCGGCGTTTCGAAGCCTTCTGGGGCGCGCGCTTGCGCCCCTCGCCCGGACGATCCTCCGCCTCGACCGCGAAGTCCTGCGGTCCACCGCTCACGAATTTCGGCTCGATTCTGCGCGGCTTGCTGCGGCCTGCCATTCTCGTCCCAGCTTTGCCCCAAGGGGGCGTGTCGGCGCCAAATTGGGCGATTGAGGGGCGTTAGTACCGCTTTAGCGTTTACCTTTCCTTAAGGAAGGACGCGACAGGCGCCGGTGAACTCCCCACAACTGCGGGCTAGCGGCAGTTTCGAGGAGTCCCCATGAGTGAACGCGTCGATTGGGTCGACGTCGCCAAAGGCATTTGCATCATCATGGTGGTGATGATGCATTCGACGCTCGGCGTCGAAAAGGCCGCCGGCGCGCCGGGCTGGATGGGTTACGTGGTGGAATTCGCCCGCCCCTTCCGCATGCCGGACTTCTTCCTGATCGCGGGGCTTTTCCTGGCGCGACGCATCGACGCGCCGTGGCGTCTCTTCCTCGACCGCAAGGTGGTCCACTTCTTCTATTTCTACGCGCTCTGGCTCACGATCCAGTTCGCCTTCAAGGCGCCGGGGATGATCGCCGAAGAGGGCTACCAGGGCGTGATCCGCGAATATCTCCTCGCCTACATCGAGCCGTGGGGGACGCTGTGGTTCATCTACCACCTGGCGCTCTTCCTGCTCGTCACGCGGCTCCTGAAGGACGTGCCCTGGGTTATCGTGTGGCTCGCGGCGGCGGCGCTCGAGATCGCGCACATCAACACCGGCTCGGTCTTGATCGACGAATTCGCCTCGCGCTTCGTCTACTTCTATTCCGGCTACGTCTTCGCGAGCCACGTCTTCAAGCTCGCCGACGAGGCGTCGGCCGAGCGCGGAACGGCGGTGACGGGGCTTGCGCTCTGGGGCGTGCTGCACGCGGTCTTCGTGTTCAGCGGCTTCGGCAACCTGCCCTTCGTCAGCCTCGGTCTCGGCTTTGCCGGAGCGCTTGCGGTTGTCACGCTCGCGACGCTCCTTGCGCGGTCGCCGGCGCTGCCGGTGCTGCGCTGGCTCGGCGAGCACTCGATCGTCGTCTACCTTTCCTTCTTCCTGCCGATGGCTCTTTCGCGCACCGTGCTCCTGAAGACGGCGGTCATCACCGATATCGGAACGATCTCGGTCCTGGTCACGATGGCCGGCGTCGCCGGCTCCGTCCTCCTCTACGCCTTCGTCCAGTGGACGGGCGTCGGCAAATTCCTGTTCGAGCGGCCCTGGTGGGCGCGGATCGACGGGGCGCCGCGGCGCAGCGAAGAGCCAAAAGAGGCGATGGTCCCAGCGGAATAAAAGCTTTCGGCGCGGCCTTTTCAGGTTTCGTCGCGGAATCGGCGGCGAAACCCGATAGCCCGGCGCGCGACACGCGCGCGAAACGGCAAAGTCGCAATCTCTCGGCTCGCTGTCTGGGGAAATCCGTACAGCGTGGAGGGCAGCACAATGACCACGACCCGGCTTTTCTTTAGCTTTGCCGCAGCCGCGACCGTAGCGAGCGTGATGGCGTTCGCCGGCCCCGCCGCCGCAGTTGAGCCGACCGGCCACGCCATCCGCGTCAATCCGGCGGTGAACGCCACCGGCACCGGTGGGCAGCGGCTTATCGAGCTCGAAGGCGCCGTCTTCATGGGCGACGAGATCGTCGCCAGCCCGAACGGCCTCGCTCAGATCAAGTTCATCGACAATACGCGCATCGTGATCGGGCCGAATTCGCGTCTGACCATCGACAGCTTCGTGTTCAATCCAGACAACACCGCGAAGAAGGTGACGCTGACGGCTCTCAAGGGCACGTTCCGCTTCATCAGCGGCAACAGCCCCGCCGGCGCCTACTCGATCCGCACCCCGACCATGACGATCGGCATCCGGGGCTAGCAGGCCTCAGGCCGCCGCCATGAACAAGCTGGCCGCTCTTTGAGAGCGGTCAGCCGACCGCGGACAGTACATCCGTCTTCGAGAAGTCGTTGCCTTTGAAGAGCAGCGGCTCGTCCATGACAATCGCGAGGGCGTAGGAGAAGCAATCACCTAAGTTGAGCCCGGCTGGATGCCGCCCTTTCCCAAAATGCCGAAAGGCATCAAACGCGCGCTCGGCGAGCTCCGGTAGAACTGGAATTGTTCGAAGATTTGCAGCTTCGACCAGCTCGCGGAGCGCAACGACGCCTGGATCGCCCATCCGGCTGAGGACGACCATATGGGCTTCCATCCAGCTGACCGCGGAGAGCAGCGGCGCCCTCGGCAAACTCGCCAATCGTTCTTCAAAGACTTCGCGTTCCGGCTCGTCTTGCACTATTGCCACAAGCGCCGACGTGTCGACTACCATCAGGTCGGCAGGCCGTTCTCATCGTAGCCAAGGATCTCGTCAGGCTCGCGATTGTCCAAGATCGGCAGGGCGTCGAAGCGGCGGGCGATTTCCTGCAATTTGGCGAGACGCGCCGTGACAGCCGCCGCATCGCTCATCTGCTCGCGCGCGAACTCACCGACAAGACGCTCGCGAAGCGCTCGGGTTGCGGCCTCCGCAGGACTGGCATCCGTCGGCTCACCGCGTTCCGTGGCCGGACGACGCATTTTGTCCTTTTTCGTATCGGCGTGCACCGCAACTCTCTCTGCCGCCCGCTTCTCAGGTAGAGCTATTCCCGCCCAGCACAAGTTGCAAGGGACGCGTCTCGCCGTCCGTAGCCAATTTGCTTGAAATGGCCGGCACGGCGGGCGAAATGTCCGCCATGCCGAAAGCCTCCAAGACACCCCACGCCAAGGCTCCGATCAAGGCCGGCGACCACCTGATCCTGGTCGACGGCTCCGGCTTCATCTTCCGCGCCTTCCACGCGTTGCCGCCGCTGACGCGAAAGTCCGACGCGCTGCCGGTCGGCGCGGTCGCCGGCTTCTGCAACATGATCTGGAAGATGCTGCAGGAGGGGCCGAGCCCCGAGAAGGGTGATGAGCCGACGCATTTCGCCGTGATCTTCGATTATTCCGCCAGGACATTCCGCCGCGATATCTACGCCGACTACAAGGCGCATCGACCGGAGCCGCCCTCAGACCTGATCCCGCAATTCGGGCTCATTCGGCAAGCCACGCGCGCCTTCAACCTCGCCTGCCTCGAGCAGGAGGGCTGGGAGGCGGACGACCTGATCGCGACCTATACGAAGCAGGCGACCGGGGCCGGCGCGACGGTGACCATCGTCTCCTCCGACAAGGACCTGATGCAGATCATCAAGCCCGGCGTCGCCATGGTCGACACGATGAAGAACATCGTCATCGACCGCGAAGCCGTGAAGGAGAAGTTCGGCGTCTATCCGGAGAAGATGATCGAGCTTCAGGCGCTCGTCGGCGATTCGACCGACAACGTACCGGGTGTGCCCGGCATCGGCCCGAAGACGGCGGCGCAGCTCCTCGACGAATACGGCGACCTCGAAACGCTGCTTTCACGGGCAGGCGAGATCAAACAGCAGAAGCGGCGCGAGAACCTGATCGAGTTTGCGGAACAGGCGCGCATCTCCCGCAAGCTCGTGACGCTCTCCCCCGACGTGCCGCTCGATGTGCCGCTCGACGACCTCGCAGTCGAAGCCGTCGACGGGGCGAAAGCGGTGGCGTTCTGCAAGGCGATGGAATTTGCAGCGCTAACGAAGCGCGTCGCCGACAAGACCGGGGTCGATCCGGCAGAGATCGCGCCGGCGACGCTCGAAATTGCCGGGTGGCCGCCCGGTGGGGGCGGTGCGCCGGCGCACGGCCCCGACGTAGGCGTCTCGGAGAAGCCCCCTGCTGTCCCGCCAAGTGGCAAGCAGGGGCAATTGGCTTTGTCCGATCCTTCGAGGCTCGCTTCGCTCGCTCCTCAGGATGAGGGCGGTGCAAAGCGCGGGCGCGAGGCAACGAGCGCGCTCGGCAAGCCGGCGGACCTCGTGGCGGCGCGGCTGAAGGAGGCGGCGGGCGCGAAGATCGAGGTCGGTAAATATCACTGCATCAGAACGCTCGACGGGCTGAAGCGCTGGATCGCGGCCGCATACGAACGCGGGCTCGTCGCGATCGAAGTGGAGGCGAGCGGCGCCAGCCCGATGCTTGCGGAGATTTGCGGCATCGCGCTTGCGCTCGACGCCGGGTTCTCCTGCTACGTGCCGATCGGCCACCGCACCGGCGACGGCGACATTTTCGGCGGCGGACTCGAAAAGGATCAGATTCCGCTCGACGCCGCGCTCTCCGCGCTGAAGCCTCTCCTTGAAAACGCCTCGGTCCTGAAGATCGGGCAGAACATCAAAGACGACTGGCTGGTGCTTCAGCGCCACGGCATCCAGATGGCGCCGGTCGACGACACGATGCTGATGTCCTACGCGCTCGACGCCGGCGCGATGAAGCACGGGCACGGCATCGGCGAGCTGGCAAGCGAGCTTTTCGGGCACGAGCGCATCGACTTCAAAGCCGTGACCGGCACGGGTAAGGACAAGGTCACGTTCGAGCGCGTGCCGATCGACAAGGCGACGGAATATGCGGCTGAGGATTGCGACCTCGCGCTCCGCGTCTGGAGCGTCCTGAAGGCGCGGCTTCCGGCGACCCAGGTGACGCGCGTCTACGAGCGGCTCGAGCGGCCGATGATCCCGGTGCTCGCCAAGATGGAAAGCCGCGGCATCAAGATCGACCGGCAAATCCTCTCGCGTCTCTCCGGCAGCTTCGCGCAGAAGGCGGCAGCGGCCGAGGCGGAGATCTACGACCTCGCCGGCCAGGAATTCAACATCGGCTCCACCAAGCAGCTCGGCGACATCCTCTACGGCAAGATGGGGCTCGCCGGCGGCAAGAAGACCAAGACCGGCCAATGGTCGACCGACGTGAAGGTGCTGGAAGAGCTGGCCGAAGAAGGCGTGCCGATCGCGCGAAAAATCGTCGACTGGCGGCAGCTGACCAAGCTCAAGTCCACCTACACCGACGCGCTTCCGGGCTACATCCATCCGGAGACCGGTCGCGTCCACACCGACTACGCGCTCGCCTCGACCTCGACCGGGCGGCTCTCCTCGTCGGAGCCGAATCTGCAGAACATCCCGGTCCGCACGGAAGAGGGACGCGCCATCCGCCGCGCCTTCATCGCCGAGGAGGGTTTCAAGCTCGTCTCCGCCGACTACAGCCAGATCGAGCTTCGCGTGCTCGCGCACATGGCCGACATACCGCAGCTGGTGAAGGCCTTCGACGAGGGGCTCGACATCCATGCGATGACGGCCTCGGAGATGTTCGGCGTGCCGGTCGAAGGCATGGACCCGAACGTCAGGCGGCGGGCGAAGGCGATCAATTTCGGCATCATCTACGGAATCTCCGCGTTCGGACTCGCGGCACAGCTCGGCATCCCGCGCGGCGAAGCGGCCGACTACATCAACCGTTACTTCGAGCGCTTCCCCGGTATCCGCGGCTACATGGATTCGACCAAGGCGTTCTGCCGCGAGCATCTCTATGTCGAGACGCTGTTCGGGCGGCGCGCGCACTATCCGGAGATACGCTCGTCGCAGCCGTCGCTTCGCGCCTTCCAGGAGCGCGCGGCGATCAACGCGCCGATCCAGGGCTCCGCGGCCGACATCATCCGGCGCGCCATGATCCGCATGGAGGAGGCGCTGGAGGCGGCGAAACTAAAGGCGCGGATGCTGCTTCAGGTGCACGACGAGCTTGTCTTCGAGGTGCCGGACGAGGAGGTTGAGGACACCATCCCGGTCGTCCGCAAGGTGATGGAGAACGCCGCACTGCCGGCCGTCCAGCTCCGCGTGCCGCTCCACGTCGACGCGCGCGCCGCGGACAATTGGGAAGAGGCACATTAGGAAGCCTGA
The DNA here is from genome assembly GCA_963720705.1 of uncultured Alphaproteobacteria bacterium. Taxonomy (GTDB): domain Bacteria; phylum Pseudomonadota; class Alphaproteobacteria; order Rhizobiales; family Afifellaceae; genus DASWJZ01. The sequence goes on from CAVRGJ010000001.1 coordinate 568,151, forward strand.
CCCCTCATCCGACCCCGCGCAAAGCGCGGGGCACCTTCTCCCACAAGGGGAGAAGGCTAAGAGTCGCCCCCGCCGCTCAGAGCCAACCCAAGACCATCGACGTGTAGTGTCCGTGGAAGACGAGCCAGTCGACCGCGGCGAACCCGGCTGCGAACGCTTCAATCGCGAATGGTATCCCTTGCATGACCATTCTCCGGCTAACGACCGCCCCAATTTGAAGCTTATTCGGTCGAGCACCGCCGCGCGAAAAGTTCCGAAACTTGGAGTCACTCTTAGGTCGCCGTCTGCGTACGTGTTTGATTAGAATTCGCTTCAAGGCCTATCGAAGCCGAAATTGCGCTGTATCAAGGCTGCCCCTGCGCCGCCCTCTATTCCGTCAAGAAGCCCTTCCCGGAGCTCATTCATGTCCACGCGCCTTCAACCAGCTTTCGTCTTCGTCTTCCGTCTGGCGATGGCGTGGACCTTCCTCTATGCGGCGTCGCGACAGGTTCTGAACCCTAACTGGAACGTTGCCGATTTCCTGAACGGGACCGCCACCTTCCACGACGTCTACGGCGTGTTTAGGGGCGCGCTCGTTGCCGCGATCATCAGCGTCCTCGTCGCCTGGGGGCACCTTCTGATCGGGCTCTCGCTGTTGGGCGGGCTGATGGTGCGGGTGAGCGCCACGATCGGCGCGATTCTGATGCTGCTTTACTGGGCCGCCTATATGGACTTCCCCTATGTCGGCGGCAGCGACAATTTCGTCATCGACTTCCATTTCGTCTACGCGATCATCCTTGCCTTTCTCGTCGCGACGCGCGCCGGGCATGTCTTCGGGCTCGACCAATGGGCGGCGCGGGCGAGCGAACGGCATCAGGCCCTGCACACGCTGTTCGCGTAGAGCGCGGCCGCTCAGAAGCGGTCAGCATCGTCCTTGGCGAGCTCTTCGAGCGCGTCGGAATCGGCAACGAACTTCTCGGCGCCCGCGTCCCAGCGATAGGTCGCCGAGGCGGCGATGCGCCTTTCAAGGTGCACCATGAAGGCGGTGGCAAAGAGGGGGCCGAGAAGATTCACGATCGGGATCGCGAGAAAGACCGCGATCAGGAGCCCGGCTGCGAAGATCGTGCCGGAATTCTCGCGTCTCAGCCGCCGCGCCTCCAGCTCCTCGTGGCGACGAAGTGCGGCAAGCTCGAAATATTCGCGGCCGAGGAGATAGGCATTGGCGGCGAGGAAGATCAGGAACCCGAAGCCGAGAAGAAGCACGAGCGGCAGCGCGACGGCATTCACGAGGAGCACGATTCCGAGAAACTTGACCGCGGTGACGAGGGAAAGGAGGAGCGGCTGCGCACGGCCGGGCGGGTCGGCGGAATAATGCGTCCGCTCCACCACCGCGGCGATCTCGTCGAGGAAGAATCCGGCGAAGAGCGCGGCGACCGGCGCGACGAGGAAGCCGATCCCGACCAGGAGCCCGACGCCGGTCATCACGTCGAGCGCCGTGTCGAGCCAGGGCCACGGGGTCGCGACGTAGTGCGCGACCAGCCATTCGACCAGGACCCAGAGCGCCGCGAGGAGAGCAAGCGTCAGCGCCAGCGCTTTCATCAGCACGCCGCGGAAAGGCGGCGAGAGGATATCGCGGAAGGCAAGGATCGCGGCGTCGAGCATGGCGGGGCACGTTTCCTGTCGTCATGCCGGTATCCAAGTCCGGCAATGACGACAAATGGAAATGTGGGAGACGAAGTCCAATGCCTCCCGAAGCATTGGTGCGTGCTTCGAGGCTCCATTCCGCCCTCATCCTGAGGTGCGAGTGAGGCGAGCCTCGAAGGGGCGGAATGGAGCACCTCAGCATGAGGGAGGTTGTTAGCTTCATTCGACGCCCATCCCTGCAAAGAGGAGGGGAGCCGGCGCGGCGATTTGCCATTCCCCGAGCGATTCGCTAGGCGGACGGGTCATTTCTTGGGCGGGGAACGCATGGCGGAGCCGAAACTCGACGTGCTGACGATCGGCAACGCCATCGTCGACGTGCTGGCGCACACGGAAGAGGATTTTCTAGTCCGTGAGGGCCTCGTCAAAGGCTCGATGCGGCTGATCGACGGCGCCGAGGCGGACCGGCTCTACGATCACATGGGCGCGGCACAGCTCATCTCCGGCGGCTGCGCCGGGAACACCGCGGCGGGCATCGCCTCCTTCGGCGGACGCGCGGCGTTCATCGGCAAGGTGGCCGAGGACGAGCTCGGCCGCTTCTTTCGCCACGACCTGAAGGCGCTCGGCATCGCCTTCCCGACGGCGCCCGTGACCGACGGCACGCCGACGGCGCGCTCGATGATCCTGATCACGCCGGACGGCGAGCGCACGATGAATACGCACCTTGCCGCCTGCCAGGAGCTGACCCCGGCGGATATCGACAAGCAGACGGTCGAAAGCGCGGCGATCACCTATCTTGAGGGCTATCTCTGGGACCCGCCCAAGGCCAAGGAGGCGTTCCGCGCCGCCGCAAGGATCGCGCACGGTGCAGGACGACGCGTCGCGATCACGCTATCGGATTCCTTCTGCGTCGATCGCTTCCGCGACGAGTTCCTGGAGCTGATGCGTGGCGGCGCGCTCGACATCGTCTTCGCCAACCGGCACGAGGTGCTGTCGCTCTACCAGACGAGTGACTTCGAGACCGCGGTCGAGGCGCTCGAACGCGACGTGCCGCTCGCCGTCGTTACCATGAGCGAAGAGGGGTCGATGGCGCTCTGCGGCGGCGCACGCGTGCCGATTCCCGCGGCGATGGTGGAGCACCTCGTCGACCTGACGGGCGCCGGCGATCAATACGCCGCCGGGTTTCTCTATGGCCTCGCGCACGATTTTCCGCTGGAGGTCTGCGGGCGCCTCGGCTCGCTCGCCGCGGCGGAAGTGATCGGCCATGTCGGGGCGCGGCCGGTCGAATCCTTGAAGCAGCTCGCCGGCCAGGCGGGGCTCGCGGCGTAGACGCCGAGGGCGGCCGGCGCGCGATGAATCCGGGAGCGGAACCGGAGCGGCAATCGGAAATGCCGCCCGCGGATTTGGCGCCGGACCGCCTCGTGCTGCTTGGGACGAAAGGCGGGCCGCGGGTCGCGAACGGCCGCGCCAATCCGGCGAACCTTCTTCTGGTCGCGGGCGTGCCCTACATCATCGACTGCGGCTACGGCGTGACGCGGCAATTGGCGCGGATTGGCCTGCCGCTGACGGCGCTCCGCCATGTCTTCATCACGCACCACCACTCCGACCACAATCTCGAATACGGCAACCTGATCTTGAACGCCTGGGCGCGAGGATTGTCAGAGCCGGTCGACGCCTATGGGCCGGTTGGACTCAAGCGAATGACACAGCTCTTCTTCGAGCTCAACGAATTCGATATCGAGATACGCATGGCGGACGAAGCCCGTCCCGACATCCGCAAGCTTGTGAGCGTGCACGAGATTTCAGAGGGCGGCGTCGTCTTGCGTAACGACGACGTGACGGTCACCGCCTTCAAGACGCCGCACCCTCCGATCACCGAGAACTTCGCCTATAAGTTCGCGACGAAAGATGCCGTCGTCGTGTTCTCAAGCGATACGGAATACAACCCGAAGCTCGCGGAATTCGCTTCAGGCGCCGACATTCTGGTGCACGAGGCGCTCTACGAACCGGGCGTCGACGCGCTCGTTGCGCGCATCCCGAACGCCGGGTCGCTCAAATCGCATCTGATGGCGTCGCATACGACGACGGAAGACGTCGGGCGGATCGCGGCGCAGGCCGGCGTGAAGACGCTGGTGCTGAACCACCTCGTGCCGGGCGACGACCCGACGATCACCGACGCGATGTGGGCGGAAGGCGTGAAGGAGCATTTCTCCGGGCGCATCATCGTCGGCGCGGATCTGATGCGCTTTTCGCTCAAGGGGTGAGACAGACCACCGTCGTCATGCCCGGACTTTATCCGGGCATCCATTCCGTGGCGTTGCTGACGCTCTCAACCCCGACGGAATGGATTGCCGGGTCAAGCCCGGCAATGACGAGAGAGGTCGTGCGTGCTTCGAGGCTCCCCCGGACCAAGTCCGGGGTCGCACCTCAGCATGAGGAAGGTGGTGGATGCCAGAAAGGATCGGGCCGGCCGCGAAGGCCGGCCCGCTTTGACTACAGGATGAAGCGGGAGAGATCGGCGTTGCGGGCGAGGTCGCCGATATGCTGCTCGACGTAAGCCGCGTCGATCACCATCGTCTCGCCGGCGCGGTCGGTGGCGTTGAACGAGATGTCGTCCAGGATGCGCTCCATCACGGTCTGCAGGCGGCGCGCGCCGATGTTCTCCACCGAGGCGTTCACCTCGACCGAGATGCGGGCGATCGCGTCGACCGCGTCGGGCGTGAAATCGAGCGTCACCCCCTCCGTCTCCATCAACGCCTTGTACTGCTTGATCAGGCTTGCCTCCGTCTCTGTCAGGATACGGCGGAAATCGTCCTCGGTCAGCGCGTTCAATTCCACGCGGATCGGCAGCCGGCCCTGCAGCTCCGGCAAAAGATCCGACGGCTTCGACACGTGAAAGGCGCCGGAGGCGATGAAGAGGATGTGATCCGTCTTCACCGACCCGTGCTTGGTGGCGACGGTCGTGCCTTCGACCAGCGGAAGCAGGTCACGCTGCACGCCCTCGCGGGAAACGTCGGCGCCGCGCATGTCACTCCGTGACGCGATCTTGTCGATCTCGTCGAGGAAGACGATGCCGTCGTTCTCCACCGCGCGGATGGCGTCGGCGACCACCACCTCCTGGTCGAGCAGCTTGTCGGCCTCCTCGTCGATGAGGAGTCCGTAGAAGTCCTTGACCGAGACCTTGCGCGTCTTGGTGCGGCTCTGACCGAGCGCCTTACCGAGCATCTCGCCGACATTCATCACGCCGATCGATGCGCCGGGCATACCGGGAACCTCAAACGCGCCCATCGGGTTCGAGCTGTCCTTGAGCTGGACCTCGATCTCCTTGTCGTCGAGTTCGCCGGTGCGAAGCCGCTTGCGGAAGCTTTCGCGCGTGGTCGGGCTCGCATGCTCGCCGACGAGCGCGTCGAGCACCCGTTCCACGGCCTGAAGATGCGCGCGCGCCTGCACCTCGCGGCGCTTCTCGGCGCGCACGAGTCCGATTCCGACCTCGACCAGATCACGGATGATCTGCTCGACGTCGCGGCCGACGTAGCCGACCTCGGTGAACTTCGTCGCCTCGACCTTGATGAAGGGCGCGTTGACGAGCTTGGCGAGACGGCGGGATATCTCCGTCTTGCCGACGCCGGTCGGGCCGATCATCAGGATGTTCTTGGGCAGAACCTCCTCGCGCATCGGACCCTTCAGCTGCTGACGGCGCCAGCGGTTCCTGAGCGCAATGGCGACGGAGCGCTTGGCATCGTTCTGACCGATGATGAAGCGGTCGAGCTCCGACACCGTCTCGCGCGGCGAGAACGTCACCTTCTTCTCGTCTTCCATCAACTCGGGTTCCATCCTGCTCGCCATGCTAGCGGTCGGCATCGAGAGCCTCCACGATTACGTTCGCATTCGTATAGACGCATATCTCGCCGGCGATCTCCATCGCGCGGCGCGCGATCTTCTCCGCGTCCCAGTCGGTTCCTTCGAGCGCACGCGCCGCGGCGAGCGCATAATTGCCGCCGGAACCGATCGCGGCGATGCCGTGCTCGGGCTCCAGCACATCGCCCGTGCCGGTCAGAACCAGGGTCGTCGACTTGTCGGCGACGATCATCATCGCCTCCAGGCGGCGGAGGTAGCGGTCGGTGCGCCAGTCCTTGGCAAGCTCGACGCAGGCGCGCATGAGCTGCTTCGGATATTGCTCAAGCTTCGCCTCCAACCGCTCAAGCAGCGTGAAGGCGTCTGCGGTGGCGCCGGCGAAACCGGCGATCACGTCACCCTTCGAGAGGGTGCGCACCTTGCGGGCGTTGTGCTTGATGATGGTCTGGCCGATCGACACCTGTCCGTCGCCGGCGATGACCACCTTGCCGCCCTTCCTGACCGAGACGATCGTCGTCGCGTGCCAGGCGTCGTAAGGGGAATTTTCAGCCAATCTCGGTTACTCCTCCAGCGGATAAAGCCGGCCCTCCTTAAGGAAGCGCCGGCCCCACCCCTGATCACGTTGGGGGATATGTAGGTCGCCGCGGCCGGCATGCAAAGCCGCCGGTGGCCAGAGCCCGGCGGCGCTGGTAAAAGCGCCGCGCACCGAAGGAACCGGCCGATGCGCAAGGCAGAAATCGCCCGCAAGACAACGGAGACCAAGATCAGCGTCGCCGTCGATCTCGACGGGTCGGGCCGCTACGACGTGAAGACCGGCATCGGGTTCCTCGACCATATGCTCGAACAGCTTTCCCGCCATTCGCTGATCGACCTCAAGGTGCGCGCGGAGGGCGATACGCATATCGACCTCCATCACACGACGGAGGACGTCGGCATCGCGCTCGGGGCCGCGATCGGAAAGGCGCTCGGCGAGCGCAAGGGAATCACGCGCTACGCGTCGATCGACCTGCCGATGGACGAAGTTTGCACACGCGCTTCCGTGGATGTTTCCGGGCGGCCGTTCCTGGTGTGGCAGGTGGAATTCTCGCGGCCCAAGGTCGGCGATTTCGATACCGAGCTCTTTCGCGAGTTCTTCCAGGCGCTCGCCCAGAACGCCGGGATCACGCTCCACGTCGTGAACCTCTACGGCGAAAACTCGCACCACGTCGCGGAGACCTGCTTCAAGGCGGTGGCGCGCGCCTTCCGCACCGCCTTCGCCATCGATCCGAGGAACGCCGAGGCGATCCCCTCGACCAAGGGGACACTGACCGGCTAAGAGGCTCCGATGAGAGTTCTATTCAGTCCACGCGCCGCCGGAAGAGCCGATTTCGCCGGAAGAATTCCTGTTCGTGAAGGACGGCTTCTCCTGGCCGGCGCTTTTCTTCCCGGTGCTTTGGATCCTTTGGCACCGAATGTGGCTGACGCTCGTCTGGTACATCGTCTTCGTGCTCGCCGTCGCCTGGGCCGGGCGCCTCGGCGGCGACAATCTCGGCACGACGATCGCGATCATCGGTGGCGTCTTCTTTGCGCTCGAGGCGAACAATTTCCGCCGCCTGTCGCTTGAAGGCCGCGGCTTCAGCGAGGTCGGCGCGGCCTCGGGACGCAACTACACCGAGGCGGAGACGCGCTTCTTCGGCGCGTGGACCGAAGAGCCGGAAGCTGTGCCCGAGCGCGAGGCGATCGCGCGCGCCGCGTATTCCCCGGAGGCGCGCTCGCATGGCGCCGATGAGCCGATCCTTGGGCTTTTCCCCGAGCCGGAACACTGAAGATGGTCGTGGCGATCATCGACTACGGCTCGGGGAACCTGCACTCCGCGGCAAAGGCGTTCGAGCGCGCGGCGCGCGATGCGGGCGACAGAATCGTGGTCACCGCCGACGCCGATACCGTCGCCAAGGCAGAGCGCATCGTGCTTCCCGGCGTCGGCGCCTTTGCCGATTGCCGGCGCGGGCTCGATGCGGTCCCCGGCATGGTGGAGGTGCTGAACGAGGCCGTTATGGAGCGCGGAAAACCGTTCCTCGGCATCTGCGTCGGCTGCCAGCTCATGGCCGAGCGCGGGCTGGAGAAGGAAACCAGCGAAGGCCTCGGGTGGATCGCCGGCGACGTGGTGGAGATCACGCCTGCCGATCCGGAGCTTAAGATCCCGCACATGGGCTGGAACTCGCTCAACGTCGTCCACGCACACTCGATCCTTGCCGGCATTCCGACGGGCGACGAAGGCCTCGACGCCTATTTCGTGCACTCCTTCCATCTTGCGCCGCGCGAGGAGGACGATCTCGTGGCGTCGACGGATTACGGCGGACCCCTCACCGCGATCGTCGGCCGCGACAATTTTGTCGGCACGCAGTTCCATCCGGAGAAGAGCCAGACGCTCGGGCTGAAGCTCATAGCAAATTTCTTGAAGTGGAAGCCCTAGACACTTTCACCGTCGTCATGCCCGGGCTTGACTCGGGCATCCATTCCGAAACGGTTCGGCTTCCCGCCGGCGCTACGGAATGGATCGCCGGATCAAGTCCGGCGATGACGACAGTTCCGTGCAGTTTCAAACGCGCCAACCTCCCATGATCCTCTTCCCCGCCATCGACCTGAAAGAGGGAAAGTGCGTGCGCCTCGTCAAAGGCGACCTCGATCAGGCAACCGTCTACAGCGAGAATCCGGGCGAGCAGGCGCGCGCCTTCATGGAGATCGGCTTTCCGTGGCTGCACGTCGTCGATCTCGACGGCGCCATCGCCGGCAAGACCAAGAACGAGGAGGCGGTCGAGGCCATCCTCTGGTGTGTTGCGAACCGGATGAAAGTGCAGCTCGGCGGCGGCATCCGCGACCGCGCGACAATCGACAGCTGGCTGGAAAAGGGCGTCACGCGCGTGATCCTCGGAACGGCCGCGCTGCGCGATCCCGATCTGGTCCGTGACGCCGCGCGGGAGAATCCGGGGAAGATCGCCATCGGCATCGATGCGCGGGGGGGCAAGGTTGCGGTTGAGGGCTGGACGGAGACGTCCGACATGACGGCGCTCGCGCTCGCGCGGCTCTTTGAAGACGCGGGAGTCGCTGCGATCATCTACACCGACATCGACCGCGACGGCGTTCTTGCCGGCGTCAACTGGGAGGCGACGATCGCGCTCGCCAACGCCGTGTCGATTCCCGTCATCGCCTCGGGCGGCCTCGCCTCGATGGCCGACATCGAGCGGCTGCTCCGGCCCGACGCGGCCAGGCTCGAAGGCGCGATCTCAGGGCGCGCGCTCTACGACGGCCGCATCGATCCGAAGGCGGCGCTGGCGCTTCTTAACAAACGCGCCGCTTGACGAAAGTCGAGACGGCGCCGGTTCTGCGGTCGTTGGAAGGGGTGCCGCTTCGGCGCCGGCAACTGATGCGCTTGATTTTTCTCCAGAAGCCTTGCGGTAGCGCCCGCGCAATTAAGGATTGAAAGGTTCCCTTAGGACTTCTGATACATTCTCGTTGACGGTTCTTTGTGGCGTCCTTTCATGCGTATCCCTCGCCGCGATCACGTCGTCATCGCGGGCCTCATCGTCCTGCTTCTTGCCGCGGTCCTGTCGGCAGCCTCCGTTACTTCGCGGGCGGTCGAGCAGCTCCTGCGCCAGGACGCGCAGGCGGAGGGCGAGGCCTGGGCGCGCTATCTCGCGGCCAACGTGAAAGACCTCGGCCAGATCGTCGCCGGAGCCCCGGCGTCAAGCGAAAGCATGGACTTCTTCGAGAAGGCCGAAAAGGTCGGCGACGTCTTCCTCTACAAGATCTACGCGCCGGACGGCCGCTTGAGACTCTCCTCCCACGCGCTGGACGAGACCGATCCGAAGACGGAGTCGATCGCTCTCCACAACCCGGAGGCCGCCAAGGCCGTGCTTGCCGGCAAGACGATCGTAGAGGTGAAGAGCGCCGGAGAGCAGGGAGAGGCAGGGGAGGACGCGGAGGAAGACGAGGTCGGCACGCCGCTTCCCGAGTTCTATGCCGAGGCCTACGTCCCGGTGACGACGGAAGGCGCCGTCATCGGAATCATGGAAGCCTATGTCGATCAGTCGAAGAAGCACGCCGCGTTCCACGCGCGGATCGCGGGCGTTGCGCTGTCGCTCGCCGGAATCATCGCGCTTGCTTTCGGACTGCCGGCGCTCGGCTTCACCTGGCGCACGCGGCAGAAGCGGCTGTCGGACTCGCGCGCCGAATTCCTCGCCCACCACGACGCGTTGACAGAGGTCGCGAACCGAGCCCGCTTCATGCAGGATCTCGAAGAGGCGATCCGCCTCGGTTGCCCGGTCGCCGTCCATATGGTGGACGTCAACGGGTTCAAGGAGATCAACGACACGCACGGGCAGGAGGTCGGCGACGAGATTCTGCGCCAAGTGGCACGGCGCCTGCTCCTGATCACCGAGAAGCAGAACCTGCTCGCGCGCCTCGGCGGCGACGACTTCGCGCTCGCCGAGATCGTGCGTTCGCCCAAACAGATTTCGCGGACGGCGCGACACATCATCGCCTCGCTCGGCGAGACCTTCCGGCCGGGCGGTCGCGAAGTCGATCTCACCGTTTCGGTCGGCAGCGCCGTTGCGCCTCAGCACGGCGAGGACGCGGCGGGTCTTGTGAAGAGTGCCGAAATCGCGCTTTCCCACGCCAAGAGCGTCGGCCGCGGCACGCGCAGCCTGTTCCGACCGGAGATGGACGCGGAGCTTAGAGCCCGGCGCGCGCTTGAAACGCACATCAAGAACGCCGTCGCCGACGAAGCGTTCGAGCTACGTTTCCAGCCGATCCGCAGCACCACCGACATCAGGCTTACGGGATTTGAGGCGCTTGTCAGGCTTCCGAACGCGGAGGGCGGCAGCGTGTCGCCTGCGCTCTTCGTGCCGGTCGCCGAGCGGCTCGGGCTGATCGGCGACATCGGCGCATGGGTCATTCGCCGCGCCTGCGCGACGGCCGCGACCTGGCCGAGCAAGCTTTCGGTCGCGGTGAACCTGTCGCCGGCCCAGTTCCAGGACGGGCGGCTCACGGAGAATGTGCGCGACGCGTTGAACTCGACCGGGCTCGCGGCCGAGCGGCTCGAACTTGAGATCACCGAGGGCCTGCTTCTTTCGCACACCGAGGGAGTGCTCAGCCAGCTCGCGGAACTGAAGGCGCTCGGCGTCAGGATCGCGATGGACGATTTCGGCACCGGTTATTCGAGCTTGAGCTATCTTTGGAAATTCCCGTTCGACAAGCTGAAGATCGATCAGTCCTTCGTGCGTGCGCTCTCCGGCGACGGCGGACATCCGGCCTCCATCATCGAGGCGATCGTCGCTCTTGCGCGCTCGCTCGGCATGCGGATCAACGCGGAGGGCGTGGAGACGAGGGAGCAGGCGGTGTTCCTCGCCCGCACCGGCTGCGACGAATTGCAAGGCTTCTATCTCGGCCGGCCGATGCCGGCCGAGCGGGTCGCGAGCGTGATCCTGAAGGATTTCCGCTCGGCCATGCCGAAAGCGCCGGAGCAGCTGCCGGCGGCAGCCGAAGCACGCCAAGCCTAAGGGATTTTCGTAAGGGACGCCCCTGTCATGCGGCCCGCTTGCGCGCTAAGGAGACGCCGCATCTTCTCTCCCCTCGCCCGCCATGCTCAAAGCCCGCGTAATCCCCTGCCTCGACGTGAAGGACGGTCGCGTCGTGAAGGGCGTGAACTTCGTCGATCTCGTCGACGCGGGCGATCCGGTGGAAGCCGCGAAGGCCTATGACGCGGCCGGCGCCGACGAGCTCTGCTTCCTCGACATCACCGCGAGCCACGAGGACCGCGGCACCATCTTAGACGTCGTCGCGCGGACCGCCGACCAATGCTTCATGCCGCTCACCGTCGGCGGCGGCGTGCGCACGATCGACGACATCCGCAAGCTCCTCCTTGCCGGGGCCGACAAGGTTTCCATCAACACCGCCGCCGTCGCCGACCGAGGGTTGGTCGCCCGCGCCGCGGAGAAATTCGGCGACCAGTGCATCGTCGTCGCGCTCGACGCACGCCGGATCGCGGGCGCGGGCTCCGATCCGAGGTGGGAGATCTTCACGCATGGCGGTCGCCGCCCGACCGGGCTCGACGCTGTCGATTATGCGCTTGAGGTCGCGGCGCTCGGCGCGGGGGAGCTCTTGCTCACCTCCATGGACCGCGACGGCACGAAACAGGGCTTCGACATCGCGTTGACGCGCGCCGTAGCCGACGCGGTCAGAGTCCCGGTGATCGCGTCGGGCGGAGTGGGGACGCTCGCGCACCTGGTCGAGGGCATCCGCGACGGGCACGCGAGCGCGGTGCTCGCCGCCTCGATCTTCCATTTCGGCACCCACACGATCGCCGATGCTAAGGCGGCAATGGCGGCGGCGGGGATACCGGTCCGCCGCATTTCGGGCTAAAAGGCGCCCCGACCCGGGAAACACCAGAACAGATGACCGATTTCACGCTCGAGGACCTGGCGAAGATCGTCGCGACGCGCGCGCGCTCCGGCGATCCCTCTTCCTATACGGCGAAGCTCGCGGATGCCGGTATCGCCGCCTGCGCCAAGAAGCTCGGCGAGGAGGCGGTCGAGGCGGCGATCGCGGCGGTCAAGGGCGACCGCGAGGGCCTGAAGAACGAAGCCGCCGACGTGCTCTACCACCTGCTCGTCCTGCTCTACGCAACCGGCGTCCCCTTCGACACGGTAAAAAGCGAGCTTCAGCGCCGGACCGCGGAAAGCGGGCTTGAAGAAAAGGCGCGGCGGAAGGAAGCCTGATGGACCAGGTCGCGCGCACCAGCCTATCGCCCTACCGAATCTTCTCCATCGAGGAATGGGCGAAGCTTCGCGCCGACATGCCGATGACGCTGTCGGCGGCAGAGATCGTCGCGCTCCGCTCGCTCGGCGATCCGGTTTCGCTCGAAGAGGTGGAGCGCGTCTACCTGGCGATCTCACGCCTCCTTTCCTTCTACGTGACGGCGACTGGGGGCGTCTTCGAGGCGACGCGGCGCTTCCTCGGCACCAACGACGCGAAAGTGCCGTTCATCATGGGGATCGGCGGCTCGGTCGCGGTCGGCAAGTCGACGACGGCGCGCGTGCTCCGCGAGCTTCTGACGCGCTGGGAGTCTTCGCCGAAGGTCGAGCTCATCACCACCGACGGCTTCCTCTTCCCGAACGCCGTGCTTCAGGCCGAGGGGCTGATGGAGCGCAAGGGCTTCCCGGAGAGCTACGACGTGGCGGCGCTGCTCGCCTTCCTGACCGCCATCAAGGCTGGGACCTCGCGCGTCTCCGCCCCGGTCTATTCGCACCTGACCTACGACATCGTGCCGGGCGAGACGACGATCGTCGACCGGCCCGACATCCTGATCCTCGAGGGGCTCAACGTGCTGCAGCCGCGCGTCCTGCCGAAGGACGGTAAGGCGGTGCCCTTCGTCTCCGATTTCTTCGACTTCTCCATCTATCTCGACGCCGAAGAGGAGGCGCTTCGCGCCTGGTACATCGAGCGCTTCATGCGGCTCAAGGAGACGCGCTTCCGCGATCCCGCCTCCTATTTCCACAGCTATGCCAAGCTCAGCGACAAAGAGGCGGAGCGCGTGGCGGCGGGCCTTTGGGAGCGCATCAATCTCGTGAACCTGCGCGAGAACATCCTGCCGACGCGGCCGCGCGCCGATCTGATCTTGAGAAAAGACGCCGACCACGCGGTGAAGGAAGTCGCTCTGAGGAAGCTCTAACGACGATGCGCGTCGACCTTCAGCCCCGCGACGCGCGCGACCGGATGATCGTCGCGCTCGACGTTGCGGATGTCGACGCGGCGCGGCGGCTCATCGGCGCGCTCGATCGACGCGCAAGCTTCTACAAGATCGGCATGCAGCTCGTCTTCGCCGGCGGGCTCAAGCTGATCGAGGAGCTCGCACGTGCGGAAAAACGCATCTTTCTCGACATGAAGCTCCTCGACATCGACAACCAGGTGGCGGGCGGCGTCGACAGCATTTCGAAGCTCGGCGTCACCTTCACCACGATACACGCTTATCCGAAGGCGATGCGTGCGGCGGTTTCCGCCCTTCGGCAGGCTCAAGGCAAGCTGGCGGGCGGACCCGGGCTCCTCGCGGTCACGGCGCTGACCTCGATGAGCGACGCTGACCTTCAGCGCGCGGGCTACACAGAAGGTTCCGCAACGCTCGTTGCGCGGCGGGCCGGCGAGGCACGCGAAGCCGGAATGGACGGGATCGTCTGCTCGCCGCTCGAAGCGGAGAGCGTGAGGAAGGTCGTCGGAAATGATCTGGCGATCGTGACGCCGGGCATCCGCCCGGCCGGCTCAGCCGTTGGCGACCAAAAGCGGGTGATGACGCCAAGCGAGGCGATTGCCGCCGGCGCAGACTACGTCGTGGTCGGCCGGCCGATCATTGCGGCGGAGGACCCGGCGGCAGCAGCCTGCGCGATCGTGAAGGAGATCGAGAAGGCACTCTAGGGAGGACGAAGTGGCGAAGGGCTATTGGATCGTACGCATCGACGTCAGGGACACGGACGTCTACGGACGCTACATCAAGGCGAATGCCGAGCCGCTGGCGCGCTTCGGGGCAAAATTCCTGGTGCGCGGCGGCAAGCAGGAGGCGGTCGAAGGCAAGGCGCGGGCGCGCAACGTCATCCTTGAGTTCCCGAGCTTCCAAGCGGCGCTCGATTGCTTCAATGATCCGAAATACCAGGCGGCGAAAGCGATCCGCGACCCGGTGACGGAGGGCGAGATCCTGGTTGTAGAAGGTTATGACGGCCCGCAGCCGGGCGGCTAGCGATGAACGACGCGCCGCTATCGCCTGAGGAGCTGCAGCGCTACGCCCGGCACATCGTTCTCGGCGAGGTGGGCGGCCCCGGCCAGCAGAAATTCAAGGCCGCGCGCGTGCTCGTCATCGGCGCAGGCGGGCTCGGCGCGCCGGTCGCCCTCTATCTCGCCGCGGCGGGTATCGGCACGCTCGGCATCGTCGACGACGACGTCGTCAGCCTCTCCAATCTGCAGCGGCAGATCATCCACACGAGCGAGCGCATCGGCGTGGCCAAAGTTGAGAGTGCGAAGACGACGCTTGCCGGAATCAATCCGCATGTGGCCGTCGTCACGCACCAGACGCGGCTCAACGCCGAGAACGCGAAGGACATCGTCTCCGGCTACGACATCGTCGCCGACGGCTCCGACAATTTTTCCACGCGCTATCTGACCGCGGACATCTGCGCGACATTGAAAGTTCCGCTTGTCACGGCGGCGGTCGGCCGCTTCGACGGGTCGGTCACGGTGCTGAAGCCTTATGAGGGCGAGAACCCCGGCTACCGCGACGTCTTCCCGGCGCCGCCGCCGGACGGGCTGCTCCCGACCTGCGCGGAAGCGGGCATCCTCGGCGCGCTCACAGGTGTGATCGGCTCGATCCAGGCGCTGGAGGTCTTGAAGCTCGTCGCCGGGATCGGCGAGCCGCTGGTCGGCCGGCTGCTCCTCTATGACGGCCTAGCGCAGCGTTTCGACGAGATTCGCTACCGGCGGCGGAAGGCATGACTTTTTAGTCGTATTTCGTTCACATACAATCGGCGCTTGTTGACCGATGCCGCTTTGCCTAGCTCTGAGGCTCGCGCCGCAGGAACGCGCCGTAGATGCGCGCGTCGATCGCGCCGACGGAGAAATCGCGGTCGATCGCGACGCGGGCCTTCATCGGTCGCTGCGACGCGGGCGACCTCAAGCGAAGCTCGGGAGCACGCGGTCGGGCGGCTTGTGGCCGTCCATCCAGCTCCTGATGTTGACGATCACCGTCTCGCCCATGTCGACGCGGCCTTCGAGCGTTGCGGAGCTCATATGGGGCAAGAGCACGACCTTTCCCGTCTTGGCGAGCTTGATCAGCCGCGGATCGACCGCCGGCTCATGCTCGAAGACATCGAGCCCGGCGCCGGCAAGCGCGCCGTCCTCCAACGCCGTGATCAGCGCTGCTTCGTCGATGATCGTGCCGCGCGCCGTGTTCACGAGGACGGCGCCGGGCCGCATCAGCTTCAGCCGGCGCGCGGAGAGAAGATGAAAGGTCGCGGGCGTCGCCGGGCAGTTGACGGAAAGGATGTCGACGCGGGCGAGCATCTGGTCGAGGCTGTCCCAATAAGTCGCCTCAAGCTCCTCCTCGACGCGTGCCTCTACCGGACGGCGGTTGTGGTAGTGGATCGAAAGTCCAAAGGGGCGAGCGCGCCGCGCCACCGCCGTCCCGATCCGCCCCATGCCGAGGATGCCGAGCCTCCTGCCGCCGATCCTTTTGCCGAGCATCCAGGTCGGCGACCAGCCGTGCCATTTCCGCCCTTCGCGCAGCACCGCCGCTCCCTCCGCGAGCCGCCGCGGCACCGAAAGGATCAGCGCCATCGCCATGTCGGCAGTGTCCTCGGTCAAGACGCCCGGCGTATTGGTCACGAAGATGCCGCGCTTCACCGCTGCGTCCACGTCGATATTGTCGACGCCGTTGCCGAAATTGGCGATGAGCTTCAGCTTGTCGCCGGCCTGCGCGATCATCTCCGCGTCGATCCGGTCGGTGACGGTCGGAACGATGACATCCGCCGTCTTCATCGCCTCGACCAGCTCCGCCTGCGTCATCGGCCGGTCGTCGATGTTGAGCTCGGTCAGGAAAAGCTCGCGCATGCGCGTCTCGACCGGCTCGGGCAGGCGCCGCGTCACGACCACCAAGGGCTTGGCTTTCGACATTGTGAGGACACCCTCGCTTGCCCGCTTAAGGCCGCTTTTCGACGCGATACACGCTCTTAACAAAAGGTCGGCTAAACGCAATAAACCGCGATTCTCGGAGGAGCCCCATTTTGCTCGTCCCACCTGCCGCAGCGACAAGAACCACCCGCCGACCCCTTTTCGCCCTCGCCGCCCTCGCCGTCTTCGCAGCGCTTGCGACGTTGCTACCGACGGGGCTCGCAGCGGCCCAGGACCCGGTGCGTGGGACCGGACTGCCGCTGCCGCGCTTCGTCAGCCTGAAGTCGAACGACGTCAATGTCCGCCGCGGGCCGGGCCAGGAATACGATATCGCCTTCACCTTCGTGAAGGAGGGCCTGCCGGTCGAGATAACGCAGGAATTCGACAACTGGCGCAAAATCCGCGACTCGGAAGGCGCCGAGGGCTGGGTGTTCCACAGCCTCTTGTCCGGCAAGCGCACGGCGCTCGTTGCGCCGTGGGAAACGAGCGGCGACAGTGGGCCCTATGCCGTCCGCGCCGAGCCGGACACGAAAGGCGCGGTCGTCGCCTATCTCACGCCGAGGGTGATTGCCGAGGTCGAGGAATGCCACGCCAGCTGGTGCCTGGTCTCAGGCAGCGGCTATCACGGATGGATCGAGCAGGAGCGGCTCTGGGGTGTCTATCCGAACGAGGAATTCAGCGAATAGCTAGCGCGGCGGCCGCGACCATGAGCGGCCAAAGTTGCCGTCAAGCCGGGCTTACGCTCGTATCCGTTCCGCGCCGCGCAAGTTGCAAGCCCAGCCGACGGATTGCCGGCGGTTCTATGGCGATCGCTTTGAGTAAGCGTGCAAATACGTGCGGGCCCCAGACGGCAGATATGCTAACATCGGGTTATCGGCACGAGCGTGGATGACGTCGTTTGAGCTGAGCTGACGGCTCGTCACGGCATAGCTACGCGTCGGTCAATCTATCTCCGGTGAAGCCAGGGAGGGCCCTATGATTCCTTGGGAAATTCAGGCGCGCGAGTTCGTCAACTGCAATTGCGGTTATGCCTGCCCTTGCCAGTTCAACGACCTTCCAACGCACGGACACTGCGAGGCGGCGGGTGCCATCGCTATCGACAAGGGCCATTTCGGCGATATCTCGCTCGACGGCACCAAGATCGCTTTTGTGTTCTGGTGGCCGGGCGCCGTCCATGAAGGCAAGGGGAAATGCCTCCCGATCGTGGACAAAAGCGCCAGTGAAGATCAGCGCAAAGCCCTGCTGACGGTGATGTCGGGAGGTGAGACCGATCCCTTCGCCACCATGTTCAACGTCTTCGCGTCGACCGTGGAGACCGTGTACGACCCGGTCTTCACCAGGATCGACTTCCACGTGGACATCGACGAGCGCAAGGGGCGAATCAAGGCCGACGGCATTTTCGACACCGTGGGCGAACCGATCCGCAATCCGGTGACCGGCGACCCGCACCGCGTGCGCATCGACCTGCCGCACGGCTTCGAATATTCGATTGCGGAAATCGGTAGCGCTTCGTCCGACGTGCGCGGCCCGATACCGCTGACCCTGAAGAAAAGCTACGGGCAGTTCGCGCATCTGCACCTGAACAATCACGGTCCGATCCGGAACTGATCGACGGGAGTCATGCGATGGAGACGACGGCGGCCGAAGCTCTGCTTCGGCGCGACCGCGTCATCGTCATTGCCGGCCTCATCATCATAGCAGCGCTCGCCTGGTACTACGTCATGACGGGCGCCGGCACCGGAATGAGCGTGCGCGCCATGACACGCTTCGCCATTTCGCCCGGCGCCTTCGCCGGGGGCATGGCCACGCCGGTCGAATGGACATTCACCTATTGGGCCGTCATGGCGGCGATGTGGTGGGTGATGATGGTTGCCATGATGGTGCCGAGCGCCGCACCGATGATCCTGCTCTACGCACGCGCCACGCGCCACGCCCAGAAGAGCGGCGGGATGGCGGAAGGCGTCGTGCCGACCGCCGCGTTCGCAGGCGGCTATCTGATCGCCTGGTTTGGCTTTTCAGTCCTCGCGACCGTCCTGCAATTTGCGCTGGAGCAGCTCGGCCTCGTTCATTCGATGATGATGTGGTCGCTTGACCCCTGGCTCTCCGCAGGCGTTCTGCTCGCCGCCGGGATCTACCAGATCACACCTTACAAGCAGGCCTGCCTGAAACATTGCCGATCTCCGGCGCATTTCCTTTCCACGCGTTGGCGGCCGGGCCAAATCGGCGCGATGCGCATGGGGCTCGAGCACGGCGCATTCTGCATCGGTTGCTGCTGGGCGCTGATGGCGCTGCTCTTCGTCGGCGGCATCATGAACCTCTTATGGATCGCGGGCCTTGCGATCTTCGTGCTCGTCGAGAAGATCGTGCCGCGAGGCGAATGGGTCGCGCGCGCGGCCGGCCTCGCCTGCATCGCCGCCGCAATATGGATATGTCTCCGGGCGGCCGAAGTTGCCTGACGAGAGGCACCGCTGTCCGGGCTGAAATCCCGCGAAGCTAGTCTAGCTTGCGACGGACGCGCACCACCACTTCGACGGCGGTGATCTCCATGCCGTCAGGCGGCGACGGCAGCTCGGCGATGTCGACGTAATCCGCCATGTCGATCAGCCGCCCCTCACCTTCGACGAAGAAATGATGATGGTCACTGACGTTGGTGTCGAAATAGGTGCGACTGCCATCGATCGCCACTTCGCGCAGGAGCCCTGCTTCGGTGAACTGGTGGAGGGCGTTGTAGACGGTGGCGAGCGACACGCGGACGCCGGCAAGCTCCGCCTCCGCGTGGAGGTCCTCGGCCGAGATGTGGCGATGCCCCTTGGCGAAGAGAATGCGCCCAAGGTCGACTCGCTGGCGCGTCGGCCGGAGCCCCGCACGGCGAAGCTCCGTCGCCATGCGATCCTGGTCGCTGAAACCGCGCATTGCCGCGCCCGCCGATGTCGGTCCGAATTGTTGCATTTCTTTGCCATCTTATATGGAATTGGCGCAATCGACACAAGCCGAGCGGGTCGCGCTCGGGCGTTTCGCGAGACAGCAGCCTGTGTTAGGTACTGTAACGAACCGTAATCCGACGTGAGCCGAGGAGGCCCCTGAGAAGGCATGACAGAGCGTCAGACGCGTTTTGAATATGAGGAGCTTCTCGCCTGCGGTCGAGGCGAGCTCTTCGGCGAGGGCAACGCGCAGCTGCCGCTGCCGCCCATGCTGATGTTCGATCGCATCTCGGAGATTTCCGAAACCGGCGGCGACGAGGGAAAGGGCCTCATCCGTGCGCAGTTGGCGGTCAGGCCCGACCTCTGGTTCTTCTCCTGCCACTTCAAGGGCGACCCGGTGATGCCAGGATGTCTCGGTCTCGACGCGCTCTGGCAGTTGCTCGGCTTCTTTCTCGGATGGCTCGGCGGACAGGGTCGCGGCCGCGCGCTCTCGGTCGGTGCGGTCAAGTTCTCCGGCATGGTGCTGCCGCACATCAAGCTGGTCGAATACGGCGTCGACTTGAAGCGGGTCGTTCGCGCCAAACTGACGCTCGGCATCGGCAACGGCTGGCTGAAGGCGGACGGCGAGACCATCTATGAGGCGGCGGACCTGAGGGTCGGGCTGTTCAAGACCTGATCCTCGGCTGCGAGGAGCGGCCGTCATGCGTCCTGCGGCCGATGACAAGAAGGAGATCGCCATGAGACGTGTCGTCGTCTCCGGCATGGGCATCGTCTCTTCAATTGGAAATTCCACGCAGGAAGTCCTGGCGAGCCTCAGGGAGGCGCGCTCCGGGGTGGTCGCTGCCGAGCGCTACAAGGAGCTCGGTTTCCGCTGCCAGGTGCACGGTGCGCCGCAGGGCCAGCCGGAGCAGGCGATCGATCGGCGCGCCATGCGCTTCCACGGCGGCGGCACGGCGTGGAACCACGTTGCGATGGAGCAGGCGATCCGCGACGCGGGGCTTGAGCCGGACGAGATCTCGCACGAGCGGACCGGCCTCATCATGGGCTCCGGCGGTCCTTCCACGCGCGCCATCGTGGCGGCGGCCGACGCCACGCGCGAGAAGGGCCCGAAGCGTGTCGGGCCGTTTGCGGTGCCGAAGTCGATGTCGTCAACCGCTTCGGCGACGCTCGCCACCTGGTTCAAGATCAAGGGCGTGAACTATACGATCTCTTCCGCCTGCGCGACCTCCAACCATTGCATCGGCAACGCCTACGAGACGATCCAGCTCGGCAAGCAGGACATGATCTTCGCCGGCGGCTGCGAGGAGCTCGACTGGACGCTCTCGGTGCTCTTCGACGCAATGGGGGCGATGTCATCGAAATTCAACGACACGCCGCATAAGGCCTCGCGCGCCTACGACGTGGCGCGCGACGGTTTCGTGATCGCCGGCGGCGCCGGCGTTCTCGTGCTGGAGGAACTCGAGCACGCCAAGGCGCGCGGCGCCAAGATTTATGGCGAGATCGCCGGCTACGGCGCCACCTCCGACGGCTACGACATGGTGGCGCCGTCAGGCGAAGGCGGCGAGCGCTGCATGCGCATGGCGCTCTCCACGGTGCACGAGAAGGTCGGCTACATCAATCCGCACGCGACCTCGACGCCGGCCGGCGACGGGCCCGAGATCGACGCGATCCGCAAGGTGTTCGGCTCCGGCGACAAATGCCCGCCCATCGCGGCGACGAAATCGCTGACCGGCCACTCGCTCGGGGCGACCGGCGCGCAGGAGGCAATCTACTGCCTGTTGATGATGCAGAACGGCTTCATCTGCGAGAGCGCCAACATCGAGGAGCTCGATCCGAAGTTCGCCGACATGCCGATCGTGCGCGAGCGGCGCGACGGGGTCGAGCTCGATGCGGTTCTTTCGAATTCCTTCGGGTTTGGCGGCACCAATGCTACGCTAGTATTCCAGCGCTACGCCGGCTGAGGACGCGAATGGGCAATTTGATGGCCGGTAAGCGCGGCCTGATCATGGGCGTCGCCAACGATCATTCGATCGCCTGGGGAATCGCCAAGCAGCTTGCGGCAGAAGGCGCCGAACTCGCCTTCACCTATCAGGGCGAGCATTTCGGGCGCCGCGTGAAGCCGCTCGCGGCCACGCTCGGCTCGACCATGCTCTACCATTGCGACGTTGAAGACGCCGCTTCCATGGCCGCCGTCTTCAGCGCACTCGGCAAGGCCTGGGGCAGCCTCGACTTTGCCGTCCACGCGATCGCTTTCTCCGACAAGGCGGAGCTCAAGGGACGCTACGCGGAGACCTCGCGCGAGAATTTCGTCCGAACCATGCTCATCTCCTGCTTCTCCTTCACCGAGGTAACGCGGATGGCGGCGAAGCTGATGCCGAAGGGCGGCAGCGTGCTCACCCTCACCTACGCCGGGTCGACCCGCGTCATGCCGAATTACAACGTGATGGGCGTCGCCAAGGCGGCACTCGAAGCTTCGGTGCGCTATCTCGCCGCCGACTTCGGTCAGCGCGGCATTCGCATCAACGCCATCTCCGCCGGGCCGATACGCACGCTCGCCGGCGCCGGCGTCTCCGATGCGCGGCTCATGTTCGCCTATCAAAGGGACAACGCGCCGCTGCGTCGTGCGACGACCATCGAGGACATCGGCGGCGCGGCGCTCTACCTGACGAGCGACCTGTCGCGTGCCGTCACCGGAACGATCCACTACGTGGATTGCGGTTACAACATCGTAGCCATGCCGCGCCTCGACCTCGTCAAGAGCGAGGAAAAAGCCGCCCGCGAGGCGGCGGAATAAGCCGTTTCGGCCCTTGTAACGGTCGCGTGAACATAGCCGGATAAGGGAATTCTTTACAGGAACTGGGCTTTGTTGATCCCGTAGTAAGCGGGGTCGCGTTAATGACCATTTCCAAGTTCCGGGCGGCGATCATCGTCTTTATCGTCGGCTTCGCGCTCGGGTTGTCGGTTTTCGTTGCATCGCGGCTCTTCGTGCGCTCCGTCCTCAACAGCGACGCGATCGCGGCCGCGGAGCAAGCGGCGGCCCAACTTGCTGAGGAAAAGGCGGTCGAGCCGACCGGAGCGTTCTCCTCGATCGTCAGCTACACCTATGTCGACCTCGCCGGGAACGTCGTCGCGAGCGCTGCGCCGGATGCCGGCGGAAGCCACCAATCGCTCAGCGACATCGATCGCGCCCGCCTGGCCAAGGTCACGCTTCGGCAAGGCGCCGTCATCGACGACGCGCCGCTCCTGCCGAGCCTGTTCGGGCTATCGGACTCCATCAAGCGGGTAGTCGTACCGGTTCTCGCCAACGGCAAGCAGCTTGGAACATTGCTCGTCCAGGTGGATCAGACGCGATCGCTGGACGCGCTCACCCGCGCCTTCAGCGTCGTCGGAATGGTGACGATCGGTCTCGCCGTGCTGGCGGTGATCATGGTCGCCTTCGTCGTGACGCGCGGGCGCGGCTTTGGACGGCAGGAAAAGGTGTTCGACCCGAGGATGCTGCCGCGCGATCCGCTGACTGACGTGCCGACGCGCTCCGGCCTGACAGCGACGCTCGAAGACGCCGTCGAACGCGCGGCGCAGTCCGACGAGCAGATCGCCCTCATGATCGTCGGTCTCGACGGCTTCCGCGCCGTGAACGACATCTGGGGCCACGCGGCCGGCGACGAGGTGCTGCGGATGGCGGCCGAACGGCTGCGCCCGTTTGCAAACGGACCGGTCGGCGTGGCGCGCGTCGCCGGCGACGAGTTCGCCGTCATCATCGAGGGCGACACGACCCAATCCCTACACCAGATCGCCGACGGGATACGCGAAGCCATCGGTGAGCCTTTCGAGATCGAGGGAAGCTCGATCCTGCTCGGCGCGTCGATCGGGACCGCGCTCTATCCGATCAACGCCGAGAGCGGACAGTTCCTCTTCCGCGCCGCCGACAGCGCGCTCTCCAAGGCGAAGTCGCTCGGGCGAAACTCGCTCGCCGTCTTCGACACGGAGATGAAGGAGCGGATGGAGAAGAAGGCGGCGCTCGAACGCGACATGCGGCTAGCGCTGTCGCGCGACGAATACGTCGTGTTTTACCAGCCGCAGCTCGAGCTCGCCGGCGACCGGGTGCGCGGCTACGAGGCGCTGGTGCGCTGGGAACGGCCGAACGAGGGAATTCTAGCCGCACACGACTTCCTCGCCGTCGCCGAGGAGACGGGCCTGATCCGCGACATCGGGGATTGGGTCTTGCGCCGCGCCTGTGCCGACGCCGCGTCATGGCTCGATTCCGGCATCGTCGCAGTGAACTTCTCGGCGGCGCAACTGCGCGCACCTGACGTCGAAAAGAAGATCGCCAAAGTCCTGGAGGAGACCGGCCTCCCCGCCGGCCGGCTGGAGATCGAGGTCCCAGAGCACCTGTTCCTGAGCCAGGCGACCGACGTGGTCGCAATTCTGAACCGCATCAAGGCGCTCGGAGTCCGCGTCGCCATGGACGATTTCGGCGGCGGCTACACCGGGCTTGCTGCGCTGGCACGCTTCCCCTTCGACAAGATCAAGATCGACCGCGCCTTCGTGAGCCAGCTGACGGAAGACACAGACGTTGCCGCGATCGTCTCCGCGATCGTGGCGCTCGGCCGCACGCTGAGCGTCGACGTGACCGCGGAGGGCGTCGAAACCGACGAGCAGGTCACGCTTCTCAAAGCGGCAGGCTGCAGCATCGTACAGGGTTTCCTTTTCGGAGCCCCGAAACGCAAGACGGATGGCGCCGAGGCGGAAAGCCACACGCGCGCCGAAGAGCCTGTGGAGGGGCGGCCGGCAGCTGCGAGTGCGTGATCCGTTCGAATTTTCGGCACGGATTTCACCGCCGGCTAATGACACGCTGCTATCTCGGCGAGGTGAGCGTCAAGCAGGCCCAGTGGAGGCTTCTGTGACGAAAGGCGGGGGGAGTTGAAAGAGACCAAGAAAAAGAAGCCGCTCACGACCATCGTCACCCTGATCCTCGTCGCCGGCGGCGTTCTTGCCGCCGTTTACGGGCTCGGGCAGAAAGCGATCGGCCGGATGATGCGGGATGACGCCGTCACCACGGCGGAGCTGTGGTCGCGCTCGCTCGACCGCGGCGGCGATCTCGAGACGACGCTCGCCGCAGTCAGCCCCGAGACGTTGGAGAGCACGCTCCACATCGCTTCAATCGACCGCGTCCTCCTCATTCCCTCCGATCGCGACCCGATCACCGTCCACGGCAGCGGCGCAACCGGCGAGCTCGCAGAGGTCGCCGCAAAGGTCACCGGATCGAGTTCGTCGCTCTACAAGATCGCAAGCGGCGCCTACACGCTCGATTCCGTCAGCTGGATCTCCCGTCACCCGTACCATACCTGGGTGATCTTCCCGCCCGCTCGCCCGGGCGCCACGCGGCTTTCCGTTCGCGTCGACCAAACCGCGACCATCGGCGAGCTGATCGCCTCCTTCGCGCGCGAAGTGATGTTCAGCGGCGGCGTCGCATTCATCACGTTCATCTCCTTCATGGCCGGCTTCAGCTACCGCCAGCGGCAGCTTTCCGCCGAGAACGCCGCGATCCGCTTCCTCACGCTGCACGACGAACTGACCGGACTGCCGAACCGCAAGCAGTTCGAAGAGTTCATGGCGGAGACGCTTACCGGGGTCGAACAGGACGGGCACAAGGCGGCGCTCTTCGTGCTCGACCTCGACGGCTTCAAGGCCGTCAACGATACGCTCGGCCATCCGGTCGGCGACGGTCTCTTGAAGGCCTGCGGCAAGCGGCTGAAGGCGTCGCTCAGGGGCGGCGATCTATTGGCGCGGCTTTCCGGCGACGAGTTCGTGATCGTGGTGCCGCGGGTCTCCGATCCGGCCATGCTCGCCCCGCTTGCCGAGCGCGTCTTGAACCTGCTTTCGAGCCCGTTCCGGGTCGACGGGCACGAGATCCAGGTCGGCTGCTCGATCGGGCTCGCGGTCGCCCCCGACAACGGCTCCGACTTCGCTGTGCTGATGCGCAACGCCGACTTCGCGCTCTACCGTGCCAAGAGCGAGGGACGCCGCACCTGGCGGTTCTTCGACCCGAAGATGGCGGAAGATCTCGCCAGCCGGCGCACGCTCGAGGACGGCCTCCGCCATGCGCTCGAGAACGATCATTTCGAGCTCGTCTACCAGCCGCAGGTGAAGCTTTCGACCGGCAAGGTCGTGGGCTACGAAGCGATGCTCAGATGGAGGCTGCCCGGAAAGGGGCTCGTCCCTGCCTCGGTCTTCGTGTCGATCGCCGAGGAGACGGGACTCGTCGTTCCGATCGGCGAATGGGTGATCCGGCAGGCGGCGCGCGACTGCGAGAAACTGCCCGCGGACTGCCGCGTCGCCATCAACCTCTCCGCCACGCAGCTGAAGCGCGACGGCATCGAGAACTTCCTTCTCGATGCGCTGAAGATCCACAAAATTCCGCCGAGCCGGATCGAGATCGAGGTCAACGAGACGATCCTCGGCCGCAACGAGACCGCCGCCTTCACGCGGCTCGCCGCGATCCGCGATGCAGGCGTGCGCGTGGTCATGGATTCCTTCGGCGTCGGAACGCTGTCGCTCGGGCTGCTCTCCCGCTACTCCTTTGACAAGATCAAGGTCGACCGCTCGTTCCTGATGAACAACGACGAACAGAAGAGCGCGGCGGTGCTTTCCGCCATATGCAGCCTCGGCCAATCGCTCGACTTCCAGGTCACGGGCCAAGGGGTGGAGACGATCGAGCACGCGCAGCTTCTGCGCGCTGCAGGCTGCACGGAGGCACAGGGCTACTACTTCGCGCCGCCGATGCCGCTCGAACAGATCTTGAAGGCGGAGGAGGAGCGCAGCCAGCCGCGGCTCGCGCAAGCCGGCTGAGCCTCTGCATAGGGTTTGCGGCAGACGCCGTTGTTCACAAAAAAGGGCGCCGCGAGGGCGCCCTCCTTATTTTGCGCAAGCGGACGGCCGCTCAGGCGGCGGCGTCGTCGCTCTTGATCTCCTGGCCGCTCGCCTGGTCCACGACCTTCATCGAAAGCCGCACCTTGCCGCGCTCGTCGGAGCCCATGAACTTCACCCACACCTTGTCGCCCTCTTTCACCACGTCCTTGACGTTGGCGACGCGATGCGGCGCGAGCTGCGAAACGTGGACGAGCCCGTCGCGTGAACCGAAGAAGTTCACGAAAGCGCCGAAGTCGACGATCTTCACCACCGTGCCCTGGTAGATCTGGCCAGGCTCCGGCTCCGCGGCGATGCCCTGGATCCACTTCATCGCGGCCTTGATCAATTCGGCCTTCGAGGAGGCGACCTTGATGGTGCCGTCGTCGGAGATATCGATCTTGGCGCCGGTCTTCTCGACGATCTCGCGGATGACCTTGCCGCCCGAGCCGATCACCTCGCGGATCTTGTCGACCGGGATCTTCATGACCTCGATGCGCGGGGCGTGCTCGCCGAGCTCGGCGCGTGCCTCGCCGATAGCCTTCTTCATCTCGCCGAGGATGTGCATGCGCCCATCCTTCGCCTGGTCGAGCGCCACGCGCATGATCTCCTCGGTGATGCCCTGGATCTTGATGTCCATCTGCAGCGAGGTGATGCCGTTCGCGGTGCCGGCGACCTTGAAGTCCATGTCGCCGAGGTGATCCTCGTCGCCGAGAATGTCGGAGAGCACGGCGAAACGGTCGTCCTCCTTGATCAGGCCCATGGCGATGCCGGCAACCGGTGCCTTCAGGGGCACGCCGGCGTCCATCAACGCAAGCGAGGAGCCGCACACCGTCGCCATCGAGGAGGAGCCGTTCGATTCGGTGATCTCGGAGACGACGCGAAGCGTGTAGGGGAACTCGTGGCTGGCCGGCAGGATCGGACGGATAGCGCGCCAGGCGAGCTTGCCGTGGCCGATCTCGCGGCGGCCGGGCGAGCCCATGCGGCCGGTTTCGCCGACCGAATAGGGCGGGAAGTTGTAGTGCAGCATGAAGGCGACCTTGTAGGTGCCCTCGAGGCTGTCGATCATCTGCTCGTCTTCCCCGGTGCCGAGCGTCGCGACCACCAATGCCTGCGTCTCACCGCGCGTGAAGAGCGCGGAGCCATGCGCGCGCGGCAACACGCCGACCTCCGAGAGGATCGGGCGCACGGTCTTCAGATCGCGCCCGTCGATGCGCTTGCTTGTGTCGAGTATGTTCCAGCGCACGATCTTCGCCTGCAGCTCCTTGAAGACTGCGGCGACCGGCTCCTTGTCGAAGCGCGGCTCCGCGCCCTCCGGGAACAGCGCCGCCATGACCTTCGCCTTGACCGCGTCGACGGCGGCGTAGCGGTCCTGCTTCACGGTGATCTTGTAGGCCTCGCGCAGCTCGCTTTCGCCGATCTCCAGCACCGCCTTCTCGATCTCCGCGATGTTGGGCGCCGCAAAGTCGCGCGGCTCCTTGGCGGCGCGCTCGGCGAGCCGGATGATGGCGTCGATAACCGGCTGGAACGAGCGGTGGCCGAACATGACGGCGCCGAGCATGACGTCCTCGGCAAGCTCGTGCGCTTCGGATTCCACCATCAGCACGGCATCGGCCGTGCCGGCGACGACGAGGTCGAGCTGCGAGGTCTTCACATCCTCCACGAGAGGATTGAGGACATAATTGCCGTTCGCGTAGCCGACGCGGGCGGCGGCGATCGGCCCCATGAAGGGCACGCCGGAAAGCGTCAGCGCCGCGGAAGCGGCGACCATGCCGACGACGTCGGGGTCGTTCTCGAGATCGTGCGAAAGCACGGTAACGACCACCTGCGTCTCGTTCTTGTAGCCGTCGGCGAAGAGCGGACGGATCGGCCGGTCGATAAGGCGCGAGGTCAGCGTCTCCTTCTCGGTCGGGCGGCCTTCGCGCTTGAAGAAGCCGCCCGGAATGCGGCCGGCGGCGTAGTAGCGCTCCTGGTAGTTCACGGTGAGCGGGAAGAAATCGAAGCCCGGCTTCGGTTCTTTCATGGAAACGACGGTCGCAAGAACCGTCGTCTCGCCGTAGGTGGCAAGCACTGCGCCATCGGCCTGCCGGGCCATGCGCCCGGTCTCCAGCACGAGCTTCCGCCCACCCCAATCAATTTCAACTTTCTGCGTATCAAACATGCCTGGTCCTTTCGTTAGGCAAGCAGGACAGGCCATGCGCAAGACGGCTGGGCGCTCAGGCGCGGTAACGAACCTTCAGAGCGACCGGCGATCCTGCCATGGCCATTTTCCTGCGTTCATCGGACGGGTGCGACCCGCGCAAATCGCGGGCGCAGGCGCCTTGCGCCCTAGCGGCGCAGTCCGAGGCGCGAGATGAGCGCCTGATAGCGCTCGGTATCCTTCGTCTTCAGGTAGTCCAGAAGGCGACGGCGCTGCGAAACGAGCTTCAGAAGCCCACGCCGCGAATGGTTGTCCTTCACGTGGCTCTTGAAATGCTCGGTCAGATTGGAAATGCGCTCCGACAGGATGGCGACCTGCACTTCGGGAGAGCCCGTGTCGCCGGACTTGGTAGCGTATTCCTTGATCAGTTCCTGTTTGCGATCAGATGCGATCGACATCGATCATCCTCGATTTACGGTGCCGGGCCGCTCCCGCGTCCCGCCCAGATTGAACACGCGCTTAGGATTGAAGGCGCCCTTGTCGACCTCGCCAAGCGCGACGGGCAGACCGCCGAATATCGCGTAAGCAGGGCCGGACATGACGGGCGCATCCCGTCCTCTCAGGATGACGGCCTGGCCGCGTCTGAGCCTCACCGCATCCCGCTCGGTCATGGCGAGCGCCGGGATGTCGTCCAGCGCCGTCGCAACCGAGAGCAGAGCTTCCTCGACCATAAGGCCGCCGGAAGTCCCGGCCTTATGGCGCAACTCCTCCAGCTTTTCCAGCGAAATCATGTCGGCCTCGGCAAACGGGCCGACCGCCAGCCGGCGGAGCGCGACAACGTGGCCGTGCGTCTGAAGCCGCCGCCCCATGTCGCGCGCAAGCGCCCGGACATAGGCGCCTTTTCCGCACTCGGCGAGGAAGACCGCGTGGTCGGCGTCGGGGCATTCGAGGAGGTCGAGCCGATGGATGACGATCTCGCGCGGCTCAAGCTCCACCTTCTCGCCCTCGCGCGCGAGATCGTAAGCCCGCTCGCCGGCGATCTTGATCGCGGAGAAGCGCGGGGGAATTTGTTGAATCGCGCCGGAAAACTCCGGGAGCACAGCGCGGATGTCATCCTCCGACGGACGGTTCTCCGAAGTCGCCGCGACCGTGCCTTCGGCATCGTCGGTCGTCGTCTCCACGCCCCAGCGCACCGTGAAGCGGTAGACTTTGCGCCCGTCCATGACGAGGCTGACGGTCTTCGTCGCCTCGCCGAGCGCGATCGGGAGCGAGCCGGAGGCGAGCGGGTCGAGCGTTCCGGCGTGACCGGCCTTGGCGGCGTCGAAGAGGCGCTTCACACGCGCTACCGCCTCGGTCGAGGTCATGCCGACCGGCTTGTCGAGCACCAGCCAGCCGTCGACCTTCTTCCCCCTGTCGCGGCGGCCCATCAGCCGTCACCCTCGTTGTCATGCGCGAGGTCGCGCGCGACCTCGGGCGATCTGAGCAGCGCATCGATGCGCGCGTCGTCCTCAAAACGCGTGTCGCGCACGAACTTCAGGTCGGGCATGGAGCGCATCTGCCTGAGCGCCGGCGTGATTCTTCCGCGTAACGCTTTGGCGCTTCGGTTGAGCGTCGCGACAAGCGCATCGGGGTCCTTCGCGGCGAGCGGCGCGACGAGCACCGTCGCATGCTTCAGGTCGGCCGACATGCGGACCTCGGCGAAGGAGAGAAGCACGCCGTCGAATTCCGGCCCGCCCTCGCTGCGCGCAAAAACCTCCGCCAGCGCATGGCGCACCAACTCGCCGACGCGGAGCTGCCGCTGCGATGGAAGCTTTTCTCTCGCCAAATTCACGCTCTTTCCGCTGCCTGCGTCTCCTGAT
The DNA here is from genome assembly GCA_963720705.1 of uncultured Alphaproteobacteria bacterium. GTDB lineage: Bacteria > Pseudomonadota > Alphaproteobacteria > Rhizobiales > Afifellaceae > DASWJZ01. The sequence continues at coordinate 598,138 of CAVRGJ010000001.1, forward strand.
GGCACCTCGCTAAAGGCAGCCGTGTTCCTGCACCAGTGCTTCCGCCTGTTGAAGTCGGTCGGACGCATCGAACTTTGTCACCACGTAGTAGCGGATGTTGCATGGAAACCGATCCGCCTTGCGCGATGTCACCTCGCCACCTTCATACGAAGGCCGCAACCCCCTCCAGACCCAAGCGTCCCTTCCGTAGCCCGACCAATAGAGCGACCTCTTCACGCGCGCGCGGGAAGTTCCCGCGTCGAAGACAGCCGGAACGAGTGCGATCGGCGTTCCCCACGGCTGCCCCATCGCGTGCTCGCTGATGTAGCGATTCAGACCCGTCACATAGAGGTCTGGACGGTAGAAGATGAAGACCGCATAGCCGCCGATCAGCACGACGGCGATCGCCACCAGCGCCAGAAGGCCTTTCATAAAACGGGCGACAAAGCTCACGACGGGCAGGCCTCCATCGCGGTCTACTAGAGCGTCCGGGCGATCTCCTCGACGCGGTAGCACTCGATCACGTCGCCGACGCGCATGTCCTCGTATTTCTCGAAGGCCATACCGCACTCCTGACCCGCCGGCACCTCACGCACCTCGTCCTTGAACCGCTTCAAGGTCGAGAGCTTGCCTTCGTGGATGACGACGTTGTCGCGGATCAGGCGCACGCTTGCGCCGCGCTCCACCTTGCCCTCGGTGACGCGGCAGCCGGCAACCTTGCCGACCTTGGAGATGTTGAAGACCTCCAAAATCTCGGCGTTGCCGAGGAAGGTCTCGCGCCGCTCCGGCGAGAGCAGGCCCGACATCGCGGCTTTGATGTCGTTCACCAGGTCGTAGATGATGTTGTAGTAGCGGATCTCGATGCCTTCGCGCTCCGCCGCCTCGCGCGCCTGCGCATTGGCGCGCACGTTGAAGCCGATGATCGGCGCCTCCGACGTCGCCGCGAGATTGACGTCGGATTCGGTGATGCCGCCGACGCCGGCATGCATGACCTGCGCCGCCACCTCGTCGGTGCCGAGCTTCTCCAGCGCCTGCACGATCGCCTCGACCGAGCCCTGCACGTCGCCCTTGATAAGGATCGGGAAGAGGCTCTTCCCCTGTGTGCCAAGGCGGCTCATCATCTGTTCGAGCGAGCCGCGCATGCCGGCGGCGTGCGCCGCCACCTTCTCGCGCTTCAGATGCTGGCGGTATTCAGTGACTTCGCGGGCGCGCGCCTCGCTCTCCACCACGCCGAGCCGGTCGCCCGCTTCTGGCGTCGCCTGGAAGCCGAGCACCTCGACCGGGGTCGACGGCCCCGCCTCACGCACCTGCTCGCTGCGATCGTCGATCAGCGCGCGCACGCGGCCCCATTCGGCACCGGCGACGATGATATCGCCGACATGCAGCGTGCCGCGCTGCACAAGCACGGTCGCCACCGGCCCGCGGCCGCGATCGAGCTGCGCCTCGACCACGATACCTTCCGCCGGGCGGTCGGGATTGGCGCGGAGATTCAAGATCTCGGCCTGCAGCAGGATCGCTTCCAGGAGCTTGTCGAGATTGGTGTGCTTCAGCGCCGAGACTTCCACCTCGAGCGTCTCGCCGCCCATCGATTCGACCACGATCTCGTGGCTCAAGAGCTCGGTTCTGACGCGGTTCGGATCGGCGCCCTGCTTGTCGATCTTGTTGATCGCGACGATGATCGGAACGCCCGCCGCGCGCGCGTGATTGATCGATTCCACGGTCTGCGGCATCACGCCGTCGTCGGCCGCCACGACCAGGACAGCGATGTCGGTCGCCTGCGCGCCGCGGGCACGCATGGCGGTGAACGCCTCGTGGCCGGGCGTGTCGATGAAGGTGATCTTCTGCCCGTTCTTCTCGATCTGGTAGGCACCAATGTGCTGGGTGATGCCGCCGGCCTCGGTTGAGACGACGTTGGCCTCGCGGATGGCATCGAGCAGCGATGTCTTGCCGTGATCGACGTGGCCCATGATGGTGACGACCGGCGGGCGCGGCTTCAGCGTCGCCTCCGGATCGGGCTCATCGAACAGCCCTTCCTCAACGTCGGCAGCGGCGACGCGGCGAACGTTGTGGCCCATCTCTTCGGCGACGATCTGCGCGGTGTCGGCGTCGAGCACGTCGGTGATCTTCACCAACTGGCCGTCCTTCATAAGAAGTCGGATCACATCGACGGCACGCTCGGCCATGCGGTTGGCGAGCTCCTGCACGGTGATGGCTTCCGGAATGACGACGTCGCGGACGATCTTCTCCTGCGTCGGCGTAAAGCCGTGCGCCTGTCGCTGCTGCTTCTCGCGCTTGCGGCGGACGGAGGCGAGCGAACGCTCGCGCTCGCTCTCGGACGCCTCGAGCGCATTGGTGACGGTCAGGCGGCCGCGCTGGCGCTGGCCGCCCGGGGCAGCCTTGGTGCGCGTCGGCTTCGGCACCTCCAGTCGCTTCGGGCGAAGCAGTGCGGGGCGTGCCGCGCCGGCCGGAGCGCTCACGGTCGTCTCGGTGCGCGCGGCGGGCGCGATTTCTTCGCCGAGACGACGGCGCGCCTCGTCCTCGCCGCGGCGACGGGCCTGCTCTTCGTATTGCTTGCGAGCTTCCTCTTCGGCCTGCCGCCGCTCCGCCTCGGCGCGCTCGCGTGCCAGCCGGCCATCTTCCTCGGCGCGGTTGCGCGCCTCGATCTCGGCCAGTCGGCGCTCCTCAGCCTCCCGAACACGCGCCTCGGCAAGTGCGTGGGCGCGCGCGTCGCGCTCCTCGTCGGTAAGCGTGCGCAGCACGACGCCGCCGGCGCGCGGGCGTGCCGGCGCAGGCGCGGCGGGTTCGCCGCCATCCGTCTTCGGACGCAGGCTGACGCGCGGGCGCGCGGGCTCGACCGGTGCGACCGGCGCCTCCTCCGCGACCGGAGCGGATTCCGCCCGCTCTCCCGGCCCGGTGGCGCGCCGCCGCTTGCGCTCGACCGTGACCGCCTTCGAGCGGCCGCCGGAGAAGCTCTGGCGGACCGTGTCGGTGTCACGCTTCAGCGAAATCGGCTTCCGCCCAACGCGTAGCGTCTTGTCCTTACTCGTCGTATCGCTCATCCACCAAATCCCAAGGGCTCGACCGCCTGCTCACCCACCTCGCCGTCACTCGCGCCAAAGTAGCGCTGGAGGCGGTTGGCCGCTTCCACGAAACTTTCGCCAGCCGGGCCCTGAAGCACGGCTGCATGTATCACATCTGCCCGACCGATTGCCAAACCCAATTCAGCAGCGCTGAAGGCACGGATAACGGGGATCGGAACGGCGGCCGCGAAGCGCCGCTTCAGCGCCTGCGTAATCTTGCGAACGCCGTCTGCGGCGGCGTCGGAGGCGATCACAAGCGCCGCCGGGCGCCCGCTCGAAACCGCCGCCTCGACCTTGGCGAAACCGGCCACAACGGCGCCGGCTTTGCGCGCGAGCCCAAGCCGGCCGAGCGCGTAATCTTTGAGCCGCGCCGCGATCCTCTCCGGGAGATCGGCGGACGGCTGCAAGGGCTGCTTCAGGCCGCGCGAAAAAACGTTCCGCTTGACCGCTTCCGCGACGGTCAGGCGTGTCGCGCCGACCCAGACGCCGCGGCCGGGAAGCTTCGCCTTGAGATCGGCGACAACGGTCCCGTCGGGCGCAGCGACGAAGCGGATCAGCTCCTGTTCGGGCGCGACCTCGCGCGTGACCGCGCACATGCGCGTGCGGCCCTTCGAGCGCTTCGTGGCGTCTTCCGTCTCCTTCAGTGCTTCCCTCAAACGGCGGCTGCCTCCGTCTCGGCGGGTGCGGGTTCCTCTGCAGGCGGCGGTGCGAGATCGGCCTCGGTGACCAGCCCGGCCTTCAGCCGCGCCGCCATCACGATCGCCTCCGCATCCTGACGCGAGATATCGAAGCCGGAGAGCGCGCCCTCGAAACGCTGCGTCTCGCCGTCCTTGCGCTCGGTCCAGCCGACGAGATCGTCGGCGGCGCAATAAGCAAGGTCTTCAAGCGTGCGGACGTCGTTCTTGCCGAGCGCGACCATCATCGCCGTGGTGACGCCGGGAACCTCGCGCAGCGTGTCCTCAACTCCGAGCTTCTTGCGCTCCTCGTCCTGCTCGGCCTCCACCTTCTCCAGATACTCGCGCGCGCGCGCCTGCAACTCTTCCGCCGTCTCCTCGTCGAAGCCTTCGATCGAGGCGATCTCGTCGCGCTCCACCATGGCGATCTCGTCGACGCTGGCAAAGCCCTCCGAAGCGAGGAGCTGCGCCACCATCTCGTCGACGTCGAGCGCGTTCATGAAAAGCTGCGAGCGCTCCTGGAACTCCTTCTGCCGACGCTCCGATTCCTCGTCCTCGGTCAGGATGTCGATGTCCCAGCCGGTCAGTTGCGAGGCGAGCCTGACGTTCTGGCCGCGGCGGCCGATCGCCAGCGACAGCTGATCGTCCGGCACGACAACCTCGATGCGCTCGGCTTCTTCGTCGAGCACGACCTTGGTGACCTCGGCCGGCTGCAGGGAATTGACGATGAAGGTGGCGGCATCCGGGTTCCACGGAATGATGTCGATGCGCTCGCCGGCCAGCTCGCCGACGACGGCCTGCACGCGGCTGCCGCGCATGCCGACGCAGGCGCCGACCGGATCGATAGAGGTATCGCGCGACACCACCGCGATCTTGGCCCGCGAGCCCGGATCTCGCGCCACCGACTTGATCTCGATGATGCCGTCGTAGATTTCCGGCACTTCCATGGTGAAGAGCTTCGCCATGAACTGCGGATGCGTGCGCGACAGGAAGATCTGCGGGCCGCGCTGCTCGCGGCGCACGTCGTAGACATAGGCGCGCACGCGGTCGCCGTAGCGGAAGGTCTCGCGCGGGATCATCTCGTCGCGGCGGATGATCGCCTCGCCGCGGCCGAGGTCGACGATGACATTGCCGTATTCGACGCGCTTCACCGTGCCGTTGACGATCTCGCCGATACGGTCCTTGTAATCCTCGTACTGGCGGTCGCGCTCGGCCTCGCGCACCTTCTGCATGATGACCTGCTTCGCCGACTGGGCGGCGATGCGGCCGTAATCGAGCGGCGGCAGCGGCTCGGAAATGTAGTCGCCGACCTGCGCGGCGGGATTCCTGGAGCGCGCCTCTTCAACCGAGATCTGCGCCGAATCGTTTTCCACCGTCTCGACGACTTCGAGCAGGCGCTGCAAGCGGATCTCGCCGGTCTTCTCGTCGATCTCGGCGCGCACGTCGGTCTCTGCGCCGTAGCGCGACTTCGCCGCCTTCTGGATCGCGTCCTCCATGGCGCCGATGACGATGCGGCGATCGATCGTCTTCTCGCGCGCGACCGCATCCGCGATCTGCAGGAGTTCCAGTCTGTTTGCACTGACAGCCATTTGCTTCAGCTCCGTTCCTCAAAATTCATGCGTCGGTCTTCTCAAGGGAGGCGGCACTCCGACTCAGTGCCGCCTTGACCAAAGCGTCCGTGAGCACGAGGCGCGCCTCGCCGATCAATTCGATCGGCAGCCACACCTCCGTGCCGGGAGTGTCGAGCTGGCGCACGCCGATCGTGTCGTCGCGCATACCGAGCAGGATGCCACGGAAGCGCTTGCGCCCTTCGAACGGCCGCTCCAGCTCCACCTTCGCTTCGTGTCCGGCCCAGACCTCGAAATCCTTGGCGCGGGTCAGCGGGCGGTCGATGCCGGGCGACGAAATCTCCAGGTGATATTCCCGGTTGATCGGATCGGCCACGTCCATCGCCGGCGAGACATTGCGGGAAAGAACCTCGCAATCCTCCACCGTCATCGAGCCGTCGGGCCGCTCGGCCATGATCTGCACGGTCATGCCGTTCAGGCCCGAGACCTTCACGCGCACAAGCTCGTAGCCGAGATCGTTTGCGATCGGCTCCACGATATGGGCGATGCGGGCTTCAAGCCCGGTCTCACGCGTCAGACGGCGGCCGTCCATTCAACCCTCGCCCGGCTCACGGGCCCAAGGCCCTTCGGGCAACAAAAAAGAGCGGGCCCCGCGGGACCCACCCTCGATTTGGATTCGAGATGTGTTGTCGTTGATATAGGCCCAAGGCCGGCCTCGTGCAAGCGTGGAATTCGTCAACAGAATCACGGCACAAACCTGTGGAACGGTCGGCTTTGCTAAGGGCGGGGAGCGAGTCGCCCGCGAGCGCGTTTCAAGAACATGCTATGTGCTCTTCCGGCCGACCCTTGGAGGCATGCGTGCGACAGCTCCGTCCCTTGCTCCTGATACTGCCCTTCCTCGTGACGCCGGCGAGCGCCGACGACTTCCCGACCGTCGTCCGCTCCATTCTGAACCACCAGACCGATGGGCCCCTTGCCCAGATGGAACCCGACAGGCGGAGCCGGATGACGAGTTGCGTGGTCGAGGCGCTCGGGGCGCTTCCTTCGGGCCTGAAGCGGAAGATCGTCGAGGCCGGCGACTTCGACGCGCAGGAGCACGCGTTCGGCCAAGTGGTCGACGCCGACCACGCCAAATGGCGAAAGAACATCGCCGCGGCCTGCGCAGACATCGCCACGGAGGAATAGCCTAACCTCGGGCTCGATCTGGTCCCGAGTGTGCGAGCATTGCCGCCGCCAGGTCTTCGATCGCCGTTCCGACCGATTTGAAGAGCGTGATCTCGGCATCCGATTTCCGGCCGTCGACCTTGCCGCGGCTAAGGTCGAAGAGATCGCCGACGATATCGGATTCACTGATAATCCCCGCCTGAAGCGGTTCCACGATGTCGCCCGCCTCATGCAGCGCGCCGGCCCGCGTGTCGACGAAAATGCGCGCCCGCCGCACCGCCTCGTCGTCGCTCTCGCGCATTTTCGGTGTGAAGGCGCCGACGAGATCGAGATGCGCGCCGGGCTCGAGCCAAGCGCCCTTCACCAGCGGCCTGGCGGAAAGCGTCGCACAGGAGACGATGTCGGCCGCGCGGACCGCCGCTTCGAGATCTTGCGTGGCGGTGACGGAATAGGCGCGGCCTTGAAGCTCCCCGGCGAGGCTCTTCGCGCGGCTGGAATTGTGGTTCCAAACGAGAACCTCGGCGAGCGGACGGACGCTCGCATGCGCCGCAATGAGATAGGGGGCCAGCGCGCCGGCTCCGACCATCACCATGCGACGCGCGTCTTCTCGCGCAAGATATGACGCAGCCAGCGCGGAGGCCGCGGCCGTCCGCCACAGCGTCAGCGCCTGCCCGTCGATCGCGGCAAGCGGCGTGCCGCTGGTGCCGTCGAGGAGCAGATAGGCGCCCATTACGCTCGGCAGGCCGCGGGCGGAATTTCCCGGATAGACGGAGACGACCTTCACGCCGACGAAGGTGCCGCCCGCGCCCGTGCCGCCTTTGGTCCAGGCCGGCATCAGAAGCAGTGTCGCGGCCGGCTCGCCCGGCCTTTCGATCGTGTGATGATGGCGCGCCGGCGCCTCGATCTCGCTTTGAAAGGCGCGGCGGAGCGCTTCGATCAAGGCGGGGAAAGTAAAGGTTCGCGCAAGATCCTCGGCGGAGACGACCCGCATTTCGGCGTGCGATCAGCTGCGGCCGGGGCGAGGCAGGAAGCCGGCGGTAGCAGGCGCCACGGGATTCGGCCGTTCCGCTTGGCCTTGAAAAGGTGCGGCCGCTTCGCGCCGCGCGCGCCCGCGCCGCCGATGCTTCATCTGGCTCATCCAGACGACGAGGCCGCCCACAAGTGCGCCGAGTAGAAATATGACGAAGGCGAGCTGGTAAAGCGGCAGGTCGAACCTCAGCACCGCATCGCCGCTATCGAACGGATTGAGATGCACCGTCACGCTCTGGCCGTTGGCGACGGCGAGCGCCAGCACGGCGGCCAGGATCGGCAGCAGGACGACCCACTTCAGAATCGTGCCGAGCGTGCGGAGCAACTCACCCTCCGGTGGTATTCAGGCGCTCCCGCATGTCCTTCCCGGTCTTGAAGAAGGGCACGTATTTCTCCGAGACGATCACCTGCTCGCCGGTGCGCGGGTTGCGGCCGGTGCGGGCGGGGCGGTTCTTCACCGAGAACGCCCCGAAGCCGCGCAGTTCCACCCTGTCGCCGTGGGCAAGCGCCGACACGATCTCCTCCAGGATGGCGTTGACGATGTGTTCCACGTCGCGCTGAAACAAATGCGGATTGCGCGAGGCAATCCGCTCGATGAGCTCCGACTTGATCACCGATGGCCCCCCTAGCGATCCGATCGCCCGAAAAGTGGAGCCTGCCAAACGGATAGGAGACCGTCAACTGTAAGTCGGCGCGGTAGAATTCCCGTCGTACCCGCCTCAATTCCCAAAAGCCGTGCGATGCCGACGAGCGCGTTCTCCTGCAGCATCGAGAAATAGGACTGGTCGGGCTTCCATTCCTTGAGCGGCAGATCCTCCGAAACGTCTTTCGCGGAGGCAAGCCAGGCGCGCGCCTCCTGATCGCCCCCGACATCGTCGATGAGCTTCAGGCGGAGCGCCTGGCGGCCGGTGTAGATGCTGCCGTCTGCGAGCCGGCGGGCGTCGGCCTCCGGCATGTTGCGGCGCTCCGCGACGAGGCCGACGAACCAGTCATAGGTGTCGTCGATCACCGATTTCAGCATCGCGGTCGCGGCTGGATCGGGCGCCCTGAAGAGCGAGGGTTCGCCTTTTAGTGGCGCACTCTTCACCTCCTCGTATTGGACGCCGAGCTTCTGCAGAAGCTCCTCGAAATGTCCGAACTGGAAGATCACGCCGATCGAGCCGGTGATGGCGCTTTCGCGCGCGACGATGTGGTCGGCGGCAATTGCCGTCATGTAGGCGGCGGAGGCGCCGAGGCCGTCGATCACGGCGACGACCGGCTTCTTCTCCGACGCGCGGCGGACGGCGTTGTAGAGCGCTTCACCGCCTGAGGCGGCGCCGCCACCGGAATCGATGTGAAGCATGATCGCCTTGACCGAGCTTGCCTCGGCGGCGCGGTCGATCACCGTGACCGCATCGGGACGCGTGGTGATGAAGCCGTCGACCTTGATGTCGGCGACTTGGCCGCGAGCGGCCGCGCCAAGGCCGTCCTTGTTCCACGCAGCACTCACCCCCGCGACGATCGCGACCGCGAGGATCACGAAGGCGGCGGCCCGCCAGAAGCTCGCGCGGCGGCGCAGGCGCCGGCGCTCCAGGATTGCTTCGGTATCCATCGCATCGCTCTCCAGGGTTCAGCCGAAAGACACTGAAAACATGCTTCATGGTGCCGTTGTGGCGCCAGAAGTCATTGAGTTTGCTTAAGGTCCGCGGCGGACCACTAGCGCGGCGGCGGGCCGGGAGCAAGGCGGGCCGGCAATCACAACCACTCCGCTGCGGACGACAGCGATCCCGTCCTGGTCGCCGCCGCGCCCGCTCTGCTAGCCTCGGTGCCCATGAACAAGCGCGAGCCGGGGGAGCCGCCAGCCGAGCCAAGCGCCGACGCGTCGGCGCGCGTCACGCCGATGATGGAGCAATATATCGAGATCCGGGCGGCCAACCCGGACTGCCTGCTCTTCTATCGCATGGGCGATTTCTACGAGCTCTTCTTCGACGACGCCGCAACGGCATCGCGCGCGCTCGGCATCGCGCTCACCAAGCGGGGAAAACATCTCGGCGACGACATCCCGATGTGCGGCGTGCCAGTCCACGCTGCCGACGACTATCTGCAAAAGCTGATCGCTCTCGGCTTCCGCGTCGCCGTCTGCGAGCAGATCGAGGATCCGGCCGAAGCGCGCCGCCGCGGCTCGAAGACGGTAGTGAGGCGCGCGGTGACGCGGCTCGTCACACCCGGCACCATCACCGAGGACCGGCTGCTCGATTCGAACCGCAACAACTACCTCGCCGCGATCGTCAGAAGCGCTGCAAGCGACGGCGCCGACCGGCACGCACTCGCCTGGATCGACATCTCGACCGGCGAGTTCCGCATGAGCGAATGCGCGCCGGGCGGCCTTCCCGCGGCGCTCGCACGGATCGAGCCGCGCGAGGTGCTTCTGCCTGAGCGCGTGGCTGAGGACTCTGCGCTCCGCGCAATCGTCAGCACCGGCGGCGCGGCGCTCACGCCCTTGCCCGCGGCGTTCTTCGACGCGGCCACGGCGGAGGCGCGGCTCGCCGATCTCTTCGGCGTCAAGACGATGGAGGCGTTCGGCAATTTCAGCCGCGCGGAGCTTTCGGCCGGCGCCGCGCTCATCGCCTATGTGGAGAAGACGCAGGTCGCCAAGCGCCCGCCGATCGAGCCGCCGAAGCGGGTGAGCGATCGGCGAGAGCCATGCGGATCGACGCGGCGACGCGCGCCAACCTCGAACTCTTCCGCTCGATCTCGGGCGGCCGCGAGGGCACGCTCCTTGCCGCGATCGACCGCACGATGAGCGCCGCCGGATCGCGGCTTCTCGCCGAGCGGCTGGCAAGCCCGCTCTTCGACCCGGCGGAGATCGACCGTCGCCTCGACGGCGTCCAGTTCTTCCTTGAGCGCTCTGCACTTCGCGACGGAATTCGAAAGGCGCTGGCGCACGCTCCCGACATGCTGCGCGCGCTCTCAAGGCTCGGACTCGATCGCGGCGGACCGCGCGATCTCGACATGATCCGCGCGGGGCTTCTTGCAGCGGAGGAGACATATCTGACGCTTCAAGACGCGGAGCATGGCGAAGCGCCGGACTCCAATCGTCCGCCACCACATCCGGGTGCTCAGCTCCGCGACGTCCGCGACAGCCTGACGAAGCTCGCCGACGCTTTGGCGGCTGCGCTTTCAGACGAGTTGCCGCTTCTCAAACGCGACGGCGGCTTCGTGCGCGCCGGCTACGATGCGTCGCTCGACGAGGCGCGGGGCCTGCGCGACGAGAGCCGGCGGGTGATCGCCGGCCTGCAGGCGCGCTACGCGGAGGAAACCGGCGTCCGCTCGCTCAAGATCCGGCACAACAACGTGCTCGGCTATTACGTCGAGGTGACCGCCGGCCAGGCGCAGGCGCTCACGACAGGCGGCGGCGCCGAGAAATTCATCCATCGCCAGACGATGGCAAGCGCCATGCGCTTCACCACGACCGAGCTCGGCGCTCTAGAGCAGAAAATCGCAAGCGCGGCGGAGCGCGCGCTTTCTGTCGAGCTTTCGATCTTCGACGATCTTTCCGCGCGCGTCGCGGCGGAGGAGTCGGCGATACGCATCGCCGCGCGCGCGCTCGCCGAGGTCGACGTCGCGGCGGCGCTCGCCGAGCTTGCGGAGCGCGAGGACTACGTGCGGCCGAAGGTCGACGAAAGCCTTGCCTTCAGGATCGAGGGCGGACGCCACCCGGTCGTGGAGCAGGCGCTGAAGAAGAGCGGCGAGAGCTTCGTCGCGAACGACTGCGATTTGGGCCCTTCGAGGCTCCCCCGGATCGAGTCCGGGGTCGCACCTCAGGATGAGGATGGAGATGACGCCGGGCGCATCTGGTTGCTCACCGGGCCGAACATGGCGGGGAAATCGACGTTCCTGCGCCAGAACGCGCTGATCGCGATCCTGGCGCAGGCGGGAAGCTTCGTGCCGGCGAAGGCCGCGCATATCGGCATCGTCGACGCCGTCTTCTCCCGCGTCGGCGCGGCGGACGATCTGGCGCGCGGGCGCTCCACCTTCATGGTGGAGATGGTGGAGACGGCGGCGATCCTGAACCAGGCGGGGCCACGCGCGCTCGTCATCCTCGACGAGATCGGGCGCGGCACGGCGACCTTCGACGGGCTCTCGATCGCCTGGGCGGCGATCGAGCATCTCCACGACGTGAATTTCTCGCGCGCGCTTTTTGCCACCCACTATCACGAGCTGACGGCGCTCTCCGCGAAGCTGCCGCGCCTCGTGAACGCGACGATGAAGGTGAAGGAGTGGAAGGGCGACGTCGTCTTCCTGCACGAGGTCGCGCCGGGTGCTGCCGACCGCTCCTACGGCATCCAGGTGGCAAAGCTCGCAGGCCTGCCAACGGCGGTCGTCGCGCGTGCAAGGCAGGTGCTCGACATGCTCGAAAAGGGCGACCGCGCACGGCCGATCTCGATCATCGACGACCTGCCGCTCTTCGCCGTGAAGCCGGCGGAGAGTGAAGAAGCGAGAGCAAATCCCGCGCTTGCTGCTCTCGAAGCGATCAATCCCGACGAGCTGTCGCCGAAAGAAGCGCTTGAGACGCTCTATGAATTAAAGAAGCTGAAGCGCGACGAAGAACGTTGATGGGCGCAGTCTGCGCTTGATTTCGCGCCGGGCAGCACTTTATGCATCGCGATCCTTGAATGTGTTATCCGCCCTCTTCCCGCCGAGGCCGACAATGACCGCACGACCCGAGGTGACCGGGTTCTTCCACGAGCACACCTTCTCGATCGCCTACATCGTCGCCGACGCGACGACGAAGCGCGCCGTCATCATCGACCCGGTGCTCGACTACGACGAGCGCTCCGGACGCGTGTCGACGGAATTCGCCGACTCGCTGATCGACGCGGTTAGAGAGAAGGGCGCAACGGTCGAATGGATCCTCGACACGCATCCGCATGCCGACCATTTCAGCGCCGCGCCGTATCTCAAAGAGAAACTCAACGCGCCGACGGCGATCGGCGAGCACGTCAAGGACGTGCAGCAGCTCTGGAAGGACATCTACAACCTTCCCGACTTCCCCGCCGACGGCTCGCAATGGGACCGGCTCTTCGCCGACGGCGAGACGTTCAAGGTCGGCACGCTCGACGTGCGAGTGATGTTCTCGCCCGGCCACACGCTCGCCTCGATCACCTACGTCGTCGGCGACGCCGCCTTCATCCACGACACGCTTTTCCAGCCCGACTACGGCAGCGCGCGCGCCGATTTTCCCGGCGGCAGCGCGTCCGCGCTCTATCGCTCGATCAAAGCAATCCTGGCGTTACCCGACGATACGCGGCTCTTCACCGGCCACGACTACATGCCGGGCGGGCGGGAGCCGCGCTGGGAGAGCTCAGTCCTGGAGCAGAAGCGGATGAACCCGCACTTCAAGGACGATCCAAGCGAGGCGGAGTTCGTCGCGCTCCGCAACAAGCTCGACGCGGCGCTGCCGATGCCGCGCCTGATCCTGCACGCTCTGCAGGTGAACATGAACGGCGGACGCCTGCCGGAGCCGGAGACGAACGGCCGCGTCTATCTGAAAATCCCGATCGGCGCGCTCTAGAATATTCATTCGTCAGGCCCGGACTTGATCCGGGCATCCATCTCACGGCGTCGTTCCAGCGGCCGAATGGATTGCCGGGTCAATCCCGGCAATGACGACGGGGACGGCGGGGACGGCGGACTTTTGAGGCGCTTTTTCAGGCCTCGCCGACAAGGCGCCAGATCTCGACCGCGCGGGCGCGGCCCTTCACCTGACGATCGCCGATCGGCTCGAAGCGGAAACCCTTTCCCGCCGCCGCGACGACATCGCCGCTGACGAGAATCGTGGCGGTGCCGTCTTTCGCAAATTCCCCGCAAAGCGTCTCGATGCGTGCGCAGACATTCACCGTGTCGCCGATCACGGTGTAGTTCATGCGCGACTGCGCCCCGATATTGCCGACAATGAGCGGACCGGTGTGAAGCGCGATCTTCACGCTGACCGGCGCTCCGCTCTTCGCCGCGTCCGCGCCAAGCGCTTGCGCGATGCAAAGTGCCGCCCGGCACGCCCGCGCCGCGTGATCCGGCGTAGACTCCGGCGCGCCCCAGAACGCCATCGCCGCGTCACCGATGAATTTGTCGATCGTGCCGTCCTCCGCCTCGATGCAGCGGATCAGCATCTCGAAATGGCGATTCAGCATCGCCGCGACATCGGCCGCCGGCATGTCTTCGGACAGCGGCGTGAAGCCGACGATATCGGTGAACATCACCGTCAGCACCGCTTCGCGCACCTCGGTGGCGGGGCCGTCGGCGGCGCTGATCAAGCGGCGCACGAGCTGATGCGGCACGTAGGTGCGAAACCAGCGCAGGCCGTTCACCATGCGGTTGAAGGATTGCGCCTGCTCGTCGAGCTCGCGGATGCGCGAGCCCGGCAGCGGATCGATGGCATCGAGATCGAGGTGCTCGATCTTGCCCGCGGCGGCGGAGACGGCACGGATCGGACGGGCGATGCGCCGCGCCAGAATGATCGCCGCCACCAAAGCCGCGATCGACAGGCCGAGGCTGATGGCAATCGACACGGCCAGCCGTCGGAACTGCTGATTGACGTCGGCGACGGGAATGTGAACGCCGATTTGCCACGGCACCGGGCCGAACGCGTCGGTGGAGCGTGACAAGATGACCTCTCCGTTGCCGCGGTTGCCCGTGTCGCGAACGTCGAAGTCGGCGCGGCTCGGCAGGTTGGCGGGGGTCAACGATGGGAATTGCGCCAGCACCGGATCGCCGATCTCATCGACGGAAAGAAGCGGCATCTTGGCCGACACCTGCCCCGAATATTGGGGGTCGAGCAGGGCCGGATGCGCGAGCACCTTGTCCTTGCCGTAGAGGACGAACGCGGTCACGTCGGAATTGGTCAGCTCATGGCGAACGAAGTTCGACAGCGCCACCACCGACACGCCGGCGGCGATGACGCCGACATAGGTGCCGTCGCGGAAGAGCGGGCTGGCGATCGTGATATACGTCGCCCCCTCGCGATAATAGGGCTCTCCCCACTGGACGCCTCTTGTCTTCTCGGCGCGGGCGAGAAAGTCGACGATCTCGGCACGGTCGGGGCTCGCCTGGGTCTCGACATGGATGCCGTCGCTATGGCGGTCGACCCAAAGCCCGGAACCGTTCGGCTTCCAGACAACCACACCGCCGATCTGCGGCGCCGGGGCGAGCGCGCCGGAAAGAACGTCGGCGAGACCCTTGCTGTCGTTGATGTCGAGCTTGCCCTCGGTGACGCGCCGGCTCAGATCCGCAATCAGGTCCCGCGCCGGCTCCATATGATCGAAGACACCGCGCTCCACCGCCGAGATCGTCAGCTCGGCGCGGTTTCGCATCAGCTCCAGCGTGTTGCGGATGCTCGTGGAGGCAGAGACGTAGAGCACCGTCCCAACCGCGATCGCCGTCAGGCCGCCGATCGCAGCCATCAGGATGATCGTGATGCGAAAGCGCACTCCCTGGGACCCGATGGGTCGCATCAGTCTGCGGCGAGCTCATAGAGGATGAAGGACTCAATCAGGATCGAGCGCTCGTCGGCAAGGCTCGCATGGAAGCCGGCGGCGGCGATCAGCCGGCCGAGCTCGCCGAGATTGGAATCGGAGGAGAGGAGAAGGTAGACGCGGCCCCCGGGCTTCAAGCGCTCGCGCGCCTGCGCGAAGAGCGCCGCGATGTCGCGATAGCCCGGACCGGCGTGCCAGGCGCGATCGGCAACGTCGCGCGGCTCGCCGGTGAAGGAGGGCGGGCTCGACAAGATCACGTCGAAGAGCGGGCGCGCGGCGATGCCGGAGAGGAGGTTCGTGCAGACCGGGAAGACCCGGTCCGCCAGACCGTTGAGCCGCGCATTATCAGCGGCGGAAAGCGCCGCGTTCGGATTGATGTCGATCGCCACGACCCGCTCCGCGCCGGCGCGAGCGGCGGCGAGCGACAATATCCCCGATCCCGTCCCGACCTCCGCCACCGTCTTTCCCTTGAGGTCAAGCCGATCGATGAAGGAGGCGAAATACTCGCTGGTCAGGAAGAAGCGCGGGTGAAAGACGGTCGGGCGGACGACGAAGCGGAAGCCGGCGGCGTGCGCCGTACGCGTCGACCGGCGCGCCATGATAAGATGGTAGGAGAAGAAGTGGATGGCGTCGCGCAAGAGGCGCCGCGCCCAGCCGTAGGGCGCGCTCGGCCGGGAAAGATCGAACCGGTCGTCGAGACGCTTTTCCACCTTTTGGACGCTAACCCCGTGTGACTCTTCGCGTCTTTGGCAAGACGAGGGCGGCATGCGACGGCCCCCCGTCCGGCCCTTCCATCCCGCGCGATGCTAAGCAGAAATCGTTACCCGTTGCAAAACGCCGCAATGCGCGCGGAAGTGCCAATTTCCCCGTGGCCATGCTAAGCGGGCGGGATTCTCGCAAGAGGCGGAAGAAATCCCGTGCAGCGTTTGCGCATAGCCGAGAGCCCCGTCGATGAGGACAGGCTCAGCTCGGAGCTCGCCGGCATCGCCGAGCGGCACGGCGCAGCCACGCCGGCGGGGCGAAAGGCCGTACTCGAGCTGCTGCGCGAGGTGCTCGAAAACGGCCGGCTGATCATCCGCCGTCGCCTCGAGCAGGACGGACACGGCGAGCGCGCCGCCGAACGTCTCGCGGCGCTTGCCGACACTATCATCGAAGCGCTCTTCGATTTTGCCACCGGTCACGTCTTCCCGGCCTCCAACCCGTCCGCCGCCGAGCGGCTGGCACTGGTCGCGGTCGGCGGCTACGGACGCGGTACGCTCGCGCCCTATTCCGACATCGACCTTCTCTTCCTGTTCCCGTGGAAGCAGACGGCATGGTCGGAAAGCGTGACGGAATACATCCTCTACATGCTCTGGGACCTCCGGCTGAAGGTCGGCCACGCGACGCGCACCGTCAACGAAGCGCTGAAGGCGGCGCGCGACGACATGACGATCAGAACGGCGCTGCTCGAGGCCCGGATGCTCGCCGGCGACACCATGCTCTTCGAAGAGCTGCATGCCCGCTTCATGAACGAGATCGTCGCCGGCACGGCGCGCGAGTTCATCGCTGCGAAGCTCTCCGAGCGCGACGAGCGGCACGCCCGCGTCGGCCAGTCACGCTATCTGGTCGAGCCGCACGTGAAAGAGGGCAAGGGCGGCCAGCGCGACCTGCAGACGCTCTTCTGGATCGCCAAATACTATTACCGCGTCAGCTCCAACGAGGCTCTGGTCGAGGCAGGCCTCCTGTCGCGCCGGGAATACGCGCTCTTCCGTCGCTGCGCCGACTTTCTGTGGGCGGTGCGCTGTCACATGCACTTCATTGCCGGACGCGCCGAGGAACGACTCTCCTTCGACCTGCAGCCGGAGCTTGCGCGCCGCCTTGGCTACCAGGTGCATCCCGGCCTGCAGGCCGCCGAGCGCTTCATGAAACACTACTTCCTCGTCGCCAAGGACGTGGGCGACCTGACGCGCATCGTCTGCGCGGAGCTTGAGGAGCGTGAGGCGAAAAGCGCGCCGCGCCTGAACCGCCTTTTCCGCGGCATCCGCTCGCGCCGGCGCGCGATCAAGGGCTCGACCGACTTCGTTGCAGACCACGGGCGGATCAACGCCGCCGGCGACGATGTGTTCGAGCGCGATCCGGTCAACCTGATCCGCATCTTCCACATGGCGGGGCGAAACGACCTCGCCTTCCACCCCGACGCCCTCCGCCTCATCAGCAAGTCCTTGAAGCGGATCGACCGCAAGGTGCAGCACGATCCGGAAGCGAACCGACTCTTCCTGGAGATTCTCTGCGAGCCGAAGCACGCCGACACGGTGCTGCGCCACATGAACGAAGCCGGCGTGCTCGGCCGGTTCATCCCCGACTTCGGCAAGATCGTCGCGATGATGCAGTTCAACATGTACCACCACTACACGGTGGACGAGCATCTGATACGCGCGATCGGCGTGCTCGGCGCGATCCGCACCGGGCGCCTGATCGAGGATCATCCGCTTTCAGCCAAAATCCTGCCGTCGATCAAGGAGCACATGACGGTTCTCACCGTCGCGCTCTTCCTGCACGACATCGCCAAAGGCCGGCCGGAGGACCATTCGATCGCCGGCGCCAAGGTGGCGCGGCGGCTATGCCCGCGCCTCGGCCTCTCCGCCAACCAGACGGAGCTCGTCGCCTGGCTCGTCGAGGAGCATTTGACGATGTCGCGGGTCGCGCAGTCGCGCGATCTCGCCGATCGCCGCACGATCCTCGACTTCGCCAGCGTGATGCAGACGCTCGATCGGCTGAAGCTGCTCCTGGTGCTGACGGTCTGCGACATCCGCGCCGTCGGCCCCGGCGTGTGGAACGGGTGGAAAGGACAGCTCCTGCGCTCGCTCTACTACGAGACCGAGCCGATCCTGACCGGCGGGTTCAGCGCCGGGTCGCAGACCTCGCGGCTGGCGGCGGCGCGCGCGGCGCTTGCCGAGCGGCTTACCGATTGGCCGGAAGCGGAGCGCGAGCGCTACCTCGATCTCCACTATCCCGCCTATTGGCTGCGCGTCGACGAGGACCGACAAGTCCGCCACGCTGCTTTCGTCCGCGCTGCCGATGCGGCGAAGCTGCGCCTTGCTTTCGAGATCCGCCCGATGGCGTTCGAAGCGGCGACGGAGCTGACCGTGCTCGCCCCCGACCACCCGCGGCTTCTCTCCGTCATCGCCGGAGCCTGTGCCGCCTGCGACGCCAACATCCTCGACGCGCAGATCTTCACCACGGCGGACGGCCGCGCGCTCGACACCGTCATCGTCAGCCGGGCCTTCGACAGCAACGACGACGAGGAGCGCCGAGGAAAACGCATCGCCAAGATCATCGAACAGGTGCTCGAGGGCGGCATCAGGCTCGACGAGGCGCTCGCAGGCAAACGGCAAAAGAGCCGCCGCCGCGAAGCCTTCACGATCGAGCCCGAGGTCAGGCTCGACAACGCACTTTCCGACCGTTTTACCGTCGTCGAAGTGGAGTGCCTCGACCGCAACGGCCTGCTCTACGACTTGACCCACACGATATCGGAGCTGAACCTCGACATCGCCTCGGCCCATATCGCGACCTTCGGCGAGCGCGTCGTCGACACCTTCTACGTGACCGATCTCGTCGGCCACAAACTCGTCTCCAAATCGCGGCAGGGCCGCGTCCGCCGCAGGCTCCTGGAGGCGATCGGGCTTGCCGGTTCCGGCGCGGAGGGGGTCCGCGAAGTCGCCATTTCCTGAGGTTTCCTGGCTGCTTAAGCCGCCGTTGAGCCTTTCGGGACTAGGTTTTTGCGCAGCGCGGACGGATTCCGGGCAATGCCGAATGGAAACATCGAACCGACTGAGAGACTACGCGCCGCGCGCGGCGCCGCGCGAAAGCCAGTTCAGCGGCGGCTTCCTCGCGGTCGCCGCCGTGGCGGTCGCGGTCGGCGTCGGTATCGGCATCGCCGGCTTTTTCTGGCGATCTTCGTCGCCGCAGACCTCGGTCGCCGATGTGGTCGCCTCGGCGACCGCCCGACGCGACACTGCCGCGCCGGCGCCCTTGCCGGAGACCGACGACGGCGAGTGGACTGACGCCGACTTGCGGCGCTGCGGCGAGGAGGCGGCCGCGGCGGCAGACGCCGCCTCGAAGCGCAAACTCGCCGCCGTCAGCGCCGACCGGGTCGGTCTCGGTGCCCCAGATCCGAAGATGGTGGAGCGCTCCGCCTTTCTCTTGTGCAGCGCGAGCAACAAGCCGCGCCACTTCTGTCAGAACTACTGGCACGACCAGCTGCTTAACGCGGTCAAGGTCTACGCCGCCGACTATCACACGGTGTCGGCTTCGGCCTACTGGACGAAGGTGAGCCTGGCGGAGCGGGCGGGCGCCGAGACTCGCGCCACAAGCGAAGACCTGCGTGTCATGGCGGACGACATCGACCAGACGACGCGCGACGTGATGAAGATGAACGAGGAGATCGTGGCGGCGCTCCGTGCGCTCGTCGCCGACGGCATCCTGGAAAAGGCCGACTTCGGGAAGGTCCTGGGCCTGGGCGTGCCGCCCGACATAGCGAATTTGCTGGGAGACGGGCCCGCCGTTCGCCACATCTGCGGTTGACGCTTCAAATTTCAGCGGCGGCGGATTAGGCAGGGGCGCCAAAGGACGCGGGCACCGAATCGCGGCGCATCCGGCGGCATCGCAGACGCGAAGCCCGAGTCGGCAGCAAGGAACCGCCTCTCCAAATGAGCCTCGTCCGCCAGTTCGTGAATGTCGGCGGGGCGACGCTCGCCTCAAGGCTCCTCGGCTTCATCCGCGAGACGTTGATCGCCGGCGCGCTCGGCGCGGGCCCCGTCGCCGACGCATTCTACGCCGCCTTCCGCTTTCCCAATCTCTTCCGTCGGCTCTTCGCCGAAGGTGCGTTCAACTCCGCCTTCATCCCGATCTACGCCCGCACGCTCGAAGGCGAAGGCGAGGACGCCGCGCGGAAGTTCGCGGAGGACGTGCTCGCCGCGCTGCTTCTGGTGCTCGCAGCGATCACCGCGATCGTGATGGTCGCGACGCCGGTGATCGTCACGCTGCTCGCGCCTGGCTTCACGGCCGACGCCGGGAAATTCGACCTGACGGTCGAGCTTTTCCGCGTGATGTTTCCCTATCTCGTCTGCATGTCTTTGACCGCGATGCTGTCCGGCGTGCTGAACGCACACCGCCGCTTCTTCATCGCAGCGCTCGCGCCGACGCTTCTCAACGTCATCACCATCGCGGCTCTCTTCGCCGGCGTGGTCCTCGGGATGAAGGGGCCGGCGGTCGGGCGGCTCCTCGCCTGGTCGGTGATGGTGGCGGGCGTGGCACAGCTCGTCATGGTCGCAGTCGCCGCGCACCACATCGGTTTCAAGGTGCGGCTCACCCGGCCGCGGCTGACGCCGAGCGTGAAGCGCCTTCTCTGGCTTGCCGCGCCCGCCGCCGCCACCGGAGGCATCACGCAGATCAATCTCTTCATCGGGCAGATCATCGCCTCCACCAAGGAAGGCGCCATCGCCATCCTGCAATACGCCGACCGCGTCTATCAGCTGCCGCTCGGCGTTGTCGGGATCGCCATCGGCGTGGTGCTGTTGCCGGAACTGTCACGGACGCTGAGGGCCGGATATTTCCGCGAGGCGACGCACACGCAGAACCGGGCGCTCGAGTTCGCGCTGTTCCTGACACTGCCGGCGGCAACCGCGATTGCCATCGTCGCGGTGGCGATCGTGCGCGTGCTCTACGAGCGCGGCGCGTTCACCCCCGAGACGACGTCGACCACCGCGCGGGCGCTCGCAATCTTCGGCCTCGGGCTCCCGGCCTTCGTCATGATCAAGGTGTTCACGCCGGGCTATTTCGCGCGCGAGGACACGCGCACGCCGATGCGTTTCGCAGCCGTCGCGGTCGGCGTGAACATCGTGCTGGCACTCTCGCTTTTCCCGCTGATCCACGAGGCGGGGATCGCGACGGCGGAGGCGACGGCCGGTTGGATCAACGCGTCGCTCTTGTTTCTGACGCTCAGGCGGCGCGGACATTTCGTCGTCGACGGCATGCTCTTGGGGCGGCTGCCGCGGCTCGTCCTCTCCTGTGCCATCATGGGCGCGGCGCTTTATCTGGGCTTGCGGTTGCTCGCGCCGCAATTTGAGCCGGAGACGGGGCTCGTCGAACAAGCGGGCGCGCTCCTCCTCCTTGTCCTCGGCGGCGCGCTCATCTATTTCGCGGCCGCCCAGATCACCGGGGCCGCCGACGTCAAAATGCTGGCGCGGAACTTCCGCAGGCGCCCCCCGGCCCCGCCGCAAGAGACCGCGGCCGGCGGAGAGTGAGCGGCCCGACCCCCGGCGCGTGCGGCAAAGCTTGCACGAAGGCGCCTGTTTCGCGATAAGCGCGCGGCCTTCTTTCCACCCGTCGCCGGCACCCCGATGAGCAAATTTCCCGAACGCGTCTTCTCAGGCATGCAGCCGACGCACGCGCTGCATCTCGGCAACTATCTCGGCGCGATGGTGAACTGGATCGCCATGCAGGAGACGCATTCGTGCATCTACTGCGTGGTCGACCTGCACGCGATAACGATCTTCCAGGACCCGAAGGAGCTCATCGAGAACACCCGCGGCGTGACCGCGGCCTATCTCGCCTGCGGCCTCGACCCGGCGCGCTCCATCATCTTCAATCAGAGTCGCGTGCACGAGCACGCGGAGCTCGCCTGGATATTCAATTGCGTGGCGCGGCTCGGCTGGCTGAACCGCATGACGCAGTTCAAGGAGAAAGCGGGGAAGGACCGCGAGAACGCTTCCGTCGGCCTTTACGCCTATCCGAACCTGATGGCGGCCGACATCCTCGTCTACAAGGGCACGCATGTGCCGGTCGGCGAGGACCAGAAGCAGCACCTGGAGCTCGCCCGCGACATCGCGCAAAAATTCAACAACGATTTTGCCGAGTTGATTGCAGCGCACGGGCACGGCGACCAGTACTTCCCGCTGCCCGAGCCGATGATCACCGGTCCGGCGACGCGCGTCATGTCACTCCGCGACGGCACCAAGAAGATGTCGAAGTCGGACCCCTCCGACTATTCGCGCATCAATCTGACCGACGACGCCGACGCGATCGCGCAGAAGATCAGGAAAGCGAAGACCGACCCGGAGCCGCTTCCCTCCGAAGCGAAGGGGCTTGCCGGCCGGCCGGAGGCGGAGAACCTCGTCGGCATCTACGCGGCCCTTGCCGGCCAATCGCGTGACGCGGTGCTGAAGGATTTCGGCGGCGCGCAGTTCTCGAAATTCAAGCCGGCGCTCGCCGACCTTGCGGTCGCAAAGCTTGCACCGATCGCCGAAGAGATGCGCCGCCTGCTCAATGCGCCCGACCATATCGACGCGCTTCTTGCCGACGGCGCCGCGCGCGCGAGCGTGATTGCCGCGCCGAACATGGACGAGGTGAAGGACATCGTCGGCCTGTTGAGGACCGGCGGATGAACGCCCCAGTCGAGCGGCACCGGATAACCTCCCCCTTGCGGGGAGGCCGAAGTTTGCAGAGCGGAGCGACGGCAAACTTCGGGAGGGGGTCGTCAGCGGCGAGACATGACCCCCTCCCGAAATCTACCGTGCTTCGCCCGTCAGATTTCGACCTCCCCGCAAGGGGGAGGTTAGTTCCCTACTCGCCACGCTTGCCCCACTTAGATGCGAATGGCAGCATGATTCCATGATGCGGCCAAGACGCGCCCGCGAAGAAGGGCACAAGCGAAAGTTCCTCGTCGTCATCGACGACACGCCGGAGTGCCTGATCGCGCTCTCCTTCGCGGCGCGGCGCGCGGCGCATACGAGCGGCGCGGTGGTGCTTCTCTCCGTCATCGAGCCGGAAGGGCCGCAGGGCTTTGCGGGCGTGGAAGACATCATGCGCGCGGAGGCGCGCGAGCAGGCGCAGCAGATACTCGCCAAGTTCGCCGCGCGGGCGCGCGACCTCTCAAACCTCGATCCGGAGATGGTGATCCGCGAAGGAAAGCGCGCGGACGAAATCCTCGACCTGATCGAAAACGACGAGGACATCGCGGTTCTGGTGCTTGCCGCCGGCGCAGGCTCGGAGGGCCCGGGGCCGCTCGTCGTGGCGATCGCCGGGCGCGGCTCCGGCACGTTTCCGGTGCCTATCACCATCGTGCCGGGGACGCTGACGGAAGAGCAGCTCGACGCGATCGCGTGAGGTGCTGGAGGCGCCGGCTTAAGTGTCTGAGGCGGCTTGTGTTCCGGTTCTGTCTCGCGCGGCGCCTTGTCGCAATTCGGTGGGAAACAAACGGCCAACATAGCGTAAGCTACTGAGCCGGCTCGCCTTTCTCATGGCGAGAGAGTGACAATCCACAGTTTTTCCAAGAAAATCAAAGGCCTAGAGGAAGGGCGGCCGGCGCCCGGCGACGCCTGAAATCAGCTCCGCAGCACGCCGCCGGTGGCGCTCGCGACAGCCGCAACGATTGCGCCAGAGACCCTGTCGATCTCCTCCTCCGTCAGCGTGCGCTCGCGCGGCTGCAACGTCACCTCGACGGCTACGGATTTCCGCCCCTCGCCGATCGCAGCGCCGGAGAAAACGTCGAAGACCGAGACGCTTTCGACCAGCGCCTTGTCGGCGCCCTTCGCGGCGCGGACGATCTTCTCCGCCGGCACCTCCGATGCGACCACAAAGGCGAAATCGCGTGTCACCGCCTGGAACTGCGGCGCGTCGAGCGGCGGACGCGTCGTGCGCGCGCTCTTCGGCAGTGGCACGGCGTTCAAATCCACCTCGAAAGCGACGAGCGGGCCGGCGACGTCCATCGCTTGAAGCACGCGCGGATGTACCTCGCCGAAGATCGCGAGCCGGTTCTTCGGCCCGAGCCGGAACTCTCCGACGCGACCCGGATGATACCAGGGAGGCCCGTCGGCGAGCGTCTGCAGGCGATCGACCGGCGCACCGATCGCCGCCAGAACAGCCTCCGCATCCGCCTTCGCGTCGAAGACATCGACGGCACGGCGTGCATTCGCCCAATGACGCGGCGCGTCCATGCCGCGGCGAACGCCGGACGCATTGAGGTGCTCGTCCTCCGGCCGATCGCCACCGTAGACCTGCCCGACCTCGAAGAGCGCCAGGTCGGAAAGACCGCGCGCGACGTTGCGGGCGGCGGCGGCGATCAGATTGGGAATGAGCGAGGGGCGCATGTCGGAAAGCTCCGACGAAATCGGATTGGCGAGCGCAAGTGACAGCGCACCGCCCCCGAAAAGCTCCGCCTGCCCTTTCGGCAGAAACGACCAGGTCATCGCCTCGTTCATTCCGCGCGCCGCGAGCGCGCGCGCCGCGGTGAAGCGCCGCCGCTGCGCCGGCGTGACGTGCCGCCCGGTGACAGTCTCAAGCCGCGGCAGCGAAGCGTGCGCGACCCGGTCGAGGCCATAGATGCGCACGACCTCTTCGACGAGATCCGCCTCGCCGTTGATGTCGGGCCGCCAGGACGGCACGTCGGCCACCACCTCACCGCCGGCACCGGCGATGGCGAAGCCGAGCGCGTCGAGAATCCCGAGCTGCTTCTCGGTCGGAATGTCGACACCGGCGAGCGTTTTCACGCGGTCGAGGCGGAAGCGGACGGAGGCGTTCCTCAGCGGCGCACGGCCGGCGATCACCAGTTCCGACGTCTCACCGCCGCAATATTCGAGGATCATGTCGGAAGCGATCTCAGCACCCGGCTCGACGAAGGCGGGATCGACGCCGCGCTCGAAACGGAAGCGCGCGTCGGAGACGATTCCGAGCTTGCGCCCGGTGGTCGCCGTGCGGATCGGATCGAAATAAGCGGCTTCGAGGAAGACGTTCGACGTCTGCGGCCCGCAGCCTGTCGCCTCGCCGCCGATGACGCCGGCGATCCCGATCGGTCCTGAATCGTCGGCGATCACAGTCATCTCGCCGTCGAGCGTATAGGTCTTGCCGTCGAGCGCCCTAATCGTCTCGCCGTCGCGGGCGAGCCGCGCATGGATGATGCCCTTCACCTTATCCGCGTCGAAGACATGGAGCGGACGGGAAAAGCTCATGGTGATGTAGTTGGTGATATCGACCAGCGCCGAGATCGGACGGAGCCCGATGGCACGAAGCCGCCGCTGCATGAAGTCGGGCGACGGCCCGTTCTTCACACCACGGAAATAGCGGCCGATGAAGAGCGGGCAGGGCTTGTTGCCTTCGTCGTCAAAACGAAGCTCGACCGCGATCGGGCTCCTGAAGCCGCCGACGATGTCAGCGAGATCGAGCGGCTTCAGCCGGCCGATCCCCTTTGCCGCGAGGTCGCGCGCGATGCCGACGACGCCGAGCGCGTCCGGCCGGTTCGGCGTGACCGAGACGTCGATCACCGGATCGTCGAGCCCGACCCATCGGGCATAAGGCGTACCGACCGGCGCGTCGGCGGGAAGGTCGACGATGCCTTCGTGATCGTCGGAGATGCCGAGCTCGCGCTCCGAGAGGAGCATGCCGTTCGAGGCCTCGCCGCGGATCTGTCCGGCCTTGAGATCGAGGCCGGTGCCGGGAATGTGCGAGCCGGCGGGCGCGAATACGCCCTTCATGCCGGTCCTCGCATTCGGCGCACCGCAGACGACCTGGACCGGAACGCCGTCGCCGGAATCGACGAAGCAGACCCGCAGCCGGTCGGCGTTCGGGTGCTGGCGCGCCTCCACGACGCTCGCGATGACGAAGGGCTTAAGGGTCTCGGCCGGGTTGTGGACTCCCTCGACCTCCAGCCCGAGATGGGTCAGCGCTTCGGCGACCTGATCCGCCGACGCGTCGGTGTCGAGATAGTCCTTCAGCCAGGAAAGAGTGAATTTCATCGCAGCGAATTTCTCGGGAGGGACGCGCCTTTTGCCGTCCACCTAGCCGGGCACATCGGAGGTGGCAAGGCGGCGACACCGCCGATGGCACCGCCCGGCGAAACCGCATTTCTTGTCGGGATCGGCGTGGGGTGCAGCTAGAAGCGCTTGATCGCTGCCACAATCGCTCGCGCCAGAGCATCCTTGTTCGCCTGGGCGGCCTGGCAATCACCCCGGTTGCTCCCGAAGAATGGCTCGATCAGCGTCGCCGGCGCACGGCCGGACGTCACCGAGCGCTGGCCCCGGCGCTCCTCGCCCGACGCCTGGAGCGGCGTCACCACGCCGCCGGTCCCGGGCGGCCAATCAGGCAGCTGCAGTGCGGCGCGAATCTCCTGGCAGAGGAGCTTCGCCATATCCCGGCTCTCGCGCGATTCCGGATCGTATATGACGCCTGTACCGGTTGCGTGCCCGTTGTCGGACGCGTTGAAATGAAGCTCGACCGTGAGATCGGAACCCCAATGGTCTGAGTCCGCATAAGCGCCGGCGATTCCCTGGAGGTCGCGAAAGAACGTCTTCGTCTCAAGCCCATCCGCGCAAGCCTCTATCCGCTTGGCGAGATCGGCGTTCCACGGGTACTCGGCGCTTTCCAGATATTGGGAATAGGCCCCAGGCCGGTAGGACGTATGGCCGACAACGATTCCGAGCCTCATCTGCGCGCCTCCTTTCCGGTTTCGGCGCAACAAACGGCAAGGCGCACGGATTTGCAACCCGCGCTCCAGATTCCACCCGATGTCAAAGCCGCAATTCGGCCGCGAAAATGATCCGGCCGCGAAACCGTTTCGCGGGGCCGACGTAACGTCGACGAAATAAGCCAGCATTATTCGGTGGGCTTCGCCTCGGCAGCTGCCGGCGGATGGCGCCGATCCCGCGCCCCCTCAAACGCAACGGAAGGAGAAAGCCGTGAGTACCGCTGCGCTTTCGCGCAACCCGTCGAGAATCATCGCCGCATTTTCAGCGGTCATGGCGCTCGGCCGCCCGATCCGAAGCTTCATTTCGAGGCGCGTACGGATGGGCAGGGATGCGCGTACGCTGCAGATGCTCCCGGATCACGTCCTTTCCGATATGGGTCTTGAGAAGATGGACATCCTGACGGGGACGAACGGCGCCCGCGAGATCCGGGTCGTCCCGCATCGCTACGACTGATCACGATCGCGCGCCGTCCCAAACGGCGCGCGACGAAACGCAGACGACTCCGGCCGGCGAAACCTTTCGGAAAGGTCTGCGCCAGATACGGCTTCACGCCGAAGACTCTTTGCCGCTGATGTGCGGCAGATCACTGGAGGCTTTTCCATGCGGCGCGACATCCTGGTCGGTCTTTTCATCCTCGTCGGCGCGAGCCAGGGGCTCGCGGCGGAGGCGACGAGCGCCGAGGCGCAGCGTCTCGTCGACGTGTTCCACAAATATCTCGGCATGCCGCGCGCCGGAGAGGCGGATTTCGTGCGGGCGGAGCCGCAAGGCGAAGCCTACAGGCTGTCGATCTCCTTGAGCCAGCTCGCGCACCCGCTGGAATCTTTTGGCGTCACCATCGATGCGGCCGAAGTCTCGTTCGTCGTCCGCCCGCTCGCCGACGGAACGTGGCAAGTCAGCGACATTCTCATGCCGAGCCCGCTGACGATGCACATGGGGGAGGCGCAGACGACGGCGCACTGGGAGAACCTTCGTTTCGACGGGGTCTACGATCCGGCGATTACGGGTTTTTCGCGCTTCGACGAGACGATCGGCGCGACCGACAGCGAGACGACAGGGCCCAACCAGGAGGCCGCGGCGCACTACGGGGAGCAGACCTTTCAGGGCTCCGCATCGGCGGCCGACGCCGGCGGCGTCAACGTCGCGGTGCAGCAGACCATGCAGGACTTCGTGACGCGGGAGTCGGTGACGCTGCCCGCCACGGACCAGGCGTCGCCGCTTCCGCCTTCCTTCGAGCTGTCATACGGCGTCGATTCCGCCACCGCGGATTGGACGGTCGATGCGCTGCAAGCGCCGAAGCTGCTCGACCTTTGGGCCTATGCCGTCGCGCATGCAGGGGAGGACCCGCAGGCGCTCGACAACACGGAAATCAAGACGCTCCTTTCGGATCTCCTGCCGCTCTATCAGCGCATGGAGGAAAGCGCAGCGCTCAAGGGATTGCGCGTGGAGACGCCATTCGGCGTGTTCGGCGCGGCGGATTTGAGCGGCGGCGCGGCGCTGACGGGCTTCGTGTCGGACGGCGACTTGCAGTTCTCGCTGAAGCTCTCTGGGCTCTCCTATCCGGAGGAAGGAACACCGCCGTGGGTGCAGGAATTGGCGCCGGCCGAGCTTGAGCTTGCCTTCGATCTCGCGGGCTTCAACCTCGATGCGCCGACGCGGCAGCTCATCGAGAAGCTCGACGTCAACCGCAAGCCGGTGCTCGAGCAGGCGGACCTGGTCGCGGCGGCGGCGCTGGCGATGCCGGAGAGCGGACTGAAGCTCACACTCAAGCCGGGGCACGTCAGCGGCTCGCTCATCGGCGTCACTTTCGGCGGCGAACTGACGTTGACGATGTCTGGTCCGATCGGCTCGATCGACGTTACGGCCACGGGGCTCGACGCCGCGATCGCATCGTTGTCGAAACACAGCGACGATCCGACGGCAGGTAAGGCGCTCGCCTTCCTGACCCTCGTCCAGGCATTTGGAAAACAAGCCGGCGACGGCGCCATGCACTATTCGATCGAAGCAAAGGACGACGGCTCGATCACCGTCAACGGTCAAGCACTGAAGCCGCCGTCGGGTCAGCAGCTTTGAACAGCCGACCGCGGCAGGTTCAGCCGCTCAGTCCCTCCGCGAGGCTCGGCACGGAGAGCGCCGAGAAGCCGTAATGGCGGAGCCAGCGGAGATCGGCCTCGAAGAAGGCACGGAGATCCGGAATCCCGTATTTCAGCATGGCGATGCGGTCGATCCCCATGCCGAAGGCGAAGCCCTGCACCTTGTCCGGGTCGAGCCCGCCGGCGCGGATGACGTTCGGGTGCACCATGCCCGAGCCGAGAATCTCCAGCCAATCGTCGCCGGCGCCGATCTTCAGTTCGCCGCCCTCCCACGAGCAGCCGATATCGACCTCCATCGACGGCTCGGTGAAAGGAAAATGCGAGGGACGGAAGCGCATCTTCACCTGGTCGATCTCGAAGAACGCCTTGCAGAAGGCTTCGAGCGTGCCCTTCAGGTGGCCGAGATGCGTCTCTTCGTCGAGAACGAGCCCCTCCACCTGATGGAACATCGGCGTGTGCGTCTGGTCGGAATCGGAGCGGAAGGTGCGGCCCGGCGCGATGACGCGGATCGGCGGCTTCGTCGTTTCCATGGTCCTGATCTGCACCGGCGAGGTGTGGGTCCTTAGGACCATGCGCTCATTCGAGCCGGGACGCGGATTGAAATAGAAGGTGTCGTGCTCCTGCCTTGCCGGATGCTCCTCCGGCATGTTGAGCGCGCCGAAATTGTACCAATCGGTCTCGATATGCGGTCCCTCGGCGACCGAAAAGCCCATGTCGGCGAAGATCTGGATCACCTCCTGCCAGACCTGCGTCACCGGGTGGATGGTGCCCTGCGCCTCCGGCCGCGAGGGAAGCGTCACGTCCACGGTTTCGGTCCTCAGCCGCTGATCGAGCTCTGTATCGCGGAGCGTAGCGCGGCGCGCCTCGATGCCTGCGGATACCTTGTCCTTCAGAACGTTCAGCGCGGCGCCGGCGACCTTCCGCTCCTCCGGCGACATCTTGCCGAGGCCCTTCAGCCGCTCGGAGATCGCACCCTTCTTGCCGAGCGCGGCGACGCGCACCTCTTCGAGCGCACGCTCGTCCGCCGCCGCGGCGATCGACGCGGTGATTTCGGATTCAAGGGTCGCGAGGTCGGACATCTGAGGTTGCGTCTCGTCTAGCCTCGTCGTCATGCCCGGGCTTGACCCGGGCAATCCATGCCGAAACGGCTCCGGCGATGCCGACTGTCAGCGGAATGGATTGCCGGGTCAAGTCCGGCAATGACGACAGTGCTGGAAGGCTGGAAGCCTTCGCCGGCCCTACGCCTTCCCGCCGACGGCGCGCTCGAACTCGTTCGGCGTCTTGTCCTTGAGATAGGCGAGCGCCGCCTTGGCCTGCTCGGCGAGCGCCGCGAACGCCGCCGGCTCGTGGATCGCAAGGTCGGAGAGCACCTTGCGGTCGACCTCGATGCCGGCGCGGTTCAGCCCGTCGATCAGTCGGCCGTAGGTCAGCCCAAGATCGCGCGAGGCCGCGTTGATGCGCTGAATCCACAGCGCGCGGAAATTCCGCTTGCGGTTCTTGCGGTCGCGGTAGGCATATTGGTTGGCCTTCTCCACCGCCTGCTTGGCGATGCGGATGGTGTTCTTGCGGCGGCCGTAATAGCCCTTGGCCTGATCCAGAACTTTCTTGTGCTTGGCGTGACCCGTCACGCCGCGTTTGACACGCGCCATCTTGAAACTCCGGTCGGCTCTAGCGGTTGTAGGGCATGTAGACCTTGACGATCCGCTCGTCGGACGCGTCGAGGACCATGGTGCCGCGCGCCTTGCGGATGAATTTCTTCGTCCGCTTGATCATGCCGTGGCGTTTGCCCGCTTGCCCGACCTTCACGTGGCCGTTGGCGGTGAACTTGAAGCGCTTCTTGGCGCCCGATTTGGTCTTCTGCTTGGGCATTTTGCTCTCCATTTGGACGCGAAGGGCCCGCCGCGGCGGGCTCAGCTCGCAAAGCTCTTGATTGAGCATTCAGGACCGCCACGGCATGCCCAGGGGCAATAGCCCCAAAGCCGGGCCGTCCGAAGGGCGCTCATATAGCCAAGCGCGGCGGGGGGAAGCAAGGCGGAGGCCTGAGGTTCGGGCCCTGAGTCTTTTGGGTCGGCGTTGGGTCGCCGGGCCCGCCTTCAGCCGCAGCCCGTCGGTTGCGCGCTCCCGCCGCCTATGGCATTCACGCCGCGCCGATGCGGGCGAGCCCCGCGAGCGCCCGGACGCTGCCGTAGCTCAGTGGTAGAGCACCCCCTTGGTAAGGGGGAGGTCGTGAGTTCAATCCTCCCCGGCAGCACCATCAATCTGTGCAAATCAAGCGCAACTAGCTCGCCGCGACATCGATCACCGCCTGGGCAAAGGCCTCAGGCGCTTCCTGGGGCAGATTGTGCCCGACGCCCCCCGCGATCAGCCGGTGCGAATATTTGCCCGAGAACTTTCCGGCATATGCACTAGGCTCCGGATGCGGCGCGCCATTGGCATCGCCCTCCATCGTAATCGTCGGAACCTTGATCAGCGGCGCTGTAGCGAGTTGCCGCTCGAGGTCGTCGTATTTGGCCTCGCCTTCAGCCAGCCCAAGCCGCCAGCGGTAGTTATGGATGACGATCGCCACGTGATCGGGATTGTCAAACGCCGCTGCGCTGCGCTCGAAGGTGGCGTCGTCGAAGCTCCATTGCGGCGACGCGAGCTGCCAGATGAGCCTGGCGAAATCGCGCGTGTATTTCTCGTAGCCGGCCTGGCCGCGGTCGGTGGCGAAGTAGTACTGGTACCACCACTGCAGCTCGGCTTTCGGCGGCAGCGGCACTTTGCCGAGCTGCTGATTGCCGATGAGATAGCCGCTCACCGAAACCATGGCCTTGCAGCGTTCCGGCCAGAGCGCCGCGACGATGTTCGCGGTGCGCGCGCCCCAGTCGAAGCCGGCGATCGTCGCTCTTTCGATCCCCAGAGCATCAAGCAGGGCGATGACGTCGACAGCCAGCGCCGCCTGCTGGCCGTTGCGCATCGTTTCGTGCGCGAGGAAGCGAGTCGTGCCATAGCCGCGCAGGTAGGGCACAACGACCCGATACCCCTTCGATGCGAGGAGCGGGGCAACGTCGACGAAGGCGTGGATGTCGTACGGCCAGCCGTGGAGGAGCAGCACGGGCGGGCCGTCCGGCGGTCCGAGCTCGGCGTATCCGACGCTGAGCACGCCGGCATCGATCTGCTTCGGGGAGCCCAAAGAAGCATCTGTCTCCGGCTTGGTCATTGCGTCGTCCGCCGGTTCAGCCCGGTCGGTTTGGGCGACCGCAGATCCAATCGTAACGAACTCCGTGGCAGCAAGGCTCATGACGGCGGCGCCCAGAAAGCGGCGGCGATCGTTGTTGACGGCGTCGGACATTTGCTTGCCACCATTCGTTCCGTGCCTGCGACGGAGGAAAGAACCGAGAGAGACGATCGCCGCTCGGCGCCGGTCGGAAGCGGCGCCGAGCGACGGCTGGAACATTGGCTCTACGCCGGTTTGCGCAGCGATTTGAAGGTCGCGCGCACATCCGAGACGAAGAGCGCAGGCTGTTCCCAGGCCGCGAAGTGCGTGCCTTTGGGATGGTTGCCGTAGTAGGCGAGGTTCACATACGCCTTCTCTGCCCAGCTCTTCGGCGCCTGGTAGATCTCCTCGGCGAACGCGCTGACGCCGACCGGAAGCTTGACGCCCCTCACGTCGAAGAAGCCGCCCGCCGGCAGATTGTGCCGGGTGTCCCAGTAGAGCTGCGCCGAGGAGATCGCGGTGTTCGTCAGCCAATAGAGCGTGATGTTGTCGAGGACATCGTCACGGGAGAGTCCTTCCGTCTGTCCGTCGAAGACACGGACGATCATCCGGTAACTGCGAATGTCGTGGTCGAGTATCCACGCCGCGAGGCCGACGGGCGAATCGACAATTCCGTAGAGCGTCTGCGGGCGAAGAGCCATCTCGTTAGCGTAGCCGAGCCCGTTCTTGTAGAAATCATCAAGCTGGTCCCAGGCGTGCATTTCCTCCGGCGAGAGGCCGGCCGGCGGCGGACCGCCGAGCGAAAGCGCCTTCGAAACATCGGGCGGAACCGTGGCCGCCATGTTGGTGTGAATGCCGAGCAATCCCGGTGGCTGCTGCAGGGCCATCACCTCCGAAATGGCATTGCCCCAGTCGCCACCCTGCGCCACGTAGCTCGTGTAGCCGAGACGCTGCATGAGCGTCGCCCACGCCTTGGCGATGCTGACGGGATTCCATCCGGGCTTCGTCGGCTTGCCGGAGAAGCCGTAGCCCGGCAGCGACGGAATCACGAGATGGAAAGCGTCCGCCGCGGTCCCGCCGTAGGCGGTCGGATCGGTCAGCGGATCGATGATCTTGAGTTGCTCGACGATCGAGCCGGGCCATCCATGCGTCACGATCATCGGCAACGCATTCTCGTGCTTCGAGCGCACGTGGATGAAGTGGATGTCGAGCCCGTCGATCTCGGTGACGAAGTGCGGGTGGGCCCTCAACTGCGCCTCACAGCGGCTCCAATCGTAATCGGTCGCCCAGTACTGCGCGAGCTTTTGCATCGTCGCGAGCTGCACGCCTTGCGAATCGTCCATGACCGTTTCCCGATCAGGCCAGCGCGTGGCGGCGACGCGGCGGCGAAGCTCGGCCACGTCTTCCTCACGGAAGCTGACGGTAAAGGGGCGGATCACGTCAGCTTCGGCCGCGGCCGCCGGCTGCGCCGAGGCAAGGTTGAGGGCACTCGCACCCGCAGACGCAGCGAGTACCGCGGTTGCCGAGGTGGCGAGAAAATCGCGGCGGTTAGGCTCTGACGACTGTGCAGACATGATCATCCTCCTGGGAATGCGCCCTGAAGAAAGACGAAATCCGGGGCGACGGATTTCGTCTCGGATGCCGATCGAGCACCCCGTGTTCCAGATGCCCCGCTGACTGTTGAGTCGCTGCGCGTCTGCCGGTCGGCCGCACGCTCCAGCACCGGCCGTGCGCTCGCTGCTGGCAGGCGATTGGCATCGCCGTCAAAGGGCTGGTTGTTGGGAAAAACCTCGGCCGCGGCCGCCCCCATTGAAGAAGGGGACCAGAGAAGCACGCGAGACTCTGCAAGCCACGCATCACGTCCCCCGATTGGAGGCCGAACGTCCAGAATGAATATGCAGTTCCATGGGTGTCAACATCCTCGCGTCTTGGCGCATCCCGTGCGCTTCTCAGCGTCCATTGTTGCGACCGGCTCTTCGTGGATGAACGGTCGGAGCGGCTGGCCACGAGCAGGCGGGCGGCGGATGCGCCGCGCGCGCGTTCGTGGCATCAATAAGAAAATCAAGATCGCGAATATCTGGGGGAGCGCGGTGGTGGGCGAAAACGAAAAGCCGATCGGGATCGGGCTGATTGGCGCGGGCGCGATCATGCGGCTCTCCCACGCGCCGACGATCGCGCGATCCAAGGACGCGAGGCTCGTCGCCGTGTTCGATCCGGACCAGGCGCGAGCCACGGCGCTTGCAGAGGAGAATGGCGCAAGGGCGTTCACGGAGATCGATGCGCTGCTCGGCGCGAACGACGTCGACGCCGTCATCGTCGCGACGCCGAACCTCTTCCACAGCGACGCCGTGATCGCCGCGGCAGCGGCGGAGAAGCACGTGCTCTGCGAAAAGCCGCTGGCGCTCGATATAAAGACGGCGCGGAAGATGGTGGAGGCGTGCGCGGCGAAGAAGCTGGTGCTCCAGGTCGGCTTCAACCAGCGCTTCTGGACGCAGGTGCAGATGGCCAAGGCTCTCGTCGATTCCGGCTTCATCGGCGACGTGCACGGCTTCCGCAGCGTCTATTCGGAGAAGTCGACCGCCTACCCCGCCGTCACGCGCTACCGCTACGACCTGAAACAGTCGGGCGGCGCGACGATCATCGACCTGACCATCCACCGCATCGATCTCGCGCGGCATCTGATCGGTGATTTCTCCGGCGTTTTCGCGGAGCTCGCGCACAGCGTCCTTCCCGACAAGGTCGACGACAATGTCTGGCTTCTCGCGCGCTTCAAGAACGGCGCGCGCGGCTGCCTGTCGAGCGACCGCTTCTCGCCGGCGATCGGCGACGGGACGGATCTCTACGGCTCGGAAGGCTCGATCCACATTGCGACGGAGACGCTGAACCCGTTCCATGCGGCGCCGCTCGCCGTCTACACGGAGAAGGCGGCGAAGGACCTGCCTGATGTGCTCCGCGAGGCGCACTATCCGGACGCCTGGTGGAAGACGTTCGAGGGGGGCTGGATCACGCTGAAGCCGCCGCGGAAGAACCCCTACGACGCGCAGCTCGCCGAGTTTTGCGCCGCCATCCGCGAGGAGCGGCCCGCCGCGATCACCGGCATGGATGGATTGAAGGCGCAAGAGGTCGTGCAGGGCGCCTACCTCTCGATGCGGGAGCGGACCTGGGTGGACCTGCCCTTGCCTGCGGACGCGCCGTTCGTGGTGCCGAACTATGTCTGAGGAAACAGAGAAGATGCGGGTCGCGGTTCTCGGCGCAGGCGCCATGGGGTCGATCTTCGGCGCCGCGCTCTCGCGCTCCGGCGCGGAGGTGATCTTCTTCGACAACCGCCCGGAGGTCGCAGACGCGATCAACCGTGATGGCTTGCGGCTTTCCGGCGTGCTCGGCGACATCGCCTTGAAGCTGCCGGCGACGACCGACGCGCTCGCGCTCGGCAAGGTCGCAGTTGCGCTGGTGCTGGTCGATTCGACCGCGACGGCCGACGTCGCAGAGATCGTGGCGCAATGCCTCGATGCCGACGGGTACGCGCTGACGCTCCAGAACGGGATCGGCAATTGGGAAACGCTCGCGGTGCGGCTCGGCGCCCTGCGCGTGCTCGCCGGCTCGACCTTCAACAGCGGCGCAAGTCTCGGGCCGGGGCGAACCGCGCACACCAATCTCGGGCCGAGCGTGATCGGCGAGATCGACGGCGATATCTCGGAGCGCGCCTTGGCAATCGCCCGCCGCTTCGAGGCGGCCGGTCTGCCCTTCGAGGTCTCCGACAATGTCGTGGGGCATGTGTGGAGCAAGTTCGTCCACAATTGCGCGATCAACCCGGTCGCCGCGCTAACGGGCCTCAGGTCCGGCGAGATCGCCCGCACGAAGGCCGCCGCCGCAATCCTCGACGGTCTGCTCGAAGAGATACTTGCCGTCGTGGCGGCCGCCGGAATCGAGCTGCCCGAGGCCGACCCCGGCAAGCATATCCGCGACCATTGCTGGGAGCGCTACAACGCTCCCTCGATGCTGCAGCATCTTCAAAGCGGCAGACGCACGGAGATCGACGCACTGAACGGGGCGCTCGTCCGGCGCGCGAAGGAGCTCGGCATTCCGGTTCCGGTGAACGAGACGATCGTCCTAGCCGTCAAGGCAAGGGAGGCGGCTAACGCCCGATCGGGAGCCGCCATCGACGAGCCGACTCTCGAAGCGGCGGCACGACGCTCGCCGCGCGGCGACCGCTGGGGCCGGGAATAGCCATCACGCCGGCCGGAGCGCACCTCCTCGGTGGCGGCACGGCCGGCAGAGGTGTGAAGCGCCATGCGCGCCGGAATGCTAAGATAGAGAGCTTGCGGGGTATCGGCGGAAGCCCGATCGACCTTGAAGGGAGCACGAGGATGGCGACGAGATCAGGCCTTGCGGGATTGCTGGCGGTCGCGGCGGTCGGCCTCGCGCTCCTCGCCGCGCCAGCCAGAGCCGACGTCATCGACGGCGACTGGTGCGCCGCCGACGGGCGCACCTTCTCGATCCGAGGCCCGGCCATCACCACGCCCGGCGGCAACGAGACGCAAGGCAACTATTCGCGCCACCACTTCAGCTACGTCGTGCCCGACGGCGAAGCGAACGCCGGCGCAACGGTCGCCATGCTCCTCCTGAACGAGAACACGGTGAACGTGCAGGAGGGCACCGCCCAAGCAGAAATCTGGCTGCGCTGTAAACCGGCGATCAGCTGAGGCTTAGAGCGCCTTGCGTTCACGCGCCGTTGCCTGAAAACTGGTGCAGAGAGGAAGAAGCATGCGCGTCGACGGCGAGGATTTCCGCACCATCTGGCTCGACGAGGACGGCGAGGCGGTCGACGTCATCGATCAGACCAAGCTGCCGCATCGCTTTGAGATTTTGACTCTCCACTCGGCCGCGGAGGCGGCGGACGCGATCAAGCGCATGGTGGTCCGCGGCGCGCCGCTGATCGGGGCGACGGCCGCGTACGGCATGGCGCTCGCCGCGTGCGAGGATTCTTCGGACGCGGGCCTCGGGCGCGCCTACGATCTTCTCTTCAAGAGCCGGCCGACGGCGGTCAATCTGCGCTGGGCGCTGGAGCGCATGCAGGCCAAGCTCCTCGCCCTCCCTGCGTCGCAGCGCGTCGAAGCGGCCTACGCGGAAGCCGCGCGGATCGCCGACGAGGATGTCGCGGTGTGTTCCGCGATCGGGGAGAACGGCGCGACGCTGATCGCCGATGTCGCGGAGAGCCGTGCCGCCGGGCTGCCGGTCAACGTGCTTACCCATTGCAACGCCGGCTGGCTTGCGACCGTCGACTGGGGGACGGCGCTTGCGCCGGTCTACAAGGCGCATCGCGCCGGCATTGCGGTGCATGTGTGGGTGGACGAGACGCGCCCCAGGAATCAGGGCGCGAGCCTCACCGCATGGGAGCTCAACAAGGAGGGCGTGCCGCACACCGTTATCGCCGACAATACCGGCGGGCACCTGATGCAGCACGGCATGGTCGACCTGGCGATCGTCGGCACCGACCGCACCACGCGCTCAGGCGACGTCGCCAATAAGATCGGCACATATCTGAAGGCGCTCGCCGCGCATGACAATGGCGTGCCGTTCTACGTTGCCCTCCCCTCCTCCACCATCGACTGGCGCGTCCGCGACGGCGTGAAGGAGATCCCGATCGAGGAGCGTGGGCCGGATGAGGTCACGCACCTGACGGGCGTGACTGCCGACGGCGAGATCGCCACGATCCGCATCACGCCGGAGGGAAGCCCGGCGGCGAACTATGCGTTCGACGTGACGCCGGCACGGCTCGTCACTGGCCTCATCACCGAACGCGGCATCGCGGAGGCGTCGGAGGCAGGGCTGACGAAGCTCTTCCCCGAGGCCGAGGCAGCCTGAACGCTTCCCTCTTTCCGTTTGTCTTCCCGGAAGGGGAGCCCGCGAGCCTGTCCAGGACCCATGAACACGCCGCCTCGCGGTTTGCTCGGCGAGTGACCCGCTAATCGCTGAAATCGGCGTTGATAACGTTCTCTGTCGTGGTCGACGGCGCCGTCGGCGCCACCAGCACGCGGTCGATGCGGCGGCCGTCCATGTCGACGATCTCGAAGCGGAGCCCGCCCCACTCGAAATGGTCGCCGATCTGCGGGATGCGCGCGAGGCGGGCGAGCACGAAACCGGCAAGCGTCTCGAAATCCTCGTCGCCGCGCATGTCCTTGCGCTCCAGAAGCCGCTCCGCTTCGTGGATGCCGAGCATGCCGTCCATCAGCCAGGAGCCGTCGTCGCGGCGCACGGCCGAAGGCGCCTCGATGTCGGAGGCGTCTTCGGGCAGCTCGCCCGCGATCGCCGTCAAAATGTCAGTCGCCGTCACGATGCCTTCGACGACGCCGTATTCGTCGACCACCACCGCCATGTGGATCGGGTTCTCGCGGAACATCTCGAGCAATCTCAGCACTGGCGTCGCTTCGTGCACGATGAGCGGCTGCTTGAGCGAGCCGGCGATGTCGAGACGTCCGGTGCGCACCGCCTGGTCGAGAAGATGCTTGGTGTGAACGACGCCAGCCAGCTCGTCGAGGCCTTTGCGCCCGGCCGGGTAGCGCGAGTGCTCGCTCTCCGCGATCTCGCGCTGGATCGTCTCCGGCGGATCGTCGAGATCGAGCCACATCACCTCGACGCGCGGCGTCATGACGCTTCTGACCGAGCGATCGGCAAGACGGAGCACGCCGTTGATCATGTCGCGCTCGGCGACATGGAAGACGCCGGCGCGCGCGCCCTCCGCGATCATCAGCTTAACCTCCTCCTCGGTCACCGAAGTCTCCGGCCGATCGGGTATTCTAAGAAGCCTCACCAGCGCGTCGGTCGAGGCGCGCAGCAGATAGACGATTGGCGCGCCCGCCACCGCGAGCCCCGACATCATCGGAGCGACGGCTGCAGCGACCCTCTCGGGATTGTTGAAGGCGATCCGCTTCGGAACGAGCTCGCCTACAAGCAGCGAGAGATAGGTGATGCCGATGACCACGACGGCGAGCGCGACCGGATAGGCCGAGTTGCCAAGACCGGAGAAGACCTCGCTCAGCGGCTCGGCGAGAGTGGCGCCGGAATACGCCCCGGCGAAGACGCCGATCAGCGTGATGCCGGCCTGCGCGGTCGAAAGGAAGCGGGTCGGGTCTTCAAGCAGCTTCAGCGCGGCGCGTGCGCCCGGCACTTTCTCGCCGGCCATGTGCTCAAGCAGTGCCCGGCGCGAGGAAAGAACCGCGAGCTCCGACATCGCAAAGAAGCCGTTCAGAAGAATCAGAAGTGCGATGACGAGAATGTCCCAGACGGGCATCGGATCGTGGAGTTCCAGGTGCTGTCGGCGCTAGCCTAGCGAAAACTGCAGTGAAATGCGCGTGCCGCCAACATGAAGGTTCAAATCGTTGGCGCTTCGACGAAAAAGGGCCGGGCTTGCGCCCGGCCAAGTATCCCCCAACTCCCGCCGACGCTCAGCGCGTGATGCGCAGCGTGGTCAGATCCTTGCCGATGTCCTCGAAGGCGGCGTCGAGCTGCGAAGCGTTCGGGACCTCGTAATAAAGAGCCTCGCCGTCGCCATTGCGCGAAGCGCAATCCTCGAAAATCTGCTTGGTCGCCGGATCGTTCTCCTCAAGCAGGATCATGTAGAGGCGGATGCCTTTCGCCTTCACCGCCTCGCAGAGCGTCGTGACCTTCTCGTTCAGCGCGTCGATGCCGCCCTGCTCGGTCGAGGCGAGCCGTCCGTCCGCGCGGTAGCCGTAGCTCGTATAGGTCTCCGGAAAGGTGTTCTTGCCGTCGGAAAGAAGCACGAGCGCCTTCTGGGTCGTCGTGTCGTCGTAGGCGACGCCCTGGTCGAACGGCTCCCCGGGCGAGAGCACGCGCCAACCCCACACCAATCCCTGCGGAATATGCGTGTAGCCGCCGGGCTGCATGGCCGTGATCGCGTCGCGCATGCGCTTCTGGTCGTTGGTGAGCTCGACAATCGGACCGCGGCAGCTCTGGTTCGGACCGGTAGTCTCGTCGAAGGGGCCGTGATAGCCGGCGAGGTAGGTCGGCGTGAAATACTTGTCGACATTCTTCAGGCGATCGATGGCGCTGCCCCGGCCGCCGGTCTGGTCGGCGAGGTAGGAATTGTCGTGCGCCCAGCCGCTGCCGTTGTCGGAGCCATCGGGCGAGAGATAGGGCGTCCAGCGGGTGGCCGCGTCGCCATCCGGAGCCGCGTCGTCGACATCATGGCCATCCGCCCGCGCCTCCACGCATCCCTTCCAGGCCGTCGGCAGGCCGTCAGAACCGACTGTCCCCCCGCTCAGCGCGCCGAAAATGTCGAGGCGACTTACCGTGCGGCTGAAATTGTCGTTCTGGTGGCTGCCGAGGCCCTGCCCCGTCGGGTCAAGCCACTCCGGCTTGAAGGCCTCACCGCGGATGTTGACTGTGGTCGTGAAGGGAACCAGCGCCATCTTCACGCGATCTTCGGAGCCCGCCTCGGCGTAGAGGTTATCGATCAGGTGATTGGCGGCGGTCTTCAGCGCGCCGATCTTGTTGTGCTCCGCCATCGAGCCGGTGTTGTCGAGCGCCAGCGCGACCTCGTATTTGCCGCCTGTCGCGACCACCTCCGACTCCACGTCGAGCGCCATCTCCTCGATGCCGACGACGGGCAGGAAGGCGGTATCCATGGTGCCGTGCACGCTCACGTGGTAGCCGCCCTCAACGGCCGTGGCATCGTAGCGCTCGATGTGGAGCATCTTGTCCGCTTTGGCGGCCGGCAGCATCGACGTCACGTAGTTGGTGACGAAGGTGTCGGCGTCGGCGTCGTCCTTGGCGCCGCGGCGGACGAGCGCGATCGCGGCCGCGTCGAGCGCGTTGGAGATCTCGACCTTGTAGCGCTGGTGCCGCGAGACATCGACCGCGCCGCCCATCAGCCCGATCAGCGGAACCATCGAGAAAGCGAAGAGAACCGCAACGTTTCCGCGTTGATCCTGGTCAAAGCGCCTAAGCGCCCGGAAGGGCAGTTTCAGCATGACGGCCTCCGAAGTCTTGTTGTCGGCGGCCACCGCTCAGCCGCCTTAACGCTTCGTTGACATAGCTTAACGGCCGTTAACCCGTGTTAATTCGGGACAGATTTCGGGGCTATTTTCCTGTTAATTCTAAGCATTTACGGTGAATCGCACGGGATGGAGGGAACGGGGTGGGAGGCGAGCGTCGCGACAAGGTGAAGTGGCGCGGCAAGCTGACACTGGAAATGCTGCGTAGATACGGACTAAGAAGGGCACAAGCGGCGGGAGCAGCGCATGTTTGACTACAAATCGCGTTTCGAGAGCGCCCTCGACGCGCTCCGCGCCGAACGCCGCTATCGCGTCTTCGCCGACCTTGAGCGCCAGGTGGGGCGGTTTCCGCGCGCCGTGATGCGCCGCGACGGCGCGGAACGCGAGATCGTCATCTGGTGCTCAAACGACTATCTCGGCATGGGCCACCATCCAAAGGTCGTCGCGGCGCTGCAGGACGCAGCCGGCCGCATGGGTGCCGGCGCCGGCGGCACGCGCAACATTTCCGGTACCAACCATCCGCTGGTCGAGCTCGAAGCGGAGCTCGCCGATCTGCATGCCAAGGAAGCGGCGCTGGTCTTCACCTCCGGCTTCGTCTCCAACGAGGCGGCGATTTCGACCATCGCCAAGCTCCTCCCCGACTGCCTGATCCTCTCCGACCAATTGAACCACGCCTCGATGATCGAGGGCGTGCGCCGCTCCGGCGGGCAGAAGCAGATCTGGCGGCACAACGACCTTGAGCATCTGGAAGAGCTGCTCAAGGCCGGTGGAAAAGAGCGCGCCAAGCTCATCGTCTTCGAGTCGGTCTATTCGATGGACGGCGACGTGGCGCCGATCGGCGCGATCGCCGATCTCGCCGAGAAATACGGCGCCATGACCTATCTCGACGAGGTGCACGCGGTCGGCATGTACGGCCCGCGCGGCGGCGGCATAGCCGAGCGCGACGGCGTCATGGACCGGATCGACGTGATCGAAGGCACGCTCGCCAAGGCGTTCGGCGTGCTCGGCGGCTATATCGCCGGCTCAAGCCTCGTCGTCGACGCGGTGCGCTCCTACGCGCCGGGCTTCATCTTCACCACCGCGCTGCCGCCAGGGCTCGCGGCCGCCGCCTGCGCCTCGATCCGGCATCTCAAAGATTCCTCCGCCGAGCGCGAAGCACAGCAGCGGCAAGTGGCGCGTACGCGCGCGCGGCTTAGCGACGCCGGGCTGCCGGTCATGCCGTCGGAGACGCAGATCATCCCGATTCTCGTCGGCGATGCCGAGGCCTGCAAGGCGGCGAGCGACCATCTCCTCGAACGGCATGGCATCTACATCCAGCCGATCAACTACCCGACCGTGCCGCGCGGCACCGAGCGACTCAGGATCACCGCCACGCCGTTTCACGACGACGCGCTGATCGAATCGCTCGCCGAAGCGCTGGTTGAGACGTGGAACGCGCTCGCGCTGCCGCTTGAGACGCCGGCGACGGTGGAGCACGCCGCACGCGCCGAGATTTTCGCAGCCTCGGGCGGCTAGGCTTTCACCCACACCATTGCGAAGCTGACCGGCCAGTTCAGGTAGCGGCGCCATTTCGGCTTGGTCTTCAGCCAATCCTCGTCGATGACGCACTCGTCGAGCGCGGCAAGCGCGAGGCCGGCCGCGACGCCGGCACGAAAGTGATCCCTGAAGAGATGGACGTAGCTTTGGATGGTGACGGCTTCGCCGTCGGCACGGTGAAAGTGCGTGACGAGCCCGTTCATGAGAAAGAACGGATGATAGCCGACGAGCAGGAACTGCCCGCCCGGCCGCAAGAGGCGTGCCGCCTCGCGGTAGGCCGGTGAAAGCTCCGGCAGATGCTCATCCGCAAGCGACATCG
This sequence comes from uncultured Alphaproteobacteria bacterium, assembly GCA_963720705.1. Lineage (GTDB taxonomy): Bacteria > Pseudomonadota > Alphaproteobacteria > Rhizobiales > Afifellaceae > DASWJZ01. Next base: position 640,796 of record CAVRGJ010000001.1, read on the forward strand.
TCACGAGCCCGTAGCGCGCGGCGGAAAGCGGCGTCTTGCCGACTTCGCCGACCGATAGAAGGCGGTAGACGCCGCGCTTTTCAGCGAGCGCCAGCATCTCCGGCGTAATGTCGACGCCGTCGATCGCCGCAACGCCGTTCTCCTTCAGCCACTGACCGGTGCGCCCGGTGCCGCAGGCGAGGTCCGCGGCTTCCGCGACGTGCCTCCAGTCGATCGCGGTCAAACGCGCGAGGAGCGGCGCGTCGAGCCCGACCGCCACGGTTTCCTCGTAGGTCGCCGCCCACTCGCCATAACCGCCGGCGGCGGAGGCGGTCGGATAGTCGCGGCGGTCGAAAAGCGAAGCGTCCATTGCCATCGGCCCACAAATGTCCCGAATCGCCGTTTTGGGCGATGCTATCGCGTGCGCTCCAGCCAGCGCGCCAGAATCGGCACCGCGATCACCATCGCCAGAAAGCGTGCCACATGATGCGCGGCGACGTAGGCCGGGTCGACGTTCATCTGATACGCGAGAATGATCAGCGCATCGAGTGCGCCGGGCGCGAAGGCGAGCAGTGTCTGGATGAAATTCACGCCCAACAGAAAGCTGACGGAGCCCGCACCGACGACGGAAATGCAAATGGCCAGGCACAAAGCGATCAGGGCCGGCTTCAAGATGCGCGGCAATATCCAAATATCTCCAGGCCGGAAGCGGCTGCCGGTGATCGCCGCGAGCGTGATTACGAACGGAAGGACAAGCGGGAACGGCAGGCGCGCGTGAACGACGCCGGAAAGAAGCAGCCCCGAACTCGCCAATAATCCGCCGAGCATCCATCCGCCGATCACCTGCAGACGCTGCAGGACGAGCGCCGTGACAAGCCCAACGGCCAGCAGGATGACGATCTCCCAAAAACCGGCTGAGACGGCGGCCCCGGTCGCTGCGGCCGGCGCCGGATGCCCGATCACCAAAGCGACGATCGGAATGCCCTCAACCAGAATGAGCAAGCGAAGGCTTTGAGCGATCGCGACGGTTTTCAAGTCGGCCTTGAGCCCCTCCGCCGCGGCCATCACGAACGACAGCGCCCCCGGCAGAGAGGCGAGAAGCGCGGAGTTGCGGTCCCAGCCACAACGCCTGTGCAGCCACCAATACGAGCTCGCGATCAACGCCACCAGGGAAACGCCGAGAATGGCGAAGCTCAGCGGCCAGGTCGCCATCTGGTGGATTGTCTGCTGCGAGACGCCGCCGCCGGCATAAAGGCCGAGCACGAGATAGACGGGTGCGCGGATCGGCTGCGGAACTTCCGAATCGAAGCCGGAAAGGGAGGCAATTGCAACGGCGAGAAGCCCGCCCGAAATCCACCCCGCCGGCATGCCGAGGCTCTGGAAAAGAAACCCGCCGCCGGCGCTCAGCGCCAGCGTGATCGCAAACTGCCGCACGGTCCGCACGGTCGGCCGCGCGTAAGCCGGCATCAGCTTCCGAGCCAAGCGCGGAGACGCCGCGTCGCCTCACTCAAATCCTCCGCCTTGCGCGCAAAGCAGAGCCGCATGAACGCCTCCCCGCCGGGCCCGAAGGCGCTGCCGGGAGCAATGCCGATATTCGCCTCGTCGACCAGAATTTGCGCGAGCTCGCGGGTGTCGGGGGCGCCTTCGATTGCGACGAAGAGATAGAAGGCGCCATCCGGCCAGGCAAAGTGCGCGCGGTTCGAGCCGGCAAGAGCCTTCGCAGACGATGCTGCGGCCGGCGGCGGCGCGAGCGATCTGAAAGCGGACGAAATCCTCGCCCTCCTCGATGGCGGCGATCGCGCCGCGCTGCATGAAAGCGGCGACGCCGGAGGTGGAATATTGGATCAGGTTCTCGATCACACCCCCAAGCGCCGGCGGCGCCGACAGCCAGCCGATGCGCCAACCGGTCATCGCCCAGTTCTTGGAGAAGGTGTTGACGAAGACGACGCGATCGTCGGCTTCGATCAGGTCGTAGAAGGACGGCGCGCGCGGGGCCCCGTCATAGACGAAGCGGCTATAGACCTCGTCGGCGATGATCCAGAGCCCGCGCTCGCGCGCGAAGCGGAGGATTTCGCGCAACTCCGCTTCCGTTGCCGTCCAGCCTGTCGGATTGGAGGGTGAGTTGATGAAGATCGCGCGCGTCCGCTCAGCGGCCGCCGCGAACAGCCGGTCAAGCTCGAGGCTCCAGCGCGTTCCGTCGAAGGCAAGGGGCACGGAAATCGGCCGCGCGCCGCCGATCCCCACCGCGGCGGCAAAATTCGGCCAGGCCGGGGTCGGCACGAGGACCTCGTCGCCCGCTCCCGCAGTCGCTGCGATGGCGATCTGGATGGCCTGCATGCCGCCGCCGGTCACAAAGAAGCGCTCAGGCTCGAATTCGCGTCCGAACTGGCGCGCGTGATAGCGCGCGAGCGCCGCGCGAAGCTCCGGCAAGCCGCGCTGCCAAGTGTAGAAAGTCTCGCCGGCCGCAAGCGAGCGCGCCGCGGCGTCGCAGATGAAGTCCGGGGTCGGAAGATCACCCTCGCCGGCCCAGAGCGGAATCAGCCCCTCACGTCCACGGCCGTAGTTGAATACCTCGACGATGCCGGAATCCGGCGCTTCCCGCGCCTCGCGCCGAAGCGCCGAAAGGACCGAATTGTTCATCGGCGGCTGCCTAGCGCAACTTCCTCATTGCGGGAAGCGCGCCGGGTGCCGCGGCGAACGCCGCGGACCCGGCCGTAGAACGCCTAGCGCTTGGCTAGAAGGTCGCGGATCTCGCGAAGCAGCACGACGTCTTCGGCAGGCGGCGGCGGTACGGCCGGCGCCTTCGTTTCCTCTTTGCGCGACAGCTTGTTGATCGCCTTGACCAAAAGGAAGACTGCGAAGGCAACGATCAGGAACTTGATCACCGCGTTGATGAACAGGCCGATATTCCACGTAACGGCACCGGCCTCCTTGGCCTGCTGCACCGTGTTGAAGGGGCCATCGCCCTTCAGGACCACGAATAGCTGCGAGAAATCCACGCCGCCCGTGAGGAGGCCGATCGGCGGCATGATGATGTCGTCGACCAGCGAAGAGACGATCGCCGTGAACGCCGCGCCAATGATGATGCCGACCGCGAGGTCGACAACGTTTCCCTTCAGTGCGAACTCCCTGAATTCCTTCAGCATCGCGCCCTCCCGATGGCGAACGTCTCGCCACATGATTGTTACATGAATGTTGTCTTCGCTTCGTCGGCGACGCAATGGCTTCCGCGTCACAGTCGAAACCTTCCGATGCCGACGCACGCGAAAACGCGCAACCCCGTCGTCTCGACGCTGAAGGCGATCGCCTCGCTGCATTGCTGGCTTGCGCGATGCCACAACCGATTGCCTTTGGAGTCGTTGCCGGTCATTCTTCATCAAGCAAGTATGTTGAGTAAGGAGGGTGAGCATGCGACCGCCGGAGCGAGACATCGGCGTGATGCGCGCGCCGCTTCGATCCAGCATGACGCTCGCCGGAATCTTTCTCGTCGTTCTGTTCGCCGTTGGCCTGCTCGACCGCATCGGGGCTGATCCGAGCTTCGCGCCTTTCGCGCTGGTCAGCGCTGCGTTCGTGCTCTCAGTGCTTGCCGCGCTCTACGCGCACAGCCGCCGTGCGACGGACTTCTACGTCGCGGATCGAAAGGCCTCGGGCCGCTTCAACGGGCTTGCCGGCGCAAGCGCTCTTGCCGGCCTTCTCGCCGTCGGATTGGCCGGCGGCGCATACGATACGCGGTCGGGCTTCGTGCTTTCCGCCATCGGCTTTGCGATCGGTTATCTCGTCCTCGGCTTCGCCATCGCGCCCGGCCTTCGCAGCGTCGGGGCCTACACTGCCGGCGACTTCATCGCGGCGCGTTTTGGCGGAGTGCTGACGCGGCTCCTTTGGGCGGGAATCACGTTTGCCGTGTCGCTACTTCTGTTCGTCGCGCAGATGAAGATCGCCGCGCCATTGGTGGCGACGCTCTTCGGCGTGAAGCCGACAGTTGCGCTCTACACGGTCGCGGCCCTCGCCGCGATGGCCTTGCTCCCAGGCGGCATGCGCTCGCTCTCCTGGACGCAGGTAATCCAGTACCTGGTGATCGCAATTGCGTGCCTGGTGCCCGCCGTCTTTTTTGCGTTGGGCGGACCGACCGCGCAGGGCGATCTTGCCGAACAATTCGTGACGCTCCGCCAAAGCCTGCCGGCCTGGAGCGAAGCAAGCGCGGTCGGATGGGCACTGCCGATCCTTGTTTCCGTGCTCGGCGCCGCGTCGCTCCCGCATCTGAGTGCCCGCGCGCTTGCGGCGCCCTCAGGTCGGGACGCCGTCATGTCCACGATCTGGGCGGTGCTCTTCTCCGTCGTACTGGTGCTCGTCGGATTCGTTCTCTACGAGCTCCTCGTCGAAGCGGTCGTGGCCGGTGCACCGCAAGGCGCAGGCGGCGAGCCCATCCAACTTTCAGCCCTCTTCGCGCTGCTTCCGGCGGTGCTTGCGGGACTGCTTCTTGCCGGCACGCTTGCCGCACTGCTTTCGCTCGGTCAGGCGGCCCTCTTCTCAGCGACGACGGCGATCAGCCACGACATTTGGGACGAAATCATCGACCGGCGTGGGCCGGAGGGACGGCGCATCATGGTGGCGCGCGTGATTCTTGTCGGCGTCGCCGCAGGCGGGGTCATGCTCGCGTCGCTGTGGCCGGGGGACGCGGCATCGATGGCCGGCTGGGCCCTGACGCTCGCCGCCGCCGGGTGCTTCGTGCCGCTCGTCCTCGGCCTTTGGTGGCGCCGCTGCAACGAGATCGGTGCGGTCGGCGGCATGGTCGCCGGCTTCGGCTTCACCGGACTCGTGTTCCTGTTGCGCCAGCATGTCATTCCCGACGCGATCGTCACCAGCGGCTGGGCGGAGGTCGGCGCGCCGACGGCAGCGGTGGCGGGATTCGTGATGTCGCTTGTCGTCACCGTCGGCCTGTCGCTGGCGACGCCGGCCCCCGACAAGGCGGTGCAGGCTCTAGCAAGCGGCGCGGAGCGGCCGCGCGGGCGCGTGCCGACCCGCGAACGCCCCGCCTAGAGATTTTCGCGCGCCGATGCGCCCTTTATCTCCCGCACCAGAGCGACGACGCGGCCCAGCATCCGCTCGGCAAGCGTCTTAACGCGCCCGAGCGCCTCGTCGCGACGGCGCGTATGCGCGGCGCTACTGCCCGCTTCAAGCGCCGCGATCCTCGCTTCGAGCGCGGCACTCGAATCGGCGTCGCGCGCCGGGCCTCCGGCCATCTGGCCGGGCGCGCGCAGGCAGACCAGCGTTCCGCTCCGCTCCATGCAGAGCGACACCTCGCCGGTCTCCGTATCGAGCCGGAACACGCCGTTTTCGGCCGGAACGAAGGCGTAGCGCCCAACGCTCACCGCCGTCCGCGGCCGCAGCCGGGGCGGCGGCGGCAATAAACACTGCAAAGGCGAAGAGACGACGCATGCTACCCCCGATCCCGCGCGAACATAGGGCCGCTCAGGCTGTGGCGAAAGCGCGCTTGCCGCGGCCGCCTCGCCTTCTATCCTTGGGTGAACATGCCGGACTTGATCTACAAGATCTGCCCGCGCGCGCTCTGGCGCGAGGCGGAGCGTGCCGGCCGGTTCGACGGCGCACCCGTCGATCTTGCCGACGGCTTCATCCATTTCTCCACCGCCGGCCAGGTGCGAGAGACGGCGGCGCGGCACTTTTCCGGTGAAGACGGCCTCGTGCTCGTCACGGTCGACGCGAACGCGCTCGGGGATGCGCTGCGCTTCGAGCCATCGCGCGGCGGCGCGCTTTTCCCGCATCTTTACGGGAGCCTTCCGCTCTCCGTCGTGCGCGACGTCTCACCCCTCCCGCTTGCTGCTGGCGGCCACGTTTTTCCCGCGGACATTCCATGACGATCGCCGACCGCGCCACGCAAGCGCTCAGACTGCTTGAGCCGGAGCGCGCACACCGGCTCGCGATCAAAGCCGCGCACTGGCGCACGACCCGTCCTCCGGCGGTGACGGCCGATCCGCGGCTCGCCATCCACGCGCTCGGCCTCGACTTCCCGAACCCGGTCGGGCTCGCCGCCGGCCTCGACAAGGACGCCAAGATCGCCGACGCGACGCTTGGAATGGGCTTCGGCTTCGTGGAGATCGGGACGCTGACGCCGCTCCCGCAGGAGGGCAATCCGCCACCCCGGCTCTTCCGCCTCGCCGCGGACCGCGCGATCATCAACCGGCTCGGCTTCAACAACGAGGGCCACGAGGCCGCACTCGAACGGCTCGACCAACTCGACCGGCGCACCGGCGGGAGCGGTATTGTCGGCGTCAATATCGGAGCGAATCGCGACAGCGAAGATCGGCTCTACGACTATTATTCCGGCGTTCGGCTGTTCGCGCCGATCGCAAGCTATCTAACCGTCAACGTCTCCTCGCCGAACACGCCGGGCCTGCGCGATCTGCAAAGCGGCGAAGCGTTGACGGCATTGCTTGAGCGACTGGATTCGGCCCGCAGCGCCGCTGCGAAAGAATGCGGGCGGCGCACGCCGCTTCTTCTCAAGATCGCGCCCGACCTCGACGATGCCGGGCTCGCAGCGCTGATCGAGTCTGCGAAGAAACATGGCGTCGACGGCCTCATCATAGCCAACACGACGGTGCAGCGACCGGATCTGAAGTCGAAACGTCACGCGCATGAGCTCGGCGGGCTCTCCGGGCGGCCGCTCTTCGAGCTTTCGACGGCGATGCTCGCACGAGCGCGACAGCTCGCCGGGCCGGACCTGGTGCTCGCCGGCGCCGGCGGCGTCGACGGCGCCGCGGCCGCCTGGTCGAAGATCGCGGCGGGTGCCGACCTCGTGCAGCTCTATACGGCGCTCGTCTACGAAGGGCCGTCGCTGCCTCGGCGAATCGCCGCCGATCTCGTGAAGCGGCTCGAGGAGCGCAACATCAAGAGCATCGCCGACGTTCGCGGCATCGAGACGGAGCGCTGGGCGGCGGCCTGGCCGCATTAGCGAAGGGCAGACGCGCAGTCAGCCAAGCCCGACCGGGAAAGTCCCGGGCAACAGCTTTCGCATGCGCAGATGAAACGTGACGCTGCGAGCGCCGAGAAAGATCAGAAGCGATACCCAGAGGCCGTGATTGCCGAAAGCGGGGGTGAGCACTGCCCACGCCGCGAGATAGATCGCGACTGAGAGGAGCATCATGTTGCGCATGTCGCGCGACCAGGTGGCACCGATGAAGATGCCGTCCATCTGGAATGCGATCGTTGCGATGAGCGGCGTCAGCGCCGCCCACACGAGATAGGTGCGGGCGGTCGCGCGCACTAAGGGCGCCGTCGTCATCAGGTCGATCACGTACGGCCCGGAGAGCGCAAAGATCGCGGAAAGGAGAAGCGCCGTCAGGAGGCCCCAGAGCGTCGTCAGCCAGACGACCCGTTCGAATGCCGGGCGGAAGCGTGCGCCGACCGCGCGGCCGGCGAGCTGCTCGGCGGCGGTAGCGAAGCCGTCGAGGAAATAGCCGCCGACCAGAAAGAAGTTCATCAGGATGGCGTTCGCGGCGAGCACGACATCGCCGAAGGCGGCTCCCTGCCGCGTGAAGAAGGCGAAGGCAAAGAGCAGCGCCATGGAGCGCACCATGACGTCAGAATTGACCGCCATCATGCGCTTCAGCCTTGCGAACGCGAAGATTTCGGCGCGGGTGGGCCGCGGTGCCCCTTTAAGCTTCCACCAGGCGAGTGCAACCCCGGCGATCGCCGTCGCCACTTCGCCGACGACGCTGCCCCAGGCCGCGCCGGCAACGCCCCAGCCGAGCCCGAGCACGAAGAAGACGGAGAGCGCGATGTTGACGCCGTTCAGAAGCGTCTGCAGCAGGAGCCCCGATCCCGATTCTCCGCGGCCGATCACCCAGCCGAGCACCGCGTAGTTCACGAGCCCGAAGGGAGCCGACCAGATGCGCACCGACACGTAAAGAAGCGCCGCCGCGGCGACGTCGCCATGGACGCCGAGCGCAGCGACGCCGACCTTGCCGATCGGCACTTGCAGGATCAGCATCGCAAAACCTGCGGCAAGCGCGAGCAGACCGGAGCGCAGCAGCACCGATTGCTCTTCCTCCGCGTCCTCAGCGCCGACGGCCTGCGCCGTCAGCCCAGTCGTGGCGGAGCGCAGGAAATTCACCGTGGCGAAAAGGACGTCGAAGATCAGTGCGCCGATCGCGATGCCGCCGATCAGCGCCGCACGGCCGAGTTGGCCGACGACCGCCACGTCGACCACGCCGACAAGCGGCGTCGAGAGGTACGCGAGCGTCATCGGCACCGCGAGACGGAAGACCGCAACGTGCGTCACCGCAAAGGGGCGAACCGCCGGTGCGTTCCCAATCGGGTCTCCGGGCGGATCCTCTTGCTTCACTCGGGGCGGCGCCGGCCGCCGAGCTTGAAGAGGCGCGAGATCACGAAGAGCGGCACGACGATCAGCGCGCCGGCGATCAGATAGTCGAAGGAATCGGCGAAGAAGGCGAAGCCCATGTCGTAGATGTGGAGGACCGCACGCCTGATCCACCAGTAGATGTCGTAGGGGCGAAGGCCGAGCGCGGAAAGCACCAGCCCCACCACGAAGGAGAGGATGACGAGGCGGACCACGACCCGAAGCGGCGTGTCGCCGAGAAAGCGCGTCAGTCCCTGCATGATTCGTCCCGTTCGCCCTGCGGGCGATTTAGTCCGGCGCTGCGGCGCGAACAAGGCGCGAAGCTGACTGCGATACGCGGCCAGCGTGCAGCCTCCCCCTTGAAGGTAGTTCGAGGCACGGAGCTGAGCGAGCGACTTCGGGAGGGGGCGAACGAGGGGGGCTTGACCCCCTCCCGGAGTTTCCTGCCTTCGGCTCGGAAACTCCGACCTCCCCTCAAGGGGGAGGTTAAGAGCCGCTCCGGACTTCACTCCGGCAGAAGCTTTTCCAGCGTCTCAAGGCGGTCGGCCTCGGCCGGCGGCTTGTCCCAGCGGAGGCGATTGATGCGGGGGAAGCGCATGGCGATGCCGGAGCGATGGCGGGTCGAGCGGTTCAGACCCTTCGAACGCGACCTCGAGCACAAGGCCGTGGTTCGGCTCGGCGCGGATGGCACGGACCGGGCCGAAGCGATCGGTGGTGTTGTTCCTGACGTAGCGGTCGAGCTCGCGCAGCTCCTCGTCGGTGAAGCCGAAATACGCCTTGCCGACGGGGACCAGCTCCGGTGCGCCCTCCGCGCCTGCCCAGACGCCGAACGTGTAGTCCGAATAGAAGGACGAGCGCTTGCCGTGGCCGCGCTGCGCGTACATCAGCACCGCGTCGATCACGTGCGGATCGCGCTTCCACTTGAACCACGGGCCCTTCGGCCGGCCGGGCACGTAGGCGGAATCCCAGCGCTTCAGCATCAGCCCTTCGGCGACCTCGTGCACATTCAGTGATCTTGGGCCGTCGGTCGGCGGATTCTGCCGCAGCCGTGCAAGCTCGTCCCATGTGGTGAAGGCAACAAGCGGCGAGACATCGATCCTGGGCGACGCGATTCTTTCCACGAAGGCTTCGAGGCGCTTGCGCCGCTCGACGAAAGGAAGCGCGCGCGGATCATCGTCGCCATCGGCGAGAAGATCGTAGGCGCGGATGAAGGCGGGATGTGAGTGGACCAGCTTCGTCGATACCGTCTTGCGATTGAGCCGCTGCTGCAGATCGCCGAACGGCGCGATCGATATCGAGCCCTGATCTTCGCGGGCAACGAGCAGCTCGCCGTCGATCGCGCCTTCGAAGATCAGCTCTTCAAGGATGTCGGGGAAGGCACCGGAAATGTCGTCGCCGGTGCGCGAATAGAGCTTGCGGACACCCTTCTCCGAAACCGCCTGGACGCGGATGCCGTCCCATTTCCACTCCGCCGCATAGTCCTTCGGGTCGAGTTTTTGGAACTCGCTCTCATCGAGCGCCTGCGCCAGCATCACCGGACGGAAGGGCGCGAGCGCGGCGGAAACGGGACGCTCGCCCCTCCCTTCCAGCCAGGCGAAGAAGGCGACATAAGGCGGCTTAAGCCCGTGCCAGAGCTCCTCGATCTCCGTCACGTCCTTGCCGCCGAGCTTGGCGAGCGCCTGCTTGGCGAGCCGCGCGGTGACGCCGACGCGCAGCCCACCGGTGACGAGCTTCAGAAGCGCGTGGCGGCCGGAGGCGTCGAGCCGGTCGAGCCAGCGCTCGACCAAACGCGGACCCTCCAGCCGCGAGGCGGCCTGCAGCTGCTCGACGACTTCGGCGAGGCGCGGCGGCATCTCCGTTTCGGCGCCCGCATCGCTCTTCGCTGGCCAGACCAGGGAAATCGTCTCGGCGAGATCGCCGACATAGTCGTAGGAATAGCCGAAAAGCACCTCGTCCATGCGCTCAACGACAAGCGCGCGCAGCATCGCCGGCTTGACCGAGGCGATCGAGAGATCGCCGGTCAGCGCCGCGAGCGCATAACCGCGGTCGGGATCGGGAGCGGCACTGAAGTAATCTGCAAGCAGGCGGAGCTTGCCGTTCCTGGACGGCGTCAGAACGAGGCGGTCGAGAAGCGCGGCGAAGGCCTGCATGAAGGGAATATAGGGCAGAGCGGGCGAACCGCCGCCTTTTCGAGACTAGCCGCCTAACCTCCCCCTTGAGGGGAGGTCGCAAGCGGCAGGCGAAGCGCAGACGATTTCGGGAGGGGGTGAGGCTCAAAGGGCCACCCCCCTCCCGAAGTTCGCGAAGTGCGAACTTCGACCTCCCCTCAAGGGGGAGGTTAAGCCGCTGCGGTGATTTCGGTGAGGACTGGAGCGCCTACCAGGCGCCGGGGTCGACCTGCTTCCTGAGCCGGCGGTTCTCCACCTCGAGGTGGCGGATGCGCTGCATGTAGTCGATCGGCACGCCGGCTTCCGTCTCGGAGAGCTTTACGCCGGCGCGGTCGTGCTTCCGCCAGACGAGCTTCGCCGAATAGGTCTCTTCGCGGTACGGGATGTGGAGCGTGAACTCCGACGGCGTCAGCGAGGTATGGGGAAAGACGACGAGCGCACCGTGAGGCCCGATATTCCTGACGATGCAATCCATCACGGAATTACGGCGGCCGAAGATCACCTTGCCGCCGAGCAGGCTCTTCTGCCGGGGCTCCTTACGCCGTTCCTCGACCATCGCCCGCTCCCTCGCGCCGTTAACCCGGGTTAACAAAAGGTTTATCGCGCGCAGGAGTGGTAACAATCCATTAAGAATGTTCGCCAAGGTTAACGGCCGGCTGCGGCGGGGGAGGTTACAGGTCGCGGCGATGTCGAGCCTCGAAGGGGCGGAATGGAGCCTTCTGGACGATCCTTCGAGGCTCGGCGCTCTAGCGCCTCGCACCTCAGGATGAGGGCTGTGGAAGCGGGAAGGCTCGGCTGCGGCAGCGCCGCGCGTGTCCTATATTTATCCGATGCGCCTCACCGAGCTTGTCTGCGCCACGCCGGCCGGGATTTATTGCCCGCCCGGCGACTTTCATATCGACCCGACGCGCGCCGTTGACCGCGCGCTGATCACCCACGGCCACTCCGACCATGCGCGGCGCGGACATGGGAAGGTGCTGGCGACGGCGGAGACGCTCAAGATCATGGCGGAGCGCTACGGCGGCGATTTCGCCGGAAGCGCCGAAGCGGCGACGCTGGGCGAGACGCGAAGCATCAACGGCGTTTCGGTCACCTTCCACCCGGCCGGGCACGTGCTCGGCTCGGCGCAGATCGCGGTGGAGAAGGACGGGATGCGCATCGTCGCGTCGGGCGACTACAAGCGGCGGCTCGATCCGACCTGCGCGCCGTTTACGCCGGTCAAATGCGATGTCTTCATCACCGAGGCGACGTTCGCGCTTCCGGTCTTCCGCCACCCCGACGACCGCGCGGAGATCAGGAAGCTGCTCGCCTCCGTCGCGCAGTTTCCGGAGCGCACGCATCTCGTCGGCGCCTATGCGCTCGGCAAGGCGCAGCGCGTCATCGCGCTGATCCGCGAGGCCGGATACGACGCGCCGATCTATATCCACGGCGCGATGCAGAAGCTCTGCGAGCTTTAGTCAGCGCGAGGGGATCGACCTCGGGGTCCTGGAGCCCGCGACGCTGGAGAAGGGCCGCAAGAAGGATTTTGCCGGCGCGATCGTGGTCGGCCCGCCGTCGGCGTTCCAGGACCGCTGGGCGCGGCGCTTCGCCGATCCGGTCTCGTGCTTCGCCTCGGGCTGGATGCGCATCCGCCAGCGCGCCAAGCAGGGCGGCGTCGAGCTGCCGCTCGTCATCTCCGACCACGCCGACTGGGACGAGCTCTGCGACACGATCCGCGAAGTCTCGCCGCAGGAGGTGTGGGTGACGCACGGGCGCGAAGAGGCGCTGGTCCGATGGTGCGAGCTTCAGGGGATGCCGGCGAAGCCGCTGCATCTGATGGGGTACGAGGATGAGGATGTGTGAGGTCGTTCGCTCCCCTTCGGAATGGCACTGGTCGGCAACTCCTAGTCGGTCGACGTTTTTGCTGCGGAGGCCCTGTCCGCAGATGCCCAACGGTAGGGGTAGAAGTGGGAACTATCCACGTTGATCATGAGTGGCGCATGGAGGTCGCCCAGATACGCCTCCGTGAACACCACGATGCGCCACTCATCTTGCTCGATGAAAGGAAGCGCCGGCTGCTTGCGGAGAACGTCCGTGCTCGTCGGATGAAGATAGACCTGTGGCACGCCGCCGAGTCCGATAGGAGCCGAGCCCACCGGTCGATGCGTCAGCATGAGTGATGTGTGTTGGTATGCAACTTGCCCGTACCGATACCCGATGCATTTGATCACTCGCGAGGTTTGGTACACGATTTCTGCGGCAAGTCGGGAGATGCTCTTCACGCCGAATGTGTGCCCCCCAAAGTCCTCCAGTTGTTTCGGCGAGATGCTCGCACCGTGAAGCGACAGGATGTAGTGGGGAATGATTAGTTGGCCGATCTCGCCCAAACCGTGAAGAAGCACCTCAGTGCCGTGTTCGGCTTTCACGCGCAGAGGAACGTTCAGCCTGCTGTAGTTCCCGCCTTCCGAGCGATCGTTCCGAGCGAGGTCCTCAAGCTCCCGATAGTGACTGGTCGGACCTTAGCCAGAGCGAGCCGGTAGCTAGGGTGGCGTCGAAAACAACCTCGTTCACCGTTCTGAAGAGGATCGGTTCATCAAGATCGGGCGCGGCCAGCTGAGGATAGGTCATTTGGATGCTCGCCAATAGTCGTGGAAGCTGAGGAATACACCTATACAATTGATCCCCTTGTGCTCAGAACTCAAACCTCCTGGGGAGGATGTTGTTGATGCCGGATGCCGTGCGCCGCGTATCTTCCGCCGCGTATTTGTCCGCGAAGAGCTTTGCGAAGGAGGCTAGGCCGGCGCGCTTGACCGAACGCCGTAGCTAGGAGTCCCTTCAAGCGTAAGGTCGCTCGCGAACCCCGGGTGAATTGAAGATATGACATCGGAAAAATCCAGACTGCGCCGAATGGATAATCTCGGCATCGTCGTGGAATCCCTCGACGAGGCCGTCGCCTTCTTCAGCGAGCTTGGCCTCTCGCTCGAAGGGCGCGCCATGATCGAGGGAGAGTGGGCAGGGCGCGTCACCGGGCTCGGCGATCAGCGTGTCGAGATCGCCATGATGGTGACGCCCGACGGCCACAGCCGTCTCGAGCTATCGCGATTCCTCGCGCCGAAGGTCGTCGCCGATCACCGGAACGCCCCGGTGAACGCCCTCGGCTATCTGCGCGTCATGTTCGCCGTCGAAGACATCGACGACACGCTGAAGAGGCTTCAGGCGCGCGGCGCCGAGCTCGTCGGCGAAGTTGTGCAATACATGGACGCATACCGGCTCTGCTACATCCGCGGCCCCGAAGGAATTTTGATCGGACTCGCCCAGGAACTCGGCAAGCTGACGGTCCAGGACTCCTGATAGTCGTCCTGATCGGCGCGCTCAGACCCCGCGCAACCTCCGTCAACTCGCCGCGACCGCTCCGCCTCCCCCAACGAACGGTAAGAAGAGCCGTAAAGCTGAGCAGAACGCCCCTGCGTACGTACAAGAACTGTCGTCATTGCCGGGCTTGACCCGGCAATCAATTCCGTCGCCGTGCCGGAGAACTCACGGAATGGATGCCCGGATCAAGTCCGGGCATGACGACAATCCTGAAAGCCAGCCGAATCAAACCCCCCGCGTAATCCCCCCATCCACCCTGAGATTCTGCCCGGTGATATAGCCCGCCGCGTCCGACGCCAGGAACGCCACCGTGTCGGCGATCTCCTTCGACATGGCCGTAGCGGCGCATGGGGATACGCGCGACGTTCGCCTCCGTCTCCGGAAAGCGAGTCGATGAAGCCGGGGAGCACGTTGTTCATGCGGATGCCTTCCGCCGCGTATCTGTCGGCGAAGAGCTTGGTGAAGACCGCGAGCCCGGCGCGGAAGACGCCGGAGGTCGGGAAGGCCGGGTCGGGCTCGAACACCGCGTAGGTCGAGATGTTCACGATCGCGCCCTTCTTCTGCTTCTGCATGATCGGGCGTCACGAGCCGCGTCGGGCGCACGACGTTCAGGAAATAGGTCTCCATGCCTCGGCTCCAGTCCGCGTCGGTGAGGTCGAGGATGGCCGCACGAGGACCGTGGCCTGCGGAATTGACCAGCACGTCGATGCGGCCGAAGCGCTCCAGCGTCAGGTCGACGAGGCGCTGCAAATCGTCGTTCGACTGGTTGGAGCCGGTGACGCCGACGCCGCCGAGCTCGTTGGCCAGCGCCTCGCCTTTTCCGGAGGAGGAGAGGATCGCGATTCGCATAGCCGTCCGCCGCGAGCCGGCGCGCCGCCGCCGCGCCCATGCCGCTGCCGCCGGCCGTGACGATGGCGACTTTTTCCGCTGCGCTCTCTGCCATTGACGCCTCCCCCTTCCCGGCCAACCGCTAACGTTGTTGCCTGTTCGAGCCGCCAATCCATATCCTCGTCTGCGAGCGACATCCATTCCGTCCCGTTCGAGGCTCTTTCACCCCTCATGCTGAAGTGCGAGCTCGGAATCCGGCCTTTGGCCGGCTCAAGGCCGGGCTGAGCGAACCTCGAAGCACGGGGTGAAAGAGCACCTCAGGACTGAGGGCGGACTGGGGCCATGCCGCGGACGGGAGAGGCAGCGAATGACAGACGAGGACGCCGACGACGCCATCCGCGACCTCTTCGCCGCCTATGCCGAGGGGTTCGACGACGCCGATGCGGAAGCCGTGACGGCGCTCTTCGCCTGGCCGGCGACGATCTGGCAGTTCGGCGCGGGCCACGTCTTCGAGGACGCGGAGGAGCTTTCCGAAAACGTCGATGCGCTGATCGACGTCTTCGACGAGGCGGGGATCGTCTCGACCGAGCCGGAGGTGAAGGAGGTGCGCGTCGCGGGGCCAAGCGCGTTCGCCTCCGTGATTTGGCGGCAGCGCGACGATCAGGGCGAATTGCTGCACGAGTTCGCGTGCCAGTATCTGCTCGTGCGGCATGAGGGCGGATGGAAGATCGCGACGATCGTGAATGAGACGGAGAGCTGATACTCCCCTCCCCCTTGTTTGGAGGGGTCGGGGGCGGGCCCCTCGCGCAGCACTCTACGTCAGACACCCTCACCCAAACCCTCTCCCCACGGGGAAAGAGGGCTTCAGGTGGCGCCACCGGCGCTACTTTCTGATACGTCCGCCGCCATGAGCGACATCTCCATCCGCGACTTCGTGGCGGGCGACACCGAGGCGTGCGCGGGGATCTTCGACCGCGCGTGGCATGCCGGGCATCCTTATGCGCCGCGGGAGATCGACGTCGTCGCCTTCGCGATGGAGACGAAAGACGAGCGCGTGCTCGTCGCCGAAGCGGCGGGGAAAATCGCGGGCTTCGTCTCGCTCTACGCGCCCGAGGCCTTCGTGCATCACCTCTATGTCGAGCCGGGATGCCAAGGCCGCGGCATCGGGCGCGCTTTGCTTCAGCGCGCCGTCGCGCTCGCCGGCGGGAAGGCGACGCTCAAGTGCCAGCTCCGCAATCCGCAGACGCTTCGGTTCTACCGCCGGCTCGGCTGGCGCGAGAGCGAAACGGGCGAGGCGGAGTTCGGGCCGTGGGTCATGATGATGAGCCCGTGAGGGGTGGCACGGCGTAACCTCCCCCTCGAGGGGAGGTCGGATTTTCGGCGAGCAGAGCGAGCAGCGAAAATCCGGGGGGGTCGCGCCTCGCCGGTTTCTACCCCCTCCCGAAGTTCGCCGCCGCTTCGCTCAGCGAACTTCGACCTCCCCTCACTCGCAGAGCGCGCGCCCTCTGGACTTCCTTCCGCGGCTATGGCTGCGTCCCGGTTTCGCCTGCAGGACGCCTCAGCCATGGCCTTCCAACTCTGGCTCGCCTTCACGCTTGCCACCATCGTCCTCCTTCTGATCCCGGGGCCGACGGTGCTCCTCGTCGTCTCCTACGCGCTCGGGCAGGGATTGCGGACGGCGCTGCCGATGGCGGTCGGCGTTGCGCTCGGCGATTTCACCGCGATGACGCTGTCGCTCCTTGGCGTCGGTGCGCTGCTCGCCGCGTCGGCGACCGTGTTCACGATCGTGAAGTGGATCGGCGCCGCCTATCTCGTCTGGCTCGGCATAAAGCTCTGGCGCGCCGGCGGATCGCTTGCCGCCGAGCCGCGCTCAACCGGCGTGTCGGCGGCGCGGATGCTCGGGCATGCGTGGCTGGTGACGGCGCTCAATCCGAAGGGCATCACCTTCTTCGTCGCGTTCCTGCCGCAGTTCCTTTCGCCGCACAGAGACTTCCTGACGCAGATGGCGGTGCTCGAAGCGACGTTCCTGACGCTCGCCTTCGTGAACGCGCTCGGCTACGCGCTGGTGGCGGCGCGGGCGCGCGGGTTCCTGAAGAGCGCGCGGGCGCTCCGCATCGTGAACCGCGTCGGCGGCTCCTGCCTGATCGGCGCCGGAGTGGCGGCGGTGTCGGTGCGCGTGGCGCAATAGCAAGGCTTGCCTCGACGCTCGGGGTCGCGGCAGCCTCCCCGCTCCCTCATGCTGAGGTGCTCCTCCTGAGCCTGTCGATGGGCCGCCCCTTCGAGGCTCGCGTTCCGCTCGCACCTCAGGATGAGGGCGGACGGGCCTCGAAACGCGCAACACGACGCGTCCAACTCTCGTTCGCACCACCCCCTCCCGGATTTTCGCGCTTCGCTTTGCTCGCGGAAAATCCGACCTCCCCTCAAGGGGGAGGTTACGCGGCGGACGCTCGCCGGGTATGAACCACGCAAACAGATGAGGAAGGAAGCGATCATGGATGTACGCGCCGCGGTGGCGTTCGAGGCCGGGAAGCCGCTCGAAGTGACGACCGTTCAGCTCGACGGCCCGAAGGCCGGCGAGGTGCTGATCGAGATCAAGGCGACCGGCATCTGCCATACCGACGAGTTCACGCTTTCGGGCGGCGATCCGGAAGGCCTCTTTCCGTCAATCCTCGGGCATGAGGGCGCCGGCATCGTCGTCGATGTGGGCGCCGGCGTGACGAGCGTGAAGAAGGGCGATCACGTCATCCCGCTCTACACGCCGGAATGCCGCGAGTGCCCTTCCTGCCTGTCGCGCAAGACCAATCTCTGCACCGCGATCCGTTCGACGCAGGGGCAAGGCGTGATGCCGGACGGCACGTCGCGCTTCTCGCTCGGCGGGAAGAAGCTGCACCACTACATGGGCTGCTCGACCTTCGCCAATTTTACCGTGCTGCCGGAGATCGCGGTCGCGAAAATCCGCGAGGACGCACCGTTCGACAAGGTCTGCTACGTCGGCTGTGGGGTCACGACCGGGATCGGCGCCGTCATCAACACGGCGAAGGTGGAGGAAGGCGCGAAGGCGATCGTCTTCGGACTCGGCGGCATCGGGCTCAACGTCGTGCAGGGGCTGAGGCTTGCCGGCGCCGACCTGATCATCGGCGTCGACACGAACCCGGCGAAGAAGGAATGGGGCGAGCGCTTCGGCATGACGCATTTCGTCAACCCGAAGGACGTCGGCGGCGACCTCGTCCCCTATCTCGTCAACCTCACCAAGAAGGGTGCCGACCAGATCGGCGGAGCCGACTACACCTTCGACTGCACGGGCAACACGAGCGTGATGCGCCAGGCGCTGGAATCAGCGCATCGCGGCTGGGGCGTCTCCGTCATCATCGGCGTCGCGCCGGCAGGCGCGGAGATCTCCACCCGGCCGTTCCAGCTCGTCACCGGGCGGGTCTGGAAGGGCACCGCCTTTGGCGGCGCGCGCGGCCGCACCGACGTGCCGAAAATCGTCGACTGGTACATGGAGAAGAAGATCGCGATCGACCCGATGATCACGCACACTTTGAAGCTCGATGAGATCAACAGGGGCTTCGATCTGATGCATAAGGGCGAGTCGATCCGAAGCGTCGTCGTCTACTGAAACTGCGGCTCCACGCCGCGATCCGCCCGGCGGATTCCGGGCTTACCGGCTCTCCGCGAAGGAGTATGATCCCCGCCCGCCGGGCCTGGCTCGCGGGCCGCATGGGGAAATGCTCGAAGACGCGGCAAGACGCGCCAGCGACGTTCGGGGAGGGAGACGACCATGGAACCGACATATCTTTCGCGACGCACGTTCGTTCGGGGGGCGCTCGCCGCGTCGGCGCTCAGTCTTCTCAGTCCGGCGACGGCATGGGCAGCGACAGCAGCAGGCGGGTGGATCTTGATCGGATCGCGCGCGGTCAACTTCGCGGCCGACCGCAATACGCTTCCGGTAACTTGGCTCGCCGGAGCGTTCACGCATCTGCAGCTCCGCGTGCACGGCAACCCCGTCTACATGAACGAGCTCAAGGTGCGCTTCTCCGACGGCGAGTGGGTGACGCTTCCCGTGCGCTCGCGCATCCGCGACGGCGGGCAGACGCGCGCTATCGCGCTTCCCGGCGGGCGCCGCTATATCAGCTTGATCCAGTTTTACCATCGATCGACGACGAACGGGCGCGGCCGCGCGACGGTCGATGTCTTGGGCCAGAGATAAAACGATCGCACGATCCGCGCCGGCTTCGCGCCGGCTGATACAGGGAGGAGATCATGGAACTTGAGAATCATACGCGCCGGGCATTCGTAAAAGGCGCCCTCGCCGCGTCGGCGCTCGCCCTTCTCAATCCCGTCGCCGCATGGGCCGCCCAGTGGGTGCGGCTTGGGACGCGCACTGTTCTCCTCGTCAACGACACCGACATCGTGCCGGTGACGCTTTTGCGCGGAACGTTCACGCATCTGCAGCTCCGCGTGAAAGGCAACGGCATCTACATGAACGCGCTGAGGGTGACGTTCTCCAACAGGCAGTCGGTGAACCTTCCCGTGCGGTCTTCCATTCCGGCCGGCGGCCAGACGCGCCCGATCAGATTGCCCGGGGCTCCCCGCCTGATCAGCTATGTCCAGCTTGAATACCGCTCGGTGCCGAAATCGAGGGGCCGCGCGACGGTGGAAGTCTGGGGGCGCCAGTAGCGCCGGCGCCGGCGGTCTTCAGGCCGGCGCGGGTAAGCTTACTGCGGACATTTGCTGGATTTTCGGTCGCGCGACGGCATTAACGTCTCACTTACCAAAGTGGGAGGCCCCCATGACCGAAGAACTAAGCGGCGAAACCCGTCATCCGCTTGCGCCGATCGCGGACCGCCGCCGCGCGCCGCGGCTCAGAAGCCTGCTCTCCGGCACCATCGTCTTCGACGACAACAATTCCACGATGGACTGCACCGTCCGCAACATCTCCGCCTGGGGTGCCAAGATCACGCTACCCGAGGCTTTTCGCATTCCCGACGCATTCAACCTCGTCATCCCGCACCACGACCAGACGCACCGCGCCAAGGTGATCTGGCGGAAGGGCGAAGCCGCCGGGCTTGCGCTCTCCGACATCGAGGAGCACGAGGCGCAACACCGGGTGACACCGCGCGAAGCCGCTGCGGCACGCCGCAAGTCGATCCTCGACGCGCTCTACTGAGCGATACGCCTTGCGCGACACGAAGGCTGCGACGCCCCGGCGCCGCGGCCTCGGAGGCACAGCGCGCGGCAGCCTGACAGGAAACGCCGCGACTCGACATAAGCCGGAGCTGGTTCTAGCTTTGTTCCGTGACCGCCCCCGCGCGAACGACTGACGCTCAGCCGCTCCTCCCCGCTTCATTCGCCGCCTGGTTCGCAAGGCGCGGCTGGGCGCCGCGGCCGCATCAGATCGCGCTGCTGGAGAAGGCGCAGGCCGGAAAGTCGGCGCTCCTCATCGCGCCGACCGGCGCGGGGAAGACGCTCGCCGGCTTCCTGCCAAGCCTCGTCGATCTTTCCCGCACGCATTCGGAACGGAAGATCGCAAGGCCCGGCATGCCGGTCGTCGGCCCGCATACGCTCTACGTGTCGCCGCTGAAGGCGCTCGCGGTCGACATCCACCGCAACCTCGAAACGCCGGTCGCCGAGATGGGCCTTCCGATCCGGCTCGAGACGCGCACCGGCGACACGCCGGTCTACAAACGGCAGCGGCAAAAGCTCGACCCGCCCGATATCCTTCTGACCACGCCGGAGCAGGTGGCGCTGCTCATCGCGTCGAAGGACGCGCGGCGCTTCTTCGCGCGGCTGCAAACGGTGATCTTCGACGAGCTTCATTCGCTCGTCGTGTCGAAACGCGGCGACCTGCTTTCGCTCGGTCTTGCGCGGCTTCGCGAGCACGCACCGAACCTGACGACGATCGGCCTTTCCGCCACGGTCGCCGAGCCGGACGAGCTCTGCGCCTGGCTGGTTTCGCAGACGCCGGGCGGGCCTCGGCATCTCGCCGACAAGATCGTGGTCGAAGGCGGTGCGCAGCCGAACCTTTCGATCCTCGAGCCGCCGGAGGCGCGCGTCCCCTGGCAGGGGCACACCGCGCTTTACGCTCTCCCTGCCGTCTACGAGGAGATCAAGAAGCACAAGACCACGCTTCTCTTCGTCAACACGCGCTGGCAGGCGGAGTTGCTCTTCCGCGAGCTCTGGCGCGTCAACGAGGATTCGCTTGCGATCGCGCTCCATCACGGTTCGCTCGACCGGACGCAGCGGCGCAGGGTCGAGGCGGCGATGGTGGCCGGAAAGCTCCGCGCCGTCGTCGCGACCTCGACGCTCGACCTCGGCATCGACTGGGGTGACGTCGACCTCGTCGTGCATGTCGGGGCCCCGAAGGGCGCGAGCCGCCTCGCACAGCGGATCGGCCGCGCCAACCATCGCATGGACGAACCGTCGAAGGGCATCCTGGTGCCGGGTAATCGCTTCGAGGTGCTCGAATGCCGCGCTGCGCTTGACGCGAATTATCTCGGACATCAGGACACGCCGCCGCTTCGCGCCGGCACGCTCGACGTCTTGTGCCAACACATCCTCGGCATGGCGGTCGCCGAACCGTTCGACGCGGTCGCGCTCCACGACGAGATCACGACCGCGGCGCCCTTTCGCGATCTCTCCTGGGAGACGTTCGAACGCGCCGTCGACTTCGTCGCGACCGGCGGCTACGCACTTCGAAACTACGAGCGCTACGCCAAGATCAGACGCCGCAAGGACGGGCCAGACAAGGGGAAATGGGGCATCACGCATCCGCGGATCGCGCAGCAATACCGGCTGAACGTCGGCACCATCATCGAACAGCCGATGCTGCGCGTGCGGCTCGGGCGGCCGCGGGCGGGCGTCGTGCGCGGCGGGCGCGTGCTCGGCCAGATCGAGGAATATTTTCTGGAGCAGCTGACGCAGGGCGATACGTTCCGCTTCGCCGGCCGCGTGCTCCGCTTCGAAGGCATCCGCGAGAACGAGGCGTTCGCCAGCCCCTCCGACAAGGAGGACGCGTCGATCCCCTCTTTCGAGGGCGGAAAATTTCCGCTCACCACTTATTTGGCCTCACAGGTCCGCGCGATCCTCGCCGATCCGGCGCGCTGGGCGGTGCTGCCGGAGCAGGTGCGCGAATGGCTCGGCTATCAGAAGGAGCACTCGGTTCTGCCGGGTCCCTCCGACCTTCTGGTCGAGACGTTTCCGCATCGCGACAAGTTCTACATGGCGGCGTTTCCCTTCGAAGGCCGCCTCGCGCATCAGACGCTCGGCATGCTTTTGACACGACGGCTCGAGCGCGCCGGGGCGCGCCCGCTCGGCTTCGTCGCCACCGACTACTCGCTCGCCGTCTGGGCGCTCCGCGATCTCGGCGCGGCGTTTGCGGCGGGACGCCCGTCGCTCGAGGCGCTCTTCGACGAGGACATGCTCGGCGACGACCTCGAGGCGTGGATGGCGGACTCCTATCTCTTGAAGCGCACCTTCCGGAACTGCGCGCTGATTGCCGGGCTGATCGAAAAGCGGCATCCCGGCGAAGAGAAGACGGGCCGGCAGGTCACCGTCTCGACCGACCTTGTCTATGACGTGCTGCGCACGCACGAGCCGGACCACATCCTGCTTCAGGCGACGCGAGCGGACGCGGCGACCGGGCTCCTCGACATAAGCCGGCTTGGCGAAATGCTCTTTCGCGTCAAGGGGCGAATCATGCATCAAAGGCTGAAGCGCGTCTCGCCGCTTGCGGTGCCGGTGATGCTGCAGATCGGCAAGGAGCCGGTCTTCGGCGAGGCTGAAACGGATATTCTCGCGGATGCGGCCGAGGCGCTCATCCGCGAAGCCATGGGTGGGGAGCCACGATTTGACGCTGCAATCGGCCGCGCTCGCGAAAGCCCCGCAACCGCGACCCGCTCCAAATCCGGAGCCAAGCCCAACGGCGCAGGAAGAGCCGCGCGGCATGGCTGAGATCCGCACCAAGATCGCCGACACGCCGGTCGCGGTCGATTCCTCCGGCGCGCTGTTCCTGCCGGAGAGCCGGACGCTCGTTATCGCCGACCTGCACCTTGAGAAGGCTTCCGCCTTCGCCAAGCGCGGGACGTTCCTGCCGCCCTACGACACGGCCGCGACGCTCGTTCTTCTCGCCGCGCTGATGCTGAAGCGCGACCCGCGGCGCGTGGTATCGCTCGGCGACAGCTTCCACGATTGCGACGGCTACGGCCGGCTGACGGAGCCCGACCGCTCGCGGCTCGCAGCGCTGCAGCGCGGGCGCGAGTGGATCTGGATCAGCGGCAACCACGACCCAAAACTCCCGGCCGACATCGGCGGCGACGTCGCCGCGGAGGTCACGCTCGACGGCCTGACGTTCCGCCACGAGCCGCTTCACGGCGAGCACGTCGGCGAGGTCGCCGGGCATCTTCATCCCGCCGCCAAGGTGCGCGGACGCGGGCGAAGCGTGCGCTGCCGCGCGTTTGCGACCGACGGGACGCGCATGGTGCTTCCCGCCTTCGGCGTTCTGACCGGGGGATTGAACGTGCTCGACGGCGCTTTCGCGCGGCTCTTCTCCGGCGCGCTCTCACGCGCCCTTCTGATCGGCAACGGCAAGCTCTTCCCGATCGCGTTCGCCGCGCTCAGCCCGGATTGAGATGAGAGCGTCCGAGCGGGCGCCTCGACCTGTCGTCATGCCAGGACTTGGTGCGGGCATCCGTTTCCGTCGCCCCCCCGACCGCTTCGACGGGATGGCATGGATTGCCGGGGGCAAGCCCGGCAATGACGAAAGAGGTCGGGGCTAAGGCCTTCTGAACACCAAGCCGGCGAGCCAGCCGGTGAAGATCGCGAGCACCACGCAGGCGAGGCCGTAGGGGAAGGGCAGATCGAGCGCGGCGCGGGTGATGCGCTCCGAAAAGCCGCCTTTCTCGATGGTCAGCGTCTCGGTCGCGCCGGCCAGGAACGCCTCGCCACGAAAGAGATAGACGCTGACGCGGTATTCCCCGGTCGGGATGTCGCTCGGCAGGAAGAATGTGGTGCGGAAGACGTTCGGTGCGAGGAAGACGACCTCGCGCTTGCGCTCAGCATAAAGGCCGCGTTGCGTCTTCAGGTCGACCAGCGCCTTGGCGAAGCGTGCCGCCGTCGGCTCCTGGTTGGAATTCTGCACGAAGTCGAGGCTCGGGACACCGAGGCGATATTGCATGAGTTCGGCGGGATCGAGCGCGGCGCTGAAATTCTCGGAGAGATGCATGACGTAGTAGGACGGAACGGCGTCGAACTCGCGTGACCTGCGGTTCGCCCAGATGCCGAGAATGCGCTGCTTCTGCCTGACGACAACGTCCTGCGGCGGGCCTTGCACGACCACCGCCACCTCGTAGCCGGGGTCGCCTTCGGGCGCTCCACGCACGGCGCCGAAGACGACGATCTGCTCGCCGGTGAAATTCGAGGTGATCTCGACGGTGTTGTCGGAAAGCGTGGAGACCAGGCTCTCAGCGCGGACCCCGCCGCAGGCGGCCGCGAGACAAAGCGCGAGCAGGAAGCGCTCGACCCTCACGTCGCGCCCCCCATGATGCGCAGCGAAAAGATTTCATCGGGCGTCAGGAACAGGCTGACCAAGACGCGCAGTGCCACCAGGAGCACGAGCAGCGCAAGGAGCGCACGCAGCTGCTCGCCACGAAGTGCCTGGCCGACGCGCGCGCCGAACTGCGCGCCGACCACGCCGCCGAGGATCAGAAGCAGCGCCAACATGATGTCGACCGTCTTGTTCGCGGTCGCTTGCAGCACCGTCGCCACCGCCATCGTGATCAGCGTGTAGGCAAGCGATGTCCCGATCACGACGTTGGTCGGGACGCGCAAGAGATAGATCAGCGCCGGCACCATGATGAAACCGCCGCCGAGACCAAGGACGGAGCCGAGAAAGCCGATGCCCGTGCCAAGCGCCACGATCGGGATCACGCTCACGTAGAGCTTCGAACGGCGAAAGCGCATCTTGAGCGGCAGGCCGTGAATCCAATTGTGGTGGCCCGGGACAACCGCGGCGCGACCGGCGCGCGTTCTGAGCAGCGCACGCACCGATTCCCTGAGCATGATCGCGCCGATCGAGCCGAGGAACACGACGTAAGCGAGCGAGATGATCAGGTCGAGCTGGCCGACAGAGCGCAGCGCCCGGAAGGCGAACACGCCCATCGCCGAGCCACTGACGCCGCCGGCGGCGAGAAGCAACGTCATCTTCTCGTCGATCAGTCGGCGGCTCCAATAGGAGAGCGCCGCCGAAGTCGACGACGCGACGATCTGCGGGGTGACGGTCGCGACCGCAACGGCCGGCGGGATGCCGGTGAAGATCAGGAGCGGCGTCAATAGAAACCCGCCGCCGACGCCGAACATGCCCGAAATAAAACCGACGGCTCCGCCCATCCCCAAGAAGAGGAACATGTTCACCGTCAGCTCGGCGATGGGGAGGTAAAGCTGCACCCGCGGCGCCCGTCGGAAATCTTCTCGTTGCGGCGGCCCCGCGGCGAATAAGCGCCGCCGGGGCGGCGCTGTCAAATCGCGTTCGCCGGCCGAGGGCCGGCTCGATGCCGCCCGATCGACCTAGGTCGATCGGTTCTGAAGCGCGGCGACGAGCTGGGTGTCGATCTGACCGGTCCTCGGTAGCCCGGCTTTGCCTTGGAACTGCGAAATCGCGTCGATCGTCTTCTGTCCGAGAAGCCCGTCGGCCGGCCCCGGATCGTAGCCGTGATCGGCGAGGAGCTTCTGCACAAGCGCGACCAGATCGTTGTCCGACTTCACCTCAACGCTGGTCGAGCCGCCGTCGGACTGCCAGCCATTGTCGGGCATGAGGACTTCGTTCGCCTCGGAAACCAGCGGGAGCGGCTGGAACGCCGCCGCGCTCGCCTGCGCCTTGGCGCGATCGGAGTCGGAGAGCGCCTGGCCGATAATGTCGCGCCGTTTGGCCAATTCCTCGTCACCGGAGCTCGCGGCGATCGCAAACCACTTATAGGCCTCGACCAGATCCTGCGGCACGCCGAGGCCGCGAGCATGCAGGATCGCGAGGTTGAACTGGCTGTCGCGAACGCCATGCTCCGCCGCCTCGCGGAAGAGCTTGGCGGCACGCTCAAGGTCCGGCTCGCCGCCGGCACCCTCGGCGTAGAGCACCGCCAGATTGTGCATCGCCTTAACGTTACCGGCGTCGGCGGCCCGGGCGTACCATTCCTGTGCCTTGGCCATATCGCGCGGCACGCCGAGTCCCTTCTCGTAGATCGAGCCGAGGCGGTATTGCGCGGGCGCAAGGCCGGCTTCGGCGGACTTCTCGTACCAAGCGACAGCCGACCGCATGTCCTCCAGCACGCCGCGGCCCTCGGCATAGCGCGCGCCAATCTCGAACTCGGCTATCCGGTCGCCGGCGAGGGCGGCTTCGCGAAGGTTGGCGGGTCCGATCAACTCGGGAAGCGTCGCGGCGGCAGGCGTTTCCCCCGAAGGAGAAGACGCCGGGGGAGTCGCCGATCCTGCCTCAGCCGATGCGACCTCGGCGGTCGGGGCTGCCGGCGCCGACGACGTCTCCGAAGCGACGGGCGTAGTCGAAGCGGATGGCGCCGCAGCCGTCGTGCCGGCACTGCCGGAGTCTTCCGGACGCAACTCCGACGTCGCCGTTGCGGCCTCGGGCGCAGGCGCGCTCGTGGGAGCCTCCGGTGCGGCGGTCAGCTCGGAGCTCTCACTCGGCATCGGCGGCGTTTCCGCCGCGGTTGCTGCCGGCGAGGGACTCTCCTCTTCAGGCGCGGACACCGCAGGCGATTCTTCCGGCGGCACCACTGCCGTCTGCAGTTCCGGTGTTGCCCGCTCGGTCAACAGGCCCTTGTCCTTCAAGAAAGCTACGATCGGTTGGACGGGCCAGACCTCGTTGCGCACCATCAGCACGGCCGCGATAACCAACGCAGCGGCGATGAGCGCGGCGACAATTGCGCCGCGCCCCCGCGACCCTTTGGTCTTCTGCGGCGCCTCGTCGTACGGCGCATCCGCAGCCTCGGCATCCGGGCCGTCGGCTTCCGCCGCCGCCGCACGCGCTGCGCGCCGGGCGGCCGCCAGGAAGTCGTCATCGACGATGGGCGGCTCGTCGTCATGGCCGCGCCCGCGAATCCTTGCCGCCCGTCCCTTGCGCCCGCCCGACATGAACTCCGTATCGGAGCTCGGCGCACCGGTGAGCGAGGAATTGAGCGGCGAATCCGTGCCCGGCTCAAGCGGCAGATCGGACGCGTCCTCCGCTTCTTCCGCTTCCGGCGAGAACGACTCGGCGCGGCCGCCGGTCGCGCGCCGCAACAGCTGCCGCGACGTCAAGCGGCTCAGGAGCCCGCCCGAGGGAGCTTCGGCCGGCTCCGCACTCGCGACCGGAGGCTCAGGCTTCGGCTCCTCGGCCGCCGGCTCGGCGAGGCCAGGCGCGGGGCCTGCGTCGGTGTCGCGCTCAAGGAACGCCATGCGCTTGACGACTGCCTCGAGCGTATCCTGAACGGCGTCGATCGCGTCCTTGGTCTTGCGCTCCGACACTTCCGCTGAGGTCTTCAGCGTCGAAACGTCGTCAGAAAGGGAGCGGGCGAGACCGCTGACCAATTCCTGCTCCTCTTCGGACACTTCCTCCGCGACTTCGCGCGGCGGCCGGTAGCCGAGCGACCGACGGGTATCGTCGAGACGCTTCTCAATCGTCCTCAGGCTGGCATGGATGCGCGCGATGCCGGCCGGGCCGTTCTCCGGATCGTCAAGCACGTGCGCGATGCGCTCGATCTGAGCCTCGAGGTTCGCGATCGACGAGGGCATCTCCTGCGGGAACCGGTCGAGCCGCTTGGCGATGGCGCGCATGAGCTCGCCGAGATTCGGCTCGTCCTGGCCGGCCGTGGCGGCGGGGAGCGAGCGAAGCTCGCGCCTGAGCGAGGTGATGTCGGAGCGGAGATCGGCCAGATCCTCCTGCGTCAGGGACTCGCCGCCTGCCGAGACAGAGCGACCGATGTCGTCGAGTTTCTTCTCCAGGAGCGCGAAGCGTTCGCTCGATGCGCCGCTCGCAGCCGCCTCGGCGATCCGCCTTTCCATCGCGTCCAGACGATCGGGGGAAATCACGCCCGCTTCGATCTCCCCGCCCTCACGCGGCTCGGGGAGCGCACGGATGGCGTATTCGACGCGGTCGAAAAGCTCGTTCAAACGCGCCGGATCGATGCTCCTTCCCTTCAGAAGCTCAAGGCGACTGACGATCGCGTCGAGCTGCGTCTGAAGTCCGCGCGGATCGGCACTCTTGTTGGCAACTCCCGCGAGGCGCTCTTCAATCGCCTCAAGCCGCACGGAAAGCGGCGTCCCCGCTCCTTCGGCGCCGAGCCCGGCGAGCCGCTCGGAGATTTCGCGCAGCTTCTGAACGAGCGGCTTGAAGAGCGCGCTCGTATCCAGCGATCGCCTCGCGACCTGCTCGATCTGAGCATGCATCTCTTCGAGCCGCGCCTCGAGCGGCTCGATCTGCCGCCGCGACAAATGCTCCGCCTGCGCCGCAACCTGCTCGGCCAGTTGATCGAGCTTGTTGTCGAGCCCCCCGATGTCGCGCCGCGCGCCGGAGACGTCCTGCTCGGCGATCGCCGCGGAGAGCGAATCCATCTTCTCCGTCAGGCCCGACAGGACCTCCGCGGTCGTGTCGTCTTCCTGCGCCTCGATCGCCGTGGCGAGCTCGCCCAGGCGGCGCTCCAGCCGTGCCAGCGAATCGCCGACGGAGCGGCGGTCTTCGGCGAGCTGCTCGCCGACTCCCGAGAGCCGCTCCTCGATGCCGGAGAGGTCGGGCGTGCGCCCGGTCTCACTCACTTCACGAAGCTGCGCCGCGATCTCGGCGAGCTGATCCTCAAGCGCGACCGCGACGGATTTCCTCTGCCGCCGCGCCTCGATCAGATCGGAGGCGACACTGCCGAGATGCGCTTCGATGCGGCCGAGCGCGTCCTCGTCGGCGATCTCGGCCGGCATTGCATCGAGGCGCTCGGCGAGCTTCAGAAGCCGCTCCTCGATGCCGGCGACCTCACGCTGCGAGGCGACCGTCTGCAACTGGCGCTTCAGCCCGTCGACGCGGTCGAGCAATTCCTCGGCGGACGCGAGGCGATGAACCAGCCCCTCCATCCGATCGAAGCGCTCGAGGATCGCGCTCTGGTTCTCGCGCACCGCGTCGAAGCCCGGTATCTCAACCTCGATCTGGTCGATCCGCCCGACGAGGCCGCTCAGACGATCCTGGATGTCGCCGAGGCGGTTGCCGGCCATGTTGCGGGCGGCATTGACCTTCATCTCCATCTCGTCGATGCGCGATCCGATGGCAGAGAGTGCGTCGCTCGTCGTGCGGCCGCTGCGGCTGAGCTCCGACATATCTTTCACCAGATCGAGAAGTTCGGCCCGCACCGGCTCGATCTGGTTCTCGCCGAGGCCCTGCTGCAAGGCGTCGAGCCGCTGCTCGACCTCGGAGAATTGCCGCTCGATCGCCGCAGCCAGCTCCGCTTCACGCCGCGCCGCGGCAATATCGGTCTGGCGTCGCGTTTCCTCCATCTCGGCGCGACGGCGGGCTTCGGCCGCTTCCGCCTGGCGGCGCGCTTCGGCAAGGTCGGCAAGCCGGATCGCCTCCGCCTCCTCGACCAGGCGCTTCCGCTCCTCTGCCGCCTCCTCGGCCATGCGGCGGCGCTCCTCAGCGGCCTCCTCAGCCTGCCGTCGAAGCTCTTCGGCGGTCGCTTCGGCCTCGGCGAGACGGCGCGCCTCAGCCGCCTCGGCCTGACGCTTCGCTTCCGCCACCTCGGCAAGCCGCCGCGCCTCAGCTGCCTCCGCATGCTGGCGCGCCTCGGCAAGCTCCGTCTCCCGACGTATCTCGGCCGCCTGGGCCTCGCGTCTCGCCTCCGC
The DNA here is from genome assembly GCA_963720705.1 of uncultured Alphaproteobacteria bacterium. Taxonomy (GTDB): domain Bacteria; phylum Pseudomonadota; class Alphaproteobacteria; order Rhizobiales; family Afifellaceae; genus DASWJZ01. The sequence continues at coordinate 670,361 of CAVRGJ010000001.1, forward strand.
CAACTCCCTCCGGCGCCGCGCCTCGGCCGCCTCAGCCTCCTCCTTCGCCTCGGCCAACTCAGCCGCCTGGCGGCGCGCCTCCGAAAGCTCCGCCTGCCGTCTTGCCTCGATCGCCTCGGCGTGCCGCCGCGCATCGGCGAGAATTGCCTGGCGGCGACGCTCCTCCGCGCTCGCCTCCGCCTCACGCCGCGCCTTGGCCGCCTCGGCCTCGGCCCAACGCGCGCGCTCCGCCGCCTCCTCCGCCTCCGCCAGACGGCGCGATTCCGCAAGCTGGGCCGCGATGTCCTCGTCTTCCTCTTCTTCGGCTTCCTCCGACCGAATAGCCGGCGTCGGGTCCGCGGCACGCACAGGCCGCGGCCTCCGCGGGGTCTCGGAGGCAGGCGTCGTGCTCCGCTGCTGGAGACGTTTGCTCAGTGCTTCAAGCCGCGCCTCGAGCCTATCGAGGCTGTGCGCGACGAAATCGCGCTCGCCTCCCAAATCCGGTCCCTCGGCGGGCTCATCGGGCTCTGCGGGTTCCGGCTCCGCGGCCGTCGGTGCGGCGCGGCCCTGCCGTTCGATCGCTTCCAAACCTTCGGAGAGTTTCTGTACCGCGAGGTCAAGCTCGTCGAGTGTCGACGTGTCTTCGACCGTCGGCGGGGTCGGCGTCTTGCGCGGGGGCTCGAGCTTTCCGCCGTCGTCGAATCGCGCATCGAGCAAGTCGTCGACGGTCTGCTCCGCCCCTTCTTCTAGGGCATCCCGCTTCTCGTCCGAGCCCTTGTTCGCCTTTGCGCCCCAGAAGGATCGCGCAATCATCGGTGCTCCTCAGCGAACTTCGCGCAGGCACGCGCTGCCACGGGCACGAATCGCCCCAATTTCCGCCGCAAGGTGAAGATGATCGTAACGAAGGTAAATAGATGGTTAAACCGCCGACCTCGTTTCCTAAAAATTAACCACAACTCTTTATATTTATGAATGTCCTGGGCTCCGCGGCCACACCGGCGCCCTTGATTGTTACGTTAACGTCAGGTAGCGCCCCGCCGGGTTCGACAACTAGAGTGAAGTGCCCCGGTCGCGACGCTGCCAGGAGCCGGCGGACACGAAAATGCAGACCACTTTCACCATCGGCGAGCTCGCTCGCGAATTCAGCGTCACCCTAAGGACCCTGCGCTTCTACGAAGACAAGGGCTTGATAAGACCGCAGCGGCAAGGACTTAACCGGATATACGGGCGGCGCGACCGGGCGCGCGTGCGGCTCATCCTTCTCGGCCGCTCCGTCGGCTTCTCGCTCGACGAGATCAAGGAGATTCTCGATCTTTATGATCTGAAGGACGGGCGTCCGTCGCAGCTTAGGGTGGCGCTTGCCGGATTCGGCAAGCAAATAGCGATCTTGCGGCGCCGGAAGGCGGATATCGAGGCGGCGACCGCCGAGCTGACGCGCACGATGGCCGTGATTCAAGGTATGATGCGCGACCGCGAGAAGCGCGAGCGCCAACCGTCCGAAGAGCCCGTACTTCAGGCGGCTGAGTAACATAACGAAAGCGCCGGCGGACCCAGCTGACGCTGGCGTAACGTCAGGGATGGAAAATGCCGACCTACAAAGCGCCCGTCGAAAGCGTGCTCTTCCTGCTCCGCGATGTGCTGGGCTACGAGCGCTATTCGAACCTCGCCGGCTTCTCCGACGCACCGCTCGACACGGTCGAGGCAATCCTCGATGAGGCGGCGAAGTTCGTCGAGGAGGTGCTGCAACCTCTGAACCGCGTCGGCGACAAAGAGGGCTGCCGGCGGAACGAAGACGGGTCGGTGACGACGCCGACCGGCTTCAAGAGCGCCTACAAGAGCTTCACCGAAGCGGGCTGGGTCGGGCTCTCCGCCGACCCCGAGTATGGCGGTCAGGGCCTCCCCTACGCGCTTGCCGCGGCCACCAACGAATTCACGACGTCGGCCAACATGGCGTTCGGCATGTATCCGGGCTTGTCGCAGGGCGCGATCGCAGCGATCGAGCAGCATGGCTCGGCCGAACAGAAGGCGCTCTATCTGCCAAAACTCGTATCGGGCGCGTGGTCGGGCACCATGAACCTGACAGAGCCGCAGTGCGGCACCGATCTCGGGCTGATCAAGACCAAGGCGGTCGCGGCCGACGACGGCAGCTACCGCATCACCGGGCAGAAGATCTTCATCTCCGCCGGCGAGCACGATCTGACCGAAAACATCGTGCACTTGGTGCTCGCGCGGATCGAGGGCGCACCGGAGGGGACGAAGGGCATTTCGCTTTTCATCGTGCCAAAGTTCCTGCCCGACGCGAGCGGCAATCCGGGCGCACGGAACGCCGTCTCCTGCGGCTCGATCGAAGAGAAGATGGGAATCCACGGTAACGCCACGTGCGTGATGAACTACGACGGCGCCACCGGCTGGCTGGTCGGCGAGCGGGAAAAGGGTCTCCGCGCCATGTTCACCATGATGAACGAAGCGCGGCTCGGCGTCGGCGTGCAGGGGCTGGCGCTTTCGGAGGTCGCCTATCAGAACGCCGCACTCTATGCGCGCGACCGCCGCGCGGGGCGCGCTATCTCAGGCGTCAAGGAGCCGGGCGAGAAGGCGGACCCGATCATCGTCCATCCCGACGTGCGCCGCATCCTGATGTCGATCGGTGCCTTTAACGAGGCGGCGCGCGCGCTCGTGCTGTGGACGGCGCTCAAGGGCGACGTCGCGCATCGCTCCGAGGACGACAAGGACCGCCTCGCGGCCGACGACCAGATGGGCCTGATGACGCCGGTCTTGAAGGGTGTGCTGACCGACACCGGTTTCGCCAACGCTGTTCAGGCGCAGCAGGTTTTCGGAGGCCACGGCTACATCGCCGAGCACGGCATGGAGCAGTTCGTGCGCGATGCACGCATCACCATGCTCTACGAAGGCGCGAACGGCATCCAGGCGCTCGACCTCGTCGGAAGAAAGCTGCCGAAGGACGGCGGGCGGGCGGTCACTGCCTTCTTCAACGAGGTCGGCGCGTTCCTGAAGGAGAACGAAGCCGACCAGGCGCTCGGCACTTACCTGAAGCCGCTTAAGCAGGGCCTCGACCATCTGCAGCAGGCGACCATGTGGTTCATACAGAACGCCATGGCGAAACCCGACAATGCCGGCGCCGGCTCGACCGATTACATGCACCTCTTCGGGCTCGTGGCGCTCGGCTTCATGTGGGCCAAGATGGCGAAGGCGGCGAACGAGAAGCTCAAGGATGGCGCGGACGGGCGGGCCGACTTCTATCAGACGCGGCTGATGCTCGGACGCTACTTCATGGAGCGCACGATGCCGGAAACGGCGACCCACCTTCAGCGCATCTCCACGGGCGCCGATGCGATGATGGCGCTACCGGCGGAGATGTTTTAGGAAGAGCTCAACATTCCATCCTGTGAGAGAAGGCTGTCGCGGAGCGACCGGATGAGGTGCTAAACCGGCGCATCGCAACCCTTTACCCGTCGCCTTCGGCGATACCCTCTCCCCCGGGAGAGGGCTTGGCGCGAAACCGGAGAGGCTGATGGCCGAAGCCTTCATCTACGACGCAGTCAGGACGCCGCGCGGACGCGGCAAGGCGGACGGCGCGCTGCACGAAGTGCCGACGGTCCGGCTCGCCGCGACGGCGCTCGAAGCTATCCGCGACCGGAACAGCCTCGACACGCATCTCGTCGACGACGTGATCCTCGGCTGCGTCGATCCGGTCGGCGAGGCGGGCGGCGATGTGGCCCGCGCGGCGGTGTTCGCGGCCGACTACGGCGAGCATGTGCCGGGCATGCAGATCAACCGCTTCTGCGCCTCAGGACTCGACGCGGTGAACATGGCGTCGGCGCAGGTGATGACCGGCTACCACGACCTCGTCGTCGCTGGCGGCGTGGAATCGATGTCGCGTGTCGGCATCGGCATGTCGGGCGGCGCCTGGCCGGTCGATCCGGAAGTGGCGGTGCCGTCCTACTTCATGCCGCAGGGCGTCTCCGCCGACCTGATCGCCACAAAATACGGTTTCACACGCGATGACGTGGATGCCTACGCGGTCGAAAGCCAGAAGCGCACAGCGGTGTCTTGGAGCGAGGGCCGCTTCGCAAAGTCGATCGTGCCGGTGACCGACATCAACGACCTCATCATCCTCGACCGCGACGAGCACCCGCGCCCCGAGACCAACATGCAGGGCCTTGCGGCGCTCAATCCATCCTTCGAGATCGTCGGGCAGATGGGCGGCTTCGACGCCATCGCCGTGCAGGCGCATCCGGAGGTCGAGAAGGTGAAGCACGTCCACCACGCCGGCAACTCCTCCGGCATCGTCGACGGTGCGGCCGCCGTGCTCGTCGCCAACGAAGCGGGCGGCAAGGCCGCGGGCCTGAAGCCGCGCGCAAAAGTGCGCGCCTTCGCCAATATCGGCTCCGATCCCGCACTGATGCTGACCGGGCCGATCGACGTGACGCGGAAGGTGCTCTCGCGCTCCGGCATGGCGCTTGCCGACATCGACCTTGTGGAAATCAACGAGGCCTTCGCCTCCGTGGTGCTGCGCTTCATGCAGGCGCTGGACGTCGATCCGGACAAGGTCAACGTCAACGGCGGCGCCATAGCCATGGGCCATCCGCTCGGCGCGACCGGCGCGATGATTCTGGGCACCGTGCTCGACGAACTGGAACGGCGCGATCTCTCCACCGCGCTCGTCACGCTCTGCATCGGCGCCGGCATGGGCACGGCAACGATCATCGAGCGGGTGTAGTGGACCATCTCGATCTGGGTTCTCGGGTCTCGCTCCGCTCGCCCGAGAATGACATCTTGAACCTGTTCCGAGCGTATCCTCGGCCGAGCGCAGCGAGAGCCGAGGACCCAGGAGACGATGCCAATGGCCTACGAGAATTTCCGCGTCGAAACCGGCGCCGACGGCATCGCGCTCGTCACCTGGGACATGCCGGGACGCTCGCTCAATGTCTTCACCGCGAAGGTGATGGACGAGCTTGAAGCGATCGTCGAGGCGATCGCGGGCGACGCGAACGTGAAGGGCGTCGTGATTAAGTCGGGAAAGAAGGATCTTTCCGGCGGCGCCGACATCACCATGATTCACGGCCTGCTGTCAGAGTTCCATGCGCGGTCGAAGCGCGACACGGCGGCGGCCAAAGAAGAGCTCCTGCACGAATCCGCGCGCATGTCGCGGCTCTATCGGAGGCTTGAGACCTGCGGCAAGCCGATCGTGGTCTGCGTAGAGGGCGTGTGCATGGGCGGCGCGACGGAGCTTGCGCTTGCCGCGCACGGCCGCGTCATGGCCGACGACAAGGCGACGCGGATGGCGCTGCCGGAGGTGAAGATCGGCATCTTCCCAGGCGCCGGCGGGACGCAGCGCGTGATGCGCATGGCCGACGCGCAAGCCGGGCTCGAATATCTCCTGAAAGGCTCCGGCGCGGACGCCAAAAAAGCGAAGGCGATGAAGCTCGTCGACGAAGTCGTGCCGCGCGAGAAGCTGGTGGAGACGGCGAAGGCGATGCTCGCCGCGGGCTTGAAGGCGGTGAAGCCGTGGGACGTGAAGGGCTGGAAGCCGGAGGGCGCCGCGAGAGTCTTCTCTCCCGCAGGCTTCCAGCTCTGGCCGGCAGCGAACGCGCTCTATCGCAAGGAGACCTACGACAACTATCCTGGAGCACGATATCTGCTGCAGTCGGTCTTCGAGGGCCTGCAGCTTCCGATGGATGCGGCGCTGAAGGTCGAGAGCCGCTACTTCGCGCATGTCATGCAGACGAAGGAGGCGGCGGCAATGATCCGCTCGCTCTTCGTCTCCATGCAGGAGCTGAACAAAGGCGCGCGCCGGCCGGCCGCCGAACCGCAGCACACGATCAAGAAGCTCGGCGTGCTCGGCGCCGGCTTCATGGGCGCCGGCATCGCCTACGTCTCGGCGCAGGCCGGCATCGACGTCGTGCTCCTCGACCGCGACATGCCGTCGGCGGAGAAGGGCAAGGCGCATTCGGATTCGCTCACCGACAAAGCGATCAAGCGCGGCGCGATGAGCGCGGATGAGAAGACCGCGCTTCTCTCGCGCATCAAGGCGACCGCGGATTTTTCCGATCTTGCCGGATGCGACCTTGTGATCGAGGCAGTGTTCGAAGAGCGCAGCGTCAAGGCGGAGGCGACGAAGAACAGTGCCGCGCATCTTGCCGCCGGCGCGATCTTCGCATCGAACACCTCGACGCTGCCGATCACCTCGCTCGCCGAGACCTACACGGACCCGGAAAAATTCATCGGCATCCACTTCTTCTCGCCGGTCGACCGCATGATGCTGGTCGAGATCATCAAGGGAAGGAAGACCGGCGACGCGGCGCTCGCGACAGCGCTCGACTATGTGCGCCAGATCAGGAAGACGCCGATCGTCGTCAACGACAGCCGCGGCTTCTACGCCAACCGCTGCGTTATGGCCTATATCCTCGAAGGCCATCTGATGCTGGCGGAGGGCGTGCCCGCGGCGATGATCGAAAATTGCGCGCGCGCCGCCGGCATGCCGGTCGGGCCGCTGTCGCTGACCGACGAGATCGGCATCGATCTCGCCTGGAAGATCCTGCAGGCCACCAAGAAGGACGCCGGAACGGAGATCCTGATCGACCCGAAACAGGAGAAGCTGCTCGAAGATCTGGTGGTGAAGCGCGAGCGCTTCGGCCGCAAGAATTCCAAGGGCTTCTACGACTATACCGGCCGGGAGAAGTCGCTCTGGCCGGGGCTCGCCGAGATCGCGCCGCCGAAAAGCGGCGACGATTTTTCCGCGGATGAATTGAAGCAGCGCCTCCTCGTGACGCAGGCGCTCGAAGCGTCGCGGACCGTCGAAGAGGGCGTCATCACCGATCCGCGCGAGGCCGATGTCGGCTCGATCCTCGGCTTCGGCTTCGCGCCCTATACCGGCGGCACGCTCTCCTACATCGATGGGATGGGCGCAGAGAGGTTCGTCGAGCTTGCGGACTTTCTCGCGGCGCGGCACGGCGCGCGCTTCCTGCCGAACACGCTTCTGAAGGAGATGGCGGCGAAGGGCGAGACGTTCTACGGGCGCTTCGCACCCGCTCCGAAGCAGGCTGCCTGAATCCGCTAGTCCCACGATCAAGAGGCTCATCTTTCCGAGGTTCCAGGCGCCGCGAAAAGGACTATATTCCTGCGCTGCGGGGAGAAGCGCATGTGGAGCCACGAGTCCGTCTGGGCTGCGATCGACGCGCTTGCCGCGCGGCAAGGATTGAGCCCCTCCGGGCTCGCCAAGAAGTCCGGACTCGATTCGACCGCATTCAATCCCTCCAAGCGGCACGGCGCCGACAAGCGTCCGCGCTGGCCGTCGACGGAATCGATCGCCAAGGTGCTCGCCGCGACCGGCGAGACGCTCGAGGGCTTCGTCGGGCTCGCGAAGTCGAAGGAGCGAAGCCCGCTACGTCCAACGAAGGCGCCGAGCGCCTTCCGCGACGGCTTTCGTCCCGTGCCGCTCCTCGGCCTCGCACAGGCAGGCGCAGGGGGCTTTTTCGACGATGGCGGCTTTCCGGCAGGCCAGGGCTGGGACGAGATCCCGTTCCCGGGGCTCGCCAACGATTCCGCTTATGCGCTCGAAGTCTCCGGCAATTCCATGCTGCCGCTCTATCGCGACGGCGACGTGATCATCGTATCGCCTTCCGCCCGCATCCGACGCGGCGACCGTGTCGTGGTCAGAACCACCGACGGGGAGGTCATGGCGAAGGTCTTGAAGAGGAAGACGCAGACCGAGATCGAGCTTGCCTCGTTTAACCCAGCACACACCGACCGCACCGTCGCGCTCTCCGACATCGACTGGATGGCGCGCATTCTCTGGGCGAGCCAATAGCCGGCTCTGCTTCGCGTCCTGGACATTGGCGCGTGCCCGCGCATCATCAGGCGATGATTCGGGCAATCTCGCTTGCGCTTCTCTGCGCCGCCTCGTTCGCTGTCGTCTATTGGACAATGGCGCCGAACGCGCCGGATGCTGTCGCCCCGGTCGGGTCCGGCGAGCCGAAGCCGCCGGCCGTTGCGGATGCCGTTGCCCCGGTCGCCACCGAGCCGTCGCTCCTTGCGCTTCGGACCGAGGCGACCGGGCAGCCGCAGTCTCCGGAACCGGTCAAAGTGCGCGATGTCACGCCGGCGAACATGACCGCCGCGCCGCCGGTCACGGGTCCGCTCGCGCGGGTCGAACCGCCTGCCGCGGATGAGCCGCAACCGGAGCAGCAGGCGCCACGCGGGCGGCTCTTCAATCCGCTCATCGTCTCGGCCGGCACGATAAAGGCCAGCGACCGCGAGATCCGGCTCGCCGGGATCGCGGTGACTTCGCCCGATCAAAGCTGCGGCGAGGGTGCCGTGGCGTGGCCCTGCGGGCGCTTGGCGCGCGCGGCGCTCCGCGGCTTCGTCCGCGGGCGCGCCATCGAGTGCGATATCCCGGCCGGTGCCAATTCAATTCCCGACCCGGCGCGCTGCTTCGTCGGCGGCGACGACATCGCCGAGTGGCTGGTCGCGCAGGGCTGGGCGAAGCGGAGCGGCAGCGACTACGCAGCAGCGGAGAAGACAGCGCGCGACGGCAAGCTCGGCCTCTTCGCCGCGAGCCGGCCAGACGCTCAGCCCGATGAGGTCGCCGCGCGGCGCTGAGCAAGCGCGCCCGACAGCGCCTTCTCGATCAGCGCGCGCGTTTCAGGAATTCCGAAGATCGCGACGAAAGAGCCGAAGCGCGGACCGCGCTCCTGTCCAAGCAGAAGCTCGTAGAGCATGGCGAACCAAGTGAGCGCCACGCCCGGCCGTTCGCCCGCTTCCTTCGGCGGCGTCTGGTAGCGCTCGAAAGAGCGGCCGACGTCGTAGACCGCGAGCTGGATCGTCTCCGCATCAGCGTCCGGAGGAAGCGCGGCGAGCGCCGCATCGAGCGCTTCGAGCGCCGCGCGCTCGACCGCGTCGGGAGCGCGGAAGCGCTTCGTCGGCTTTACGAAGTCATGATAGTAGCGCACCGCGTAGTGGACGAGCCGGTCGAGCACCGGCTCGCTCGCCTTGGTCACACCCGGGCGGTGGCGCGTGATGAAGCCCCAGAGTATGTCGGCGTCCTCCGTGTTCGATGCGCTCGCCAGATTCAAGAGCATCGAGAACGGCACCGGTATCGTCTCGCGTGGCGGATGGCCGGAGTGGATGTGCCAGACCGGGTTCATCAGCCGGTTCTGCATATCCTGCCGCGGATAGGCCTCGAGGAACTGATAGTAGTCGTCGGCGGCGCGCGGGATCACGTCGAAGTAAAGCCGCTTCGCGGCGCGCGGCTTCTGAAACATGAAAAGCGACAGGCTCTCCGGCGAGGCGTAGTTCAGCCAATCCTCGATCGTCAGTCCGTTCCCCTTCGACTTCGAAATCTTCTGGCCCTCCTCGTCGAGGAAGAGCTCGTAGTTGAAGCCATCGGGCGGCGTGCCGCCGAGCGCCTTGCAGACCTTGGAGGAGAGCGTGACGGAATCGATCAGGTCCTTTCCCGACATCTCGTAATCGACGCCGAGCGCCACCCAGCGAAGCGCCCAGTCCGCCTTCCACTGGCACTTGACGCGCCCGCCGGTGACCGGCGTCGTCACCTCCTCGCCGGTCTCCGGATCGATGTAGGTGATGGTGCCGGCGGCAACGTCGCGCGCGACCGTCGGGACCTGCAGCACGATGCCCGTACGCGGAGAGATCGGCAGAAAGGGCGAATAGGTGGCGCGGCGCTCGGGCCCGAGCGTCGGCAGGATGATCGCCTTCACTTCGTCGTAGTGCGCGAGCATCGTCAGAAGAGTCTTGTCGAAGCGCCCGGCGCGATAGGTCTCCGTCGCGCTCATGAACTCGTATTCGAAACCGAAGCGATCGAGGAACGCGCGGAGGCGCGCGTTGTTGCCGGCGCCAAACGACGGATACTTGTCGGTGAAGGGATCGGGCACCTCGGTCAGCGGCCTGCCGAGCCAGGCCATCAGCCTTTCCGGATTCGGTACGTTGTCGGGCACTTTCCTGAGCCCGTCCATGTCGTCGGAGAAGCAGACGAGCCGCGTCGGAATGGAATCGTCGGTCAGGACGCGAAAGGCGTGGCGGACCATCGCGGTCCGCGCCACTTCGCCGAAGGTGCCGATATGCGGCAGGCCGGAGGGGCCGTAGCCGGTCTCGAACAGTATCTCGCCCTTTTCTTGATTTGCAGCGCCGGCGGCGCTGCGGGCGAGACGCTTGCTCTCCCAACGCGGGATGAGCTTCCGCGCCTCCTCGAAAGGCCAGGCCTTGGAGACGCGCGCGGCTTCGAGCCATTCGGCCGGGAATTCGCTCATGGTCCAGGTTTGGTGTGAACGCGCCGCGCCTTGTGAAGCGGCGCGCGGACCTTAGAGGGCGTACCCTTGCGAATCAACGCGCCATCCGCGACGGAATCGACTGCCGGATTCAAGTCCGGCAATGGCGACAGCGGTCGTGTTGGTTGGCCGCGTCAGCCTCAGCCGGGCCTAGAACAGCCCGACTGGAAAATATCTCAGGTAAAGCTCCTCGTACGTGCCCTCGCGGTAGGCTTCGCGCAGCGCGTAGTCGATGGCGAATTTCAGGTCGCGATCCTCCGCCTTCATGACGATCGCAAGCCCAGCGCCGAAATAGCGGTCGTCGAGATAGGCGCCGCCGGAAAAGCGGCAGCAATCGTTCGATTCCGGCCCGTTCAGCCAGAAGGAAAGACTGAGCGCGTCGCCGAAGACCGCGTCGACCGTTCCTTCCTTAAGCTGCGCGAGCGGCGTCGCCATGGTCATGAAACAGGCGACGTGCATGTCGGGGAAGAAGTGGGCGAGATAAGCGGCGTGCGCGGAACCGCAGACGGCGCCGACAAAGCCTTCAGGCGCCGGCGGTCCGGGATCGAAGGTCGTGTCCTTGCGCACCACGAAGCGGCCGGGGATTTTGAGATAGGCCTGGCTTGCGATCAGCCCTTCGGCAGGCGCCTTCTCCACGTCGAAGCCGGCGATGATGGCGTTGCCCGTCCCGTCCTTCAGCCCTGCGATCAGCGTGTCGAAGGGGCGCGTCTGGATCGCGCACTGCACCTTCAGGATGTCGCACACGGCCTGCGCAAGGTCGACGTCGAAGCCGATCAGGATGCCGCGCCGGTCGCGGAAGGCGAAGGGCGGGAAGTCGTCAGTCGTCAGGAAGCGGATCGTCCCGATCTCCTCGGTCGAAGGGCGCTCGATGCGCGAGCGCGGGTCCCAAAAATTCGGGATGACGACGGACTCGGCCGAAGGCGCCGCCGCAGGCGTCTGGGCAGCCGGCACCTGCGCGGCCGATTGTGCGGCAAGGAGGAGGACGCAAAGAGCGGCGACGAGAGGAGAAAGACGCAAGTTCGGTTCCGGGGATTCGCGAAGCTTCGCATTGTCGCCCGTTCTCCCCTAAACGGAAAGGGCGGAAGCGAGATTCGGAGGAGACGTGCTCGACGGCGTCGCAAGAGCGTTGATCGTGCCGCCGCTCGATCGACTCGGGCGGCTTCTGGCGGGAGGCGGCGTCAAGGCCGACCACGTCACTTGGGCGGGGTTTGCGCTCGGTCTTGTCGCGGCCGGTCTGATCGCGGTGCGGCATTACGCGCTCGCGCTCGTCTTCGTGCTTGTGAGCCGGCTCTGCGACGGGCTCGACGGCGCGATCGCCCGCGCCAGTACCAAGACCGACCGCGGCGGCTTCCTCGACATCGTGCTCGACTTCGCCTTCTACGGCGCGATCCCGCTCGCCTTCGCCTTTGCCGATCCGGCGAGGAACGCGGTCGCGGCGGCAACGCTGCTCTTCTCCTTCTACGCAAACGGCGCGAGCTTCCTCGGCTACGCGGTGATGGCGGAGAAGCGCAAGCTCGTCAGCGAGGCACGCGGAGACAAGTCGCTCTTCTTCACCGCCGGTCTCGCCGAGGCGACGGAGACGATCGTCGTGTTCGTGCTCTTCTGCCTGTTCCCGGCGGTGTTTGCGCCAATCGCCTACGTGTTTGCGGTGCTCACGCTTGTCACGGCGGGGGCAAGGATTCTGTTGGCGGTGAAGACGTTTCACTGAGAGCGAAGACGACCACCCTAACCTCCCCTTGAGGGAGGTTAAACCGTTCCGGCGTTCGCCTAGGCCGAGACAGCTCTCAACGTCGGCGCCTTCACCGCAGCGTCGAGCGCCTGGGTCAGGTCCTCGGCGAGATCGAGCGGGTCCTCCAGCCCGACCGAAAGGCGGACGAGCCCCTCGCCGATTCCAAGCCGCGCACGCTCCTCCTCCTTCAGCCGCTGATGCGTCGTCGTAGCGGGATGCGTGACGAGGCTTTTGGCGTCGCCGAGATTGTTGGAGATCTTCACGACCTGAAGAGCGCGCAGCATGTCGAAGGCGGCGCCCTTGCCGCCCTTCACGTCGAAGGCGATCATGGTGCCGCCGGACGACATCTGCCGCTTCGCGAGCGCGCGCTGCGGATCGCTCGCGTGGCCCGGATAGTAGATGCGCTCGACCGCCGGATGCTTTGCCAAAACCTCGGCGAGCTTCGCCGCCGATTCCGCCTGCCGCGTCACGCGCACCTCAAGCGTCTCAAGCGCCTTCAGAAGCACCCAGGCGTTGAACGGGCTCAGCGAAGGGCCGGTATGCTTCAGATAGGGGAAGAGCTTCTGCTCGACCCACTCCTCGTCGGAGAGCACCACGCCGCCGAGGCAGCGGCCCTGGCCGTCGATGTGCTTGGTCGCCGAGTAAACGACGGTGTGCGCGCCGAGTTTCAGCGGATGCTGGAAGAGCGGCGTGGAGAAGACGTTGTCGACGATGAGCCGCGCGCCGGCGTCGCTCGCGATCGCGGCGACGGCGGCGATGTCGATCAGCTCCAGCGTCGGGTTGGACGGGCTTTCCAGGAAGAAGGCCTTCGTCTCCGGCCTGACCGCCTTTTTCCAGGCATCGATGTCGCGCCCGTCGATCAGCGTCGACGCGATGCCGAGCCGCGGCAGCAGCGTCCCGATCACGTAGTCGCAGGAGCCGAAGAGGGCGCGCGAGGAGAGAACGTGATCGCCGGCCTTAAGATCGCAAAGCAGCGAGGCGCTGACGGCGGCCATGCCGCTTGCGACGCCGAGCGCCGCCTCCGCGCCCTCAAGCAGGCACATGCGCTGCTCGAACATGGCGACCGTCGGATTGGCGTAGCGCGAGTAGACGAAGCCCGGGTCCTCGCCCTTGAAGCGCGCCTCGGCCGCCTCGGCGTCGGGGTAGACGAAGCCCTGCGTCAGGAAGAGCGCCTCGGAGGTCTCGGCGAATTGCGAGCGCATCGCGCCGCCATGCACCATCTCTGTCGCTGGGCGATAGCGCTTCTTCTTCGGTTCGTTCGATTTCGACGGGGACTTGGACGCCATAGGGAAACCTCCAACAAAAACCCGGCCGCGCTTTCCTCGAAAAGCAAGACCGGGGGTTTCCACCTCCGGCCTTTTAGCAAGTTGATTTAACGTGGCTGCAAGCCGGCCGGCCCAAATTCACCACGGAACAAGCCACGGTTAGCGCTCCACGGCCTTGGCGTCAATGCCGGCGTCCGATAGACGAAACCGGGCTCGGGCGGCGAAGCTGCGTAACCTCCCCGGTGAGGGGAGGTCGAAATTCTAGAAGCCAGAGGCGGATTGAATTTCGGGAGGGGGGACAACGCCGGGCGGTTCACCCCCTCCCGAAGTTTGCTCTCGCTCTGCTCGGCAAACTTCGACCTCCCCTCAAGGGGGAGGTTACTCGGTTGGCGCAGCGGTGAGGTACGGGCTGACGATCGAATGACGCGGTCACAACAAGGCATTCTTCCCGACGCGGCGATCAGGCGGCTGTTCGCCGACGGCGCCATTGCGCTCGCCGAGCCCCCTGCCGACAATCAGGTGCAGCCGGCGAGCCTCGACCTCAGACTTGGGCGACATGCGACGCGCGTGCGCGCGAGTTTTCTGCCCGGCCCGGACTTTTCAGTGGCCGAAAAACTCAGTCAGCTCGCCCTCCACGAATTCGACCTCTCAGACGGCGCGGTGCTCGAGACCGGCTGCGTCTACATCGTACCACTGCTTGAGAGCCTCGCACTGCCGTCCGACGTTGCGGCGAGCGCCAACCCGAAAAGCTCGACCGGCCGGCTCGACGTCTTCACCCGCGTCATCACGGATTCCGCGCGCGCCTTCGACAAGATGCCGGAAGGCTATTCGGGGCCGCTCTATCTTGAGGTCAGCCCGCGCACCTTTCCGATACTCGTGCGCACGGGCTCGCGGCTTTCGCAGATTCGCTTCCGCCGCGGCGGCGCGCTCCTCAACGATATTGCCCTCGAGAAGCTGCACGCCGAAGAGGTGCTGGCGACTGGCACGCCGCGCTTCGTCGACGGGCTGGCGCTTTCGATCGATCTGCAAGGCGATGCGTCAGGTCATCGCGGGGGCCTCGTGGGTTATCGCGCGAAGCGCTATACCGGCGTGATCGACGTCGACAAAGTCGGCGCCTACGACGTTGCCGATTTCTGGGAGCCGATCCGCCGCGGAGCGCGGCCTGAGATCGTGCTCGACCCGCAACAATTCTACATCCTCGTCTCAGCCGAGGCTGTACATGTGCCGGCGCGCTACGCCGCCGAAATGGTACCGTTCGATCCGCTCGTTGGCGAGTTCCGCGTGCACTATGCCGGCTTCTTCGATCCGGGGTTCGGACACGCGCCGGCCGGCGGGCACGGGAGCCGCGCAGTGCTCGAAGTCAGAAGCCACGAGGTGCCCTTCATCCTTGAGCACGGGCAGACGATCGGCCGGCTCGTCTACGAGAAGCTCGCCGCCGCGCCGGACGCCCTCTACGGCACCGCGCTCGGCTCAAACTACCAGGCGCAGGGATTGAAGCTCTCCAAGCACTTCCGCGCGCCGGCCACCTCGCCCTGAAAAGAAGACGCGCCGCCGAAGCGGCGCGTCTCTACTCAGTTCCGCGAACCTCAGGCGCCGCGGAAATTGGGATCTATCGGGGCCGAATTGAGCGCGGAGGCAACGTGCTCGAACGCATAGAGCTCGGCCTTGGCAGAGGCGTTGCACAGCCAGTAGGACTGGTCGCTCGCCTTCAGCCACACAACGTAGTCTCCGGTTCCGTCCTCGACCGTCGCGACGATCTCCGTTGCACCGACTTTATGGCCGCCCATGGCGCAAAGTCGCTCGGCCTTCTCTGGCCCGGCATTGCCGGAGAGCGTGTGCGCCACCGACGTCAGAGCGAGGACCCGCTCGCCTTTGCCGTGCAGTATGTCGCCCCGGATCAGGGAATTGGCGAAGACATTCCCCTGCGAGCTCGCATTGCAGAGCCACAGGTCGTTGTCCTTGTCGCGCACCCAGACGATCCAGTCGCCGAGGCCGTCCTTGACGACCTGCGTGATCTGGCCGGGCCGATATTCGTTGAAGGAGAGGCACGCCGCGGCTGCGGCCTGCTGACCAGACATTTCGGTCGTCGGCTCCGTCGCAGTGGACGGCGTAGAGGCTGAGGCGCCGACCAAAGCCAACAAAGCGGTGGCGGCAATCGTCGCGATCTTCGTCACGGCTCTCTCCATCTTTGCCTGCCGGCCGATGTCTTTCGACAGGCGGCCGTCGCCAAAACTAAGCCTGAGAAATGGGCTTCTGCCGTTTCGGCGTTATTGCGCTCTTCGGGCAATATCGTTTCGGTCTCCCGGCGTTTGTTGCGGAGTACGGCGGAACATTTCGCGCCGTCCCCGCGTAGGCGGCGTAGGGACCGTGGCTCAAGCCCAGTTCGCGGCGCGCGGCAGCGGGCGCTGCGACTCGATAAGCTTTGCGGCGGCCTTGGCCGGCTCCGGTTTGCCGAAGAGGTAGCCCTGACCTTCGGCGCAGCCGAGGAGCCGCAGCAGCTCCAACTGCGCGCGGGTCTCGACGCCTTCGGCGTTCAGGCGAATGTCCAGACTGCGGGCGAGTGCTGCAACGGCGCTGATGATCGCCGCCGCTTCCTGACTCAACGGAATCTCGGAAACGAAGGAGCGGTCGATCTTGATCTTGGAGATCGGGAATTTGTGGATGTAGGTGAGCGAGGAATAGCCGGTGCCGAAATCATCGAGCGCGAAGTTCACGCCCATGCCGCGCACTGCGTCTATCGTCCTTCGGACGCCGTGGTTCTCTTGCAGGAGAACGGATTCGGTGATCTCAAGCTCCAGCCGCTCGGCGGGCAGGCCGGAGCGCGCGAGCGCATGCGCGATCGTCGTCACAAGGTCGCCGCGGGCAAACTGAACGGGCGACACGTTCACCGCGAGCTTGATCGATGGCGGCCAGGCTGCCGCGGTGGCGCAGGCCTCCTCCAGCACCCACGCGCCAAGCCTCTGGATCAGGCCTGACGCCTCGGCAACCGGAACGAATTCGGCCGGCGAGATGAATCCGAGCCGCGGATGATGCCAGCGAAGAAGCGCCTCGAAGCCGGTGAGGCGCTCGTCGGAAAGATCGACCTGCGGCTGATAATAGAGCTCGAAGTCGCGCCGCTCGAACGCTTCCCAGAGCTCCGATTCGAGGTTCTGGCGCTTGGCGAGGCCGGCCGCCATGCCCGGCTCGAAGGACGCCAGGCGGTTGCCGCCATTCGCCTTCGACGCATAGAGCGCGGTGTCGGCGCGCTGCAGGACGGCGAGCGGCTCCTCGTCCGATGCTTCCGCCTCGGCGATGCCGAAGCTCATCGCCACGATCTGGCGGCGGCCCGCGAGATCGTAGGGCTCGTCGACGTTGGCGATGAGATTTTCGGCGAGGGCACGGGCTCGCGTGCCGGCATCGCCGCCGGAGCACACGATCGCGAAGTCATCGGCGCCGAAGCGGGCGATCAGGTCGCCGGGCGGCAGAAGTCTGCGTGTCCGCCCGGCAACGCCCTTCAGTGCCAGATCGCCGACGCCGTGCCCAAGCGTGTCGTTGATGTTCTTGAACCGGTCGATATCGAAGCAGATCACCGCGCAGGAAGCGCCGTCCGAGCGCCGACGACGAAGCGCTACGTCGAGCGCCTCGAGGAACTGGTTGCGATTGGGCAAGCCGGTCAATGTATCGAAGCGCGCGAGATAAGCGATGCGCGCTTCCGCCTCGCGCTCCTCGGTCGCGTCGACGAAGGTCAGTGCGGCGACGAACGTGTCCGGCAGCGCCTCTCCGGAACGATTGAGACCCCCCGCAAGGCGCGACGGCGTGACAACATATTCGAACACCGCCGATCGACCGTCGCGCCGCCGATAGCGGAATTCCTGATTCTTCGTCGCTTGCCATTCTCCGCGGCGCGCCGCATCGAGGGCGGCCTGCATCGCGCCGCAAAGATGCGCGGGTAGGAAGGCGGTCGTCTTGCGGCCGACGAGATCGGTGGGCGTCTCCAAAATCCGCGCGGCCGAGCGGCTTGCCGCGCGTATCGTGCCGCTCTCATCCGCCACGATGACGCCGGCAAAATTGTCCTCCACCACGCGATCGAGGATCGTCTGCGTGTTCTCAGCCCGGTTATGCGCGATCAGGATGAGGATGCGGCGGAAGTCGATTTCGCGCAGAAGCGTGAGCAAGGCAAAGCCGCAGAGCGTAACCTGCCAAGCGCCGGTGGCCGGCAGGAGCGGCCACGTCTTCTGAACCGCGAAGGCGACGATCTCGACCGCAAGCGACGATAGCGCGAGAAGGGCGAGCAGATACGTCCATCGAAGCCGGCCGACGGCGAGAAAAAGAAGTGAGATCGCCAGGATGCCTGCAATCGAAACGAGCTTGCCTGTGCCGGTGAGCGCGCGGCTCTGAGCGATGCTTTCGGCGCTCAGAGCCTGCAGAAGCGAGCCCGAAATCGGCCCGTAGATCGGCACATTGAAGAAGTCGCGAAGCTCAACGGCGCTTGCGCCGACGATGATCTTCTTTCCGGCGATGCGATCTCCCGCAACGTCGCCGCGGAGAACATCGACCACCGATACGCGGTCGATGTGGTCCGCGCGCACGCCGAAGTCGACGGCGAAACTCCGATCGACGGTGCCTGCCCTTCCGCCAAGCATCGCCGCCAAAGTCGGCAGCACCTCGCCGTCGCTCCGATCCGCGAACTTGAGGAGCCGCGCCTTGCCGTCGGGATCGACGTCGACGTTCAGGCTGGCGATCCAGGCGTGCCGCGCGAAGACATCGATCGGGCGATTGTGCA
This sequence comes from uncultured Alphaproteobacteria bacterium, assembly GCA_963720705.1. GTDB lineage: Bacteria > Pseudomonadota > Alphaproteobacteria > Rhizobiales > Afifellaceae > DASWJZ01. The sequence continues at coordinate 688,397 of CAVRGJ010000001.1, forward strand.
CGAGAGCCGTGTCGCCGGGTCTTGAGGTGCGGCTCTGGTCGAGCGCCGCAAGGATGACCGTGCCCCCGGCGCGTTCCAGCGCGGCGGCGAACGCCGCGTCGTCCACGGGATCGGATCGCGCGCTGAAATCGACGTCGAAAGCGATCTCGGAGGCGCCGAGCGCGCGAAGATCGTCGACGAGATCGGCATGGATGCGGCGCGGCCACGGCCAGCGGCCCTCCGCCAGGATGCTCTTCGCGTCGATGTCGACGAGGACGATGTCGCCGGTCGGCTGCCGCTTGGTCAGCAGGAAGCGAAGGTCGGCGAGAGAATGATCGAGCGGGGCCAGCCATCCGGCCAGCATGGCGACGAGGACCGCCGGTCCGACGGCAAGTGTCGCGGGCAAGGAGCGAAGCATGATTTCACACCATCTGCCGGCCGAACGCCGACCCCGAAGGCCCGCTTCTAGTGTCCACCGAGGCCAAGGCCGATGCCGCCGACGTGCACATTCACGCCGCTTCCGCCTCCAGCGCTGACGCCAACGCCGTTCGAACCGCCGACACTGGCGCTGACCCCGTTGCCGCCGCCGATGCTGGCGTTGACGCCGTTCGAGCCGCCGACGCTAGCGCTGATGCCATCGCCGTCGCCGGCACTGGCGCTGACGCCTTCCGAACCTCCGACGCTTGCGCTGATCCCGTCGCCGCCCCCGATGCCTGCCGAGGCAGCGCCTAAGTCTTCCACGGACGCGGTGTCGACCGCGCCCGATCCGGCGTCGGCCCGTCGGTTGCCTTCGAACACGACAAGGCTATCACCGGACAACTCGGCCCTTTGGCCGGGCAGAACGTCCACCTTCTTACCCGTCCGCAGCGCCTCGACCTCGACGACCCCGCGTGTAACAGCGACGGAGTCGCCGTTCGCGCCGGCGCGGACGGCAAAGTGTGTGCCCTTCACGACGGCCGCGAGGTTGGGCGTCTCGACGGCGAAGTGCTTGACGTTTCGCTTCTCGACGTCGACCTCGACCACGCCCATAACCTCGATCACGGTGGTGAACAGCCGGCTTGAGTCCGGCGGCAGCTGCATGATCGTGTTCGGCCCCACAATCATCGTCTCCTCGCCGCGCTGAAGCAGCGCACGGGCGTTCGCGCCGGTGGCAAGCGTCGTGCCGGGGAAGATCGTCCGCGTGTCGCCGAGGGAGACGGCCTCAGCGCCGCTGGTCTGGATCAAAATCCGCCCGGACGCCTGGACGATCGACCACGCGCTGCCGTCGCCCGCGCTGGTGGCGCTGGCGAAGGTCGCGATCATCATCGACGCCAAAATGAGCCTGAGCGTCCGAAACAAGGGGCAACCTCCCACATTTCGCGCGTGGGCTGTGTCGGCATCAGCCTCGACCGAAACTTTTAGCCATTCCGAAAAGAAGCCCCTAAAGATCAAATCGAATTTGACGGAGTTGTCCGAGCGCTACCCAAGGTCGCCCGCAGCAAGATGCCGGGATCGGGCATTTCGCGACCGATGTGCCTCATGTCGGCGCAATGCTTGACAGCATCGGCCGCTCACCCGATTCTGGCTTTTGAGCGCGGGCGTAGTTCAGTGGTAGAACGTCAGCTTCCCAAGCTGAATGTCGTCGGTTCGATCCCGATCGCCCGCTCCAGATTGTTTTCAAACACTTACGTCACTCCAAGAGCTCGCACACTCATCACTGTTTTTCGCCATGGTCACAGCCTGGTCACATGCGAGGCCACACCAAGCCGCTGCTGATCCGGGCAGAGATAGTGGCCTGCCACTGAAGTTTCATCCAGCGACGATTAGAGCCTCGACCGGTTTTGAGCATGCCCCCGACCTTGGGCCGGGCCCGGCCGGAAGAATTCACCGAACTGACCGGCGTGGCGATCCTGCGCTGGTCACAAGAGACCCGGGTCGATTGGCATTACATCGCACCGGGCAAGCCGCAGCAGAACGCCTTCGTCGAGAGCTTCAACGGCCGACTGCGCGATGAGCTTCTGAACGAGACACTGTTCACTTCGCTCAGCCATGTCCGCGAGGCGCTTGCTATCTGGCGGATCGACTACAACACGGTTCGACCACACAGCCGCCTCGGCAACCTGCCGCCCGGCGAATACGCCAGGCTCTGCGTTGCACCACCGAGCCATACCGGCTCAAATGAAGCCCGGACTTTATCCATCGCTGGATGAGGCTCGGGGCTCACGTCAAGGAACCGAAAATGAGCGATAGATCAAAAGAAAGACCGCTCTTCTTTACCCCTCGAGGACTTGAAGTCGTAGTCACTCCGCAGAAGTCGATTGGCGTTCGTTTGGGTCCACCTGATCCAAGTTTGGGTTTTGATCCGCTGATCGTCCTGGCGATAGAACTTTCTCCCAACGAAGCTCGGCATTTTGCTGCGGCGTTAACTCGAAAGGCGGACGAGGCTGAAGGCGGATCGTCTCAACAGCACTAACTGCGCGGTTTCTTCCGTCCATCGTCTCTCGTGCCTTGCTCTGACTTAGGCTCTCGTCTCCGTTTGGGCTCCTCGCTATGGGGCTTTGGCGGGGTGTTGAGTAGATTGTTCAACGTCCGCTTGAACTTAGGCGCTTTGGTAGGATCGGATTTGCTCAATGAAGCCTCCAAACGAAGCCGATCTGAAACGCATCGCCGATGAACACAAGGCGCTCCACGAAGCCATTGTGTTGATGACGATGGCGTGGGCGGCCGTGGAAGACTTGCTCGCCCGCTTGCTCGGTGCAATTCTCAACGATCCTAGCAATGCAATGGCGTCTGCAATCTACTTCGCTCCGTCCAATACCGAAACCCGGATTGCAATTGTCAGCGCCGCGCTCAGAATGAAGCTCGGTGGGCTGCCGCATTTCTCTGAAATCGAGTCCGCTTGGACGCGGTTCATCAATTCCCTGAACCGCCGAAAACAGGTCCGCAACAAGGTTGCGCATGGAGCCATCGTTACGATTGCGATGAAGGGCAAGAACCATGTCCGTCTTACCGCCCCCATGTTCGATTTCTTCAGAAACTATCCTCGCGCCAAAGGGCAGATTCCGGGCCTGTCCGGGCACGATATTGACGCCGCCGCTAAGGAGGTTTTCGCGCTCGTCAAACAATTGGACATCTGGAGTTAGATTGCGGTGACCGGCGACGCCACATTGTTAGAAAAATTTGGCGAACCACCTCTGAATCCGTCCATTGAAGACCCTCAATAAGACGCCCTGAGTCGCCGCACACACGTCGCAGTCGTACTTGCTCGCGAGATAGAGCATCGGCTTTGATCAGGCTGGCGTCGACCGCAAACCCGTCTCCGCCAACCAAGCCTTCCGCCATGCAGCGCCGGACCACCGTCTCGAACACTTTCCGCAGCAGATCGCTGTCGCGGAAGCGGCCATGCCGGTTCTTCGAGAAGGTCGAGTGGTCGGGAACATCGCCCTGCAGACCGAGACGACAGAACCAGCGATAGGCGAGGTGCAGGTGCACTTCCTCGCACAGGCGTCGTTCGGAGCGAATGCCGAAGCAGTAGCCCACGATCAACATCCGGATCATCAGCTCCGGATCAACCGACGGACGGCCCATGGAACTGTAGAACGGCGCCAGCCCCCGCCGCACCTCCGACAGATCGACGAAGCGGTCGATCGATCTCAGGAGATGGTCGCCCGGTACGTGCGCATCGAGGGAGAAATCGTAAAACAGAGCACCTTGTTCGACTTGCCGCGGTCCCATCATCGACTCAGCTCCTGCTTCCTCCGCAGAACTGAATCAGCGAACCGCCGTCGCCTCAACCGCCGACTTTTTCAACGAAATCCGCCATAAACGGACACTCGCGCGGTTGAGAGGATTGCCACTGGAAAAATAGCCCCACCCAGCTAATCTCCGCGCTGTAGTTGCCCGAAACACGCCCGGGGAGGCGCGAGGATGGGGGAGAGCCGCACGCTTGACGGGGGGAGGAGGGCGATCCGAAGGACTGGGAACTCGACGAGGCGCGCGAGCAGCTCGCCGCGACTGGCGCTATTCTCCGCGCGATCGCCTCATCGCCAACGGATATCAAGCCCGTCGTGTTGCTCATGCAAACCCTGAAAATTGAAGACATTGCCTGCGTCCCTCTGGTGGGAGAGAGCCCCAAGGGGGGGTGGAACAACGAGATCAAACCCGACAACTCAATCCACGCCATTGTCGCGATCCACACCAGTGCCGGGATCAGCGGCTACGGATCGACCTTCACCGACGGCTATCTGGCGCGGGAGGCGGTGCGCGTCCTGAAGCCCCTGCTTGTCGGGGGGAATGCCGCGGAAGTCGGCCGGCTGACCGAGACGCTGCACCAGAACACGTTCTGGATGGGACGCGGCGGCACGCTGACCAACGTCATCAGCGGCATCAACATCGCCCTGTGGGATGTTCTGGGCAAGGCCACCGGGCTCTCCGTTTCGGTGCTTCTGGGCGGGCGCTACAAGACGCGGATCAAGCCCTATGCCTCGCTGCTCATGGACGGGCCGGCGAAGATGGCCGACGAAATCGCGTCCTATGTCGACAAAGGCTATCGCGCCTTCAAGATCGGCTGGGGCCCATTCGGCCGCACCGGATCCTTCGACAATGACGAGGCTATCATCCAAGCAGCGCGTGGGGTCCTGTCGCACGGCGAGAACCTGATGGTTGATGCCGGCGGAAGCGACGCCTTCTGGCCCAACCGGCTGAAGTGGGCGATGCGCACTGCTGACATGCTCGTCCCTTACGAGGTCGACTGGTTCGAGGAAGCGCTCTGCCCGGACGATCTCGAAGGCTTTGTTGCCTTGCGTAGATACAGCCGGGTGCCGATCAGTGGCGGCGAGGTCCTGACGCGCCGCCAAAGTTTTGCGCCGTTCATCGACGCAGGCGCCTTCGACATCATACAGCCCGATGTGACCAAGGTTGGCGGCATCAGCGAACAGCGCCGAATCTTCGAGGCGGCGGATGAGCACGGCATCCGCTACGTCGGACATGGCTGGAACACGGCGCTCGGGCTCGCCGCCGACCTGCAGATGGCGGCCGCCTTTCCCAACACGGACTTCATCGAATATATCGGCGGCAGCCGCTACGTGGATGGAATCCTCGACAAGCCGTTCGGCCTGGACGCGGAAGGTTATCTCGAAATTCCCGATGCGCCCGGCCTCGGCGTTGCGCTCGACCCCAACCGTTTGCGCGCGGTCACCGTCGACGTGGATGCACTGCGCCTGTAGGTGGCTAGAGCGACCGCGCCGAGGGCGCGTAGCGGATTGAAACAAGCCTCTCGGGAGATATTGCGATATAGCGGTCGTAATTCCCCAAGCGTTGAGCGGGTTGCTCGACACGGAGACCGCGTCGGCGAGGTCGAAGGCGCTGCGACCGGTTCGACGCCGAGCCCGCGATAGCGCCCGTCGAAGGGAGCGTCGGTGGCGCCGTGACCCGAGAGCCAGATGGGGTCTCGCCCAGCTCGCAGGGGATTTCCGCCAGCAGCTCCGCCTTCATGACATGCCGCACGCCTCAGAAGGTCGCAGATACACCGCCGTCGACCAGAAGGATCTGTCCGGTGATGTAGCGGGCGTCGTCCGAACACAGAAAAAAGGCCGGCCCGGCGATGTCATCGGGAAGTCCCGCGCGCCTGAGGGGTATGCGGCCATATTTGACGTAAATGTCCTGGAACCAGTCGGTCTGATGCTCATGTCCCGACCCGTCGGGAAGTTGTGCCATGTCGGTGTCGATGAAGCCGGGAGCGATGGCGTTGACGATGATGCCCTCGTCCGCCAGATCGCATGCTAGCGCGCGCGTGAAATTGACGATGCCGCCCTTGGCCGTCGAATAGGGGATGGAATCGCGGCTGCCGCGCACGCCCATAATTGAAGCGATGTTGAGGATGCGCTTGCCCTCGCCACCTTTGCGCAGGAGATCGATCATGGCCATGGTGACGCGGATTGCGCCGTGCTGGTTGATCTCGATAACGCGCAGATAGTCGGCCATGGTCATCTTGGCGAAGCCGGTGGCGTCGAGAATGGCGGCGTTGTTGACCAGAATCTCCAGCCGCCCGTAGCGCGTCGCGATGGCGTCCTTGAGGGCTGCAATCGAGGTCTCGCTGCCGATATCGACGGGATGGGCGATGACGTCGCCGGGTAGATCCCCGACGGCCTTCTCCGCCTGTTCCGCCTTGATGTCGGCGATCACCACCGAGGCACCTTCCCTGGCGAGCCGGGCGGCGATCGCCAGCCCAATCCCGCCCGCGGCGCCCGTGACCAGGGCGATGCGTCCTTTCAGTCCCCCGGCGTTCATAGGTTTTCAAGCTCTCCCTTGGGGGTCAGCCTCAGAGAAGCGACAATGGCAAGCGTAATCGACACCCCGAGCACGATGGTCACCAAAGCGTTGATCTCCGGGGTGAAGCCGACCCGCATCATGCCCCACAGGCGCAGCGGCAGAGTCGTGGTGTCCCCGGCCAGGAACACGGTGATGAACGTCTCGTCGAACGAAATGGTAAGAGCCAGAACAGCCCCGGTGACAGCGGCGGAGCGCAGTTGCGGCCAGAGAACGTAGCGAAAGGTCTGCAGCGGCGTCGCCCCCAGATCGGCCGATGCCTCGACCATGGTTTTCGGGGTGGCCTGCAGCCGGGTCAGCACCAGCCGGTAGAGGATGGCGAGCACCAGTGCCGTGTGGCCGATGGCGATGGTCAGGATGCCACGTGGAATTCCGATGCCGTTGAAGAAGATAAGAAGCGAGAGGCCGGTGATGATGGGCGGCATCAGGAATGGCAGATAGACCATGAGCTCGATCACCCGGCGGAATATCGCCCCTTCCCACTCAACGTAAAGTGCGATGACGATGGCAAGGATGGTGGCGACAGTGACGGCGATCGCCCCGCAGATCAGTGTCGTCTTGACCGACGCGATGACCGAGGGGTTGTCGAGCAATCGGCCATACCAGACGAACGTCATCTTGTCCCAGTGCACTCCGGACCGATCGGTGGGCACGATCGAAAACACCGCCGAGATAATAACGGGGGTGTAGAGCACGACGAAGGTCGCGAGCGTGACTAGCCCCAACACCACGTCGACAGCGCGTTCGGCAAATGACTTGCGCATCGGCTACACCTGCCGGCTGCTGGCGAGCCCGGCGAGCACGATGATCACCAAGGCGAACGCGAACAGAATGACGGCCAGCGCCGCCCCAAACGGCCAGTTGTAGGCGAGTCCGAATTGCGACCAGATCACCCGCCCGAAGGTAAACCCATTGGGACCCCCCACCATTTGCGGCGTGATGAAATCACCGAGCGCTAGGACGAAGGTGAACAAGGCCCCCGCGATGGTGCCGGGCAGGCTGAGCGGAAGGACGATCCGGCGGAAGGTCGCCGCCGCCCCGGCACCGAGATCGGCCGAGGCGTTTATGAGGGTCGTTGGAATGCGCTCGAGGGTGAGAAAGATCGGCAGGATGACGAAAGGAAGGAAGATCACCGCCATCGAAATGAGGATCGCCGTTCGGTTATAGAGGAACAGCAGACTCGGCTCCTTGAGGATGCCGGTGAACAGCAGAAGCTGGTTGAGGAAGCCGGTCAGCCCGAGGATCGAGCGCATCGTGTAGATCTTGACGATGTAGCTCATGAATAGGGGCAGGATAAGCAGGAGAAGCAACGCATATTTGGCCCGCCCGCGCAGCCGCCAGATGAAATAGGATACCGGGTAGCCGATGAGGATGCCGATGGCCGAAACTGCGGCGCAGAGCTGAATGGTGAACAGGAACGTCCGCCAGTAGGCCTCGTTCTGGAAGAAGCCGACATAGTTCTCGAGCGTCATGTCGGGCACAATGACGTTGCTTGAAACGCGCCAGAACGACATCACGAAGAAATTTGCGATGGGAAGCGCCACTAACACCACGGGAGCCGCGATGACCAGGACGAAGAAGACGAAGCGCAAGGGGCGAGCGGTCATGGCGCTTGCTCCACGACCGCTATGTCACTGCTCTCGATCGACAGTGTCACGGCCTCGCCAGCCTCGTAGCGATACATGCTTGGCGTGCTCGTGACCTTGACGGTGAGCGCCATTTCCGGCTCGCCAGCCCGGACCACTAGGTGGCTGCTGGCGCCAGCAAACCTGATGTCCTCGACCTTGGCCGCAAAGGAGAGCGCGCCTTCGCGCGGCCCGAGGTTGAAAAGCTCCGGCCGCATGGCGATCGTCACCGTGCGCCGGCCTGCGGCGACCCCATCCGGGCAAGCGATGGTGCCGAACGGGGTGATCAGCCGGTCGTCGCCGTCTATCTCCGCGTCGCACAGATTGTTGTCACCGAAAAAACTCGAAACGAATGGGGTCTGTGGGCGATAATAGATATCCTCAGGCGTGCCGATTTGTTCAACGCCCCCGACATTCATCACCACCAGCCTGTCCGACATCGAAATCGCTTCCTGCTGGTCGTGGGTGACGAACAGGAACGTGGCCCCGATCTGGCGTTGCAGGTTCTTGAGGAATACCTGCATCTGCCGCCTGAGTTCGGCATCCAATGCCGACAGTGGCTCGTCGAGCAAGACCACCTCGGGCTCGCAGACGATTGCGCGCGCAAGGGCAACGCGCTGGCGCTGCCCTCCTGAAAGTTCGGAAGGATAGCGCCGGGGAAAGTCGCTGAGCCCCACTACGTCCAGCGCCCGCGTCACGATGCGGCTCACGTCCGCCTTGGGCATGCGCCGGATCACCAGCCCATAGCCCACATTCTGGGCCACGGTCATATGGGGGAAGAGTGCGTAGTCCTGGAAAACGGTGTTGAAGGGCCGCTTGTTGGTGGGCACCCGCCCAAGATCGTTGCCGTTGAGCACAATGCGTCCGCTGGTAGGCTGCGTGAATCCCCCGATCAGCCTTAGAATGGTCGTCTTGCCTGAGCCCGACGGCCCGAGCACTGTGAGGAATTCGCCTTTGGGGATTTCAAGCGTGATCGGGCGTAGCACCTCCGTGTTGCCGTATGTCTTCGATATACCATCCAGAACGAGGCTCATGTATCAGGCCACTGTGAAGCGTCGCATCACATCGTAGTCAAGTTCCACGCCCAGTCCGGGCTTGTCGGGCAGGCCGATAGTGCCGCCTTCGAGCGTGAGCTCCTCGTGGGCAAGCTCGCGGCGCAACCGCTCGACGCACAGTTGCGGCGGAAGATATTCGATGAAGGCGCAATGGTCGGTGACGAAGGCCAGATGTGCCGTTGCCGAGATGGAGATGCCGGTCTTCCAGCAATGCGGCACGATGGTTCGGCCGCGTTCAGCGGCCATGTCGCACACGATCTTAGCCTCGCCAATTCCTCCGACGCGGCCGACGTCCGGTTGGGCTACATGAATCTTGCCAATATCCATGAGCTCCTTGAACTCGTAGCGGGTCGCCAGCCATTCGCCGCTCGCGATCTTCATAGGCGCCTCGGCACAGACCTTGGCCATGCCTTCGACATCGTCTGCAAAGAGCGGTGTCTCGAGGAAATACAGACCGAACTCCTTCCAATCCTTGATCGTGGATAGGCAGGCGTCCGCATCATCCCACAGATACTGGACATCGACCATCAGCGTGACGTCCGGCCCCACCGCCTTGCGCACCGCGGCCACCACTTCGGTATGCCGATCGAAGGACTCGTGCATCCCGGAATGGGCATAGGGCCCGTTCATGGTCACCTCGCTCTTCATGGCGGTGAAGCCAAGCGCCTTGGCTTCCAGAGCGGACTCGACCAGGGCATCGCGATATTCCTCGAAGCTGTTCCCGGCCGGCTGCAGCGAGGCGTAAGGAGTGATGCGGTCGCGCGTCGCGCCGCCAAGCAGGGCATGCACGGGTTGCCCGAGCGCTTTGCCGCACAAGTCCCACAGCGCCATCTCGATTGCACTGAGCGTATGGATCACCATCCCCCGCCGCCCGTTCATGGAGGTGCCCAGATAGATCTCGCGCCACAACGCGCCGATCTCGAACGGATTGGCCCCGACCAGCATTTCTTTGATCGACCGCCCCATGGTGTGCGTGCCGGGGGCTTCGATGATCGCCTTGGCCATCCAGGGGTTGGCATCGCATTCGCCGATCCCGGTCACCCCGCCATTGGTGTGGATAAGGACCACGAGACTGTCCTGGGCGGAAGAGGTGAAGCGCGGGTCGTAGTCCGGCGCCAGCAGCACGTGGCTTTCAACGTCGGTGATGGCAAGCCGCGGGGGTGTTCCCTGGAGGACGGGCGAGATCGTACGAATTGTAATATCCTGTCGCGCAATGAAGGGAGGCGGCAGGAACTGCCGCCTCTCAAGTGAAATGGCGTCGTTGCAGCCTAGATTGCTGCCTTCACCTCGTTCCAGACCTGCACGCGCTTGTCGAAGTTCTCCGGCGTCAGGAGGAAGGTGAGCTTGTCCGCATAGGTGAAGCCGTTGCGGACATTGGCGTCCTCGTTGGTCGTGTTGCCGTAGGTCTTGTCATCCGAAAGGATCGTACCGACCTTCTTGTCGAGGCAAGCATTGATCCAGGCATAGGCGAGCTCGGTATCCGCCGCTCCGGACGACATCTCCCAGCAGTCGAGCCAGCCGATGGCGCCTTCCTTCGGAATGGTCATCGCCGCGTCGACACCCTTGGCCTTGAGGCTGGTAACCTGCGGTTCACCCATGGAGAACATCGCCTTGATCTTGGACTGCGCGAAGATGTTCACCCCTTCGTCAAACCCGGCAAAATAGGTCAGAAGCAACTTCTTCTGGGCGATCAGCTTTTCCTTGACCTGATCGAACTGGGCGTCGGTCAACTCAAACGGCTTCTCGATGCCCAACACCATCGCGCCCAAGGTGATGCTGTTGTTGGCGTCGTCGAGCGCGATCAGCTTCTGTGCATTGGCCGGATCCCACATCACTTCCCAACTGTCGGGCGCCGCATCAAACTGAGCCTTGTCATAGACCAGCGGCAGCGATCCCCAGGCGAAGGGCACGCCGTAGTGGGTGTTGCCTCTCATGGTCGGCGGCACCTTCTGGAACGCCGGGCTGAGATTGGCGGCATTGGGAATCTTGGGCATATCGAGCGGCTGGATCAGCTCGGCTTTGATGTAGCGGTCAAAGCCCGAGGTATCGACCGAGATGAGGTCGAAATCGGCTCCCTTGGAGCCCTGCATCTTGGCAAACATCTCGTCGACCGAGCCGGCATAGGAAACCGACACGTCGGCGTCGTACTTCTTCTTGAAGGGGTCCAGCCATTCCGGCTCGGCATAACCTTCCCAGCACATGATGCGCAGCGAGCGACTTGCCGCCCACGCCTTGCGCATCACAAACGGCGCAGCCACAGCGGCGGCAGCACCGGTCAGTGCCTGGCGTCGGTTGATCAGTGCCCGGCTCCCCTTCAAACCGCTGGCACGATCGTCTTTCTTCTCCAAGGTCGACATGTGCTTGAACTCCCTTCGTGGACGTCAGTCGGGCTGACCTGCAGAGCTTTCTGCTTGGCCCTGCATTTCTCTGTCGAAGATCTGTTTGCCCGCAACATGGTCCTCGATCTCCTTGTCCAGAAGAACCGGGTTTCCGGATTGCAGGGCCTCGACATAGGTATGATGCTCTGCCGCTATGCGTTCAAACTCAGTGTCCCTGTAGGTCTCGATCGCGAACATGATCAGCACGTGCCGTGCGATCGCCGACCACAGAGTCGAAAGGAGCGGGCTTTCCGCGATCTCGAATATGGCGGCATGAAACGCGATGTCGGCCTGGTTGATGCCGAACCAGCCTTGCCTCGGGTACTTGACCTCGCGTTCGATATCCGCCACCCGATCCAGAAGCTGCTTGAGCAGCTCTCCATTCGTCTTCAGCTTTTGCGCCACGATGTGTGCGGCAAGGCGCTCGATGGCCACCCGGGCATTGTGCAACTGGGTGCCCCAGGCGCGATCGAAATTGGCCACCCGCATGCCGCGTCGCGGGGTCGGCACCACGATACCCTGGCTAGCCAGGATGCGGGTTGCCTCGCGGATGGGGACACGGCTGACCCCGAACAATTCAGCCAGTTCCAACTCGATCAGCTTCTCCCCCGAAACCAGCCTTCGGCGCGCAATCGCTTCGACGATTTGTTCGGCCACACGATCGGCCAGAAGTCCCGCGCGCAGCGGCGCCAGCGGATTTTCCAGTTCCAACACGGGCATTTCAACGCCGGTCATCGCGTTTCCTACTAAATGTATACGTAATTCATTTAGCGAAGGCGGTCACCGTGGTCCACCCCTCGGACGCCCAGCGGCTGTTCGGAGCGTCGAACTCCCCCAACCGAGCGCACCGTCACTGATGGCAAGGTCCGGGGCGATTTCGAGCCCACGCCGCTTAATGTCGACGAGGAGTTCTTTCTTGCCCTCTGGGGTGGCGCAGATCAGCAACAGCGTGCATTCGGCACTGGCTTCCATTCGCGCCTGCAGGTAGACCCCGTCTGCCCACACAGACGAAGCGCCGGGCCTGAGGTTGCGTGCGCAAGGAGGGCGGGGCCGTCGAACTCGCAGGTGACGGTCTCGTCGGCGCGACGCGCGAAGCCCCCGCTTTCTTGCCGAAGACCTTCGGGACCATCGTCAGGGCAACCTGCCGTCAATCGGCTCCAGCAGGAAGCGCCCGACTAGCGCGGCCGCACGGGAGAGCTCGGGCGGCGCGCTGCCCTTCTGGACGACACTCTAGCCAAGCAGCGATGTTGAACACGTCTTGCTGATCGTCGGCGACAGAGGCACGCTTGCGAGAGATCACCAACCGAGGAATTCGCGTGACGTCGGTCGAGCTTGCTCCGGGTGGCTACCGCTTCATTCCCGGCGTTCTCCAATATTCCGGCGGAGTGGCTGCACTGCCGGGCTTCCGCATTGAGCGCGTCACGTTTCGGACGCTCGTTCCCTTGTCAGAAGGCTTCCGCCGCATCGAGCAGATCGTCAGTGCCGCGGGACGGCCGCTGGCATCATTCTGCGCCTGCGAGCTGCGGTCGCCCGCCCCCTTCTCCGAGGCCGGCTTCCAAGAATTCAACGAAGGCTACGCGGCACATCTATCTCAGTGGGGGATCATCGCTGGCGGAACAAATCCGGTCGCACGCAGCAATGTCTGCCCGGACATGTCACCTCCCCGCGAGCCGTGCTTCCACGCCTTTTCCTTCACCACAGCGGCCATTGATCCTTCCCCTTCCTTCGTAATTGCCGGAAGCGGAGAGGTCCCGGAAGGCAAGGCGAACTATCAAGACCACATCGTCCGCCCTGGCGATTGCAGCCCCGCCGGGCTGCGTGAGAAGGCGAAATTTGTCTTGCGCGAGATGGAGGCGCGGCTTGGCGCGCTGGGATTTCATTGGCGCGACACGACCGCGACGCAGGTCTATACGATTCACGACCTCCATCCCTTCTTGGCCGATGAGATTGTTGTGAGGGGCGCTGCTTCGCGCGGTTTGACATGGCACTATGCACGTCCGCCCGTCGTGCACCTCGAATACGAGATGGACTGCCGCGGCGTGCATCTTGAGCGGTTCTCAGACGCTTAATGCGCGCCGGGCGATTTCGATGCACCGCGGTTTGGTCGAGGAGCACTGAAAGCGCCAGTCGCCGGTCGGCGCCGCGGAGAACAGGGTCAGATTGTCGAGCCGCTCGGTAGAAGCTAATCCTGCGATCCAGTGGATTTTTTCAGTCGACGCGCCCAAACTCAAAAAGAACGCTTGTGCAGCGAGCCGTTTACGTCGGCAAAATGAGGTCGATCAGTCTCAAACTAAACAGAGCCGAGCTTATCAACAGCCTGGCGACGCTCAGTGTCACCCGGCGGAAGCGATTTTCTTCGGTCTTGCCGGTTTGGCTGAGGTTTATTCCGGAAAAAGGCTCTCTGAATATTGTCGAGGAAGGAGGCGCCGTGGTCGCGTCCGTTCCCGCAACCGGGGAGTGGCCGATCGCCGGGTCGACGATTGATTTGTATGGTCTGAAGCGGAGCCTGGAGCGCACTTTGGCAGAGGTCGTGGAGTTGCACGCGCTCGCAGAAACAGTGGTGCTGGCAAACGGCGAATGGCAAGTGAAGCTCAACCTCCTGAACTTCGGACCGGCTGAAACAGTGCCACGCGGTCCGGATGACAAGCACCCGCTGGCGGACCTGCCGCTTTTCAGATGGGCCAAGCGAAAGGGGTAGGCGGATCGGAAGGCGTCCGAGGATTTGGACTGCACTGCCGTGCATAATTCTTGAATTTCGCACGATACCGCTGGCCGTTTCCCGTCAACGAGTTATGCTGTGCATAATTCAGGTGCGAAAGGGATGCGATTTCATGACCACTTTCGGCTATGCGCGGGTGTCCACGGATGGGCAGAGCGTGGAAGCTCAGGTTGCGGAACTTAAGGCGGGAGGTGCGACGCGCATTTTCCGGGAGAAAGTTAGTGGGGCGCTCACCGACCGAGCGCAATTGCGGCGCGCCCTCGGCTCCCTCCAAAAGGGGGACGTGCTGCTGGTGACGCGCCTCGACCGGCTCGCTCGATCCACCCGGGACCTGTTGAACACGCTCGCCGCGATTGCCGAGAAGAGCGCG
>CAVRGJ010000002.1:0-697394 GCA_963720705.1 uncultured Alphaproteobacteria bacterium
TCCAAGGCCCGCTCGGACTCGCCAATGGCCGCAAAAGCGATTGCACCCAAATAGGCAGCTCTCGCCTCATCTGGGTGCAGTGTCAGCGCGCGCTCCGCCCTCTCAAGACCCCGCTCTGCGGCTCGCCTCATTGCCTCGTCCTGCCGCAAGGACCGATACGCGGAGATGGCGAAAACCAAGCATTGGTAGTCGTCAGGCTTGATCTCGGCGGCGCGTTCGAGCAACGCGGCCGCCTGCTGAAATTTTCCTCGGACAACGCATGAGCCAGAGTAGAAAAAGGCAGCCTCGAACAGGTTCGGATCGAGGGCCAATGCCTCTTCGAACTCCGCTTCTGCTTCGTCGTGGCGTCCGCTTACGGAAAGGGCCGAGCCTCGTGAGGCATGCGCTTCAGCCAAGCCGGCTTCCAGTTCTAGCGCCTTGGCGGTAATTGCGAGAATACTCTCAACAGAGACATCCTCATGGTAGTGCAGCAAGAGCAGCGAATCGCAGTCAGCGATGCCGGCGTATGCGCGGGCATATAGCGGATCCAACTCGGCCGCCTTGGCGAACATGCGCCTTGACATCTCAAGGTAGGATTTCGAGTGTCGATGTAGGAGCTGCCGGCCGCGGAGATAATAGTTGTATGCCTCGACGTTCGCCGTCGGCGCGTGGGCAAGGACCTTCTTTTCCGCGGGCAACAACTTAACCTTCAGCTGCTCCACAATGGTGCGGGTTATGTCGTCCTGGATGGCAAAAATGTCGTCGAGCTCCCGGTCATAACGATCCGCCCAGATATGGCCGCCGGTTCTTCCGTCGATGAGCTGCGCTGTTATTCGCACTCGGCCGCCTACCTTGCGTACGCTTCCCTCCAAAACGAACGCCGTATCGAGCTCGCGTGCGATCTGCTGCACCTTCACGGCTTTACCCTTGAAGACGAACACCGAGTGGCGGGAGGGAACGAACAAGGCGGAAATTTTCGATAGATCCGTGATTATGTCCTCGGTGATACCATCGGAAAAATACTCCTGCTCTGGGTCTCCACTCATGTTGTTGAATGGCAATACGGCAATCGAGTGCCTCTCCATCTCGCGCTCGTCGGCGGATGCCCTTCCTTCACCGCGCTCGATGCGAAGTTGCGGAGCATCTAGGAAGACGCTGAAAATCTTGACCGGGTGATCGATGTTTTTCAGCACATGTTCGCCTATGCCCTCGAAGATCAGATCTAGACGGTTGCCGATGTGGTCGCGGACCGTCTCCGACACGGCTATACCGCCAGGTTTGGCGATGCCCTCCAACCGCGCAGCGACATTGACTCCGTCGCCGAAAATATCGCCGTCTTCGACAATCACGTCACCAAGATTGATCCCGATGCGGAATTCGATGCGCCGGTCCTCCGCCACCTTGGCATTGCGCTCGTGCATGCTGCGCTGGATATCAGCGGCGCAGGCCACAGCGCTTACGACGCTCGAGAACTCTACCAACATACCGTCGCCAGTGAGCTTTACGATGCGCCCCTGATGCTCGGCGATTTTGGCGTCGATCAGTTCGCTACGATGAGCGTTAAGCGCGGCTAAAGTCCCGGCCTCATCCACGCCCATGAGGCGGCTGTAACCTACGACATCGGCGGCCAATATAGCGGCTAATCGACGTTCCACGTGCGTGCGCCTCAATGCTCAGCAGACGCAACTTATCACAGGGCGCGGATAGGCGAGAAAGGTACGCGGTCATCGCCCGGACGACCGCTCAGGGTCAAAGAGCTAAGTGGGTAACCGTCCGCATCATGTCCGCTAAGGGCCAATCTGCGAAGTGGGCGGCCGGCTGCGTCATGTCCCCTGAGCGTCCAAACTCGGACAAGCTCCGGCGCCCCGCGACTTCTGAGGAGCGCCAATAACGGAAGTCCGACAGCGCTAGCGCGAGGGTCCGGTAGGGATCAAACCGCGCTTTCGGGTATTCTCAAAGCAGCATCGCCGCGGCAAACGCCTTGATGTCTTGCATCTTTAGAAACGTCGCGAGCTGGAAGCTTGCCCATAACCGTGGCAGGATTGCGATTAAGGGCTCCGTGCTGATTGGCGCAGAGTGACGATTTGGCCGCCGGCCGCTTCACAATTCCCGGGATCTGCCCTGAGGTCCCGTCTGGTATGAGTGTGTCAGGCTTCCGGTCTTCCTGGGCGTATGTCACCCAAATGGTCGATAGCCCCGCGCAACGACATTGGCCGCGTTTCGTTTTGTTCTTTGGAACTGAACCCGTCGGCAGGTAAATCGCGGTCATGAGGTCCGCCATTCTGATCGGAGTCGCAGTCGCCAGCCTCCTGCTTGGAGACGCAATCTTCAATGACGCAAGGGTCGCAAAGGCCATTCACCGTAGCTTCGTACACACAATGACTGACTGGATGCACTGAAATGCGACCAAGCGGCGACGATCTACCGAGCGATCAGATCTCGAATCGATTGGATAGCCATCGGAGACTATCGCGCCCGATAGGAGTAACCCCGAAGGGAAATATTCTCAAAGAAGCATCGGCCGCTTGAGCGCAAGCGGACGGATGCTTCCGAAAGTACCCTACGAGGATGGACAGTCTCTTCCTAAGCAAGCTGCTTCCACTTTTGGTCTACCCGCTGGGCTTGGCCATTCTTTTGGTCATTGTCGGAACGCTATTTCGTCAGCGTCGTGCGCGATGGATCTCCAGCCTCCTTCTTCTGCTCGCGGCCTTCGGGCTATGGATCGCCGCGACCCCGTTCGTTGCGAGCTCACTTGCTTCAAGGCTGGAGAATAGATTTCCTGCGCGACCCATCGCCGACGTTGAAGCCGCTGACGTGATTATCCTTCTCGGTGGTGTTCTATCGCAATCCGCCTCTCTCCCGGTCGAGATCAACATTGGAGACCCGGTCGATCGCGTCTTCGTGGCGGCCAGGCTCTTTCGCGCCGGGAAGGCCCCGAAGATTGTCGTCGTTGGTGGCAACTTGCCCTGGGAATCCTCGACCCAGGCGGAAGCCGAGCTGCTTGCGGACTTGCTGGTTGAACTCGGCGTGCCGCGTGAGGCTATCGTTGTCGAGACTGAGAGCCGCAACACGCACGAGAATGCCGTCAATGCGGCTACGATCTTCGCTGAGGCGGGTTGGAAGCGCGGCTTACTGGTGACGTCGGCGCTGCATATGCCGCGCGCTCTCGCAGCGTTTCGGAAAGCCGGTCTCGATGTCGTTCCTGTCCCGACCGATTTCCGCGCCCTCCCTCCCTTTTACGAGAGCCCGTTGGATCTTCTTCCAAACGCCGACGCGCTCGCGCTGACAACAAACGTGATGAAGGAGATGATCGGCGGCTGGGTCTACCGCTCGCGCGGCTGGACTTAGTCGCTCCCCGCCCGCCGCAGGTCGGGTCAGTCAGCGAAGTTCGACGACGAACTCGACGCCGATGTTGGTTGCGGTCCTGTGGCGCGCCCGCCGCCCACAACTTCACAGTTGAATCGACCTGCCCATCTTAAGAAGGGTCGCGAGGTAGAAGCTTGCACATATCCGTGGCAGGATTGCCGTCAAGGGCTCCGTGCTGATTGGCGCAGAGTGACGATTTGCGATCATGTGGCGTGCCGACCTGATGCTCTACCACCGCGGCTACTTGGATGTGCTCGAAGCAGCGTTCCCTGGAGAGAACGCGCGTTACTTTTTTCCGATGTTCATTGGCAACACGCCGGCCATGGCCGACGAAGGCGCTGCCCTCATCTTGGACGGGATCAAGACCGCGACCTCATCGGCGTACTGGGATTACCCAGATGGGCGCATTCCATTCGTAGGGGCCCTCAGCGTCCTGCTCGATGGTCAGGCGCGCGCACGCGGGATCGTTGAAACGGTACGAGTGGAAATCATGCCCTTTGGGCTGGCGGACGAGGAATTTGCCCGTGCATACGGTGAAGGAGACCGCACGCTTAAATGGTTTCAGGTGAAAATTGGGGCTTGGTACCGCGCTGCGGCCGCTCGGCATGGACAGGACTTCTCCGACGCCACGCCGATTATTTGCGAGTGGTTCACGGTCGTGCGACGGCTTTGACCGCGCGCTCGATGTCCCAGGAAGTTTGCTCATCAGGCGTTCGGCCCCCGGTGTATGAGCAGATGAATCACAGCCTCTTGAAAGTCGCTCCCGCGCGCCGCTCGGGCAGATACGGCAGCACGAACATGTAAAGACCGGTGACCAGCATCAAAAAGAGCGGTGGCAATGGCGAGTAAACCAGCCAGGCCGGGGGTTCGCCCAGGGCCATCGCGACGAAGTTGGCGATGACGGTCGTCGTGAAGATGATCGACAGCCAACGGTGAGTTTGCCGAATCCACTTGCTCACGCGAATCTCCTTCGTCGCGGTTTGCACATACTGCGAGTAGATCACGAGCGCGCCTCGATCATCTTCCAGGCGTTGCCGGACGGGTCGCGGAAATTGGCATCGACGCCACCGAAGCGGGCGATCGGCTCCTGTATGAACTCGACACCCTTGGCGCGCAGCTTGTCATAGGCGGCGCGACAATCGTCGACGACAAGCACGAGCGGCGGCATGGCGCCCTTCGCCACCATTTCGCGCATGGTCTGCGCCGTCGCTGCGTCGAGCACCGGCTCCTGTGGCAGGAACAGGCCAAGCTCGAACGAGGGCTGGTTGGGATGCTTCACCGTGAGCCAGCGATAATTCCCGTTGCGCGCGTCGGCATGGACCTGGAAGCCCAGCTTACCCACATAAAAGTCGAGTGCCACGTCCTGGTCGTGCACGTAAAGACCGACTACTCCGATACCTTCGGCCATTTGCGGACCTCCGTTTCCTCGGTATCGGTTCTATCGCCGACTTCCCGCCGCCGCTTCTCCGAAACTGCGATCTTGAGGTCGGGCCTGTAGGCAGCGCTGACGAAGCAGTGCGGAACCTGGTCGAGCTGATTGGCGCTCGCCCGCTCGCGCGCGCGGAGCTCGCTCGGGCTCTCGCCGGCAACGACCCGGAACACGCGCCCGAAAGTGCCGAGGCTGCTCCAGCCGGTTTGCAACGCGATCTCGATGATGGGCGCGTCGGTGTCCCGGAGCAGCGCCTTGGCACGCTCGATCCGACGCGTCAGCAGATAGCGATGCGGCGGAGCGCCGAAGGCCTCTTTGAATGACCGCGCAAAGTGCGCTTCGGAGATTCCGCTGACGTCGGCGAGCCGCTCGACTGGCCAATCCTCTTCCGAGGCGGCGTCCATACGGTCCTTCGCGCGCAACAGCCGGCGCAGCAGTGCAGGGTCCTGGCTGGCCATAACGACGATCCAATAGCGCGCTTTCGCTGCAGCACCTCTATGTCACTATTGTAGCGCGATAACCCTTGCCTTGGTCCGGTTCGGGTCAGACACTGTCATCCGTTGGCGTGATCGGTCAGGTTCCAAGCCGAGCTTCGGCGCGAAGCGGCTCGAACAGTTCGATCGGATTGCCAGACGGATCTTCCAGAATGATCTGCTTGCCGCCAACACCGGTGACGATGGCGTTGCGAAAGTGCGCTCCCGCTTGGCGAAGCGTTTCGACCACCCCCTGAAGATCAGTCACTTCAATCGCGAAGCGGTTCCACCCGCCCGGTTCCTGCTTGGTGCCATCGGGCATCGGCTGGCCACCGCCGCCGGCTGGATTCGGCGCGCTCAGAACAAGCCGAAGATCGCCTCGCGACAGCATCGCAAAGGGCGGTGCGGGATGCATCTCAAGCTTGAAACCCAGCCTCTCGGTGTAGAACGCAATCGCGGCGTCGACGCTGTGGACGATGTAGCGGACCTGAACCATAGCCATCTGTCGTCCTCCGCATATCCTCGCACTTCCTCGGTTCCCTTGTGATGCGTAACTCTATCGCAGCGCAATCTCAACCTGTGGAAGGGGCGTGATCCGCTGGCCGCAGAGCGCGCGGATCAGATGCCGAGGAAGAGTTACAAGCCGGAAGAAATCGTCGCGAAGCTGCGGCAGGTCGCTGCTCTCGCGTCGCAAGGTCAGAGCGCGGCCGATGCGGCATCCGTTCGGCCAGGGGCGGACATCGGATCGGAGTATCTCATCGGTGCAGAGGTCGGTGTTCAGTGGTAGCTGGGTGAGAATTCGGGGTAACCGGGCTCCTGCATGCGTGCCTCGGGGTTCACACTGGACTCGAACAGGCGCTCGTTGGCGTCGCGCAGCCGCCGGCTTAACTCCCGCGCCAGATTCATCTGCAGCAGGGTAAACTGTTGCAGGTCGCGCTTGTAGAGCTTGAAGACCGAATCGAACCCCAACTGAATCGCGCGGCAGTCCTCTAGCGCCAGCACCGAGGCATTGCGGGCGTGCATCTCGATCAATGCCATCTCCCCGAAGCAGTCGCCCTCGGACAGTTCGCTGAGCAGGAACTGGTGACCCTGCCAATCCTTGATCACCGCCACATGGCCCTGCTCGAGAATGAAGAAGGCGTTCGCGCCTTCACCCTCCCTGAAGAAGAAGTCGTTGCGCGCAACGTCGATCCGACCGGACTGCTCCAGCAAGAAAGCAAGCGAGTCGTCGTTGAGCGCACCGAAGAGGGAGATTTTCTTGAGCAGTTGCGGTGATATCTCGAGCATGGTTTTGCGCTTCAAACGAAATCTGGATCACGGGCCGAGCAACAGGTCCGCCATACTCTTCACCATCTGGCATCAAACGCAACGGGTGTTGCGGCGAGCAGTAGGAGACGATGATGCCTGAACTGATCCATCACATCCGGCCGAGGATGCTTCTCCAAAGTCGCCAGCCTAGAAACATCGCTGGCGTTCTATCAGGCCAGCCATGTATTCCATCGCCAAATAGCTAGATCATCAGCCAAATCGCCCCGAGATCAAGATCACGACACCGACCTGGCACGACGACTCGCTCGGGCACCGATCGTCAGCGAAATTCGACGACAAACTCGACGCCGATGTTAGTTGCAGCCCTATGGCGGACCGAACAGGTCTTTGATGCACTGCCGTCATCGAACGCCAACGTGAACTCGTCCGGAATGCCGACCGCGCTGGTGACCTGAAGCTTGGCTCCTCCGTCAGACAAATCTCGGATTGTGCATGCGATCGTTGATTGCGCTGAGTGGAAGACGATGCGGCCGCCCTTCAGCGTCTTTCGACGAACTGAGCGCCTCCGTTCCTCGGGCATCGTTGCTCGCCCCCCAAGCGAGCCAACATAGCACACACAGGAAAACGAGAGGCCAGAAAGTTGCGCCACCGGCGCGCTTGGTCGGGCCGGGAGAGGAACTGCGCCGGGCGCGCGGTGCCCGATGCCTTACTGTAGCTGCGTGGCAATCTGGTTGAACTTTGCCGAGACTTTGGAGCCGACCGTGGTCAACGCCCCGACAATAACGACCGAGATGAGCCCGGCGATCAGCGCGTATTCGATGGCTGTTGCGCCGCTCTCGTTGTAGACAAACGAGAAAACGAGCGACTTCATGAGCGACTCCGGTTTTTCCGCGCCGGCCGTGGCGTGAGGAGGCCCGCCTTTTATCGGTGGTCTGTAGGTTCCCGGCAATTCTTCTGATTAAATGATGTAAGTTGCAGGTGAATTTTCTGAGTGAATGAAAGCTTCTTTCTCGCGGATAGCCTCTTAGCCTTGGCTTCCGTCGCTTTGATACGCAGCGCATGCATTTGAAGCGGCCCACGAGCGAGGGCACTGGCGTCAATCCTGAGCGCGAGCGTACCGGGTTCTAGGCTCTGGAGCCGTCTGTACGTCGACCGGTGAACACCGAGCGGCGCGCTCGAACGGCATTCGCGGGCTAGGACTATTTTCCGGCTAGAGGGAGTGCCTTTTCCGCACGCGTCTTAAACCGCATAATGTCGAGCCGAAGCGAAGGCGGGGGCCTGCAATGGCGGATCGACAGACGATCAACCACTTCCTGGAGCGCGTGCTAAAGGATCTAGAACGCTTAAAAAGTGAGGCGATAAGGATCGGGGGGGACGATCTGTCGATGTTGGCCTACATGCTCGACATGACAATTGCAGAAGCGCGAGAGCGCAATGAGAAGCCGCCGCAGCCCGGCCTGGACTGAGACGGCTTCCCTAGTCGTGCGGCGACCTATGCTCGCTACGATTAGGTCTTAGGCTGCGCTTCCTATGGTTAACATTTGCTTAAGATGGCGCTTTGCGGAAGCAGGCGGACTGCTCCTCGCGCTCGCCGCGTGAGAGCCACGAAAACCGTTGCCTTAAGCGATGGCTAACCTTCCAGGGCGACTATGTGCGGGAAGTCTGTTCGGGAGCGAACCCGATGGCCTTGCCCAGCCAGACGGCGGAATTGCGCCGTTCCTTCTTTGGCGATAGCCCCGACGCCGCAAGAGACGCGGCCTCGGTGTGGCTGCGCGATTTCGATACGCACGGGCCGTTCGACATTCATGCCATCAGTACGTCGAAAGACGATGGTCGATTCGTTGCAACCGTCACCTATTCGGAGGCAAGTATCGTGATCAGGCCGCATGAGCGATTGAAGGTAGAAGCACCGGTCAAACCGAGCTGGAAACTTCGCGATGCCTTGCTGCCTGCCCTTGCGCGCTGCAACCAGATAAGGTCCGAGCTTCGGCTGAGATGCGATGAAGTGGCGGACGGGCTCCGTCTTCTGCTGACGCCTGCTTCTGCCCCGAGCGGGCTAGCCGCCCAAGATGGCGCAGACACGCTTTGGAACGTAACCGATTTCGGCGATGGAGCTCTTCAGACGTCGCTCGGGGTTCGAAAAAACAATGCAAGCGGCCACCGCAGCCAGCAGGACGATATCCGAAATTCACTTGATCGAGCGCGCGATGCCGCTCGGCGCGCTCAAATGAGATCCGGACGGCATCGGACGCCGCCGTCTCACGCGAGGTGAATGTCAAGCTGAGACACTACCGAGAAATCGCCTCGAAGATGCGACGTCAGCGAAGGACAAGAGCCACGACGAGAAGGGCTGTGGCCAAAGCGATCGTGGCGCCGCCCGCCGCAGTCGCTATCATCAAAGCGGTCATCGCCGAATCGTTCGCTGCCAAAGCGAGCTCGGCATGAACCCGGACTTCGCCCGACGCCGCACTAGCTGCGCTCCTCGCTAGTCGCGCTGCGTTTGTCGCCTCGCGCGCTGCCTTTGTCGCAGAGCGTGCGATCTCGATGAGATCAGCCTGTCGGTCTGCAGTCCGAAACTCAGGCCCCTGAGCAGCGGCCTGTTCTGCCTCAATCCTCCGATCCTCAGAATCAAGAAACCTCAGCCGTGAAAGGGCGACATTTGCGCTCTCGGGAAATTCTCTTTTTGTCGCTCGCTGGAGTTTTGCGACACCGGTGGCCCTTTCGTTGATGAGGACCTTCGTCATTTGCATGGACCGCGACCCGTCTCACAGTGTTTCAAGGTGGACATGCTCGCCACACCAATCGTCCCGTTTAGTCGAAGACCAGCTCGCGTATCGCGCCTGCCGATCTGGCGCTTCCAGCATGAGCGGCGGCGGCGAAAGGCGCCGGCATTGTCCGAAAATGGCTGTTCTTCGCAGCGCGGCGGCTGCGCCTTCGGTCGTCGGCCACCAAAAATTGCAGTCGTGACAGCGTAGATTCTTGTTCTCGTACGACATTGGCCTGCTCCCTTCGCTTAGCGGCCATCGGCGATGCGCTTGTGAAGGTTGCTCATCCGACGGCTCGCGTTCGCTGCAGCTTCATCGGTTCTGCTCCGCCGCCTGCAAGAACGGTCGGCCTGGCGTTTGCCTCAAGGCTACGGTCATCGCAAAATCCTCCGCGCCAGCGGCCATGCTTTGCCGACCAAACACGCGGCACCCAAGCTTCAATCGGCCCGCGGAGCGCAGCGCGTCAACTCGTGCGTGCACTATCCACAGCTCGTTTTGCCGCACGCCGGGGAGAGCCGAATTGCCTGAGGGAAGGGCAGGGGCCGTTGATCTTGCCTAAAGAAGCACGTCCTTAGAGTTCGACGAGTCCGCTTTCTCGTCGATCAAATCTCATCGGGGCGCCGCGACAAGGACAAGATTGAAGCTCTTTCCTATCTGCTGGAAGAGAGGTCGCGCTTACAGACCGCGCCGAGAGCGCGGCGCTCTGTCAGTGCCCGAGCGCAGCAAGGGCGCGACCTGAGAATTCTCTGACCGAGGTCGTGGTTGAGAGAAAGTCTGACGTGGCTGTGGTCAAATGGAGCTTCGTCTAGCTGAAATGCGAGGCGTTCAGGCATTAAGAAAAGCTTGACCCCTTGGTTGCAATCCGATTGACTGTCGGCTGTGTAAGAGGAGGCCGAGTTGACGGCCTTTGCGCGTGAGTTAAGTGGGGTGGCGTTATGTCCTGGGTCCGCCTGCCGCTCTTTTTTGGAACGCTGAAGATCAAGCCGCGCCGTCACCTAAGGCGTGACGAAATTTCGCGGAAGATTCGCGTGATGAAATTAGGCTCCATCTACGTGACTTGGCGGCCGCATGTCAGCAGCGAGAAGCGCGTTGGTGCGGAACCCCGTCGGATTAGTGGGGCGCGCTAAATCTACCGCCGAAGTAAACGCGCTAAATCTATCGCTAAACCAAAAAAGAAGCGGCGCACGATGGCGCCGCTTTGGGCTGTCGAGGTCAACGACCAATCATAGATATCACGAAGGCCCCAATTCGACAAATGGCGCCAAGTCGATATGACGAACGCTACTTGAGAAGAAGGGCCATAACGACGAGACCAATGGCGAGCGCAATGGTTGCGCCTCCCGCCGCCGCCGCGATCATGAGAGCGGTCATCGCGGTCTTGTTTGCTGCTTGCGCGAGCTTCGCGTGAACGCCCGCCTCCTCCATAGCCGTGCGGGCTGCGTTGGTTGCCAATCGAGCCGCGTTTGTCGCCGCCCGAGCCGCTTCAGTCGCTGAACGAGCGATTTCGACGTGCTCCGGCTTCGGATATTCGATGCGCTGCTGCTGTTCGGCGCGCTGCCGGTCTTCGCTACGTCGGTCTTCGCTACGCCGTTCGTCCATGCGCCGGTCTGTCACCCGGCGCTCCGGCTCCTCGGCGGGAGCTTCGTCGGCATCGTTGTCACTTGCGTCGAGGAACCTCAACCTGGAACGTCCGACGTCCGCGCCGTCGCCCGCCGATCGTCTTGCGGCTCGTTCGAGCCTCTCGACGCTTCCTTCGAGCTCCGCAGCCCAAACTTCGTCGTTCTTTTCAAGCTGTGCGGTCATCTGAGAGCCCCCTCGCCAAATGCCAAATGTGTCCGACTCTTCGACTTCCACACGGAATCGGTGATCCCCCAGATTTCAATTCTCCCGGCAGTCCGGTCCGTCAACTCGCGACTTCGCTATCCACAGCTCGTTTCCCTTCTTGCGACACGCTGAGCGGGATGCGGGAACCCTCGGCGCATTCTGTTGACGTTTTACCCTCCGATAACCTTGCGGCAGAATTTCAGAGCCCGGAAGCAAGGAACACAAGCGTAAAGCGCTGCCACAGTTGCTGAATCTTAAAATCTCAAACGGCTATGTGCTGGCATGCAGCACCATAAATCCATGCTGAAGGAAGCTGTCGAGCTGTCCGAGCCGCAGGGCGCAGACATTGCGTCTGAGCTCGGGCCGACCCTTCCTTCGGCAAATACCGACCCGGTGCGGCAGCTTCAGCTCTCACTTGAACAACGGCTAAGGCAACCCTCTGAGCTCACGCCTGGCGTGGCAGAGCCAACGGATAACGAAAGCCCTCCTCCGCAGGAGATGCAGGCAGTAAGACCAAAAATTGTCGGGCGGATTATCAAAGCGGCCGTCGGACTTGCCATTCTCGCGGCGTTCGGGTGGATGCCGGTCCGCACGCTTCTTCAGGCATCAAGCGTCGAGGCGATCGTTAATTCGCGCGTCGTAACCGTGAGAGCGCCGATCGAAGGCGACGTTGTGGCGACGTCGACCGATCTGGCTAGTACCGGCGTGCTTGCCGCGAACCGGGAACTGCTGCGCATCGTAAATGTGCGCGCTGACCGTTTGCGCCTTGACGGTCTCGAAGACCGGCTAGCGCAGCAAAAAATCCTACACGCGGCGCTACAGGCGAAAATCGCCTCCACGCGCCAAGCCTATGACGAGGTGGTGCGCTACCTTGCCCGCTTCGCGCTCGGGCGCACGGAACAACTTGAGGCGCGCGCTGCGCAGCTTCAAAGTGAAGTTGCGGCAGCGAGGGCGCGCACCGCAGTGGCTGCGGCCGCGGCCGGGCGCGCACTGAAGCTCGGGCGGAGCGACGCATTATCGACGGCGGAGGTCGAACGCCTCATCGAAGAAAAGACAATCGCTGAGCAGACCGAAATCAGCACGGAACGCGCGCTCGACGCCACAAATGCCGAACTCAACGCCGCTCGCGACGGGACGTTTCTCGGCGACGGCGCCAACGACCGCCCGAGTTCCGCACAGCGCAGCGACGAGCTCTTGCAGCGCCTGAACGAGCTCACTGCCGATCTTACCGCTGCCGACGCGGAGATCGCGCACCTAGAGCGGGATGTCGTTGACGAAACCGCCCGCTACCGGAGCTTTGCCGATGTCGCCATATCGCTGCCGGTGACCGGACGTCTCTGGGAGGTCATGACCGCACCCGGGGAGCACGTCAGCGTCGGGCAGGATCTGCTCAAGATACTCGACTGCTCCGGGGCGGTAGTCACCGCGAATGTGACGGAGGCAGTTTAC
The DNA here is from genome assembly GCA_963720705.1 of uncultured Alphaproteobacteria bacterium. Classification (GTDB taxonomy): domain Bacteria; phylum Pseudomonadota; class Alphaproteobacteria; order Rhizobiales; family Afifellaceae; genus DASWJZ01. Next base: position 12,555 of record CAVRGJ010000002.1, read on the forward strand.
AACCGGCTCAGTGTCGGCGCCCCGGCGCGCTTTCGGCCAAGCGACGGTGGCGGTGATTTTCAGGGGACTATAACAAACCTGACTGGCCTTGCCGACGCCCCCGCCAACCTCGCCATAATTCCTTCGGCGCTGAGCCGCGAGGCCTATCGGGTGACGGTGCGGGTACCTGATCTCGCATCCGGCAATAGCTGTGCGGTCGGTCGCACAGGCCGCGTCATCTTCGACAAGGCGCCCGCGGGCGCAGGATGACCCCCGAATTCCTGGAGGCATTGGCGCCTGGCCTCGTCGCGCTCGGCGCGAGCCTGGCATTGACACCGTGGCTGCGGCGCGATCGAAATGCCGCGCGCACATTCATGGCGTGCGTCACGCTGGCGCTGATGGCGCGGTACTTCATTTGGCGCGCGAGCGGCACCCTCCCTGAACCGGGCCTGACCTTCGACTTCGCGCTTGGCGCGCTCTTTTTCGCCGCCGAGACTTCCTGGCTTGCCGCCGGCGCTTTGTCGTTGTTCTTCCTCAGCCGCACGCGCGAGCGAACCTCAGAGGTTGAGGCCAACACTGCCTGGCTGCAGAGCCACCCCGCGCCGCTCGTCGATGTCTTCATCTGCACCTACAACGAAGAGGAGGCGATCCTCGAAAGGACGATCATCGGCGCGACGGGGCTGGATTATCCGAACGCTCGCGTCTGGGTGCTCGACGACGGGCGCCGGCCCTGGTTGGAAGATCTCGCGGGGCGGCTCGGCTGCGGCTATCTGACTCGCCCGAACAACCTTCACGCCAAGGCAGGCAACATCAATCATGCGATCGCGCACGTCCGAGGGTTGCCCGATCCACCAGAGTTCATCTCGATCCTCGACGCCGATTTCGTCCCGATGCCAAATTTCCTATCGCGTGCCCTATGTCTCTTCCACGATGCCAGCGTCGGTGTCGTGCAGACGCCACAACACTTCATCAATCCGGATCCGATCCAGGTGAATCTTGCGGCTGCGCATGTGTGGCCTGACGAGCAGCGTTTCTTTTTCGATGTCGTGCTTGCTTCGAAGGACGCTTGGGGTGCTGCCTTCTGTTGCGGAACATCGTCGGTGATTCGCTTCGCACCGCTCGTCGCGATCGGCGGGTTTCCGACCGATTCCGTCACCGAGGACTACCTCCTGACGCTGCGGCTGAAGGAGGCCGGGTTCACCACCGCCTATTTGAACGAAGCGCTGACCCTCGGCCTCGCGCCGGAAGGGCTGAAGGAATACATCACCCAGCGCGGCCGCTGGTGCCTCGGTTTCATGCAGATCGTGCGCGGTCGCTCCGGCCCGTTCTCGCGCTCTTCGAACCTCGAACTCCTCGATCGCCTGTCACTCGTCGACAGTCTGCTCGGATGGGTTGCCGTCTATTCGGCGAAGATGCTGGGGCTGATCGTGCCGACCATCTACCTTCTTTTCGGCATCAAGGCCATCGACGCGGGTCTCACTGATTTTCTCAACTATTTCCTACCCTTCTTCGTCTGGCACGCAGTGACGATGAGCTGGATCTCAGGCGGCCGCTCGCTTCTGATCATGTCGGACGTGGCCCAGTTCGTGGCTGCGCCTGCCGTCTTGAAGGCCGCTTTCACTGGCCTCACGAAACCGCAGGGTCACAAGTTCAAAGTGACTGCAAAAGGCGGCAACCGCGGTCGCCGTTTCATCGAGTGGCCGCTGCTGAAGATCTACGCGGCGGCGCTCTGCTTGACGCTCGCCGGCATTACCTACGCGTTTGTCTTCAACGTTCGCGGCGATGTCGCGGTCTTCGGAGATCTGGCGCTGGCCTGGAGCTGGTACAACGCGGTCGTTTTGATCATTGTCTGTTTCGTCTGCGTGGAGCAGCCGCGACGCCGCAGGGCGGAACGGTTTGCAGCTAACGAGCCGATGGGTATCGAGACGGATGGGCTCAGTCGGATTTTCCGGCTCGCCGACATCTCTATTTCCGGAGCAAGATTATACGGGCGCGCACCGGCTCCGTTGGGCGGCCATGTCCACTGCACCCTGCAAGGACGCTCAGTTGGGGCGACAGTGGCCCGCGTTATGCCGCAAAGTTTCGCGATCGAATTTGACGAAGCGTTCGACGCTCGCATTTCGATGATCCGCCACTTCTACTCGGGAAACTATGTGAAGGCGATCGCAGAGGTCGCTCCCGCAGGCGTCGGGCGTGCTGTTGCCGCGCGTCTGTTCGGCTAACTGGTGGACAAGAGGCGACCAAGCGTGAGTTCGGGCCTACGGCTCAACGGTAAAGCTCGTCGTCAATGGTTATTCGGAGTGGGTGGCGGAGGCGCACAAAGATTGCGCCAGCCAAACGCCATGCTGATTGCACTCCTTCTGATCGCTTGCTCGGCTTGCGATGCCGCGGGCGGTTCGATCTTCAAAATCGCGCCACCGAATTGAACCGGCCCCGATCGTTGAACTGAAGCGGGATGAAGCGCAGGTCTCGCGGCCTAAAGCGCTGTCCCGCCGATGTTCCAGCCACGGCCGTAATCGCCGAACGCTTCCCAACCACCGTCGGTCACCGCCACCGTGTCCTCCAGCTTGATGAAGCCGCGGCGCGGATGATGAATGGCGGTCTCGATCGAGATCACCATGCCGGTCTCAAGCGGCTTGCCGGCGCCCTCGGCCGGGTAGGGGACAGGCGCCTTTGTCGAAAGACGCGGCGCTTCATGCGGGATCAGCCCCATGCCGTGCGCGGCGAAGCGGACAAGCTTGGAATTCGGCGACTTCGCGATCGCCGCCTCGGCCGCCTTGTAGACCTCGCTTCCCATCACGCCGGCGGCGATCGGCCCGCGCGTCGCTTGCTGGATGGTTTCGACCTCGGCAAGGAGGTCGACCAGCTCCTGATCCGGATCGCCGAGTACCGCCATGCGGGCGAGGTCGCCTATGTAGCCCTGATAGTTGCCACCCGAATCGAGCGAGAGCACGTCGCCCTCGCGCCACACCTGGTCGGAGGGCGCGCGGTTCAGGCTCGCTCCCGCAGCGATCAGGCAATACTCGAAATTCAGGCCGCGCAGCACCTCCTCGCGGCGAAGCGCCTCCGCGATTTCCCGCTTTGTCGAACCCGCCCCGTGCGCCGCGATGACGGCGAGCATGGAATCGACGACGCCGTCTGATGCCTTGCGCAAAAGCTCAAGCTCGGCCTTGCTCTTGACGGCGCGAAGGCGCTCGAGCGGCAGGATCGCGTCGACGATTTCCGCCGAAGGCAGGCCCTCACGGAGCACGTTCTCCGCGTCGACCGGGAGGAAGGCGCGCTCCACACCGATCTTGAGCTTCTTTCCGGCGCTCTGAATGTGGCCGATGGCGCGGCGCATGGCGTCTCCGCTGCTGCGGCTCGCCGTTTCGATGCTCGGTGCCGGGATCGTGCCGTTGTCGCGCTCCCAGCCCTCCATCTCGTGGCCGACATAGACGGAGCGCTCCGGCGCGCCCTTGAAATAGACGAAGAGCGGCAGGTAGCGGCTCAGGCCCTCCGCGTCGTGCGCATCGAAGAAGAAGAAGTGGTAGCCGCCGAGCAGGTATTGGATGTTGTGCTTCGACGAGGCGATCAGGACGTCGATGCCGACCTCATCCAGAAGATCGTCGAGCCGGTTGGAATCGAAGGCGAGGCGAGTCTTCTTCCCGGAAGCATCGTCCGGCGGCTTTCTGGCCGTTGCAGCGCCCGTTGACACCATTGTCGGATCCTCCCGTATTGCTTGAGCGGCCGGCACGCCGCCGGCCATTGTTGGCAACCAAGATACCACGACCCGCGGCGGAGACGGATAGCGGCGATTTCGCGCGCTCAGGAGAGCGGCAGCATCACATGTGCTTTATAGCCCGGGCGTCCGGTCAGGCCTTCATACCAGCGCGAAACGTTCGGGAACGCGCTCCGCTCGATGCCGAGCGCGAAGAGGCGGAACATCGTGACGCCGAGCGGGATGTCGCCCATCGTGAAGGCGCCGCCGGCCGCGAACGGGACCTTCGCGAGGCGCGACTCGAAAGCCGCCAGGTACTTCGCGGTCTCAGCCTGCGCGCTTTTGATCGCGTTGTTATCGCGCTTCTCCGGCGGCGTGCGGACCAGCCCCATGAAGGCGGCGCGGAAGGCCGGCCAGAGCGTGGTCGTTTGCCAATCCATCCAGCGCTCCGCCTCGAAGCGGTCGCGGAGATCCTTCGGGCAAAGCGAGCCGAGGCCGTACTTGTTCGAAAGGTAGCGGACGATGACATTCGATTCCCAGAGGATGAAGCCGTCGTCGTCGATCGTCGGCACAAGCGCGTTCGGGTTCATCGCGAGGTAGTCGGGGCTCTTGACGACGCCGTGCTCGGCGCCGGCTTCGATCCGCTCGTAAGCAAGGCCGAGCTCGGCGCAGCACCAAAGCACTTTCTGCACGTTGGTCGAGTTCGTGCGCCCCCAAATCCTCAGCATCCACGCCTCCTTGATCACACCCGCGCCCGGCGCTCCTCGCGGCCGGTGGCTCGGCGTTATTGCAGGCGATACCACGAAAGTGAAGCGGACAGCCTTTTCAGCAGGTGAACGCGCCGCCCAAGCATGAGCACAATAGTCATGTTTTCGAGCGCCTTGGGTCCACCAAGTTTGGCAACCTCTTGGGATTGACCCCGACGCAACACCCCTCGTAGCGTCCAAGCACCGGACAAAGCGACCGCAAACATGCCAACACTCGTAGCCTCCAATCCAAACAACCGGAAAGCCGAAGAAACCGACCTCTCGGCCGTCAAGACACTGCGCAAGGCGCTCGCCATCCTCGACGCGTTCGCCGCGGCGGAGCGTCCGCTCACGGTGGCTGAGGTCGCCGTTCGCGCCGGTGTCACGCGGCCGACCGCGCACCGCCTGATCCAGACGCTGATCGGCGAGGGTTATCTCGCCCAGGATCCCGGCGACAGTCGCGTCACGCCCGGATACTCGGTGCTGATGCTTGCCGGAAGCCTGCTCGATACCAACCAGATCCGGCTGGAATCGCTGCCGCATCTTGAGACGCTGGCACACTCGACGGGCGAGCGCGTGAGCCTCGGCATTTTGCATCGCCACCAGATGCTCTACCTCGCGGGCGTGGAGAAGCCATCGCTGCCGACGATCTTCAGCCGCTTCGGCAAGACGGCGCCTGCCTATAGCTCCGCGCTCGGCAAGGCGATCCTCGCACACCTTCCAGGGCCGGAGCTCGACAGCTATCTGAAAGCCGTGCCGCTCGTGCGGCAGACCGAGTTCACGATAACCGACGAGGCTGCGCTCAGGGCCGAGCTGGCGGAAGTCCGGAACCAGGGCTTTGCCGTCGATCGCGGCGAGAACACACCCGGCCTGTGCTGCGTCGCCGCCCCGCTTCTCGTCCACGAGAGGCCGGTCGCCGCGATCGCGGTGATCGGGCGCGCGCTCGAGCCGCTGCTTCCGCACAAGGACGAGGTTCAGCACACCGCTGAGGTGATCGCGCACGTTCTTGGACGCGGCGCATGAGCAGAGGAGCGCGCGCGCCGGTCCCAAGCTCAGCGCAGAGGGTGAAGGCATAAGATGCACGCGACCGAACTCGACACGCCCGCCGTCACCATCCTGCTCGATCGGCTGGAGGCGAACATTGCGCGCGCGCAGGCCCTGGTCGGCGCGCGCGGCATCGGCAACCGGCCGCATATCAAGACGCATAAGATCCCGGCGATCGCGAAGATGCAAATTGCGGCCGGTGCAAGCGGCATCACCTGCCAGAAGCTCGGCGAGGTCGAAGTCTTCACGGACGCAGGCGTGACCGACGACATCCTTCTCACCTTCAACATCGTCGGCGAGTCGAAGACCGATCGGCTTATGGAACTCTCGGAGCGTGTGAAGCGGCTCGCTGTCGTCGCCGACAACGAAACGGTGGTGCAGGGGCTCTCGGAAGCGGGCGTCCGCCACGGCCGCGATGTGCCGCTCCTGATCGAATGCGATACCGGCTTCGGACGGAACGGCGTGCAGACGCCGGAAGCGGCGCGCGAGCTTGCTCGCTACGCGATGAACATGCCGCGCATCCGCTTCGAGGGCCTGATGACGTTTCCGAACAAGGCGCCGGGAACGGGCGATTTCATGGCGCGCGCTCTCGATCTTTTCGAAGCGGAGGGAATTCCAGTCCCGGTCGTCTCTGGCGGCGGCTCGCCGGCGCTGCTGACGCTAAGCGACTTTCCGATGATGACGGAGCATCGCGCCGGCACCTACGTCTACAACGACGTGATGATGGTCGCTTCCGGCCTCGCCACCTGGGACGATTGCGCCATGCATGTCCGCGCGACGGTCGTGAGCCGGCCGACCGCCGACCGCGCCATCATCGACGCGGGCTCGAAGGTGCTGACGCGCGAGCAGTATTTCGTGAAGGATTTCGGGCGCGTCGTCGAATACCCGGACGCGGTTGTCGCCAATGTCTCCGAGGAGCACGGCATCATCGACCTCTCGCGCTCGGAAAAGAAGCCGAAGGTCGGCGAGGCCATCAATGTCATCCCCAACCATTGCTGCGTCGTGTCCAACATGGTCGACGAGGTCTACGGCCTGCGCGACGGGAAGGTCGAGGTCGTGTGGCCGGTGGCGGCCCGCGGCAAGGTGCGTTAGCGCGATCAAGGGTGAACCCTCTCCCTCAAGGGGAGAGGGTGCCGCTGGTCGCTCAGCCCTTCGGGGCGTAGGCTATTACCTCGATCTCGACCTTGCAGTCGATCACGAGGCGCGCCTCCACGGTCGAGCGCGCCGGCAGCGCCTCGCCGAAATATTGCGCGTAGACGCGATTGAAGGCTGCAAAGTCGCGCGCATCGTCGAGAAACGCGGTCGCCTTCACCACGTCTTTCAGTCCGAGGCCGGCAAGCGCGAGCGCCGCTTTGATATTCTCGATCACCTGCTTCGTCTGCGCTTCGATCCCGCCCGTGACGATCGTCCCGTCGGGACCCATCGGCACCTGCCCGGAAACGAAAACGAAATCGCCGGCTCTGACCGCCCGGTGGTAGGGCGGCGCTCCCGGCGCCGGTGCTCCAAAGCGTTCGATGCTCATTCATGCTTCCTGGGTTCGCGTTGAGGTGCAAGCGATCGCAGCGGGTTTGCCGAAAGATCGGCCAAGCCCCGGCGCCATAGTAGCGTGCCGACAATCGGTTGAGATAGACCCCAGGCCTCGGCAAATGGGATCAGGCCGGCGAAGGCGGAAATTTCTTCGCCAAGCTTCCCGCAAGGTCTTGCAGGTCCCGGGTCGGCGCTCGGCCGATGAGCATGTAGCTCTCGCGATCGTTTGCCCAATAGACGAGGTTCATCCCGGCGCTTCTTGAGCTCTCCGGCGCCTCGATGCCGCCACTGCTTGCAAAAATGCAGAATGCCACCGGGCCATGCTGCGGATCGAGATAGACGAGCTGAATGAACGGCGTGTCGCGGAAAGCGAGCAGCCGCGCCTGTTTCAGTGCGAGGCCGGGAAGCGCCAGACGGTCGGCGGAGAGCGCGACGTTGAGCTTGGCACCGACGGCTCCGAGCTCGCTATCGGTCGGTGTCTGCCCGGGCCCGATCATCGCCAGGGACTCCGGCGTATAGAGGGCGAGGTCGCTCGCAAGCATCTGTCCCCAGGCGCCGGAATCGACCTCCTCACCGCGCACGCCGTCCTCGGTCAGCCCGGGGATACCGAAGGACCGCAGCGTGTAGCCGGCGCCGAGGCCGACGCCGAGAATTACGAGGCTTGCCGCGACCGCGGTCCACGCCGGCAGCCGCCGGCCGGCGGAGCTGCGGTTCCGTCGCCGCCGTAAGTCATGTTCGAGCGCGGCGGAGAGCCGTTCGAGCGGAGCGGCTTCGAGCACGGCGTCGAAAGCTTGCCGGAATGGGCGCCCGCCCGATTGCAAAACGCGCAGGCGGTCGGCAAGCGCCGGATCGCCGGCGATCTTCTCTTCGAGCGCGGCGCGCCGCTCCGGCGGGAGCTCCCCGTCAATGTAAGCGACGAGATCGCCGTCCTCGGCGAAGGTTCTATCTTCGTGCGCCATGTCTCGACGGCCCGATTGATTGTTCATTCTGCCGCTCGTCGCCCAGCCCCGAAAGCCTCGCTCGCGCTGCAGCAAGTCGGCTCATGACTGTGCCGATCGGGATGTGCAGCAGGTCGGCCGCTTCGCGATAGCTGAGACCCTCCACATAGACGAGGAACAGCACCGCGCGCTGCGCCTCAGGTAACGCCTGCACCTCGTTGAACACTTGGGCGACGAGAATATTCTGCTCAATCGCGCGCTCGCCCTCAAAAATGAGGGTATCGGCGGCGTCGACGCTGCCGGCGCCTTCGCGAACGCTGCGTGACCGTACCTCGTTCAGCCAAATCGAGTGCAGGATCGAGAACACCCAACGGTCCAGCCGCGTGCCCGGCGTGAACTGATGAGCGCGCTCAAGCGCGCGCACGCAGGTCGCCTGCACAAGATCCTCCGCCGTCGATCTGTCGCGCGACAGGACGAGGCCGTAGCGCCACAGCCGCGAAAGCAGCTCCGGCAACCCGGCTCTTACGATTTCCTCGGAGCGTTCCACCGTTTCACCGACGAAGTTGGACGGCAAGTCTCGTCCCCCTTCGTAGCACCGATGCGGCCCGAAGCGATGCAGCGGGATCAACAAATCGCACGTTTCCGCGAAACCGGCGGGCGCGATTGTGCTCGCATTCGGTTTCGCCATCCGAGGCTCCGCTCCGAACGGCGCAAGCGCGAGGTCGGCGACCCCGCGCTTGGCTACGGCTACGCAACAGACTTCTTGCGATCGGCCTCTGCGCCGATCTTTGCTGCTAGCTCTCGTCGGGCGTGCCGGCGATCGCCTTGGCGAGGTCCTGATATTGCTCGCAGGTCGTGCCGCAGACATTCGCGACCTTCACCAGTTCCGCCTTGGCGAGATCGAGCTTGCCCTTCTCTGCATACGCCTCGCCGAGATATTCGTGCGTGTCGACGTTGTTCGGATCGAGAGCGAGCGCCTTTTGGTAAAAGGCAAGTCCCTCGTCGTAATTGCCCATCTTGCGCTTCGAATAGCCAATCATCGTCAGCACCATCGAATCTTGGCTCTTGACGGCCTCGAGAGCGTCCAGCGCTTCCTGGTAGCGCCCGGCGAGCGCCAGATCGCGGCCCTGGGCGTAGAGCGTCTTGTCGTCCATGTTGCTCGATGTCGCCTTCACGCACTTGCTCTTCGCGGTGCTCCAGACGTAGCCCGTCGAGCAGGCCGGTGTGCTGGTGCCGCTGCTGCCGCTTCCGCCGCCGCTTGCGGCATAGGCGAGGGTGCCGCCGAGGGAGAGGCCGCCCGCGAGAAGAAGAAGCATCGCGGTCGAGGATTTTCGCGTCTTGATCATGACATGCTCCAAATGGGTCGCACCGCCGGACGGTGCACTGCAACGTCATGAACACCGAGTGACCTCTCTCTATTCGGCTGCGTCCGATTTCGGACGGTCACAACGCCGTGAGAGACGCGCGAAGAGCTCTTCGCGGAATCACGCCCGCTTCGCCGGGCGTCTTCGCGGCTTCGCCGTCTTCACACTCCTTGCGATGCGCGGCCTTTCGATCTTCTTGGCGCCCGGCACGCCGTAAGAGCGGAAGGCTTCCAGCGTCTCCGCGATGGCGCCGTCGGAAAGGATTACCGGACCGCCGGGAAGAAGCAGCGCGTGATGGTCCTGCTTGGCAATCGTCTCAAGCTCGACCGCCCGCCACATCGCCTCGTCGAGATCGCGGCCGAGCGCGATCATTCCGTGATTGGCAAGCAGGCAGCCGGTGCGGCCGTCGAGCGCCTTCACGGCGTTCTCCGCGAGCGCTTTCGTACCGTACGTCGCATAGTCGGCGACGCGCACGTCAGTGCCACCGAAAGCCGCGACCATGTAGTGGCAGGCGGGAATAGGTTTTCTCGCGATGCCGAGCACGGTGGCGAAGGTCGCATGCGTGTGGACGATCGCATTGATCTCCGGCCGCGCCTTCAGAATGTCCAGGTGGAAGCGCCATTCGGACGAGGGCAGGCGCGGGCCTTCGTAGGCGCCGTATTCTCCGTCGATCGCGAAGGCGGCGAGCATGGCGGGCTTCATCGTCTCGTAGGGGATCGATGTCGGCGTGATAATCATGCGGTCGTCGAGCCGCGCGGAGATGTTCCCGGACGTGCCCTGGTTCAGGCCAACGGCATTCATCCAGCACGCCTTCGCAATGATGGCCTCGCGCAGCTTCTTCTCAATCTTGTCCAAACTGCTCTCCCCGCGTCGTACCGGCATGTCGAATGCACGCTCGCGTTCGACCAGGCAAGCGGAGCGAGAACAAAGGGCCGAAAAGCGATGCGGCAAACGGTTGCGGCGGACCGCCCGAGCCGCGACATTGGCGGTCGGTCAGGCGGTCTGATTCGCATGCTGACAGCCAATCCTGCGCGTGGACGCTGGTCCTGGGCGCTTTACGACTGGGCCAACTCGCCCTTCACCACGCTCATCATCACTTTCATCTTTCCCGCCTATTTCCAGGCCGGAATCGTGAAGGACGCGGTCGCCGGCCAGGCGCTCTGGGGTTACGCGATCGCGGCAAGCGGCCTCCTGATCGCGATCGCGGCGCCGATCCTCGGCGCCATCGCCGACGCCTCCGGCCGGCGGAAACCGTGGGTCTTCGCCTTCACTATGGTCTGCGCTGCCGGCGCGGGGTTGCTCTGGTTCGCGCAGCCATCGCCGGCTTTCATCGGCGCCAGCCTCGGCATGGTCGTCGTCGCCAATCTCGGCTTCGAGTTTGGCATCGTGTTCAACAACGCGATGCTTCCCGACATCGTGCCGGAAGAGCGGCTCGGGCGGCTCTCCGGCTGGGCATGGGGGCTCGGCTATGCCGGCGGACTCGCGGCGCTTCTCGTGGCGCTTGTCGTTTTTATCTGGCCGGATCCGCCGCTCTTCGGGCTCGATGCCGGATCGGCGGAGCAGGTGCGCATCGTCGGCCCGCTGGTCGGCGTGTGGCTCGTGCTGTTCTCGATCCCGCTTTTCCTCTTCACGCCCGACCGGCCGTCGCGCGCCGTGACGATTGGCACCATGCTGGCGGCCGGCCTTTCCGATCTCGGGCGCACCCTCGCGACGCTTCCCAAGAACCGGCCGCTTGCGGTCTTTCTTCTCGCCCACATGATTTACGCCGACGGCCTGATCACGCTTTTCGCCTTCGGTGGCGTCTACGCGGCCGGCGCGTTTGGGTTGAGCCTCCCCGAAGTGATCGTCTTTGGCATCGTCTTGAACGTCGCCGCCGGCGCCGGCGCAGCGGCCTTCGCTTGGCTCGACGACTGGCTCGGCTCGAAACGGGTGGTCGTGCTGGCGCTCGTCGGCCTCATTGCCGCCTCGGCGCTTGCCGTTGCGGCGCAGACGCTCTTCTGGCTCTGGGTCGCGGGGATCGGCATCGGCATCTTCGTCGGGCCGGCGCAGGCGGCGAGCCGCTCGCTGATGGCGCGGCTGACGGTCCCGGAGAAACGCGCCGGCGCCTTCGGTCTGTTCGCGCTCTCCGGTAAGGCGACTGCGTTCCTCGGGCCGGCCGCGGTTGCGACAATCACGGCCGCGAGCGGCAGCCAGCGCGCGGGTATTGCCGCGATCATCGTGTTCTTCGTGATCGGCCTCGCGCTGCTTCTCAAGGTGCGCGAGCCGGGCCGGTGAGCGTGCGGGCTCACATCAACAGCCCTCATCCTGAGGTGCAACGCCGACGCAGTCGGCGTGCCTCGAAGGAGGGTCCAGAATGCACTGGAAACACCGGAGTTTCGTGCTTCCGAGGCTCCCTCCGGATCAAGTCCGGGGTCGCACCTCAGCATGAGGAAATAATTTGGCCTTCAACAGCGAGGCCGCGGGGCCTACGCCTTCACGATGCGGTCGCGGTTCTGCTTCACGTCGCGCGTGGCGTTGCGGGTGTCGACGGTAAGCGGCGCGGCGGCGACGAGCGCCTCCCAGTCGATGCCGTCGTGGTTGGTCACGATCAGAACGAGGTCATAGCCGGAGGCGCCGGCAAGCGGCACGGAGCGCCGCCCGGCGAGTGCGCCGTGCTGGCGCGAAGGCCCGATCACCGGGATGAACGGGTCGTGGTAGTCGGTCTTCGCGCCGCGGCCTTCCAGGAGCTCGATGATGCGTAGCGCCGGGCTTTCGCGCATGTCGTCGACGTTCTTCTTGTAGGCGACGCCGATGACGAGGATGCGCGCGCCTTTCAGCCCCTTGCCGGTCTTTGCGTCGAGCGCGGCGGCGACCCGATCGACGACGATCCTCGGCATCGCCGTGTTGATCTCGCCGGCAAGCTCGATGAAGCGGACCGGCACCTCGAACTCGCGCGCCTTCCAGGTGAGGTAGAAGGGATCGATCGGGATGCAGTGGCCGCCGAGGCCGGGACCCGGGTAGAACGGCATGAAGCCGAAGGGCTTCGTCTTCGCAGCGTCGATCACTTCCCAGACGTCGATCCCCATGGCGTCGTAGACGAGCTTCAATTCGTTCACGAGCGCGATGTTGACGGAGCGGAAGATGTTCTCGGTCAGCTTCACGGCTTCGGCGGTCTGCGTGGTGGAGACCGGGACGAGCTTGTCGATGAATTGGCCGTAGAGCGCGGCGACCGCTGTCGCCGCCTTCGGCCCGTCGCCGCCGACGACTTTTGGGATGCGCGTGGTGCCGAACTCGATGTTGCCGGGGTCCTCGCGCTCGGGCGAATAGGCGATGAAGAGCGTCTCCTCCGAGCGAAGGCCGCTTCGCTCAAGGATCGGCTTCAGGACCTCGGCGGTGGTGCCGGGATAGGTGGTCGATTCAAGCACCACGAGCTGGCCGGCATGAAGATGCGGCACCAGGCTCTCGGCGGTCGAGACGATATAGGAGAGGTCAGGCTCGCGGTTGCGGTTGAGTGGCGTCGGCACGCAGATCAGGATCGCATCGGCGGCGCCGAGCCGCGCAACGTCGGCCGTCGCTTCGAAGCCGTTCTTGCGCATCTCGGCGATGGTGGTGTCGGGGATATGCTTGATGTAGGAGCGGCCGGCGTTGAGCTTCTCCGCCTTCGCCGGGTCGACGTCATAGCCGATGACCTGGTGACCGGTGCCGGCAAGCGCTCGCGAAAGCGGCAGGCCGACATAGCCGAGTCCGATCACGGCGATCGTCGCGCGCCGGCTCGCGATCCGCGCGATCAGCGTATCGAAGTCGGCGTCGGCCGCGCCTTGCGCGACATGGTCCTGCATTGGCGAGAACTTCCCAAGTGGCGTTTCCCCGCTTCACGGAGAAACGTCGGCGAAGTCAATGGCGGCCCGGCCTCATGCTCGGCCGGCTAGAAGGGCGGCGAGCTGATCGCGGCGCATCGCCGGCGTCGGCGCGAGTTCCGCGAAGCCCGGATGCGCTATGTCGCGCGGCCGCGCATAGATGACGCCGAGCGCGGTCGGCTCGCCGGATGCGCCGAGGCTTGCAAGCGCGATGGCGCGCGGAAGATTGGTCTCGTCGTGGCGGGCGATCGCGTCGAGCGGCGCATCGATACCGACATTGACGACGCGGAAGCGGCAGGCACCTTCGTCGAAGACCAGGCCCTTGTCCTTCGCCTTGCCGAAGAGCATCGGCTCGCCGTGTTTGAGCCTGATCCCGGCTTCGGCGGCCGTCGCTTTCTCGCCGAGCGGACCGAAGGCGCCGTCATGGTAGATGATGCAGTTCTGCAGGATTTCCACCAACGAGGCGCCCTTGTGCGCGTGCGCCCGGACCAGAATTTCCGGCATGTGATCCTGCAACGCGTCGACGGTGCGTGCGACGAACGAGCCGCCGGCACCGAGCGCGACCAACGCGGCGTTGACCGGCCGCTCGATCGAGCCGCCGGGCGTTGAGGGCGAACGCGTGCCGACCGGCGAAGTCGGCGAATACTGGCCCTTGGTCAGCCCGTAGATCGCGTTGTTCAGGAGAAGCAGGTTCAGATCGACGTCGCGCCGCAGCGCGTGCAGCAAATGATTGCCGCCGATCGAAAGGAAGTCTCCGTCGCCGCCGACGACCCAGACGTCGAGATCGGGATTGGCGAGCTTCGTACCCGTCGCCACGGCCGGCGCACGGCCGTGGATCGTGTGGAAGCCATAGCTCGCGATGTAATAGGGGAAGCGTGCGGCGCAGCCGATGCCGGAGATGAACACCACCTCATGCGGCGGACGCCCGATCTCGGCGAGCGCCGCGCGGACGCCCTTCAGGATCGCGTAGTCGCCGCAGCCGGGGCACCAGCGCACCTCCTGGTCGGAGGTGAAGTCCTTCGCCGAAAGAGGCATCACGTTCATTGCACGCGCCCCCTGAGCCGGGCGGAGAATTCCGCCTCCAACGTGGAGACAAGGAATGGCCGGCCGCTGATCTGCGTCACCGGCTCGATCGGCAGAAGATACGCTGCACGCAGCATCGCGGCTAGCTGGCCGGTGTTCATCTCGGCGCACACGATCTTCTTGTAGCGCTTCAGGATCGCCTCGAGCCCGGCGGGGAGCGGCGAAAGCTGGCGCAGGTGAAGATGCGCGACGGCGTGGCCAGCTTTCTGAAGATCGCGCACCGCCTGGCGGATCGGCCCGAAGGTCGAGCCCCAGCCGACGACGAGGAGATCGCCGGAATCCGGGCCCTCGTGGATCAGCGCGCGGTCGTTCCTTTCCGCGACGCGAGCAATCTTCTCGGCGCGGAGGCGGACCATCTGCTCGTGGTTGTCGGGGTCGTAAGAGATATTGCCGGTGACGGCGTCCTTCTCGAGTCCTCCGATCCGGTGCACGAGGCCGGGAATGCCCGGCGCGATCCATTGCCGGCCGAGCGTCTCGGGATCGCGGGTGAAGGCGGTGATCGGGTTCTCGCCGTCGCCCGTCATATGCGGCGGGAAGGCCGGAAGCGTTTCCACGTCGGGCGTCTCCCACTCGCTGATCGCGTTGGCGAGATAGGCGTCGGAGAGCACGATGACCGGCGTCATCGCCTCGATCGCGATCCGAGCGGCGTCGACGACGATGTCGAAGCAGTCGCCGGGCGTTGCCGGCGCGAGCACCGGAAGCGGCGATTCGCCGTGGCGGCCGAGCACCGCCATGTCGAGGTCGGACTGCTCGGGCTTGGTCGGCATGCCGGTCGAAGGCCCGGCGCGCTGCACGTCGATGACGACAAGCGGCAACTCGGCGGTGACGGCAAGGCCGAGCGCCTCCGTCTTCAGCGACAGGCCCGGCCCTGAGGAAGCCGTGAAGCCGAGGCCGCCGGCATAGGAGGCGCCGATCGCGGCGCAAGCGGCGGCAATCTCATCCTCGGCCTGGAATGTCCTGACCCCGGATTTCAGTTTGGCAAGCGCGTGAAGAAGCGCAGATGCCGGCGTGATCGGATAGGAGCAGTAAAAGACCGGCCGTCCGGAGAGCGCGCTTGCGGCGGCAACGCCGAGCGCCATCGCGTCGGTGCCCGAGACCATGCGCGAGCGGCCGGTGCGATCGTGCGCCGTCCCGAGATCGACCACTTCCGGGATCGCGAGCTCCATCGTCTCGCCGTAGGCGTAACCCGCCTTGAGCGCCGCGAGGCTGCCGCCGAGGAGCGCCGGCTCCTTCGCGAAGCGCCGCTCGATCCAGGCGATCGTCGCGTCGGGCGACTGCCCGCAGAGCCAGAGCGACAGGCCGAGCGCCCAGAAATTCTTGGCGCGGCTTCCGTCCTTGCGGCCGAGGCCGAAGGCGGCGACGGATTCGAGCGTGCGCTGCGTCATGGCGATCGGGATCGCGCGATACGGTGCAGCGCCGCTGTCATCGACCGGGGTTCCGGCAAGGCCCGCCTTCACGAAGGCGCGTTCGTTGAAGGCGCCCTCGTCGTAGACCACGGTGCCGCCGGGCTTCAGGAACTGAATATTGGTGACGAACGCGGCGGGGTTGAAGGCGACCAGCACATCGGCCTCGTCGCCCGGAGTCAGCACCTCGCCGGCGCCGAACTGCACCTGATATGCGGAGACGCCGAAGGTCGTGCCGGCGGGAGCGCGGATCTCGGCCGGGAATTCCGGCAGCGTCATCAGGTCGGCGCCCTCCGCGGCCGCGGCCGTGGCGAACTGGTGGCCGGCGAGCTGCACGCCGTCGCCGGAATCGCCGGCGAAGCGCACGACAAGCGCCTGCCGGTGGCGCTTTGCGACGCCTTGCGGGCGTGCCGTCTGTCGTTCGGTCGTGTCACCGAGGCTCATGGGTCTCGTCGCCGCCTCCGGCTGTTCGTTTTCGTCAGGGGCTGGTTTGGGCAGAGCGTGCCGATCGCCGGCATCAGGCGGCGGATATCACGGTACACCGATGCTTGGCCAGACGGCGGCATGTTTCGTTGATCCGGAGGGCCGGCGCAAGGCGGCGCCTGCTCGCCAATTGGCTGATTTGAGCATCTTTTTTTCCCGTCGGCCCTTGATCCAGGGCAAGCTCTCGATCGGTCCTGGCGGGTGGCAATGCCCGCTTCGCGTGACCCACTATATATTGCACGCGCGAGATGGACTTGTGGTTTTGCGTGCGCCGCAACAATATGCGCCAGGCTGATCGCGCCGGTTCGACGGCGCAGGCAATTCTGCACTCGGTCGATGATCGCGCCGGTTTGGGCGGCCTCTCGACAGCCACGGCGTCGGGGGCTAGGGCCCAACAGACCGCACTGAGGTGAACATGGGTAACAAGACGGCCAAACTCTCGATCGGCAACGAAAGCTGGGATTTCGACATCCTCGACGGCACGACCGGACCGCAGGTCATCGACATCAGCTCGCTCTACCAAAAGACCGGCCGCTTCACCTACGACCCCGGTTTCACCTCGACCGCCTCCTGCGCCTCCTCCATCACCTTCATCGACGGCGATGCGGGCGTGCTTCTCTACCGCGGCTACCCGATCGACGAGCTCGCGGAAAAGAAGTCGTTCCTGGAGGTCGCCTATCTGCTTCTCTACGGCGAACTGCCGACGCCGGAGCAGAAGGACGACTTCGAATACCGCGTCACGCGCCACACCATGATTCACGAACAGATGGCGCGCTTCTTCAGCGGCTTCCGCCGCGACGCGCATCCGATGGCGGTCATGTGCGGGCTCGTCGGCGCGATGTCGGCTTTCTATCACGACTCCACTGACATCTCCGATCCGTATCAGCGCATGGTCGCCTCGATCCGGATGATCGCGAAGACACCGACGATCGCCGCAAACGCCTTCAAATATTCTGTCGGGCAGCCGTTCATCTATCCGAAGAACAGCCTCGACTATGCTTCGAACTTCCTGCGCATGTGTTTCGCGGTTCCGTGCGAAGAGTACGAAGTGAACCCTGTGCTGGCGCGCGCCATGGACGTCATCTTCATTCTGCACGCCGACCACGAGCAGAATGCGTCGACCTCCACGGTGCGGCTTGCAAGCTCGTCGGGCGCCAACCCCTTCGCCTGCATCGCCGCCGGCATCGCGAGCCTCTGGGGCCCGGCGCATGGGGGCGCCAACGAAGCGGCGCTCCAGACCTTCGCCGAGATCGGCAGCAAGGATCGCATCCCGCAATACATTGCCAAGGCGAAAGACAAGAACGACCCGTTCCGCCTCTCCGGCTTCGGGCACCGCGTCTACAAGAGCTACGATCCGCGCGCCAAGGTAATGCAGAAGATCTGTCACGAAGTGCTGAACGAGCTCGGCGTCAACGACCGCCTGCTCGAGGTGGCGATGGAGCTCGAGCATATCGCGCTCAACGACGAATATTTCGTCGAGCGCAAGCTTTATCCGAACGTCGACTTCTATTCCGGCATCACGCTGCGCGCGCTCGGCTTCCCCGACAACATGCTGACGGTACTTTTTGCCGTCGCGCGCACCGTCGGCTGGGTCGCTCAGTGGAACGAGATGGTGGAGGACGAGACGCAGCGTATCGGCCGCCCGCGCCAGCTCTATACGGGCGCCACCGAACGGCACGTGCCTTAAGCGGACGCGTCTCCTTCCCCGTTCTCCGCCGCTGGCTTAGGCTCAGATGATGGACGTCTTCGTTTGCGATCCCGTTCGCACGCCCATCGGCCGCTACGGCGGTGCGCTTTCGCGCGTGCGTGCCGACGACCTCGCGGCTACGCCGATCCGCGCCCTCGTTGAGCGTCACCCTTCGATCAGGGAAGCGGTCGACGAGGTCTATTTCGGCTGCGCCAATCAGGCAGGCGA
The DNA here is from genome assembly GCA_963720705.1 of uncultured Alphaproteobacteria bacterium. Taxonomy (GTDB): domain Bacteria; phylum Pseudomonadota; class Alphaproteobacteria; order Rhizobiales; family Afifellaceae; genus DASWJZ01. The sequence goes on from CAVRGJ010000002.1 coordinate 30,570, forward strand.
GGACAATCGTAACGTTGCGCGAATGGCGGCTCTTCTTGCCGGCCTGCCGGATCGGACGCCCGCCGTCACGCTGAACCGGCTTTGCGCGTCGGGGCTCGACGCGGTCGGAGCGGCAGCGCGCGCGATCCGCGCCGGCGAGATCGACCTCGCCATCGCCGGCGGCGTCGAATCGATGTCGCGCGCGCCCTTCGTGATGGGGAAAGCGGCGGAGGCTTTTCAGCGAAGCGCCGAGGTTTACGACACGACGATCGGCTGGCGCTTCATCAATCCGTTGCTGAAGCAGCAGTACGGCGTCGAGTCCATGCCGGAGACCGGCGAGAACGTCGCGCAGGATTTCCAGGTCAGCCGCGTCGACCAGGATGCGTTCGCACTACGCTCGCAGCAGCGGACCGCCGCTGCGGTCGCCGCCGGCCGGTTCGACGACGTGCTGCTGCCGGTTGCCGTGCCGTCGCGAAAAGGGCCGCCCACGAACGTCACGTCGGATGAGCATCCGCGCCCCGATACGAGCTCCGAAGCGCTCGCTAAACTCAAACCGATCGTGCGCGAAGGCGGGACGGTCACGGCTGGAAACGCGTCGGGCGTGAATGACGGCGCCGCCGCCATGATCCTCGCCTCCGAAGCGGCGGTTAAGCGGCACGGCCTCGCTCCGCTTGCGCGCGTGCTCGGCATGGCGTCTGCGGGTGTGCCGCCGCGCATCATGGGAATCGGACCGGTGCCGGCGGTCGGAAAGCTCACCGAGCGGCTCAAAATGAAGGTCTTCGACTTCGACGTCGTCGAGCTGAACGAGGCTTTCGCGAGCCAGGCGCTCGCCTGTTTGCGGCAGCTCGGCATTCCCGACGACGCCGAGCACGTCAACCCGAACGGCGGGGCAATCGCACTCGGCCACCCGCTCGGCATGTCGGGGGCACGGATTGCCGGCGCCGCGGTGCGCGAACTCGACCGCCGCGGCGGCCGTTATGGCCTCGCCACGATGTGCGTCGGCGTAGGGCAGGGGGTCGCGATGGCCTTCGAGCGCGTGGCCTGAAGCCGCGCCGGCCGCGCACTAAGCCGCGAGCGGGCCGGCGGGCTTGGCGCTCTCCGCGGCAAATCTCCGCGCACGGTCGAGGGTCAGCAGCCAGGTCCGCGTCGGCTCCAGCCGCCACTCGGTCGGCGCTTCTTTCCGAGCCGGCTCGATATAGGCGAGGTAAGCGAAAAGGACGAGCGCGTCTTCGCGCTTCTGGTCGACGCCGCAGCGCTTGATCAACGCGGCAAGCCGCTTGCCGCGCTCGCCGCCATTCAGTCCGGCCTCGGCGAGGATGCGGGCGTAGGTGCGCTCCTTGAAGAAGAGCGAACGGGCGCTCGCATCGAGCCGCGTGGCCTCGTCCTCGCTTACCGCCTTCAGGTTCAAGAAGCGCTCGATCGTCGCCTCGACGTTGACCAGCGCTTCGGTGTAGGGGCGGTAACCCATCTCTGCCGGCGCATGGAGCTGCGCAACAGCTGCGTCGTCCTCAAGCTCGCCGAGCCGATAGCGCTCGAACACCCTGCCGACGCCGATCATGCCGAAGTCGGCACACTCCGCCGCGCGAAGCGCGCCCATCGACGCCGCGCCGAACACTTGCACGCCTTGTTCGAGCGCGTAGAGGATCTCCTTGTGCCAGACCGCGGCGATGTCCTCGAAGCGACCGTCGACAAGGGCGATCACGCTCGCCCCCTCGACGACGGCACGGGCGATGTCGCCTTGGGCGGCGGGGCCGCGGCAGTCGATCTCGTCGAAATCGTTCGGTCGTTCGGCGGACCAATCGATGCCGTGGAGGCTCGGGCCGGCAAAGAGGACTTTCATTGTATGCTCGCCATCAGGGTTAGGGCGCGGCGACCGTAGCGCTGGCGACGGTCGCCGGGCGGGTTCTCGAGCTCGGGCACGACGACCTTGGCGACCGCAAAGCCCGCCTCGTCGACTTCGAGCGGGACGACAATCGCCGTGCCAACGCCGCGAATACGGAGCCGCTCGAGAATGAATTCGAGATTGTCCATCGCGTCGAGCGTTCGGCCGTCGTCGCGCGGCGCGTAATTGGTCGGATGCGCGCGCAGATAGTCGGTCAGGTCCGCCTTGAGCTGGGTCGTGTAGAGATTCGGATCGAAGTCGTCGCGCGCGCCGGTGATCGAGGTGACGCGGCTCTGCGCGGCCTCCGTGATGGCGCGGACAGCGGCCCGCGCATGCGAAGGATGGCAGCCGACGCCGCTCGAAAGATCGAAGTGCTTCCAGTGCTTCTCGTGTCCGTCGAGCTTCGGCGCGATGACGGCGAAGCTGACCGGCACGCCGATGTCGCTCGTGATGTCGAAGAGGCGGAGCTGGAAGCCGGAGCGATCGATCTGCGCGGCAAGGCCGTCGACGGCGCTGTCCCCAAGCGATGCCGGATCGATGCAGCGGCTGAAGACGTCGGCGTCGGAACGGAAAAGCCACAACGCGGTCGCGTCGCGCTCGACGCGCTCGCACAGGCCGTGCACGACGGCCTCGAGTAGAATGTTGCCGGAAGCGAGCCCGTCGCTGGATTGCCAGAAGCGGCTGATGCGGCCGGCCGGATCGCGCGGATCGAGAGATACTGCCTCCGCCGGCATCCACGCGGTGCCGCCCGCCAAGAGATCGTAGCCTTCGACCCAGGCGATCGTTTCCGTCTCCGTGACCAGCGGCTCGCCGCGCGCAATGAGGCTGTTCAGGCTCAGCACTCGCGCGCCTTCCGCCACGAGGTCCTGCATCGAACAGAGGCGGGTCGCGACAGGGAAACGCTCCGCCGTTGCGATCTCGGCGGCTTCCATGATCGCGGAGGCCTGGGCGGCAGGGTCGCTCAGTCCCTTGCCCTGGCTGACGGCGAGTGTCTTTGAATTCGGGCGCACCGCCATCCACACGGGAATTCCGATGCGATCGAGCCCGGTCACTTCGGCGAGCCGGGTGATGCCAAAACGCGCGAAGTTATCGCGCATGCGCGCGACGGTGTCGGCGGCGCGATGCAGGCGATCGGAATGCGCTTCGGCTGCACCGCGCTCCTTCAGCAGCGCGATCTCCGCACTGAGACGATCCGGGACTCGCGCCGCCTGCATCTCGTGCCTCAGCGGCTCGGGTAGTACCTGATGTGACGCGGCGTCGGAGCGAGCCTCGGCCGCATGCGCGAAGTCGACGCCCTCGACGCGGGGACCGCGGCTCGGGAAGTACTGATGGGACGCCGCATCCGCGCGCGCGGTCGTGGCGATCGCGAGATCGACGCCTCGCACTTGCGATTCATCGCTGACGCCGTCCGCGTCGAAAGCGTCGGCGCGCTCGACGGTACCCGCCTCAAGGTCGGCGATCCATGTCGAGTGGTCGTCGGACAGGCGGAACAGAATGACATTTCTCATGCTTATTCTCCTCATCGTGGATCCATGCGACGCAATCGAGCCCGCGCCCAAGGCATAGCTTTCCTGTTCGGTGCGGCCGTACCGAACGGCCCGGCCGCACCGGTGCTCGTCTCAACTTGTTGGTTTTACTTAGACTATCAGCCTGCCTTCAGCGGGCGCTTTGCGTTCGCGCGGCTTCAGGTTTCAGCGGCTCGGAAACAGGAAGTGCGACGCCGCGGCGGACCGAACTTTGGCGGCCAGAGCGACATCCACACCGCTCATGAGCGGCGTGTCGCCAGTCGCGAGGTTCACGTCCGAACCAGCCGGTCCAACCGTGCCGGCTTCGAGATCGGCGACGTAGATCGTGTCGTTGTCGCTCAAGCGGAACAGCACTGTCTTCTTCATCTTGCCTCTCCTCTTCTCCACAAAAAGTCGATATCCGACCGGAAACAACTCAAACGAACCCGGCCTCGCGGAGCCCTTGCTCGTAGAGATCCGCGTAGCGCCGGTCTTTCAGCGGAACGATTGAAAGCCAGCCGCTGACGCTGAAATCGGGGTGGGTCTCGTTGGCCCTTCGTACGTAATCCCTGGCGGTCTCGCGTTCTCCCAACATGGCGTGCGATGCCGCAAGAAGCCGGTTCGCAGGCGTCTGATCGCGCATACGCAGCAGGCATCGGATCGCCGCTTGGTAGTCCTGAAGCTGGTAGTTGGCTCCGCCAGCGGCCCACCAATAGGAATCGGGGCAAAGCGGGTTCAATTCGATGGCGCGCTCGATCTTCTGCAGCGCGGTCACGGGCTCGCAGGCGTGAACAAGCGCATCAGTATAGTCCATCAGGAGGTCGGCGAACTGCGGGTTCCGCTCCTCGGCATTGCGGAGCGCCTCCAGGCTTTCATCGAAGCGGCTTGTGTAGAGGGTGCAGGCGCCGAGCTCGCGGAAGCCGCGCGCGTCGTCTGGGTCGATGTCGATCGACAGGCGCGCGAGACGCTCGGCCTCGGCGAGGAGCTCGGTCTCTCCGCGCGCGAGAAGCAGCCATTCAAGCTGGTAGGTGCGGGCAAGGCCGCTGATCGCTGGGACAAAGTCCGGGCACGCGTTCACCGCGGCCTTGAACTCACGTCGCGCGCGTCGGGCATTGGGCAGGTCGAGCGCTCGCAGATACCGCTGTCCCCTCAGATAAAGGAGATACGCCGTCGAGTTCTGCGTGACTTCGTAACGGGCGAGCTCGGTGCGCTCGATCCTGTCCATCAGGAGAAGCACGATCCGCGCCGACAATTCCTGATATTGCCGCGCGATCGTCTCGCGGTTGAACGCGTACTGGTCGGCCCACAGAATCTTGCGGCTGCGCGTGTCGAGGAGCTTCACCGCGAGCCAGATCTCACCGCCGCGGTCATGGAGCTGGGTCTCCACCGCGTAGTCGATGCCGAACGTCTGCAGAAGCGCCTTCTTTCCTCCGAGGCTGAACTCCGCGGAGGTATGCGGGGCCACCGACGTCAATCCGCGAAAGCGGCAAAGTCCGATCGCCACGTCCTCGACCAGCGACACAGCGAGATGGTGGTGATAGCTAAGCTCCGGCACGAGCGGCGGAGGAAGTACAGAGACCTTCGGAACGCCCGCCATGCTGGACGATTCGACGGCAACGCTCTGCACGCCTTCCGAGACGTCCTCGACGCCCGCCGGAATCCGATGCGAGGGGTCCGCGTGCGAGGCCGGGATCGCGAACGGAGGCGCCGGCATCTTCCCCGCCAGCAACGAATGATAGAGGTCGGAGGTTGTCGTGTCGGGTTCGACGCCGAGATCATCGCGCAGGCGCTGGCGAAGGTTGATGTAGATCTCGCGTACCCGCGCCGGCTCGCGTTCGTCGGCGAAGAGCCGCATCAGGTTGCGATGCCCGGTCTCGTTGTAGGGGTCGACCTCAATGAGCTTTCGCGCGGCGATGCGCCGCTGCAAGGGACCAACAGCATCGGCGCGCGACTCAAGCTGATGCGAGACGACGCCGACGAAGGTGTCGCGAAGCTTCGTGCGCTGCACCTCGATCCACTCGCTCAATTCGAGCTCCTGCCAGGCCATCCCCTCGAGCAGGTCGCCGCGGTAGATGTCGCAAATGGCGAGAAGATCGTCGGCGCAGCGCGCCGCGACGGTCTTCAGGAAGAAGTCGAGGTCGATGTCGGCCGACGGCGACAATTCGACGTGGTTGCGCTCGCAGTGGATCAACTCGAAGCCGAATTCCTCCTGCCTCTCGCGCACGCGCGCCAGGAACTTGCGCAGATTGGCGGCGGCAGTCTTGGCGTCGGCGCTCGGCCAAAGAAACTGCCGAATAGATGTGCGCTTGGCTGGCCCCCCGCCGCTTGACAGGATCAGAAAGACCGCGAGCGCGAACATCTTGGCCGGGACCGGTATTGGCCGGCCGCGACGGTCAAGCAGAGTAGGCGGACCGAAGAGTGAGAGCCTGCATGACATGCAGAAGCGATCCCCAGGTCGCGGCGTGCTGCCGCCGATTGTCCGCTCCCTCGCGAGCCAACACGCTCAGGAAGGATATTGCCACGCAAACGATAGTGAGCCGTTAACCATGTGTAAATTCGTCCGGGCGGCGCCGTGCCTCGGTTTTGTCACGGTTCCGCCACGCCTGGGCACGCTCAGGGCACGCGCTTCCGCTTCTTATCGCGCGGACACGACAGGCGAAGGACCAATGGAACGAACCTACACTGTCCTCCTCAGCCGAGGAGGCGCACCCACGGCGCGCTACCACTTCGGCCGCAGCGCGTTTGGTCAACCGCTTGAATCTCCATCACGATTTCTGAGCGAACCGCTTCGCCCGGCGATCCACCGCGAGAGGCTTACCGCACCGGAGCTGCAGGAGCTTGTTGCGGAGCCGGATTTCGTCGCGGCCGCCGAAGTCATGTCGACGCGGCTTCTTTCGCCGGTCGCCGCGGCAAGCTTGGAGCCTGCCGCAGGGGTCGAGGCGGGCGTGCGCCGGCGACAGTCCTGGGGCATCGCCGCGGTCGGCGCCGACCGCTCGAAGTACACCGGGGCGGATGTGACGGTCGCGCTTCTCGATACCGGCATCGACGCGGCGCATCCGGCGTTCCGCAACGTCGGCCTCGTGGAGAAGGATTTTACCGGCCTCGGCAACGGCGACGCGGACGGGCATGGCACGCACTGCGCCGGCATCATCTTCGGGCGCAACGTCGACGGGGTGCGGATCGGGGTGGCGCCTGGCGTGCGCCGCGCGCTGATCGGTCGCGTGCTCACGCCCGACGGCGGCAATTCCGACATGCTCATCCGCAGCTTGTTGTGGGCGCACGAGCAGGGCGCACGCGTGATCTCGATGTCGGTCGGGTTCGATTTCGCGGCGACGGTGCGAAAGCGCATTGAAGAGGGTTGGAGCGCTGAGCTCGCCACGGAGGTCGCGCTTGAAGCCTACAGTGCGAACCTCAAGCTGCTCGAGCGCCTGCTGCACATGCTGCGCATGCAGGAGCCTTTCACCGGCGGCGCGATCATCGTCGCTGCGGCGGGAAACAACTCGCGCCGCGGCGCGGACGGCGAGCATGTGATGAAGGCGTGCCCGCCTTGCGGCTCCGACAAGATCGTGTCGGTGGGCTCGCTCGACCGCCTTGTCTCGCGCACCGGCTATCGCGTCTCGAGCTTCTCCAATTGCGGCGTCGAGATCACCGCGCCTGGACGTGACATCGTGTCGGCTGCCGCCGGCGGCGGCTTGAGGGCGCGAAGCGGGACCAGCATGGCTGCGCCGCATGTAGCCGGCGTGGCAGCACTTTGGTGGCAGGCGGTGAAGCAGTCGGACCTCCCGGCGAACGCCACCCTCGTCCGCGGCAAGCTCCTGGCGAGCGCCCAGCGCGGCGATTTCTCGCCCGCCGTCTACCCGGGCGAGCGCGGCGCCGGACGCGTCGTGGCGCCCGCTGACAGCGCCTCCGTAGCGCCGCGGCGGGTCGCGCGCGAGCCGCAGGCCGAGCGGGCTGACGATGCGATCTGGGCGAGCGAGGCGTATCGAAGGGCCGTTCAAGCGGATTTCGAGCCGATCTCCGATCGATTCCGCAGCGCACCCAGGGTGGCCTGGGGGAGGCCGCCTCTGCTAGTTGTGTCACGCTTTGGTCACGCCTTGAAAGGTTGAATGGTCGCTGCGGCCGCTTGGCAAAAGCCAAACGGAGTCCGGAGGATCAAAGTGACCGCTGAAGCAATTCCCCCACTCTCGCTCGATGTTGTGAGGGCGCGGATCTTCTACCTCGCCTGCGACGTCGAGCCCGTCAGCCCGCCTGCCGCGATGCTGCTGCGAGCGGTCGCGGACGCCATCGAGGAAGGTGGCGGGAGCATACGTTTTGGGGAGGCCGATTCGAATGGCCACGGAACGTCGCTCCTTGCCCAGGCTGCGACGCTGCGCCGTTTCGCCGAACATTCCGGGGATTCGGCGTCCGGCGTTTCGCGGCATCTGCAAAGCGTGACCTCGCAGCCTCGCGACAAGCGCTGACGCTCTGGAGGCGCCCTTGGCGCCTCGGCGTGACGCCGGCTTCGGCGTTGAGCATGGCGACGCGCATCGTGCGCGAATTGATGCTTTTGCGCGCCGGGCCACGGCGCTTTCCGGCTTCACCTTTTAAATTCCCAGCTTCAACGTCCCGTCAGATCCGACAGCGATCGGGATCGGATCGCAGATCGATCCGGTAAAGCCTCCCGCGGGGCTGTCGCCGAGGAAGCCGAGAAACACCGCCCGCCCGGATGGGTCCTCCGCCATGCGACCGGCATAAAGCGAACCAAGCGCGTCGCCCGCCAGAAACGGCATCGGGCCGAGGCGCCAGGGGCCGCTCGGGCCTTCCGCCATGAAATAATGCGTGCCGGTTTCGGCCGCCTCGCCGGTCTTGGCGAGGCGCGCAAGCCGCGCGGTGGAGGTTCGCCGTGCCGAGGTGCTGAAGAGCAGATAGAAACGCCCGCCGGCGGTAAAATACTGCGGCACCTCGCATTCACCGAAGTCACCGGGCTCCGTCACCGGCGGTTCGGCGCGCCAGTTGACGAGATCCGCAGACCACGCCGTGCCGACGACGCCGCGCCCGTCCGGCGCGCCAGTTCTGGCGCGCGCGGTGAACCACATTCGGAAGCCGCTTCCCTCCGGGTCGGGCGCCACCCACGGATCGCGGAGCGAGCGGTCGTGCCAGGCCGCTGGGTCGTATTCCTCATAGAGGCCGGGATCGAGGTCGAGGACCGGATTGCCGGCGTGGCGGCGCCAATGGTGCAGGTCGCTTGACGTTGCGAGCCCGATTCGTTGCTTCTTGAGGCTCTCGCCCCTCGAGGTGCCGGTATAGAACATCCACCATTTGTCGGCGTGGCGGATGACGGAGCCGGTCCAGGTCGTGCCGTCGTCCCACGCGGGGTCGGGTGCCGGCCGGAAGCAGGTCCCAAGCGGCGTCCAGTCGACGAGGTTCCGTGAGACGGCATGGCCGATCGAGACGTTCCAATGGCGCGCATTGGCGTCGCCGATCGATTTTGGGGCCTCAAGAAAGAACAGATGATAGTCGGCCCGGTCGCGGGCGAGCCAGAAATCCCAGACCCAATGTTCCGGAAGCGAGAAAGCCATCGGGCCGGCGCTTCAGCCCTTCACCGCGCTGCTCACCACCGACTGGATGAACCAGCGCTGGAAGCCGAGATAGAGCACGAGGACCGGTAGCGACATCATGACGGAGAAGGCCATCTGGTTGCCCCATTGCGGGGGCGGGGTGGTGAAGAACTGCGCAAGCGCCAGCGAGACCGGCCTCACTTCCGGCCCGCGCGTGACCATGAGCGGCCAGAGGTAGGCGTTCCAATATTCGAGACTTTGCAGGATGGCCACCGTCGCGATGACAGGAAGGCTCAGCGGCAGCACGATCTTGCGATAGATCTGGAAGGGCGTCGCGCCGTCCATATAGGCCGCCTCGTCGAGGTCTTTCGGCAGCTTCGCGAAGAACTGGTAGAAGAGGAAGATCGACAGCGGGTGGGCGATGAAGGGGATGATCTGCGCTTGATAGGTGTCGAGCATGCCGAGGCGGTTGACCATCAGGAGCAGCGGGACGACCAGCGCCTCGACCGGGATGATCATTAAAGCGACGACGATGCCGAGCAGCAGCTTGCGGCCCTTGAAGCGCAGGCGCGACAGCGCGTAGGCGCAGAGCGAATTGGTGAATATCCCAAGCAGGACGATCGAAACGACAATCAGGCCCGAGTTGAACATGAAGCGCAGAAACGGCGCCTGTCGGTCGGCGAGGACGGCGCGATAATTGTCGAGCGATGCGTCGCCAGGCGAAACCCAGAAGGCGCGGAACCCGCCGAGATCGACGAGAATCTGCTGCGGGTCGCTTTTCAGCGACGTGGCGAACATCAGCGCCAGCGGCCCAAGCACGATCAGCGTCACCAAAACGGCAATCGCGATGCGGACAACGAGGGCTGTGCGGTCGCTCATCGCGTCTCCTCGTCGGAACGGAAGAGGCCGCGCTGGAGCAGCGTGATCAGGAGCACAACGAGGAAGAACACGACGGCGGTCGCGGAGGCGAAGCCGACGCGTCCACGCCGGAAGCCGACCTCGTAGAGGAAATGAACGAGCGTGCTGGTCGCGCCCTGCGGGCCGCCCTGCGTCAAGATATTCACCTGCGTGAACATCTTGAAAGCAAGAATGGTCGTAGTGACCACCACGAAAATGTGCGTGTTCCGCAGCGACGGCATTGTGACGTTCCAGAACTGCTGCCAGCGCGTCGCGCCGTCGACCTCGGCCGCCTCGTAGAGCTGCGGGCTGATCGATTGCAGCCCGGCGAGATAGATCACCATTTGAAAGCCAAAGCCCTGCCAGGCGGAGAGGACGACGATCGCCGGCATCGCCGTATAGGGATTCCTCAACCAATCGATCGGCCCGGCTTTTCCGAAGGTCACCGTCTGAAGCACGAGGTTGAAGAAGCCGTCGATCTTCAGCATCGAGAACCAGACGACGCACACGACCACCATGGTGATGACCGTCGGCAGGAAGAAGATGCCGCGGAAGACGTTGCGTGCAGGCAGCTTGGAATTGATGAGCATCGCCGCCGCCAGCGCGATCGCCGTCTGGAACGGCACGACGAGCGCGGTGAAGAGAAGCGTGTTCAGGAACGCCTGGCGGAAGTTCGGGTCGCCGATCAGGCGGATATAGTTGGTGGCGCCGATGAAGCGCGTCGGAAGGTTGGGGTTCGGCACGAGGCGCTGATCGGAGAACGACAGCGCGATGGCGAGTGCGAACGGTGCGACGATGAAGAGCGCGCCGAGAAGGACCGCCGGCGCGCTTAGCATCCAAGCGGCCCTCTGCTCGAGGCGTTCCGGTGCGGCCTGTTCTCGCATCGCCGACAGATTTGGAAAGGCGGCCGGGGTGAACGCCCCGACCGCCCGCCTTGGGAGGCTACTGCGTCGCGAAGGGCGGATAGCCCTGGTTATCGTCGATGTCCTGATCGATCGCCGCCGCCGCCTTCTTCAGGCTCGCCGCGGGATCGGCGCCGTCGATCGCATCGGCCACGACCTGCGCGAAGGCGGAGGTGATGGTCGGATAGGCCGGGTGCGCCGGGCGTGGCACGGCGATCGTGTTCAGCTGATCGACGAAGAGCCTGAGTGCGCCGCCTTCCTTGTAGAGGTCGGACTTCGCCACCGAGGTCTTGGTGCCGGGGACGGCGCCGTTGCGGTTCGTGAGCGGCAGGATCTCGTCGTCGGTGAGCAGGAACTCCAAGAGCTTGCCCGTCGCCTCCTTGTGCGTCGACGCGGAGGTGATGCCCCAGCACCAGGAGCCCATGCCGGTTGCCTGCTTGTCGCCGAACTTCGGCACCGGCAGCAGCACGAGATCGTCGCCGAGGCCCTTGTGATGCGGGGTCCACATCCAATGGCCGACGAAGGCGAGCGCTGCGTTCTTCTTGCCGTAGAAGGCGTCGTCGCCGGCCGAAGCGGGCACGACCCAGCCGTTCTTCACCCAGGTCTGGAAGTGCGTGATGCCCTCGACCGCACCGGCGGAATCGAGCGTGCCCGACGCCTTCCAGGTCTCGCGGTTGATGAGGTCCGCGCCCTCAGCCTGGATGATCGGCGAGAAGCCGTAGGTGTACCACTCGCCCTTGCCATAGCTGAGCTTCAGGTCGATTGCGTATTCGACCTCAGGCAGTGCCTGCAGCTTGGCGAGCGCATCCTCGAACTCCGCCATGGTCCAGGCGTCGTCGACCTTGGTCGGGATGCGCACGCCGGCTTTTTCGAGGTAGGCCTTGTTGCCCCAGATGGCGAGGCCGGAATCGAACTGCCCGAGCGAGTAGAGCTTGCCGTCCGGCGGATAGGTGCCCTGCGCGATCAGCGAGGGGATCTCGTTGTCGATCGTCGCCTGCGAGACGAGGTCGTTCAGCGGCGCGAGATAGCCGGACCAGGCGTAGTTCGCGTAGTTCGGCCCGTCGAAGTCGAGAAGATCGGGAAGGTCGCCGGCAAGCGCCGCCGCCTGGACCTGCTCGTTGTAGGAGCCCTCCGGAAGCAGCACGAGCTCCGCCTTCATGTCGGGGTGCATGCCGTTCCATTTGTCGATCGAGGCGGCGATCGACTCGCGTTCGCCGTCGCCGCGGCCGCCATGGTGCCAGACCTTGATCACGTCGTCCGCCATCGCGCCGCCGCCGACGGCGAGAAGCGTGGCACCTGCCAGGAGCCAAGTGGTAAGCCTCATTGCGATTCCTCCTTTTTCCAGCTGCTTCTTCGTTTCGAACGTCATGCGCGCCGCGCGGCCTTGACCGGGGCGGCGGTCGAGTTGCGCACGACGAGCGGTCCCTCCACGCGGATGGTCTCCGCCTTCGCAGCGCGATCCTTGATCCGTTTGATCAGCAACTCGGCCGCAATCTCGCCCATGCGCCGGTAAGGGAGCACGACCGTCGTCAGCGCGGGTCGCAGTCCTTCGGAGAAGAGGTGATAATCGTCATAGCCGACGACCGAGAGTTCCTCGGGAATGCGCATGCCGAGCGCGGCGGCGGCGTTGTAGACCTGCAGCGCCATCTCGTCGTTGCCGCAGAACACTGCGCTCGGGCGGTCGGCACGGGTAAGCAGCTTCGACGCTGCCTCGTAGGCGAAGGATTGGTCGAAATCGGGCGAGTGGGGCTGGCCGGTGACGACGAGACCGGCGGGGAACGGTTCTCCCGCCTCCGCGAAGGCGCGGGCCAGTCCGGCCAGCCGGAGCTTCGTAGCCTCGGCGTTCGGCGGCAGCGTCAGATAGGCAATGCGGCGGTGTCCGAGCGCAAGAAGGTGGCGGCCGACCGCAAACCCGCCGGCCTCGTCGTCGGGGAGCACGGTCGGCATGCCGTCCGCCGCCGAGAAGCAGTTGACGAGGACGGCGGGCAAGTTCTCGCTTGCGCCGAACTCGTCGGCGCGACGGTGATACATGGTGGCGAAGATCACACCCTCGACGCGGCTCGCGCGGAAGGAGCGCATGATCCGCGGCAGGTCGTCGGTGCGATTCTCGGTGTTTCCGATCAGGAGCGACATTGCGTGCGCGGCGAGCGCGTCTTCGACGCCGCGCACGATGTCGACCGAGTATGGGGTCGTGGCGATCACGTCGGAGAGGAAGCCTGCGACGCCGGAGCGGCCGGAGCGCATCGCGCGTGCGCGCTGATCCGGTACGAAATTCAATTCCGCTGCGGCGGCCAGCACGCGCTCGCGTGTCTCCGCGGCGACGGAATCCGGCTCGTTCATCACCCGCGAAACCGTTTTGATCGAAACACCGGCGCGGGCGGCAACGGTTGTTATTGTTGCCATCGGGCGTTTCCCTCTACTTCCACGCTAATTCCTATGACAACGTTGTCAACCGAAAATGTCCAACGTTGTCATGGAGAGTTGGAGGGGCGATCCCCGGCATTCTCCGCCCGGAGGGCTGGGCCCACCATGTCGGCGGTTCCCTTGCCGGGCCCCGTCAAAGCATCCAAAGATGGATTTCTAGGGGGACGCGAAGCGATGGCGGGCGGGTCGTGCGAGAGGATTTTCGACAACGCCAGGCTCGTCACCTGCGACGCGCGGCTACCGGGTCTCGGCTTGGTGGAAAAGGGTTGCGTCGCTTCTGGGGAAGGCCGCATTCTCTATGCCGGTCCCGAGGCGGAACTTCCGCCGGCGCTCAGGCACGCGCCTGAGATCGTCGACTGCGAAGGTCGCCTGCTGACGCCCGGTCTGATCGATTGCCACACGCATATCGTCTTCGCCGGCGACCGCGCCGACGAGTGGGAGATGCGCCAGAAGGGAGCGAGCTACGAAGAAATTGCGCGTGCCGGCGGGGGAATTCTCTCCACCGTGAGGGCGACGCGCACAGCAAGCGAAGACACGCTCGTCGAGGCCGCGCTGCCGCGCCTCGATGCGCTCATCGCGGAAGGCGTGACGACGATCGAGGTGAAGTCGGGCTACGGCCTCGACCGCGAGAGTGAGGCGAAGATGCTTCGCGCCGCGACGCGACTTGGCGAAGCGCGTGACGTCGGCGTCGTTCGCACCTTTCTTGGCGCGCATGCACTGCCGCCGGAAGCGGGCGGCGACAAGGACCGCTACATCGAAGAGGTCTGCAACGAGCAGCTTCCGCATGTCGTGGCGGCGGGGCTTGCCGACGCGGTCGACGGCTTCTGCGAGACGATCGCCTTTTCGCCCGAGCAGATCGGGCGGGTGTTCGACGCCGCGCGGAAGCACGGCCTGCCGGTGAAGCTTCACGCCGAGCAGCTTTCCAATCTCGGGGGCGCCAAGCTTGCGGCCGATTGCGGCGCGCTCTCCGCCGACCATCTCGAATATCTCGACGAAACGGGGGCGGCCGCGATGGCGAAGGCGGGCACGGTTGCGGTGCTTCTCCCCGGCGCCTTTTATTTCCTGAAGGAGATCAGGAAGCCGCCCGTCGCGACGCTGAGGAGCGTCGGCGTGCCGATGGCGGTCGCGACCGACTGCAACCCAGGCTCCTCGCCGCTGACCTCACTTCTTCTCGCCATGAACATGGCGGCGACGCTCTTCGGGCTGACGGTGGAAGAATGCCTCCTCGGCGTGACGCGAAATGCGGCGCGGGCGCTCGGGATACTGTCGGAAATGGGCACGCTTGAAGCCGGAAAGCGGTGCGACATCGCGATCTGGGATGCGGAGCGGCCGGCCGAGCTCGTCTATCCGATCGGCTTCAATCGGCTGCATCGCCGCTATCGGGGAGGATCGTGAGCGCTATTGTTCTGAGGCCCGGTGATGTGCCGCTCGCCGACTGGCGCGCGATCTATCGCGGCGCGGCCGCGGCACTCGATCCCGCCTGCAGGCCGCGCGTCGAAGCCGCCGCAAAAACTGTCGCCGCGATCGTCGCCAAGGGCGAGCCGGTCTACGGAATCAACACTGGCTTCGGGAAGCTCGCGACGGTCAGGATAGACGCCGCCGACCTTGCGGCGCTGCAGAAGAATATTGTGCTCTCTCATGCCGCCGGCGTCGGGGAAGCGATGCCGGTTCCCGTGGCGCGGCTGATGATGGCTCTGAAGCTCGCGAGCCTCGCGCAGGGCGCCTCCGGCGTCACGATTCAGACGCTCGACCTTCTCGGCGCGATGCTTGAGCGAAACGTCGTGCCGGTCGTGCCGGCTCAGGGCTCCGTCGGTGCGTCGGGCGATCTCGCGCCGCTTGCACACATGACCGCCGTGATGCTCGGCGTCGGCGATGCCTTCTTTGAAGGCGCGCGAATGCCGGCATTGAATGCACTCGCCGCCGCGGGACTGAAGCCGGTCACGCTCGGGCCGAAGGAGGGCTTGGCGCTCTTGAACGGCACGCAGTTTTCCACCGCCTTCGCGCTCGCGGGGCTCTTCGAGGTGGAGCTTGCGTTCCGCACGGCGCTTGTGACCGGGGCGCTTGCGACCGACGCGGCGCGCGGTTCCGACGCGCCCTTCGACCCGCGCATTCATCTCTTGAGACGCCACCAGGGGCAGATCGAAGCGGCAGACGCGCTCCGCGCGCTGATGGCGGGAAGCGCGATCCGCGAATCCCACCGCGTCGGCGACGAGCGCGTGCAGGATCCCTATTGCATCCGCTGCCAGCCGCAGGTGATGGGCGCGGCATTCGACTTGCTGCGCGGCGCCGCCGCGACGCTTCAGACCGAGGCGAACGGGGTCTCCGACAATCCGCTGATCTTTCCGGAGGATGGCGAGGCGCTCTCCGGCGGAAACTTTCACGGCGAGCCCGTCGCCTTTGCGGCCGACATCGTTGCGATCGCGCTCTGCGAGATCGGCTCGCTGGCCGAGCGGCGGATCGCGATGCTGGTCGATCCGGCGCTCTCCGGGATGCCGGCGTTCCTGACACCGAAGCCGGGGCTCAACTCCGGCTTCATGATGGCGCAGGTGACCGCCGCCGCGCTCGTTTCAGAGAACAAGCAGCGGGCGTTTCCGGCAAGCGTCGACACCATCCCGACCTCGGCCAACCAGGAGGACCACGTGTCGATGTCCGCGCACGGGGCGCGGCGGCTCCTGCCGATGGCCGACAACCTCTTCGCGGTGGTCGCGATCGAGCTTCTTGCCGCGGGGCAGGGTTGCGACTTCCACGCGCCGCTCCTTTCGAGCGCGCCGCTCGAGGCGGTCCGTGCGGCACTTCGGGCGCGCGTGCCGAAGCTCGAAGAGGATCGCCATCTTGCGCCCGATATCAACGCCGCTATCGCGCTCGTCAGGAGCGGCGCCGTCGTGACGGCGGCCGGCACCGAACGCCTGCCTGGGCTCGCATGAGCGAACCGGCGGATGGCATGGCTGAGGTCACGCGCGGCGATGCCCCGCTTCTCTTGAGCATTCCGCACACCGGAACCATGATCCCACCGGAGATCGAAGCCGATCTCGTCTCGCCATGGCTCGCGCGGAAGGACACGGATTGGAAGATCGAGCGCCTCTACGACTTTGCGCCGGAGATGGGGGCGACGGTCGTCCGTGCCGTGTTTTCGCGCACCGTCATCGACGTAAACCGCGATCCCTCCGGCGCCTCGCTTTATCCGGGGCAGACGACAACGGGTCTTTGCCCGACCGAAACGTTCGACGGCGAGCGCCTCTACAAAGAGGGCAGGGAGCCGGATGCCGAAGAGATCGCACGGCGGCAGCAGCTCTATTTCAACGCCTACCATTCGGCGCTGATCGGCGAGATCGCGCGGTTAGCGCGCGCGCATCCGCAGATCGTGCTTTACGACTGCCACTCCATACGCTCCATCGTCCCGCGGCTCTTCGATGGTGAGCTGCCGGTGATGAACATCGGCACGAATTCCGGTGCGAGCTGCGATTCCACCTTCGCGCACGTGATCCAGGCGGTCTGCGACGCTTCCGGATTCAGCTGGGTCATGAACGGTCGTTTCAAGGGCGGCTGGATCACGCGCCACTACGGCCAGCCGGAGCTTGGCGTACACGCGATCCAGATGGAGCTTGCCTGCCGTTCCTATCTCGTGGAGCCGCTTGCCAAGCCGAACGAGAAGAACTGGCCGCCCGCCTATGACGCGGCCTACGCAGAGAAAATGCGACATACTCTGGAAGCCGCGCTCAAGGCCTGCCTTTCCTTCGCGCGGCGGGGACATGTTGAAATAATGCGGGCGAAGAGCTAGATGTGACTACATGTAGTCACCGATGGAAACCGCGATGAAGACGATGCAATTGCGCGAAGCGAAGGCGAAATTCTCCGCACTTGTGGAAGCGGCGGAGAAGGGCGAGACGACGATCGTCACCAAGCATGGCCGGCCGGCGGCGCGGATCGTGCCGGCAGTGGACGATACGGATGCGCGGACGCGGAAACCAAACCTCGTCGACTACCTGATGTCGATGCCAGCCGATATCCCGATCAAGCGAAGCCGTTCGCGCCCGCGCAGCGTGAAGTTCTAACGTGTACCTCCTGGATACAAACGTGGCATCGGTTCTCGCGCCGGATCGGCGCGTGCGTGGCGCCGAACACGTTATCGAGTTGCTGAGGGCACATGAGCCGATGCTGCATTTTTCCACCATGACCGTGATGGAAATCGAAAGCGGCATTGCGCGTCTCTCCCGCGCCGGGGCGGTCCGGCGGCGCGCGCAGCTTTCGACATGGCTGGCCGGGTTGATCCAACAATTCGGCGACCGCTTGATTTCCTTCGACCGCGAGGCGGCAGTCATTGCGGGGCGCATGGAGGCGGAGGCTCTGGCGGCGGGTCGTCATCCGGGCTTGGCCGACATTATCATCGCGGCTTGCGCCGCAAGCCGAGGGCTCACCGTGCTTACCCGGAACCTTCGCCATTTCCGGCCGCTTGGCGCATCGGCAATCGACCCCTTCCAGAGCGAGCTGTAGCGCATGACCCGCATCGACAATGCCCGCAGCATCCGCGCACCGCGCGGCCCGGAGATTTCTGCGAAATCGTGGCTGACCGAGGCGCCGCTCCGCATGCTCATGAACAACCTCGATCCGGAGGTGGCGGAGCGGCCGGGCGAGCTCGTCGTCTACGGCGGCATCGGCCGCGCCGCGCGCGACTGGGAAAGCTTTGACCGGATCGTCGCGGCTCTCAGGCGTCTCGAGGCAGACCAGACGCTGCTCGTCCAATCCGGCAAGCCGGTCGGTATCTTCCGCACGCATGCAGACGCGCCGCGCGTCCTGATCGCGAATTCCAACCTCGTGCCGCACTGGGCGACCTGGGAGCACTTCCACAAGCTCGATCGCCTCGGCCTGATGATGTACGGGCAGATGACGGCAGGCTCCTGGATCTATATCGGCAGCCAGGGGATCGTGCAGGGCACCTACGAGACTTTCGTCGAGGTGGGGCGGCGGCACTATCAGGGTGATCTCTCAGGGCGCTGGATTCTGACCGCGGGCCTTGGCGGCATGGGCGGCGCGCAGCCGCTTGCCGCAACCATGGCCGGCGCTTCGATGCTCGCCGTCGAATGCCAGCCGAGCCGTATCGAGATGCGGTTGAAGACCGGATACGTGGACACGCAGGCGAACGATCTCGACGAAGCGCTGCTGATGATCGAGCGCTCGTGCAAGGAAAGAAAGCCGCTCTCGGTCGGCGTGCTGGGCAATGCCGCCGAGATATTTCCGGAGCTCGTGCGGCGCGGCATCCGGCCGGATGTCGTGACCGACCAGACCTCGGCGCACGATCCCTTGAATGGCTACCTGCCGAAAGGGTGGACGCTCGCGGAGTGGTTCTCGCGCCGCGAGAGCGACCCGAACGCGGTGGAAAAGGCCGCAAAGCATTCGATGGCGGAGCACGTTCGCGCCATGCTCGACTTCCACAAGGCCGGTGTGCCGACGCTCGACTACGGCAACAACATCCGCCAGATGGCGAAGGAGGAGGGGGTAACCGACGCGTTCGATTTCCCCGGTTTCGTGCCGGCCTATATCCGTCCGCTTTTCTGCCGCGGCATTGGGCCGTTCCGCTGGGCAGCACTTTCCGGCGATCCGGAGGATATCTTCAAGACCGATGCGCGGGTGAAAGAACTTCTCCCCGGCAACAACCACCTCCACACCTGGCTCGACATGGCGCAGGCGCGGATCAAGTTCCAGGGCCTGCCGGCGCGCATCTGCTGGGTGGGCTTAGGCGACCGGCATCGGCTCGGCCTCGCCTTCAACGAGATGGTCGCGTCGGGCGAGGTGAAGGCGCCGGTCGTGATCGGCCGCGACCATCTCGATTCCGGCTCAGTCGCTTCTCCCAACCGCGAGACGGAGGCGATGCGGGACGGCTCCGACGCGGTTTCCGACTGGCCGCTTCTGAACGCGCTCCTGAATTGCGCTTCGGGCGCGACCTGGGTCTCGCTGCATCACGGCGGCGGCGTCGGCATGGGTTTCTCACAACATGCCGGCATGGTGATCGTAGCGGACGGAACGCCGGAGGCGGCACGGCGGATCGAGCGCGTGCTTTGGAACGACCCGGCGACGGGCGTCATGCGCCACGCCGACGCCGGCTATGACATCGCGCTCGAGTGCGCGCGCGAAAACGAGTTCGACCTCCCCGGAATTCTCGCTGGGTAGGCGGTACAGCCGTGTCGGGATCTGCGCGAAATAACCCTCCCCTTGAGGGAGGGTCGAAGGCGGAGAAGCCGGCTTCGGGGAGGGGGCGGACCTTTCGGCGCAATTTCCCCCCTCCCGAAATTCGCGACGCCTTCGGCTGGCGAATTTCGACCTCCCCTCGAGGGGGAGGTTAGGCGATGGCGTCGTCGCTGCACTTTCGCGTCCGCGCTTTTGCCCGAAGGCTGGCGCGACAATGTTCGAGTTGTCGTCGCGGGCGGGCTTGTCGAAAGCGTGGCGGCGGACATGGCGCCGTTACCGGGCGACGAGCGCCACGCGATCGGCCTCCCCGGTATGCCGAACCTCCACAGCCACGCCTTCCAGCGCGCGATGGCGGGTCTTGCCGAATACGGCGGCGCAGGTCCGGACGATTTCTGGACGTGGCGGGAGGTCATGTATCGCGTGGCGCTGTCCGTCAGGCCAGATGACGTCGAGGCGATCGCGGCCGAGCTCTACGTGGAAATGCTCGAGGCCGGCTTCACCCGCGTCGGCGAGTTCCACTATCTGCATCACGATATCGATGGCGCGCCTTACGCCGACATCGCCGAGATGGCTGCGAGAATTCTCGCGGCGGCGGCGGAGAGCGGCATTGGCATGACGCTGCTTCCGGTCTTCTACGCGCACGGCGATTTCGGCGGTGCGCCGCCGAGTGCCGGCCAGCGGCGGTTCATCTGCGGCGTCGACGGGTTCTCCGAACTCTTCGCGGCGAGTGAAGCGGCGGTGTCGAAGCAAGACGGCGCGAATATCGGCGTTGCGCCGCACAGCCTGCGCGCTGTCACTCCGGCTGAACTGGCGCGGCTTGCAGAGATCATGCCCGGCGCGCCCTTCCATCTCCACGCGGCCGAGCAGACGAAGGAGGTGGACGCCTCGGTCGCCGTGCTCGGCAGGCGCCCCGTGGAGTGGTTGCTTGAGAACGCGGATGTCGACGCGCGCTGGTGTCTGATCCACGCCACGCATATGACCGAGATGGAGACCGAAGCCCTTGCCGCCTCCGGCGCGACGGCCGGGCTCTGCCCCATCACCGAAGCCAATCTCGGCGACGGCATCTTCAACGGCCGCCTGTTCCTGGAGAGCGGCGGCGCGTTCGGGATCGGCACGGATTCGAACGTGCTCATCGACCCTGCCGCGGAGCTGCGCCAGCTCGAATACGCACAGCGCCTCCGCGACCGCGCGCGGAACCGCATGAGCACCGACGGCAAATCGACGGGACGCACGCTCTTCGAACGCGCGGTCGCCGGCGGCAACAAGGCACTCGGTCAGCCGGCCGCGGGCCTTGTGCCAGGCGCAGCGGCCGACATCGTCTCGCTCCGCCCGGACGATCGCGCGCTCGAAGGCCGAAACGGCGACCGGATTCTCGACGCCTGGATTTTCGCGGCGCGGGATTGCGCGGTGGACTGCGTGTGGGTGCGCGGGGTCAAGCAGGTCGCCGACGGTCGCCACCTGCGCCGCGACGCGGTCCGCAAGCGCTTTGACAACGTCATGCGGCGGCTGCTTGCCTAGGCGAGTCATACGCTCGGCTATTCAATCCGGGCTCCGCTTCCCCTAGTCTCGGGGAAAAGAAGCGGGGGGGTGCGCCCATGCGGCTGACCGACGCTGAAAAGGCGATGCTCGACGGCGCGGCCGGCCCCGCCAAGCAGCGCGCCATGGACCTCCTCGTTCGCTATGGCGAGGCGCTCGGTGCGGAGCGGCTCGTCGCGGTCACCAATGTCGCCGGGACCTGGGACGTGACCTCGCCGCTGCTTCGCCCCTTCGCGGAGCAGGGGTTCGACGCGGTCTATTCGAGGTTCAACCTCGACGCCGACGACGTCGTAGAGACGCCACAGGCCGAGGTCTCCACGTGCCAGCTCATCCATGGCATCGACACGCGCAACGTCGAGGTAACCGGCGCTTCCCCCGAACTCGCAGAGCGGCAGCGCCGCGCCGAGAAGTATTTCGGCGCGCGCGGCGTGCAGATGTTCAACACCTGCACGCCCTATCAGGTCGGCAACGTGCCGGTCCGCGGCGAACACTGCGCCTGGATGGATTCCTCCGCCGTCGTCTATTGCAACGCCGTTCTCGGCGCGCGCACGAACACTGAGGGGCGGGAGAGCACGGGCGCGGCGTCGATCACCGGGAGGGTTCCGGACTGGGGCCTGCACCGGGCTGAGAACCGCTTCGGCACGCATCAGGTCGACGTGCGGGTCAACGTCAATTCCATGATGGATTGGGGACTGCTCGGCTATTATGTCGGCGAGATGGTCGAGGACGGGATACCCGTGCTCGACGGCATCCACCACCTGCCGAACATGATGAAGCTAAAGCATTTCGGCGCGGCGGCGTCATCGTCGGGCGGCGTTGAGATGTTCCATATTCCCGGCGTCACGCCGGAGGCGGAGTCCGTCGCCGAGGCATTCGGCGGAGGCCCGCCCGAGGAGGCTGTCCACTACGGCGCCGACGAACGGCGCCAAGCTTACGAATGGCTGAACGGCGCGGCCTCCAACCCCAACGTCGATTTTATCATGCTCGGCTGCCCGCATGCCTCGATCGAGCAGATATGGATTGTCGCCAAACTGCTCGATGGCAAGCGCGTCCACGAGAACGTCAACCTCTGGCTCTTCACGCCGCGCGCGCTGACCGACACCGCCGAGCTGAACGGTTATTCGGCGATCATCCGCAAGGCCGGCGGCCACGTGCTTTCCGATACCTGCCCGGCGATAGGCCGCATCCTGCCGAAAGGCACCAAGGTGGTGGCGACGGATTCTGCCAAGCAGGCGCATTATCTGCCGGCGATCATGGGTGTCGACACCTGGTTCGGCGCGCTCGAGGATTGCATCGACGCGGCGCTGACAGGGCGCTGGCGAGAGCCGATCCTTTGAGCGCGATCTTCGACACCACCGTTCTCTACGGACGCGGCATCATCAGAGGTGTCGCGGCGGGCGAAGCGCTGGTTACGCGCGAGACGATCTCGGGCTGGGGCGGCATCGACGCGAAGACGGGCACGATCGTCGAGCGGCGGCACGAGCTTCGCGGCAAAAGCTTCAAGGACAAGGTGTTGGTCTTTCCGGGCGCCAAGGGCGCCTCCGGATTCTCGCACACCTTTCACCTCGCGCGCGTCAACGGCGCCCTGCCGAAGGCGATGATCTTCACGCGGATGTCGACCAAGATCGCGCTTGGCGCCGTGGTGATGCGCGTGCCGGCGGTGACCGATCTCGACGGCGATCCCTTCGCGCTCATTGCCACGGGCGACTGGGTCATGGTCGACGGCGACCGCGGCATGGTCGAGATCAAGAAGAAGCAGCCGAGCTGAACGCCGGCCGGCGGCTATTCCTTCGCTGACGGCGCGGTTGCGACGCCGGCCGGCCCGAGCTTCGCGCCGTCGAGCCCGAACGGGCCGGAGAAGCCGAGCGCTTCAAGGTCGTGCGTCTCAAGCCCATAGTTGAAGAAGAAGGTCGTCGCGCCTGCTTTCCGCATGCGCACGCCCGGCGGCAGGGCAAGCGTCTTCAACCCCGCTAGATCGACGAGCTTGCACGTGACCTTTGTGTGCGCGTCGTCGTCGAGAAGCGCGGCGAGATAGAAGTAGCGCTCGCGCCCGACGAGAACCGGCCAGCCGTCCTCCGCCTCAAAAAGCACGTCGGCACTCGTCTCGATCTTGTCGCGCCACTTGACGACGTGGCCGCCGCCCTTGATCGGAACCGGCGCGTAGTCCGGCAGGCTGTCGACGCGCACGACCTTCACGTCGAGAAGCTGCGAGGGGAGGTCGGGCGGAAGGCCGACCGGAATGTGGAAGTCCTTGGTCTTGGACCCGGAGCGCGGGCCGACGACCACGAGCCCGGTCGCGCGCGATATCGCCTCCGTCAACGCGTCGGTCCAGGCGAAGAGCGCCGGCACGAAAACGAGCTTGTAGCCGGAAAGATCGGCCGTCTCGGCCGAGACGATATCGACGTTGAGCCCGAGCCGGCGCAGTTGCCGATATTGCGCGATGGCGGCCTGGAAATGACTGAAGCCCTCCAGCCTGCGGCTCGATCTGCCACACCCATGCGCTTTCGTAGTCGTAGACGATCGCGCATTCGGCTTTTTCCGAGGGCGCGATTTCGAGTGCATCGATCTCGCTTGCGACCCTTTTTGCTTCGTCGAGACCCGGCGCCGGCTTGTCGTCGGGGCGAAGCAGGCCCGCATGCATCTGCTCTTGCGCGTAGGGCGCCTGCCGCCAGCGGAAATAGGAGACCGCCTCCGCGCCGTGCGCGAAGGCCTCCCATGTCCACAACCTGACCATGCCGGGGAGGGGATCGGGGTTGGCTTTTCCCCAGTTCACCGGTCCGGGCTGCTGTTCCATCACCCAGAAGCGGCCCTTGCCGACGGTGCGGTAGAGGTCGTGGTGGAAGGCCTGCAAATCCGGGTCGCCTTGCCGCGCATAGCGAGCTTTGCGCTCCGACGAGCGCCGCCGCGACTGTTGATCTGGCCGACGGGGTAGGAATCCCAGCTTGCGAAATCGAGGTCTTCGCCGAGCCGGAAGTGATCGAACGCGGTCATGCCGGCCATGTAGTTCGTGGCGATCGGCACGTCCGGCGTGATCGACCTCAGAATGTCCACCTGCACTTTGTTGAAGGCGACGACCTGGTCGGAAGAGTAGCGGCGGAAGTCGAGCCAATGCGTCGGGCCTGCCTCGGCCGGCGTCAGATTCGGAAGCTCGATCTCGTCGAAGTCGCGATAGTCCATCGACCAGAAGACGTTGCCCCAGGCCGTGTTCAGCGCCGCGATCGTTCCGTATCGCGCGCGCAGCCACTCGCGGAAACCGAGGAGTGCGGCCTGAGAATAGGAAAGCGTCGTGTCGTGACAGCCGTATTCGTTGTCGATCTGCCACGCCGCAAGCGCGGGGTGCCGCTTCACGGCGGAGGCAACGAGGGTCGCGATGCGCGCGCATTCGGTGCGGTAGCCCCTGTGGGAGAAGCAATAGTGCCGACGCGAGCCGAATTTCCGGACGCGTCCCTCCGCATCGACTTGGAGCATGTCCGGCATCCGCGCGACGAGCCAACGTGGCGGCGCCGCGGTCGGCGTTCCGACCACCACCTTCAGTCGGTGCTGGTGAAGTGCGTCCATCGCGCGGGTCAGCCAGCCGAGCCGGATTTTTCCTGGTTCCGGCTCGATCATGCCCCAGGCGAATTCCCCGATGCGGACATAGGTGATGCCGGTTTCCGCCATGCGGCGGGCGTCGGACGCCCACATGCGTTCCGGCCATTGCTCCGGGTAGTAGCAGACGCCGAGGGCCGGCTTCATCGGCCGCCCCTGGAGAGAACAGAATCGCGCCGGGAGTGTCCTCGACTGCGCGAGATCGCGTTGCCGCGGCTAAAGCACCGCGATCGGGTTTCCGGGAGAGCCGGTCGCGCCGACGATCTTGAGCGGCGCGAAGACGTAGGCGAACTCGTAGGCGTTGCGCTCGACCAGGCCCTCAAAGGTCATTCCCTCGTGCAGATAGATGCCGTTTTCCATGATGAGGTGCTGGTGACAGGGGTGGAAGACATCGGGGTCGACCGGCGGCACCACTTCGACGGCGAAATTGTCGGCGCCGACGATGACGACTTCAAGGCGAGCGAACCATTTGGCGCACTCGAGCACGATCCCCGGCGCGCCGTCGTAGAAGGTCTTGGTCTCCGTATACCAGCGTGAGCCGTGGCCGGTCCTGACGAACGCGGCATCGCCAGGGGTGAACGAATCTTCGGCGATTCCCTGCCGCTTCAGGCAGGCCTTCAGGTCGGCGAGCGTGATCGGCTCGCCGACGTCGAGCACGCGGCCCTTCAGCCCCTGCACGTCGAAGAGCACGCCGCGGGTGATAAAGACCGGCGCGTTCTCCATGCCGAGCTTCTTCAGGCCATAGGGCGACCACATGTCGGAGAGCTTGTTGCCGTTGTAGAAAAGCATCTTGGTCTTGTCGCCGCGGAAGCCGCACATCGCGCCGAGATGCCCGAGCGCGTCCATCTGCGTCCCGATCTGACCGATCTCGGTGGCGATGAACTCGTCGTTCCAGATGGTGCGGCTCTTCTCGCCGTAGGGCCCGCCGGTCGGGCCACCCGGCATCCTGAGCGCATAGGCGCGTCCGGGGGCGATCGGCATCTTCGTGTCGTAGGGCATGCCGAGGCTGACGACCTCGCCGCTTCTGACGAGCTTCATCGCCTGCAGCACCTTTGCAGGCGTCATCAGATTGCCGTTGCCCTTCTGGTCGTCCGGGCCCCAGCGCGACTTGAACCACTCGGGGCTGAGCGCCGGACTGGCGGCGGCGTTTTCCGGCAAGTCGTCGTAGCTACTGTCTCTGCCCACCGTTTCGCTCCTACTCGCCGGCGGGCGCCGTCGCCGCGACTGCCGCCGCGCGGTCGGCTTCGGTCCCGCGCTTCGTGCGGCGCTGCGCTGCCTGCACCGCTAGGCCGACGGCAAGGATCAGCATCGCTCCATTGAAGAGCGGTTCCACGAAGAACGGCGCGCCGAGCTGGTTGAGCCCCGCGACCGCCACCGCCAGCACGGCGACCGCAAGTACCGTACCCCAGACGTTGACGCGCCCGGGGCGGATTGAGGTCGCGCCGAGGAGCGCGGCGGTGAACGACGGGAGCAGGTATTCCTGTCCGACCGAGCTCTGCCCGACCTGCAGCTGCGATTGCAGTACGACGCCGGCGAAGGCGGCGAGCGCCCCGGCGGCGATGAAGCCGAGCGTGATGTAGCGCTTCGCCGAGATGCCGTTCAGCTCGGCGGCGCGGGGGCTTGCGCCGAGCACGTAGAGATAGCGCCCGAGCGGCAGGTATTCGAACACCAGCCAGAGCACCAGGCTGATGATAAGCACGTAGATCGCCGGCGCGGGGATGATCCAGAGGTTGCCGGAGATCGCGAGAAACTCCGGCGGCAGGTTGGCGAGCACCTGCTGGCCGCCGGTGAACCAGGCATTGAGGCCATAGAGCACCGTGCCGGTGCCGAGCGTTGCGATGAACGAGTCGATTCTGATGCGCGTCACCAGAAGGCCGTTCACCAGCCCGACAAAGGCACCCATCAGGACCACGAGCAGCGAAGCCGCCCACCACGGTACGCCTTGCGCCTGCAGCCCGATGGCGAGCACCTGGCTGATGCCGATGTTGAAGCCGGCGGAGAGGTCGAACTGGTTCGCCGTCATCGGGATGAACACCGACAGCGCGACCATCGCCTGGACGGATTTGTTGGAGAGGATCGAGCGGATGTTGAAATAGCTCAAGAAGGTGTCGGGCTTCAGTAGTGAGAACACGATGATCAGGAGGATGAGGAGCACGAGCAGACCCCAGACCGAGACCGCCCGGGTGACGATCGAGCTGAAGCTGCGGGTCGATGCGACTTCGCTCATTAGGCAGCTCCGGTTTGCGCCACCGACGCGCCGCCGGAGGCGCTCTCGGTCAGATGCGCGATCGTCAGGTCACGGTGCGGAATCTCCGCCACCACGCGGCCGCGGCTGAAGACGAGGGCACGGTGGCAGATGCGCTCCACCTCCTCGAAATCGGACGAGATCAGAAGCACGGCCATCCCCTTCTGCAGCGAAAGCTTGAGCAAGTGGTAGATCTCCGCCTTCGAGCTCACGTCGACGCCGATTGTCGGCTCTTCCAGAACGAGAAGCCGGACCTTCGCCTCCATCCAGCGCGCCACCACCACCTTCTGCTGATTGCCGCCGGAGAGCGTCGCCACCGCCTGCTCGGTGTCCTCCGCCTTGATCGAGAATCGCTTCAGCGCGGCGCGGGCGTCGTCGCGCTCGCCGCGCCGGCTGACGATCTCCGTCACGCCTTTCCCGGTCGCGGCCGGATTCATGTAGATGTTCTCGCGCACCGCCATGTTTGCCGCGATGCTCTCCTCCGCGCGGCGGCTCGACACGAAGCCGATCTCGTTGCGCATGGCATCGGCGGGGTCGGTCGGGTCGATGCGCTTCCCGTCGAGCGAAACGTGGCCCGCGTCAAGCGGGATTTGCCCGAAGATGGCGCGGCCGATCGTGTGATGGCCGGCGCCGCGCAGTCCGACCAGCCCGAGCGTCTCGCCGGCCGCGACGGTGAAGGAAACGGGTCCGACGTGGCCCGATACCGCGTTGTCGACCTCCAAGACGACGCGATCCGTGGAGGGTTCAGGCCTGACGAATGCGTCGGTCATCGAGCGGCCGACGATCATCTCGACAAGATCGCCGGGCGAGGTTTTGTCGGAATCGACGGTCGCGACACGCCGCCCGTCGCGAAGCACGGTGATGCGGTCGGCAATGCGAAAGACCTCGTCGAGGCGATGGGTGACGTAGACGATGCCGATGCCGCTCTCGCGCAGCCGCCGGAGCGTTTTCAGCAGGCGCTCCACGTCGGCGTCAGGAAGTGCTGCGGTCGGCTCGTCGAGCACCAGGATGTCGGCCTTGACCGCGAGCGCGCGGCCGATCGCGACGAGCGAACGCTCCGCGGCGGGAAGCGAGGTGACCGGCGCCTGCGGATCGAGGTCGCTTCCCATGATCGAAAGCGCGTCAGCGGCGGCCTTGTTCACCTGCCGCCAGGAGATGAGCCCGAAGCGCGAGCGCTGATAGCCTTTGAGCAGCGCGACGTTTTCCGCGACCGTCATCCATTCGACCAGGCCGAGATCCTGATGGATGAAGGCGATCGGAAGCTTGTCGGTGGAGAGATCGACCGGCTTATCGGCAAAGCGGGTCTCGCCCGCGTCGGCGGTGTAGACGTTCGCCAGGATCTTGATGAGCGTCGATTTCCCGGCGCCGTTCTGGCCGAGCAGCGCGTGCACTTCGCCGCGGCGGACATCGAAGTCGACGCGGTCGAGCGCGAGCGTTCCGGTGAACCGCTTGGTCAGGCCGGACATGGATAGGAGGGCGCGCGCAGACGAACCCTCGCCCCGCCTCTCTTCGAGCTCCGTCATCGGTGCCCGCCTTGGATCGCGTCCTTGGCGGCCCCGGCCGGCAGAGAGCCGGCCAGGGCCTGCTCGATCATTACATCACGCCCCAGATCTCAAGATAGTGCTTCTTGTAATCGTTGCTGGGGATGAAGGTGTTCTGGTCGCCGCCTTCCGAATGGATGTTGTCCTTGGTGACCAGGAACGGCGGCTGCACGAAGCCCGACGGTGGCGCTCCGTGGAACGCCCGGTTCAGTTCGTCGATCGCCTGATAGGCCTGCAACTCGATCGGCTCCGATACCGTGACCGTCTGGTACTGATCGCCCTTGCGGATGCGGTCATAGGCGGAGCGGTTGCCGTCGGCGCCGATGAGCTTCATTTGATCGGTTGCAACGCCGCCGCTTCTTAGAACCGGAACGGCAAAGTCCCAATCGTTGTCGCCGACCGAGGTCGCGTAGAGCGGGAGCCCGAAGCGCTGCACCCAGCTCGTCGTTAGCTGCGGCTGGCGCTGTGCCGCCTCAGACGCCGGCGAGTTGGCGTATTCAAGCACCTTGCAGCCACCGCATTTCTCGATCTCCGCCTTGGTCGCCATCGATTTGACCTGGGCGATGGCATACTCGTTATGGGTCAGGACTACGGCGTTTGCAGTGCCGTTCGAATCGGCGATGACCCAATCCGCCTCCGCCTTGCCGATCTCGACCGGGTCTTCCTGGATGTTGACGAAGAGATTGATGTCCGGCTGCGGCCCGGGATAGCCGGCGGCGTGCAGGCCGACGAACTTGATCCCCTGCGCCACGCCCGCCTTGATCGGGTCCTGCAGGCTGCCCGCGTCGGCGAAGAGCGCGATGCCGTCCGGCTTCAACGCGATCGCCTGGTTCATGCCGGCAAGCCACGAGGTCGGGCTGCCCTTGCCGTCGATGATCGTCACGTCCCAGCCGAGCTTCTCGCCGGCTTCCTTGATGTAGACGCCGTAGAGATGGGAGATGTCGTTCTGCTCGTCGCCCGAAAGGAAGACGACCTTCTTGCCCTTGTCGGGCTTCGGGGCGGAGGTCGGGCCCTCCCACGTCGTCTGCGGGCCGGCGTATTTCTCGACCGCCGCCTTGGCGTCGGATACGGCGTCGGCGTGGGCCGCGGCGCTGCCGAAAACCACGGCGAGCGCGATGCTCGCCCCCGATAGAAGTGTCCGTTTGGTGATGCGTCTCGTCATCGACTTCCTCCTTGGTTTAGGTCCCGCATGCTTTCGATTGGGTGGCGGGACTCGGCGACTAATGATGTGTCGGCTTGCCTCCGCAGCTTGAGCGGACGATAAGTTTCGGCGGCAAGATAATGCTTTCCGGCGCGCCGTTCGGCGACTTGATGCGGCGGAGAAGCAGGTTGGCGGCCTCCTCTCCGATGCGGCGCGCGTCGATCGCGATGGTGGTGAGGGCGGGGCGGTAAAGCGCCGCCTCGGCGATGTTGTCGAAGCCGATCACTGCGCAATCCCGACCGGCGACGAGGCCGCGATCGGCGAGGCCGAGGAGTGCGCCGAAGGCGCAGAGGTCGTTGTAGCAAAGGATCGCTGTCGGGTCGGAAGGTTGGCCGCGCATCAGCTCACCGATCGCGCGCGCGCCTTCCTCGCGCGTCGGCAAGCAATTGACGATCGGGCCGACCGGCAGCCCGTAGCGCGCCAGCGTGTCGCGGTAGGCGGCGGCGCGGTCGCGCGCCGGCGACGCGCGGCGTCCTCCGCCGACGAAGGCGATGCGCTTGTGCCCGAGCCGGATCAGGTGCTCGGCCGCGAGCGTCATGCCGAGGCGGAAATCGGGTCCCACCTGGTCGGCGTTGCGCTTGCCGAGGCGGCGCAGCATCTGCACGACGGGAAGGCCGGCGCGGCGAAGCTCGTCGACGACCGCCGGATCGGTTCCCTCGGCCGGCGCAAGCAGAAGCCCGTCGACGCGATGTTCGCGCATGCGGGCGATGAAGCGGTCCTGCCGCGCGGGCGATTCCGCCGTGTTGGCGAGGAAGGCCACCCATCCGGCGCGGTCGAGCGTATCGTCGATGCCGGCGGTGAGTTCGGCGTAGAAGGGGTTGGTGATCTCGCAGACGACGAGCCCGATCGTCTGCGTGGAACGCGTGCGCATGTTCGCCGCGGCGCGATCGTAGACGTAGCCGAGCGAGGTGATCGAGAACTGCACACGCTCGCGCGTGCGCGCGGCAACGAGCGGGCTGTTTCTGAGCACAAGCGACACCGTCGCCGGCGAAACGCCGGCATGCTTCGCGATGTCCTTGAGGGTCTTGCGCTCGCGCAAGGCACGCGCCCCCAGAATTGGATCGTTCCCGGAATCGCCGTCTTTCCGCGGCGCAACGCCCTAAGAAATAAGGCCGCTAACCTTAGATCGATCTAAATCCTGCTCCTCGAAACTCGCTCAGTCAAGTTTCATACGATCAGGCTTTCGTT
The DNA here is from genome assembly GCA_963720705.1 of uncultured Alphaproteobacteria bacterium. Taxonomy (GTDB): domain Bacteria; phylum Pseudomonadota; class Alphaproteobacteria; order Rhizobiales; family Afifellaceae; genus DASWJZ01. Next base: position 61,178 of record CAVRGJ010000002.1, read on the forward strand.
CGATTGTGCGCTCGGCGCCGGCTTCGCGCTTGGCGCCTGCTCTCCTCGCCGTACTCACAGCGGGACGTGTCGGGCAGCGACGCGCGCCGGGTCGAGCGGGCGGGCGCGGCCCGGATCGAAGGCGGCAAGGTCGACGGTCTTTGCGGCGCCTTCGACGATCAGCTCCGCCATCGCCTCGCCGGTCGCCGGTGCGTTCAAAATTCCCCAGACGCTATGGCCGGTGGCGAGATAGGCGCCGGGCGCTCCCGCGATTTGGCCGATGAGCGGCAGGCCGTCCTGCGTGACCGGCCGGTAGCAGGCTTGGCGTGCGAGGATAGGCGCCTCGCGAAGGACCGGCGCAATATCGCGGCAGATCGCCTCGAGCCGCTCGATCGCGCCGGCGTCCGGGCGGACGTCTGCGGGATCGATCGGCACCGGGCTTTCGCTCGATATCCCGCAGACATAGGTCGTTCCGTCGGCGCGCGGGAACACTTCGGGCGAGACCGCGGCGCCGGCTTGGCCTTGGACCTCGAGGAAGAGAGCATCGGCCGGAATCGCTGCGCCGGTGTTGAAGACGAGGCTGTGGCCCTTCAGACCGAACACGGGCGGGATCGGCAGCCATCGTGCCGCAAGGATCGACCATGGCCCCATCGCGATCACGACCGCGTCGCCTTCAAGCGGGCTCCCGGCGGAAATCGCCACGCGCCATGTTGCGCCTGTGTGTTCGACGCCGGCGACTTCGCCCGTGACGAGGCGTGCGCCGCTCCCCTCGGCCGCGCGCATCATCGCCTTGGTGTAGAGGGCGGGATGGACCTGCGCGGTAGTCTCCGGCGTGCCGAGGCGGCGGTCGAGCGCGACCTCCTCCGCCACCCAATCGAGGCGTCGCTCGAGTTCCGGTCGCACGCCGCCGAAGCCGCTGTAGGTCGTCATGCGGCGATAGCCCCAATCGTCGTCGATCTCGTCGGCGAGGCGCGCGTGAAGCGCGAAGCTACGGCGTGCGAGCGCTTGAAGCGGCGTGCCGTCGCACCAGTTGAGCGCCAGGAAGCCACCCGATTTTCCCGAAGCCGCGCAGGCGAGCCCGGTGCGCTCCACGACGATCGCCTCCGCGCCGCGGCGGCTCAGGAAATAGGCGATCGACGCGCCGATCGCGCCGCCACCCAGGATCAGTACTCGCATCCGCTGCGTCCGCTGCCTGGAAGTCCGCCGAGCTTCACGACATCTGCGGCAATGTCCAGACTACCAGCGCGTGCGCTGCTGCGCCGAACGCCTTGTCGAAGCCGGCCACCGCATCATCTGCCTGCATCGCGGCGACCGGCGCAGTCTCGTGAAAGCGTTTCGTCGCAACAATCGCGCCGCTCGCGTCAGTCAGCTTGGCGGTGAAGTCGATCTCGGCCGTCGGCACGTCGCCGGCCACGATCTGGAACGCACGGAGCTCGATCAGCAGCGTGTAGTCCGCGGTAAGCCCGGAGGTGTCGCTACTGACCTTTGCAAGGCCGGCATTCTCGAAGCTCTCCACCAGCTTCGCCTGAAGGAGGAGCGGCGTGCTGTCGCTCCATTGCACGTCCGGGAAGGACGGAGCGATGGTTGATCCCGTCTGCACGAGAATGCGCTGCGTCTCGAGTGCAACCACATCGGTCGGCCGAGCGATCACAAGCTGCTTCGTGGGTAGGCTCGCGAGCGTGGCGAAGTCGCTCGGCGCGGCGAGGATCGTGTTGCCTGAGGGCTTCGAGGCTTCGCCGCCGGTCAGCCGCACGAGGCCCGCGACGATCGAATCGAGGTTGTCGGAATTCTTCGCCAGCGCCTTGGAGAACGTGTCGAGATTGGCGATCGCGTCCTTCAGCGCATCCGAATTGTCGGAGAGGACGGTGTCGATCTGCGAAAAGGCCTCCCGCGCCGCGTCGGTCCAGCTCGAGCCTGCGTTTTCGGAGGCGACGAGGAGCGGCAATCCCCCGTCGGACGCCGCCGGCGGCGGCGATGACGGCGAACCGCCAATCAGAGAGATTTCCGGCACGCCGGTCAGCCCGCCGAAGGCGAGGCCGACGCTGGTGTCGGCGCGGATCGGCGTGTCGCTCGCAACCGCGATCGAGACGAGCACGCGGCGCGGATCGTCTTTGTCGAGCTTCAGATCGGTCACTTCGCCGACGCGAATGCCGTTGAACTGCACGGCTGAGCCGAGGAGAAGGCCCGCCACCGACTGGTCGAAGCGGATCTGATACGAGGTCCGCTTGGCGAGCCCGCCGACGTTCTCCATCCAGTAGACGAAGCCGAAGCCGGCTGCGATCACGGCGACGACGAAGACACCGATCAATACGAAGCGCGCACGGATTTCCATCAGCCGATCCTTGTCTCTTGCGGCGCGGGCGCGCCGAGCTGTGCGCGCTTGCCGTGAAAATAAGCCCTGACCCAGGGATGCTCGGATTTGAGGATTTCCGAGATAGGCCCGTCGGCGACGATCCGGCCCTCCGCCAGCGCGGCGATGCGCGTGCAGACGGTGTAGAGGCTGTCGAGATCGTGCGTGACCATGAAGACGGTCAGGCCGAGCGTCGCAGTCAGTGTGTCGATCAGCGAGTCGAACTCGCCCGCGGTGATCGGGTCGAGGCCCGAGGTCGGCTCGTCGAGGAAGACGATCTCCGGATCGAGTGCGAGCGCGCGGGCGAGCGCCACGCGCTTCGTCATGCCGCCGGAGAGCTCGGAGGGGAGCTTGCCGGAATCGTCCGGGTCGAGCCCGACCATCTCGAGCTTCGCCATCGCCACCTCGTCCATCAGCCGCTCGGAGAGGTGCAAGTATTCGCGCATCGGGAACTTCACGTTGTCGCTGACCGAGAGCGAGGAGAAGAGCGCGCCCTGCTGGTAGAGCACGCCCCAGCGCCGTTCGACGGCGCGCCGCTCCGCCTCGTCGGCGCGGTCAAGATCGACGCCGAAGACTTCGATCGTGCCGGCGCGCTTCGGAATGAGGCCGATGATGGTGCGCATGAGCACCGACTTGCCGGCGCCTGAGCCGCCGACGAGCCCGAGCACCTCGCCGCTGCGCACCTTGAGTGACAGCCCGTCGAGCACGGGCCGGTCGTCGAAACCGACAACGAGGTCGGCGACCCGGATCACCACGTCGCTGCCGGCTTCCGACATCCAATCACATCCCGATCGAGGCGAAGAAGATGGCGAAGACGCCGTCGAGCACGATGACGAGGAAGATCGACTTCACGACCGAGGTGGTCGTCTTCAGGCCGAGCGATTCGGCGCTCCCTTCGACGCGCAAGCCTTCCGCGCAGGCGACGACGCCGATGACGAGCGCCATGAACGGCGCCTTCCACATGCCGACCTCAAAATGCGTCGGCGAGATCGCGTCCTTGAGCCGCGCGAGGTAGACCGCCGGGCTCATGCCGCCATAGACCCAGGCGACGAGCTCGCCGCCATAGAGCGCCGCCATCGAGCCGAGGAAGGTCAGGATCGGAAGCGCCACGACGAGGGCAAGGACGCGCGGCAGGATCAGGATCTCGACCGGATCGAGGCCCATCGTCCTCAGCGCATCGATCTCCTCGCGCATCTTCATCGAGCCAAGCTCGGCGGTGTAGGAGCTTCCCGAGCGACCGGCCACCATGATGGCGACGATCAGGACGCCGATCTCGCGCAGGACAAGAATGCCGACCAGGTCGACGACGTAATCGCCGGCGCCGAAGCGGCGGAAGTGGAAGATGCCTTGCTGCGCGATGATGCCGCCGATCAGGAACGTGATCAGAAGGATGATCGGGACCGCCTGCCAGCAAACGCGGTCGAGATGATGCACCGCCGAGGTGAGCCGGAACGTGCGCGGCCGGATGGCGACGCGCGCAAGCGCGATCCCGAGCGATCCGAGCATTGCCAGGAAGGAGAAAAGGTCGGCGCGAAGGCGCGCGAGAAGATCGCCGGTGCGCGCCAGGAAGCTCCGCGGCCGGCGCGGACGCCGCGTCTGCCGGTTCGCCGCGTGCACCTTGTCGAAAAGTCCGCGGAAGCGGTCGGGCACGCCGACGATCTCCGTCTCGCCGCCGGAGCCGGAGAGGCTCCGGGCGAGCCTCTCGATCAGCCACGCGCCAAACGTGTCGAGTGCCGTGACGCCGGCGATGTCCACGATCGACGTCCGGATGCTGGCTTCCGGCTGCTCGGCGGCAACCAGCCTGTCGGCCTCCTCCGCGTGCGCCGCCGTCCACGGCCCGGCGGCGGAAAGCTCCAGGCGCTCGCCGCTGACCGAGCGCGCGAGAAGCGGCACCGAGTTCACCATCTTTCCTCCAGATCAAGCGTCGGCCTGACCACCCGAATCGGCTGCATAAGCCTCTTTGATCTAAGGCAACCGGTTGGGAACGAGAAAGGCGAGGGGAGGGAGGGTTATCGGGAGATTGCGGCGGCGCCTGGGTCAGGCGTTCACGTCCGCTTCTCGCCGTCGCGACCGCTCTCCGGCATGTCGTCGTCGCCGAGAATGCGCACGGCGGCGCCGTCAAGATCGTCATACTGGCCGGAGCGAAGCGACCAGAGGAAGGCGAAGAGGCCGAGCGCGCCGAGGAAGAGCGCGGCGGGGATCAGGATCAGGATCGCGGTCACGCCGCCGCCTCCCGCAACGAGGGGGCGGGCACAGGCGCGGGGCGCGTTGTCGCGCGGAAAGCGAGCGACAGGCGCAAGGCGTTGGCGGTGACCACGATCGACGAGGTCGACATCGCGATCGCCGCGATCAGCGGCGTCGCGTGGCCGAGCATCGCGATCGGCACGGCGCAGGCGTTGTAGATGACGGCGAGGCCGATGTTCTGAAGGGTCAGGCGGCGTGCCGCGCGCGCGATCTCAAGCGCGGTCAAGACAGGCTCAAGCCGCGGGCCGGTGAAGACGATGCTCGCGGCGGTCTGACTGATGTCGGAAGCGGTCGCCGGCGACATCGAGACGTCCGCGGCGGCAAGCGCCGGCGCATCGTTGATGCCGTCGCCGACCATCAGCACCCGCTTGCCCCCGCCGCGCAGGAACGCGAGCGCGCCTGCCTTATCGGTCGGAAGGCAGTGCGCGCGCCAATTGTCGATGCCGGCGCGCCGCGCCGCGCTCGCAACCGCCGCCGGATGATCGCCCGACAAAAGCTGGACGCCGAGATGCCGCGCCTTGAGTTCCGCTACGCACGCCGCGGCGTCGGCGCGGAGCGCGTCGTCGAAGCGGAAGGGAATTGCGGGGGCCTCGCCGAGGCGCAGCCAGATTTCAGAGCGGTGGGCGTGCTCGTCGTCAACTGCGCCGCCGACCCATTCGCGCCGCCCGAGGCGGACGTGGTTGCCGTTCCAGGTGGCCTCCATCCCGGAGCCCGGCTTCTCCACGACGTCGCGGAGCGACGCGGGCGCGATACCGCGCGCCGTCGCGGCGTTAGCAAGACTGCGGGCCAGGGGATGACGGCTCGCTCCTCCGAGAGCGGCGGCGACGGCCCAAACGCGGATATCGGCGAGCGGGCTTTCGACGAGTTCCGGGCGGCCTTCGGTCAGGGTCCCGGTCTTGTCGAATACGACGGTGTCGATTCCGGCAAGCCGTTCGAGCGCCGCGCCGTCCTTCAACATGATGCCGCGCCGCACGAGGAGGCCGCTCGCGACGACCTGAACGGCGGGAACGGCAAGGCCGAGCGCGCAGGGGCAGGTGATGATGAGAACGGCGATCGCGGCGGTCAGCGCGACGTGCCAGCCGGCGCCGGCGATCAGCCATCCGACGAAGGTCACGGCGGCGAGGATATGAACCGCCGGCGCGTAAATGCGCGCGGCGCGGTCGGCGATTCTCACGAAGCGGCTGCCGCTTCGCTCCGCCGCATCCATCAGCCCCGCGATGTCGGCGAGAAGCGTGTCGCCGGATTTTGCGGTGACCTGGACCAGAAGCGGCCCGGTGAGGTTGAGCGTACCGGCGAAGACACGGCCGCCGACGGCGACCGGCTCGGGGTCCGTCTCCCCGGTCAGAAGCGAGCGGTCGAGGTCGCTTTCCCCTTCAAGAATCGTCGCATCGACCGGGACACGTTCGCCGGCGACGACGCGCACGCGATCGCCCGGTGCAATTTCGCCGACGGGGACGTGGATTGCCGTGCCATCAGGCCCCACCCGCATCGCGCTTCGCGCCGAGAGTGCCAAGAGCCGCGCTGCGGCAGAGCGCGCCACGCCGCGCATGCGATGGTCGAGGTAGCGGCCGACGAGCAGGAAGAAGAGCAGGCCGACGGAAGCGTCGAACCAGGTGTCGGGGCCGTGCGTCGCCGTTTCAAGCAGGCTCATCGCGGCGGCAAGCACGACCGCGAGCGAAATCGGGACATCCATGTTGAGCGAGCGGGCTTTCAGTGCCCGCCAGGCGGAGCGGAAGAAAGGCTGTCCGGCATAGACGATCGCGGGGAGCGCGATCAGCGCGGAGATCCAGTGGAAGAGGTCGCGCGTGGCGTCGCTCGCGCCGGACCAAACGGAGACGGAAAGAAGCATGATGTTGCCGGCGGCAAAGCCGGCGACGGCCATGGAGCGAAGCAGCGCCTTGCCCGTCTCGTCGTTGTCGGCCGCGGCCAGCGCTGCGGCGTCGAAGGGGCGGGCCGAATAGCCGAGACCCTCGATCGTCTCGAGCATCGCGTCTGGGGAAGCAGTGCCCACATCGTAGTCGACGCCGACGCGGCGCGAGGTCAGGTTGGCGCGTGCGGCGGCGACGCCCGGTTGCCTTCCAAGCGCGCGCTCGATCGCCGCGATGCAGCCGGCGCAATGCATGTCCGGCACGAGGAAATCCACGTGGCAGCGACCCGGCGCGACCTCGCGCACGAAGGTCGGATCGACGCGGCCGACAAGGGTTGCCGTTGGGCGGATATCGATGGCGGCACCCGCCGCCGCTCCGCCGCAGCAGGTCATTGCTGCGCCCCCGTCGGTTTCAGAAAGATCTCCTGCGTTCGCCGAAAGACGACCTCCCCGCCACGCGAAGCCTCAAGGTCGACCTCCCAAAGGCCGGGCGGGAGCGCTTCGCGCGCCTGATAGGTGCTGTCGGCGACCGCGGCGAAGTCGATGAAGCGATCTTCCTGCGTCGTCGACGGGCGCCCGACATGGGCTGAGACGGAGAGGGCGGGGACGCGCCTGCCTTCCGCGTCGGCGAGGGCGAAGCGGAGCGTGTCGCCATCCGCGGTCAATTGCGGCTGCCAGCCGCTTTTGTCCTGCGCGCGCGCCTTGGCGAGCATCTCGTCGTAGTGCTGGCTCGCCACGTAGCTGTTCTCGACGACGAGGCCCGGGAAGGTGCCGGTCGCCTCGACGGCGAGCACAATGTTCACCGCGATGACGGTACCGAAGAAGAGGCAGGTGATCGCCAGCATGTGCCAGCCGGTCATAGGATGCTCGTCGTCGAGGCGGAAGAAACGCATCTCATCGCTCCGGGGCAAAGAACTCGGTCGACTCGCTTGACGTCTCGGTGCCGTTATCCTCGGCAAGCGCGAAGGAGAACGGTGTTCTTCCGGCGTGGACGGCCTCACGCGGCTGGCTGACGAAGACTTTGACCTCCCTCAGGCGGTCGGCCTCGACTTCGACATCGAGACTCTTGGCGGCATCAGTCTCGGCGGCCCCCGCCGGCCACAGCTTCGCCTGCGGCAGGTCCTTGATCGAAACGGTGAATCGACGCGGCTCCGCCAGCATGTTCAGGATCTTCAGCGTATAGCCGTTGCGGATCGAGCCGTCCGACAACGTGACGAAGAGCGGATTGCGATCGGGCAGCACGTTGATGTCTAGGCGTTCGCGGGTGAGAAGGGCGCCCAACATCAGAAGGCCGATCAGCGACCACAGGCCGGCGTAGATCAGCGTGCGCGGGCGCACGATATGCGAGACGCCGACCATGCGCTGATGCGCGGTCGCCGCGGCGCGGCCTGCGTTCTTCGCTTCGGCCGCATGGGTGTTGTAGTCGCGCAGCGTCGTATAAGAGATCAGTCCCTCGGGCCGATCGACCTTGCGCATCACGTCGTTGCAGGCGTCGATGCACAGCGCGCATGTGATGCATTCGAGCTGGTTGCCGTCGCGAATGTCGATGCCCATCGGACAGACGACGACGCAGGCGTTGCAGTCGATGCAATCGCCGGCATCGACCCCCTCGACGAGCGCGCGTTTCTTACCATGCGAGCGCGGCTCGCCGCGCCAGCCGTTGTAGGTGACGAGGAGCGAATCCTCGTCGAGCATCGCGCCCTGGATGCGCGGCCACGGGCACATGTAGGTGCAAACCTGCTCGCGCATGAAGCCGGCGAAGGTGAAGGTGGTAGCGGTCAGGATGCCGACGGTGATGTAGGCGACGGGCGCCGCTTGCAGCGTGAAGAGGTCACGGAAGAGCGTCGGCGCGTCGGCGAAATAGAAGACCCAGGCGCCGCCCGTGCAGACGGCGATGACGAGCCACGTTGCGTAGACCGCGGCGCGCTTTCCGATCTTCTCCAAGCCCCAGCGCGCCTTGTCGAGCCGTATGCGGGCGTTGCGGTCGCCTTCGATCAGCCGCTCGACCCAGATGTAGAGGTCCGTCCACACCGTCTGTGGGCAGGTGTAGCCGCACCAGGCGCGGCCGGCGACCGAGGTGACGAGAAAGAGCCCGAGCCCGGCCATGATCAGGAGCCCGGCGATGTAATAGAATTCCTGCGGCCAGATCTCGATGAAGAAGAAATAGAATCGACGGTTGGCGAGATCGACGAGGATGGCCTGGTCGGGCGCGTTCGGCCCGCGGTCCCATCTGATCCAGGGCGTGACCCAATAGATGCCGAGGGTCACGGCCATGATCCACCATTTCAGCTTGCGGAACGTTCCCCAGGTGCGCTTCGGGAAGATCTTGACGCGAGCTTGGTAGAGCTTCTGGCGAACGCGGGCGTTGACCGGCTCAACGTCATGCCGGACGACCTCCGGGCCGCCGGCGTAGGTGTGCTCGTTCATGTCCACGTCCTGAGGCCCCGGGACGGTTTTTCCCGGAAAACCGGTCGCACCGGGCCGTCGTCAGCGCTTTGATCTGTCTCAAGGGCGAGAATAGCACCCGTGACATGCGCGGCCCGCCGCGGGCAGGATGAGGCATGCACCGTCTCATCGGGCACGCCATCGTCTCCGCGGACGACCGGATCGCCGACGCCAGCGGCCGCATTCCGGAGGAGCTGCATAACGAGGCGGACTGGGCTCTGTTTCAGGCCGCGCTCGACCGGGCGGCGCTGACCCTAATCGGGCGCGCCAGCCACGAAGCGACGCCGAATCGCAAGAACCGAAGGCGGCTGATCGTATCGGGCGGTGTCCGCGGCCTGGAAGACCGCGCCGACGGCCTTTGGCTTAATCCGGCGGATTTGCCGCTGATTGTGGCGCTCTATCGCATCTTGCCGGACGGCGGGGAGGTGGCGGTCGTCGGCGGGCAGCGCGTGTTCGATCTCGTTGGCGCCGCCGGGTTCGATTCCTTTCATTTGGCGAGGGCGCGCCGCGTGCGGCTGCCCGACGGTCGGGGGCTTTTCGCAGCCTGCGAGCGCGGCGTGCCGGCGGAATCGATTCTTCTTGCCGGCGGACTTGTCGCCGACGGGGAGATGCTGCTCGACCCGGAAGCCGACGTCACGCAGACGATCTGGCGACGCGCGGACTGACCGGGCGGCGGGCTATTTCTTCGCGACCTCCGTTGAGGACGGGATTGCCGCGGTCGCGGCCTCGCCGCCGCCGAGGGAGTGGACGAAGAGCGCGAGCTCCTTGATCGTCGTCGGGTCGAGCCTGAGCGACCAGGCCGGCATCACGCCGTGGCGCGGCTTGGTGATCTGCGCGATGATCGACGCCTTGTCGCCCGCGTAGAGCCAGATCGCGTCGTTCAGGCGCGGCGCGCCGAGGTCTCGGTTTCCTCCGCCGTCGTCGCCATGGCAGACGGCGCAATTGTCGGCGAAGATCTGCTTTCCTTCCTCCGCCAAGGCCGCGTCGTGGTCTGAGTTGGAGAGCGAGAGGACGAAATTCGCCACCGCCTCGATCTGATGCGCATCGAGTATGCCGTCGCCGAAGGCGGGCATCTCGGAGACGCGCGTGTCGGGATCCTGCGTGAAGCGGATACCGTGCGTAATCGTCGTGTGAATCGCGTCGAGCGTCCCGCCCCACAGCCAATCGTCGTCGTTCAGGTTCGGGTAGCCACGCGACCCGGCGGCGCCGGAACCGTGGCACTGAACGCAATTGACCAGGAACGCCGAACGGCCGCCGGCGACGGCGAAGCGGTTGAGCTCGTCGTCCTTGGCAATGTCTTCGAGCGAGAGCGAGGCGACTTTCTCGAGGTTTCCGGCCTGCGCCTCCTTGGCGGCGGCAAGCGAGTTCTCGACCGCATTGCGGGTCGAGTAGCCGAGCAGGCCGCGGGTCGCCGAGTGAACGAGCGGAATGGCCGGGTAAAGCACCATGTAGACGACCGCGAAGGCGATGCAGGCATAGAACGTCCACAGCCACCAGCGCGGCAAGGGCGTGTTCAGCTCGCGGATGCCGTCCCAGACGTGGCCGGTCGTCGGCTGGCCGGTGGGCTCGTCGACTTCGATCTTTCCTTCCGCGCCCGCGTCGCGATCAGCCATCGCTCAATCCTTCTCGTCGTGTCTGAAGGGAATGTCCGCCTGGTCACGGTAGCGCTCGCGTGTGCCTGGACGGATCGCCCAAAGGAGCGCGCCGACAAAGAAGAGCGTCATGAAAAGCAGCCCCCAGCTGTCGGCGAAGTGCCGAAGTTCCTCGTAGCCCACCTCGCTCATCTCAGGTTGGCCTCCGAACGCGGCTCGTAGCTGGTGAAGTCGACCAGCGTGCCGAGCATCTGTAGGTAGGCGACGAGCGCATCCATCTCGGTCAGCCGCGTCGGGTCGCCGTCGAAGTCGCGCACCGTCACCTTGGCGCCGTAGCGCCCGACGAGCCCGCCTGAATCGGCGTTCGGATCGGCCTGCGCGCGAAGGTCCGCGACGGCGTTCTCGATCATCTCCTTGGTATAGGGGACGCCGACATCCGCGTTCGCGACGAGATTCGCGCCGAAGTCGTCGGTTCTGATGTCGGTGTTCGCGAGGTGCGGGTAGCCGGGCATGATGGAGGCCGGCACCACGGAGCGCGGGTCCATCAGGTGCTGGACGTGCCATTCGTCCGAATAGCGGCCGCCGACGCGCGCGAGATCGGGGCCGGTGCGCTTCGATCCCCACTGGAAGGGGTGGTCGTACATCAACTCCGCGGCGAGCGAGTAGTGGCCGTAGCGCTCCACTTCGTCGCGCATCGGACGGATCATCTGGCTGTGGCAGAGATAGCAGCCTTCGCGCACGTAGATGTTGCGGCCGGCGAGCTCGAGCGGCGTGTAGGGGCGCACGCCCTCCACGTGCTCGATCGTGTTCTGCAGATAGAAGAGCGGGACGATCTCGACGATGCCGCCTATCGTCACCACGCCGAGGCTCAGTGCGAGCAGCAGCGTGGCGTTCTTCTCGATTGTCGCGTGTTTGATCATCGTCTCATTCCGCCGGCTGAATGGCGCCCATGGCGCTTTCCTGGCGCACGTCGCCCTGGATCGTCTTCCACACGTTGAAGACCATGATGAGAGCGCCGGTCAGGTAGAAGAGGCCACCGAGCGCGCGGATCAGGTAGTAGGGGTGCATGGCCTGCACCGTCTCCACGAACGAGTAGACGAGGAAGCCGAGGTTGTCGTACTCGCGCCACATCAGGCCCTGCATGATGCCGGAGACCCACATCGCGGAGGCGTAGAGAACGATGCCGATGGTCGCCAGCCAGAAGTGCCAGTTGACGAGGCGCAGGCTGTAGAGGCGCTCGCGGTTCCACAGTCGCGGCGTCAGGAAGTAGACGGCGCCGAAGGAGATCATGCCGACCCAGCCGAGCGCGCCGGAATGCACGTGGCCGATCGTCCAGTCGGTGTAGTGCGACAGCGAGTTCACCGCACGGATCGACATCACCGGGCCCTCGAAGGTCGACATGCCGTAGAAGGCGACGGCTATCACCATCATGCGAAGGATCGGATCGGTGCGAAGCTTGTCCCAGGCGCCCGACAGCGTCATCAGGCCGTTGATCATGCCGCCCCATGACGGCATCCAAAGCATCACCGAAAATACCATGCCGAGCGTCTGCGCCCAGTCGGGAAGCGCGGTGTAGTGGAGGTGGTGCGGGCCGGCCCAGATGTAGAGGAAGATCAGCGACCAGAAGTGCACGATGGAGAGCCGGTAGGAATAGATCGGCCGGTTCGCCTGCTTCGGCACGAAATAGTACATCATGCCGAGGAAGCCGGCGGTCAGGAAGAAGCCGACGGCGTTGTGGCCGTACCACCATTGGATCAGTGCGTCCTGGACGCCGCCGTAAAGCGAGTAGCTCTTCGAGCCGAGGAACGAGACAGGCACCGCCAGGTTGTTCACCACATGCAGCATCGCAATGGTGACGATGAAGGACAGGTAGAACCAGTTGGCGACGTAGATGTGCGGTTCCTTGCGCTTGAAGATCGTGCCGAGGAAGACCAGCAAGTAGGCGACCCACACGACCGTCAGCCAAAGATCCACGTACCATTCCGGCTCGGCGTATTCCTTCGATTGCGTGATGCCGAGGAGATAGCCGGTCGCCGCAAGCACGATGAAGAGCTGGTAGCCCCAGAAGACGAACCACGCGAGCTTGCCGCCGAAGAGGCGCGCGCCGCAGGTGCGCTGCACCACGTAAAAGCTCGTCGCGATTAGCGCGTTGCCGCCGAAGGCGAAGATCACCGCGGAAGTGTGCAGCGGGCGGAGCCGCCCGAAGGTCGTCCAGGGAAGGTTGAGATTGAGGATCGGGTAGGCGAGCTCGAGCGCGATGTAGAGCCCGACCAGGAACCCGGTCACGCCCCAGAACACCGTCGCGATTACGCCGGCGCGCACGACGTCGTCCATGTAGCCGTCGGGCTTCTCGCGCAGCGGGATCGTGGCCGCAGACGAGACCTTCATCGTCTTCAGCCGCCAGATCATGGCGCCGATCATGATGAGGGCGACGAGCCCCATGTGAAACGCGAAGAGCGGATCGTGTGCCTTGGCGGATGCGAGAAGCGCGAGAAGCGCGATCGCAAAGAACACCCAGGCTTGCATCATCGGCATCGGGTACCCCCCAAGCGGCCACGACGAAGCGGCGGATGCACCGGTTGCTAGCGGAGCCCCGCCGGACGGCGTTTGACGCAGATCAAGGACCCCCCGCCGTGGATCATTGCTCCTTGCGTCAAATTGGCACTTGGCTCGGGGGTCCCGCGTGGAAGCCGATCTTCTTCAGAAATGCGAGGCCTCGGCGCCGCGCTATACGAGCTTTCCAACAGCCCCGAACTTTCACCCGGGGATCGATTCGGAACGCTACCGCGCTTGGCTCGCCGGGCTTCCCGCAGGCACGCCGTTATCGCTCTACGTCCACATCCCCTATTGCGAATCGCTTTGCTGGTTCTGCGGCTGCCACACCAAGGCGACGCTGCAATACGCTCCGGTCGCCGCCTATCTGCGTGCGCTTTACGAAGAGATTGCGCTTGTCAGCGCCGCGCTGCCCGAAGGCTGCAGCGTCAAGAGCATCCATTGGGGCGGCGGCACGCCGACGATGCTTTCGAGTGAGGACATCTCGGCCCTCGCGACCGCGCTCCGCGGCGCCTTCGATATCGCCGCCGATGCCGAATTCGCCACCGAGATCGATCCGCGCAGCCTGACGCACGACCGGATCGCCGCGCTTGCCGAGGCTGGTCTGACGCGCGCGAGCATCGGCGTCCAGGACTTCAATCCGCTGGTCCAGAAGGCGATCAACCGCGAGCAGTCGCCGGCGTTGACCAAGGCGGTCGTCGACGCGCTGCGCAATGCCGGCGTTCCGGCAATCAACATCGACGTTCTCTACGGCCTGCCGCACCAGTCGACGCGTATCCTGATGGAGACGCTGCTGAAGGTGCTGCAGCTTGAGCCGAACCGCGTTGCGCTCTTCGGCTACGCGCATGTCCCCTGGCTGAAGCGCCACCAGCGCATGATCGACGAAGCGGCGTTGCCGGGTGCCGCCGAGCGCTTTCGCGCTTCGCATCTTGCGTCCGAATTGATGGTCGCCTGGGGCTACGAGCGGATCGGCATCGATCACTTCGCGCTGCCGGACAATTCGCTTGCCCTCGCGGCGCGGTCGGGGCGGCTGCGCCGCAACTTCCAGGGCTACACGAGCGACAACTGTGAGGCACTGCTCGGACTCGGCGCCTCCGCAATCAGCCGCTTGCCGCAAGGCTATGCGCAGAACGCTGTTCCGGTCGATGAATATATGCGCAGAGTTGCCGGCGGCCAGATCGCCGTGACGCGCGGCATCGAGCTCGACCAGGACGATCGCGCGCGCAGCTATGCGATCGAGCGGCTGATGTGCGATTTCCGCCTGAACCGGGCCGACGTCAAGCGCCGGTTCGGCGCGGACGCCGACGCGCTGCTTGCCGACGCCGACCGCCTCGCCGAGGCCGACCAGGACGGCATCCTGTTCAAGGACGACGGCGCAATCCGCGTGACGGAGCGCGGCCGGCCCTTCGTGCGCTCGATCTGCGCTGCGCTCGACCCCTATTTCGGCGCAGGCGGCGCCCGTCACAGCCTCGCGGTCTGACGCCGGCTCGGCGACTGCCCACGCACGCGTTTCTCTATCCCTCTGAAGGTGCCGGCCGCCCTTCGCCGCGGAGCGCGACGTAAATCGCCGGGATGACCAACACCGTCAGCGCCGTGGAGGAGGCGAGGCCGAAGAGGAGCGAGATCGCAAGACCCTGGAAGATCGGATCGGCAAGGATCACCGCGGCGCCGATCATCGCGGCGAGTGCCGTCAACAGGATCGGCTTGAAGCGGATGGCGCCGGCTTCGAGCAGAACGTCGATCAGCGGCCGCTCCGGCGTGCGTGCGTTGCGGATGAAATCGGCGAGCAGGATGGAGTTCCTGACGATGATGCCGGCGAGCGCGATGAAGCCGATCATCGAGGTGGCGGTGAAGGGCGCGGCGAAGAGCCAATGCCCGAGCATGATGCCGATGAAGGTCAAGGGGATCGGCGTCAGGATCACCAGCGGCAGCTTGAAGGAGCCGAACTGCGCGACGACGAGGATGTAGATGCCCAGGATCGCGACCATGAAGGCGGCGCCCATGTCGCGGAATGTGACCCACGTCACCTCCCACTCGCCGTCCCACAGCAGCGTCGGATGCGATTCGTCGTCGGGCTGGCCGTGCAGCTTGACCGTCGGCTTCGGCACGCCGCCCCAGTTGATCGCGTTCATCTCGTCGCCGACGGCGATCATTCCGTAAACCGGCGCCTCGAATGCGCCGGCGAGCTCCGCCGTCACCATCTCGACGGCGCGGCCGTTGTGACGGAAGATCGGATAGGATGCCGGCTCGCGCGTCACCGACACCACGTCGCCGAGCTCGACCACCGAACGCTCGCCGGGTATAACGTTGGCCGGGACCGGCGTCGCCAGCGCCGCCTCGCCGGGCGTCGCTGCACCCTTCGACAAAGCCACGCGGATCGGGATCGGTTGCCGCCCGCCGCCGCGATGCGAGTAGCCGACGGTCTTGCCTTGGAAGAGCGCGTTGATCGTGTCGTACACGTCGCTCTGCTCGACCTTGTAATATTCGAGATTGTCCTGATCGATACCGAGGCGGACGCGGGTGCCCTGCACGCCGTAGGAATCGTCGATATCGACGATGAAGGGGACGCGCGCGAAACTCTCGCGCACTTTTGTCGCGACCGCGCGCCGCGTCTCCGGGTCCGGGCCGTAGATCTCGGCAAGCAGCGTGGAAAGCACGGGCGGGCCGGGCGGCGGCTCGACGACCTTGAGCGCGATGCCCTCCGGAAGTGTCAGGTCGGCGAGCTGTTCGCGAACCTGAAGCGCGATAGCGTGGCTGGTGCGGGAGCGATCGCCCTTCGGCGTCAGGTTGATCGCCACGTCGCCGAGCTCGGGGCTCGCGCGGAGATAATAATGGCGGACGAGACCGTTGAAGTTGAACGGCGCGGCCGTGCCGGCATAGGTCTCGAAGGAGACGATCTCCGGGATAGGCGCGAGCCGATCGACGATCATCTGCAGCACGCGGTCGGTTTCCTCCACCGACGACCCTTCCTTCAGGTCGGCGACGACCTGGAGCTCAGCTTTGTTGTCGAAAGGCAGGAGCTTCACCGTCACGCTCTTGGTGTAGAGCAGCGATAGCGAGGCGAGCGTCGCGACTCCGACAATGATCAGAAAGGTCCAGGCGCGGCGCCTCGAGCTGAGGATCGGCCGTGCCACGGCAACATAGGCGCGCCCGAGCCATCCGATCGTTTCCTGGTCATGCGCGACATGTGCGGCTTCACTGCGGCTGACGAGTCTTAGCATCAGCCAAGGCGTCAGCATGACCGCGACGAAGAAGGAGAAGAGCATCGCAGCCGACGCGTTGGCGGGGATCGGGCTCATATAGGGGCCCATCATGCCGGACACGAAGAGCATCGGCAGCAACGCGGCGACCACCGTCAGCGTCGCAACGATGGTCGGGTTGCCGACTTCGGCCACCGCCTCGATCGCCGCCTGCCGTCGCGAGCGGCCGTCGCGCATCGCCCAGTGCCTGGCGATGTTCTCGATCACTACGATGGCGTCGTCGACGAGAATGCCGATGGAGAAGATCAGCGCGAAGAGGCTGACGCGGTTCAGCGTGTAGCCCATCAAGCGCGCCGCGAAGAGCGTCAGCAGGATCGTGGTCGGGATCACGACCGCGACGACCAGCGCCTCACGCCAGCCGATCGCCACGGCGACCAGTATGACGATCGAGATCGTCGCGAGTCCGAGGTGGAAGAGCAGCTCGTTCGCCTTTTCGTTGGCGGTCTCCCCGTAGTTGCGGGTGATCGTCATCTCCACGTCTTCGGGGAATATCTGGCCGCGCACGGCGTCGAGCCGCTTCACGATCGCGTCGGCGATGACGACGGCGTTGGTGCCGGGCCGCTTGGCGATCGCGAGCGACACTGCCGGCGCCCGCTCCAGGCCCTTATCCGTCTTCGTCACAGCGTCGACGCGCGTCTCGTTCGGGTCGGTGGCGAGCACGATGTTGGCAACGTCGCGCACGTAAACCGGGCGGCCGTCGCGCGCGGTCAGAAGCAGGTTGCCGATCTCCGTCAGCGTCTGCAGCGTCTGCCCGCCGACGAGCACGCGCTGCTCGCCGTCCTCGCGGATCAGCCCGGCTTCGAACGAGCGGTTGGCGCCTTCGATCTTGCCCGTGAGCTGCTGCAGCGTGATGCCGTAGAGCGAGAGCCGCTCCGGGTCCGGCTCGACCTGAATCTCCTCCGGCTGCTGGCCGACGATGTAGGTCAGGCCGATGTCGGGAAGCTTGGATATTTCCACCTGCAGCTCGCGGGCAAGCCGCGTCAGCCCGTTGGCGGTCCAGCGCGCGGCCGCTTCAGGCGTCGGCGTCAGCGTGACGACGACGATGGCGACGTCGTCGATGCCGCGCCCGACAATCAGCGGCTCGGGGATACCGACCGGGATCCTGTCGAGATTGGCGCGCACCTTGTCGTGCACGCGCAGGATCGCTGCGTCGGCGCTGGTGCCGACCACGAAGCGCGCGGTGACGAGCGCGCCGTCGTCCTTGGTCTGCGAATAGACGTGCTCGACGCCGTCGATGCTCTTGACGATTGTCTCGAGCGGCTCGGTGACGAGCTTGACTGCGTCCTCGGCCTTCAAGCCATCGGCGCGAACGTGGATGTCCACCATCGGCACGGAGATCTGCGGCTCTTCCTCGCGCGGCAGCGTGATCAGCGCGACCAGGCCGAAGGCGAAGGCGGCAAGCAGAAAGAGCGGGGTCAGCGGCGAGCCGATGAAGCTCCGCGTCAGGCCGCCGGCGATGCCTAGTTTCATTGCGGCTTCACGGCACGACGACCCGGTCGCCTTCGTGAATTCCGGTCAGGACCTCCACGCGGTCCTCGCCTTCGCCGCCGTGAGTGTCGCCGAGAATGACGGCAACCTCGATCTCGCCTGCGTCGGTCATGACTCGCACGGTGTCGACGCCGTGGCGGGTAGTGACGGCCTTGGCGGGGAGCATGATCGCGGAGCGCTTGGCGACCGGAATCCAAACGAGCGTCCGCTCGCCGACGAAGTAGTCGCCGAGCCCTTCCACTTCGACGTCTGCCTGAACCCGTCCGGCGGTGATCTCCGGATAGACCTTCGCGAGCTTTCCGACGCGCGTCGTGACGGCGCCGCCATTCGTATCTGCCGAGATCACGCGCTCTCCGACCGTTACTGTGCCGCCCTCGACGATCTCGGCGGCGTGCCGCTCGGGCAGCGACAGCCTGAGAAACGTGCCACCGCCGGCAACCCGCGCGATCTCCTCGCCGGCGAGGATGACGGAGCCCGGCGTCACCGGAACGCTCAGCACGCGGCCGGAAGCAGGCGCAAGCACTTCGCCCTCGCGCGACTGCTGCTCGATGACGGCGCGATTGGACTCTGCCGCGGCGAGTTGGTTGGTGAAGACCTCAACCTGCGTGCGCGCGGTATCGACACGACTTTGCGGCGCCGACCCGCTCGCCAAAAGCCGCTGCGCGCGATCGAGCTCGGTGGCGGCGTTGTCGAGCTGCGATTGCAGCGCCTTAACCTCGGCCTCGGCCGCCTCGCGCTGAAGCGCGAGCTTTTCGTCGACCACGACGGCGATGACCTGGCCTTCCGTGACCTCGCTTCCCTCGGTGACGGAGATCGACTGGATGGTGCCGCCGATCCGCGCCCGCGCCGGCACGATGTTGCGGGTCTCGACCTGTCCGAAGACCGCCTTTGTCTCCACCACCGTCTCGGCATGCGCGACAATCTCGGCGCCGGACGCGGGGGAGGCGGCGAGGAGAATGAGGATGGCCGCGGCGGCACTGACGCCGGGGAATCTTACACGACCACCCTCATCCTGAGGTGCAATGCCGACATGGTCGGCACTGCCCCGAAGGAGGTTCCAGAAGGCGCTTGAAACGCTGGCGTGCGTGCTTCGAGGCCCGCCCTTCGCCAAGCTCAGGGCGGGCACCTCAGCATGAGGGGTGTGGGGAGTCCTCCACATCCGAACGTCCTGACTCTTGAAGCTGATCTGACGCTGACGGTGCGTCTTAACGAAACGCCAAGCCCGGTTTCAGGCCGAGCTTCTTGAAGAACATCGCCGCCGGGCAGAAGCCGGTGAACGAGGACTGGATGAGGTTGGCGCCCACGAACACCGTCAGCCAGTACCAGTAGGGCGAGACGTAGTAGCCGAGCGCCACCGACAGAAGCACCATGAACCCGGCAAATCTCAACACAGCGCGATCGACGCTCATCGTTCTCTCCTCGCCGCTACTCGGCGGCTTCCAGGTGGATGTCCTTCAGCTTCTTGATACCGAGCACGTCGAGGACAAGATTCTCATAGAACGTGTCGCTCTGGCCATGGCGGATCTTGCGCAGGAAGTACTTCTCGAAGCCGATCTTGGCCATGTGAACCCACTTGCCCTGCGCGGACCAGTTCACGTTGCGCGGCGGGATCTGCGGCTGGGCCACGAAAGCGATGCCCTCGTCGCCGAAATCGGCGAGACAGACCGCGTTCCAGGTCGCGACCGCCTTCGGCTCTTTGCCTTTCAGAAGCGCCCCGACATTCTCCGCCGTTGCGGTGACCATGGATTCGATCATGAAGCCGGTCTTCGGCACGCCGACCGGGAGCGGTGTCTTGCCGACCGGCGGGATCGCCACGCAGACTCCGATCCCGAAGACGTTCTGGAACTTCGGATTGCGCTGGTGCTTGTCGATCGTGATGAAGCCGCGCGGATTGGTCAGCCCTTCGATGCCGAGGACCGCGGGCACGCCCTTGAAGGCCGGCAGCATCATGGAGAAGGCGAACGGCAGCTCGTGCGTCTGCTTGACCGAGCCGTCCTCGTTGACCTCTTCCACGAACATCTTGCCGGGCTCGACTTTGGCTACCTTGGCATTGGTGATCCACTTGATGTGACGATCGCGCATGGCGCTTTCGAGCAGCCCCTTCGTATCGCCGACGCCGTCGAGGCCGAGATGGCCGACATAGGGCTCCGCCGTCACGAAGGTCATCGGCACTTGGTCGCGTTTCTTCTTCTGCCGGAGCGCGGTATCGACGATGAAGGCGAATTCGTAGGCCGGCCCGTAGCAGGAGGCGCCCTGCACGGCACCGATCACCACGGGGCCAGGCTTCTTCACAAGCGCCTCGAACCCGATGTGCGCCTGCACGGCATGGTCGATCTGGCAGATCGACTGCGTGTTCGCGGTCGGGCCCAGCCCAGGGATCTCGTCGAAGGCGAGGTCCGGTCCGGTGGCGATGATCAGATAATCGTATTCAAGGTCGGAGCCGTCATTGAGCATGATGCGGTTCTGCTCCGGGTGCACGCGCTTCGCGCCTTGCGGCTTCAGGCCGATCCCCATCTTCGAAAGCACCGGCTGCAGCTCGACGGAAATGTCCTCTGGCTTGCGCCACCCGACCGCCACCCACGGATTCGACGGGACGAAGGAATAGGTGCCGCCCTGATTGACGACGGTCAATTTGTCGGAGGCGCGCATTTTCGCCTTCATCTCGTAGGCCATGATGATGCCGCCAAGACCGGCGCCGAGGACGACGATATGTGCCACGCTACCCTCCCGTGACGATCGGAAAATATTCTATTGCATGAATGTGACCGGCGAAACTTGAACGGGCTTTGACCTACATCAAGCGACCGCCGGCCGATGCGGTGCATTGCACTTGCGCAACCACGTACGAACCCAGGCGCATGTCTGGCGAGGGCTCGCCCGAATCCGATTTGGCCGTACGGGACAAAGGGTTCAGATTGCCACAGCGCATACTGTCTTCGGAGGTCACCATGCTCACACGCCAATCTCCCCCACAGGTACTCTGGTTTGAGGACTTGGCGCGCGTCGACGTCGCAAAGGTCGGCGGAAAGAACTCCTCGCTCGGCGAGATGGTGCGGACGCTCGGCAAGAAGGGCGTGAAGGTCCCCGCCGGCTTCGCTACGACCGCCGACGCCTATTGGCGCTTCCTCGAGGCCAACGGGTTCGAGGAGACGATGTCGGCGCGCCTCGCCGAGCTCGCTTCGGGAAAGGCTACGCTCGCCGAGACCGGCGCTGCGATCCGGCAGACAATTCTCCGCGGCGACTGGCCGAAGGAAACCGAACAGGCGATCCGCTCTTCCTATCGTGAGCTTTGCCGCCGGTCCGGCAAGAAGGAGCTCGACGTGGCTGTGCGATCAAGCGCGACCGCGGAGGACTTGCCGGATGCGAGCTTTGCCGGGCAGCAAGAGACCTACCTGAACATCCGCGGCGAAACGGCGCTGCTCGACGCCTGCCGCCGCTGCTACGCCTCGCTCTTCACCGACCGCGCCATCAGCTACCGCACGGTCAAGGGCTTCGACCACATGAAGGTGGCGCTGTCGATCGGCGTGCAGCGCATGGTGCGCTCCGACATCGGCGGCTCGGGCGTCATGTTCTCCATCGACACGGAGACCGGCTTCGACAAGGTCGTCTTGATCAACGCCGCATGGGGGCTCGGCGAGAACGTCGTGCAGGGCGCCGTCGACCCCGATGAGTATCAGGTGTTCAAGCCGCTCCTTACCAACAAGAAGCTTTCCCCGATCATCGAGAAGAAGCGCGGCGAGAAGGCGATCAAGATGATCTATTCGAGCGGCGAAACGCCGACCCGCAACGTGCCGACTTCAAAGGCCGAACGCGCCGCGTTCGTGCTCTCAGACACCGAGATCCTGGAGCTCGCCCGCTGGGCCGCGACGATCGAGAAGCACTATGGCTGCCCGATGGACATGGAATGGGCCAAGGACGGCGAAACCGGCGAGAACTTCATCGTCCAGGCGCGACCCGAGACGGTCCAGTCGCAGCGCAGCACCGGCGCCTTCCGCCGCTATCGTCTCGGCGAACACGGCAAGAATCTTGTGACAGGCCTGAGCGTTGGCGACGCCATCGCCACCGGCCGTGTCTGCCTGATCGAGGATGTCAAAGAGATCGACCGCTTCGTCGACGGCTCGATCCTCGTCACCAAGATCACCGACCCGGACTGGGTTCCGATCATGAAACGCGCGGCGGCGATCGTCACCGATCACGGCGGGCGCACCTCGCATGCGGCCATCGTCAGCCGCGAGCTTGGCCTGCCGGCGGTCGTCGGCACCGGCGACGGCACGCACGTTCTGCACGACGACCAGGAGGTGACGGTCTCCTGCGCCGAAGGCGACGTGGGCTTCGTCTACCAGGGCATCGCCAAGTTCAACGTCGAAACCGTCGACGTGAGCCACATTCCGGAGACCAAGACGAAGGTCATGCTGAACCTCGGCAATCCCGGCGCGGCCTTCCGCTGGTGGCGTATCCCAGCCGACGGCATTGGCCTCGCGCGCATGGAGTTCGTCGTCTCGAATCACATCCGCGTCCACCCGATGGCGCTCGTGAAGTACGACGAGCTGAAGGATGAGGCCGCAAAGAAGGAGATCGCCGAGATCACTTCCGGCTACGAGGACAAGACCGAGTATTTCGTCGAGCACCTGGCGCGCGGCCTCGCGCGCATAGCGGCGACTTTCTATCCGAAGCCGGTGATCGTCAGGATGAGCGACTTCAAGACAAACGAGTATGCCGGCCTCGTGGGCGGCGCGGAATTCGAGCCGAAGGAAGAGAACCCGATGATCGGCTTCCGCGGTGCGTCGCGCTATTACTCGCCGCGCTATCGTGAAGGCTTTGCGCTCGAATGCAAGGCCATGAAGCGGCTGCGTGAGGAAATGGGCTTCGACAACGTCGTCATGATGATCCCGTTCTGCCGCTCCACGAAGGAAGCCGACCGCGTGCTTGCGGTCATGGCGGAAAATGGCCTCAAGCGCGGCGTCAAGGGCCTGCAGGTCTACGTGATGTGCGAGATTCCCTCAAACGTCATCCTGGCCAAGGAGTTCGCCGAACGCTTCGACGGCTTCTCCATCGGCTCAAACGACCTGACGCAGCTGACCCTCGGCGTCGACCGCGATTCGGGTGAGCTTGCCGGCCTGTTTGACGAGGAGGACGAGGCGGTCGAATGGATGATCGGCAGCGTTATCGGGGCCGCGCACAAAGCGGGCGCCAAGGTGGGGCTCTGCGGCCAGGCGCCGAGCGACCATCCGGAGTTCGCGGAGTTCCTGGTCGGCTGCGGAATCGACTCGATCTCCGTCAGCCCCGACAGCTTCCCGGCGGTCAAGGCGATCGTGGCGAAGAGTGAGAAGTCGGGAGGCAAGACCAAGAGGCGCGCCGGCTGAAACGGGTCGACGTTCGCTAAAAGCGGTGAGGAGCAGCCTATGATCGAGAAGCTTGAAGGGTTCCCCAGCGATGTGCTCGGCTTTATGTGCAAGGGCTTCGTGACGCGCCGCGACTACGAAGATGTCCTCGTGCCGGCTGTCGAGCGCGCGCTGAAGTCGCATGACAAGCTTCGCCTCTATTACGAGATCGGCCCGGAGTTCACCGGCATCGAGCCGGGCGCCATGTGGGAGGACTTCAAGGTCGGCGTGGAGCATTTGTTGCGCTGGGAGCGCATCGCCGTCGTTACCGACATCGACTGGATAGGGCACACGATCCGCGCCTTCGGCTTCATGATGCCGGGCGAGGTGAAGGTGTTTCCGCTCAAGGAGGCAGCGACAGCGCGCACGTGGCTTGTCTCCGGGTCGAGCTAGCCACTCCGGAGCTGCCATCCCTCGGTTCGTCGGGCACCGCGTTCAGCCGGCATCGCGAAGCGAGCGCGCCCGTCCTCGACCTAAGGAGACGCTATGTACACGTTCGACAGGAAGCTTCCGGGCGCCCGGATCGGCGAGGCGATCGAGCGCACGAAAAAGGCGCTCGCCGACCAGGGATTCGGCGTGCTGACCGAAATCGACGTCAAGAAGACCATGAAGGCCAAGCTCGGCGCCGACGTCGATGACTACGTGATCCTTGGCGCCTGCAATCCGAAGATGGCGCATGAGGCCATGAAGCTCGAGCCGCGCATCGGCGCGATGCTGCCCTGCAACGTGATCGTGAGGGCGACGGAGGGCGGCGTCGAGATATCGGCGATCGACCCCGTCGCTTCCATGGCCGCGGTCGATAATCCGAAGCTGAAGGAGGTTGCGGATACCGTCCGAAAGATGTTGCAGACTATGGTCGCCCGTATTTGAGCCGCCGGAAGCTGGTTTTGTATCCCGCCGGCTCGACCTGGGGGTCGTTCGCAGGGGACCGAGGAGGATCGACATGAGGGCAGGCGACGTCATGACCCGGGAGGTGGTGACCGTGAGCCCCGGAACGAGCGTCCCGGAACTGGCGAGGCTGATGCTCGACCGGCGCATCAGCGGGGTCCCCGTGGTCGACGAATTGGGCCGGCTCGTCGGCTTGGTTAGCGAGGGCGACCTGATGCGGCGTGTCGAGCTCGTGACCGAGCGGCGGCCCTGGTGGGCGGATCCGGCCGCGTCTGCCGAGGAGACCGCACGAGCCTACGTCAAGGCGCACGGCCTGAAGGCCCGCGACGTCATGACCGCCAATGTCGTGACGATCGACGAGCACGAGCCGCTCGACAGGATCGCCATGCTCTTCGAGGCGCGCGGCATCAAACGGGCGCCGGTCCTGCGCGACGGCAAGATCGTCGGGATCGTCAGCCGCGCCAACCTCCTGCAGGGGCTCGCAGCAAGCGCGGCCGGCGGGGTCGGGCCGGACGACGCCTCCATCCGCTCAACGATCATGGCGACCGCAGCCGAAGAAGCCGGGGTGCGCGCCTCGCTTGTCGACGTGACGGTGGCGAACGGCGTCGTGCATCTTTGGGGCAACGTCGCGTCGCAGGCCGAGCGCGACGCCATTCGCGTCTGCGCCGAAACAGCGGAAGGCGTGCGCGCGGTGCGCGACCATCTGCGGATACTGCCGCCGTCCGTCTTCTCCCTGAAGCCGGAATAGCAGCGAGCGTCGATCCCGGCGACCCGGTTTCGGTCGAACAGCTTGGAGCGGTGAATGCATCCGATCGCCACTTTGACGATGAACCCGGCGCTCGACCTTGCCACCACAACGGAGCGCGTCGGACACACGCACAAGCTTAGGTGCGGACCGCCGCGATTCGATCCGGGCGGCGGTGGGATAAATGTCGCCCGGGTGGTGAAAGTTCTCGGCGGCGAGGCTACCGCCGTCTATCCGGCCGGCGGCCCTTACGGTGCGGCGCTCCACGCCAGCCTCGACAGGCTCGGCCTTGCGCAGCGTGTCGTTCCGATCGCCGGGATGACGCGAGAGAGCTTTACGGTGACGGAGACCACCACCGGAAATCAATATCGCTTTGTCCTTCCCGGACCGACGCTCTCGGATATGGAGCAGCGGCAGTGCCTTGAGGCCATTGCGCGGCTCGATCCGCGTCCGAGCTATCTGGTCGTCAGCGGTGGCTTCACGCCTGGCGCCGACCCGGATGTGCTGTGCGCGGAGATCGGAAAGCTTGCCGAAAAGATCGGTGCTCGGCTGATCCTCGACATATCGATGGCGATGCGGCACGCCCCATTGCGCGGCACCTACTTGATGAAACCGAGCATTCACGAGCTGTCCGTGATGCTCGGATGCGCGATCGAAAGCGTTGCCGAGGCAATCGCGGCCGCGCGATCGCTGATCGCCGGCGGCCGGACGGAAGTCGTCGTCGTGTCGCTTGGTGCGGAGGGCGCGCTTCTTGTTACCGACACCTTGGCCGAGCATTTCGAAGCGCTCGAGGTCCCGGCCAAGAGCGCCGTCGGCGCCGGCGACAGCATGGTCGGCGCCATCGTGCTCGCGCTCGAACAGGGATGGAGCCTGACCGACGCCGTGCGCTACGGCGTGGCCGCCGGAACGGCGACGATCATGACGCCCGGCACCGAGCTCTGCTACCGATCCGACGTTGAACGCCTGTTTGCGGAGATGGGGGGATGCTCCGGGTGAGCGATGCGGTCGCCGCGTCGGGCTCGATCTCGACTGCCGTGCGAAGAGCGGCCACACGGGGATAGGAATTGCGCTAGTCTCGCGACGGACGCTGCTTCGAACCGACAACACGCATGTCTTTCCATTCGATCTACCGGCACGGCTTCGCCCGCGTCGCCGCGGGCACGATCAAGGTCGCGGTCGGCGATCCGAAAACCAATGCGGAAGCGATTCTCGCCGCAGCACGCACGGCGGATGAGCACGCCGCGGCGCTGATCCTGCTCCCGGAGCTGGCGCTCTCGGCCTACGCGATCGACGACCTGCTTCTGCAGGACACGCTGCTCGACGCGGTTGAGGCCGGCGTCGCACGGATTGTCAAGGGCTCGGGTGATCTCCTGCCGCTCATCCTCTTCGGCGCGCCGCTTCGCCATCGCGGGCGGCTCTACAATTGCGCGGTTGCTGTGTACGGCGGCCGGCTGCTCGGCGTCGTACCGAAGGTGCATCTGCCGAACTACCGCGAGTTCTACGAACGTCGCCACTTCGCCTCCGGCGATGGCCTCGCGGGGGCTTCGATCGTGCTTGCCGGCCAGGAGGCTCCATTCGGCCCCGATCTCCTTTTTGCCGCCGAGGATGTGCCGGGCTTCGTCGTGCACGCAGAGATCTGCGAGGATTTCTGGGTTCCGATCCCGGTGTCGTCGGAGGCGGCGCTTGCCGGTGCGACGGTGCTTGCCAACCTCTCGGCGTCGAACATCACGATCGGAAAGGCGGAAACGCGCCGGCTCCTGTCGCAGTCGCAGTCGGCACGCTGTCTTTCTGCTTATCTCTACGCCGCGGCAGGAGCGGGCGAGTCGACAACCGACCTCGCCTGGGACGGACAGGCGGAGATCTTCGAGAACGGCGTGCTTCTCGCCGAGACGCAGCGCTTTCCGACTGGCGAAGAGATCGCCTTTGCCGACATCGATCTCGATCTTCTGCGCCAGGAACGGGCGCGGATGGGCACCTTCGACGACAATCGCCGCCGGCATCGGGCAGCAAGCGACGCCTTCCGCCGCGTCTCATTCCGGCTTGACCCGGTAACCGCGGACATCGGGCTTCTGCGCAAAGTCGAGCGCTTCCCCTTCGTGCCGGCCGACCCGGACCGCCTCGCGCAGGATTGTTACGAGGCCTACAACATCCAGGTCGCCGGCCTTGCGCAGCGGCTCGAGGCGATCGGCACGAAGCGCGTCGTCATTGGCGTTTCCGGTGGCCTCGATTCCACGCAGGCGCTGATCGTCGCGGCGAAAGCCTTCGATCGGCTCGGCCTTCCGCGCACTGACATCCTCGCCTTCACAATGCCGGGCTTCGCCACCAGCGAACAAACGAAAGGCAATGCGGAGCAACTCATGCGCGCGCTTGGCGTGTCCGCGCACGAGCTCGACATCCGTCCGGCGGCGAAGCAGATGCTCGCCGACATGGAGCACCCCTTCGCACGCGGCGAGGAGGTCTACGACGTCACCTTCGAGAATGTGCAGGCGGGGCTTCGCACCGACTATCTCTTCCGCCTCGCCAACCAGCGCGGCGGCATCGTCATCGGCACCGGCGACCTTTCGGAGCTGGCGCTCGGCTGGTGCACGTATGGCGTCGGCGACCAGATGGCGCATTACAACGTCAATTCCGGCGTGCCGAAGACGCTGATCCAACACCTGATCCGCTGGGTGATCACCTCGCGCCAGTTCGACGAAGCGGTCGGCGAGACGCTCGGCTCGATCTTGTCGACGGAGATAACGCCGGAGCTCGTTCCCGTCGTCGCCGGCGAGACGCCGCAGAGCACCGAAGCGAAGGTCGGCCCTTACGAGCTTCAGGACTTCAACCTCTTCTACACGGCGCGCTACGGCTTCCGCCCGTCGAAGACCGCGTTCCTCGCGCTTCACGCCTGGGGCGACAAAGCGCGGGGCGAATGGCCCGCCGGCTTTCCGGAGGACCGCCGCCGCGCCTACGACCTTGCGACCATCAAGAGCTGGCTCCGCGTGTTCCTCGAGCGCTTCTTTGGCTTTAGCCAGTTCAAGCGCTCGGCCATGCCGAACGGCCCGAAGGTCTCGGCCGGCGGCGCGCTCTCGCCGCGGGGCGATTGGCGCGCGCCGTCCGACGGCAATGCCCGCGCCTGGCTCGAAGAGCTCGACGCCAACGTGCCTGACGAGCCAGAAGGGCGCGAGCCAGACGAGCGGCCCATCTTGAGCGGGGAGTGGACGGATGCGTTTGAGCTGATGGCGGAAGAAGCCTATCGGCGCATGTACGACGCGACGTCTTCTTCCGATGCCACCGCTCGCTACAGCGACGCGAAGGAAGCGCTTCACAGCGCTATCGAACGGGCACAGGCCCTCGGCGACATGGAGCGCGTCGAGCGGCTGCGGGCACGCCTCGACGAGATAAAGGCAGTGTTCCGCTCACAATTCTCCTGAGGTCGCGAATTCTATGTTTCGGTGTGCATCAGCCTCCCGCGGAGTCGCGGCGCGGCGAAGTCGAGGAAGGCGCGGAGCTTGAGCGGCACGGGGCCCTGATCCGTATAGACGAGGTTGACGGGCCAGGGCGGCGGCTCGAATTCTTCAAGCACGATATTGAGCGCGCCGGCGCGGCGCGCGCTTTCGATCTGGTAGGAGAGAACCCGCGTGACGCCGACGCCGGCGGTCGCCGCGTCCACGGCTGCCTCGGCGGTGTTGACGACAAGGCGCGACCGGATCGCGACGGAGAGATCGGACTTCCCTTTGGCGAAGGACCAGACCTTCGCGGAGTTCAACCCCTCGAAGGTGACGCAGTGGAGTGCGGCGAGATCGCCGGGCTCTTTCGGCGTGCCGCGCCCTGCGAAATACGCGGGGCTGCCGCAGACGACGCGGCGGATCGCGCCGACGCGTGTCGCGATCATGCTGCTGTCTGGCAACTCGCCGATGCGCACGGCGAGATCAACTCGGTCCTCAAGCAAATTCACCACGCGGTCGGCAAGCGCGAGCCGCACATCGATCTCCGGGTAGGCTTTGAGGAAATCGATGACGATCGGGAGCACGTGCAGACGGCCGAACTCGATCGGCGCTGTAACGGCAAGGGTGCCCTTCGGCGCGCTGTATTCGCCCGTCGCCGCGCGCTCGGCTTCGCCGATGTCCTCAAGGATGCGCTTGCAGGCCTCGACGTAGGAGCGGCCGGCTTCCGTCAGTTCGAGGCGTCGGCTCGAACGGGTGAGAAGCCGGGTCCCAAGATGCAATTCGAGCTCGGAGACCTTGCGGCTGACGGTCGCGAGCGGCGTGCCGAGACGCCGCGCGGCGGCGGAAAGGCTTCCCGCTTCGACGGCTGAAACCAACACCGACATCGATTCGAGACGATCCAATGAGGCTCCCAAAATATGGAAGGGTGACTACGAATCATAGCGTCTTATCCCGCTATCTGGAAGGGCGTAACTCTCGATCACTGGCCGCCCCGGCCTTGAACCGAAAGGAACGCGCCATGCTCCGCACTGTAGATCAAAACCCGATGACGCTCCCGGCACGCTCGTCAACCCCGATTAGCCCCCGCCCGGTCCGCTTCGGAACCGTCAATGTCGACGGGCTGAACATCGCCTACCGCGAGGCCGGCGACGCGACGATGCCGAAGCTCGTATTGCTGCACGGCTTTCCCGCCTCGTCGCATCAGTATCGGAACCTGATCCAGGTGCTCGCCGACGACTTCCACGTGATCGCGCCGGACTACCAGGGCTTCGGCAACAGCGACGCCCCCGATCCGGCGACGTATCGCTACACCTTCGACGGCATCGCCGAGACGATGGAGAAGTTCCTCGCCGCGAAAGGCTTCGACCACTACGGGCTCTTCGTTCAGGACTACGGCGGACCGGTCGGCTTCCGCATCGTCGCCCGCCATCCCGAGGCGCTCGACTGGCTGGTCGTGCAGAATTCCAACGCCTACGAGGAGGGCTTCACTGCCGCATGGGACGGCTTCCGCGGCGCGCTTTGGAAGAACCGCTCGCCGGAGACGGAAGAGCCGCTGACGGCCTTCCTCACCCACGACGCCATCAAGGGCATCTACCTGCACGGCGCGCCCGAACCGGATCTGATCAGCCCGGACAACTGGGAATCGGATTTCGGCTTCATGCAGCGCGCGAACGCGGTGCGCATCAACCTCGACCTCTTCTACGATTACCGCACCAACGTCGCGCTCTATCCGCAATGGCAGAAATTCCTGCGCGATCGTCAGCCGAAGACGCTGATCTTCTGGGGGCAGGACGATGTCTTCTTCACGCCGGAGGGCGGCGAGGCCTTCCTACGCGATCTGCCGGAAGCCGAGATGCATCGGCTGGCGGCCGGGCACTTCGCAGTCGAGGACAACCTCGACTTCATCGCTGACACGATGATCCGCTTTCACAAGGAGCGGGTGGCAAGTGCGCGCTAGGTCGCATCGAAATCGCCTCCCCGTTCCGGACCGAACGGGGAGGCGTGCAACACGCCCCGGCCTTGGAGATGCAACAATGGACACCACCCGCACCTACTCCAGCGACGTCGCTTTCACGCCGTCCGTCAAGGCCGTGCAGGCGCGCAAAGGCTCGCGGGGCGCCTATCAGCGCATGGAAGAGAAGGGGGCGTGGCAAACCAAGATCACGCCCGATCTTGTCGCCTTCATCGAAGCGCAGAGGAGCATCTTCCTCGCCACTGCGAATGCCGAGGGCCAGCCCTACATTCAGCATCGCGGCGGCCCGGCGGGCTTTCTGCGCGTGCTCGACGAAGAGACGATCGGCTTTGCCGACTTCGTGGGCAACCGGCAGTACATCACGCAGGGCAACCTTGCGGTCAATCCGCGCGCTTATCTCTTCCTGATCGACTACGCGCACCGGCGGCGTATCAAAGTTTGGGGCACGGCGCGCGTGGTCGAGGGCGATGATGCACTGATCGCAAGGCTGATGCCCGAGGGCTACAAAGCCCGCCCGGAGCAGGCGATCCTTTTTACTGTTTCCGCCTGGGACACGAATTGCGCCCAACATATCCCGCAGCGCTTCGAGGCAGCCGACGTCGCTCATGCGCTCGCTGAGCGGGACGACCGAATCGCGGCGCTCGAGGCCGAAGTGAAGCGGTTGCGCGAAACCGAGGCTGCGGCGTCGACGGTATAGCGTGCGGCCACAGCGGCAACCCGGCCCGCGGCCAAAAGACGGCTTTTGGCCCGGACTTTGCGGCGGCTGTCACGAATTTCTCTCGCCAACCGGCTATCAAGGTTGGAGAAACCGGGCCATGCCATCATTCGGTGGCAGAGACTCCCATGGCCGCTCCCAGCCGCAAAGCATGACGACACGCAATTTCGACGCGCTCTTCGAGCCCAAGGCGATCGCGCTGCTCGGCGCCAGCAACCAGCCGAACTCGGTCGGCGCGGTGCTGGCAAGAAATCTCTTCGAAGCCGGCTTCCACGGCCCGGTGATGACCGTCAACCCGCACGAGGAGGCGATCCGCTCCGCGGTCAACTACCACTCGGTTTCGGAGCTTCCGATGGCGCCGGACCTGGCGGTCATCGCGACGCCGCCGCAGACGGTTCCGGGCCTCGTCGCGGAGCTCGGCCAGCACGGCTGTCGCGCCGCCGTCGTCGTGACCGCCGGGTTCGGGGAAGGGGAGCGGGTCGACGGCGAAGCGCTAAAGCAGGCAATGCTCGAAGCGGCAAAGCCGCATCTCTTGCGCATCGTCGGTCCGAACTGCCTCGGCTTCATCTCGCCGGCCGCCGGCATCAACGCGAGCTTCGCGCATCTGACGCCGAAGGCCGGCGATCTCGCCTTCGTGACGCAATCAGGCGCGCTCGCGACTGCCGTGCTCGACTGGGCGACGGCGCGCGGCATCGGATTCTCGCACGTCGCCTCGCTCGGCGCGATGAGCGATGTCGATTTCGGGGACATGCTCGACCATCTGGCGCTCGATCGCTTCACGCGCGCCATCCTGCTCTACGTCGAGAGCGTCTCCGACGCGCGGAAGTTCATGTCCGCCGGCCGGATCGCCGCGCGCTCGAAGCCCGTCGTGGTGATCAAGGCCGGGAGGAGCAACGCCGGTGCCAGGGCAGCGCGGTCGCATACCGGCGCGCTTGCCGGGTCGGACGCCGTCTACGACGCCGCCTTCCGACGCGCCGGCATGCTGCGCGTCTACGAGCTGCGCGAGCTGTTCGAGGCGGTCGTTACGCTTGCCGCGGGCGTCCGGCCGGCCGGCGACCGGCTTGCGATCCTGACCAATGGCGGCGGCGCCGGCGTGCTCGCGACCGACGCGCTCGCCGACTACGGCGGCACGCTCGCCGAGCTCTCGCCGGCGACGATCGAGAAGCTCGACGCGGCACTTCCGAAGACCTGGTCCCGCGGCAATCCCGTCGACGTCCTCGGTGACGCCAAGGGCGACCGCTACGCCGCGGCGCTCGAGGCGATCCTTGCCGACCGCGCCGCCGACGCCGTCCTCGTCATGAACTGCCCGACGGCGGTCGCCGACAGCGCCGATGCGGCGCGCGCCGTGCTCGCCGTTGCGGCAAAGAAGCCGCGCGCAACGATCCTGAGCTGCTGGCTGGGCGAGACGGCGGCGGAGGAGTCGCGTCGGCTCTTCGCCGCCAATCGACTGCCCAGCTACGAGACGCCGAACGAGGCAATCCGCGCGCTGATGCATCTGGTCAACTACAAGCGCAACCAGGACCTCCTCCTGGAGACGCCGCCGGCGCTGCCCGAGCTCCGCGAAGCCGACGCCGCCTCGGCGCGCGCGCTGATCCAGAGCGTCATCGCGGACAAGAGAACGCTGCTGACGGAGCCGGAGGCGAAGACGCTTCTTGCGAGCTTCGGCATTCCCGTCGTCGAGACCTTCGTTGCCGCCGACCCCGCCGAGGCAGCGGCCCTGGCGCGCAAGATCGGCGCGCCGGTCGCAGTCAAAATCCTGTCACCCGACATCACGCACAAATCCGACGTCGGCGGCGTGCGCCTGAACCTGCGCTCGCCGGAAGTGGCGGAGCTTGCGGCGCACGACATCCTCGCGACCGTTCGCGAGCGGGCTCCGAAGGCGCGCATCACGGGCCTCTCCGTGCAGCCGATGGTGAGCCGGCCGAGCAGCCAGGAGCTGATCGTCGGCATCGGTGAGGACGCCGCCTTCGGACCGATCCTCCTCGTCGGCCACGGCGGCACGGCGGTCGAAATCATCAACGACAGGGCGATCGGCCTGCCGCCGCTGAACCTCGTGCTCGCCCGCGAGATGATAGCGCGCACGCGCATCTCAAGGATGCTCGGCGGATACCGCGACCGCCCGCCGGTCGACGTAGATGCCGTCGCGCGCACGCTGGTGCAGCTGTCGGAGCTTCTGATCGCGCTGCCGGAGATCGCGGAGCTTGACATCAATCCGCTGCTTGCCGGCCCGGACGGCGTGATTGCGCTCGACGCGCGGGTGGCGGTCAGGCCGCCGGGTGCCGAGCGTCGACGACCGGCGATCGTGCCCTATCCGTCGGAGCTTGAGCACCAGATCGAGATCAACGACGGTTTGCGGCTTCTGGTCAGGCCTATCCGCCCCGAAGACGAGGTGCGGCTCGTGGAGATGGTCGCGCGCTCCTCGCAGGCGGACGTGCGTTTGCGCTTCCTCGGACCGCTCAGGGAGTTTCCGCATCTTCTCGCGTCGCGGCTGTCGCAGATCGACTACGACCGCGAGATGGCGCTCGTCGCGATCGACGACAGGGCAGGGCCGAATCGCGGCGAGATCCTCGGCGCGTCGCGCTTCGTCGCCGATCCGGACAACGACCGCGCGGAGTTCGCCGTCATGGTGCGCTCGGACCTGAAGGGACGCGGCCTCGGCTTCCAGCTCATGCGCGACATCCTGGCCTGCGCACGGCTGCGCGGCATCAAGACGGTCTACGGCGACGTGCTCAGCGAAAACACGACGATGCTACAGATGGCGCAGGAACTCGGGTTCCATCGCGAGGGCGTGGAAGGCGGAGTCGTCCGCATCTCGATCAACCTCTGAGTTCCCGCCGGATTGCGACGCCGCCCGCGCGACGTGCTTGTCAGACCGCCAGATATTCGTGGCGGAGCTCGGTGTTCTCCAGCACTTCGTGCGCCGGTCCCTGGTAGGCGACCGTTCCCATGTCGAGGATGACGGCGCGGTCGGCAAGCTGTAGCGCGGCGATGGCGTTCTGCTCGACGATGATCGTGGTGATGCCGAGCTCCTTGATCTCTGCGACGATCTTTTCGATCTCGCGCACGATGACAGGCGCGAGGCCTTCGTAAGGCTCATCGAGGAGGAGGAGCTTCAGGTCGCGGGCGAGCGCGCGGGCGACCGCCAGCATCTGCTGCTCGCCGCCCGAGAGTGTCGTCGCCTCCTGCTTGCGGCGCTCGGCGAGCCGCGGGAAATGCTCGTAGATGCGCTCGAGCGGCCAGCCGAGCGGGGGCGCGACCTGCGAGAGGAAGAGGTTCTCCTCCACCGTCAGCCCGCCGATGATGCGGCGGTCTTCGGGTACGAGCTGGATACCCTCGCGTGCCGCCTGATAGGCGCGGAGAGGGTGGATAGGCTTGCCGGCGAGCGTGATCTCGCCGCGCTTCAAGGCCGGTTGTTCGGTGCGGGCGATGGTGCGCAGGGTCGAGGTCTTGCCGGCCCCGTTGCGACCGAGGAGCGCGAGAACCTCACCTTCGCGGATGTCGAAGGAGACGCCCTGAACGATATAGCTCTCGCCGTAATAGGCATGGAGGTTGTGGCAGGAGAAATAGGCGTCCGCCACAGTCTTCGCCGACGCCGCATCGCCGGGCTTCGACATGGCAGCGGTCGGCGCGCCGACTTCAGCCGTGAGCGTCATTGATGTGCGCCCCCAAGATAGGCTTCCTGTACGGCCGGATCGCCGCGCACCTCGTCCGGCGAACCGTCCGCAATAATCCGACCTTGCGCAAGAACGGTCACGCGGTCAGCTAGGCTGAAGACGACGAGCATGTCGTGCTCGATGATCACTTTGGTCATGCCGCGCGCCTTGATCTTCTGCAATAGGTCGATGGTGCGATTGGTGTCGAGCCGCGACATTCCGGCGGTCGGCTCGTCGAGAAGCAGGAGCCGCGGCGATTGAACGAGGCACATCGCGAGCTCAAGCCGGCGCTTGTCGCCGCGCGACAGGCTTCCGGCCTCGTGGTGAAGCTGGTTTTGGAGCCCGACATCCTCCACCGTCGCCTCGGCCTTTTCGCGAAGCTCGCCTTCGTGCGACAGTCCCCGCCACGCGCGGATTCGGAAAGCGCCGTCGCGCTTCGCCAGGGCCGGGATCACCACGTTGTCGAGCACCGAGAGGTCGGCGAAGATCTCCGGCGTCTGGAACACGCGCGCGACGCCCATTTGATTGATCTGGTAGGGCGTCTTGCCGGTCAGGATCTGTCCGTCGAAGACGACGGTGCCGGAATCCGGCTTCAGGCGACCGACGCAGATGTTGAGAAGCGTCGACTTGCCGGCGCCGTTCGGCCCGATGATCGCGCGCGTCTTGCCTTCCTCGATCTCAAGGTCGATGTCGGAGAGCGCATGCAGTCCGCCGAAGCTCTTGAACACGTCGGCGACGTGGAGAACGACGTTTCCGGGGTGGGCGACGGTCATAAGCTCACTCGGCCGGCTGCTCGGCCGGGCCCATGGCGCCGGGCGTACCGCGATTGAAAAGCCGGCCGATGCGCTGCAGGCCGGCCATGATGCCGCCCGGTTGGAAGATCACGATCAGCATGAACAGAACGCCGAGCGTGAGCTGCCATCCGCCGCCGACGAAGAGGCTCGCAATCGGCACCACGATGTCCTGGGCGGCTGGCGGCAGGAACGAGAACGCCTGATGCAGTGTCTGGTCGTTGAAAGCGGAGAAGATGTGCTCGAAATACTTGATGACCCCGGCGCCGAGGAGCGGCCCAAGCAGCGTTCCGGCGCCGCCGAGGATCGTCATCAGCACGACTTCGCCGGATGCCGTCCATTGCATGCGCTCCGCGCCCGCAAGCGGGTCGGTGACGACGAGGAGCGAGCCTGCCAGCCCCGCATACATGCCAGAGACGACGAAAGCCGCGAGCGTGTACGGCCGCGTGTTGAATCCGATGTAGCCCATGCGGCCCTGGTTCGAGCGGATCGCGCGAAGCGCCATCCCGAAAGGCGAGCGGAAGATACGGAGCGCGACGAAGAATGCGAGGATCAGCATGACGGCGGAGAAATAGAAGCCGCCGTAGCCGCTCATCTTGATGCCGAAGAATTCCGGAGTCGGCAGGCTTTCCCCCGGCGTCCAGCCGAACGCCGCGTCGATGATGTGCGGGTCGCCGGCTACGACGCGGAGGCCCGTCTCGCCGTTGGTGACCGGCGTCAACACCGAATAGGCGAGGCTGTAGGACATCTGCGCGAAGGCGAGCGTCAGGATCGAGAAGTAGATGCCGGAACGGCGCAGGCTGACAAAGCCGATGATGAGCGCCGCGAGCCCGGAAAGCAGCACCGCGAATATGATCGCCGGCAGTGCGTTCATGGTCAGCAGCTTGAACGACCACATCGTGGCGTAGGAGCCGACGCCGAGAAACGCGGCGTGACCGAACGACAGATAGCCGGTCAGTCCGAACAGAATGTTGAACCCGACCGCGAAGATCCCGTAGATCGCGAAACGCTGCAGTAGATCGGGATAGCCGGCCCCGAGCGGCGCCAGCCAATAGGGCATGGTAAGCACGGCGGCCGTGAAGCCGACCATCAGGACGGCGTCGCGGCGTGGCGTGCTCTCGCTCATAATCATCGCTCAGGCCTCCATCACGCCGGCCCGCCCGAGCAGGCCGCGCGGACGCAGGAGCAGCACGACCACGGCGATCAGGTAGATGATCACCTGGTCGATGCCCGGGATGAGGCGGGTGACCTCTGTCATCGAGGCGAACGACTGCAGGATGCCGAGCAGGAAGCCGGCGAGCACCGCGCCGCCGAGCGAACCCATGCCGCCGACCACGACGACGACGAAGGACAGCACCAGGAATTCCATGCCCATGCGGTAGTCGGGCGAGATGATCGGGGAATACATGACGCCGGCGAGCCCGGCGACGACTGCGGCGAGAGCGAAGACCACCGCGAAGCGGTGTCCGATGTTGATGCCGAGCAGGCTGACCGTTTCGCGGTCGCGCATGCCGGCGCGCACGACCATCCCGTAGGTGGTGAGCTGCAGAAAGGCGAAGACGAGCCCGACCACCAGCACGGAGAAGGCGAAGTAGATCAGCCGCCACCACGGATAAGAGATGCCGGGGCCAAGGCCGAACCAGGCGCCGACGTCGGCGCTCCCGGCGAAAGCCGGCGGCGTCGAGATCGGAATCGGGTTGGCGCCCCAGATCGCCTTCACGATCTCCTGCAGGACGATCGCCAGGCCGAAGGTCACTAGAATCTGTTCGGCGTGGGATCGCTTGTGGAAGAAGCGAATGAGGCCGCGTTCCATCGCAAGTCCGATTGCCAGCATCACCGGAATGGCGAAGAGAATCGAAAGTGGGACGGAATAGTCGATGATCACTTGCGCGCCGTCGCCGAGCCAAAGCTTGAGGTAGGGCACCTCCTTGAATGCTGCGAAGGCGGTGACGTTCGGGTCCTGCACCTTGGTGGAAAGGGTGAGGAGCTGCTGGAAAGCGACCGCGCAGAAGGCGCCCAGCATGAACAGCGCGCCATGCGCGAAATTGACGACGCCGAGCGTCCCAAAGACGAGCGTCAGGCCAAGCGCGATAAGCGCGTAGGCGCCGCCCTTGTCCAGACCGTTGAGGAATTGGAGGAGTATCGCGTCCAGCATGCTTCCCCACCCCGCGCCGCGCGCGCGGACATTCTTACAGCAAAATGACTCGACTGCGACCGGGAAACGAAAGCGGCCGGCCGCTCAGGAAGAGTGGCCGGCCAGCATATCTTGCGCGGTTAGGCTGGAATGTAGGGGCCGAGGTCGGCCTTCCCATCCGGGTTGAAGTCCGGAATGTTCGGGTCGTACTCGACCTGCGCGCGCGGAACGATCTTCACGATGTTCAGAAGGTCGAACTGGTTCGTGGGGTTTTCGTTGCCCTGAACGACCAGAACGTCCTTGAAACACTGGTGATCGGCGGCGCGGTATTCGGTCGGGCCGTTGCCCATGCCGTCGAACTTGAAGCCTTCGAGCGCCTTGATGACGTCCGGCGGATAGAAGGTCCCGGCCGTCTCGACCGCGTTGGCGTAAAGCAACGCTTGGACGTAGCAGGTCTGCGCAGCCTGCGAGGGCGGGCTGCCATACTCGGCACCGAACGACTTGGTGAGAGCCTTGGAACCGTCGTCGTCGAGCTTCCAGCTCCAGTTGGCGGTGCCGAGGATGCCCTTCACGGCATCGCCGGCGCCCTGCGCCATCAGCTCGGAGATGAGCGGCACGACGATCTCGAACTTCTTGCCGTTGACGGTCTTGTCGCGCAGACCGAACTGGGTGGCCTGTTGCAGCGAGTGGACCATGTCGCCGCCGTAATGGTTCAGGATGAGGACGTCGGCGCCCGAGCTCAGGACCGGCGTTATCCACTGTGAGAAATCCGGCGCGCCGAGCGGCGTGCGGACGGCGGCAACGGTCGTCCAGCCTTCCGCCTCGGTGGCGTCCTTGATCGATTTCTCCTGGGTCCAGCCCCAGGTGTAGTCGGCCGTCAGGTGATAGGCCTTGCGGTCCTTGCCGTACTGCTCGGCGAGAATCGGCCCGAGCGCCTGGCCCGACATGTAGGCGTCGAAGAAATGGCGGAAGCCATAGCGGCGGCGGTCCTTGCCGGTGGTGTCGTTCGAGTGAGTCAGACCGGCCATGAAGATGATACCGGCTTCCTGACAGAGCGACTGCACGGCCACCGCCACGCCCGACGACGAGCCGCCGGTGATCATGATGGCGCCGTCCTTCTCGATCATCTGCTTGGCGGCGGCGCGGGCGGCATCCGACTTTGTCTGCGTGTCGCCGGTGACGTAGGCCACCTGCTTGCCGAGGATGCCATTCCCCTTCAGCGCTTTCGGCGACATGGTCGTGAGCAGTCCGCCATCACCTTCGCCGTTGAGGTGCTTCACGGCGAGCTTGTAGGCTTTCAGCTCGTCGTTGCCCTCGTCGGCATAGGGGCCGGTCTGCGGAACATTGAAGCCGAGGGTGATGGTCGAGCCCGATGTCGCTTTCGGATAGTTGCCGATCGGCTGCTCCTCAGCCCAGGCGCCGCGGACGAAATGCAGGGGCGCCGCCATGACGAGCGAGGTCGCGGCTCCCGCCTTGAGCAAGCCGCGTCGGGTGACGCTCTTGTCGATCTTCATGAGTTTCCTCCTGGTGTCTCCGCCCGTCGCCGTCGCTTGCAGCGACGGGCCGGTCCGCATGGCGGGCCGCCGGCATTGTAAATGCCAGCGGTAATTCCTTCCAGAAGCGATTGATTGCAAAGGCAATTCTTGTAAATATCTCGCTGTGCGCTGCAGCGAATCTGTAAAGGTTGTCAAAGCGCGGCGCGGCGATGGAGCGCGCATGGAGAGGACGCCTGCCGGCTTTCGCCTGCGCCAGAAGCGGCGCCAGCGCGGCATCACGCAAGCGGCGCTTGCCGCCGAGGCCGGCATCTCGCCGAGCTATCTCAATCTCATCGAGCAGGGGAAGCGGCGGATCGCCGGCGCGCTCCTACGCCGCCTTGCCGAAGCGCTCGACCTCGACATGGACGAGATCACAGGGGCGGAGACGTCGCGGCTCGTCCAGGACTTGACCGAGATCACCGCCGACCCGCTGCTCCGCGACCTCGCGATCGATCCGATCGGCGCGCAGGAAATCGTCGGCAGACAGCCGGCCTGGGGGAGGGCGCTGGTGCGGCTGCATCGCTCCTACCGGGGGGCAAGCATGCTGTCGGAGACGCTGGCCGAAAGACTTGCGCACGATTCCGATCTTCTGGAAGCGAGCCACGAGCTCCTCACGCGTATGACCTCGATCCGGTCGTTCTCGGAGATCTTGCGCGAGCATCCCGATATCGCGCCGCCGCAGCGCGAGCGCTTCACCGCTTTGATTGCGGAAGAGAGCGGCAAGCTCGGTGACATCGCGAAGGCCGTCTTCGATCGCCTGAGCGAGTTCGGCGACAGCACGCGT
The DNA here is from genome assembly GCA_963720705.1 of uncultured Alphaproteobacteria bacterium. GTDB lineage: Bacteria > Pseudomonadota > Alphaproteobacteria > Rhizobiales > Afifellaceae > DASWJZ01. The sequence goes on from CAVRGJ010000002.1 coordinate 100,982, forward strand.
CCGACGACGCCGGCGGAAGAGGTGGACGATTTCTTCATCGACCGACGCAGCTTCTTCACCGAGCTTGAAGATGCAGCTGACGGGCTTGCGAGGAAGATGCGGGCCGCAAGCGCTCCGAGCGAGGCGGAGATATCGGAGTGGCTTGCCCGCGAACACGGCATCCGCGTCGAGACGGTCGAGACAACCGCGCCGAGGCACCCGGGCCAGCGCCGCGGCGCATTCGATCGCGATGCGGGGGTGTTTAGGATGCCGGCGGCGCTTGCCCCAGCGACGCGCCGCTTCCAGCTCGCGCGCCTCGCCTTCGCTATCGATCAGGCGGCGCCAGTCGAAAGGCTCGCGCGCGATCTACGCCTGACCTCCGATAGCGCACGCATGCGGGCGACGGAGGCGCTCTACAGCTACGGCGCCGGTGCGCTCGTGCTTCCCTACGACGCGTTCCGCTCCGCCGCGGAGATAGTGCGCTACGACCTTGAGCGTCTCGCGGCACTCTTCGGCGCAAGCATGGAGCAGGTCTGCCATCGGCTGGTGACGCTTCGCCGCCCTGACGCGGAGGGCATTCCGTTCGCGTTCCTGCGCGTCGATCCGGCCGGCAACATCTCCAAGCGCTTCAGCCTGCCGACGCTCAGGCTGCCGCGCTATGGCGGAGCGTGTCCGCTATGGGCGATCTATCGGACTGCGCTTAACCCGGGTACGCTCGTGACACAGCGCGTCAGGCTGCCCGATGGGCGTGAGTTTCTGTTCATCGCGTGCAAGGTCGCGAAGCCGGCACCGGGCTTCGGCGCTTCCGGCGAGAGCTTCAGCGTCATGATTGCCTGCGACGCCGCCTACGCCGATCGCATCGTCTACGGAGAGGCGCTGCGCGCCGGCTCCGGCCTGACGCTCGAAGCCGGCATCAATTGTCATCTCTGCCCGCGCGAAGGCTGCGCGCAGCGCGCGTTCCCGCAGGTAAAGGCGCCGCAATAGTCCTGTAAGACGATGCCGGATCAGCTAAAGTAGTGGCGCTGCAACGGCCGCGAACAAGTCGGCAGCGGGAGGAATGACGTGCGCCCTTTGGTGCTGATCGCTGAGGACGAGCCTTATATCGTCGAGTCGCTTACCTTCCTGATGGAGGGTGCGGGCCTCGATGTCGCCGTTGCCAAGGACGGCGCGCTCGCCCTGCAGGCGATCAAGAACCTCCGCCCCGCCGTCGTCATCCTCGACATCATGCTGCCGGAAGAAAACGGCATGGAGGTGCTGCGCTTCGTGAAGAGCGATCCCGACCTCCGCGATATCCCCATTCTGGTGCTGACCGCGCGTGGGCAGGAGAACGACCGGCAGATGGCGCTTCGGCTCGGTGCAGACGCCTTCGTGACTAAGCCGTTCTCCAACCGCGAGGTCGTGGAGCGAACCTTGGCGCTTGCCGGTGTCGCCGACGCCGAAGCGGTTGCAGGGAAGCAGAAATGATCCGCCGGCGCGCGGTGGAGTTCGGCTTCCTCCTCCCCTGGGTGGGGGCATTCCTGCTTACGCCACCGGTGGTGATCATCTGGCAGACCTGGTCCCGGGTGGCCGGCTTCCCGCTCTTCATCATCTATATCTTCGTCTGCTGGCTGGCGCTCATCGTCGCCGGCGGAATCGTGGCGCGGCGGCTCGAATGGCCGCCCGACTTCGCGCGGGCGAAACGCCGCGCCGCGCGAGAGCGACGATCGTTGAGGCCGGCGCAATGCTGACCCCAGGCTTCGTACTTCCCATCGCCGGCGCCTACCTTTCGCTTCTCTTCGTGCTTGCCTTCGTCACTGACCGCATGGCCGCGAAGGGACGCGCCAAGCTCATCAGCTCGCCGGTCGTCTACACGCTTTCGCTCACCGTCTATTGCACCTCGTGGACATTCTTCGGCGCCGTCGGTTCGGCGGCACGCAATGGCGCGGAATTCGCGGCGATCTATCTCGGCCCGACACTGGTCTTCGTTGGCGCCTGGTTTCTGCTCAGGAAGCTCGTGCGTATCTCCAAGACGCATCGCATTACCTCGATCGCCGACTTCATCTCCTCGCGCTACGGCAAGAGCACGCGCGTCGCCGCGATCGTGACGCTGATCGCGGTTGTCGGCACGACACCCTATATCGCGCTGCAGCTGAAATCGGTGGCGACCAGCCTCGACACGCTCACGATCGGTCGCTCGCTGATCTCGGCAGATGCGCACGGCCTCTTCGGCGACACCGCGTTCTGGGTGGCGGCGTCGATGGCGGCGTTCGTGATCATCTTCGGAACGCGCAACGTCGGCGCCGACGAGCACCATCCGGGCGTCGTTGCGGCAATCGCGTTCGAGTCGCTGGTGAAACTCGCAGCGCTCCTCGCGGTAGGGCTCTTCGTGGTGATCGGGCTGAAGGTCGCGAAAGCCGACTATTCGGGGGCCGTCTGGCTCGACCCTGCACTCCGGAACACGCCGCCGTTCTGGGGCAGTGATCCGGCGCGCTGGACGGCGACGCTCTTTCTCGCGGCGACCGCGATCATCTGCCTGCCACGGCAGTTCCAGGTGACCGTCGTCGAGGTGACCGACGAGCGGCATCTTCGCACCGCGGCGTGGCTCTTCCCGCTCTACATGTTCCTGATCAGCCTCTTCACGGTGCCGATCGCGGTCGCCGGGCTCGGCACGGTCGGGGCCGACGCCAATTCCGATCTCTACGTGCTGACGGTGCCGATGGAGGCGGGCCGCGAGTTCCTGGCTCTCGGCGCGTTCATCGGCGGCTTCTCTTCGGCGACTTCGATGGTGATCGTCGCCTGCATCGCACTCTCGATCATGATCTCCAACCACATCGTGATGCCGCTTCTCTTGAGAAGCAGCCGACTCAAGCTGCACGAGAAGCGCGATCTGACCGGGCTACTGCTCGCCGTCCGACGCCTGTCGATCGTGCTGATCCTGACGCTCGGTTTTCTCTACTATCGCGTTGGGGCGCGCTCCGACGCGCTGGCCGCGATCGGGCTGATCTCGTTTGCCGGCGCCGCCCAGCTTCTTCCCGCGATGATCGGCGGCATCTATTGGCGAAGCGGCACGGAGCGCGGCGCGGTCGTCGGGCTCATCGCCGGGTTTGCGGTGTGGGGCTACACGCTGCTTCTGCCGAGCATCATCCGCGTCGGCGGCGCGATGCAGAGCCTGCTGACCGACGGCCCATTCGGCCTGAAATTCCTGCGGCCGGAGGCGCTGTTCCATCTTGAGGGGTGGGATCCGCTCGTGCACGCGCTCTTCTGGAGCCTGGCGCTCAATGTCGGCGCCTACATCTTCGTCTCGCTGTTCTCGAACCAGAACCCGCTTGAGCGGCTGCAAAGCGCGCTGTTCGTCGACGCGTTCGGACGCCTGCCGCGCGAAACATCGAGGGCATGGACGGGCGACACGGCGGTCGAAGACCTGATGGCGCTGGCGCGGCGCATCATCGGGCCGGAGCGCGCCTACCGGGCGTTCCGCGACTATGCCGACAGCGAGAAGCGCGAAATCCACGAGCTCGCCGCCGATACGCCATTGATCTCCTTCGTCGAGCGCCAGCTCGCCGGCTCGATCGGGGCGGCTTCGGCACGCGTGCTGGTGTCGCGCATCGCCGGCGGCGAAACGATCAGCCTCGACGAGGTGATTACCATCCTCGACGAGACGCAACAGGCGATCGAATACGGCCGCCAGCTGGAACTGAAATCGTCCGAGCTCGAAGCGATCGCGGCGCAGCTGCGCGAAGCAAATGCGCGGCTGAAAGAAATCGACACGATGAAGGACGATTTCCTCTCCCGCGTCAGCCACGAGCTCAGAACGCCGATGACCTCGATCCGCTCGTTCGCCGAGGTGCTGCTCAACTCAGATGCGCTGCCGCAGGAGAAGCGCGGCCGCTTCGTCAATATCATCTACCAGGAGAGTCAGCGCCTGACGCGGCTCCTCGACGAGATCCTCGACCTTAATCGCCTGGAGAGCGGCGAGCAGGCGCTGAAGCTCGCGCGGCTCGATCCGGCGGTCGCCGTGCGCGAAGCGCTCGCCGCGATGCTCGGCTTTGCGCATCAAGGCGGTATCGAGCTTGAAGAACGGGTACCGGCGAGCCTGCCGAGCGTGCGCGCCGATGCGGACCGGCTGAAGCAGGTACTGATCAACCTGATCCACAACGCCATCAAGTTCAACGACAAGCCAGGCGCGCGCGTCGTCGTCTCAGGGGCGACGCGCGGCGACTGGGTGGTCCTTTCGGTGCGCGACAGCGGACCCGGCATTCCGGCGAGCGACCGCGCTGCAATCTTCGAAAAATTCTCGCGCCGCGGCTCGCGCCGTGAGGGGAGCGGCCTCGGCCTCGCCATCTCCAAGCAGATCGTCGACAGCCACGGCGGGCGGATCGAGGTGAAGCCGGCGAGCGGCAGGGGAACGGTGTTCGAGGTGATGCTGCCGATCGCGGAGGCGGAGCCCCCCGAGCTGGAGTCCGCGGTGCCGGAGCCTGCCGCGCGGCGCGCCGCAAAGGCGGCTTCCCTCGCCGATCGGTGACGGCGCGGACGGTTGGATTTCGGCGCGAAACGCTGAATTCCGGGACCCTTCCGTCCGCCATCGCTATTGAAGCGGAGGGCCAAGAACGCCTATGGAGACGCGACGCTCAGCCGGGGTTCCTTTGATGCAACACTCGACGCAGACTTCGAGAAGCGCGCCGATCCTCGACAAGAAGACGCTCGACGTCGACGCGATGCTCGACAGCGCACGAGAGGCTGCGGAGTTTCTGAAGGCGCTCGCGCACGAGTCGCGCCTTATTATTCTCTGCCTCCTGATCGAGCGCGAGCGGACGGTGAGCGAGCTCGAACAGATTCTGCAGCTACGCCAATCCGCCGTGTCGCAACAGCTTGCGCGGCTTAGGGCCGACGATCTCGTCGAGGCGCGGCGCGACGGCAAGAATATCTTCTATTCGATCGCGCGGTCCGAAGTCGTGGCGATCGTCGGCTCGCTCTACCAGGCCTTCTGCAAGCGTTGAGCGGACCCGCCTCGCGCGGTCGCACTCATTCGCTGCCGAGATATCGGTCGACGACGCGCTGGAGGAGCGGCGCGTAGTCAGCGGAAGCGATCCGTCTTCCCGCCGGCGGTCTTGCCGCCCTCGTCCCATACCCGCACCCGCACCGCCTCGGAGTGGAAGGGATTGCTTCTGAATGCTTCGACCTCGTCTGCGCTCATCGGCCCGCCCTGCAAAGACAGCGTGTGCACGGAAGCCTGCGACAGCCTGGAGAAATAGCTCGGGTCGACCGCGCAGAGATAACGCTTGGCGGCAACGTGCAAGCGGACGCACTCCGTCACGACCGGCGGGAAGAAAGGCGCGAGTACCTCCGCCCCCGCCTCGTCATGATGGCGGTCGTGCTCATCCTCCGGCGAATAGGTGCCGAACTCGCTGGTGAAATGTCCGATGTCGTGGAGGAGCGCGGCGGCGACGAGCTCCTCGCTCGCGCTCGCTTCCTCTGCGAGCTTCGCGCATTGCAGCATGTGCTCCGATACGGTAACCGGCTCGCCGAGATAGTCTTCCGCGCCACGCCGCTCGAAGATGTCGGCGATGAACGGCACGATCGTCTCGCGCGTCAGCTCACGCGGTGTCACTCTGCAGCCTCCCCGATTTCCTCTTCTTCGATTGCGGCGAGTGTCGAAAGCAGCCCGTCCTTGTCGGCGTAGCATCCCTGCAGCCAGCGCGTTCCGCCGCTCGAAAAGGCATGGCGCGCGTGGAGGATGCGCGTGTTGTCGACGATGAAAAGCTCGCCCGGCTGAAGCTTGAAGGTAACCGCAGATGCGGGATCGTCGATGATCTCCGCAAGCCTCCGATAGGCAGCGTAGAAATCGGGCATCGCGTCGTAGGGCACATCGGTGATTGCCGCGGCCGAGCGGTTGTTGAAGCGGATCGCGGCAAGCTCACCGTCCGGCGCAAGCTCCAGGATCGGCTTTTTGGCGCGCAGCCTGACACCGGCGCTCCCGGCATATTCGAAGCGTGCGCAATAGCGAGTGAGAAGATCGAAGCCGTTTCGGCTCTCCTCGCGGAGCTTCTTTGCGGCCATGAAGCCGTCAACGACCGTCGACTCGCCGCCTTCTACGCTGTTCTCCAGACAAGCGAGAAGCTGCAGCGTCGGCACCGGGTCGCGATAGGGATTATCCGTGTGCGCCTGAAGCCCGAGATTGGTGTAGGCGAGATTGTTCGGATCGACCGTTGCACGCACGTCGAACCAGCGTCCGTAATTCGTCTCCCGTACGTAACCGAAGAGCTCGGCGACCTGGCAGAGCGCACCGGACTCGCACGGCACCCCCGATAGAAGCGCGAAGCCGTAACGGCGGATGTCCGCAAGCCAGCGACCGAGTGCGTGGCGGTTGGCGGCGATCTCGCCGAAGCGGCCGGCCGGGAGGCGCGCTCCGAGGCTCGCGTCCCAGAGCAGCGATCCCCGGATCGACCCAGCCTTTGGCGGGAGGCGCTTCGCGGTCGTAGCGGTGCGTGGCGAGCCACGCTGCAGGGAAGACGACCGCCTTCTCCTCCGGCATGAAGGTTACGGCGAGATCGCCGCTTGAGGTGATGGAAGCGGCGCCGAGCGTGGTCTCGCGCGGGATGTCGGAGAGCGCGATCAGCCGCTGGCCATTTCCGGGGCTGCGAGTTGCTGCATCGAGTGCGTTGTCGCGAAGCCAGACGGCGTGGAAGCGGGCGCTCTCGCCGCTCGCCCAGGTGAGACGCGCCGCGCTGCCGCTATTCAGGAGTTCAACGCCGGTGAGTTTCACTTGAGGTGCCCCGCGCATTGGAGACTGGACGAGATTCATGTCGGACTTGCGACAAATGCAATGTGTTTCGCGGGCGGCACGCTGCGGCAAACTCCGCGTTAAGCGCCACGAGTTGATCTGGGTCATATTGCGCCACAATCCGGAGCATAGGGTTTTCTGGGGGCCGATGGAGCAAGGCATGGCGGTCTCGAAGGGGGCGGCAAACCACGCGGGGAAAGCCCCGGCGAAGAGCGCGACAGTCGTCCCGATCGATCGGCGCGCCCGCGGAAAAGCGGCGGCAGCCGAGGAGCCCGCGCGCGCCGCTCCAAAGGCTCCCGAACCGCTCCCGCCGGACGACGGCGACGGACGCAACTCCCATGCCGTGACGGCGCTCGCCGACATCATCGACCGTTCGCTGCATGCTACCGCCGCGCGCTTCACATTCGGCGCCTCGCCGGCGGCGCTGGCGGAGGCTTATTTCGATTGGGCGACGCACCTCGCGTTCTCTCCCGGCAAGCGCGTTCAGCTTGTCGACAAGGCGGCGCGGAAGGCGATGCGCCTTGCCAACTACGCCTACCGCTGCACCGCGGAGGGCGCCAAGGCGGAGCCCTGCATCGAGCCGCTGCCGCAGGACAAGCGCTTCGCCGGCGAGGCATGGAAGACGTGGCCGTACAATCTCATCTACCAGAGCTTCCTCCTTAATCAGCAATGGTGGCACAACGCCACGACCGGCATTCACGGCGTCACCAAGCAGCACGAGAACATGATCGAGTTCACGGCGCGCCAGGTGCTCGACATGGTCTCGCCCGCGAATTTCCTGTTGACGAATCCCGAGGTCCTGCAGCGCACCGTCGCGAAGGGCGGCATGAACCTCGTCAGCGGCCTTCAGAACCTGATGCAGGACTGGGAGCGGGCGGTGAGCGGCAAGCGGCCGGTCGGCACGGAGAACTTCCGCCCCGGCCGCGAGGTGGCGGCGACGCCGGGGAAAGTGATCTACCGCAACCGGCTGATCGAGCTCATCCAGTACGCGCCGGCGACCGACAAGGTGCGGCCGCAGCCGGTGCTGATCGTGCCGGCCTGGATCATGAAGTATTACATCCTCGATCTGTCCCCGCACAATTCGCTGGTGAAGTACCTGACCGAGCAGGGCTTCACCGTCTTCATGATCTCCTGGAAGAACCCCGGCCCGGAAGATCGCGACCTCGGTCTTGACGATTATCGGACGCTCGGCGTCATGGCGGCGCTCGACGCGGTGCGCGCGGTGGTGCCGGACGAGAAGGTGCACGCCGTCGGCTATTGCCTTGGCGGCACGCTGCTCGCGATCGCTGCCGCCGCAATGGCACGCGACGGCGACCAGCGGATGATGTCGATGACGCTGCTCGCCGCACAGACCGACTTCACGGAAGCCGGCGAGTTGATGCTCTTCATCAACGAGAGCCAGCTCGCGTTTCTCGAAGACATGATGTGGGAGCAGGGCTTCCTCGACACGACTCAGATGGCCGGCGCCTTCCAGATGCTGCGCTCCAACGACCTCATCTGGTCGCGCATGGTGAGCGAATATCTGATGGGCGAGAGGAGCCCGATGATCGACCTGATGGCATGGAACGCGGACGCAACGCGCATGCCCTATCGCATGCATTCGGAATATCTGCGCCACCTCTTCCTGGAGAACGATCTCGCGGAAGGTCGCCTCAGGGTCGACGGAAGGCCGGTGGCTCTGACGGACATTCGCATCCCGATCTTCGCGGTCGGCACGATGCGGGACCACGTCGCCCCGTGGCGCTCGACCTATAAGATCGGCCTGATGACCGACACCGACGTGACTTATCTGTTGACCTCGGGCGGGCACAACGCGGGAATCGTCTCGGAGCCCGGCCACAAGCATCGCAGCTTCCAGGTCATGACCAAGAAGCCGGACGATCGCTACATGGATCCGGCGAGCTACCTGGCGGAGGCGCCGCGCAAGGACGGATCCTGGTGGCCGGAATGGGCTTCCTGGCTTGCGAAGCGTTCCGGTGCGCCGGAAGCGCCACCGTCGATGGGCGCCGACGGTTATGCGCCGATTGCAGACGCCCCCGGGCTCTACGTGCTGCAGCGGTGATGCAGAGCGCGGCCAGCGCGGCTGGCTCTTGGACGGAGCCGCAAGGCGGGTGTAGTCCCGAAGCTCGGAAGCGCTCCTCGATGCGAGCGATTCGACTAGGATGACAGAAGCAACGGAGCCGCGGGGGAAAGTCGTCGCCGTTCGCGGAGCGGTCGTCGACGTTGCCTTCGGCGGCGGACCGCTTCCTCAGCTCGACGAAGCGCTCATCGTCGAATGGGATCAGACCGGTCCGCTCGTCGTGGAGGTGCAGGCGCATCTCGACGAGACGACGGTGCGCGGCGTGCCGCTTCAGGCGACCGCCGGCCTGAAGCGCGGCGTTCCTGTGCGCGCCACAGGCAATCCGATCACCGTGCCGGTCGGCGATCCGGTGCTCGGGCGGCTTCTCGACGTGACCGGAGACGCGCGCGACAACGGCCCGCCGCTTCCCGCCGACGTCAAGCGGTCGCCCATCCATCGGGCGGCCCCGCCGCTTAGCGAACGCAGCCAGGCCACCGCCATCTTCGAAACCGGCATCAAGGTCATAGATCTGCTTGCTCCGCTCGCGCAGGGCGGCAAGGCGGCGATGTTCGGCGGCGCCGGCGTCGGCAAGACCGTCGTGGTCATGGAGCTGATTCATTCGATGGTGGAGAGCTATCAGGGCATCTCGGTCTTCGCCGGGGTCGGCGAGCGCTCGCGCGAAGGGCACGAGCTCTTCACCGAGATGCAGCGTTCCGGCGTGCTCGATCGTAGCGTCCTCGTCTACGGCCAGATGAACGAGCCGCCCGGCGCGCGCTGGCGCGTCGCGCTGACGGCGCTGACGATCGCCGAATATTTTCGTGACGAGAAGCGGCAGAACGTACTGCTCCTGATGGACAACGTCTTTCGCTTCGTGCAGGCGGGAAGCGAGGTGTCGGGCCTTCTCGGCCGGCTGCCGTCGCGCGTCGGCTACCAGCCGACGCTTGCGTCCGAGGTCGCGGCGCTGCACGAGCGCATCGCCTCGGTCTCCGGCGTCTCTGTGACCGCGATCGAGGCCGTTTACGTGCCGGCCGACGATTTTACCGATCCGGCGGTGACCGCCATCTCGAGTCACCTCGACAGCATGATCGTGCTCTCCCGGCAGATGGCTGCGGAGGGTATGTATCCGGCCATCGATCCGCTCAGCTCCTCCTCGATCCTGCTCGACCCGACGGTTGTCGGCGTGGAGCACTATCGCGTGGCGGAAGAGGTGCGCGAGACGATCGCGCATTACCGGGAGCTGCAAGATATCATCTCGCTGCTCGGCATCGAGGAGCTTTCCGCGCGCGATCGCCTCGCGGTGACGCGCGCGCGCCGGCTGCTCCGCTTCCTGACGCAGCCCTTCACCGTCACGGAGGCGTTCACCGGCAAGCCCGGGCGCTCGGTGCCGCTCGGCGAGACGCTCAAAGGCTGCCGCACAATTCTTGACGGGGAATGCGACAAGTGGGCGGAGAGCTCGCTTTACATGGTCGGCGCCATCGCGGAAGCGCGCGAGAAGGAGAGCCGCTCAGGCCGGGAGCCGAAGCCGTGAGGCTCTTGATCACAACGCCAACGGCAGTGGTGGTCGACGACTCTGACGTCGTTTCCCTGCGCGCAGAAGACGAGAGCGGCGGCTTTGGAATCCTCCGGGGTCACATCGATCTCCTGACCGCGCTCACCATCTCGATCGTGCGCTGGCGCGACGCTAGTGGGCGCGAGCGCTACTGCGCCGTGCGCTACGGCGTGCTCTCGGTTGCGAACGGCAACGAGATCGCCATCGCCACGCGCGAAGCGATATCGGGCGACAACCTCGACCATCTCGAGAGCGTAGTGCTGACGCAGTTCCGTGAAGCGCTCGAAGCGGAGCGCACCGCGCGTACCGAAAGCCTGAAGCTGCAAATGAACGCCATCCGCCAGATCGTCCGCTATCTGCGGCCCGAACGCCCGGGTCTCTTCGGGGGCGGACCGTGAGCGCCGGTCCGGTCGAACCTGAGGTCCCGGATGGCATGGCCGATGCCGTCCGCAAGGAGCGTGCCCGCCAACGGGAATGGCGGGAGGAGGGCGAATCGTCCGTAATCCGGTTCGTCGGCCAGATCGGCGTGTTGGGCTGGGTGATCGTCACGCCGACCTTGATCGGCCTCTTCATCGGGCGCTGGCTCGACCACAAGCTCGGCACCGGCATCTTCTGGAGCGCGCCCTTGCTCTTCGTAGGCGTGGCGATCGGATTCTGGTCGGCGTGGAAGTGGATGCACAAGCAATGACGATGCTGCACCTTCCGCAACACGATTTCGGCTGGTTCGCGCTCGGTCTCGGCGCGTGGCTCATTGCCGGCGGGCTGATCGGCGCGCTGCATTTCCTGACGCTCTGGGTGAACGTGCGGATGCTCGCGAACGGCAACTCGCTCTTCCTGGCTTTGGCGCTGCAGCTCGCGCGCTTCGTCGTGACGGCCGCGGCGCTCACCGCCGTTGCGATCCTCTACGGGGCGCTGCCGCTCTTGGTCGCGACTGCCGGCATCCTCGCCATGCGGACTGCGGTTATTCGGCTCGCGGGGGCCGCATGATCGCCTCGCCGCTCGAAACGACGACATGGTTCACGCTCGGACCGGTGCCGATCACCGAACCGGTGGTCGTGACCTGGGGGCTGATGGCGGCGCTGACGCTCGCAAGCTGGGTCGCCACGCGCGCGCTGAAGCTCAAACCCTCGCGCTACCAGACGGTGCTCGAGCTCATCGTCGGCGTCACCGAGGAGCAGATCAAGGCTACGATGCGCGTCGAGCCCAAGCGCTACGTTCCGATGTTCGGCACGTTGTTCCTTTTCATCCTTGCGGCGAACTGGTCGTCGCTGATCCCGGGTGTCGATCCGCCGACGGCGCATCTCGAGACGGACGCGGCGCTCGGGCTGATCGTGTTCTTCGCAATTATCTTCTTCGGCGTTCGCGCGCGCGGAATTGGCGGTTATCTCAAGACGTTCGCCGAGCCGACATTCATCATGATCCCGCTCAACGTCATCGAGACTTTCACGCGCACCTTTTCGCTCATCGTGCGCCTCTTCGGCAACGTCATGAGCGGCGTCTTCATCATCGGCATCGTTCTTTCGCTCGCCGGCCTGCTCGTCCCCATCCCGTTGATGGCGCTCGACCTTCTGACGGGAGCGGTCCAGGCTTACATCTTCACGGTGCTGGCGATGGTCTTCGTCGCCAGCGCTTTGGGCGAAAGACGCGCGGACATCAGCAAAGAAACGGATAGAACATGAACTGGACCGAAATCGTCAGCATCTTCGCCGCCGCAATGGCAGTGTCGTTCGGTGCAATAGGCCCGGCACTCGGCGAGGGGCGCGCCGTGGCGGCGGCGATGGACGCCATCGCCCGCCAGCCCGAAGCGGCAGGCACCATCTCGCGTACGCTCTTCGTTGGTCTCGCGATGATCGAGACGATGGCGATCTACTGCCTGGTGATCGCGCTCCTGGTGCTCTTCGCCAATCCGTTCATCCACTGACCCATGCACTTCAACTGGTGGACGCTGGCGCTCCAGACCGTCAACGTCCTCGTTCTCATCTGGATTCTCGCGCGGTTCTTCTTCCGGCCGGTGGCCGATGTCGTCGCCAAACGGCAGGCGGAGGCGGAGAAGCTCCTCTCAGACGCCGCCGCGGCCCGTCAGGAAGCAGCCGATACGCGCACCGAAGTCGCCAAGGTGCGCGCCGGGATCGGCGCTGAGCGCGACCGGCTGATCAGCGAGGCGCAAAAGGCGGCGCGAGTTGAGAAGGAGACTCTGCTGACCGAGGCGTCTCAGGAGATATCGAAACGTCACGGCGAGGCGGAGGCGGCGATCGCGCGTGACCAGGCCGCGGCGGACCACGCGACGATCGAACGGGCGGGCGAGCTTGCGGTCGACATTGCGCGGCGTCTGCTGGCGCGGATTCCGGCCGATGCTTCGGCGACCGCCTTCCTCGATGGCCTCTGTGTGGAGCTTCGCGCGCTGCCCGCCACGGAAAAAGCGAGCTTCGCGTCGGCATTGGCGGATCATCCGATCGAAGTGGCGACCGCGACGCCCGTCTCGAACGAGGAGGAGGCGAGTATCCGCAGCGCGCTTCAGGCTGCGCTCGGCGCAAATGTGCCGCTTTCGTTCAAGAGCGACGCCGGCCTGATCGCCGGTATCGAGCTCAACGGCCGCAACACGATCCTGCGCAACAGCTGGCGTGCGGACCTTGAGCGAATCCGCGAGGAGCTTGGCCATGGCCAACACCACCGCGAATCTTGACGCCTGGCTGAGCGAGGCGCGCGAGCGCGTCCGCCGCACGCCGCTAGCGCCGGTCGCCGAAGAGGTCGGCCGCGTCGAGTTTGTCGCCGATGGCATTGCGCTCCTATCGGGTCTTCCCAACGTGCGACTGGACGAGCTCGTGCATTTCGCGCGGGGGCAGGTCGGATTCGCGCTCGGCCTTGAGCAGGACAGGATCGCCTGCGTCCTCCTCGACGATATCGAGGGGGTCGAAGGCGGCGATCAGGTCAGAGGCACGGGCGAAGTGGTGCGCGTGCCCGTCGGGCCCGGTCTCCTCGGGCGGACCGTCGATCCGCTCGGGCGCCCGCTCGATGAAGGGGGCGAGGTCGACGCGGAATCCAGCCAGCCGGTGGAGCGGCCGGCACCGGCAATCATCGACCGCGATTTCGTCAGCGAACCTGTGCAGACCGGCTTGCTCGTGCTTGATTCCATGTTCGCGCTCGGGCGCGGACAGCGGGAGCTCATCATCGGCGACCGCGCCATCGGCAAGACCGCTGTTGCCGTCGATTGCATCATCAATCAGAAGACCAGCGACATTATCTGCATCTACGTCGCGGTTGGGCAGAAGTCCTCTACGGTCAAGCGCGTGATCGCCGCGATCGAGGAGCACGGCGCGCCCGAGCGCTGTATCTTCATCGTTGCGAGCGGCTCGGCGCCTCCGGGGCTGCAATGGATCGCGCCGTTCTCCGGCTTCACAATGGCGGAATATTTCCGCGACCGCGGGCAGCATGCGCTGGTCGTCATCGATGACATGACCAAGCACGCGGCCACGCACCGCGAGATCGCGCTCCTCACCCGCCAGCCGCCGGGCCGCGAGGCCTATCCGGGCGACGTGTTCTATGTTCACGCGCGGCTTCTTGAGCGTGCCGCGAAGCTCTCAAAGGCCCGCGGCGGCGGGTCGCTGACCGCGCTGCCGATCGCGGAGTTGGATGCCGGCAATTTGAGCGCCTACATCCCGACCAACCTGATCTCGATCACGGACGGGCAGATCGTCCTCAACTCCCGGCTCTTCCACGAGGGACACAAGCCGGCGGTCGACGTCGGGACCAGTGTCAGCCGCGTCGGCGGCAAGACGCAGGCGCCGGCGCTCCGCGATGCGGCGGAGACGCTCAGGCTCGACTACGCGCAGTTTCTGGAGCTTGAGATGTTCACGCGCTTCGGCGGCGTCACCGATGCGCAGGTGAAGACCAAGATCGCGCGCGGGCAGGCGATCCGCGCGGCGCTTTCGCAGCCCCAATACGCACCCCTGCGGCTTGCCGATGAGGTGGCGCTGGTCCTTGCCTTGCAGGCCGGCCTTCTCGACGATCTTTCGCCGGACCAGGTCGGCGCGTTTCGCTCCGAGCTTCCCGGCTGGCTGCAGCGGACCGCGGCGCCGATCGTCGAAGCGATCGCGCAGAGCGGGCGCTTGGAAGACACGGCAGCCGCAGAGCTGAAGAAGACCCTCGCCGCGCTCATGGCGCACGTCGCGCCGCAGGCGGCGCCCACGACGGGACCCAGGTGATGGCCGAGCGGCTCGCAGATGTCGTCACGCAGATCCAGAACGTCCGCCAGCTCGGCGCAGTGGTGACGGCGATGCGCGGCATTGCGGCGTCGCGGGCGCAAAAGAGCCGCTCGCTCCTCGCCGGGATCGACGCCTACAGCGACGTCGTCTCAAAGGCGATCGGCCAGGCTCTGAGTCTGCTCCCGGCCGACATGGCGGCGTCGCGGCCGTCCCGGCGTGCAAAGTCCGGGCTGATCCTCTTCTGCGCGGAGCAAGGCTTTGCCGGCGCATTCAGTGAGCGCGTTCTCGAAGCAGCGGGCGACGTCGGCGACGCTGTCACGCTCGTGGTCGGGACGCGTGGCCTCGCTGCTGCGAGCGAGCGCGGCATCAGGCCTTCCTGGTCGACTCCGATGGCGGCGCACGTCGACGCCATTCCAAGCTTCGCGAACCGGCTTGCCGAAGCCCTCTACGGTTATGTCGCGAGCGGTGCGGTCGAGAAGGTCGACCTGCTTTTCACCCGGTTCTCTTCTGGTGACATCCGCGTCGACCGCCATTCGCTGCTGCCGGTCGATTTCGGCCGCTTCGCCCGGCCGATTGAGGGGAAGGCGCCGCTGACGACACTCGGCCCCGAGCTCCTGCTCGAACGCCTCGCCGCCGAATACGTCTTTGCGCAGCTCTGCGAGGCGGCGATGCATGCCTTCGAGGCGGAGAACGAAGCGCGCATGCTGGCGATGGCGTCCGCCAAGACCAACATCGAATCGAAGCTTGCCGGGCTCACACAGCAGGAACGGCTGCTCAGACAGGAAGAGATCACCACCGAAATCGTCGAGCTTGCAGCTGGCGCCGGGGCGCTGACGGAGCGCCGCCGCCGCTAGCCGGCGGCTCCGGCCGGCCCGGTTTCCGCCCGCATTCCCAGGGCGTGTGGCCTTTCCGCCGCCTTGCCGGGCAGCGCGGAATCCTCATTTTGAGCTTGGCTAGATGTCGCCTGCCGCGCCAGAGTATCTCAGGGCACCGCGCGATGCGGGCCTTTGGGAGGATTCCATGAAACGCACGTTGCATAGCGTCGTCGCCGCAGTGGCGGCCTTCTCGGTGCCGGCCACGAGCTTCGGCGCGGAGATGATGACGGCGGTCGGGCAGGGCGAAGGCGAAGTCGATATCGTCGCCTGGCCCGGCTACATCGAGCGCGGCGAGAGCGACCCGGCCTACGACTGGGTTACCCAATTCGAGAAGGACACCGGCTGCAAGGTCAATGTGAAGACCGCCGCCACGTCCGACGAGATGGTGACGCTGATGAACCAGGGCGGCTTCGATCTCGTTACCGCCTCGGGCGACGCCTCGCTCCGCCTCGTCGCCGGCGGCAAGGTGCAGCCGGTCAATGTCGACCTCGTGAAGAGCTGGTCGACGGTCGACGATCGCCTGAAGGACGCACCGTGGTACACGGTCGACGGTGTGCGCTACGGCGTCCCGTATCAGTGGGGCCCGAACGTGCTCATGTACAACACCGACGCGTTCAAGGATAAGCCGCCGACGAGCTGGTCGGTCGTGTTCGAGGAGCAGATCCTCCCCGACGGGAAGTCCAACAAGGGCCGTGTGCAGGCTTATGACGGCCCGATTTACGTCGCCGATGCCGCCAACTACCTGATGGCGAAGAAGCCTGACCTTGGCATCAAGGACCCTTATGAGTTGAGCGAGGCGCAGTACGCCGCGGTGATGGATCTTCTGAAGTCGCAGCGTCAGCTCATCGGCCGCTACTGGCACGACGCGATGGTGCAGGTGGACGATTTCACCAATGAGGGCGTCGTCGCCTCCTCGTCGTGGCCCTTCCAGGTCAACCTCCTGAAGTCGAACGGCGCAAATGTCGATTCAGTGGTGCCGGAGGAAGGCGCGACCGGGTGGGCGGACACAACGATGATGCACGTCGACGCCGCGCATCCGAACTGCGCCTACATGTGGATCGAGCATTCGCTCGACCCGAAGGTGCAGGGCGATCTCGCCGCGTGGTTCGGCTCCGTGCCAGTGGTGCCGGCGGCGTGCAAGGGCAATGAGCTTCTGACCGACGACGGCTGCGCCACGAACGGGTTTGAGAACTTCGACAAGATCCATTTCTGGCGGACGCCGATCGGCAAATGCGAGAAGGAGGCTAACTGCGTGCCCTACAGCCGCTGGGTGTCGGACTACATCGCCGTCATGGGCGGACGCTGAGTCCACGCTAGTCATTGGCCAAATGAGGATTGATCTGCTCGGCGCCTTGACCTCCCCCTTGAGGGGAGGTCGAAGTCTGCCGAGCAGAGTGGGTGCAGGCTTCGAGAGGGTGGCGTCCGGATCGATGGCGCTCCCCCCTCCCGAAACCGTCGGCGCTCCGCTTGCCGGTTTCGACCTCCCCTCAAGGGGGAGGTTACGGAGCTTGCAGGACGCGCAGCTTCCTTTCTGAACCACTCATGGCCACTGCCGTCACCTTCCAGAACGTCTCACGCCATTTCGGTGCGGTGCGTGCCGTCGACGACGTGTCGCTCGAGATTGCGGAGGGCGAGTTTTTTGCGATGCTCGGGCCGTCCGGCTCGGGCAAGACCACATGCCTCAGGCTGATCGCCGGCTTCGACCAGCCGACGAGCGGTCATATCGAGATATTCGGCGACACGGCGGAGGGCGTCCCGCCCTATCGACGCAACGTCAATACGGTCTTCCAGGACTACGCGCTCTTCCCGCACATGGATGTCGTGGAGAACGTCGGCTACGGGCTGATGGTGAAGGGCGTGGCGCGGGCCGAGCGGCTGGCGCGCGCCGAGGAAGCGCTGGCGCTGGTGAAGCTTGAAGGCATGGAGAAGCGCCGCCCGGCACAGCTTTCCGGCGGGCAGCGGCAGCGCGTGGCGCTTGCGCGCGCGCTCGTGAACCATCCGAAGGTGCTGCTCCTCGACGAACCGCTTGGCGCGCTCGATCTGAAGCTCCGCGAGGCGATGCAGGTCGAACTGAAGGCGCTGCAGCAGAAGCTCGGCATCACGTTCGTGTTCGTCACCCACGACCAGGGCGAAGCGCTGTCGATGGCCGACCGGCTGGCGATCTTCAACGATGGCCGTATCGTCCAGCTCGGAACGCCGCGCGACATCTATGAAAGGCCGCAGACGCCGTTCGTTGCCGATTTCGTCGGCTCGTCGAACGTTTTCGACCCGGCCTTCTCCAAGCGCCATTGCGGCGTCGACGCCTGGACGAGCCTTCGGCCGGAGAGCATCAGCATCGGGCCGAAGGGGATCTACATGCCGGACGGCCGCCGGCTCGACGGGACGAACCCGGAGGGCCAGATCACCTCGATCCAGTACCATGGCGCGGTGACAAGGGTGACCGTCGACATTGAGGGCACGCCGGTCGGCGTCATCGTTCCTGCCGGCCAGCTCGGCGCGCGCGCCGGAGAGAAAGTCACGCTTTCCTGGCGTAAAGACGCGCTGCACAAATTGGATTCAGCGTGAGCGACACAGCAATCACCGCCGGCGTCGTCGAGCGGGGCCGGGGAGGCGTTCTCCGCCGCATCTCCGACGCGCTCTTTCGGCATCCGCACATCTTCCTCGCTATTCTGCTTGGGCCGCCGCTTCTTTGGCTTGTCGTTGTCTACATCGGGTCGCTGCTCGCTCTCCTCGCGCAGAGCTTCTTCCACCTCGACGATTTCTCCGGCCTCATCGTCTACGAGCCTACGCTTCAGACTTACGCCGAGCTTCTCGCGCCCGCCAATCTCGACATCATCGCTCGTACCGTCACGATGGCGGCGCTGGTGACGGTCGCGGCGGCGATCATCGCCTTCCCGATCGGCTACTACGCAGCGCGCTATGCACGCGGTCGGCTGAAGGCGCTCTTCTATCTCGGCGTCATGCTGCCGCTCTGGTCGAGCTATCTGGTGCGCGTCTATGCGTGGAAGCTGATCCTCGCCAAGGAAGGCATCGCGACCTGGCTCGCCGGCGAATTGCACCTGACCCGGCTGCTCGACGCGATCCTTTCGATCCCGATCATCGGCGGGCCGTCGCTTTCGATCAGCTACATCGGAACCTTCCTCGTTTTCGTCTACATCTGGCTGCCTTTCATGATCCTGCCGGTGCAGGCGGCGCTCGAGCGCGTGCCGGCAAGCCTAGTCGAAGCCTCCGCAGATCTCGGCGCGCACCCGGGCCAGACGTTTCGCGCGGTGATCTTTCCGCTCGCGCTTCCCGGCATCGTTGCCGGCTCGATCTTCACCTTCTCGCTGACGCTCGGCGACTACATCATCCCGCAGATCGTCGGGAATTCGCGGCTCTTTATCGGGCAGGCCGTCTATGCGCAGCAGGGCACCGCCGGCAACATCCCGCTTGCCGCCGCCTTCACGGTCGTGCCGATCGTCATCATGGCCGTCTACCTGACGGTGGCGAAGCGGTTGGGAGCCTTCGATGCGCTCTGACGGTCCGCGCGCGCCGCTCGGGCTGAAGCTCGCCGCGGCGGCGGGGCTTCTCTTCCTGCACCTGCCGCTGCTCCTGATCCTCGTCTATGCCTTCACCACGGAAGACAAGAGCTACCAGTTCCCTCCGCCGGCCTACACGCTGCACTGGTTCGAAGTGGCGTGGGGGAGGCAGGACATCTGGGACGCGCTGCTCCTCTCCGTGCGCATCGCCGCAATCTCGACGCTCGTCGCGCTCGCACTTGGCACGCTTGCCGCGGCGGCGGTTAGTCGCGCGCGCTTCTTTGGGCGCGAGGCGATCTCACTGCTTCTGATCCTGCCGATCGCGCTTCCCGGCATCATCACCGGCATCTCGCTCCGCTCCGCGTTCGCGCTTGCCGATATCCCCTTCTCGTTCTGGACCATCGTTCTCGGGCACGCGACGTTCTGCATCGTCGTCGTCTATAACAACGCGGTGGCGCGGCTCCGTCGCACGTCGGGCTCGCTGATCGAGGCGTCGATGGATCTCGGCGCCGACGGCTTCCAGACCTTTCGCTATGTGCTTCTGCCCAATCTTGGCACCGCGCTTCTCGCCGGCGGCATGCTCGCCTTCGCGCTCTCCTTCGACGAGGTTATCGTCACTACCTTCACCGCCGGGCAGCAGACGACGCTGCCGATCTGGATGCTCTCGGAGCTTATCCGCCCGCGCCAGCGGCCGGTCACCAACGTCGTCGCCGTCTTCGTCATCGCCGTGACGTTTCTGCCGATCCTCGCTGCCTACTATCTGACGCGCGAGGGGGATAGCGTGGCGGGGCAGGGGAAGTAGGACATGAGAATCGATCCGTTTCCCGGTTGTCATCCCCGTTTGCCGCGAAGCGGCAAGACCCGGATCCATGAGCGCCGAGGCCTGACGATTTGTGCCGCGGATTGTTCGGCACCTGTGTTCACGGGTCCCGGCTCTCGCTACGTTCGGCCGGGATGACAGACTGAGAAGAAAAGCGGCAGCTGCGCTCGCTGTCCATGCGAGCGCAGGATGTTGAGGGAGCAAGGAACATGCAGTCCGAGATGCTGATCGGGTCGAAGCTCGCCAAGGGGAAGGGCGACGCCGAGCCTGTGATCAACCCGAAGACCGGCGGCAAGATCGTCAATCTGAAGGAAGCGACGGCCGAGCAGGTGGATCAGGCGGTCGCCGCTGCGACGAAGGCTTTTGCGACCTGGTCGCGGACGACGCCGGCGCAGCGCGCGGCGCTGATGTTCAAGCTCGCCGACCGCATCGAGGCGGAGGGCCAGGAATTCGCCGAGATCGAGGCCTTGAATTGCGGCAAGCCCGTCAACGCCGTGAGGAATGACGAACTGCCGGCGATCGTCGACTGTCTGCGCTTCTTCGCCGGCGCGGCGCGCGTCGTGCCGGGGAGTGCCGCTACGGAATACATGCCGGGCTTCACCTCCATGATCCGCCGCGATCCGATCGGCGTCGTCGGCTCGATCACGCCCTGGAACTACCCGCTGATGATGGCGATCTGGAAGATTTCTCCGGCGCTGATGGCCGGCAATACGATGGTGTTGAAGCCATCGGAGATGACGCCGCTCACAACGCTGAAGCTCGCCCGCGTCATCGCCGATATCTACCCGGAGGGCGTCTTCAACGTCGTGGTCGGACGAGGGAGCACCACTGGCAGCGCGCTGATCAACCATCCGGGCGTCCAGATGATCTCGCTGACCGGCTCGATCGCGACCGGCCAGAAGGTTCTGGAAGCCGCGTCGAAGTCGATCAAGCGGACGCATCTTGAGCTCGGCGGCAAGGCGCCGGTCATTGTCTTCGACGATGCCGACCTCGATTCCGTTGTGTCCGGCCTAAGAGCGTTCTCCTTCTACAACGCCGGGCAGGACTGCACTGCCGCCTCGCGCGTCTATGCGGGCAAGAAGGTCTACGAACGGCTCGTAGCCGACCTTGCCTCCGCCGCGTCTTCGATTCGCTTTGCGAAACCCGACGATACGGAAAACGAGATCGGGCCGCTGATCTCTGCGCGGCAGCGGGAGCGTGTGTCGGGCTTCGTCGACCGCGCGGCGAAACTGAAGCACGTCGAGATCGCGACCGGCGGCAAGGCGGCGACGGGCAAGGGCTTCTTCTTCGAGCCGACGGTCGTCGCAGGAGCAAAACAGGCGGACGAAATCGTCCGCCGCGAGGTTTTTGGGCCGGTCGTCTCAGTAACGCCGTTCAGCGACGTAGAGGAGGCAGTCGCTTGGGCGAACGATTCCGACTACGGCCTCGCTTCCTCAGTCTGGACGAAGGATGTGGGCCGCGCCATGGCCGTCGCGGCGCGCCTCCAATATGGCTGCACCTGGGTCAACTGCCATTTCAACCTGACCAACGAGATGCCGCACGGCGGCTTCAAGCAGTCGGGCTACGGCAAGGACCTCTCGATCTACGCGCTCGAAGACTACACGGTCGCGCGACACGTGATGGTGAAGCTCGGCTGAGAAGCCGGCGCCTTCGGAAGTCCCCAATTCGATTTACAATCTTCCCGCCAGCGCGAATAATTAGTGCGGGAGGATGTAGATGCGCGTGACGCACGAGCCTTGGCTCGTCGTGTTATCGGTTATCGTGGCGATTCAGGGCGCTTATGTCGGCTTGAACCTGGCGGTGCAGGTGGCCGAAGCGGCGGGCGTGCGCCGGCGGCTGCTTCTCGCCGCGGCGGCGCTTTCGCTCGCGGTCGCCATCTGGGCCATGCACTTCGTCGGCATGCTCGCCGTGCGCCTGCCGTTCCCGGTTGATTATCTGGTGCTGCCGACGCTGCTCTCGTTTCTCGTCTGCGTGATCGTGGTCGGGGCGGCGGTGTTTGCCGCAAGCGCCGGGCCGCTCACGCCGCCGCGTCTTGGCGCCTCCGCGGTCTTCATGGGGCTCGGCATCGTCTCCATGCACTACATCGGCATGTGGGCGCTTCATGCGAGCGCGCACATGACGCACGCGCCAGCCTTCGTCGCGGCTAGCGTCGTGATCGCGATTGCCGCCTCCGGCCTGGCGCTCTTCCTTGCCGGGGGCAGGAGCGGGCGTCCGCCACTGATCCTCTCAGCAACCGCGCTCGGCTGCGCCATTTCGGGAATGCATTATACTGCGATGGCGGGGCTTTCGATCACGCCGCATGAGGAGGTGCTGGTCAGCGCTCCGGCGCTTTCCACCGATCTTCTCGCCATCGTCGTCGCCGTAGTGGCGTTCGCAGTCTCCGGTATATTCCTGCTCGCACTGGTGCCGGAGCGGCGAAACCAAACGACGGAGGCGCCCGCCGGTCCGCGCCCGGTGTCGGCGCTGCAAGCCGCTGCCGCAGTGTCGCCCGCAGTGTCCGGCGCAGTCGTGAACGGGAACGGCGCCCGCCCGGTGCTCGCAGCATTCGCCCGGACCCTGGGTGCCGAAGCCGCGGGCGCCGACGCTTCGCCCATCGAAGCGCCGGTCGCTGCCCCCGCTCGGCTTCTGCCGATCGTGCGCGACGGCGCCACACATTTCGTCGCCGTGCGCGACATTGTCGCCGTCCACGCCAACGCCCACTACACGACCGTGTTCGACGGCAGCTCGAAGCTCTTCTGCCCGCTTCCGATCGGCGAGGTGGAGGCGCGGCTCGACCACGCGCATTTCGTTCGCGTCCATCGGAGCCACATCGTCAACCTTGAGAGGGTCGTGGGGCTGAAGCGAAGCGGCGACCACGGTCTGATCGAGCTTTCCGGCCACGACCCTTACACGGTGCCGGTGAGCCGCAGCCGCTTCGGCGGGCTGAAGTTGCAGCTCGGTCTGGGGCCACGCGAAGCGGTTTCGTGAAGCGTTCGTTTGCGCTGCAGCAGGCCGGTGGCGCACCTCACCCGCTCCCCAACTGATTCCGCGGAATTCCAGCGTTCTCGCAACAAGCGTCAGCTTGCCTGACGCAGTTCGTGCAGGGCTCGCGGCATTTCGTGCCGGCCGGCCTCGGCTCGTGAATGTCCGATTGCCGCTGCACCGCAATAATCAGCAGATTCGAGGACAACCGGACCATTCAGCAGATGGGCCGCGAGTGCCGCCGGGCGGAGATCCGTCGGCGCTAAGCCGCTCCGGAGGAAACCATGATTCCAGGCGCATTCGCCTACCACCGCCCGAAATCCGTCAATGAAGCCGTCGCGTTGCTTGCCGACCTCGGCGAGGACGCGCGCCCGCTCGGCGGCGGCCACAGCCTTATTCCCCTGATGAAACTCAGGCTCGCCGCACCGTCGCATCTCGTCGACCTCGGCGGCATCGCCGACCTGAAGAAGATTCGCGAGGACGGCGGCGACATCGTGATAGGGGCGGGCGTCACCCAGCACGAGGTCATCGGCTCGGACCTTCTCTCGTCGAAGGTGCCGCTCCTCGCCGAGGCGGCGCGGCAGATCGCCGACCCGCAGGTGCGCTATCTTGGCACGCTCGGCGGCAACGTCGCGAACGGCGACCCCGGCAACGACATGCCGGCGGTCATGATGGCGCTGAACGCCGCGTATGAGCTGACGGGCAAGAGCGGTTCGCGCAAGGTCGCGGCGCGCGCATTCTATAACGGCACCTACGACACCGCGCTGAAGCCAGGTGAGATTGTTTCTGCGATCCGCATTCCGGCGCCGGGGAAGCACGGCTACGCCTACGAGAAGCTGAAGCGGAAGGTCGGCGACTACGCCACCGCCGCGGCGGCCGTGGTGCTGACCTTTGAGGGCGGCAAAGTGGGCACGTGCGCGATCGGCCTCACCAATGTTGCCGACAAGCCGCTCTTCGCCGAGGAGGCGGGGAAGATCATTGCCGGCTCGGCGCTCGACGCCGCCACCGTGAAGAAAGCGGTCGCCGCCGCCGAAGCGATCACGTCGCCCGCCTCCGATCGCCGCGGCACGCCGCAATACCGCACCAAGATGGCCGGTGTGATGCTCACCCGCGCGCTCGCCCGCGCCAAATCCCGCGCCGCGTGAGGGAGACGGAAATGGCAAAAACACAGATTTCGTTCACGCTGAACGGCAAGACGATCGAGGCGCTGGTCGAGCCGCGCACGCTGCTCATCCATTTCCTCCGCGACGATCTTCGCCTGACCGGCCCGCATATCGGCTGCGAGACGACGCATTGCGGCGCCTGCACCGTCGATCTCGACGGCAAGTCGGTGAAGTCCTGCACGGTCTTCGCCGTGCAAGCCGACGGCGCCGAGGTTCTGACCATCGAAGGGATGGCGCAGGCCGACGGTTCGCTGCATCCGCTGCAGCAGGCATTCCGCGAGCATCACGGGCTGCAATGCGGCTTCTGCACGCCGGGCATGATCACTCGCGCTTACCGGTTCCTCAAGGAGAACCCCAATCCGACCGAGGACGAGATCCGCATGGGTATCTCCGGCAATCTTTGCCGCTGCACCGGCTATCAGAACATCGTGAAGGCGATCCAGGCCGCCGCGGCCGAGATGGCCGGTGGTCAAATCAAGGAGGCGGCAGAATGAACGCCGTAACGGAAACTTCGGAAGCCCGCGCCGAGAAGCTCGAAGGTATCGGCTGCAAGCGCAAGCGTGTCGAGGACGTCCGCTTCACGCAGGGCAAGGGCAATTATGTCGACGATCTGAACCTTCCCGGAATGCTTTACGGCGATCTCGTGCGCTCGCCCTATGCGCACGCGCGCGTCAAAAGCATCGATACGACTAAGGCGTCGGCGGTGCCGGGCGTCGTCGCCGTGATCACGGCGGAGACGCTCAAGACCGTCAACCTCGCCTGGATGCCGACGCTTGCAGGCGACGTGCAGATGGTGCTCGCCGACGGCAAGGTGCTTTTCCAGAACCAGGAGGTGGCCTTCGTCATCGCGGAGAACCGGCAGGCGGCGGCCGACGCGGTCGAGCTCGTCGAGGTCGACTACGAGGCGCTTCCCGTCAACGTCGATCCGCTCAAAGCGATGGACGCGAACGCGCCGGTGATCCGCGAGGACATCAAGGACAAGAAGGAAGGCGCGCACGGCCCGCGTAAGCATCCAAACCACATCTTCGCCTGGGAGGCGGGCGACAAGGTGGCGGCGGATACGGCGTTCAAGAACGCTGAGGTGACGATCAAGGAGTTCATCCAGTATCCGCGCGTGCATCCGTGCCCGCTCGAGACCTGCCAGTGCGTCGCCTCCTTCGACAAGATCAAAGGCGAGCTGACGCTTTGGGGCACCTTCCAGGCGCCGCACGTCATCCGCACGGTCGGTTCGCTGATCTCGAAGATTCCGGAGCACAAGATCCACGTCATCGCGCCCGATATCGGCGGTGGCTTCGGCAACAAGGTCGGCGCCTATTCCGGCTATATCTGCGCGATTGTCGCCTCGATCGTCACCGGAAGGCCAGTGAAGTGGGTTGAGGATCGGATCGAAAATCTGTCGACCACGGCGTTCGCGCGCGACTTCCACATGACAGCAGAGATCGCCGCCACGAAGGACGGCCGCATCACCGGGCTTCGCGTCTATACGATCGCCGACCACGGCGCCTTCGACGCCTGCGCCAACGCGACGAAGTGGCCGGCCGGGCTCTTCTCGATCGTGTCGGGCTCCTACGACATCCCGGCGGCCTATTGCCTTGTCGACGGCGTCTACACCAACAAGGCTCCGGGCGGCGTCGCCTATCGCTGCTCGTTCCGCGTGACGGAGGCGGCCTATCTGATCGAGCGCGCGATCGACATCCTGGCGCAGAAGCTCAAGATGGATCCGGCCGAACTGCGCATGAAGAACCTGATCAAGCGCGAGCAGTTCCCCTACACTTCGGCGTTCGGCTGGCAGTACAATTCCGGCGACTACGAGACGGCGCTTAAGAAGGCGATGGACTCGGTCGGCTACCAGAAGCTTCGCGCCGAGCAGAAGACGAAGCAGGAGGCCTTCAGGCGCGGCGAGACGCGCGAACTGATGGGAATCGGCGTCGCCTTCTTCACCGAGATCGTCGGCGCCGGCCCGAGCCGAGCCTGCGACATTCTCGGCATCGCCATGTTCGATTCCGCCGAGATACGCATCCATCCGACCGGCACTGGCATTTGCCGCCTCGGCACCAAGAGCCAAGGGCAGGGGCACGAGACAACCTACGCGCAGATCATCGCGACCGAGCTCGGCATCGCCGCAGACGGCATCACGGTCGAAGAAGGCAACACCGACACCGCGCCTTACGGTCTCGGCACATACGGCTCGCGCTCGACGCCCGTCTCCGGCGCGGCGACGGCGATGGCCTGTCGGAAGATCAAGGCGAAGGCGCAGATGATCGCCGCTTACATGCTCGAAGTGCACGACGACGATCTCGAATGGGACGTCGACCGCTTCCGCGTGAAGGGCAATCCCGAGCGCTTCAAGACCATGACGGAGCTTGCCTGGGCGGCCTATCACGAGGTGCCGGCCGGCATGGAGCCGGGGCTTGAGGCGGTGAACTACTACGACCCGCCGAACTTCACCTTCCCGTTCGGCGCCTACATCTGCGTTCTCGATATCGACGTCGATACCGGCGAGACCAAGATCAGGCGCTTCTACGCGCTCGACGATTGCGGCACGCGCATCAACCCGATGATCATCGAGGGGCAGGTGCATGGCGGGCTGACGGAAGCCTTCGGTATCGCCATGGGACAGGAGATTTTCTACGACGAGACCGGCAACGTGTTGACTGCCTCGCTGCAGGATTACTTCCTGCCGACTGCCGTCGAGACGCCGAAATGGGAGACCGACTGGACGACGACGCCTTCGCCGCATCATCCGATCGGCGCGAAGGGCGTTGGCGAGAGCCCGAACGTCGGCGGCGTTCCGTGCTTCTCAAACGCGGTGAACGATGCGTTCGCGTTCCTCGGCTCGACCCACATCCAGATGCCGCACGATTCCTGGCGCACCTGGGAGGCGGCGGAGAAATTGGGGCTGCACACCTAGCCGGACGCAAGCGCCATGATGTGCTGCGGAGGGCATGGCGAAGCGCTGCTGCTGCTCCTACCTAAGGAGCCAGGAGGGCATTGCATTCGCCGCGCCTTCAGTCGGATGATCGGGTTGGCAAGCTCGACGTGGAAGTCACGGCTAAAGCAGGGAGCCGGCTTCAATGTTTGTCGTCATGCCCGGACTTGATCCGGGCATCCATTCCGTGACGTTGCGGCCATTCGCGAGCGCAACGGAATGGATTCAAGCCCGGCAATGACGACAGTCACGAAGGGCGGAGTTGGTCGCCGATGAACGCACGCATACCGCTCTCGCGTGAAGACATTGCCTCTCGTCTCGCCGAAGCCGGCTACATCGCCGACCGCGATCTTTCCACCGCGCTGTGGCTGATGGATTATCTCGGCCGGCCGCTTCTGATCGAAGGGGAGGCGGGTGTCGGCAAGACCGAGGTCGCAAAGGCGCTCGCCGAAGTCCACAAGACCGAGCTGATCCGCCTCCAATGCTACGAAGGTCTCGACCAGAACGCGGCGCTCTACGAGTGGAACTACCAGCGCCAGCTGCTCGCCATCAAGGCGCGCGAGGGCGCGGGCGAGGATCCGGAGAGCGTCGAGGAGCACATCTTCTCCGAGAGATATCTGCTCGAGCGTCCACTGCTTGCCGCGATTCGCCGGCTGACGCCGCCGGTGCTTCTGATCGACGAGGTCGATCGCGCCGACGAGGAATTCGAGGCGTTCCTGCTGGAGCTGCTCTCTGATTTCCAGGTCTCGATCCCCGAGCTCGGCACCGATGAATGCGATCTCGATCCCGCGCGTCGTGCTGACTTCGAACGCGACGCGCGAGCTTTCCGACGCGCTGCGCCGCCGCTGCCTCTATCATTATCTCGATTTCCCCGAAGTCGACCGCGAGGCGCGCATTCTTTTGACGCGGCTCCCGAACATCGATTCGAACCTCGCGCAGCAGATCGCGCGCATGGTCGCGGCGGTGCGCAAGGAGGATTTGCGCAAGGTGCCGGGTATTGCCGAGACGCTCGATTGGGCGGCGACGCTGGTCGGGCTTGGCGTGCACGACCTCCGCCAGGAGCCGGAGGCGGTGCAGGAGACACTGATCTGTCTCTTGAAGACACACGAGGACCGCGCCAACGTGACCCGCGAAGTGACCGAGCGCCTGCTCGGCAAGGTGGCGTGACAGTGCCCTGGGTCTGCGACAGTGCGTCCTTCGAGGCTCGCCGCTATGCGGCTCGCACCTCAGGATGAGGAGGTTGGTAGTTGCCGCGAACGCTTGATAGTCCTCTGGCCTTTGCGGAGCCCGCTCACGCCCCTCATCCTGAGGTGCGAGGCCGTGAGCTTGTCGAACGGCTGAGCCTCGAAGGACGCGGCGACGTTCATCCCATCGGCGAGACGATGCGGACGAAGCTCGCCGGCTTCGTGGCGACGCTGCGCGACAATGGCTTCACGGTTGGGATGGCGGAATCGCGCGATGCGCTCTCGCTGCTCGCTTCGCCGGCAGCGCGCCGTCGGGCGACGCTTGGGCCGGCGTTTCGCGCGCTCTTCTCCGCCGACCACTCCGACTTCGCGCGCTTCGACGAGATATTCTCCGCATATTGGACGGGGCACCACGTGCACACGCGGGCGAGGGTGTCCGGCATGCCGAAGACGTCAGGCAAGGAGCAGCCAAAGACGCCGCGCCATGGGGAATCCGCGAACGCCGATGCCACCGAGCTCCGCTCCGGCGGCGATGGCGCCGCAACCGGCGAAGGCCGTGCGCGCCGCGAAGGCGCGACGAGCGTCGAGGCGCTGAAATCCGCCGACATCCGCCACGTCGTCGATCCGGAGGCGATCGCGAAGACGCACGCGCTCGCCGCCCGCCTCGCCAAGCGCATGCGCGCACGGCTCGTGCGGCGCGAGCGGGCGCGTCGGCAGGGCCGCCGTCTCGACATCCGCCGCACCATCCACCGCAGCGTCTCGCACGGCGGCACGCCGGTCGAGTTGCTCTGGCGGAAGCGCAAGGAGAAGCCGCTCCGCCTCGTCGTGCTTCTCGACGCGTCGGGCTCGATGAGCCTCTACACAGCGTTCTTCGTGCGCTTCCTGCATGGCGTCGTCGACAATTTCCACGAGGCGGAAGCCTTCGTCTTTCACACGCGCCTTGCGCATGTCTCGTCCTCACTTCGCGACCGCAACGTCACGCGCGCAGTGGAAAAGCTTGCGCTGATGGCGCAGGGGATCGGCGGCGGCACGCGCATCGGCGAGAGTTCTTGCGACCTTCAACCGCTGGCACGCCGAGCGCGTCATCAATTCGCGCAGCGTCGTGATGATCGTGTCGGACGGCTACGACACCGGCGAGCCGGAGCGGCTTTCAAACGAGATGCGGCGGCTGCGCCGCCGCTGCCGCCGCATCGTCTGGCTCAATCCGCTGATCGGCTGGCGCGACTACGAGCCGTCGGCGCGCGGCATGCAGGCGGCGCTCCCTTACGTTGACCTCTTCGCGCCGGCGCACAATCTCGAGAGCCTCGCCGCGCTCGAGCCGTATCTTGCGAGGATTTGAGATGGGCTCGCGACACCTGCAGCGCTATCACCCTCGGGCGGAGCGCAGCGGAGACCCGAGGGCCCAGAGAGCAAAGGCCATCGGACCTGGGTCCTCGGATCGCGCTACCGCGCGTCCGAGGATGACATTGAAATGTGAGCTGATGCCATGAACAAGGCCAACGATATTCTCGATCACATCTCCGCTCTGAAGGCGAAGGGCGAGCGCTTCGCGCTTGCGACCGTCGTCAGAACCGTCGCGGCGACTGCCGCCAAGGCCGGCGCCAAGGCGATCATCCTCCCCGACGGCTCGGTTTCCGGCGGATGGATCGGCGGCGGCTGCGCCCGCGCCGCGGTGGTGAAGGCGGCGCGCGAGGCGCTCGCCGACGGTCAGACGCGGCTCGTCTCCGTCGAGCCGCCCGACGTGCTGCAGGCGAAGGGCATCGCCGCCGGCGAGGAGCGGGAGGGCGTGCGCTTCGCCAAGAACATGTGCCCGAGCAAGGGCACGATGGACATCTTCGTGGAGCCGGTGCTGCCGCGGCCGGAGATCGTGCTCTGCGGGTCGAGTCCCGTCGCGCAGGCGCTCGCCGACCTCGGCCGGCGCCTGGGATTTGCGATCACCGCCTGCGCGCCGAGCGAGGAGCAGGCCGCCTTCGGCGACGTCGACCGGCGGATCGAAGGCTACACGCTTCCCGTCGAAGGCGACGGCGCACGCTTCGTCGTCGTCTCTACGCAAGGGCGGGGCGACGAGGCGGCACTCCGCGCCGCGCTCTCCATCGAGGCCGAGTACGTCGCGTTCGTCGGGAGCGGGAAGAAGGCGGCGACGCTCCGCGCCAAGCTCGCGGGCGAAGGCGTGAAACCGGAGGCGCTGGCAAGGCTCAAGTCGCCGGCCGGCCTCAACCTCGGCGCGATCACCCCGGAGGAAATCGCGCTTTCCATCCTCGCCGAAATCGTGGAACGCCGCCGTTCGCGGCAGGCTGCTGCACAGGGCGAACGCCCGGCCTGAGGGTTCCTGCCGAACGTCGGCGCGGCCGGAAGTCGCACGACGGGGCTTCGCGCCGGGCTGCGGGTCGGCTATTGCCTGTGCCCGAGCAACAAGACCAGCCATGGACATGAAGACCCTCGACAAGAAGCTCGCCGCGATCCGCTCCGGCGCTTACAAGCCCACGGACTTCATCATCGCCGACGCGAAGGACGGCGACATCGGCTTCGGCGTCATGGCGCCGGGACCCGATCCCGAAGATGCGAGCCGCCCGAAGCCGCGCGCCGCGCATCTTGAGGCGATCCGCGAGATGACGCGCTCCGGTCTCGTCGACATCATGCTGCTCTCCGCGTCGTCGGCGGAGCGGCTGTCGGAGGAGGGGCTCTTCAAGAAGAGCAAGGTGACGCCGGCGATCAGGCTAAACGACACGACCGACATTTGGTCGGCGCGCGGCGGTCGCTACAAGGAGGAGCCATCGCGCCACCACCGCACCGCGCGTGTCGATCAGGCGCGGAAGCACGTGGACCTCGGGCTCTATTCGATCACCTTCTCGAATAGCCGTGACATCGATGCGGAGAACGCCGAGGCCTACTCGGCCTTCCGCGCCGAGGCGGCTGCCCACAAGATGCGGCACTTCCTCGAGGTCTTCAATCCGGCCTTCGACATCCGCCTCGCCGGCGGCGCCGATATCGGCAGCTTCATCAACGACAATATCGTGCGCACCCTTGCCGGCGTCATGCGCGCCGACAATCCGCATTTCCTGAAGCTGCAATACAACGGCCCGCGCGCCATGGAGGAGCTTGCCGGCTATGATCCGGAGCGGCTCGTCGTCGGCATCCTCGGCGGCGCCAAGGGCACGACCCGCGACACCTTCGAGCTGATCGCGCAGGCGGAGCGCCACGGTGCGCGCGTCGCGCTCTTTGGACGCAAGATCAATCTCGCCGAAGACCCGATCGCGCTCGTTACTTTCATGCGCGCAGTGGTCGAGAAGGCGATCGGCCCCGAGGAAGCGGTCAAGGCCTATCACGACGGCGTGAAGAAGAGCGGAAAGAAACCGACGCTTCCGCTCGCCAAGGACCGACTGATCACCGAGCCGGCTTTGAAGGTGTAGCAGCCTCGCGCGGCGCTTCGCTCGCCCGTGGCGTTTCCGCGCCCGCGAAAGCGGCGAGGTTCGCGTTGATCGGCCGCATCTGATCCTGGATGCGTTCGAACACGATCGTTCGGAGCTCGGCGTAGCGCTCGGCCGTAGCGAGGTCGGGTTCGATGACGTGCTCCTTGCGGTCGAGGCCGGCGACCGCCGTATCGAGCGACTTGTAGACGCCGGCCGCGACGCCGCCGAGGAGTGCTGCGCCGAGCGCCGTCGCCTCCGGCTCGTCGATGACCTCGAGCGGGCGCGCGAAGGCATTCGCTTTGACCGACAGGAAGAGCGGGTTCCTCGCGACGCCGCCGATCAGGCGGATCGTCCGAACCGGATCTACGCCGGCAAGCGCGGTCATGCCGTCGAGCATCAAGCGCGACTGGAGCGCCACGCCCTCAAGAACGGCGCGGTAAAGCTCCGCCGGTGTCGCTTTCTGTGTCAGCCCGAGAAAGGCGCCGCGCGCGTTTGCGTCGGGGTGCGGCGGCGGCCCGTTCGCGAAATGCGGAAGGAAGACGATGCCACCGCTTCCCGGCGGGACGGCGGACGCTTCGGCGATCAGCCTCTCCTGCGGGATGTCGCCGACGACGGCGCGCAGCCATTCGATTGCGCCGCCGGCGCTCATGATCGAGCCGACGACGTAGGAGAGTTTCCTGTCGGTCTCGATCGCGCCTTGGATGTAGCCGCCGCGAATGAGCTCCGGGTCTTGGAGAGGCTCGGGCGTTGCAACGAGAAGCGCCTCGGCCGTGCCGATGCTGTTGATCGCGGCGCCGGGTTCGCCGAGTCCGGTGGCGAGCGCGCCGACTATGTGATCGTGGCCGCCGACGGCTACGATCGGCGCGCCGGCAAGCCCGGTTGCGGCGAGCACGTCGCGGCGCATCGGGCCGAGAGGCGTGCCGCTTGCGGCAAGCGGTGCGGGAAAATCCGACGTCACGCCGGCGAGTGCGAGAAGCTCTTCCGACCAAAGCCGCCGGCGTATGTCGAAGTAAAGCGTGCGCGACGCGAGCGTCGCGTCGGTCGCTGCCACGCCCGACAGGCGGAAGGCGATCCAGTCCGCCATCATCAGCACGTGGCGCGCCTTTGCAATGGCCTCGGGCCAGTGCCTGCGCATCCAGATCAGCTTCGGCAGCGTGAAGATCGGCTCGGCGGCGTGGCCGCTCAGCGCGAAGACGCGCTCGCGACCAAGCGCTGCCTCGATCGCTGGCCCCTCTTCAGCCGTGCGGCGGTCGTGCCAGACGATCGATGGCGCGACCGCACGCCCACTCGCATCGATCAACACGCAGCTCTCACCGATGCTCGTGACCGAAATACCGGTGACGGGCCTTCCGTTAAGCGCACGTCCGATGCAGGTCAGGTTTTGGACGACGGTCGCGTAGATCGCCTCGGCGTCGTATTCGCCCCCGGTTGCCGTCAGCAGGATCGGTGTCCGACGGGCCTCGGCGGCAACCCGCCGGCCGCGTATGTCGAAGGCGATGGCGCGCACGGAACTCGTGCCGATGTCAATGCCGATCAGGATGGGTCCGTCGGCCGGGGCGACAGGCTCGCCGGGGACTATATCAACCGCCATCTTGCTTCTTTCGGGGCCGCGCGCACCGCGACCGGCCGCTTTATCGCGCTCAAGATAGGCCTCTTCGATTGCACACGATTCCACACTTCGATACCATTGCGCCAAGTTAGCCGCCGTTCGGAGAAGCCGAACGTTGCGGAACATGACGGGAGGAAATTTATGGCCAAGAAACAACTCATTTTTGCGCTCGCGACGGCAGCTCTTCTCGCCGCCGGTTCGCAGGGCGCCGTGGCGCAGGACAAGATCAAGATCGGCTTCCTGCCGGGCGTCGTCGATCCGTTTTATCAGGTGATGCAACTCGGCGTGGAAAAGGCCGCGAAGGAACTCGGTATCGAGGTGGTGACGCAGATTCCGCCGACCTGGGGGGTCGAAGCGCAGACGCCGCTCTTGAACGCCATGATCGCGCGCGGCGACCTGAACTACATCATCACCGCACCGGTCGATAAGGACCAGATGGTCCCTACGCTGCAGGCGGCTCTTGATGCCGGCATCAAGATCATCACCGTGGACACCTTCCTCGGCGACGGCGATTACGTGAACGGCCCGGTGACGTTCCCGATCAGCTACATCGGCTCCGATAACGTCGAAGGCGGGCGCATCTCGGCGCGCGGCCTCGCCAAGGCGATCGGCGGCAAGGGCACCGTCTACATTAACTCGACCAACCCGAACGTCAGCTCCGTCGAAGGCCGCGAGCAGGGGTTCAAGGAAGAAATGGCGAAGGACTATCCGGACATCAAAGTGCTCGGACCGGACTACAACCTCGACGATGCGAACAAAGCGGCACAGCAGACCGCTGCGGTGATCGAGCAGAATCCCGACCTTGCGGGCGTATTCGGGACCAACGTGTTCAGCGCGCAGGGCGCCGGCAACGCAGTCGTCAACGCCGGGCTCGGCGGTCATGTGCAGGTCGTTGCCTACGACGCGACCAAGGACGCCATCGAGTCGCTGAACAAGGGCGACGTGACCCTCGTTCTGGCGCAAAAGCCCTTCGACATGGGCTTCATGGCGGTCGAGTTCGCAGCGGCCGACGCGGCCGGCGTCACCAGCCTACCGAAGCGCGTCCAGACCGGCTTCGCCATCATCGACAAGGACAACGTCACCGATCCGAACTACTCGCGCTTCATCTACAAGGCTGAGTAGTCTGATCCTGGAAGACCACGCATCCCGGGCGGCGCAACCGCGCCCCCCGGGATTTGCCCTGCTGCCCCGGGCTTGGAAGTGAGGCTGCTTGGCCAGTCCTGACGTGAACATCGGAGCGTCGGTCGCTGCACGGGCTGTTGCACGAAGGCACCAGTTGATCCTCACGCTAAGCCGCCTTTGGGCTTGGGCGTTCCTCGGCCTGATGATCATCTTCTTCGTGGTCGCAGTGCCGATCTACAACGGCGGCGACGTCAATTTCCTTACCGTGCGGAACTCGCAGAACATCCTCGTCGCGATCATTCCGGTTCTGCTCCTCGGCCTCGGCCAGACCTTCGTCATCATCAGTGCCGGCATCGATCTCTCGGTCGGGTGGGTGATGAGCCTTGGCTCGGTGCTCTCTGCGCTCGCTCTCCGCGGCGCGTTCAACGCGGGCCTGCCGCTCTTCCCGTCGGTCGTCATAGGTTTTCTGGCAGCTGTCGCCGGCGCGGGACTGGTCGGGCTGATCAACGGCACGATCATCGCCAAGCTCAAGGTGCCGGCCTTCATTGTGACCCTCGGCAGCTCCTTCATCGTGCGCGGCGTGGCGCTGCTGATGTCGGAGAACACGACCGTCATCGGTCTTCCCGCCAACATCCGCGCCTACGGCAACGAGTCGGTCTTCTATCTGATCCGCGGGGAGGGCGGCGGCTTCTACTTTCTGGCGCCGCCGGAGCTGACCGGCGAGATGCTGCGCCACATGGACCGCATCTTCTCCTATCCGGTGGTGGTCACGGCCGTCGTCGTCGCGATGGCGATGTTCCTCCTGCGCAAGACGCAGTTCGGCCGGCACACCTACGCGATCGGCGGCAACATGGAGGCAGCGCGGCGCGCCGGTATTCCGGTCGATCGGCGCGTGATCGCGATTTATGTGCTTTCCGCGGCCACTGCGGGGATCGCGGGGTTCCTGTCGACGCTGCGCTTCACGGCCGGCTCCGCCGTCATCGGCGACCCTCTTCTCTTGTCGTCGATCGCCGCTGTCATCATCGGTGGCGTCAGCCTCTTCGGCGGCGCCGGGACGATCATGGGGACCGTCATCGGCGCATTGATCATTGCGGTGCTGACCACGGGGCTCGTCATGCTGAACGTGCAGGCGTTCTGGCAGTTCATCGTCGTCGGCGTCGTTGTCATCGTTGCCGTGCTGATCGACCAGTCGCGCGAACTGATCGTCGGCCAAACAAGGACAGGGCCTCCGACGTGAGCAAGCCGATCCTCTCCATCCGCGGACTGACCAAGCGCTTCGGCGGCCTCGTTGCGGTCGACGACGTGAGCTGGGACGTCTATCCGGGCGAGGTCGTCGGCTTGCTCGGTGACAACGCCGCCGGCAAATCGACCCTCATCAAATGCGTGTCCGGCGTCTATCACGCCGACGAAGGCGAAATCTTCTTCGAAGGGCGGCTCAGCCATTTCGCGCGTCCGATCGATGCGCGGCGGGTGGGCATCGAGACGATCTATCAGGACCTGGCGCTCGCCAACAATCTCGATGTCAGCGCCAACATCTTCCTCGGACGCGAGGTGAAGCGGCATTATTTCGGCGGCCTCGTCAACACGCTCGACGAGCAGAAGATGCTGCACGAATCGAAGTCGGCGCTGGATACGCTGGAGATCCACTTCCCGACGCTGACACAGCCGATCGAAAACCTGTCCGGCGGCCAGCGCCAGGCGGTCGCCATCGCGCGTGCCGTCTATTGGGACGCGAAGCTGATGATCATGGATGAGCCGACCAACAATCTCGGCGTTCCCGAACAGAAGAAGGTGCTGCAGCTCATTCGCAAATTGAAAGATCAGGGCGTCCCGGTCATTCTGATCACCCACATCCTGCCCGACGTGTTCGCCGTCACCGACCGGCTGATGGTCATGCACCGTGGGCGCAAGGTAACGGAGAAGAAGACGAGCGAGACGACCACCGAGGAGCTGGTCCAGTACATGGTCGGCGCGCGCGACGACATGCTGGTGCATTAGGCGCGGGCATGGCGAGCATGGCGGAACAGCAGGATGAAGCGGCGTCGAAGAAGTGGACGACGCTTCCCTACCACCGGAGCTGGCTGATCGAGCAGGCGAGCGGGTTGCTCGGCTTCTTCGAGCCGAACAGCATCAACCCGGCGGGTGGCTTCTACGCCCTCGACGACGAGGGCCTGCCCATCAAGCGAAGCGCGGCGACCGGCAAGCCGCCGGCGCGCGAGATCCACAACACCACCCGCATGGTGCATTGCTTCGCGGTCGCCCGACTCCTCGGGCGACCGGGCGCCGAGGCCTTCATCGATCATGGCATGGCGTTTCTCTGGAACGGCCATCGCGATGCGAAGAACGGTGGCTATTTCTGGGGCGTCGGCGACGACGGGCCGAGCGACTCCAGCAAGCAGGCCTACGGCCACGCCTTCGTGCTTCTCGCCGCATCGAGCGCCAAGGTTGTCGGGCACCCCGACGCCGACCGGCTTCTCGCGGACGTCACCGAGGTTCTGCGCACGCGTTTCTGGGAGGAGAAGCACGGCGCATCGGCCGAGGAGTTCAGCGCCGATTGGAGCCCGATCGGCCGCTATCGCGGCCAGAACTCCAACATGCACCTGACCGAAGCGCTGATGGCCGCCTTCGAGGCGACCGGCGACGCGGCCTACCTGAAAATGGCGGAGAGCATCGCGACGCTCATCATCTCAAAGCTCGCGAGCGCGAACGGCTGGCGGGTGGCGGAGCACTTCGACGAGAACTGGCAACTCGACCGCGAGTATTCGCACGGCGACATCTTCCGTCCTGCCGGCACGACGCCGGGCCATTCGCTCGAATGGACGCGCCTCTGTCTGCAACTTTGGGAGCTCGGCGGGCGCCGTCTTGACTGGCTCCCCGACGCAGCGCGCGCCTTGTTCGGGCGCGCCGTCGCGGAGGGCTGGAACCGCGAAAAGGGCGGCTTCCACTATACGCTCGACTGGGCGGGCAAACCGCGTCTTCGTAACCGGCTCTGGTGGCCGTGCGCCGAGGGGATCGGCGGCGCGCATTTTCTTGAACGCCATCGACGGCGCGCGCGACTACGAGAATTGGTACCGGCGCATCTGGGATTTCGTCGCGAACAACCTGATCGACCGTGAGAACGGCGGCTGGCGGCCGGAGGCGCGCGAGACCGGCGTCGCGCCGCTCTTTGAAGGGAAGCCCGATCTCTATCACGCGCTGCAGGCGTCTTTGATCCCGCTTCTGCCGACATCGGGCTCGATCACACGCGGGCTGTCGACCGTCGGACTGAAATGACGGATTTCGCCGGGAAGGCCGCGCTCGTCTCCGGCGCGGCGGCGGGGATTGGCGCGGCCGCGGCCGAGCTTCTTGCCGAACGGGGCGCGGCCCTCGCGCTTGTCGACCGCGACGGTGCACATCTTGAGTCGCTTGCTGCTCGGCTGCGGGCGGCCGGCGCCGAAGTCGAGACGGTCGTCGGCGATCTGCGCGAATTGCCGATTCTCGAAGCGGCGGTCGAGGGGGCCGTCCGTCGCTTCGGCCGCCTCGACGTCTTGAGCAACAATGCCGGCGTACAGCGCTACGGGACGCTCGAGACGACGACGGACGCAGTGTGGGATGAGGTCTACGACATCAATCTAAAGTCGATCTTCCGGCTCTCGCGGCTGGCGATCCCGCATCTCAAGAAGACGCGCGGCGCGATCGTGAACACTACGTCGGTGCAAGGCATGGCGAGTCAGGCGAACGTCGTCGCTTATTCGTCGGCGAAGCACGCGCTGATCGGGTTAACCCGCGCCGCTGCTGTCGACCATGCCGGCGACGGCATCAGGGTGAACGCGGTCGCGCCGGGCTCGGTCGACACGCCGATGATGCAGGCGACCTTATCCCTGGCGGACGACCCGGCCGCGCTTGAAGCCGAGATCAAGGCCATGCATCCGCTCCGTCGCATGGCGACGCCGAGGGAGGTCGCGGAAGTGATCGCGTTCCTTGCTTCCGAGCGTGCCTCGTTCGTGACCGGAGCGGTCTATGTCGTTGACGGCGGGCTGACAGTGCCGCTCGGCGGTGCGCCGAAAGCGATCGCAACGGAAAGCGAAGCGTAAGGCCGTTGCTGCGCCTAGGTCGGCGCGCTACCGCTTCGGCTCTTCCGAGTCGCAGCGGGAAGTCCCGTGGACGCGCGGACGACGAGCTCGACCGGGCGGACCAGGTGCTTCGGTTGTCGCTGCTCCGCCGGTGTCTCGATCAAGTCGAGAAGGACGCCGCCGGCTTCGAACCCAACCTCGTATTGCTGAATGCGCACCGTGGTCAGCGCCGGCGAGAGGCGGTCGACAAGCGGCATGTCGTTGTAGCCGGTGACCGAGATGTCACGCGGGCAATCGAGCCCGTTGCGGCGGAGCGCGGCGATTGCGCCGATCGCGAGACGGTCGTTGGCGGCGACAAGCGCTGTGAAGCGCTGGCGCCCGCGAAGCAACCCCTCTGTCTTCGCGTCGCCTTCCTCCTCGTTGAAGCCGGAGGCGAAGACGACGAGGCCGGGATCGTTGTCGAGCTTGAGCGCGCGGCGATGGCGCTCGAACGCCTGGTAGCGGTCTACGCCGGTCGACATTGCCTGCGGGCCGGCGACATTGGCGATTCGCTTGTGACCGAGCGATGCGAGATGACGAAGCACGTCTAGGATGCCTGCGTCCTCGTCGTTGACCACGGAGGAGACGGCGGAATCGTCAACGCGGCGATTGACGGTGATGATCGGGAGCCCGTCGGCCGCGAGCCGCGAGACCGCCTTGTCCTCACGCTCGACGCTCGCCAGCACCAGCCCGTCCACACCGCGCGCGCGCAGGAGATCCGCGATCTCCGCCTCCTGGTCCAGGCGGCCATCGGTATTCGCAAGGATGGCGACATAGCCGCGCTTGGCAAGCGCGTCCTCGATGCCGCGAATGATCGGCGGGAAGACCGGGTTGGTGATGTCGGGAACCACGACACCGATCGTGCGCGTGCGATTGGTCCTGAGCGAATGCGCCGCGGCGTTCGGCCGATAGTCGAGCTCGCGGCTGATCTTCCGAATCTCGGCGACGACGGCCGGCGTGAGCAAGTGCTCCGTGCGCGGGTTCAAAGCGCGCGACACAGTGGAGAGATGAACGCCGGCGGCGCGGGCGACATCCTTGAGTGTGGCACGTCGCTTCACTTCTCCTCCCCCGCGGCTTCTTAAGACCCGCGGATTGACACGCGCGGTCAATGCCGTCAGGATATATGCAAACGTTTGCACAATACAAGCCGGCGCGAATCCGCCGGGGAGGAACGCGATGAACGACGTGAGGCTCGATCCGCGCTCGGTCACGCACGAAGGTCCAAATTCGCTCGATCCTAATTGGCGCTGGACGCGAGCGCTTCCTGCGCCGGGTCATACGAGCGTCGACTTTGAGGTTCGGGTCGATTTCCGCCGGCTGCACGCCTACCGGCTCGCCCGCATCCGCCAGGCGCTGAAGAACTCCAAGCTTGGCGCGCTGCTCCTCTTCGACGTCAACAACATCCGCTACGTCACCTCCACCAAGATCGGCGAATGGGAGCGCGACAAGCTCTGCCGCTTCGCGCTGCTTTCCGGCGACAATGAGCCGATCCTCTGGGATTTCGGCTCGGCGGCGGTGCACCACCGGCTCTATTGCGACTGGATGCCGACGGAGAATTTCAGGGCCGGCATGCTCGGGATGCGCGGCACGGTGCCGCCGTCGGCGGGGCTGATGCAGCGGCACGCGGAGGAGATCAAGGCGCTCCTCGTCGAGGCCGGGGTCGCCGACATGCCGCTCGGACTCGATCTGGTCGAGCCCGGCATGTGGCATGAGCTTGAGAAGGCGGGCTTGAAGCTCGTCGACGGGCAGCAGGTCATGCTCGATGCGCGCGAGATCAAGAACATCGACGAGATCACGCTTTTGAACCAGGCCGCCGCCATGGTCGACGGCGTCTATCACATGATCTGGGAGGAGCTGAAGCCGGGAGTGCGCGAGAACGACATCGTCGCGAAAGCCAACAAGATGCTCTACGAGATGGGCTCCGACGACGTTGAGGCGATCAACGCCATCTCCGGCGAGCGCTGCAACCCGCATCCGCACAACTTCACCGACCGGCTGATCCGCCCCGGCGACCAGGCGTTCTTCGACATCCTGCAGTCCTATATGGGCTACCGCACCTGCTACTACCGCACCTTCAATGTCGGGCGGGCGACGCCTTCGCAGCACGACGCCTACAAGAAGTGCCGCGAGTGGCTGGATAGCGCGATCGACCTGATCCGCCCGGGGATGTCGACCGACCGGGTCGCGTCGGTGTGGCCGAAGGCGGAGGAGTTCGGCTTCCCCGACGAGATGGCGGCGTTCGGGCTGCAGTTCGGGCACGGGCTCGGGCTGGCGCTGCACGAGCGCCCGATCATCTCGCGCCTCGTGTCGCTCGACCAGCCGATGGAGCTGAAGACGGGCATGGTGTTCGCGCTCGAGACCTATTGCCCGGCGTCGGACGGCTTCTCCGCCGCGCGCATCGAGGAGGAGGTCGTGGTCACCGACAAGGGATGCCAGGTCATCACACACTTCCCCGCCGAGGAACTCCCCATCGCCAACGCTTATTGACCGCGCCGTTGCCGAGGATTTGAGGGCCGCAGAGCATGGAATCAAACACGCACCGTATCGGCTGGATCGGCATCGGCCGCATGGGATTTCCGATGGCCGAGCGGCTGCTCGATGCCGGGCACGAGGTCCACGTCTGGAACCGCACACGCTCAAAGGCCGAGCCGCTCGCGGAAAAGGGCGCCGTTCTGACCGACCTCCCCTCCGATCTCGCAAGCGTCGACATCCTCTTCACCATGGTCTCCACCGCCGCCGACGTGGAGCAGGTGCTCTTCGGCGAGAGCGGCGTGATCGACGGTGGGGCAGCTGTTCCGCGCATCGTGGTCGACTGCTCAAGCATCGGCGCCGACGAATCGGCCGACATCCGTGCGCGGATCGAAAAGCGCGGTGCGGCTTTCCTCGCCTCACCCGTCAGCGGCAACGGGAAAACGATTAGGGTCGGCAAGCTCAGCGCCGTCGTTTCCGGCCCGCGCGACGCATTCGACGTGGTGAAGCCCTATCTTGAGACGTTCGCGGCGCACGGCGTTGCCTATGTGGGGGAGGGGGAGCTCGCGCGCTTCTGCAAGATCGCACACAACGTCATGCTCGGCGTCGTCATAGAGACGCTTTGCGAGATAACGGTGCTCGCCGAGAAGGCCGGCGTTCCGCGCCACGCCTTCCTGGAGTTCATCAACAACTCTGTGCTCGGCTCGATCTTCTCGCGCTACAAGTCGCCGGCGCTCGTCAACCTCGATTTCACGACAACTTTCACGCCGGCGTTGCTTCGCAAAGATCTCGATCTCGGCCTCACCGCGGCGCGCGAGCTCGACGTCGCAATGCCCGTGACGGCCGCGACGCGCGAGGCGCTGCAGGCGCATTTCGGCGCGGCGACGCTCAAGCCCGATCCCGCCGCCTACCTGGAAAAGGATTTCGCGGCGCTGATCGAGACGGTCGCGCTTGCGGCCGGCATCAAGCTGACCAGTGAAAACAAGCCCGTGAAAAGCGGCCTTGAAACGACCGACTGAGGCGGAGGCGAAGACATCGCCTCGAGACAGCACAGGGAGGAAGACATGAAACGTCTACAATCGCCAGCGAAGGCGCCGATCATGCGGTTGCTGAAGCTGTTTACGACCGCAGCCGCGGCGACAATGCTTGTCGCGAGCGCGGCCGCGGCCGACTCGCCGCCGCTCAAGATCGGCATTTCGCTGTCGCTCACCGGCGATTTCGCCGACCCGGGCAAAGCCGCCAAGCTCGGCTACGAATTGTGGGCCGACGAGATCAACAAGGCGGGCGGTGTTCTCGGACGACAAGTGCAGATCAAGATCGTCGACGACACTTCGAGCCCTGACCAGGTGGTGACGAACTACCAGAACCTCATCACGCAGGACAAAGTCGACATCGTTTTTGGACCCTTCTCGAGCCTGCTGACGATCCCCTCGGCGCGCGTCGCAAAACGCTACGGCTACGCCTTCATCGAGCCGGCCGGCGGCGGCCCAAAGGTGTTCGACCAACACCTCGACAATCTCTTCTTCGTGCAACCGGCTCCGGTGGTGAAGGGCGGCGACGTGTTTGCGAAGTACATTTTGTCTTTGCCGGAAGATCAGCGCCCGAAGACCGCGGCCTACGCGAAACTCGATGACCCGTTCGCGGCGCCGATCGCCGACTACGTCAAGGACGAGTTCGAGAAGGCGGGGATCAAGACGGTCTACGATCAGACCTATCCGGCCGAGTCGGCCGACCTGACCCCGATCGTCGCCGGATACGCTGCGGC
This sequence comes from uncultured Alphaproteobacteria bacterium, assembly GCA_963720705.1. Classification (GTDB taxonomy): domain Bacteria; phylum Pseudomonadota; class Alphaproteobacteria; order Rhizobiales; family Afifellaceae; genus DASWJZ01. The sequence continues at coordinate 143,447 of CAVRGJ010000002.1, forward strand.
AAATCCCGACGTGGTCGTCGGCGGGACGCAGTCGCTGGACGCCTTCGCTCAGGTCAAGGCGATGATCCAGCTGAAGTTCAATCCGAAGTGGCTGTTCCTGTCGAACGGCGCCAGCTCTCCGACCGAGTTCCCGGACAAGGTCGGGGCCAACAATACCGCCGGCGTGTTCACCAGCGGCGACTGGTATCCGGATTCCCCGATCGCCGGCAGCAAGGAATTCATCGCCGCCTACATCGCCAAATACGGCGGCGACGCCTACGGCATCGACGCCACTTCCGCCGAAGCGTATTCCTGCGGCTTGATACTCGAGCAGGTCGCCAAGAAGACCGGCAAGGTCGACAACGCGACGATCATCGCGACGTTGCACAGCGGTGTGTGGCCGACGCTGGTCGGCGACTTGAGCTGGGATGCCGACGGCTCGCCGCAGGGCGAGTACCTGCTGACCCAGTGGATCGACGGCAAGCTCACCACCGTCTATCCGCCGGACAAGGCGCAGCACGCACCCGTCGCGCCGAAGCCCGACTGGGGCGGATAGGAAAGGGCGCGCGGCGCATGCCGCGGTCGCAGCATGCGCCGCGCCCGACCCGCAGGCGGATCGCATAGGCGAGCGCCATGCATGCCTTAATCCAGGCCGTGATCCTCGGCGTGCTGACCGGCGGCGTCTATGCCCTGATGGCTAGCGGTCAGACGCTCATTTTCGGAATCATGAAGGTCGTCAATCTTGCCCAGGCGGCCTTCGTGGTGCTGGCAGCGTATCTGACGTTCAGCCTGTTCACGCTGACCGGCCTGGATCCATTCCTGTCGATCCTGATCACAACGCCCGTCTTGTTCGTGATCGGCGCGGCGATCCAGTGGACGCTTCTGCGCCCACTACGCCCCGATGAGGTTTCGCATCTCTCGCTGCTCGTCACCTTCGCCGTTGCCCTCGGCCTCGAGGGCTTGCTCGCGATGGCCTACAACACGACGTTTCGATCGATCCGGCCCGGCTACGAGAATTTCAGTTGGACGATGCTCGGTTATCAAGTGAACATGGTTCGGTTCTTTGCCTTCCTGCTTTCACTTTTGATGCTCGGCGTTCTCTACCTGCTTATGCATCGCACCAAGTTCGGATGGGCAATTCGGGCGACGATCCAGAACCCGATGTCGGCACAGCTGCTCGGCGTTAACGCGAAAGTGGTCGCGGCGTTCGGCTTCGGGCTCGGCTCCGCGACGGCGGCGGCAGCGGGCGCAGTCTTCGGACTCATTTCGCCGTTCAACCCAGGCAGTCACTACGATCTGATCAGCCGCTTGCTGACGATCGTCGTGCTCGGCGGGCTCGGCAGTATCGGCGGATCGATAATCGCTGCATTGGTGATGGGCGTCGGCTCGGCGGTCATCGCGGCGCTTGTCTCTCCGATCTGGTCGGACTTCTCCTTCTTCGTGGTGCTGCTCCTCGTGTTGCTGTTTCGCCCGAGAGGGCTCTTCGGCGCGCGCGCGCGAGGCGCAATATGAGCTTTCTGGGTTTGCTGCGCGCCGTCGTCTTCTTCGGCGCGCTCACGCTGCTGCCGTTCGGCGTCGGTCCGCCGTGGATATTGAACTTGCTGATCTTCACTCTGTTGTACGCCGGCTTGGCGAGCGCATGGAATCTCCTGGGCGGCTACGCCGGCTATCCCTCGCTCGGCCACGCGGCTTTCTTCGGGGTGGGTGCATATGCGATTGCCATCGTCTTCGAGAACAGCGTCGGCAACGGATACTTGCCCTTCTATTTTCTCCCGGTGATCGGCGTCGGGGCTGCTCTTTTGAGCGTGCCCATCGGCTGGATCGCGATGCGCACCCGCGCCGATGTTTTTGCCATCGTTACGATAACCCTGCTCTTCATCGCGCAGACACTTGCGTTCAATTTGAGGTCGCTCACCGACGGCGCACAGGGCAAAGCCGTGGCCGTGCCGCCCTTCCCGGTCGATACCTACGGCTGGCCGTTCTACTACGCGATGCTGGCGCTGCTTGCTCTTGCCATGGGGGTCTCGTTCTACTTCCGCACGTCGAAGATCGGTCTGTCCTTGCTGGCCGTGCGAGCGGATGAGGACAAGGCAGACGGCGTCGGTGTGCGCGTCACCGGGGTCAAGCTCATCGCGTTCGGCGCAAGCGTCGGCATCACCGCGATGCTCGGCGGCGTGTGGGCCTACTACGTCGGTTTCGTCTATCCGCAGTTCGCAATCGATCCGCTGGTCACGATCGGCATGGTGTTGATGACGTTCTTGGGCGGGCGGGCTACGCTGTGGGGCCCGGTCATCGGGGCATTCATTCTTGTGCCGGCCCAGCAATACTTCGCCTACCAGTTGGGGGCGAGCAAGTTCTACCTGATCGCCTATTCCGCGATCTTCCTGATCATCATGCTGCTTCTGCCGCGCGGAATCCTGCCGACGATCACCGACCGACTGCGTAGTCGACGCAAGCGGAGGCAGGGGGTTCAACAGGAGGACGAAGCCTCCCCCGCGGAGCGCAAAATGGACGCCGGGATGATTGATGAATTGCGGGCGGCGGAACGATGACGGCGTTGTTGGAAGTCGACCGGCTGAGAAAGCACTTCGGTGGCGTTAAGGCGGTGGACGACTGCACGTTCTCGGTCGAGGAGGGAACGATCACCGGTCTGATCGGGCCGAACGGTTCGGGCAAGACGACAGCCTTCAACATCATCACCGGATATCTGAAGCCCGACTCCGGAATCATCCGCTTCGGCGGCCATTGGGTGAAGAAGCCGAGTCCTGCGAGGCTTTACCGGCAGGGACTGTCGCGCACGTTCCAGCAGGCGCGAATCTTCCCGCAATTGTCGGTCGAGGAGAACCTGGTAATCGCCGCGGGATATTCCTGGCGCGCCCTCTTCGGCGCCAGATTGACGGAGGCCGACCGGCGGCGGGCGCGCGAGATGCTTGAGGAGTTCCGGCTTCATGGCTTGGCCGACCTGACGGCCGCCGAGCTCTCCTACGGTCAGCGCAAATTGCTGGAGTTCGCCGCGGTCCTGATGAGCCGACCCAAGCTCGTGCTGCTCGACGAGCCGACTGCCGGCGTCAACCCGCTGATGATCGAGACGATGGAGTATCATATCCGCGCCCGGCAGAAGGAGGGAGTGACGTTCCTCGTCGTCGAACACGACATGCCGTTGGTCATGCGGCTCTGCGACCCAGTGATCGTCCTCGATCGCGGCGCGCCGATCGCCATGGGTGCGCCGGCCGACGTGCAGGTCGACCCGCTCGTCCTAGACGCGTATCTCGGCGGCTGAGGCGAACGCAATGCCCCCGGTGCTCGACGCAACCGAACGCACGGATAAACGAAGCCGCGGGGAATCGGCCATCCTCGCGCTCTCCGGAGTGACGGCCGGTTACGGCGCGGGACTGATCCTGAAGGGTGTCGACTTGGCGGTTGAGACCGGCAAGATCACGTGTCTAATCGGGCCCAATGGTTCCGGAAAGTCGACGGTTCTCAAGACGATTAGCGGACTTCTCTATCCGGCCGGCGGCCAGGTCATGCTTCGGGGTGAGGACATCAGCCGCCTGTCGTCGAAAGAGCGCCTGAACTCGGGGCGTGGTTCACGTGCCGCAGGATCGCAGTCTCTTCCCTGGGATGACGGTTTGGGAGAATGTGCTGATGGGCGCCTTCATCCTTTCCGATCAAACACTGGTTCGAAGCCGCATAGAAAAGGTCGCCGAGCTCTTCCCCATTGTTGCGGAACGTCGCCATGAAGCCGCCGGGTCGCTCTCCGGAGGGGAACAGAAGCAGGTCGAGCTTGCGCGTTCGTTGATGCTAGACCCGGCTGTGGTCCTGCTCGACGAACCGTCAATTGGGCTCGACCCGAAAGCGCGAAAATCGGTTTTCGCTTCCATCGCGGCTCTCGCAGAAGATGGGCGGACCGTTCTCCTCGTCGAGCAGAACGCGCGGTCCGGGTTGGCCGTTGCTCACAAGGCTGCGGTCCTTGAGGCAGGTCGCATCGCGCTGGTCGGCACCGGGATCGGGCTGCTCAACGATCCGGAAGTTGCCCGGCTCTATCTCGGTGCCGGCGCGAGCGGCTCGATGGGCGCGGCGGTTGACGCTTCGCGCGCGCCGCCGGCAACAGGATGAGCTGCCCGCCGAGTTGGCTCAAGCGCGGATTATTGTCGGAGGTATCCGCTCACCTGGTTTTTGTTCTTCTGGTCGTGCTGGATCGGAGCGGCTTGTAGGCGATCACTTTGATCTCGACGCGGCAATCGAACATGAAGTCGACGCGGAAGACCGAACGCGTTGGGCAGTTGCGCTTGAAGAGCTCTGCGTAGGCTTTGTTCACCTCGGGAAAGTCGCGCGGGTCGCGCAGCCATACCGACGTGTCGACCACGTCTTCCAGCGCGCAGCCCGCCTCCTTCAGTGACTTCTCGATGCTTCTGAGGCTCGCGCGCGTTTCCTCCGCGACGCTTCGCGGCGGCAGGTTGCTGCCGTCGCTGATGACGAGGCCCTTCTCGTCGTAGAGGACATCCGCCGGGTTGAACTCGTGGTCCCCTTGCGCGGAGGCGAATACGAAATCTCCTGCGCGCATGGCGAGCGAAATCGGAAAGCCCGGCTCGCTGCCAAAGCCCTGACGCAGCGTGACGCCTGCTTTGGCTGAGGCTCGCTTCGGCACCTTGCGCTTCGCCGCTTTCGATTTGGTGGCTTTACTCTTTACAGCCTTGCGTTTCGGCATTGCGGATTTCATCGTCGCCCCCTTTTTGATCCTCACGCGCCTAATGATCCGGGAGCGCGAAACCGGGCCCGAGGCTCAATATCCGCGCGCGTCGACCGGCCAGATCTCCACCAGCGTATCGCCGCGCACGCAGTGATAATGGTTGTAGAGGTTGATCGTCGGGTCGCAGTGCGGCGTGAGGAATTCCACCGCATCGCCGAGCTTCAACGTGCCGCCCTTCGGGTCGTACTTGAGGTCGCCGTGCTCGTCGCCCTCGAACTGGAAGCGCACGTCTTTGAGTTTTGGGGTGAGGAGGACCGGCATGCCGCCTTCGGTGGCGAGCGCCTTGTAGCCGGAATTGACGATCGCATGTCCTTCGCGCGACGCGATGACCGTCGCCAGCACGAAGAGCGAAGCGTCAAACGGCCGCTCGCCTGTCCGATCGATTTCATAATACTCGCGGTCCATGAACGGATAGGAGCCCGGCTGGATCTCGGTGAAGACGCCGCCGGTGACGTCGACGTCGAAGGTGCCGGTGCCGCCGCCGGTCACGATCTCCGGCTCAAGCCCCTCCGCTTTGAGCGCTGCAATCAGCTCGCGGATGCGCGCCATCTGTCCTTCAGCCGCCCTCTTGCGGTCAGCGGGGGAGGGGATGTGCTGCATGTGGCCGTAATAGGCATGAAGGCCGCGGTAACGGAGATGCGGCGAAGCCTCCACCTTGCGCGCGAGCGCAACGACACCTTCGATCGCGGCGATGCCAGTGCGATCCTGGCCTACGTCGAACTCGACCAGAAGCGACAGCGGCTTGCCGGCTTTCTCCGCCGCGGCGGCGAGCCCAGCGAGGTTCTTCAGATCCTCCACGTTCAGGATGAAGCCGCTCGATCGCGCGTTGAGCGCGATGGCGCGATCGATCGCGGCTGGCGTCACGGCTTCGGATGTCACGAGAATGTTCTCGATGCCGCCGCTCGCCATCACTTCCGCCTCGCTCAGCGTCGCGCAGCAGATGCCAATCGCGCCGGCCGCGATCTGTCGCCGTGCGATCTCGATGGACTTGCCGCCTTTGCTGTGCGGCCGGAGTTTGACGCCCGCGGCCTTGGTCAGCCGCGCCATCGTCGCGATGTTGCGCTCCAACGCATCAAGGTCGAGCAGCAGCGCCGGCGTGTTGAGCCGCGAGCGACTGCCCTTCACGCCGATGAAATGCTGGTTCGGCCCCAGGCCGGGAACTCGGGAATTGACCATCGTTAGCCTCCCATCTCGATACGAAGACAGCGTGCGCGCCGATGCTCGATTTCATTCGCGGACGCAATCGCCGTCGCGCTCGACTGCAGGAACGCCGGGTCGGTTGCCGCCGCCTCGAGACGGCTTCGACGCATGCCCGCCCTGCGCCGCGTGATCCCCCGTTCAAATGCGTAACGTCCTGTTCTACGAACAATCGACGCGAATGACGGATACGATGGAGCGAAGCTGCGATGGACATCCAAGCGGGGCGGTTTGCCGGAAAGCGTGCGGTCGTGACGGGGGCGAGCGCGGGGATCGGCTACGCGACTGCCGTCAGACTTGCCGCCGAAGGCGCGCGCGTGGGGCTTGTCGCGAGACGCCGCGAGCCGCTCGAAGCGGTCGCACAGGAGATCGCCGCGTCCGGCGGCGAGGCTCTCGTTCTCCCTGCTGACAGCTCCGTCGAAACGGAGATCGAAGCGGCGATGGATGCGGCGGCGGAGCGCTGGAGCGGCCTCGACATCATCGTCTCGAACGCCGGCATCGAGCTGCTCGGCCAGGACGACCGCGTCGATCGACTCGACCGCGCGATCTGGGATCGCCTGCTGACGACCAACCTCACCGGCCAGTTCCTCGCCTGCAAGCACGGCGCGCGGCACCTGCTCGCGACGGGCGGCGGCGCCATCGTCTGCCTCGGCTCGAATTGCGGCAATCTCGGAATGGCCACCAACGAGCCCGCCTACAGCGCCAGCAAAGGGGGCATCCTTGCGATGATGAAGGTGATGGCGATCGACTACGCCCGCCTCAAGATCCGGGTAAACATGGTCATCCCCGGTTTCATCGATACACCGATGAACGCGCCGGTGATGAAGGACCCGAAGGAGCTCGCCTACTGGAGCAACCAAATTCCGATCGGAAGGACGGGCACCGCCGAGGAATGCGCTTCGGCAATTCTGTGGCTCGCTTCCGACGAGGCGAGCTACTGCATCGGAACGACGCTCGTGGTCGACGGCGGCCAGTCTTCCATCTGAGCCTCGACGATCAAGATGCGTTGTGTCGCTCAGGTGCATGACGTCAACACGAGCGCAGCGTCCTCATCGAAGGGCGGCGCCAGCGTCACCGCGCCGTCGCCCGCGAGCGTCCCGCCGGAGCGCCGCTTGCCGGTGGCGGGCTCGAACCATTCGACAGATATGCGCGGGCCGGCGAGAACGGAGAGGTCGACTCCGATCGGTCGGCGCACGGGCAAATAGGCGACGCCAAGCCGGCCGTCGGCCGTCTTTGCCGCGGTGACGCGATCGAGCCCGCGCGCCTCGCCGAGGCCGGAGGTCACCAGACGAAGCTCCAGGTCCGGCACGAACTCGCTCCAAGGCAGCGCGCGGAAGAAGCTGCCCCAGCGCGCCATCGCCACAGAGCCCGGCAGGTCGAGCGCCTGCTGCCAGCCGTCCCAGAAAAGCCAGATCGGGTGATTTCCCATGCAATGGCCGTTGCCGCCGCAAAGCACCGACCAATAGGCCTGGCGGCGGATTTGCAGGTGGCTCGCATTGTGCTCGCCCTCGTAGGTCGATTCGATCAGGAAGAACGGCCATGGCGGATTGCGCTGCCAGTCGGCGACGAGCGAGCGGTGAACGACGCCGTAGGTGTAGGTGACGTTGACATCGAGCCACGTCGATCCGGCGAAGGATTCGATCGGCGAGAACTCTGGGTGCGGGTGGGCGGTGAACAAGGTCTTCACGCCGACGCCGCGAATTCCGTCGGCGATCGCGTCGAGGCCGGCGCGCGCCTCCTCCGGATGCCAGTCGCCGCCGATCATCCAAACAATATTGGCGAAGCGGCCGAAGCGGCGACCGAGATATTCGCCGTAAACCCGGCAGCCGTCCGGGCCCGTCGCAACGATCTCGTCGTTCCAGCCATCGAGGCGGTCTGACAGGTGCTTGCCGCGAAAGTGTTTGTAGCCGACGTAGCAGGGCGCCAGAAGCACGGTGAAGCCGCGTTCTGCGCAGGCGTCGAGCACGCGCTCTGCGGCATCGAAATAGGCGTCGTTGGGAGTCCCCATGTTCCCGGGCGTCGTGAACGGCTCGCGTCCCGCGAGATCGCGCGGCGGATCGCGCGAGAACAGATGCTCGATCAGATTGACGATGAGCGTGTTGAAGCCCTTGGCGCGGCGGTCGTCGAGGTAGCGCACCGCATCTTCAAACGTGAGATTGGCGATCAGCGACCAGGCGGCGTCGCCCTGGATCAGGAACGACCGGCCGTCGGCATCGAGCAGCCGGCGGCGGTCGGGCGAGATCGACAAGGGGTAGCGGGCCCTTGGCCCGGGTTCGGGCAGCGGGACCGGCGGCGACACGGGCTCCGCCCTGTGCGGCCGGTGATACGGATGGAAGGGGCCTTCGGCCGCGTCACTCATCTGCCGGTTTCCTTACGATCGACGCGGTTGCCGTGGGCGTCGAAAAACTCGATGTGCTCAGGCGGCAGACGAACGTGGATTTCGTCGCCCTCGTGAATCGGTGTCGATGCGTCGACGCTTGCGATCAGGGAGGCCTGGCCGCCGACGATTAAGAACACGTTGGAGTCCGCGCCGACGCGCTCGACGAGATCCACCTTCGCCGGCACCGCTTCGGGATGGGATGCGTCGACGATCTCTAGGTGCTCGGGCCGAATTCCAAGCGTCGCCGGTCCCTCCGTGAGCCCGGACGCGGCCCCTGTGCCGAGCGAAAGCTTGAGCGAGCCGACGAATACCCGGTCGCCCGGTCCGGATTCGATCCGGCCTTCGGTCAGGTTCATCGGCGGGCTGCCGACGAAGCGGGCGACGAACGTGTTGGCCGGGGTCACGTAGATCTCGCTCGGACTGCCCACCTGCTGGATCTCGCCCTTGTTCATCAGCACGATGCGGTCGGCCATGGTCATCGCCTCGACTTGGTCGTGCGTGACGTAGATCGTGGTGCGGCCGACGCGCTTGTGAAGGCGCAGAAGCTCGGTGCGCATTTCGACGCGGAGCAGCGCGTCAAGGTTCGATAGCGGCTCGTCCATCAGGAAGGCGAGCGGCTCGCGCACGATCGCGCGACCAAGCGCGACGCGCTGGCGCTGACCGCCGGAGAGCTCGTCGGGGAAGCGGTCGAGCTCGGCACTGAGCTGCAAGAGGCCTGCCGCCGCCTCGACCCGCTTGCCCACTTCCTCACGCGCGACCCCGCCCATCTTCAGCGGAAAGCCGATATTCTCGCGCACCGTCATGTGCGGATAGAGCGCATAGTTCTGGAAGACCATCGCGACGTTGCGGGCACTCGGCTTCAGATAGTTGGCAAGCCTGCCGCCCACGTAGATCTCGCCGTCCGTGAGCTCCTCAAGGCCGGCGATCAGCTTGAGAAGCGTGCTCTTGCCGCAACCCGACGGGCCGAGGAGCGCGATGAACTCGCCGGACTTGATGGCGAGGTCGACTCCTTTCAGGGCGACCGTCTCTCCATAGTGCTTTGCGACTTCGATCAGTTCGATGGCATGAGCGGAATCGGCCTGCATCTCGTGTGAGCGTATCTCCTTCATTGCTTGAGCGCGCCCGCCAGCGATCGCGCCAGGAACTGGCGCTGCAGGATGAAGAAAAGGATCGCGATCGGCACCAGCGACATTACCGCCGAGGCCGACCACAATCCGTAGTCGACGCCTCCATGCGCCCTGAGCGAGGCGATCCCCACGGTCAAAACGATGAGGTTGTCGCTCGTGGTCGCGATCAGCGGCCAGATGAAGCTCATGAACTGATCGGTGAAGATGATGACGGCGAGAACGACCAGACCCGGTTTGATGAGCGGCAGGATGATGCGCCAGTAGATCTGGAACTCGTTCAGGCCGTCGAGACGTGCTGCATTTTCCAGGTCGCCGGGCAAACCCAGGATGAACTGACGCATCAGGATGGCGCCGAGCGGACTCGCCAGCGGCGGCAGGATCAGCGCGAAGTAGGTGTTGATCAGACCGAGCGAGTAAACGAGCGACCACAGCGGGACGATCAACGCTCCACCCGGCACCATCAGCAGAATGAGCATCAGCAGGAAGACGGCCCTCTTTCCGGTGAAGTCGATCTTGGCGAGCGCGTAGCCGGCCATGGAATCGAGGAACACCTTGAGCACCGTGACCGTGGTCGCGACGAACATCGTGTTGAACATCCAGCGCAGGAAGTTCGTGTCGCTCAGGACATGCCGATAGTTGTCCCAGTAGGGCGGCCACGGAATGAGCTTGGGCGGGTATTGGAAGATCGCGTGGCTGTCTTTGAGCGACGCCAGAACCACGTAGTAGAACGGCGCCACCAGGATGAAGGTCACGACACCGAGCACCACGTGGCGGGAGAGTTCCCCGAGCCGCCGCCGGCGTGCCCTGATTCGGGCATGATCGACTGCAAGTCGCCTGAGGCCGTCGAGGGTGGAAGGTTCAGCGAGGGCCGTCATCAGTCGCTTCCCCGCCGGGAGCGCAAGAGCCGCATCTGAAGCAGCGTCAACGCGAGGATCGCGACGATCATCACCAGCGAGATCGCCGACGCGAAGCCGACCTTGTTGTTGGAGCCGAAGACATATGACCAGACGCGGTAGATGACCGTCGTCGTCGCGCCGGCGGGGCCGCCTCGTGTCAAGACGATGGCGGTGTCGAAGACCTGGAACGCCCAGATCGTCGAAACCACGACAGCGAAGAAGATGATACGGCGCAGAAGCGGCAGCGTGAGGAAGCGGAAACGCGAGATCACCGACGCGCCGTCAAGCTTGGCCGCCTGGTAGAGTTCCTCTGGAAGGCCGATGATGGCGGCCACGAAGAACATCGCCCAATAGCCGACGTTGCGCCAGACATCGAGAGCGATGAGCACACCCAAGGCGGTGTCGACGCCGAGCCACGTCGCCGGCGCAAAGCCGAACAGCCGCAAGACGTCGTTGAAGAGGCCGAAGTCGGAATTCGTCAGGAACAGCCAGATCAGGCCCGCAACCACACCCGGCACGAGGACCGGGAAATAGACCAGGAAACGATAGATCGCGCCGCCTCTTTCAAGACGCGCGAGGAGCAGCGCAATGCCAAGCGCGCCGGCGAGGATCAGCGGCACGGATGCGCCGGCAAACACGAGCGTATTCTCGATCGCCTGTGGAGCGCCAACGAGATCGGGCAGGCGGGTAAAGTTCCTCAGGCCGACGAATTTGGTGCCGCCATAGAGACTTCCGAAGCGCGTGCTCCACCAGACGGTGCCGAAGACCGGGAAGACCAGGAACAGGATGAAGAACGCGAACATCGGGCCGAGGAACATCCATCCGGCCAGATCGCGTCGCAGCCGCGCCTTTCGGCGCAGCCGCGCGTGCTCATCAGGAGACAACCGCATGCGACGCGACTGAACATCCATCACCGCCTCGCGTCCGCCGGCTCAGCAGGTGTTGGCGCGGCAGCGGCGCCGGCCAGCTAGTGTCCAGTCTCCTGCTGGACGATCTTTTCCACGTTGGCGATCGCCTCTTCGGCGGTCTCGTCGCCACTGAAGCATTTCTGCACTTCAGCTCCAGCCAGGTTCTCAACGTCGGCCCAGCCGGCGAAGTTCTCCAGGCCGACCGCATACTTCTTGTAGGAGGGCAGGGCTTCAGCGAGTTGCGGCGCGGCGCTCGTGCCGTAGCCGTTGTCGAGCGCGTCGGTACGCGCCGGGTAGGTGCCGGAGTTGTCGGCCCAATAGGCGTCGTTCTTGCCGCTCGTCCACCACTTCACGACCTCCCACATCAGGTCCGGGTTATCGGACTTGGAGTTGATCATGTAGTAGGTGATATCGTTGAAGTTCATCCGACCCGCGGCCTGCGGCGGATTGGGGATGAGCTTCCAGTTGAACGGAAGCGGGAGCTCTACGACAGTCGTGGCTGCCAGGTCGATGGAAAGCACCGCGAGCTTTCCGGCCGCGAACGCTCCCGGTGCGTCGTCGTAGTTGTAGGTGCCGAGCGGCGCTGCGATCTTGTCCTTGAAGAGGCTCGCCACGCGGGCCGTCGCGTCGATCACTTCGGGCTTGTTGACGTTCGGCGCGCTCAGATCCGGCGTCAGGAACGATCCGCCGGCGGCTCTCAGCACCTGGTACCACTCGCCGTAAGGCTGCACGCCGAGGGCGATGCCGTAGACCTCGCCCTCCTTGGTCGTCTTGGCGAGGCAATCGCGGAATGTGTCCCACGAATCCGCGAAGGTCTCGTCGTGTCCCGCGGCGTTGACCATGTCCATGTTGACGAACAGCGCGCTCTCGACGTGGAAGCTGATAGGGAGCCCCATGATCTTCGGCCCAAAGCCGAGCGTCCGGTCCATGTAGAGGTAATTCGCCTTTTCGCCTGCGAACGAAGGATCGTTGACGCGCGACGTAAGGTCGACGAAGCCGTCCCCGGCCTCGTAGTCGGGATAGCTGCTCTCCGTCGTCATGTAGACGTCGTGCGCCCCCGAGGCCGCAGAGGTGTTGATTTCCTGGCCCGCGGTCTCCCAGTCGTAGAGCTTGAAGTCGAAGGTGACGTCGGGATGCAGCGCGGTGAACCCCTCGGCGATTTTCTTGTGATGATCGACTTCGTTCGGCGACCATGGGCCGACGAGGAAGCGCACGTTGCCCTTCAGATCCATGCCCGCGGCGGCGGCCGGATCGATCTCGGCGATGAGCGACGCGATAGTGGGCGCCGCTAAACCGAGTCCGAGCAATCCCGTGACGAAGCTGCGGCGCGAAATTCTGCCGGCAGCGTAGGCGTCGGCAAGCGCGTATGTCTCACGATGCAATTTGCGATTCACCATGCGGCCCTCCGTTTTGCCTGCGTCTCCGCTCGCGGCGATCCCCGTAGTCATCCTGATTTTCTCAGAATCGCTCCTATGTACGGCTATGCAGTACAATGATATCTTTTCGCGTTGATATTTATAGGCGTCGATGCAAAACGCTGTCAATCAATGGCCGGCACTTCGCAGGAATCGGTTGGATTTTGCCGCGAAATCGAGTAGCTGCGCTTCGCCTTCTCGGTAATGTACCTCCCTAGGAACAATCGCGGGGCTCGAATGGAAGAATGGTATTCGGACTGGCGGCTGCGCCGCGGCGAGGTCTACAGCTCGCTGGCCGACACGATCGAGCAGGCGATCCGCAGCGGCCGGCTTCAACCCGGTCACCGTTTGCCCACCCACCGCGATCTCGCGAAGCGCCTCGGCGTTGCTGTCAGCACCGTCTCGCGCGCTTATGCTGAAGCCACCGAGCGTGGGCTGATCGATGGCGCGGTTGGCCGCGGCACCTTCGTACTGTCAACCGGCAGCGAAAATGTGAACGGCTCAAACCGCGAAGGCCTCCGCCCACTCGAGCGTCTCTACCTGCCGCTGATGCAGCGAAGCGACGCGATCAACCTGAGCCTCAACGAGCCGCTTCCGGAACGGACCGACGAACGCCTGCGCGAAGCTCTGAAGGCGGTCACAGCTAAGGGCGATCTGACCGATCTTGCGCACTACCAGCCGCCGCAGGGACAGCTGAAGCATCGGGTGGCGGGCGCCGACTGGCTGCGCGAACTCGGCGTCGATATTCCCGCCGACGACGTCTACGTGGTGCCCGGTGGACAGACCGCGTTGATGACGATCTTCCTCGGCCTCGCGCGTCCGGGCGACACCGTGTTGACGGAGGAGCTGACCTGGCCGGGAGCGCTTTCCGTCGGACGGCTCACCGGCATCCGCATGATGCCCGTCGCGATCGACGACGAGGGGATGGTGCCGGAAGCTTTTGAGATGGCATGCGAGATGTTCCGGCCGCGGTTCGTCTACACGATGCCGACGCTGCACAATCCGACGACCGCGACCGCGAGCCTCGCCCGGCGTGAGGAGATCGTGCGCATTGCGCGCGCCCACAACGTCCTGATCGTGGAGGACGACGCCTACGGCTTTCTCCTTGAGCCGCGCGCCACCGCCTACTGCTACCTGGCGCGCGAGATCACGGTCTATCTGACGAGCCTGTCGAAATCGATCGCCCCGGCGCTGCGCGTCGGCTTCATGGCGGTGCCGCCGCGGCTGCACCGAGCGATGCGCGCCGCGATGCGTGCGACGACCGCAATGGTCTCACCGGTTCTACTGGAGCTCGCTGCAGAAATGATCAGGAGTGGTGCCGGATTCGATGCCACGCAGTTCCAGACCGAGGCAGCTCGGCAGCGGCAACGCCTTGCCGCCCGTATTCTCGGTCAGGAGAATTCCGCGCCGACCTCGCTGCACTTCTGGCTGCGGCTGCCGCCTGAGAGGGGCAATGCCGCCTTCGTCGCCGACGCGCTCGCGAGCGGCGTCGCCGTCACGCCGGGTGACGCGTTCTCGCTCATCCCCGGTCACGACCCGGGTGGCGTGCGGCTCTGCCTCTGCTCGGAGTCGGACGAGGCGCGCGTCGAGCAAGCGCTGACGACCCTCGCGCGGCTACTGCACGCAGACCACGGTGCGGCGGTGCCGATCGTCTGACGGCGCTCCAGCCGCGCGGATCTAGACGTGGATTGATCCTTCGAGATATAGCGCGCAGCGGCCGGCGAGGCGCACTTCCTCCCCCACCAGGGCGCAATAGAGCTCGCCGCCGCGTGGCGACAGTTGCTGGGCGCGATGCTCTTTCCGGCCAAGCCGCTCCGACCAGAACGGGACGAGAGTGAGATGTGCGGAGCCGCAAACCGGGTCCTCTGGCAGGCCTTCCTTCGGCGCAAAGGCGCGCGATACGAACGAGCAGCTTTCGCCGCGCGCCGTGACGACCACCGAATCCTTGGCGAGCCGCATCAGCGCATCCGTGTCGGGGCTAAGTGCCGCGACCGCCGCCTCATTTTTCATCACGACGTAGTAGCGATCGCTCGTCTCAAACACTTCCGCGAAACGCGCGCCGAGCGCTTCCGTGAGGCCGGCGGGTGCGGGGCATGAACTACACGGCACGAGCGGAAGTTGAATGGCGAACATGTCCTCGCTGAAGCGGGAGACACTGAGTGAGGCACCGCTGCGGCGCCTGAGCGTTGCGGCCGAAAGCTCGGGGTGGAGCAGGCCGAGAATGACATGTGCAGCGGCGAGCGATGCGTGCCCGGCGAGCGGCAACTCGCCCGCCGGCGCGAAAAAGCGGATGTCGAACGCGTTGCCGCGGTCGATCAGGAACGCCGTGGTCGAGATGTTCTGCTCCGCGGCGATCGACGTCAGAACTACGTCGTCGAGCCAATCGTCAAGGCAGCAAATGACGGCGGGATTGCCGGCGAACACTCGCCCGGCGAAAGCGTCGATCTGAAAGATCGGGAGCTTCATTGAAGCTGGAGCTTAGCCTCCGGCGGCCTCTGACCGTCGTCGAGCATTGGCGTCAGGCCAGTAAAAAAGGCGGGGCCGACACCGCGCGATCCGCCGATGACGATTGCGACCTTACTTTCCGGTCGTCCCGCCATGCCCCTTCCTCGTGTGGCGCGGATAGTGCTCCGGACAAGATCGCAACGTCAATGTGGACCGAGGCCTGCTGCGTGTGTGCCGCCCGGCGTCTTCTCCGGTGGAGAAGACAGCCGCGCTTCGGGTCAGCGACGGGCGACCAGATGCCGCGTCGAGGACGCGTGCTGACGTGGACTAATCGAGGCGAGGTGGGGCGCCCGTCAACGAAAAGCTCCGACACCCTGTTCAAGTTGGTCGAAAGCGCACCCGTTGCGCTAAGCCGACGAAGGGTGTTGCGGAGCGGAGACGAACGGAACCCAGCATCTCTGGGAGGATGGCTGCTTTGCGGTTGTTGGTGCGCCGACTAAGTGTGGGTGTTTACCTGCACGTGTCTCCCTCAGATTGCCCGCGGTCGGTTTGGCCAACAGAGAACCAAGCCCGAACATTAACCATCGCCCCATTTCGTAGGGTTAAGCGTTTCCAATTCAATGGTTAATGGTGTATTAAGGGAAACCTCTTCAGCTTAGTTCGGCGTGGGCCACGCGTCCGAAAGCTAAGCGGGTAGAAGGGATGCGGCGCCTTGTCAGATACCTTAGTCGTTCGTTCGCGCGCCTTCAGCAGCGAGTTGAGGGAAGCTGCTGTTTCAGTAGAAAATTCAGCCTGGAGTCGACTGGGATATTTGAATTTCACGGAGGCGCATCAGGAGTACTACGACTCCGTGCTGGATAGATTTTCCGACCTCCAGCTCTGCCTCGTTCAGGTAGAAACGAATACTCCGGTTGCTCTTGCAAATTGCGTGCCCGCATATTGGCACGGCGACTTTGACGATCTGCCCTCGGAAGGTTGGGACTGGCTGCTCGAACGCGGTGCAACAAACCGCAGCGGCCGCGCAAACGTCCTTGGCGCGCTCGCGATCTCGGTTCCGCCGGAACAGCGCGGGCGGGGATTTGCCGCGCGGATGATCGACGAGCTCTGCGTGTTGTCCAGGCGATATGGCTTCGAGGCTATGCTCGCGCCGGTCAGACCGACCTCGAAGTGCGATTTTCCGCGGGTGCCGATCGAAGAATATATCCGTTGGAAGGACGCCGACGGGCGGCTCTTCGATCCCTGGCTCCGGAGCCACCTCTCACATGGCGGCAAGATCGTCCGCCCGTGCGAACGGTCGATGGTGGTGGAGCAGCACATCGCCTTTTGGGAGACCTGGGCGGGCCGGCGCTTTGAGGCATCGGGAGAGTACCTCCTCGACGGCGCGCTCTCACCAATCAACATCGACGTCGAACGCCAGATCGGCCGCTACGAAGAGCCAAACGTATGGGTGGCGTACTCGTCGTAGCTTGGGGTGGAGTCCTGGAGTACCCTTCGATGAGGACGGCGTCCTACGTGAGTTCGGTGCGCGGCGCCTTGCCGGATTGCGATCGCCCGCTATTGGACCAGGCGTTTGCCGGAGATGCGCTGGCGGCACGACGCCTGATGATAGTCGCGCCGTTTCGAACGCGCGGCCACATCGCCTGTCTCGCCTATCAGCTCAAGACACCGAACCCTGCCTACCGGGAGATTCTGCAAGCCGCGTGGACACCAAAGACGCGGCATCTCATCGTCGACTTCTGGCCAAGCCCGATGATACGCCGAATGTTTGTACGCGCCGATTTTTCAGTTCCGGTGTTTCCAAGTTCGTTGACAGTTTTTCGATCCGCGTGCGGCGTGCCTGTTCGGAAGGCCGCAGCGGGTCTGATCTGGACGCTCTCCTTCGAACAGGCCGCGCAACAAGGAGGGTGCCGCCCGGCGAAGATACTTCGCGCCACCGTCGATGCGAGCGACGTTATCTATTGGGGCAACTCCAGCGGCGAGCAGGAAGTGATCTCACGCCAGCCTTTGAAAAGTATCGTCGTTCTGCCGGCCTCCCGTCGGCCGCTCGAGCCGGCGCAACTCGTTCAGGGCGGACGCTGAAGCTAGTTTGGCAGCCCTTGCGGTCGAAGGCCGCCACTCGGGACCCTTGATGTGGCACGGCGGCGCTCCGGCACCGTGCTTCCCCTCGCGCTTGAGCGCCGAGTGATCTGCCACATGAGCAGCGCGCGACCGCAACGGGCATTGCCGTCGGTGAAGGGACGAAGAAGCGAGTAAAGTCTGTGGAGACGCTGCGGTGGCGCCGCCAGCGTCCGAACGGCCGTCACGATCGTTGCGAGATCGACCTTCGGATCGACGCGGAACATGAGCCCGTCGTCGTAGATCCCAAGATCGGCCTCGTCGCGAAGCCTGGCGCCTTTCGCGATGTAGCCCACGAAGACCTCAAGGTTTTCTACGCGCAAGGCGTTCGTGGCGAAGAGCCCCCGATGCGCGGCGATCTCTTCCAGGGTTGGGAGGCGATCAATTCCCGACATCCTGTTGCTAACGCGCACAAAGTAAGGAACCCACGCGGCCATTGCGGAGGGATGAATTTCCATCGCCCGCCTTCTCGACTTCCGGAGTCGACCTCTGATCGCAATCTTCGCAGCAACTCTTTAAGATTGGTTTCCGGGCGATTCGACAAAAGCGATCGGTGAGCAAGTGACAGTCAGCGGGAAGTTCTCCGGGGAGACGAAGCCCGACAGAAACGAGGACTTTGCGTGGTCGCAGTTCGATTCGGAGGCCTATTTCCAGCACTACTACGGGGAGCCGCACCCGGACGACGATAAAGTCATCCGACGCGCCTGTGCCGCGCTGATCGGCGCCGAACCGAAACGCGGGAAACTCAGCGTCGTCGACGTCGGAACGGGCCCGAATCTCTTTCCGATGCTACTGGCGCTGCCGCGGGCGTCCGACCTCACGGCTTGGGAGTTTTCCGATAGCAACGTGGCGTGGCTGAAGAACGAGATTGCCGACCGTACGATGCGGCCACAATGGAGGCATTTCTGGAACGTCATCGTGGAGTCTTATGGTTCGGACGCAGGACTTCCGGAAAATCCAAAGCCAATCATGCGGAAGATAGCGCGCATCGAACAAGGGTCGGTCTATGACCTTCCCGCGCGCCGCTGGGATGCCGCGACCATGTTCTTTTGTGCCGAGTTGATTACCGGCGAGCGAAGCCAATTCGAGAAGGCTTGCGAGGGCTTCGCACGCTGCGTCCGCCCGGGAGGCACTTTGGCTGCGGCGTTTCTTGTCGGTTCCTCACGATACGTCATTGCCGAAAGGCCATTTCCGATTCTGGATATCTCCGAGGCCGACATCCTCGAAGTGTTTGCCCCAATCTCCCGCGACGTGCGGACCGAGCGGATCGGAATCGTGGAGCGGGAGATTCGCAGCGGCTATTCCGGAATGGTCTTCATGGTGGCGAAGGCGCTCTAGCTTTGACTTTGTTTCGTCGCGCACAGAGGCCCGCGCGAGTAGAAGGAAGACGGCTTAATACAACCCCAACAAGAAGTTCGGCGCATTTTCGGCCACTATACTTCCAATAGTTGACGTTTTTTTCATCCCCGGCTGCGAAAAAGACACGATTAAAGGAGCCGCGATGGCGTGGGCAGCGATTTTGGGGCGCCCCCGAGACGATCTTCAGAAACTTACTGAGGTCGTTGCGCTCGTTGTCGGGATTTTTGGCGTTCTCGTCGTCGGCATCATGATCTATGCCGGCGTCGTCGCCAACAGGTCCGCGCTCGACCGTGATCAAGTTCTTTTGGAAAACGCGTTTGACCAAAGCATATCGCGGGTCCTGAACGAGCAGAAAAGCGTTTCGTGGTGGGACGACTCGGTCCAAAACACCGTCGTAAAGTTCGATAAGGAATGGATCGACTGGAACATCGGCACGTTCCTGACAGAGACCTACGGTCACGACGAAATCTACATACTGTCGGACTCCGACAAGCTCATATATTCGATGAAGGATAGTAAGGCGTCCGGCGTCGATGACGACGAGCGGATGCGCCAGCTTGCGCCCATCATCCACGAGATCCGCGGCGAGCCATCTGGGCTCCGCGTCCGAAACGATCTCTTCGCCGCGGCACAGAAGACCTACGATCAGCTTTCCAAGGTCCTGGCCTTCGCCAAATGGAGCGGGCATATCCTTGACCCGGGAGGCAAGCCGGCCCTCGTTTCGGTGATCACGATTGCACCGAACACCGATATGAGCCTCGCCACGGGGGATCCGTACCTGCTCGTGAGTATTGTCTACATCGACGATGAATTCATCGCCGACCTTTCTCGTTCGCTGCTGATTCCGGATCTCAACTTGTCGAAAAGCACGGCGGGGATCGACGGAACGTTTTCAAAGGCGTTCGTCACTGACGATGGGTCGCAGGCGGGTGTTATCAGTTGGACGCCGCGGCAGCCGGGGCGAATCCTCTTGACGGTCGTCCTGCCACTTGTCGTCCTCGGCCTGTTGGTCTTCGGTCTTTTCACGGCGCTGACGCTGAGAAGGCTCCGGCGCGCATCGACCGAGCTTGCCGATCGAGAAGCTGACGCTCTCCACCGGTCCAGACATGACGCGCTCTCAAGTCTGCCCAATCGATTCTTCTTCAGCGAAGTGGCGGCGCGCGTCATTGGGGAGCAAATGCACACCCGTGGCGTTGTAACGCTAGCCTATCTGGACATCGACCGCTTCAAAGATATCAACGATACGCTGGGCCATCATGCCGGCGACGAACTGATCAAGGCGGTGGGTAACCGCCTCAAAGGTCTTATCGGAGAATCCGACTTCCTTGCGCGATTCGGAGGCGACGAACTGGCGGTGCTGAGAATTTCTCGCATCGATGAGGCCGCTGTTCTTTCGGAAGTGCTGTTGAAAGCGTTCAGGACGCCCTATGGCCTCTTTGGTCAGCGCATAAAGATATCGGCCTCCATCGGCTTGGTCATCGCGCCCAAGCATGGTGTCAACGTCGAAGAGTTGATGCGAAAGGCGGATATCGCTCTTTACCAGGCGAAGGCCGAGGGCCGCGACAGGGCGGTGGCGTTCACGGAAGAGATGGGTCAAGACGTCGAGATTCGCCGTGCCGTCGAGTTGGACCTACGCGAGGCGATTGAAAAGGATCAGTTGAGCCTCTTTTATCAACCGATCGTGACCGCCGCCACCGATGACGTCGCCGGGGTCGAAGCCCTCCTGCGCTGGCAGCATCCGACGCGCGGCAACATACCGCCGATGACGTTCATTCCGATTGCGGAAGAGTCCGGCCTCATGCCGGCTCTCGGAGCTTGGGTGCTGGAACGCGCTTTCATCGATCACGCGCAGTGGCCCGAGTTCGAAATGGCGATCAATCTTTCTCCCGACCAATTCCGCCATGTCGATCTGGAGCAGTTGCTGAAGGATCTTGTCAGAAAGCATTCAGTCGACACCTCCAAGATCGTTCTGGAGATAACCGAGAGCCTGTTGCTCGAATCGACGCCTCGCGTGCACGCCACGCTGAAGGCGATCAAGGAAATGGGATTCAAGATCGCCCTCGACGACTTCGGGACGGGGTATTCGAGTCTCACCTACCTAAGGACATTCACCTTCGACAAGCTCAAGATCGATCGGTCGTTTGTCACCGGCTTGCCGGAAGCGCAGAACTCTCGAACGATCGTTCGCGCCATCGTGAACCTCGGGCGGACCCTGGGCATGGAGGTCGTCGCCGAAGGCGTTGAGAGTGAAGCCGAAGCCGCGATGATGCGTTTGTTCGGATGCACGGCATTGCAGGGCTACTTCTTCTCCAAGCCCGTTGATAGGGCGGCGTGCGACGCGCTGTTGCAGGCCCAACGCGAACGCCTCGCGGAAGCCGAGCGTGCACGGCTGAGCGCTTGACGGTCGACTTCGGCTTGCGACGGGGTTAGACCGTCGCCTTCTGCGTCCCGCGGTGTATTTCATTTTGCGTGCGGAGCGCATCGCGTTCACTCAGGTCAATCGGCGGCTCGCATGACTCAGGCGACACCTGAACACGATATTTCGACAATCGACCCGGATACGTACTTCGCGCACTATTACGAAGAGCCGCATCCAGACGATGATGTCGTGCTTCGGCTTGCCTGTGCAGCGATCCAGGATTCGCAGCCGGCCGGCCCGCTTGCCTGCATCGACGTTGGAACCGGGGCAAACCTCTACCCGCTCTTCGCAGCGCTGCCGCGGGCTGCGACCCTGACGGCATGGGAATACGCGAAACCGAACGTCGACTGGCTGAAGAAGGAGCTCGCGGAAAGTGGAATGCGGCCGCAATGGCAGCATTTCTGGCAGGTCGTAAACGACAGCTACCAAGGAAACGCGGGGCCGATCGCCGACCCGATCGCCGCGCTGCGATCAAAGACAACGATTCACCAGGGCTCGATCTACGATCTTCCGGAGCGTGCGTGGGATGTCGCGACGATGTTTTTTTGTGCGGAGGCGGTGACCGACAAGCAAGAGGAATTTGACCGGGCGTGCAGCTGCTTCGCGCGTTGCGTCAGGGTCGGCGGGACGCTCGTTGCGGCGTTTCTGTTGAACTCGAAATCTTATGTCTTGGATGGGCGCAGATATCCCGTGATGACGCTGACCGAGGACTCACTCGTGCGCACCTTTGCCGGCCTCGCGACCGACCTGAAGCTGCAGAAGATCGGGCTCGTCGAGAAAGAGGTCAGAAGCGGGTACACCGGGATGGCGCTTCTCACCGGCAAGTCGGCCTGACGCCCAACCGGCGTCCTCCTACCGACAGGTTTGAACTTTGGCTTTACGCCGAGCTTGGATGTGATAGCTTATTTTACAAAATAAAGGAAAGGGAGGATCGTGAGGCTCAAGGGCGACCAGAGCACCTCGCGCGCTCTCAATCGGCGCCTGGTGCTCAATCAGTTGCGCCATAACGGGCCGATGAGCAGGGCAGCCATTGCGGCCGCCGTCGGCCTGAGCCCCGCTGCGGTTACTTTCGTCACAGCCGAACTGATCGCCGAGGGTCTCCTGGTGGAGCGTGAAGCGATCATCGCGGCGACCGGCCGACGTCCGGTGCCGCTTGAGATCGACTACGCCTCCAAGTTCTCAATCGGGCTCAAGGTCATGGTGGAGCGCGTGCTCGGCGTGGTCACGGACCTGGCAACGCGCGTCGTCGCGGAAGCAGAGCTCCCGTTGTCGGGACATGAGCCTCAGTCAGTCGTTGCCGTCAGCGCGCACGTCGTCGAGCAGCTTCTGGCGCGCGCGAAAGTCAAGCGATCGCGGCTCATCGGCATCGGATTGACGCTCGCCGGACAGGTCGACGCGGAAGCGGGGATGTGTCGCCAGATGCAGCGCTTTGGCTGGCGCGACATCCCCATCGGGGCCATGCTTGCCGAGATCGTTTCGGTCCCAGTCTGGGTCGACAACGACGCCAACGCCTTTGCCGTCGCACAGCATCTCTTTGGCCGCGCTCGCGGTTTGCAGAGCATTGCCGCCATCGCGGCCGGGCGCGGCGTGGGAGCAGGGTTCGTCATCGATGGACGTCTCTATCGTGGCGGCAGCGGCGCGGCGGGTGAATTCGGCCACAATTTCGAGGAAAGCGGTCGCCGCTGCGAGTGTGGCAGGGACGGGTGCATCGAGGCGTATTGCTCGGACGCCGGCCAGCTCCGTAGTTGGGCGGAAATCGATCCGGCCGCCGTCGGAAAGACCGTCGAACAGCTCGCAGAAGCTGCCAACGCTGGTGTTTCGAGCGCGCGACAGGTCCTGAGGGAGTCTGGCAGGCGCCTCGGACGGCACGTCGCCGCGCTCGTCAACGTGATCAATCCCGAGATGATCGTTTTCGGCGGGGAGGGCGTCCGCTTCGGCGGCCACCTCTTCGACCCCCTCCGAGAGGTCCTCGAGGAAGTCTGTTATCCCGGCTCGCCGCCGATAGCGTTCGACTGGGAGCCTGACAGCTGGCAGCGCGGAGCCGCGGCGCTGGCCATCCAGCACTTCTTCAACTTCGAGGCTACGGGAGGATACACCCCAAAGAGCAGTAAGCGAAACGTGTCGCGACGACATAGAATGAACCAAGGGCTCCCGAACGCTGAGCGTTTTGAAGCGAGCCGCGCCTAGGAGGAAATGCAGATGAGGACAATCGGATGTGTCGCCCTCGGGGTGGCTGCCCTAACGTTGGGCTTTGTGACCGCCGTCAGCGCGGCGCCGAAAACGAACTTGCTTCACCAGTGGGACAACGGCTCCGACGCCGCGGCGATCGCGAAGCTTGGCGAGATGTTCACCGCAGCAGGCGGCGAATGGCAGCAGACGTCAATCGCCGGCCATACCGCCAACACGCTTGCAAAACTTCGCGCTGATGTTGTCGCAGGCAATCCGCCTCCAGCCGTTCAGCTCAAGGGCCCCGAGATCGCCGAGTGGAACGAGACCGGCATGACCTTGAATCTCGACGATCTCGCCAATACCGAAGGGTGGGACAAGGTCGTCGCGCCGGAGCTCCTCCCGGTCATGAAGCCCGACGGCCATTGGGTGGCCGCGCCGATGAACATCCACCGCATCGACTGGATGTGGGCGAGTAAGAAGGCGCTCGACAAGGCCGGCATCACGGAGCTTCCGAAGACCTGGGCCGAGTTCAACGCAGACTGCGACAAGATCGTCGCCGCCGGACTGATCTGCATCGCCCATGGAAGCGCCGACTGGACGGACGCGACCACCTTCGAGACGGTCGTCTATGGCATGAATCTCGATCTCTTCAAGAAAGCCTTCGTCGAAGGCGACATCGATGCGTTGCGCAGCCCGGAAATGGTCGCCGCGTTCACGCAGATGCGAACCATGGTCGACAAGTACATGGATCCGGGCATTGCCGGCCGCGCCTGGGATGCAGCTCTCAACATGATGGTCAAGGGCGACGCCGCCTTCTTCTTCATGGGCGACTGGTCGATCGGGACCTTGAACGCAGCAGGGGCGAAATACGGCGAGGATTATCTGTGCACACGCGCACCAGCCGACAACGGCAAGCCGGGTTTCATTTTGAACTCCGACTCGGTCGTGTTCTTCAAGCAGAACGATCCGGACTACCTCGCCGGATCGGAGCTCCTTGCGCACCTGATCATGTCGCCTGACTTCCAGACCATCTTCAATCAGGCGAAGGGCTCGATCCCCGCGCGGCTCGACGTCAACATGTCCGGTGAAGGTTGGAATCCCTGCCAGCAGCTGTCGCAGAAGGACCTGCAGGCATCGATCGACGCTGGGACTCTGGTGCGCTCGATGGCCCACAACATGACGGTACTGCAAAAGTACCGCGGTGCCATGATGGACACGATCACCGAGTTCGTGAACACGCCGTCCATGACGCCCGAAGACGCCGCCAACCAGATGGCTGATTCGGTCGAGGCGCAGATGTAGGAGCGACCAATAGCGATTGGCTGCGGCGGATCCGCTCCGCCGCAGCCTGATCTGGCTGCACTATGTCCACCTCTTTCTCGATCGCCGAAGCCGGCCCATCGCTGCGCAAAGGCTTGCGCGAGCGATTCGGCGGCTGGCTGCCGCAGATCGTGCTTGCGCCGTCGCTGATCGCGACCTTCGTCTACGTCTTTGTCTTTTGCGGATGGACGATCTGGGTATCGCTTTCCGACTCGTCTCTCTTGCCGAGCTATCACCTCGTCGGGTTCGAGCATTATGTGTCCCTGTGGGAGAACCGGCGTTGGAACATCGCCTACAAGAACCTGTTCCTGTTCGGAACGCTTTACGTAATAGGCGCCATGATCATCGGGCTGGCGCTCGCGATCCTGATTGATCAACGCGTGCGCGGCGAGGCCGTCTGGCGGACGATTTATCTCTATCCACTCGCCGTCTCCTTCGTTGTCACCGGCACGGTCTGGCGCTGGCTCTTCAGCCCCACCACCGGCATTGAGCTGATCGTTCGAACCCTCGGCTGGACGGATTTCAAGTTCGACTGGATCATCTCCCGCGATCTCGCGATCTACACGATCGTCATCACCGGGATCTGGCAAGCGTCGGGCTTTGTGATGGCGCTGTTCCTGGCCGGTCTTCGCTCTGTGGATCAGGATCTGATCAAGGCGGCTCAGATCGACGGCGCAAGCATGCCGCGCATCTACCGGCGCATCGTCCTTCCGGCCATAGGCCCGATCTTCATCGCGGTGCTGGTGGTGCTTTTGCAGTTCGCCATCAAGACTTTTGACCTGGTTCTCGCGATGACCGGCGGAGGACCGGGCATCGCCACGACGGTGCCGGCGATCTACGTCTACGATCTGATGTTCCAGCGCGGGCAGATCGCCGAGGGTGCCGCGGCGGCCATCATGATCCTCCTCGCACTTGCCCTTGTGCTGGTGCCCTACACGATTTGGAGAAATTTGAGTCAGCGGCGGGAGAGCGTTCGTGGCTAGCGTCGTCGCAACCTACGACCCGCTCGCGACATCCGGCTCGAGGCGACGGCAGCAGGCCAAGGTCGTGATCTACGCGCTGCTGACGCTGTTTGCGGCCTACTACCTGCTCCCTCTCATCGTCGTCGTCCTCAACTCGTTCCGCGACCTCGAGGAGATCAACCGCGCCGGATTGATCGGGCTGCCGCACAGCTTCTCGCTCTCCTACTGGCCGATCGCCTGGAGTTCGTTCTGCGTCGGCGGCACTTGCAACGGTATCGCGCCGTTCTTCTTCAACTCCGTGAAAATGGTGGTGCCTGCGACGATCATCTCGACGGCGATCGGCGCGATCAACGGATACGTGCTGTCGAAGTGGCGGTTTCGAGGCTCGGAAGTCTTGTTCGGGTTGATGACGCTTGGCGTCTTCATGCCGGGCCAGATGGTGCTGCTTCCGTGGGCCTTTACGCTCGGCAAGCTCGGTCTCACCAACACGACGAGCGGATTGGTGCTCATTCACTGCGTGCAGGGCCTGAGCTTCACGACGCTGTTTTGCCGCAACTACTATGTCAATATCCCCGACGACCTGATCAAGGCTGCACGCATCGACGGCGCCGGTTTCTGGCGCATCTTTCGAAAGATCATCCTTCCCCTGTCGCCGCCGATCCTGATTGTCACGGTGATCTGGCAGTTCACCAACATTTGGAACGAGTTCCTCTTCGCCGTCATCTTCTCGTCCGGTCAAAAGCAGCCGATCACCGCCGCGCTGATCGCACTTTCGGCCGGCGGAACCTCTGTCCATCAATACAATGTCGAGGCCGCCGCGGTTCTGATTGGAGCCTTGCCCCCGCTCTTGATCTACCTTTTCGGCGGGCGTTACTTCATCCGTGGCTTGACGCAAGGCGCGATAAAATAGCGAGCTCTAGAATGGCATCACTCAGCGTCAGGAATATCAGCAAGAGCTTCGGTGCCGTCGAAGTGTTGAGAGGCATCAATCTTGACGTGGACGCAGGCGAGTTCGTGGTTCTCGTCGGGCCGTCAGGATGCGGGAAATCAACGCTGCTTGCCATGATCGCGGGTCTGGAGAGTGTGACCTCGGGCGAAATCTCGATCGGCGGTCGGGTCGTCAACAATGTCGCGCCGAAGGATCGGGACATTGCCATGGTCTTTCAGTCCTACGCTCTCTATCCGACCATGACGGTGCGCCAGAACATTACGTTCGGAATGGAAAGTCGCGGCGTTCCGAAGGCCGAGCAGGCGAAGGCTGTCGAACGCGTCAGCAATCTCCTCCATATCGAGGGGCTGCTACAGCGCAAGCCTAGCCAACTCTCCGGCGGGCAACGGCAGCGCGTCGCCATGGGCCGCGCGCTGGTGCGGGACCCAGGTACTCTTCCTTTTCGACGAACCGCTTTCCAACCTAGACGCGAAGCTCCGTGTCGAGATGCGCACCGAAATCAAGAAGCTCTACCGGCAGCTCGACAAGACGACTGTCTATGTAACCCACGACCAGGTCGAGGCGATGACGCTGGCGTCGCGTATCGCCGTGATGCATCAAGGTCGGTTGCAGCAATTCGCGGAGCCGCGCCAGGTTTATGAGCGTCCGGCGAACATGTTCGTCGCCGGCTTCATGGGGTCGCCGGCGATGAATTTTCTTCCGGCCGAAACGGTCGCCGCGGATGGCGGGGTGGGTATCGCGATAGCAAACGGCGGGGCACCAACGGTGTTGAAGATACCCGACGAAAACGCATCAGAGCTCGGTGGGCCCGGCCGAAAGGTCGTCTTCGGCATCCGCCCGGAGAACGTCACGCGCTACGATCCGCAGCGACCGGGGCGACGTCAGGTCGGCCTTCTTGAGGCGCCGGTCGAGGTGGTCGAGCCGACTGGCGCTGAGACAATGGTCGTCCTCAGGGTCAGCGAAAAAGAGGTCATCGCTCGCTTCGAGCCCGACGATGCTCCCGACGTCGGCGACACGGTCACGCTGGCGGTCGATCTCGCCAAGGCCTGCATTTTCGATCGGGAAACGGAACAACTCCTCTGAAACCACGGACAGCCGCCGCGGGCGATCCCCGCGCACTCCTGCGCGGGCGGGAAGGCTGTGACGGAAGAAGCGAAGCGGATGACGATACCAGAGTTGGAGCCGCTTGCCGGCTCGTTTGCGAACTATCCCAGTCTCAAGGACCGCGTCGTCCTTGTCACCGGTGGCGGCTCCGGGATCGGTGCTGCGATCGTCGCCGCCTTCGCCGGGCAGGCCGCGAAGGTTGCATTCATCGACATCGACGTTGAGGCTTCGGAGAAGCTTGTCGCCGATCTCGCAGGCAGCGGGCACGCGCCCCTGTTCATCCGCTGCGACCTGACCGACACGGACGCCCTCAGGGCCGCCGTTCAAAGCATCCGAGCGAAGCTTGGGCCGATCGGCGTGCTCGTCAACAATGCCGCCAACGATGCACGCGAAGCGATCGAAACGGTTACCCCGGAATCTTGGGACCGTTCGATGAACGTCAATCTGCGCCACCAGTTCTTTGCCGCGCAGGCGGTCCATCCGCAGATGCGCGAGCTGCGGAAGGGCTCGATCATCAATTTTTCGTCGATCGTTTGGATGCATGGCGGCGCCGACTTCGTGAGCTATTCGACTGCCAAGGCGGGCGTCGTTGGCCTGACCGCGGCGCTCGCCCGCAAATTCGGCCCCGACGACGTTCGCGTCAACGCAATTGCGCCCGGGGCCGTGCACACCGAGCGACAGCTCCGCCTCTGGTACTCGAAGGAGCAGGCGGACGAGTTCGCCAAGCGCCAGATCCTCCAGCACTGGCTTCTCGCTGATGAACTGGCGCGGGCGACGCTTTTCCTGGCGGCCGACGACAGTCGCATGATCACCAAGCAGCTTTTCATCGTCGACGGCGGGCTGCGTTGACGGGCGGAGGGATCGAACGGCAATGCTCGAAGTCGGCCTCAATCCCTACGGACTGACCTATACCCTCGGGCTGCAAGGAAACGGAACGCCGCGCGCCAATCCGAAGGGCAGGGGGCTCCAGGGTTTTGTCGAGATCGCCATCGAACTCGGCGCGAAAACGCTCGAGATTTTCGAGCCCTGGCTCGCGAAGATGTCCGACGCTGAGCTCAATTCCCTTCGTGATCGGCTGCAAGAGCTTGGCATGCGGCCGGTCGTGAGCTCAGGCCTTCAGGTGGGCAATATCGAAAGCTGCCTGCGCTCGGCTCGAGGCCTTGGCGCGACGATGATTCGCTTCGCGCTGACGCCCGTCCTCTGCGGCGACCGGAATGCCTGGGGAGAAAAATGGCCGGAGCTCGTTGCCAACGCTCGCTCCAAGCTCGTCGACTACGCGCCGAAGGCCGCAGCCCAGGGCGTCACGCTCGTCATCGAGAACCATCAGGATTTCACCAGCCGCGAGCTGGTCGCGTTGTGTGAGGCTGCCGGGCCGAACGTCGGCATCGTCTACGACACCGGCAACAGCTTCCCCGTGGCGGAGGCGCCGCTCGATTTCACCCGCGTCATAGCGTCGAAGGTCCGACACGTGCACCTCAAGGATTACAACGCGCAGTTCACCGACGAAGGCTTTCGCCTCGTGCGCTGCGCGATCGGCGACGGCGCCGTGCCCTTCCGAGAACTCTTCGCAATCCTTGCGGAGCATCATGAGACGCTTCCGGCGGTGCTTGAGCCGGGCGCTCTGGAGGCGCGGCACGTCCGGCTTCTGACGCAGGACTGGTGGAAGGGCTATGCGCCAAAGTCCGCCGAGGCGCTTGCCGCGTGCCTTGCCGCCGCGCGGCACAAGCGGCTTCCCGACGACGCCGATTACCGCACGCCGTGGGAGCGCGGCGAGGACGGCGCTCTTGAAGACTACGAGCTCGCGATGATCCGGCGGAGCGCCGCGAACATGCGCGCGCTCGGCATCATGTGAACGGAGAGTTCTATGGCTAAGGAATTGAGTGGGAAGATCGCTTTCGTAACGGGTTCGGGCCGCGGCCTCGGCCGCGTCATGGCGGAGCGCCTGGCGGGGCTTGGGGCCGACCTGGCGATCCACGACCTCGACCGGACCGCGCCGGCAAAGTACGGCGAGGCGGCCGATCTCGACGACGTCGTCAAGGCGATCGAAAATCACGGCGTCCGCGCCGTCGCCGTGACCGGCAACATCGGCGACGCGGCGGCCGTGGCGAAGATGAAGTCGGACATCGACGCAAAGCTCGGTCCGGTCGATATTCTGGTCAACTGCGCGGGCGGCGACATCGGCGCGGCCGGAGGCAAGCCCAAGCCCAACAATGCGCTCGATATCCCGATCGAGGACGTGCAGGCGCTGGTGAACAACAACCTCATCGGCACGATCAATGTCTGCAAGACCTTCGTCGTCCCGATGCGCGATCGCGGTGATGGCGTTGTCGTCAATCTGGCATCGGCCGCGGCGCATCTCGGGGTTTCGGACGGCGCGATCTATGCGATCCTGAAGGCGGCGGTCGCACACTATACGCGCTGCCTGGCGAAGGAGCTCTACGACACGGGCGTCCGCGTCAATGCCGTGAGCCCGGGTCCGACGAAGACCGCGCGCTTTCAGGCAACGCGCACGGTCGATCCCGCGAAGATGGATTCAAACATCAAGTCGTTCAATCGTTATGCCGAGCCGGCCGAGATCGCCGACGCCGTTGCGTTCCTCGCCGGGCCGCACTCGAAATTCATCAACGGTCAGGTGCTTTGCGTCGACGGCGGGCTGATCCTCTGGCCAGGCTAGCCTTTCTGCGCGCCGCGAGCCGCTGCAGAATATTTGGACGCCGGCCTGCAAAGTAGCGTTTGACCGCCGCCAAGCTCAGGCGGCACGGGCGGGCCCGGCGGGAAACACCCCGGACATCACGACAAACCCGGGTATGTGTTTGAAGCGGTCGCACCAGCGGCGGATCGCCGGGTAGTCCTGGCGCGATACGCCGCCCTCCTCCGACAGGATGACGTAGGGGAAGCAGGCAACGTCGGCGATGGTGGGGCTCGCGGCCCTGCAGATCCATTCGTGGCCTCGCCGCTCGCCGAACCACAAATGCTCGTCGAGGATACGGAACAGCCGGTGCGCGCCGGCGCGCGCCGCGTCGACGTCGAGCTCGTAGAAGAAGTCGTCGTGCAGGCGGGCGGCCGAGGCGGTGGAGGTGATTCCATCGGCGAAGGCGAGCCACTGGCTGATCTCGCCGATGAGCGCCGGGTCGTCTCGCGGGTACCAGGTCCCCGCTGGATCGTATTTCGAAGCGATGTAGACCAGGATCGCCTGCGCGTCGCGCAGGACGAGGCCGTCATCCTCGATCACTGGCAGCTGCCCAAGCGGGTTGAGCTTTAGAAACCATTCCGACTTGTGCTCGCGGCCGGGATAGAAATCGACGGGTACGGTCTTATAGGCGAGGCCAAGGAAGCTCATCATGAGGCGCAGCTTGTAGCAGTTGCCAGAGAGCTCGTAGTCGTAGAGCGTAGGCATCGGATGCGCTCTCAAATGTCGAGCACGAGCCGCGCCGATTTGGCGCGCGACACGCAAGTCATGATCTTCTGCCCGGCACGGCGCTCCTCTTCGTTCAGATAGACATCCTGGTGCAGCGGCTCGCCCTCGATGACGGTGGCGACGCAGGTGCCGCAAGCGCCTTGCTCGCAGGAGGACGGCATGTCGATGCCGTTTTCGCGCATGACCTCAAGGATGGTCTTTCCGCCCGGGACATTTAGCGTCACGCAGGATCGGGCGAGCGCTATGTCGAAGCTCGAACTGTTGTCGATCGCGTGCGTATTCTTGAAATACTCAAAGTGCACGGTGGAGTCCGGCCAGCCTGCCTCGTTGGCGAAGCTCCGGCCGGCCTCCAGCATCGGCGCCGGGCCGCAGAGGTAGACGTGCAGGCCGGTACGATACACGGCAAGAAGGGCGCGGATTCGTTCTACGGTCTCCTCGGGCCCGAGCCCGAGATGGGTAACGATCGTGTCGCTAAGCTCGGTGCACCGCTCTTCGAAGGCAACCTGGCGCGCGGCGCTGGCGAAATAGTGTAGCTCGTGCACGAGCCCGGAGTGATGCAGCGCCTGCGCCATGGCGATGAGCGGAGTGATGCCGATGCCGCCGGCGATCAGGATTGTTTTGACGGCGTCGCGACGGAGCGGAAAGTTGTTGCGGGGCTCCGAAATGGCGAGAACATCGCCTTCGCGCACGCTCTCATGCAGGCACGAAGACCCGCCGAGCGATTCCGGCTCGAGCTTGACTCCGATGACGTAGCGGTCGGTCTCCCCCGGCCCGTTGACGATGGAGTATTGGCGCACCAGGCCGTTGGGCAGATGAAC
Source organism: uncultured Alphaproteobacteria bacterium (assembly GCA_963720705.1). Classification (GTDB taxonomy): domain Bacteria; phylum Pseudomonadota; class Alphaproteobacteria; order Rhizobiales; family Afifellaceae; genus DASWJZ01. The sequence continues at coordinate 175,177 of CAVRGJ010000002.1, forward strand.
GTCGATGTGGGCGCCGGGCTGGAAGGTCGGCAAGAAGCCCTTCACCGGGCGCAGCTCGAAGCCGGCAATCCCCTCCGCGGTTGGCCACTTTCGGGAGACCTCCACGGAGATCGCGGCCTTGCGCCCGCTGCGGGTGGGCTGCGGCATCTCGGCGAGCTCGGGTGCTACCTGAGCAAAGTCCGGCTTGATCGGCGGCGGTGCAGGCTCGGCCGCGGCTTCGCGTTCGGCGCGATCGCGGAGCGCGGTCAGGCGCTCATTGTGATGCCGTAGCACCGCGATCCGCCGCTCGGCATCCCGCGGGCCGCTGTCGAGCACGCCGCGAACGACCGAACGGCCCGAATCGACGGGTTGAATGAAGAAAACGGCGAATGTCTCCGCCGCCTCGTCCTTGGCGCGGAGCGCCACGGTGTGGGCGTCGAGAATTTCGACCTCGACGGTCGCCGCGTCACGGTCGAGCTTGTCGCTCGGCTGGAACCGGTACGCCTTGAGTAGGGATGCCACCTTCGAAGCCGGGGCATTGACGGCAATGCCGCGCAGAACGAGCGGATCTCCCGTGTCGAGTCCGGCGATGCTTGGCACGTCGCCCGCGGGCTCTTCCGCCGACCAGACGAGCCCATAGCGCTCGGCCGATGGGTAAGTGCGGTTGGTGATGGTACGGGCGGGCGCATCGGCGGGGTGCGCTGGAATGTAGGTGCAGCCGGCGGTGCGGTTGGAATAGCGCCAGCCGTGATACTGGCACTTCAGCTCGCGGCCGTCGTTGATGCCGATCGACAGCCGGACGCCGCGGTGCAGACAACGATTCTCCCAGACATTGACGTAGCCGTCGTCGGCCCGCCAGACCGCCAGTTCGCGGCCCAACAGCTGGCCGTGAAACACGTGGCGAAAGGGCAGGTCAGAACCAGCTGCGATCGGGTGCCACGTGGTGATGGGCTCCGGCATCCGCTTCTCCATATCCGAGTGGTCTATTTCGACGCCGGGATGATCCTCGGCGTCTCATCGACGGCGACGATTGGATGCCAGAGATTGAGGACCAAGCGGTCGCTGCACCCAGATTTCTGCATCGCGGCCGCCCGGCGGTTCGTCAGCTAAGCGCGCGCTGGAATGGCGCCGTAGGTCACCGATCGGTCGCGTAGCCAGCGACGGTAGTAGACCGAGCTTGCATCAGCGCGGATCGGCGTCTCGGCGCGCGGGTCGAGCGGCAGGCGCTTTGGCACTTGGTTCTCCAGGATTGGCTTGTCCTGGGCGAATATGAGCTGCATGAACCAACGCACCGTCGCCGCCTCCATCTCGTCCTTGAGGTAGCAGAGGAAGGAATGCGCAATGCAGCTGTCCTCATCGACCGGCTGGACGAAGAGGTAGATGGAATCGCACCGATGCTTTTGAATCGGGTTGCTCTTGTAGAGCGATACCGTGTAGGGCCGGATGACGCGATAGGTGTAGTCGACGATGAACCCCCCCGCGGCGTTTGGCGAGGCGACCGGCTGGAAGAACTTGCACTCGGTCGCCAGCACCTCCCCATCCTCGGTTATGTCGACCTGGTAGGGCGTCACCTCGGTATGCGGCTCGATGCCCAGCCATCCAGTGTGCACGAAGGGGAAGTGGCCCATGTCGAGAAAATTCTCGACGGCGCGGAGACCCGAGACCTTCACCCCGATTGAGCCGCCGCTCACGAGATGACGATCCGGCTCGGCGGCTTCGGGAATCGCGAGGATGTCGCGTTCCGGCGTTCCGAGACACGCCCACACAAAGCCGTATCTCTCCGTTGCGAGCACGCGTTGACCGTCGTCGACGCGGGTAACCTCGGCGCCGCTCGCCGTCGGCTGTACCGCGAGATCAACGCCCAGGAGGCCGGTCAGATAGGGTGCCGGTCCGACGAGTGCCCCGCGGTCGGCGACGACGTGCCAGTCATTGAGGAGAACATCGTCACGGCAGGGATTGCGGTCGGGCATCGTTCACTCCGCATCGCGCCATCCAAGCATAGCAAGGGCAATATTGGATATCAAATTCGCGCCTTCTAGCTGCCAAAATCACCCTTGTTTGTTGACAGGGAAACGCTGTCGGGTGACGTTATCCCGCACGAACGCGGCGTCAAACGCGACAGGGGGGTCGGCTGTTCGATGAGCGGGCGCTCTCAGGTAATCGCCGACATCTTGAGCCGAGCCATCCTGGATCATCGCCTGATCCCCGGATGCAAGCTTGGCGAACGGGAGCTGGCAGAGATCTTCGGCGTCAGCCGCATTGTTGTGCGCCAGGCATTAATTAGGCTGGCCGACGACGACCTCGTCCAGGTCGAGCGGCATCGTGGGGCGTTCGTCGCCAGGCCAAGCATGGGCGACGCGATGGAGATCTACGATGCGCTCACCCTCGTCGAGCAGGGCATCGCGGCGCAGCTCAGCGACCGGCTCGGGCCGGCAGGCTGGGCGGAATTGCGCCGCCACGTCGAGCGGCAACGCCTTTCGGTGGAGGCCGGCAATACGGCACTTGCCGACGAACTCGGCCAGGACTTCCACCGACTTCTTGTCCGCCTGAGCCGCAACAAAGTCATGCAGGATATCCATGCCCAGTTGCTTCGGCGCACGACGCTCCTCAGGTCGCTGGTCACTGCCGATTTCGACTATTGCAACCTCCTCGACGATCATTCGCGCATTGTCGACTTATTGGAAAAAGGCCGCATCAAGCAGGCGCTGGAGCTGATCGACTCCCACTACCGTGCCGTCGCGCGCGCCTACATCCTGGACCATCCGGTGTTTCCGGCGCTGAGCGTGTCCGACGCGCTTTCGTCGTACATCGCGCCGCCCACGGTGGATGCGCAGCCGTCACAGACCGCGGCAACGAAGGTCGTTCCACTGAGCGCTGCCGGCCGAATGCGCACAAACCGCAAGCGAGGCGATCGATCGACGACGGTCACGCAGGCCAAAGGGCAACACTGATGCCGAGCCCCATCGAGTTCTCGTTGTGACGCTTGGCACGCCTTTTGCCTAGTTCTTAGGTTGGTCAGGAGATCGCATGGATATCGAGACGTATGCCCGACGCGTGCCCAAGGCAGAGCTGCACCTACATCTCGAAGGCTCCGTCAAGCCGGAAACCTTTGCCGCCCTCGCCGCCAAGAACGGCGTCGACCTGCCAATCAAAGAGGATGTTCGCGAGCTTTACGTCTACGAAGACCTCCCGGCGTTTCTCACGATCTACGATCTCGTTTGCCAGTCGATCCGTTCGGTCGACGACTTTCACAGGATCACCTACGAGGCCTTGTCGAGTTGTGCCTCCGGCGGCGCCCGCTACGTCGAGTTCTTCTTCAGCCCGCACGCGCATCTCGCTTTCGGCGTTCCCTACGCCACAATGCTTGACGGCATCGTCGCGGCGATGCACGACGCGGAGAGAGACCAGGCGGTCCAGTCGAGGCTCATACCGGCACATTCGCGCGAGCTTGGGCCGACCCGCGGGCTCGAATTTCTCGACATGGTTCTCGCTGACCGTCGACCGGAGGTGATCGGCATCGGACTCGACTACAACGAGGCGCCGTTCCCGCCGGCGCCCTTCAAGGAGATGTACGCGCGCGCGCGTGCCGCCGGCCTGCATGTCACCGCGCATGCCGGCGAGAGCGGGCCGGCGGAGAACGTGCGCGACAGCCTCGACATTCTGAAGGTCGAGCGAATCGACCACGGCTATCACGTTGTCGACGACACCGCCCTGGTGGCGCGCTGCCGAGACGAGGGGGTCCACTTCACCTGCTGCCCGAGCACCTCAGGCGTCACCAGCCCGTGGAAGGTTCTTTCGGCTCCCGACCATGCCATCCGACAGATGGTCAAGGCGGGTCTCAATGTCTCGATCCACTCGGACGATCCGCCGATGTTCGGCACCGATCTGGCAAACGAATATGCGCGCATCGCGACCGAGATGCAGCTGTCGCCGCAGGAGATCAAGGAATGCGCCCTCAACAGCATTCGCGGGTCGTGGCTCGACGAATCCACCAAGCGCGAATGGCTGCCGGCCTGGTCGGCTGAAATCGACGCACTGGCGGCGACCCTCGCGGCCGCGCCAGAACGCACGCACTAGGACGAAGTCGTCGGAATTGAACCAACAACAGAGAGAAACAGGAGTGGCAAGATGATCAACTTCGGGAACCCATCGCGGCGCCGTTTCCTCGGCATGACCGGTGCGCTCGGCGCGTCGATGGTCGTGCCGCCGCTTGCACGACCGGCAATGGCGGCCGCCGCCTTCCCCGCAAGGAAGGAGGAGGACACCACGGTCGCCTTCAGCTACGTCGGCCCGATCTCGGACGAAGGTTGGACGTGGAGCCACCACCAGGGCATGCTGGCGGTCAAGGAGGCCTTCCCCAAGATCAAGACGCTTGAGGTTGAGAACGTACCCTACTCGGCCGACGCCACCCGCATCTACCGCCAGTTCGTCTCCGACGGCGCCGGCATCGTCTTCGACAGCTCGAACTACGGCGACCTGCTCTATGCCGCGAGCGACGCCGCGCCCGAGGTCGCCTGGTTCGAGTGCGACGGGCGGCGCCCCGCCGACAACATGGGTTTCTACTACATCGCCCACTGGTACCCGACCTACGTGATCGGCGTCGCCGCCGGAATGCTGAGCAAGTCCGGCAAGCTCGGCTATGTCGGATCGTTCCCGGTGCCGTCGGTCTATTCCGGCACCAACGCCTTCCTGATGGGCGCCCGCACCGTCAATCCCAACGCGACGCTGCAGGCCGTCATGATCAATTCCTGGTTCGATCCGCAGGGCGCCAACCAGGCGGGCACCGCGCTGGTCGACAATGGCTGCGATTTCCTCTTCGGCATCATGGACGAGGCCGCCTATCTGCAGGTCGCCGAGAAGCGGGGCGTCTGGGCCGCAATGTGGAACACCGACATGCGCCGCTACGGGCCCAAGTCGTATGTCAGCTCGCTGATTCTCGACTGGAATCCGTTCTACATCGACCAGGTGAAGAAGCTGTTGGCCGGCGAATGGACCGGCGGGCAACAGGTCATTCTCCCGATGGGCGGCGGCATCGATCGCGACGCCTGGGGCGAGAACGTGCCGAAGGACGTCCAGGATGCGGCGGACGCGGTCAGGACCAAGATCTTGGCTGGGTTCAACCCCTTCGTCGGCGAGCTGAAGGACACGACCGGCAAGGTTCGCCTCCAGGCGGGGGAAGTCATGGACGAGATGACGCTCTACAACTGGGATTGGGCGATCGAAGGCGTGTCGGGGGTTGGCTAGACGTCGGCCGCAAGGGCGACATCAACCGTCCTATGGATAGCGCCGAACCTTCCGAGGACCCAGCGCTCGCGCCGGGAACGCCACCGATCGTCCTGCTCAAAGGGATCACCAAGGCGTTCCCGGGCGTGCTTGCCAACGACCACATCGATCTCGACGTCCGACCCGGCGAAATCCACGCCTTGCTCGGGGAAAACGGTGCCGGCAAGTCGACGCTGATGAACATTCTCACCGGCAGCTATCGGCCGGACGAAGGCGAAATCGTTATCGACGGCTACGGCGTCACCTTCGATTCGCCGATCGCCGCGATTGCCGCCGGCATCGGAATGGTTCACCAGCATTTCAAGCTGGTGCGTGCCTTTTCGGTTGCGGAAAACATCCATCTCGGCTGGGACGAGACGCCGAGGCGCGCGTCCGCCGGAAGGCTCGAAGCGCGTACGCGGGCACTTGCTGAGAGGTTCAACCTTGCCGTCGACCCGGGCGCCCGCATCAGCGATCTTTCCGCCGGCGAGCAGCAGCGGGTGGAGATTCTGCGCGTCCTTGCGCGCCAGGCACGCGTCCTCATTCTCGACGAGCCGACAGCCGTATTGACGCCGGCTGAGGCGAGCCAGCTCTTCCGCGCGCTCGAGGCGTTCCGCGAGAGCGGCAACGCCGTCATCTTTATCAGCCACAAGCTCGACGAGGTGCTTGAGATTGCCGACCGTATCAGCATTCTTCGCGACGGCCGCAAGATTGCCGTCAAGAACGCCGGCGACTGCGACCATAGCATGCTGGCGCGGCTGATGGTCGGGCGCGACATCGTGTTCGGTGACTACCGCCAGCATGGCCCGGCGCCGAGACGGCCAAATTCACCGATCATGTCGTTAAGGGGCGTATCCAGCGTCGACGATCGGGGCGTCGTCGCCCTACAGAACGTCGACCTCGATCTTTATCCCGGGGAGATTCTCGGTGTTGCGGGCGTCGCCGGCAACGGCCAGCGCGAGCTGAGCGAAGTCATGACGGGCCTACGCGCGCTGACGGCCGGCGAGATCAGCGTCGACGGCGCCCCAGTGGGTGAGCAAAGCGCTGCCGCCTTCGCCAGGCTGGGCATTGCGCATATACCTGAGGACCGGCTGCGAAGCGGCCTTGCCGCATCGCTCAGCGTCACCGACAACGCCGTGCTGCGCGAATACAACGCGCCTCCGATCGCGCGCGGCCCGCTCTTCAGTTCGACAGCGGCGACTTCGGTCGCGCGAACGATTGCTCAGGCGGCGGAGGTCTCGGTTCCGGATTTTGCCATGCCGGCGCGCAATCTCTCTGGCGGCAATCAGCAGCGGCTGATCGCCAGGCGAGAAATGCGCATCGCAAAGCGGCTTCTGGTCGCCGCCTATCCGGGGCGGGGTCTCGACGTGGGCGCCATCAACTCGCTGCTTCGATTCCTCGTCGAGCTGAGCGGTGCCGGCGTCGCCGTCGTGTTGTTTTCGGAAGAGCTTGAGGAGCTGTTCACGCTCTCCGACCGCATGATCGTTCTCTATGAGGGTCGCATTATGGGCGATTTCCCGATCGCCGAAGCTGATCTGGATACCATCGGCTTGCTGATGGGCGGCCAACTCCGCGACCGCGGCGACGAGGCGGCATAATGGCTTGGCGCTTTCAGCGTTTTCCGGCAACGCAGCCGGCCATGGCGTTTGGCGCCCGCGCCGGCGCCATCGTGCTCGCGCTGGCCGTCAGCAGCGTCATCCTCGCGCTCGCCGGCTTCAATCCGTTCCTGCTCGGCAAGCAGGTGATCCGCTCCAGCTTCGGCTCGGCCTTCGGCCTGCAGGACCTCGGCCTTCTGGTGACGCCGCTGATCCTGTGCGGGCTTGCCGTCGTCGTGACCCTGCGGATCGGACTTTGGAACATCGGCGCCGAAGGTCAGTTCAATATTGGCGCGCTCGCTGCGACCGGTGTCGGCGTTTTCGTCAGCGGGCCGCCGCCGGTGATGATGGTCCTGCTCTTCATCGCCGGCGCGCTGGGCGGGATGGTCTGGATTCTGCTGCCGACGCTGGCGCGCGCTTATGCCGAGGTGAATGAGCTTATTACGACCCTGCTGCTCAACTTCGTGGCGGCGCTGTGTGTCTATTACGTCTCCACCGGGCCATGGCATGACAAGGCGAGCCACACGAACGCTTCGACTTTCAGAGTGCCATATGTGGTTCCCGAGCTTTGGGGTACGCTGCACTACGGTATCGTCGTGGCGGTAGTGCTGACGGTCGTTCTGGCCGGCGTGTTCGCCTATACTCGCTGGGGATACGAGGTGCGCGTGAGCGGCGCCAATCCGGAAGCCGCGCGCTATGCCGGCATTCCCGTCCGCCGGCGCATCGTGGCGGCGATGCTGCTCTCCGGCGCGATCGCGGGGATCGCCGGCATGCTTGAGCTGGTTGGTACGGTCCACCGTTTGCAGGGCGGCCTCTCCAACAATTTCGGCTATGTCGGGATCATGGTCGCGATCTTGGCGCGCGGCTCGTGCCTCGGCGTGATCCCGGCCGCCGCTCTGATGGCCGTCATCCTCAATGCCGGCATCGTTCTGCAGACCAAAGGCATCAATACGGACATGGTGCTGGCGCTGACGGGCCTCATTCTCTTTTTCACCGCGGCCGGCGACGAGCTCGCGCACTACAGGCTGGCGCCGCGCCAGCCCAGGCCGGTGTAGCGTGGACGTTCTTACCGGCATCGTGTCGGTCGCATTCATCGCCGGCGGCGTTCTGGCGCTGGGCGCGCTGGGCGAAGTGCTGTGCGAACGCGTTGGCGTGGTCAATCTCGGGGTCGAAGGGCTGATGTCGCTCGGCGCAGTCATCGCCATCATCGTCGTCTTGACGACCGCCAACGTCTATCTTGGTCTGGGGGCGGCGATTGCCACGGGATTCGTGTTCGGCACGATCTTCGCTTTTGCGACCGTCGTGGTCAGAGCCAACCAGATTCTCTGCGGGCTGGCTTTGACGTTGATTGGTAATGGCCTGGCGGCCGCGATCGGCAAATCCTACTCCAGCACGCCGGCGCCGGCCATCTTCGAGCCTCTGATCATCCCCTATCTGAGCGACATCCCGATTATCGGGCGCGGCGTGTTCTCGCAGAACATCCTCGTCTACGTCATCTACTTCATCCTGCCCATCGGACTGCACTATTTGATGTTCAAGACGCGGCACGGACTGAACTTGCGCGCAGTTGGGGAAAACCCGGCCGCCGCCGATGCCGCCGGTGTCTCTGTGCGAAAGATCCGTTTCTGGTATGTGGCGAGTGGCGCCGCCCTGGCGTCCGCCGCCGGCGGATATCTGACCCTCGCCTACATTCCGTCCTGGTCCGACGGCGTAGTTGCCGGGCGCGGATGGATCGCCGTCGCACTCGTCATCTTCGCCGGATATCGCCCAATCACCGTGACGCTTGCCTCGCTCTTCTTCGGCATGGTCACGGCGCTCGGCTTCGTCGGGCAAGCCCGCAACTGGCCCATACCGGCGCCGTTCCTTTCGATGCTACCCTATCTCGGCACCATCGCGCTGATGATCGTGCCGGTGCTGGCCTGGCGCCGCGTGCGTCAATGGATGGCTGCGCCGGAAGCGCTTGGCTTGCCCTATTTCCGCGACGAGCGATGAGCCTGTCATGGAGACCGTGACCTTCCTTTTTACCGGCCGCTTCGACACGGAAAGCTTTGCGTCCTTTGCGCGTCACCGCGCCGCGCGGCTATCGCTCGATGCCGGCGCTCCGGACCTCAGGCCCGACCGGATTCGCATCACCGTGTCCGGCGAGCGCGACCTCGTCGATGCTTTCGAAATGGCCTGCAGCCTTGGCCCGATCGATTGCCTCGTCGACGATGTCGTCCGCCGCGAGGAAGAGACTGCGATGGCGCACGGAACCGTGGGAGGACTCGCATGAGCGCCGACGGCTGGTATCCCGTTGCGCTTTCAGGCGGTGTCGCGGCCGGCACATCGAGCGGAACGCGGCTTCTTGGCGAGGAGATCGTGGTCTGGCGCGACCAAACCGGCGAAGTGCACATCTGGGAAGACCGATGCCCGCACCGCGGCATGCGCCTGAGTTTTGGCTTTGTCCGCGGCGACCGGATCGCCTGCCTTTACCACGGATGGCAGTACGGCACGGACGGGCGCTGTCTCTATATTCCTGCCCATCCCGATCTCAAGGTGCCGCCGTCGATCGTCACATGGCGGCATGGCTCGGCGGAGGAAGCGGGTATGATCTGGGCGCACCTCGGCGAGACGGTCGACTTGCCGTCCATGCCGGCCGAGTTGAGCGCGCGCGTGCTGATTCCGGTGCGCAGCATCCACATCGACGCGCCTGCCGCAACGGTCGTCGAGCGGCTGGACTATTCCGCCGATATCGTGCCGTTCAGCGTGGAGCTTGCGGCCGGCGGAAATCGGACATCGCGCCGCGAGGGCGCGCTTGTCATCGTGTCTACGGCTCGGGGCGGTGCAAGCGAATCGTTGATCGCGGGGGTGCAGCCCATCGACGACAATCGTTCGGCGCTGCATTTGGTCGTCACTGGGTCGCCCGGCGACGATCGTGGCGCCCGGCAATGCCGTTTCGCGGAATTCGCAGAGGCGCTGCGTGCGGAAATCGAATCAGGACTGGCGGGTTGAGGACGCCGAATGAGGAACGAAACGCGATGACCAGGACCACCGACAAGGCAGCGCTCGACCAGTGGTACTGCGTCGATGACCTCGACGACATTTCCGCGGCGCCTCGCCGGACGCGTCTCCTCGGGGAGGAGATCGTGATCAGTCGGACGGGCGACGGAACCGTTAGTTGCCGCATCGTCGGGGAGAGCGGTGCCCCCGGCGCCGCGCTGCCGGTCAAGGAGCGTTATGGCTACGCCTGGACCACACTCGGCACGCCTGAGCGCGACATCCTCGATATTCCCGAGACGGTTGAGCCCGACCGCAGGTGGGTGAAATGCGGCGCGGTGGTGGTCAAGGCGTCGGGCCTCAGAATCGTGGAGAACTTCCTCGACATGGCGCACTTCCCCTTCGTTCACACCGACATCCTCGGCTCGGAGCAAGACACCGAGGTCCGGCGCTATGTCGCCGAGATCAGGTCCGACACCGACGAGGTCTGGGCCACCGACTGCAAGTTCTTCCAGCCGCAGGCAGCGCTCTCGGCAAGCGAGGGCGTCATGGAGGACTACACGTACCGCGTCGGCTCGCCCTTCACGGTCATCCTCTACAAAGGCTGCCCGACCGCTGCCAACCGTTGGGACATCATCTGCCTCTTCGTGCAGCCCATGGAGGAGGACCTCTGCCGAGCGCATCCCGTCATGTTCATCATCGACGATACGTCGACGCAGGCCAGCCTCATCCAGTTCCAGCAGCTGATCTTCCTGCAGGACCGCATCATCCTGGAGAACCAGCGCCCCCGTCTCCTGCCGCTTGAGCCGCGCGCCGAAATCCCGACACGCGCCGACATCTCGTCGGTGGCCTATCGCCGCTGGCTCAAGGAGAAGGGGCTGACCTACGGCACTGCGGAAGGAGCGCGGGCGCGGTGAGCGACGAGAAACCCGCCATCACTCTGTACGACTACGAGCTCTCTGCGAGCTGCTACAAGATTCGTCTGCTGCTGGCGCTGCTGAAGCTCGAATACAAGCGCGTCGCGGTCGACTTTTTTCCGGGCTATGAGCATCGCAAGCCGGCGTTCCGCAAGCTCAACCCCCTCAGCCAGCTTCCAGTGCTTGTCGACGGCGACCTCGTGCTGCGGGACGCGCAGGCGATCCTCGCCTATCTCGCCAAAGCCTACGATGCGAGCTGCCGCTGGCTGCCGGAGGAGCCGGCGCCGTTCGGCCAGGTGATGATGTGGCTCTTCTTCACGGCGAGCGAGCTGTCGGCCGCGACGGCCGCCCGCCTGAACTCGCTCCTGGATTTCCCCGCCGACGCAAAGGCGGTCAGGGCTGCCGCCCGAAAGGCGTTCAGGATCATGGACGATCACATGACGCGGCGCGAGTTCGACGGCGCGTCATGGTTCGTCGGCGATCATCCGACGCTCGCCGATCTGGTGCTTTTCCCTTCGATCGCCCTCAGCCGCGACTTCGGCCAAGAGCACGACGAGTTCGCGGCGCTGCGCCGCTGGATGCGCCGGCTGCGCGGCATCGACAACTTCATCGTCATGCCGGGCATTCCCGAATACTACTAGAGCAGAGACTAGCCGGTGCCCGCGCCGGCGACGCGCCTGCCGGCGATCCAGACGTCGCGGATGTTCGCCCGCGACGCATTGTAGATGATCTTCTGAAGCACGTTCTCCGGATCGTCGACACCGTCGAGGGTGCGGATCGTCCCGAGCGGAGCAGCCGCGTCAATGAGGATCGCGTCGAATTGCCTGCCGGGCTGGATACTGCCGATCGGCAGATCGAGGACGTCGGCACCGCCGGCCGTCGCCAGATGGAAGGCGGTCTTCCAATCCACACGCGCATCGGCTTGGCCGCGCGCAGCGCGCGCGAGAAGCGGGTCGACCCCGTCTTCGAGCAGGCGCGAAGCTGCCACCGCCGCCCGGCAATTGTCGAGAAGCGAGGCGCTCGGGCCGCCGGAAATATCCGTGCCGAGCCCGACGCGCAACCCTTTCGCCAATGCCCTCCGCAAAGGAAACACGGCCCCGGCGAAGTAGATATTGGACAAGGGGCAGTGCGCTACCCCGGCACCGCGTCCGGCCATGACATCCATGTCGGAGGCAGAGAGAAAATTGCAGTGAGCAAGGACGGTTGTGCGGCCGAGCAGCCCGAAGCCGTCAAGGGCTGCGGCGTCCGACCTGCCGTAGCGCTCGAAAACCACGCTGTGCTCCCAGTCGCTTTCCGAGCAATGCGTCTGCACATGACAGGAATTGCTCCGCGCCAGCGCGCCGAGACCCTCGAGCAATGGGTCGGTGCACGCCGGGATGAAGCGAGGCGTGACGACAGGCAGCACGAGGCCGGCACCGTTCGCCGGATGCGCCCTCACATAGTCGATCAGCGCTTGAGTTTCTTCCAGCGCCGCGTCGACGGAGGCGTCGCGATAATAGTCCGGGCAGCTGTCGACGTTGTCCATGGCCACCTTGCCGACGAGCGCGCGAAGTCCGTGCTTCAGGCAGCTGTCGACCATGCGCCGCGTCGCCTCCTGGTGGATGGTGGCGAAGAAAACCGCGGTGGTCGTACCGAGCGCAAGAAGGTCGCCGACGAGCAGGTCGTAGACTCGTTCGGCGAAAGCCGCGTCGGCATAACGCGCCTCCAGCGGGAAGGTGTGCTCCTGCAGCCAGACCTCGAGCGGCACGTGGAGCGCTGTTCCAAGCTGCGGATATTGCGGAGCGTGGATGTGCAGGTCGACGAAGCCGGGCAGAACGTAGCAACCGACCGGCAGCGAAACGAGCGCTCCCGCCCGGGCGGCATCGGATTTGCGCGCGGCGTAGCCCGAGTCAGCCGGCGTGAGCACTTCGCGGATCGTGCCGGTGCCGTCGACGTCGACGAGCGCGTCCGCAAGAATCTCGATCGACCCGCACACGGGCGCGTGGAAGAAGGTCCCCGAGATCAGTGCATTGCGCATGTCGGACATTGCGTCAGTCCTTTTTCAATGGCGGGACGGCGATGGATCGTCTCGGCGCGGGAGAACGAGCGCCGCCCTGACTTCCGCTTCCCGCGCCGAAGCCCAGCATCGGAGGATACACCGGCGGTCGGGGCCGCCATTCTTGCCGTCTAAGAAAAGGAACAGCCCAGAGTCAGCCTAGGCTCGAGCTATCAGATTCCGCACGACGGAGACACACCGCGAGCGGATCGGATGCCGCGGGCGTTGAGAGCGTCCGCGATGCCGGCAAGGGTGGCATCCGGCCGGACGGCAGGGTGCCGGGCGACAAAGCCCGGCACCGCGCCTCAGCCTTACTTCGTGGTCAGGTTGTAGTAGGTCACGTCGACTGTCGGACCCGCGACGAAGCCCTGCACGTTTGAACGCTCCGCAAGCTGCGAGGTGGCCTGGAACATGATGATGTAGGGGCCCTCGTCGAGGAGCTTCTTCTGCAGGTCGATATAGTCCTGCTTGCGCGTGGCCTCGTCGCGCTCGCTTGCGGCCGCGGTCACCGCGGCGTTCATGTCCGCATCCTGCCAGGCGTTGCGCCAGGCGAGCGGCTTCTGCGCCGCATCGTCGGAATTGTCATTGTTGGTGATGAAGCCGTCCGCATTGGTGTGCGGGTCCATGTAGTCGGGACCCCAGTAGACCATCAGCATCTGATGCTCGCGGGCGCGGTACTTGGTGAGCAGCGGCTTCATCTCCGCGGAGACGATGTTCACCTTAATGCCGCCCTGCGCCATGGTCGATTGCACCGACTGGGCCATGTTGGTGAAGGGGGCAAAGTTCGGCGCGTCGAGGTCGATCGAGAAGCCGTCGGGATAGCCTGCTTCGGCAAGCAGCTGCTTGGCCTTGGCCGGGTCGAACGTATACGGATTCTCGTCATAGGACGCCCAGAACCCAGACGGCCAGAACGACTGGTGGACCTGCTCGGCGCCCTTCAGGAAGGAATTTGCCATGCCGTCATAGTCGACGAGATAGCGCAGCGCCTGACGAACGCGCGGGTCCTGCAGCTCCTTGGCCTTCTGGTCGAGACCGATGTAGTAGAGCAGCGCCTTCGGTACCGAGGTGACCGTGATGTCCTTGTTGTCGGCGATCGCGGTGACCTGGTCGGGTGTGAGGTTATACGCGATGTCGACGTCGCCTTTCTCCAGCGCCAGGCGCTGGGCCGAAGCTTCCGGCACGTGCCGAATGAACACCCGCTTCAGCTTGGCGACGCCGCCGCGGTAGTTCGGGTTGGCCTCGAGCACGACCGAGTCGTTAGGCTTCCACGACTTGAGGACATAGGCGCCCGAACCGGCCGAGTTGGTCTTCAGCCAACCATTGCCCATGTCGCCGTTCGCCTCGTGGGCCATCGCCACCTTCATGTCGACGACCGCGCCGACGCCTGAGGACAGCAGAGCATAGACGAGGGTGGGCGCGTAGCTGACGGTGATGGTCACCTTGAGCGTGGAATCATCGGGCGCGGTCACCATCTGGTCGACATTGTCCGGGGTCCAGCCGAGCTGGGTCAGCAGGAACACCGGGGTCTTCTGCAGCTTGATTACGCGCTGCAGCGAGAACGCCGCGTCCGCAGCCGTGACCGCATCGCCCGAGGCGAACTTCATGCCGGGGCGGATCTTGAAGGTGAAGGTCTTGCCGTCGTCGCTGACGGTCACGCTCTCGGCCACGCCCGGCACCAGCTTGTTGATGTCGGTCGGCTCGAACCGCATGATGCGATCGTAGACGTTGGCGTCTATCTCGATGCCGGACAGTTCGTAGGCCTCGGCCGGATCAAGCGAGATGAGGTCGTCGATCTGGCTGGCGATCACCAAGGTATCGGCCGGTGTCGCGGCCTTCGCCACCGGCGACAGCGCGACGAGCGCGCCCGCCACCAAGGCGTACATCAAGGCTTTCCACATGAAGTTCTCCCTGGAACGCAGCCCGCCGCGCAGCTGACCAAAGTGCGCCCGCGGCAAGTCCTCTTCATCTGAGCCCTTTTGCCTCGCCCTGGCAAGACGACGCAAGAAGAGCTCATGCCGGGGCGCGGGTGAAGCCGCGGCTCGCAGCGATCAGGTTCCGCGTGTAGTCGGCCGTCACCTTGCCCGAACGCAGGTCGGCGGCGGTGATGACCTCGACCAGTCGCCCCAACTGCATGATGGCGACGCGGTTGCACAGGTGCGCGACCACGGCGAGGTCGTGGCTGACGAGGACGCTGGTGAGGCTGTAGCTCTGCCGCAGCTTCCCGAGGAGGTTCAGGATTTCCGCCTGCACGGAGACGTCGAGGGCGGAAGTGGGCTCGTCGAGGAGCAGGATAGGCGGCTCGAGGATGAGTGCCCGGGCGATGGCGACCCGCTGGCGCTGACCGCCGGACAGCTGGTGCGGATATCGGAAGCGGTGCATCGGCAGGAGCCCGACATCGGCGATCGCGGTCTTCACCTTGGCCTCGATGCCGGCGACCCGGTGAATCACCAGCGGTTCGCGCAGGATGTCGTCGACGGTCTGGCGCGGGTGCAACGAGGCATAGGGGTCCTGGAAGACGAGCTGCAGCATTCGTCGGTCGGCGCGACTGCGCCGCTGCGCCACCGGCCGGCCGTTGACCTCGAGAACCGAGCTCGTCGAGGGGACGAGCCCGGCGATTGCCTTGAGGACCGTCGACTTGCCCGAGCCGGACTCCCCGACGATGCCGAAGGTCTCGCCGGCAGCAACCTCGAACGAGACGCTCTGCACGGCGCGGATCTGGCCATGGTGGAAGATCACGCTCAGATCCCTGACCGTGATCATTTCAGCCACTCTGGATCGCGCGCAACCGTTGCCAGTTCGGCGCGCTTGACGTCGAGCGACGGCGTCGCCGCCACCAGCGCGCGGGTATAGGGATGGCGCGCATTCTGCAGTTCCCGCGCCGCGCACTCCTCGACGATCCGACCGCCATACATGATTAGCACCCGGTCGCAGAAGCTTGAGACCACCGTCAGGTTGTGGCTGATGAAGATCAGGCTCATGCCTCGCTCGCGCACCAGGTCATCGAGGATGCGCAGGACTTCGTTCTGCACCGTCACGTCGAGCGCCGAGGTTGGTTCGTCGGCAATAAGGAGGTCCGGCTCGGCGATCAGCATCATGGCGATCATGACGCGCTGGCCCATGCCGCCCGACAGCTGGTGCGGGTAGAGGCCGTAGACCAACTCGGGATCGCGGATCTGCACTGCCTGAAGCATCGCCAGCGTCCGCCGCTTGGCCTCCTTGCGGCTGATGCCGAGGTGCAGCAGGCACGTTTCGCCGATTTGCTTGCCGACGGTCCTGACCGCGTTGAGCGAATATTTCGGATCCTGCATCACCATCGACATGCGCCGGCCGCGCAGCTCTTGCCAGTCGCGCTCGGTGCAGTGGAGGAGGTCCTTGCTCTGGTAGGACATTGCCTTCGCCGTGACGATGCCGGGCCGCGACACGAGACCCAAGAGCGCACGACCCATCGTGGTCTTGCCCGATCCCGATTCTCCGACGATGCCGAGACGTTCGCGGCCCAGGGTGAAGGAGGCATTACGGACGGCGCGGGTCACCCCCGTCCGCCCCGGGAAGGTCACCTCGAGGTCGTCGACGATGAGCAGCGGGTCGTTCATGCCGATTTCGGATCGAACACGTCGCGCAGGCCGTCGCCCAGGAGGTTGAAGCCCAGGCTGACGACGAAGATTGCGAGGCCGGGAATGGTTGCGACCCACCATTGGTCGAGGATGACGTCGCGGCCGGACGAGACCATGGCGCCCCACTCGGCGGTTGGCGGCTGCGCCCCGAGGCCGAGGAATCCGAGCCCAGCCGCCGTGAGGATGATTCCCGCCATGTCGAGGGTTAACCGCACAATGACCGAAGAGAGGCAGAGCGGCACGATGTGCCGGAAGAGGATCCGCCAAGTCGAGGCGCCCTCGAGGACCACCGCCTGGATGAAATCGCTGCGGGCGATAGCGAGCGTCTCCGAGCGGGCGATGCGCGCATAGGGCGGCCAGGAGGTGAGCGAGATGGCGATGACGGCATTCTCGATGCCCGGTCCGAGCGCGGCTGCGAAGGCAAGTGCCAGCACCAGCCGGGGGAACGCCATGAAGATGTCGGTGATGCGCATCAGCACCGCATCGACCCAGCCGCCGAGATACCCTGCGACCGTCCCGACCGCGAGGCCGATGGGGACCACGACGACGGCTACGAGGACGACGATCGTCAGGGTGACCCGGGCGCCGTAGAGCGTGCGGGCGTAGATGTCGCGGCCGAGCTCGTCGGTGCCGAACCAGTGCGCCGCGGAGGGCGACGCAAGCCGTCCGGCCAGGTCCTGATCGAGCGGCGACTGGCCCATGGCCAGCCACGGCGCCAAGATCGCCGCCAGGATCAGCACGACCACGATGATGAGCCCGACCAGCGCGGTCGGGTTGCCGAGGACGGAGCGGACGCCGCGATAAGTGTTTCCCAGGACGGCCTGGCGCCGCGACACGGGCGCCTCGCTCATCAGCCATTGTCTGAGGGTGTCGCTCACGAGGCTCTCAGTCGCGGGTCGAAGAGCTTGTAAAGCAGATCGCAGAGCAGATTGATGCCGATGAAGACACTGCCGACGAGCACCGTGCCGCCAAGCACGGCGTTCATGTCGCTGTTGAAGAGGGCATGCGTGATGTAGAGGCCAAGCCCCGGCCACGCGAAGACGGTTTCGGTTAGGACCGCGCCCTCGAGCAGCGAGGCGTAGCTCAGGCCGATCACCGTGATCAGCGGCACCATGATGTTGGGAAAGGCGTGACGCCACACGGCGCGCCAGAAGGAATTGCCCTTGATGCGCGCCGCCGTCACGTACTCCTGGCTCATTTGGTCAATCATGAAGCTGCGGGTCATGCGCGCTATGTAGGCTAGAGAGTAGTAGCCGAGGATGCCCGCCGGCAGGATCAGATGACTGAAGGCGTTGGCGAAGATCTCCCAGTTGCCGTCAAGCGCAGAGTCGATGAGCATGACCCCCGTCCGCGATGTGACCTCGCCCTCGTAGAACACATCGAGCCGGCCGGTCCCCGAGACCCAGCCGAGGCGACCGTAGAAGACGAAAAGGCCCACGAGCCCGAGCCAGAAGACCGGCACCGAATAGCCGAAGAGGCAGACGACCCGGATCACGTGGTCCGACCAGCGTCCCTTGCGGGCGCCCGCCATGACGCCGGCCGGGATGCCGACCAGGACACCTATGATGGTGGCGATCGTTGCGAGCTCGAAGGTCGCCGGGAAGACCCGGAGGAGGTCGCTCAGCACCGGCTGTGAGGTGAGGACCGACATGCCCAAATCGCCGCTCAGCAGGCGCTTGACGTAGATGAGGTATTGAAACGGCAGCGAATGGTCGAGGCCGAGCGCGTGATAGGCCTTGTCGTAGGCGGCCTTTGTCGCCTTATCGCCGACCACGGCGAGCACCGGATCGATCTTGGTCAGCCGGCTGATGAAGAACGTGACCGCGGTGAGGCCGAGAAAGGTGACCGCCAGGGTCGCGAGGAACGAGCCGACGCGGCGGACGATCGTTGCGGCGAGATGCCAGAAGTCCTGCCGCGCCACGACACTTGAGCTATCCGCCGCCGCGCTCAACCGGCGCCCTCCCGATGCGCATCGAACCGCAGCGCGAGCGCGCAGCAGAGACGGGCAGGGATCGGCAGCCGGTCCTCCGCCCAGCCAACGCGCTCCGGCGTGTAGTGTCCAGCGACGTCGAGGAGGTTGATCGTAGCGACGAGGTCGCCCTCAAGCACGATCGGCAGATTGATGACCGAGCCGCATCCCAGCGACGCGATGAGTGCGTGGTCGGAAAAGACCGCGGCGATATCTTCGATGGTGTTCGCAACGAAGGAGCGCCGTTCGCGATGGACGATGTCGAACCAACTGTCGCGATTGATGGGCTTGGTACCCGAAACCGGATATTCCGTGGGATGGCTGCTGTAGGTGCGCCGCGCAAGGCCGGCGATCATATCGACGGACATGACCGTGAAGAGCCGATGGCCGACCGCGGCTCTTGCCAAGTCCTCAAGGGCCCTCCAGCTCGTCCTCGACTCGCGGGCTTGAGAAACCGCGTCAACGAATTTGGTTTCACCCGACGGCATGTTCTGTTGCCTGCCCAAGGTTGAAGCGCGCTGACACTCGACCAATTCCATGCGCAAGCCAAGCCCGACAGCGCCCGGCATGGGGTCGACAAAGTCTTGGTGGCGTGCAATCCGTCGTCGTGACGCCGGGCGGTCAAAGAGCCGGCTTGACGCGCTTTGTCGGTGGAGTACCGCGGCGATCTTCTGGCTGAAGACCAAGGGCGGCCGGCGCGAGGCTCCGCAGGCACACGAGGTTGGCCTTCGATCTAAGCCAGGAATAGATTTTCGGCCACCCTCGCCGCCGCCTTGATCTGGCCGGTGCCGAGTTCGCCGCGGTAGTGCTTGCGCAGGGTCTTCAGGTCGATCCCGATGACGCTGGCGAGTCCACCTCCGGCACGCGCGGCGAACTCTATTGTGCTCTCGCTCCTCGGCGCGCTCGCATCGAGCGTAGACGTTTTATGAGTACCAGTCTCCATCTGCGCGGAACCTTCTTCTGCTATTGGCGCATTTCCGAAGTCGGATTCAGAGCCACCGATGTCTGCTTACGAGGGCAAAGCGGACATTCCGATTGCGCGGGCCGAGGTGCGAGTCTGACCCAAAGCGGACATCACCGTTCCGCGTAAGCCCTCTGAGCACGTGCATCCCGCCGAATGGTGGATAGGCAGTCGGACATCCACGAAGATCGCAGCCGTCCGTGGAGGCCTTATCTGTAAGATGGCGGTTGGCCGCCCAGTAGACGGCAAGAGGTCTCACCCTGCTGACTGGCCGCTGGCAACAAGCAAGGAAAAGCCATTGCGTGTCCTTTCCGCGGCGCGCCAGGGCTATTTGGGCATGATCGACGTCAACAGGCTCGTAAAATCGATCTCGTACTGGGAGGCCTCGTATAGCCCCGGCTTCAGCGTGCCCTTCAGCGCCAGTTCGAGCGAACTCGGACCAGGCCTCTGCTTGAGGTTCGTTGCCTTGATCGAGGCGAGGAGTGTCAGCTGCCGCCAGTCGGGCGCGGCCGTCAGCTCGAAGGTGAAAACAGCGTCGCCATTCTTCTCGTCGCTGAGCGTCTTCACGGCGCGGAGAAGATTTCCCCCCTCGGGCAGGAAGAGCGGAAGCTGATCGACAAGGACCGTATTCAGCTTGTCGACAAACTCGCTCGACCCGGGAACCCCTACGCGGAAACCGGCCTCCTCTGAGACGATGTCGATGCTGAGGGGAATGCCGTGTTCGAGCAGCCTGAAGATGAGGCTGGCCATCTCTCCGGCAGCCTCGGCGGCCCCTCCGACGCCCGCTTCAATCGTGCCGGCGGCGCCAGCCGCGACCGCACCGGGCGCCGACAGGACCCCGCCGCTCTCCGCCGTCGGGCTTTGCGGTTCGGGTTTAGGTTTTGACACATAAAGCCCGAGCGCCTCGCCGACGCTCATGGTCCGGCCGTCGGCGATGATCAGCGTCAGCTTGATCTCGCCACGCCATGGCTGCGCCCAGCTGCCAATGCGCGGCGGCGAGGGCGGCTCCTCCGCCGCCGGCGGCGCGCGGTAGTCGCCATAAGCCAGAAGCGACACGTTAGCGCCGGGCTCGACCTCGTCGCCTTCCGCCGGCTCGCTTCGGTCGACCTTGTTCGCCTTCTCCTCGCTTGGTGCGTCGCCGAGTGGGGTCACCTTCGGGGCGAGGCCCGCCGCCGTCACCCGGCGCGACGCCTCAGGAATTTCAAGGCCTGCGACTTGCGGCACCTTAATCAGCCCCTGCGGATATGCGGTCAGCCCAATTTCGGCGCCGACATCGACGATCGTTCCGGCCGCCACGGCCTGTGCTGCGATCGTGTCATAGAGCGTGGGATCGGGCGGGGGGCCGAGGATCTCGACTTGCGGAGAGAGCGACGCGCGGCTGACCAGATCACGCGCATCCGCAGCGCTCTTGCCGACCACGAACGGAACGATCGCGAACCTGGTCTTCTCCGTCTCGATGCCGAGATGCAGAGTCAGTTCGGAGAAGTCGAGAATTCCTTCCGCGGCGCTCACAGTGAAATTTGCGGTCTCCCGCGCGCCCGCATCCGGCACGTTGGAATCGATATCGAAAGTGACCGTGACCAGCTGGCTCGAATTCGGCCCGAGATTTTCAATCCGCGGCGGCTCGATCTGGACATTGGTCACGTAGCGCGGGCTGGCAGGGGGGCGGACCTCGATCGAGCGCAGCGTGGTGAAGCTGTCGGCGTTGGAGACATAGACGTTGAACGAGTTTCCGACGGAGCCGGCTTCGACGACTGCGGTGATGGTCGGTCCGGTTTGCGCCGCGGACAGGCCGGGGAAGAAGAGCAGTCCCATGATCGCGGCGGACACGACGCGGGAGAACATCCTGCTCATTGTGTCGAGCCTCCCGCGGGTACGCAGAATTTCTGAAGCTCGTCAGGCGGCTGAATCTCCTGAGGCACATCCGGAGGAAATGTCGCCTGGTCCGAGAGTTCGTAGCCGGTGATGGGATTCGGATTGCCCCACTGCCAGCCGACCGCCGTGGGGTTCGGATCGATGAGCCAGCCCTGCTGCTGCAGCATGAAGAACAGCCGCTTGATGTGCATGTCGCGATAGCCGGGCGGACCCTGATGGATCGCGACGATCCGCGACGGCTCGCTTCCGACACCCGGAATGAAGGCGGTGATCGGGTAGTCGATGTATTTTGAGCCCGTATAGTTCGTCTCCGGGCCGTGGTGGACCAGGCTGCCGCCCTCGTATTTGCAGTCGCCGGAGCTTGCGGCGTCATTGAGCATCCTGATCAACGATATCTGCCAGTCGCAGGCGCCGCCGTAGATCGGATCGAAGGGCGGGTTGGCGCAGGTTCGGTCGCGCGACGCGATCGCAAGCGCGTCGTAGTCCGCGGTCATGTAGTTCCCGTCTCTGTCCGCAAAGACCTCGAACGGCAGTGTCTTCATTGGCGGCATCTCATCCGGCGCCGGCGCGTCGTCGAGGGTCAGGAACTCGACCTTGCCGTCGGCATCGACGCTTCTCAGGAGAAGCGGAGGCCTGCTGCCAATATGGAGGTGCGCTGTCAGCTGCGCCGCGAAGTCGCTGTCCTTGTTGTTCTTGTCGACTTTCGGGACGTACTTTCTTTTCTGCTCATCGTATTTGCAAAGATAGGAATTGAGCTCGCCGGAACTCACCTCCGTCCGGACAAGCTCGTATTCCTGCCCGTCGATTTCCATGAAGAACGGTCGGGGCTGCACGCCCGTCGGCCCGGCAGGCGCCAGCTCACCGGGCGCGTCTTTGAGATTGTCGTAGGCGTCGCAGTCGAACTCGGCGATCGTCGAGGCCGACAACTCCGCCTTCTTCGAGAACGCCTGATCAACCGGCAGAAGGCCGCGGTGCGGTCCCCAGTCGGAACTCTTCGCCTTGATCGCCATCGGCTTTGTTGACGCATTTCGCGCGATGAGCGCGGTCGAGTCCGGGTTGACCGGACGGAACATGAAGATGGTCTCCTTGCTCTCGGCGACCGCCAGGAACTTGATGGCGTGCGCGTAGACCATCCCTGACATGCGAATCGCGTCCTCGCCCCAGGTGTAGGCATCCGAGTGAATGAGGTCGACGAGCGATACCACCTGATCGCGTGGGTCGCCGGGCGGCGGGCTGGCGTTCGCGAGGACGGCCAGCGTGGCGATGAGCTCCTTGGTGGGCGCGGCCGGCGCGGGATCGGCGCCTGCCGGCGGGAATCCGTCGGCAGCGAACGTCAACCCGCCGGGGGATTGATCCTTCAGGATGTCGATGACGCGCTTCTGAATTGTCCAGTAGCGTGGTGCGGGTCCGTGCAGAATACCGCGAACGTCGATCCGGTTCTCTTCTCCCAGACCGCCGTGCTGGCTGGTGACGCCGACCGTGTAATCGTTCTCGTCATAGAGAAAGAGGAAGGCGCGGAAGGCCGACTGAAGCTCCGCAAGCCTCTCGGGCGGGATCGAAAGATCAATCTCGGGCGGCGGCGCCATCAACCAGGAGGCTTCTAAAGCGCGCTGCAGCCAGTGTGCATAGGCCGCGTCGAGCAACCATGGCACCTGCTGGGCCTCCTTCTCCATCCCGGCGCTGGCGAGATACTCCTGGAGGAGCGCCGGGGCCCTGTAGAAAAGTGTGCCGAATTTGTCGATGCGACCGCGGTATTCACCTTCCGGATCAATCGCATTGTCGTCCGCGTCCGTGTCACGCGCGATGCAACCGACTGCAAAGGCGGGGATCGGTGTCGCGCCGATGCGCTTCAGCGCCGCGCTCCCGGGAGTTTGGTCGGCCACGGCACCGCCGTTGGTGTTGATTGCCTTCCACCACCTCGCGATGGTCAGCGTGAACTTTGCATAGATGGTGGCGACGAACCCGGTGTGACTCGCCTCCGCGTCATGCAGAGTTTGGAGAAGGGCCGAAATTGCGCTTCCGTAATGCGGCGTGCAGAGTGTGACGAGGCGGTTGATGTCACCGGCGTTGAAGTTGTCTGCGCGGGCGTAGGGGTGATCCGGCGAAGCGTAGTTGGGCGAGGCGTAGACGCGCGCGAGGAGACCGCCGAGACTGTGGCCAACGACGTCCGCCCGCGTTGCAGCAAGCTTCAATTTGCGTCGGTAGTAGTCGATGGCGTCGCGAATGCCGCCCGGCCGCTCCCAAACCGTCTGCTGGTTAGCCTCGAACGAACCCTGGTTGTCGGCTTCGTAGTCGACCAAGAACGTCTTGAAGCCGGCCGCCTCGATGGTGGCCTGAAAGCTCTGTCCACCTTCGCTCTTGGTCCAAACCGTCGGATCGTCGGTGGTGCCGTGGACAAGAACGAGTGGTGGCCGCGCGAGGAGGATGCGCTTCGACGCGCTCTGCGGCGAAGCGCCTCCCGTGCGGAAGGTCAGCTTCAATGTGACGTCGCGCGTCTCCACTCCACTGTGTTCCTGCGGCGTCGGTCCACTGTATTTCTGCGGCGTCGGACCAGCGCCCGGCCCGAAGCTCTCGGGCGGCCGGTAGATGGCCGCCGCAGTTGTTGTGCCTTTGACCGGGGAAGATGGCCGCAAGCTGAGCGCTTCGCACGTGCCGTTCTTGGCGCCTCCCTCTACCGTGCACTCGAGTTGCCCCGCTCCCGAGACTTGAATGCGCAGGAGGAGTGCGCTTACGCCGTCCGCGACGGTGCCAACACGACCGGCGGCGTGAATGTCTATGTCACCCAGTTCGCGTGCGGAAAGAGCGTCGAAAGGCTTGCCGACGAAGAGCGGATTGGCGTCGATCACATGGATCGCGCGCGCGGTGACCGCCAGCGTACCGAGAAAGCGGCCGGCGGGTGGCTCCGCGGTCTCGGCCGCAGCCGGGAACGTCGCAAGAAATGAAGCGAAGAGAATGCCGGCGCAGAAGGGCAGTAAGGCAGGGCACCTTGGCGAATATGCATGCGTTGCTCTCATGAGGCCCGCCTTTCAGCGCTTACCGAAAACTACCAGCGCATCGATGGCGCGAAAGGTCGCCGGCCCGAAGCGGGCATCGACTTTGCCGTTATAGAGGCCAAGTCCCTTCAGGTAGGTCTGAATGTAGATGCGTACGGGTACCGGCAGTGTCTCGGATCTGTTCTTCACTTCGTTTATCGCAAACTTGCTGCCGCGCCTGATCGACTGGATGAGGTATTCTCCTGCCTTGATGTCGTTTCGTGCGACGCCGGTACCGTTGATATAAGCCACCGCCAGCTGGTAGTCGGCATC
Source organism: uncultured Alphaproteobacteria bacterium (assembly GCA_963720705.1). Lineage (GTDB taxonomy): Bacteria > Pseudomonadota > Alphaproteobacteria > Rhizobiales > Afifellaceae > DASWJZ01. The sequence continues at coordinate 199,665 of CAVRGJ010000002.1, forward strand.
GCCGTCACCGGCGTCTGAGGCCTTCTCGTACCAACCTATAGCTGCATGGAGGGCCGCATTGCCGTTGCTGTGCTGGAGCAATGCGGCGAGGTTATACATCGCCACCGTCTCGCCGGCTTCTGCCGCCTTGCGGTAGTAGGTGATCGCCACTTTCTCGTCGACGGCGACGCCTCTTCCCTGGCTGTAGATGACGCCGAGGTGGAAATTGGCGTGGTCGTCGCCGGCGGCCGCCGCGCGCTCCAAAAGGCGGCGCGCCTCAGCGTAGTCCCTCTGAACCCCCGCACCGGAAAGATAGAGGAGGCCGAGGTTCTCCATCGCCGTCGGTTCGTCGGTCTTGTCGATCGACAGCCGGTACCATCGCGCGGCCTCGGCCGGATCCGCGGTCACGCCTCGCCCCAATTGATAGGCGACTCCGAGATAGAAATAGCTGGACGTAACCTGCGCGTTGGCGGCGACCCGGAAGTGCGCGACCGCCAAAGCATCGTCGTGAACAGGCTTGCTTCCGTCCCAATAATTGCCGTTCCAATAGAGGTAGCCGAGCTGGGACTCCGCTTCGACGAAGCCCCGCTCCGAAGCGAGCGTGAACCAACGAGTTGCCTCTGCGGAGTTGACGGGCGTACCCCTGCCCAGGATGTAGATTTGGCCTAGACGATAAGCGGCGAACGCGCCGCCCTTTTCGCCCGCCTCACGGAGAAGGCGACGCGCCTCCGCCTGGTCAACGTGGCCGCCGAGATTGTTATAAGTGAGTTCGCCGAGCGCGGTCAGCGCATCAACGTCGCCCTGGTCGGCATCCGCCTGCAAGCGGTCGAGCAGATCGTCTGGGCCGTCGCCGATACGGATAACCTCGACGTCAGCCGAAAGAGAGGATGGCGTCTCTTCGATGATCTTTCCGAAAGATTGAGGCTCTTCGATCGTGCGCGTGCCAAACCTGACGATCATGTCGCCCGGCCTTACGTCAGCAGCTTCTGCAGGCGATCCCGGCGTGACTTCGTAAACCAGCGCACCGTGAGGCGCGTCCAAGCCGTAGAGCGAAACGAAGGGCCTGATCTCGGTCGCGTATCGCACACCGAAACGGAAGGTGCCGGCCTCCGTCTTGATGGGCTTGGAGATCAACGACGCCGACAAGGCGAGTCGACGTGGTTCCGCTTTCGCCTCGGCAGGTGGCATCGGCTGGCCACCCGAGTTCGATGCCGGCCTCGCCATGGTGGTCTCGAGCATCGGGATTGAGATGCCCGCGACTTCGCCGCCACCAATCAGGGTGACGGCATGGTTGGTGGCCGGGTAGCGGTCCACGATCAGCTTGAGACTTTCGATGGCTTGTTCCAAAGCAAAGACGCGGTCGGAACCGGAAAGGCCGGCAGCGCGATCATACGCCCTCCGTGCTTCCACAATGAGCCGGTTCGCGTCCGACTGCGGATCGGCATCCTTTCCGGCTTCGCCGACGATCGGCAGGTCTTCGGTGAGCGCAACGAGATCGGGCGTGACCTCATTGTCGAACAGCTTCTGCCAGACGTCCTCGGCCATGCCGCGTACGGGCTCGAGCATGCCTTGGTCCGTGCGGACAATCTGGCCGGACCTCAGCGTGATGTGCCCGCCCGCTGGCGTGCTGGCTGTGACAGTGCCACGATGCACCATGACGATGTCCCGGCCCGTTCCGGCGACACTGGCGAAGTAGACCTCGACCGGGCCCGCCTGCGGAACGGACACGGCACTCTCAACCGTCGGCATGGCAAACGTGATGGGGCGGCTCGTTGGGTCCTCGGCGGCGGGCGTCTGAAAGGTGAGAAACGCTCCGCCGCTTTCGAGGCTAATTCTTCCGTCACGCGTGGGCGCCGAAATCTCCGTCATCTCGTCGAGGATGATTCCGTCGGACTCGGACCAGGCGGCGATCACATAGATCGGGTGTGCGCCGCGTGAGGTTCGGACTTTCATGCAAGGCTGCAGCAGTGCGACGTCGGGGCCAACCGGCACCCAACCCTTCGCTACCGGGTCGAACACCTCGAAGCCGACATCAGGGTGATCGCGATCCCTTTCGATCCGTCCCGTAGGATCTCCCGACCGATCGCATGTATCGGCCGCGGGGGGTGCCGTCTCGATGGTCTGCTGCAAGCCGCTCGCCTGCGCTGCCGCCGACGCTGTCTTCTCCGCGGCGTGGGGACTTGGCGGTGATGTCGCGACGGCCGGCAGGTCCCACGTTGCGACGACGGCGGCGTCGAGCTCGGCCGCCGAGGAGGCCTGGGTGAGCGCGCGCCATGCGTCCGCGGAGATCGCGCGAACCGGTTCGACGGTTTTGCCTTCGGACCAGAGAGCCTCACCGGGGCCGAGGTCCAGATGCTGGCCGCCGATATCGACGCCGAGATTGCCGCGATTGAGGAGCACGCCTGCGGTGTCACTCTCCGGGTCGCGATAGAGAAGGAGTTCCAGCCACGCGGTCGGATCGGCCACCGCCGCGCGGACGCCGGACAGGCGGAAGAACAAGTCAGCGGCATCGGCAGACGGGTCGACCACAGTCGGCCGCGACACGTAGACGGTGCCGTTACGCACGGTCACCGTGTGATCGATCGACGGCGCATCAACCAGCGTTTCTGCCGATAGCGCCACATGCAGGTCGCCGTTCGGGTCGCTGACGAGAACGTCCGCGCGAGCTTCGTCGCCGGTTCGCACCAGCATGCAGGGATGCAGATCGGCGCCGCCGGAGCCGATCGCTTGCCATGCGTTCGATTGGGGATCGAATATCTCAACGGTGCCAGCACGAGGACGGACACGTCCCGTCGAAACCGGGCTCGCGGCGCAATCGCGGCTCGCGCTCACGTCCATCGCCGCTTGCGCTTCCAAGGGTGGCTGCTCGGCGACCTCCTGCGACGACGCGCCATCTCGGTGCCACGTCCAGGTAGCGGCGCACGGGCTAGAGCGGAGGCGCAAGCTTAGTCGCACCTCGTCCTTTGTCGGAACTATCTTAGTCGTGCGCTCGTCGTTCGCCTGGGCGGCGTCGATCCGAAGCGGCCCGTCGGCACCGTTTATCTCGGCGCCTTCGGCTGAGAGCTCGTAGGTCAGACCGCCACCGGCGCTCTGCGTCGTCATCTGGCTGACGAATGCGCCCACAATGTGCATTTCGCTGCCGTCGCCGCCGAGAGACTTCGGCGCGTCCATAGCCAAAGTCGTCGTGGATTCGAAGATCGGCGTCCCGTCGGAGAAAAAGGCGCGCTCGGTCCAACGCACCGCCTCCGTCGAGAACTCAAGACGGGTCGCCTCGACCTGCTTGGCGTCCGTCGTGGTGAAATAGGTGACGACCGGCGCCACGCATTCGGGGCTCACCTGGGCGCCCGAAAAATCCCACTCGGCCGGCTGCGCCTCCGCGTCCGCAATGAGCGCAAGCCACCCCAGAAAAGCGAATGCAAGCAGCCGGCGCTGCAAAGCCAATGCCCGTGCCTCCCAGCTTCTTGGTTCTTGGACCTGATGATAAGCACGAGCGAATGAAACAAAAGCAGAAATCTCTCGAGCCTGAGGCTGTGTGTTCGAACCGCCGATGGCGGCTTTTGGCGCATCTCGGACGTCGGATTCAGAGCCGCCGATGTCTGCTTCCGAGGGAAAAGGGGACATTCGGATCGCGTTGGCCGAGGTCTGAGTTTGACCCGGTGCAGTCATTTGCACTCTCGCGGGCCCGAGGCCTACAAAGGATGGTTTGCAGACCTCCCACTGCTTGGCACCCCTACGCCTGGTGCCTCTCGAGGCTGAGGTCATCAGCCCGAGGGCGCCCAGTGAGAAATAGGAGCATGCCGATGCAACTTGCGTTGACCGAGCGAGTCCTCCTGTCAATGCGGTCGGGCGGCGATTAGGATGATGCGCGTGTGCCACGCGGAATGACTGGCACAAAGAGGTACTTCGCGTTCTCGCTCTGGAACTTGAAGTCGGGGTCGGCGCTGAGCTTGGCGAATATTTCTTTTCCGGCCCTCCGCAGCTGACCGCTTCGCGCCATATAGCGGACTCCTACGCTGTTGGTCCGAGCAGAATTTGTCACCTGCATTCTGCGCTCCTGTCAAAATAGTGGTCCGCTTCATGTGATCTGGAGATGGAAGTCGGCTTCGAGCGCGGCATTCGCTAACTTGGGCTTCGGCCGCCAGAACTCGACCAATCTGAGGGCGAAGGTATCGTGCGAGGCACCAGGTCTGCTGAGAGCAGGAAGGTTCGTGAGACGCATTGCTGGGCTCCTGCGGCGCACGGCATGCCATTAACAACCAAGGAGTTGTCGTGATTCCGAGACAGCGTGGAATTGCCCGACAGGCGGCCCTTAACGTCATCTGGGACGCCGGCTCGATGGGCGGCGACGCGATGGCGCTCCTCCTGATGCGCGAGCCCAACATCGCAAACCTCCTCGCCGAGGTCGCGCGCGGGTGTCCGGTTTCAGAAACCGCGCGTCCGTTCAAGGGAAAGCACTTTGAGCGCCCCCGGGGCCATGCGCGGTCGTTCTTGCTTCGCTTGCGCGAGGGCGTGTTGGTCTTCAAAGGCACGGAGCTCTTCAGCGCGGACTATCGCGAGATCCTCGAGGAGGCCTGGCAGAAGCGCGAGCTTGGACGGCACTCGGCGATGGACCATTTCGCCATCGCTGAAGACGAAGTGTACATGGGGCTCGCCAAGCGCCTCGCGCTCGGTGGCGCCCAGCGGACCTGGGCTTGGGTGAGCGCTCACGCGGACATCTTTCGTGAGCTGCCCCGTACGCCGTTTCCACTGCTCGTCCTTGAGGTTCCCGATAGCGCCACGCAAGAGTTGGGGGCAGCCCTCCTCCCGCTTCTCTCCGACCGCCTGCAATTCTCCGCCAGGAAGAAGGTCGAGGGCCTGCTTCGCGACGGCCTCGGCGTCTACGTCTACTACTACCCGGGGATGCCCATTCGGCTGGCACACGCACTCGGCTCTTTCCCGGGGTCGTTTGGCGTCGGAACCAACGAAAGCCCCCCGCTCGCATTCGACATCGACGCCGCAGTCGTTTCGTGGACCGATATGTTCGCGCGCATGCTGGTGGCGGGTTTTGTTCCCACGACGCCGGTCCACACCGGCAACTGCCTGCAGTCGCAGAATGTTGCGATCGACGGCGGGCTTTGCGATGTCGATTCTTTGGAACCGATCGCCTCGCTCCCATACACGCGCGACCTCGCCAGCGCGCTGTCCACCTCGCTCACGCAGCTGACCCAGACCGTCTCGAACGCGACGAGCCTCCCTTATCACGTTACAGCCGCGTACTTGTGGGAGGAGATCGTGAGGCGCACGCGGGAGAAGGCGCTCGAGCGTTCCTTGCGACCCGCGCGTGGAAGAACTGATCGGGCTCGAAGGGATCGCCGGCCTTCGTTGGTTCGCGCGCGCGACCGAGGATTGAGGGCGCGCCGAGCGTCTTCGGTGCGGCCGGCGAACGAATGTCAAGTGACCGTTAGCCTGGAGCCAATGCGACAGTTTCGCAACGCTAGGTCGCGGCTAGCAGATTCGCGCCACCGTAATTTCATTGAGCCGGTTGCCGCCGGACCGGTGGTTGTTATAGCGTCGCTGCTCCTCAGGAGTTTGGAGGGAACCTCATGCCGAAATCCGAGAGCAAATCGAAGTCCAAGCCCAAGTCTTCCGCAACGGCAAAGGCCGGGCTCAAGGTGAAGCCCGTGAAGGACCTGGAGCCTGACGACTCGCAGAGCGAGGGCGTTCGCGGCGGCAAAGGAGGGATTGGGGTGGTGGGGCCGGTGGGGAACGGCGGGGGAGGCCTGATCTTCTCCGATGCCAACCTCAAGAGCCGGGTTGTGCCACTCCGAGGCGCTCTGGTGAAACTGCGCGAGCTTCAATTCTAATTCCTGGCGTCGGAGCGCCGGCTCCGGACGAGAAAACGAGGTGCATCATGACGAAATCCGATAGCAAATCGAAATCCAAGCCCAAGTCTTCCGCAACGGCAAAGGCTGGGCTCAAGGTGAAGCCCGTCAAGGACCTGGAGCCCGACGAAACGCAGAGCGAAGACGTTCGCGGCGGGAATGCAGGGGCGGGGACGGTGTACGGGGGGCATTTCATCTTCTCCGATGCCAACCTCAAGAGCCAGGTAGCACCGATCAGCGACGCACTGGCGAAACTGCGCGAACTTCGGTTCTAGTTCAGCACTTCCAGCGAAGCGCCGGCCTTCCAGACAGGACTCTGTTGTGGAGCAGGGCTTCGGGCCCTGTTCAATATGTGGAGCGATGGCCCGTGGCCAAAGGCGACGCCGTGCCGAAGATCTCGCAGATTCGCGGCGTCACCTGGGCGTGGCGGGACGACGCCCCGGGCGAGGCAAAGGATCAGCCCGGCATCGGCGTCATCGCGCAGGAAGTCGAGCGCGTCTTCCCCGAGCTGGTGACCACCGGCGATGACGGCATCAAGCGCGTGTTTTATGCCGGTCTCATCGGACCCCTGATCGAGGCCGTCAAAGAGCTCGACCAGAGAGTCCAGGCGCTCGAAGCCGAGCTGGCTGTTCTCAGGCGAGAACGGTCATAATCGGCGTTCTAGGTTCCCTCGCCGTCGTAGGCTCTCGCGGCAAGCTTCAAAGCTCGAGTTGCTGGCTCGCCAGGTAAAAGTAGAGGCCCTGCCGGGCGAGAAGCTCCTCGTGCGTGCCTTGCTCCACCAAGCGGCCCCGCTCCAGGACGAGAATCCGATCCGCATCCCTGATCGTGCTCAATCGGTGCGCGATCACGAACGACGTACGGTCCGCGAGCAACTCGTCGAGGCTCTCCTTGACGGCCCGCTCCGACTCGGTGTCGAGCGCGCTCGTCGCCTCGTCGAACAGCAGCACCGGCGGCCGATGGTACAATGCCCTCGCGATCGCGATCCGCTGTTTTTGGCCACCGCTAAGCCGCAGGCCCGATTCACCCACCCGCGTCTCGTAGCCAAGCGGCAGCCGCGAGATGAATTCGTGTGCGCTCGCAGCGCGCGCCGCCCAAATCACGCGGTCCATGTCCGGTTCTGATTCCCCGAACGCGATGTTCTTCCCGATCGTCTCGTCGAACAGGTAGCTCTCCTGCAGCACGAACCCCACCTGCCGCCTGAGCGTCCGGTAATCCAGCGTGCGCATGTCGAACCCGTCGTAGAGCACCGTCCCCTCCGTCGCCTCGACCAGTCCGGAAAGCAGCTTGACCAGCGTCGTCTTGCCCGATCCGCTCCTGCCCACGATGGCGATGCGCTCGCCCGCACCCACTCGGAAAGTGAGCCCTTCCAGGATCGGCGCCGACTCCGGCCCGCCGTAGCGGAACCCCACGTTCCGCAGCTCGATCGCGCCGGAGAGCGTCGTCACAGGTCGCAGATTGCCGCGGTCGTCGCCCTGCTCCGGCACTTGTTCCAGCACATCCTCGAGCCGGCCGAGCTGCACGCGTGCGAGCTGCAGCCGGTCCCAGAGAAGCAAGAGCAGAAGCAGCGGCGCGTTCGCCAGTGCAACCAGCGTATTGAACGCGACGAACCGGCCGATGCTCAGGTCCGCGTAGATCACCTGCAGCGCGCCGACGATCAGGAAGAGCGCCATCGTCCCCAGCGCGACCAATTGCACGCCCGCGTCGTAGATCATCACCAGGAACTGGGCGCGGAAAATGCGGTCGGCGAGGCCCTTGAACTGCTCCAGCATAGCGCCTCGGAACTGCCGCTCGGCGGCAAGCGCCTTGACCGTCTCCATTCCGCGGATCGCGTCGATCTGCGCGGACTGGTACTTTCCGTAGGCGTGTTCCAGGCTGTCGTACACGGGCCGCAGACGCGTCGCCGAAAATCGCATGAGCAACGCGTAGAACGGTAGCATCACCCCGAACGCCAGCCCGAGCACCCAGCTGTAGACGAACATCAGCACGACGACTGCGACGAGCTGCGTGAGGCTCGTCAGCGCCTGCACGCCGCTATCGACCAGGAATTCCCGCACCTGCCGCACGCCTTGCAGCCGACGCTCGATGTCGCCCGTGCGCCGAGCATTGAAATAGCTCATGGGCAGATCCAGCAGCCTGCCGGTCACGACGTCGAGCGATGCGATGTCGAAGCGGACGGCAACCCAGCTGAGCAGGTAGCGTTGAATAACGGCAGCACCCATTATCGCGACAAGCACAACGACGATGGCCGCTACCAGCCACCCGAGCCTGTTCACGTCCTTGTTCGGCAAGACGTCGTCCACCACCACCTGGGTCAGGATCGGCAGAACGAGCTGGAGCGCCGCCGCCAAGCCCGCCATCCCGGCCGCTGCGCCGATGCGCGCGCGGTGCGGCTTCACCACCGGCCACAGCCAGCCGAGGCTCGTGCGCGCTTCCGGCGTCTCGTCGAGCCGTTCCGTCCGCTCGATCACCGACGCGTACCCGCTCCACCCTTCGAGGAACTCGGCCCGCGAGAGCCGCCTCCGCCCGCGTGCCGGATCGCTCACGCGGACGTGGCGCTCGGTCACGTCGTAGACGACGACCCAGTGGTTCCCCTCCCAATGCACGATGGCCGGTAGCGGCAGCTCATCCAGCCGGCTCTTCGAGGCTCGCACCGAGCGCGCGGCAAGCCCGAGCGCGTCCGCCCCGCGCGTCAGCCCTGCGAGGCTGGTTCCGTCCGTGGCCGTGTGCACCGCCGCCCGAACCGGGCCCATGCTTACCCTCCGGCCGAAGTGGCGGCAGACCATCGCCAGGCACGCGGCACCGCAGTCCATCTCGTCGAGCTGGTAGATGTGAGGAAAGCGCTTGATCCGCCTGACCGGCACCTCGCCGGTGCCAAGCTCGGTCGCCCCCGCCAGTCGAGTGTCCGACGACGGCGACGTTGCGGACTCCGGAACCGCTTCCGTGACGCCGACGTCCGCAGGCAGGATCTCCGAGGCGAAATCGAGCGGCACCCTTGCCGACTGCCGGTACGCGTACTGCTCGACTCGCTCGGCCAACCGAGCACGAAACTCCGGGAAATTGGACAGGAGCTTCTGAAACAGCTCGACCGGGAACCGCAGGAGCTTCGCGTCGGTGACAGCCTCGACGGTGGCCCCACGCGGTTCGTCGAGCAACAGCGACCGCTCCCCGAAGAAGTCGCCGGCCCGCAGAAACCCCAACGCCTGTGCGTCTTGCCCCGACGCCATCAGCCGCCCTTCCTCGATGATGTACATAGGCCCGGTCGGCTCGCCTTTTCGGATGACGACCTCGCCCGCCGCTACGCTCACCGGCTCCAGCCCGGCTGCGAGGATCGCAAGCGCCTCACCGGGCAGCGCTCCGAACGCGCTCTGGAGCCGGAGAAAGTTCCAGAGCGCTCGCTGCCGCCCAATCGCTTCGAACACGGCCCGAACTTCCGGGTTTGACCGCGTCAGCGCGAGGAACACACCGCGTTCAAGACGGATTGCTTCCAGAGGTCCACTCGCGCGCACGGTCGCAGAGCGAGGCGACCCCGCGAGCAGCGCCATCTCTCCAAAGCTGTCACCCGCGCGGAGGATGTTGAGGGCAACCTCGTCGCCGTGCTCTCCGCTCCGCACCACCCGTGCTGTCCCACGGGCGATCACGTAGAACGCGTCGCCCGGGTCGCCCTCCCGTACAATCACGGCTCCGAAGGGAAATGACGCGCGCTCGAAGCTCGCCGCGACCAGCGCGCGCACGTCGTCCGACAGGAGCGAAAGCGCCGGAAGGTGCGTGAGTGCTTCGGAGATGTCTTCGTCAGAGAGGCTCATGCCACGTCAGGCATCGGTTGATCGCTCGCGCCTCCACGCTGCGCATGATGTGCTCACAGGCCCGTTGCCGCACCAGCGGGTCATCCAGCGTCGGCGGCGTCTTCCGCTCGACGGTCACCAAGACCCACGTCTCGCCGAGCCGAAGCGGTCCGATCAAATCACCCTCCTGCGCCGCCAGCGTCTGCGACGAAAGCTCTTCCTCGACGTCCGTCAGGAGTACGTTTACCTCCTCGGCGACCGCGCCGCAGGTCTGTGCGATTTCGGCAAGGCTGCTTCCATCGGCGCGTACGCACATGGCCGCTTCCTTCGCCGTGTCTTCATCGGAAAGCTCGAGCCGCCACCCGCCCAGGCCGGTCCACTCCAGACGATGACTCGCCACCTCGCGTTCGAGCGCTTCGGACCTAAGGGCGTCCGAGCGTGCCGCGTCGGCCGCCGCGTGTATAAGCTGGAAGTCCGCGTGCGTTCGTCCACTTGCCGCATGCCCGCTCCCGAAGGCGAGCGCTACGTCGGCACCCAGCTGTCGACCGGCTCGTTCGATGAAGCCGCTGCAGACCGCTTCGGACCATGTCGCCGCGGCAATCACGGCGTCATCGGGAGGGCTCGACCGCTGCAGCTTATCGAGCTCGCTCGAGAAGCGCTCTCGCGAAAGCCCCCTGCGCAAGAACTCCTCCCAATCCGGGACCGAGATGTCCCAGAAGGCCAGCCAGTTCATCAGGTCGTCGCCGGCGATCAAATTGCGGTCATAGCGAAACCTCGTCGTCGCCGCGACAACTTCGTCTTCGGTCGGACCACTCTCGAGGGACCCGGCGTGGGCGTCCGCAACGACCCCGGCGCGCACGGATACGAGGAGCGCCTGCCAGCTGCCGCGCGCCTCCGCCGCACGCACCACGTCGGCCCACGTAAACGGCTCTGAATCGACTGAGAAGACGGTCCGGGATGCGACCGCCTCGGGCACGCACCGCGTGGGGTCGTTCAGAGACATGTGGCAGCAACTCTTGCCAACCTGGCGGTCGAACGTCCGTGCGAGTCGGCAGTGCGGCGCCACCGGCCCCTCCCGGGCGCGTCGATTGCCCGCAGCCACTCCACCACCCCTGCAGGCTGTGGCGCCGTCGCGTTTTGGCCGAATAGCGACAACGGGAGCATGGAGACTCAAGCCCGAAGAGACGGGTCAGAAGCCCGTGACTTTGCGTTGCTTCAAAGTCAAGACGATCACCTTTGGGCGTTGAATTATGGTCCTTTCCGCGCTGCCGAGTCCAGAAGTCCGCTTTGGGTCAGCGGCAGCCAAGCGAGATGTCGGTCGGGCGAGAGTATTTCGAACTACGTGGTCGGCTCTCTCCAGGATTCTCTGCAATTTTGGACCCCCGGACCGACCGCGCGCGGTTCGGAGGTTTGGAGAGAAACGGCCCGGAGAGAACGCTCAATGCGCCTTTCGGAAGAGGCGCGGTCCGAAGCCAGTCAGCGTAACCCCACCAGACCGCTACGCCTTAGAGCCCAGAAGAGCCACACGAGAACGTGTGGGGATGGACAGCTGGCGGAGGGAGAGGGATTCGAACCCCCGGTACGGTTGCCCGCACAACGGTTTTCGAGACCGCCCCGTTCAACCACTCCGGCATCCCTCCGCAGGGTTGAGACCGTGGTGATCAGGCTGCGGCGTATCTAAAGGCTCGAACTCCGGCAGACAAGGCCGGGTCCGGCGCTTCGCAGGGATCGCCTCGCGGTGGGCGCCGCACCTGCGGAAAGTGCCGCGACCGCGGCGCAAAAAGCGCCCCAAAGCCTTGACTTTCAGCACCCTTTACACTTTATCCCACGCGACGGCGCGAACCGTTCCCGGTCCGCGCCCTAATCGTTTGTCTCGGGGCGGCTCCCGCCGGAGCTCCCGGGGCGCGACTGGAAGAAGCCCACCCGCTCACGAGCGAGGTGCGGCGTCGAACGCGAGGATAAGATGTTCGCAGTCATCAAAACCGGCGGCAAGCAATACCGCGTTGCCGCGGATCAAAGGCTTGCCGTCGAGAAGCTCGCCGGCGAGGCGGGCGATCAGGTTACATTCGCCGACGTGCTGGTGCTTGGCGGCGATCAGCCGAAGCTCGGTGCGCCGCTTGTCGACGGCGTCACCGTGGTTGCGGAGATCGTCGAGCATAAGCGTGGGCCGAAGGTCATCGCCTTCAAGAAGCGGCGCCGGCAAAATTCGCGGCGGAAGCGCGGGCATCGCCAGGACTTCACGCTGGTCAAGATCACTGAGATTCTGACCGACGGCGCGAAGCCATCCAAGGCGGAGAAGAAGGCGAAGCCGAAGGCCGAAGCCGATGCAGCACCGAAGAAGTCGCGTGCGCGCAAGCCGAAGGCAAGCGAGACGGAAGCGACGGGCGGCGGCGACGCCTAGGGCGCATCGCGCCGCAGAGAATTCGAAGGAGATTTCACGATGGCACACAAGAAGGCAGGCGGCTCTTCGCGGAACGGCCGCGACACCGCGGGCCGGCGCCTCGGCATCAAGAAGTTCGGCGGCGAGGTAGTCGTGCCGGGCAACATCATTGTGCGCCAGCGCGGCACCAAGTGGCGCGCGGGCACGAATGTCGGCGTCGGCAAGGACCATACGATCTTCGCGCTTGTCGAGGGCCGCGTGGCGTTCAAGACGAAGGACGGCGGCCGCTCCTACGTCTCCGTCGAGCCGCAGCCGGAGGCCGCCGAATAGCCGGCAGGCTTGCCGGCGTCCCGCAGACCCGGCGCCAAGTTCGAGGAAGGGGAAGCGGGAAGCCGCTTCCCCTTTTTCGTTGGAGGATGTCCAGCATGATCGCCGCCGAGCTTATTTCGGCTGAGCGCCTGACGACGGAGCGTCTCGTGCTCGCGCGGCTCGAGCCCGAGCATGCCGGAGCGCTTTTCCCGCTCGTCAACGATTGGAATGTGGTGCGCATGCTGGCGGCGCGCCCCTGGCCAGTCACGTTGCAGGATGTTGAGGAGTACACCGTCCGCGGCGCGGGCCCGGCCGCAGAGAGCATCGATTTCGCCGTTCTGGTCGATGGCGCGCCGATCGGTGTCGTCGCGGTCAAGAAGCCCGCCACCGGCAATCCGCCGCGCACGATGCCACGGCTCGGCTATTGGCTTGGACGCCCGCACTGGGGCTTCGGATATGCAACGGAGGCGCTCACCGCGCTGACGCGTTTCGCCTTCGATCGCTTTCAGGCCGAAATGGTGGGCGCCGGTGTCTTCAGCGACAATCCCGCTTCGCGCCGCGTGCTGGAGAAGCTCGGCTTTCGCCACGTCGGTCGCTATTCCTTGCATTGCCGTTCACGCGATGCGTCGGTCGAAGTCGACGACATGAATCTGACGCGCGCCGCTTGGGAAGCCAGGCGATGAAGTTCCTCGACCAGGCCAAGGTCTATATCCGCTCCGGCGACGGCGGCGCGGGCGCGGTCTCGTTCCGCCGCGAGAAGTTCATCGAATTCGGCGGACCGGACGGCGGCGACGGCGGGCGCGGCGGCGATGTTTGGGCGGAGGCGGTCGACGGGCTCAACACGCTGATCGATTACCGCTACCGGCAGCACTTCAAGGCGAAGACAGGCGGCCACGGCATGGGCCGCGATCGCCATGGCGCGAACGCGCCCGACGTGGTGCTTCGCGTCCCGGTCGGCACGCAGATATTCGAGGACGATAACGAGACGCTTGTCGCCGATCTCTCCGAGCTTGGGGCACGCGAGCTTCTGGCTGAAGGCGGAAACGGCGGCTTCGGCAACGCGCACTTCAAGTCATCCACCAACCGTGCGCCGCGCCGGGCAAATCCCGGCAAGGAAGGCGAAGAGAAATGGATTTGGCTCAGGCTGAAGCTGATCGCCGATATCGGCATTGTCGGTCTGCCAAATGCCGGGAAGTCGACGCTGCTTGCCCGCGTCACCGCGGCGAAGCCGAAGATTGCCGACTATCCCTTCACGACGCTGCACCCGAACCTCGGTGTCGTCCGCCACAAGGGCGTAGAATTCGTGCTCGCCGACATTCCGGGGCTGATCGAGGGCGCGCATGAGGGCGCGGGGATCGGCGACCGCTTCCTCGGCCATGTCGAGCGCTGCCGCGCGCTGATCCATCTTGTCGACGCGGCGGGCGACGACCCGGGCAAGGCTTACACGACGGTTCGCGGGGAGCTTGAGGCCTACGGCCATGGGCTTGCTGAGAAGGCAGAGATCGCCGTGCTTTCGCGCGCCGACATCGCCGCGCCCGCGCAATTGAAATCCGCGAAGGCAAAGCTGCGTCGCCGCACCGGCCACGCGCCGCTCGCGATCTCGGCCGCGACGGGGCAGGGGATCGAGGCCCTGCTCGACCGGTGCCTCGAGCTTGCCGGCGGCAAGGAGGCGGAAGCGGCCGCCGCGTTGGACACGCGCTGGAGCCAGCCGTGAAGCACAGGAAGATCGCCGATCACCGGCGCATCGTCGTGAAGGTCGGCTCGGCGCTTCTGGTCGACGGGGCAACCGGACGGCTCGACCGCGATTGGCTTGCAGCGCTTGCTGCCGATATCGCGGCGCTCGCCGAGAAGGAGCGGCAGGTTCTCGTCGTCTCCTCCGGCGCAATTGCGCTCGGCCGCGGCGCGCTCGGCCTCGGTCACGGCGTCTTGAAGCTTGAGGAGGCGCAAGCCGCCGCCGCCGCCGGTCAGATCGCGCTTGCCGGCGCATGGGCCGAATGCCTCGGCGAGCGGGGACTGAAGGCGGCGCAGATCCTGCTCACGCTTGGCGACACGGAAGAGCGGCGGCGCTATCTGAACGCCCGCGCGACGCTTGCGACGCTTCTTAAGATGCGCGCCGTGCCGGTCATCAACGAGAACGACACCGTCGCGACCGCCGAGATCCGCTACGGCGACAACGACCGCCTTGCCGCACGCGTCGCCGCGATGGCCGGCGCCGACTGCCTCGTGCTTCTCTCCGACGTCGACGGGCTCTACAGCGCGCCGCCCGCGTCGAATCCCTCCGCCTCCTTCGTCGATTTCGTGGCGTCGATCACGCCCGCGATCGAAGCGATGGCGGGCGCGGCCGGCTCTGAGCTGTCGCGTGGCGGCATGCGGACCAAGATCGAGGCCGGAAAGATCGCGACAGCCGCTGGTGCCGCGATGGCGATCGCGAGCGGGCGGCGCAAGAACCCGCTCGCGGCGATCGATGCGGGCGAGCGCTGCACGTGGTTTGCACCGCAATCGACGCCGGCGAGCGCGCGCAAGGCTTGGATCGCCGGCCATCTTGAGCCGCGCGGCACGATCACGGTCGATGCCGGTGCTGAGGCGGCGCTGAAATCCGGCAAGAGCCTGCTGCCGGCGGGCGTCGCCGCGGTCTTCGGCGCCTTCACACGCGGCGATGCGGTCATCATTCGCAACGCGGGCGGCGCCGAGCTCGGCCGCGGCCTCGTCGCCTTCGACGTGGAGGACGCGAAGAAAATCCTCGGAAAACGCTCAAGCGAGATCGAGGCCGTGCTCGGCTATCGCGGCCGCGCCGAGATGATCCATCGCGACGACATGGTGCTGAGGGACGGGTGAGAGAAACCTCCGCCTGACGCGGAACGGAGCGAAGAGATGCTTTTCATGGTCATCGAGAGCTTCCGCAACCAGGACGGCAAGGCCGTCTATCGCCGCTTTCGCGACAAGGGGCGCATGACGCCCGACGGGTTGAAGTTCGTCGGGAGCTGGACCGCCGCCGATCTCAGCCGCTGCTTCCAGATCATGGAGACTGACGACGTGACGCTGCTGCAACGTTGGGTCGCCGAATGGGCGGAGCTCACCGCGTTCGAAATCGTTCCGGTTGTCGCCGGCAAGGAGACCGCAGCCGCGCTCGCCGATCAGCTTTGATCGCTGCGATCCGCGCGAGGTCGGGCGAGACCGACGCGCGACGCTCTCAGTTCGTCGACTGCGGGAAGAACAGCTTCCGCCGCTTCGACTTCATGCGTGTGTCGTCGAAGTTCTCCCCCACCCAGCCGTCGGTCGGATCGAGGAAGATCACTTCGGTCTTCTCGCTTCCTTTGAGCGCGAGCTCGTTCGCCACGTTGCGGAAGTAGAAGTGGCGGAAGATGCGGTCGAACTCGGTCATGTAGATGTCGGCGACCCGCGTATCGCCGCGGATCAGCAGCATGTTCTCATCGTTGTTGACGAGCGAGTTCTTGGAGAAGTTGGCCGAGCCCGAGATGACCAGCGGGTCGTCCGACAGCGGGTCGATCAGCAGGATTTTGGTGTGGATGTAAAATACGTTGCCCTCGTAGCGGTAGTGCCCCTCGTCTAAGAACCATTTGTCGAGTTTCCAGCCTGGCACCTTGGCGCGCAGCGTCATCTTGCCGAGCGCGGCGCCGTTGGCGATCTGCACGTCCCTGTCCTGCGTGAGCAGGGCCTTCGCCTTCGCGTCGAGAGGTTTTTCCAGCAGGATGTAGCGCAGGAACGGCTCGTCGGCGGCGAACGAGGCTGCCAGCGTGGCGTTGACCCCGAAGGCCGCGGTGAACATCACGGTGCCTTCTGCATCGACGATGCGCTCGGCGTACCATTTGAGCAGGGAGTCGTTCCGTCGCGGGCTGAACAGCGGCACGATCGTATTCGCCGGCGTGATGCCGACTGGGTTCGCGTCGTTCTCCTCGTTCCAGGTGCGCAATGCGTTCCATTCGGTGTCCTTCGCCAGCAGCTCCCAGTAGGCGAGGTATGCCTTGGCGATATCGCCGTCGCGCACGATGTGGCCGACGTTGGTCTGGCCGAGGAAGCCGGACGGGGTGAAGTTGGTCGATCCCGTCCACACGGCAACCCGCTTCGGATCGTCGGAGAGCCGCACCATGAACTTGTTGTGCGGGATGTCGTTGCGCTTGGTGCGCTGCCTGAGCATGGCCTTCGGCAGCTTGGCGGCCACGATCGCCTTCGCATTGGCCTTAGTTGCCTCGGTGTCGACCTTCTTGCCCTTCACGGTCTCCTTGCCGGCCTCGTAGACGACGATCACATCGACCTTGCGTTTGTGCGCCGCCTTGAGCGCGTTGAGGATCGGCGGATAGCTGAACTCGTAGGCGGCGACGCGAAGCGTCTCGCCGGCTCGCGTGTCGTCGATGAAGAAGAGCGCCGCTTCCAGCAGCCCGCGCGAGAGCCACGCTGTCGTCGGGTCGCTCGGATCGTTCTCGTCCTTCGGTGGCTGGTTGCCGTACTTCTCCGCGAAGGCCTGGCTGGCGATGGCTCCGCGGTTGAAATAGACGGCATGCTTGCCGCTGTCTTCGTTCTCCGTCTCAACCGTGATCTCGACATCGTCGCCATAGCGGAGGTTGCGGGGCTCGCCATAAACGGGCCGGACCACGAAGTCGTATTTGTGCCCAGGCTTGGCGCTGTAGTCGCCCCAGAGGAAGCTTTGGATCGGGTGCTCCAATGACGTGTAGCTCTGCCCTGGCCGCGGCTGCGGCACGACCTCGCGGAACACCTTCAGGCCCTTCAGCCAGAAGGATTGGTGCTCGGCGGCATCGGAGCGCTTGAGCGCGAAGCCAAGCAGACCCTTCCGCGCGGCCTTGGTCGCATCGATTGCAAGCAGCACGACATTGCTGCCGCCGATCGCGCGCAGTGCAAACCCATTCTTCTCAGCTGTCGCCCGCATTTTGCCCCTCCCACGCGTGTGCCCACGAAGCCCGCCAGCCTTCGCTTAAGACAACACTACTACAGATTGAAGACAGCGTGGAAGTATTGCGACAGGCGCTTGGCGATCCTGTCGCTAGGCCGCGATCACAGCGGTCGGCTCACGACGGCGCTATGCATCAATTAATGTCGCCGGCGTCCGAAGCCCGCTTTCTTCCCGAGATCATGGCGGCAACCAGATTCTCTCGGTGGCGATAGCTTGCCAGTAGGACGCCGGCGAGATGAAAGCCGACCAGGAGGAGAAGGCCGTGCGCAAGGTAGTGGTGCACGTGCTGCATCCACACGACGCCCCAGAAGGTATCCGTCGTCAGTAGCCAGCCGGTGAACGCGGTCGATAGCATCGCCAGCATGAGCGCGACGATCATGGCGCCGCCCGCCGGATTGTGGCCGACGCAACGCGGCTCGCTGCCTTTCAGTATTGCCCTCAGGTAAGCGAGCACGGTGCCGGGCGGGTGGACGAACTGCGAGAAGCGCGCATACGGGGTTCCGACAAAGCCCCATACGACGCGCATGATGACAAGCCCGCCTGCGGCGTAGCCCGCCCAGTTGTGCAGGTTCTCCCAGGAGTTGGCGCTGAGCCATGCGGCGGCAAAGCTCAGCACCAAGCTCCAATGGAAGAGCCGTACAAGGGGATCCCAGACGCGGACCCTCGGCATCGTTCAGATACGCGACCGCTCGCTCAGTTCTCGCCGGCCTCGGCGTTGCTGAGCTTCTCGAGCGTCTCGGCGTTGTAGGCGAGGTTCAGCCGCTGGCCGGCATGGTCCGTTGCATAGACTTCGTAACAGCCGTTCTCGACCTTGATCTGGCGGACCGTGAGACCCTCAGACTTCAGTTGCGCTTCGAGATTGGACTGCGGTTGCCAATTGGCTTGCGGTGCATTGCTGCAGGTCCCAGTGGCGAAGGCGGGGCTTGCAACGGCAAACACCATGGCGGCGAGCAAAGCGACTTTCATGAAGGTCTCCACAGTTGGTCACGTTCGCAAACATTCTTCGAACAGGGGATCGATGTTTGCGGGGGCGATGCCTAGTCGAGACGACCTGACAGCAGGCTGACAGGAACCGTCAGGAAGCTGACAAGAAAGTCGGACAACCGCGTCTTGCGGTGCGTCGCGCTTTCAGCGCCACCGCGGCCGCGCCGGCGGAAGGCGTGTGCCGAAGACCGCTTGGGAGGGCCGAATGTCGCATGCGGCGCGCCCGTGGACGTAACCCAAGGTGCAATCGCCGCGATAAGTGTTTGCGAAGACCGGGAAAGTCGCCCGCGAAGCGGCAAGTTCAACCCATTGAAATCTTACGATTATTTAATTTAGGCGCCGCCTGCTTCGCCAGATTTCGGGCGCAATTCCGTCACAGCAAAGCCGCGCTGCCTACGGGCGCGGCACTCTCGCCGGCCCCCTCTTGTTCGAGTTTTCAACGATGCCGGGACACTGACGATGCTTCCTAGACGCGCACTTCCGATCGCCGCGGCGATCATGCTCATGCTCTCGCCTTTGGGTTCCGCTTTTGCACAGATGTCCGCCACCACCGACACGGCGGCAAGCGAGCAAAAGGCGACAGGGCTTTGGCTCCTTACCGACTACCCGGAGCTGACCGCGCAGATCGGCAACGAAGCCAAGATCTCGCTCACCCTGCAGAACTCCAATCTACCGCCGGAGCGCGTGGCGCTATCGGTCGAAGGGCTTCCCGACGGATGGACATGGAAGCTGAACGGGGGCGGGCGCGAGATCTCCGCCGCCATGGTCGGCACGAACGAGACGCGCGGCATCCAGCTTTCGGTGACGCCGCCGGCCGACGCGAAGACCGATGAGGTAAGCTTCCGCGTCATCGCCAAGGCGCCGGATCAGACGCTGACGCTTCCGATCACCATGCGGCTCACCGCCGCGGAGCCCGCAAAGCTCGACCTTAGTCCGGATCTGCCGGCGCTTCGCGGCACGCCGAGCTCATCCTTCGACTTCCAGGTCGCGATCAAGAACGACAGCCCCGACGACGCGACAGTGAACTTGGTCGCGCAGACGCCGGATGGGTTTGTCGCCACCTTCAAGGAGCAGTACGGTTCGCAAGAGCTGACTAGCCTGCCGATCAAGGCGGGCAAGTCGAAGACGGTGAAGCTCTCCGTCCAACCGCCGCACAATGCCGCGGCCGGCGACTACCCGCTTGCGATGCAGGCGACGAGCGCCAACGCTTCGGCTGAGACGCAACTCGTCGCAGAGGTGACCGGCCAGCCGGACCTGACGCTGGCGGGGCCGAATGGGCGTCTGTCGGGCGAAGCGACAGCAGGAAAGACCGAGACCTTCACGTTCGACATCGGAAACAGCGGCTCGGCTCCGGCGAAGGCGATCCACTTCACCGCGAGCCCGCCCTCCGGATGGAAGGTGGCTTTCCGTCCCGATCAGCTTCCCGGGCTCGACACCGACGGGCATCAGCCGGTGCAGGTTGAGATCACGCCTTCGGAAAAGGCGATCGCCGGCGACTACATGGTCACCATCCGCGCCAACGGTGACGGCACCTCTGCGAACGCGGATTTCCGCACGACGGTCACGACCTCGACCATTTGGGGCATCGT
The DNA here is from genome assembly GCA_963720705.1 of uncultured Alphaproteobacteria bacterium. Taxonomy (GTDB): domain Bacteria; phylum Pseudomonadota; class Alphaproteobacteria; order Rhizobiales; family Afifellaceae; genus DASWJZ01. Next base: position 219,476 of record CAVRGJ010000002.1, read on the forward strand.
CGGGCTAGGCATCATCGCTGCGGCGGTGCTGGTTCTGGCGCTTGCGGTGACGCGCTACGGTCGCCGATGACCACGCCCGTCATCGAAACCAGCGGCCTGACCAAGCGCTACGGCAGCGTAACGGCCGTCGACCACCTCGACCTTGCGATTGAGGCAGGCGAAGTGTTCGGGCTGCTCGGGCCGAACGGCTCCGGCAAGACGACGACGATACTGATGATTCTCGGCCTCACCGATCCGACCGAGGGTTCCGTCCGCGTGCTCGGGCGCGATCCGCTGCGCGAGCCGCTGGCGGTGAAGAAGCGCGTCGGCTACCTGCCGGACGCCGTCGGCTTCTACGACCAGCTGACCGCGCGTGAGAACCTCGCCTACGTCGCGCGGCTGCAGGGACTGCGTTCCGCCGAAGCGGCTGAGCGCATTGCAGCGGCGCTCAAGGACGTGCGTCTCGATCACGTCGCCAATCGTCGCGTGTCGACGTTCTCGCGCGGCATGCGGCAGCGGCTCGGGCTCGCCGACGTTCTCCTGAAGAAGGCGGAAGTCGCGATCCTGGACGAGCCGACCTCGGGGCTTGACCCACAGGCGACGCAGGAGCTCCTCGACCTGATCCGCCAGATGGCGCGGCGCGGCATGACGATCCTGCTCTCCTCGCACCTTCTCTCCATGGTGCAAAGCATCTGCGACCGCGTAGCGCTCTTCAACCAGGGGCGGGCCGGTCTCATCGGACGCGTCGCCGACCTCGCCGCCGAAGTGCTCGGTGGCTCCTACGTGATCGAGGTCGACGCGTCCGGGGTCGATGTCGTTGGCGCACTGAACGGTGTCGAGGGGATCACCTCCGTGACGCCGTTGCAGGGAAACGTTCACCGCGCCGACTGCACGCGCGACGCGCGCGCCGATATCGCGCGCCGGATCGTGGAGGCGGGTGGCGCGCTCACCAACATGAGCATGGACCGCTCCAGCCTCGACGAGGTCTATGTCCGCTATTTCGAGAAGGTGGCCCATGCGGCGTGAAGGCTCTCCCTTTACCGGTCTCTCGGCCGTCGCCATGAAAGAGGCGGCCGACCATCTGACCAGCGCGCGCATGCATCTCGTCATGCTGCTCGTGCTTCTGACCGCGTTCGGCGCGGTCTATGCGGCGATCGGCGAGATCAAGCAGACGGTCGGGCAGGACCCGTTCCTGTTCCTGCGGCTCTTCACCACCGCGCGCGACCCGCTCCCCGCCTTCGTTTCGCTGCTGACGCTGCTCTTGCCGCTCGTCGCGATCTCGCTCGGCTTTGACGCGATCAACGGCGAGTACAACCGGCGTACGATCAGCCGCGTGCTGTCGCAGCCGATTTATCGCGACGCGCTTCTGACCGGAAAATTCATCGGCGGCCTGATGGTGCTGGGCATCTGCCTGGTCACCCTTTGGCTGCTTCTGACCGGGCTTGGGATTTTGACGCTCGGCCTGCCGCCGTCGGGCGAGGAGACGCTGCGCGGAGTCGCCTTCCTTATTGCCTCGCTTGCGTACGCGGGCGTGTGGCTGGCAATCGCACTTCTCTTCTCAACGCTGTTCCGCTCGCCGGCGACCTCGGCGCTCGCGGCGCTGACCCTCTGGCTCTTCTTCGCCATCTTCTGGGGCATGCTGACGCCGATCGTTGCGAGCGCGCTTGCGCCCGTGAACCCGTTCGATCCGACCACGGCCGTGTTCCAGGTCGAGCTCGGCCAGGCGCTCGCCCGCGTCTCGCCAAACACGCTTTACGGCGAGGCGACGCTGGCGCTTCTGAACCCGGGGACGCGTAGCCTCGGGCTTGTCTTCCTGTCGCAGCTCCAGGGCGCGCTCGTCGGGGCGCCGCTTCCCTTCGGGCAGAGCGCGCTTTTGATCTGGCCGCAGCTTTCCGGCCTGATCGCCGCGATGGTCGTGGTCTTCACGCTCGCCTACGTGTCGTTCCAGCGGCAGGAGATCAGGGCGTAGCGGGAGAGCCCGCCCGCGCGCCCTCCGCCGGCCCCGTGGACGTTGGCCGGAATCGGGACGCTCTGATATGAGAGTCGCGGTGCCCTCGCCGCAAAGGATCGGGGTATTGTCGCGCACGGCGGATCGAAACCGATCGCTTGGACAGAGGGCAGTCGTCCTCGCCGCCGCGCTGGGGCTCGCTGCTCTCAAGGCTGACTTGGCTTTTGCCCATATCGTGGCGGGTCCGCTCGGCGGCTTCGGCAGCGGCTTCTCGCATCCGCTCTTCGGGCTCGACCATCTCCTCGCGATGCTCGCCGTCGGCATTTGGGGCGCGCAGATGGGCGGCCGCTCGATCTGGACGCTTCCCGTCACGTTCCCGCTCGTCATGGCGTTCGGCGGCGTCCTCGGGATGGCGGGCGTTCGCATTCCCGATGTCGAGCTCGGTATTGCGCTTTCGATTCTCGTGCTTGGGCTCGCGATAGCGTTTGCGTGGCGACCCTTTGAACCGGTCGCCATGCTGATCGTCGCCGTCTTCGCAATCTTCCACGGCTATGCCCATGGCGTCGAACTGCCGCGCGCCGCGGATCCGGTCTCCTATTCGGTCGGCTTCGTGTTGGCGACCGGCACGATCCATCTCTGCGGCATCGGGATCGGACTCGTTTTGGGCCGGCTCTGGAATGGGAAAGTATCTCGCGGCATGGGCGGAGCGATCGCGGCGGGAGGTCTATACTTTCTGTGGGTGTGACGTCCGCCGGCAGGCTCGAGCGGCCGGCAATATGGATCGCGCCAGCCGTGCTTGTGCTCGGGTCCGCGGCGCTCCTCTTCGCAGCTCTTCATCCGTGGTCGGGACGCAGCGCTTTCGAGTTTGGCCTCCTCTACACGCTTTGGCACTACGACCTGGCTTTGCCGCTCGTCGGGCTCGGACTTATCATGGCGCAAGTCCGACCGCGCCTGGCCGGGTTGGGCGGCGCGATGTTTGCGGGCGGCCTCGTGCTCGGCGGGTCTCTTGAGAATGCCGTGATCGCTGCCACCGCGAGCGACGGCAGCTTCTTCCGCCACATCCTTTTGTTGGCGCCGGGGTGTTGCGTCGTCACCGGCGCCACGCTGGTTTCGCCAGGCGCGGCGCGCCCCTGGCTGCTTCCGGTGGTCGCTTTTCTGGTGGGCATCGTCCTCGGTCTTGAGGTCAAGTTGAGCGATCCCTCCGTCGGCGAGTGGTTTGCGGGCGGCGCGGCGCTTTCGGGCGCTTGGTTCATCGCTGCGCCGCTGCTCTTGTGGCGGGCGTTCGCCAGAGGATGGTTCTCGATCGCCGGGCGCATCCTCGGCAGCTGGATGATCGCGATCGGCGCCATGCTCGGCGGCCTCTACTTGATCCCGCCTCCGGAAGCCCCGGCGCCTGCCGCCACCGAGGCGCCGGCGCCGCTCCAGCCTCCAATCGGCGAACCTCCGCCAATCGTCTCGCCCCCGGACTCCGGACCGCTCGGCCTACCGGATCAAGTCTACTGACCGCTCGACGGTTGTCAGAGGCCTTTCGCCGCGATAGAGCGATGCGTCCGATCGTTGAGAAACCGGATGAACGCGAAGCGCAACGAGCTTGCCGCCGGCGAGGCGCCGGACGTCGAGGCCCTGATGCAGGGGATCGGCGCGCGGGCGCGTGCGGCCGCGGCCGAGCTTGCCAACGCTACGACCGAGGCGAAGAACGCCGCGCTGCGCGCGGCGGCCGACGGAGCTCCGTCAACACGCTGCCGAGGTTCTTCTCGCGAACGAGAAGGACGTCGCCGAGATGCAGTCTTCGGGCAGCTCGAAAGCGCTGATCGACCGCGCGCAGCTCGATCCGCTGCGCGTGCAGGCGATCGCGAGCTCGCTTGAGGAGATCGCCGCGCTTCCCGATCCGGTTGGCACGGTCATCGCCGAGTGGGATCGTCCGAACGGTCTCCACATCGAGCGCGTGCGCACGCCGATCGGCGTGATCGGCATCATCTACGAAAGCCGGCCGAACGTCACCGCGGACGCCGGTGCGCTGGCGTTGAAAGCCGGGAACGCGGTGATCCTGCGCGGCGGCTCCGACACGTTTCGAAGCTCAGCCGCGATCCACCACTGCCTCGCCGACGGCGTGCGGGCGGCCGGCCTGCCGGAGGAACTCCATCCAGCTCGTGCCGACAACCGACCGCGCCGCGGTCGGTGAAATGCTGCGCGGGCTCAACGGTGCGATCGACGTGATCGTGCCGCGCGGGGGAAGGAGCCTTGTCGCCCGCGTGCAGAGCGAAGCGCGCGTGCCGGTCTTTGCGCATCTCGAAGGTGTCTGCCACGTCTATGTGCACGCCGCGGCCGACCTTGAGATGGCGAAGAAGATCGTCGTCAACGCCAAGATGCGCCGCACTTCGATCTGCGGCGCGGCAGAGACGCTGCTTGTCGACAAAGCCTGCGCCGGGAGTCACTTGCGGCCGCTTGTTGCAGCGCTGCAGGAGGCCGGCTGCACGATCCACGGCGATGCGGCGACGCAGGCCGTGGCGGAGGGCGTCGAGCCGGCGACCGAAGAGGACTGGTACAAAGAGTACCTCGACGCCGATATCGCGGTCGGCGTTGTCGACGGACTCGACGAGGCGATCCGCCACGTCTCGACCTACGGCTCGCATCATACCGATGCCATCGTCACCAACGACACGGCCGCGGCAGAGCGCTTCATGGACGAGGTCAATTCGGCGATCGTGCTCCACAACGCCTCGACCCAGTTCGGCGACGGCGGCGAGTTCGGCATGGGCGCGGAGATCGGCATCGCCACCGGCAAGCTGCACGCGCGCGGGCCGGTTGGCCTGGAGCAGCTGACGAGCTTCAAGTACCGCGTGCGCGGTTCCGGCCAAATCCGTCCTTGAGAAGCGAAAACCGGCCGAGCCGTATCTTTCTCGGGCTGCCGCCGCACGGGTCGCGACAGCGGATCGGGCTCTTCGGCGGCTCGTTCAATCCACCGCATGAAGGCCACCGCCGCGCGAGCTTGCTTGCGCTGCGCCGGCTCGATCTCGACGCGGTCTGGTGGATGGTGACGCCGGGGAACCCGCTGAAGGCCAATGGCGGCCTGCCGCCGCTTGGGGAAAGAATGGCGGCGGCGGCGCGGACCGCGTCGCACCCGCGCATTTTCATCAGCGGCGCGGAGACCGGCTACAGAACGCGTTACACTGCGGACTTGATCGCGATCCTCAAGACGCGCCACCCCGCGACCCGCTTCGTCTGGATCATGGGGAGTGACGGGCTCGTCGACTTTCACCGCTGGGAGAGTTGGCGGACAATCGCGTCTTCCGTGCCGATCGGCGTGGTCAACCGGCCGAAAACGCTGCTTGCCCCGCTCTTTTCCCGCACCGCGCAGGCACTTTCCCGTTATCGCATCGACGCGGACGATGCCCGCGTGTTTGCCGATCGCCCGCCGCCGGCGTGGATTTTTCTCACCGGCCCGCGCGCCTCGACGTCGTCGACGGCGCTTCGCGAACGCGTCTTGAAACGGTAACGATTGCACCCCTATCTTAGTAGCGCGCGGCAGGTGCCGCGATTCGCGTGGAGAAAGGGGACCAGACACTGTCCGACATGACCCGCTCTGTTGAAGGCGCCACGTTCGGCGCGCCTTCTGCGGCCTCCCTGTTGGCGGCCAATGCGTCAGGGGAAGCTTTGAAAACCGTCCTTGCGAGCCTCGAAGATGCGAAGGCCGAGGGCACTGTCACCATCGACATCCAGAGCAAGTCCGCGCTCGGCGACTACATGGTCGTCGCCTCCGGCCGCTCGCACCGGCACGTGGGCGGCGATCGCCGACCGCCTGGTCGCGGACCTGAAGCAGGCGGGCTTCGGCCCGGTTCGCGTGGAGGGCCTGCGCCATTGCGACTGGGTACTGATCGATGCCGGCGACCTCATCGTGCACGTGTTCAGGCCGGAAGTGCGTGAGTTCTACAACATCGAGAAGATGTGGGCGGCGGAGCCCTATTCGGAGCGGCGCGCTCTCGCCTAAGTCTCGATGGACGTCGCCATAGGAGCGGTCGGCCGGCTCAAGGCCGGCCCGGAGCGTGAGCTTTGCGAGCGCTACCTGGACCGCGCGCGCAAGAGCGGGCGGACCCTCGGGCTGCGGGGGTTCGCGGTCGCGGAGGTGGCGGAGTCGCGGGCGGCTCGCGCCAAGGACCGCATCGCGGAAGAGGAGAGGGCGCTTCTTGCGCTCATCGCAGAGAGCGACCGCATTGTTTGCCTTTGCATTGACGGCAACGCAATCGATAGCGACGCCTTCGCTGCATCGCTTCGCAAGGCCGCGGAATCGGCCGTAGCCCGCACGCTTTTCGTGATCGGAGGCCCGGATGGCCTTGGCGGCGGTTTGCGTGCGCGCGCCGAGCGCACATTGTCGTTCGGGCGGATGACCTGGCCGCACCAATTGGTGCGGGTCCTTCTCGCCGAACAGCTTTACCGTGCGACGACAATCCTTTCCGGCCACCCCTACCATCGGGCATAATGTTAAATCTTTGTTGGCTATACGGTCGGGAATGACCCGCTGCGGCGTCGTCTCTTTTCTGCTCCTTGCCGGCCTCACGTCTCTCTGGGCGCCGCACTACGGGCGCGCGGCCGAAGCAGCGGCGTCGGACGACGCGCTCGGCGAGCTTCGCGGCGGAGAGGGCAGTGCCGCCGACCGCAAAGAGGCGCGCGAGGCCGAGCTTGAATCGATCCGCCGCTCGATCGAAGTTTCCGAGCGCCGCCAGGAAGCGCTGCGCGACGAGATCGCGGGGCTCGACAAGGACAGCGCGGCGCTCACCGCCGACCTGATCGCGACTGCGCAACGCCTTCGTTCGACCGAGGAGGATGTCTCTCGCATTGAAGCGCGGCTCGACCAGTTGCACGGACAGGCGGAGACGGTGCGCAAGTCGCTCTACGAGCGTCGCGGCGTGATGGCGGAAGTGCTGATGGCGCTGCAACGCATCGGACGCACGCCGCCGCCTGCGATCCTTTCGCGTCCTGAGGACGCACTCGCCGCGATTCGCGGCTCCATCCTTGCCGGTGCGATCCTTCCCGATCTCCGCAACGAGGCGGAGAAGCTGGCGGCGGAGCTTACTCAGCTGACGCAGGTCACCGCGCAGATCGAGACGGAGCGCGATACGCTTCGCACACGCTACGCGTCGCTCGGCGACGAGCAGGCGCGCATCGACCTCCTGGTCAACGCCAAGAAGGCGCAGCGCACCCAGACCGAGGCGGCGCTTGCCTCCGAACACGACAAGGCGGCGGAGCTAGCCGGCAAGGCGGAAAGCCTGCAATCGCTGATCGCGTCGCTCGAAAGTGAGGTTGCCGCCGCGGCCGACGCGGCGGAGGAGGCAAGAAAGTCGGCGCTGATGACCACCCATGCCGACCGCGAGGAAGCTACACGGCGGCTTGCCGATACGAGCCGTATCGCGCCGGCCGTGCACTTCGCCGACGCCAAGGGGCTGCTTGCCTGGCCCGTGGCCGGCCAGAAGCTTCTCGGTTTCGGCGACCCCGACGGGCTCGGCGGCGAGAGCCAGGGCATGACGCTCGCTACGCGGCCAGGCGCCGCGGTGCTTGCGCCGGCGGACGGCTGGGTCGTATACGCCGGACCGTTCCGTTCTTACGGGCAGGTCTTGATCCTGAACGCCGGTGACGGCTATCACATCGTGTTGGCAGGTATGGAGCGGATTGACGCGGCGCTGGGCCAGTTTGTTCTTGGCGGCGAACCGGTTGCGGTCATGGGCTCCACCAGGCTGGCGAGCATCGGAGACATCGATCATACTTCCGCCCAGCCGATTCTTTACGTCGAGTTTCGCAAAGACGGGAATTCGATCGATTCAGCGCCGTGGTGGGCGCCGGAGAGTGAGGTCAACGGATGATGCGTAGGTTTACCCTCTTGGCGGCGGGAGCCGTTCTCGGCGCTGTCGTTATGGGCGGCGTTGCCCAATTTGGCGGCATCGGGGGCGCAACCGCTGCCGCGACCGACACCTACCGGCAGCTCAACCTTTTCGGCGACGTGTTCGAGCGCATCCGCTCCGACTACGTCGAGGAGCCCGATGACGCGAAATTGATCGAAGCCGCCATCAACGGGATGCTGTCCTCGCTCGACCCGCATTCGAGCTACCTGAATGCCAAAGACTACCAGGACATGCAGGTGCAGACGCGCGGCGAGTTCTACGGCCTCGGCATCGAGGTCACGATGGAGAACGAGCTGATCAAGGTCATCTCCCCCATCGACGACACCCCCGCGTTCAAGGCCGGCGTCCTTGCCGGCGACCTCATCACCGAGCTTGACGGAGAATCCGTCCAGGGCCTGACGCTGCGCGATGCGGTGGAGAAGATGCGCGGGCCGGCCAATTCGTCGATCACGCTGACCATCGTTCGCGAAGGAGTGGACCAGCCGCTCAAGATCACGGTGGTGCGCGATGTCATCCGCGTGCAGTCGGTGAAGGAGCGCGTCGAGAACGACGTCGGCTATATTCGCATCTCCTCCTTCAGCGAGCAGACGATGGAGGGTCTTGAGAAGGCGATCGACACGATCGACTCGCAGGTTCCCGAGGACCAGCTGAAGGGCTTCGTGGTCGATCTCAGAGGCAACCCCGGCGGCCTGCTCGACCAGGCGGTACTCGTCTCGGACGCTTTCCTCGATCACGGCGAGATCGTCTCGACGCGCGGCCGCCACGCCGATGACATTCAGCGCTTCAGCGCGCGCGCCGGCGATCTGATCCACGGCAAGAACCTTATCGTGCTTATCAACGGCGGCTCGGCTTCGGCCTCGGAGATCGTTGCCGGCGCCCTGCAGGACCACCGCCGTGCGACGCTGATCGGAACGCGCTCGTTCGGAAAGGGCTCCGTGCAGACGATCATTCCGATCGGCCGCTCGGGTGCGATCCGCCTCACCACCGCGCGCTACTACACGCCGTCCGGCCGCTCCATTCAGGCCAAGGGCATTGAGCCCGACATCGAGGTGCTGCCCGAGCTCCCGGCCGACCTGAAGGACTTCCAGACGGTGACCGAAGCGGAGCTTCGTGGCCACCTGCTCGGCGAGGGCGAAAAGCCTGCCGAGACTGCTCCGGCGGATTCGACCGCCACGGCCACGACCGGCGCAGAGCCTGAGACCGCTCCCCCGGCCACCAACAAGGAGGAGAAGCCGCTGTCGGGTGCTCTTGCCTCCTACGTTCCGGAAGATCCGAAACAAGATAAGCAGCTGAACTACGCGCTCGATCTTCTGCGCGGCATTCAGGTAAACGCGCGCTTCCCGGCCACGGCCGAGCAAGGCGTCCCGAACTAGAAAGCGTGGGGCGCGGGACGGCGGCTCGCATCGAGCCCGCGGTCCCGCCGACGGTTTCGCCGGAGGGCGGCTGAGGGTATATCTTGGCGCGAATCGCCGGCGCGGTTAGGCGAGCGCGCGGGCACCGTCCGAACCGGAATTCGATGCCGAAGAACGATCTCACTAAACCGCTTGCCGGTGATCCTGGTCCACGTCCGCCGGCTCGGCGGCGCTCGGTCATAGCGCCCGTCCTCGTTTCGACCGCCATCGTCGTCGCGCTGATCGCCGCCTTTTGGGTTGCCGTCGTCGACGACCCCGACGGCGGACACCCGGTGGCCGTAGCGTCGATCGAAGAGGCCGTTCCGGAGGCGACGGGGAGCATCGCTTCCGCGACCGACACGCGGACCTCTCCTCTGCCGAACCAGCAACCGCAATCGTCCGATGACATTGAGCTTGCATCGCTCCCGATGCTTCCGCCGGCGATCTCCGGCGACCCGAGCCTGTTTGAGAACTCGAGCTACGGACCCTTGCCGCGCGTATCGCCGGACGGGCGGCGTCCGCGCGAGGCCTATGCCCGCCGCGCGGCCCCGGTGCCCGATGGTGTCCCGCGCGTCGTGATCGTTGTGGAAGGCCTCGGCCTCAGCCAGACCGGCACACAGAAGGCGATCGATGCGCTGCCCGAAGACGTGACGCTTGCCTTCGCTCCCTATGGATCGAGCCTTGAGCGCTGGGTCTCGAAGGCGCGGGAGAAAGGCCACGAGGTACTTTTGCAGATTCCGCTTGAGCCGGCGGACTATCCAAACGTCAATCCCGGCGAGCACACGCTGCTTGTTTCGGGCGGAGCGGCGAACCGCGACGATCTGCATTGGGCGCTCGGTCGCATGACCGCCTACGCCGGCGTCATGAACCACATGGGCGAGCGCTTCCTGCAGGACGAGCGCGCAGTGCTGCCCTTCCTTGGCGAGATCGGCGACCGCGGCCTCTTCTACCTCGACGACGGGACGACGGAACAGGACGTCGCGCCGAAGATCGGCGCGGCCTTGAAGGTTCCGGTCGTGATCGCCGACCGCACGCTCGACCGCGTCCGCTCGCAGTCGGCGATCGAAAGCGAGCTTGCCGGGCTTGAGGCGACCGCGCGGGCGCGCGGCATCGCGGTCGGCATTGCGTCGGCGTTTCCAGCGTCGGTCGAGGCGATCGCAAATTGGGCGCGCGGCGCCGAGGCGCGCGGGATCATCATCATCCCGGCGAGCGCCGCCACCGATTCCTGAGGCCGATGCCCGAAGCGGAGCGCCTCTACCGGCCTTGTGTCGGCATCGCGCTCTTCAATCGCGACGGGCGCGTCTTCGTTGGCCGCCGCCGGGTCGGCACCAAGGAGGGGCATCTCAGGCACGCCTGGCAGATGCCGCAGGGTGGCATCGACGAGGGCGAGGCGGTCGGCGACGCGGCGCGTCGCGAGCTCTACGAGGAGACGAATGTCCGCTCCGTCGAGCCGCTTGCCGAGGCGGAAGACTGGCTGACCTACGACATCCCGACGCCGCTCGCAGGCCTTCCGTGGAAAGGCCGCTACGTCGGCCAGCGGCAGAAGTGGCTCGCCTTCCGTTTCACCGGCGAGGAATTGGAGATCGACGTTGAGCGACCCGGTGGCGGAGAGCACAAGCCGGAATTTGGGGCATGGCGCTGGGAACGCCTGGAGCGCGTCCCGAAGCTGATCGTGCCCTTTAAGCGTGCCGTCTACGAAAAGGTGGCGGAGAGGTTCGCACCCTTCGCGCGCCCGGTCGGATGAGCGCGAACGCCCGGTTCTAGTCGACCACCAGCTTGACGAGCTGACCGGCAGTGACCGCGTCGCTTGGGCCGAGGCCGTTCAGGAGCTGGAAGAGTTCGAGGCTTCGCTCGGTCCCCTGCATGCGCGCTGCGAGGCTTGCGACGCTTTCACCGGCGCGCGCCGCGACGACTTTGATCGTGAGGGGGTGCAGCCGCGCGATCTCGGTCGGCGTCATGCGGTGGAATGTCGAAAGCGTCGCCGCGAGCGCCGCGTCGATCGCCGCGCCGTCGGTGCGGTCGGCAAAGATCAGGCGGTACATGCTGGCGCCGATCTTCACCGCGCCGATGCGGAAGACCCAGTCGCCGGCGGCAGCCTCGGCGGTTGCGGCCGGAAGCCCGTTCACCGTCGTCTCTTCGATCGAGCCGTTGACGAGCCCGTTGATCCAGCCGGAGGCGAGATACGCCGCCGGCGAGGTCGAGTCGTCGACGGTCACGCCGTCGAAGCGCATGGCGGTGTTCTCACCGGCCGCGGCAAGGACGGCCTGCTTGGTGTTCTCCAGCTTGAAATTGTCGGGGACGCGGAAGGCGATCGCGAGCCGCGGGTGCAGGAACTCGTGGCCGCGCACGAACCCCTCCGACGGGTCGTCGCCGAACACCATGCCGTTAAGCGCCTGCAGATAGCTGCTCTCGGTGCGCTCGCCAATTCCGGGCGCTCCGAACTGACGCGCCGCCACCAGCGCAAGCTGGCGGCGCTCGGGCGTTGCCGGATGCGAGGCGAGGAAGCCGGCCGCGTCGTCATGATGGCCGACGGCTGAGCGGAATTCCGCGTAGGCCTGCAGCTTGTCAAGGAAGCGCGCGGCGGCGAATGGGTCGAAGCCTGCGCGCCCGGCGATGGTGATTCCGACGCGGTCGGCCTCGATCTCCTGGTTGCGCGAGAACGTGGCGAGCGTCGTCCGCGAGCTGTCGCGCGCCGAGCGGCTTTCGGTCGGATCGGTCAGAACGTCGGCAGCGACGCGCTCAACGATCTCGGTCTGCTCCGCCACCTTCGCCCGCTCGAGCGCGTGATTGAGAAGCACGTGCGCGATCTCGTGCGAGATCACCGCCGCGAACTCAGACAACTCGTCGGTCAGCGCGATCAGCCCGCGCGTCACATAGAGGTAGCCACCGGGAAGCGCGAAGGCGTTGGCGACCGGCGAATTCAGGATTGTGACCTTGTAACGGCGCGAGGGGTCGTCGGACGCGGCGACCAAGCGCGAGAGGATGCTCGCTACCTCTCGCTCCAGATCGGCATCTTCGTAGGCGCCGCCATACTCGGCGACGACGCGCGGATTCTCGCGCGCGCCGATCGCCTCCTCCGCCGCGCTCGGCGTGCGCGGTGCGACGACGGCGACCGGATCCACGCGCGAAGGCGCGCCGCTTCCCGTGAGCTGGCAGCCGGCGAGAAGGATGCCGGCAAGGGCAGCAAGGACGTTCCGGAGCATGTCACCGCAAATGCGCAGGTTCGGCCGCAAAATCAAGGCGCAATCCTGCCGGTGGCGGAGCCTGTGGCAAGGATTTCGAGCTGCATCGGCGAGAGGACCGTAAGCATCGGGCCGGCGTTGTCTTCAAGGAAGCCGCGCGCCCGGATTCGTGCGCCGGCAAGCTTTTCAAGCGCATCCTCGCCGCCGAGCGCGTCGCGCGCCTTCGCCGGGATCTCGATCGTCACGTCCTTTGACCACGTCCTGCCGAAGTCGAGATAGGTGGTCGCCGGGCGCTTGCCGACGGAGACGACGGTGCCTTCGAAGATCGTGAAGCGGCCGATCCGCGGCTGCATCGCCTCAGGTGTCGCTTGCACTACCAATTCAATCGACCAGAAGCCGCGCCGCCCGCTCCGCGCATCCGCTTCCGCGGCAAGGATGCGGTCGAAGCAGGGGAGGGGGTCGCCGGCAGCGTAGCCGAGCGCCAGGCCTTCGCCGGCAAGCTTTTCTTGGAGGAGCGAGCCCGCGATCGTGACAAGGGCCGGGAGCCGCCCGTAACGGTCGGCGTCTCCCGACACGATCTCCACGCTGAGCGCCGCGCCGGAGACGAGCTCCGCGAGCCGGCTTTCGAGCGTTTCTTCAGCATCTGCCGCGTCGCCGAGAAGGAGCGTGAAGGGCTCGATGCCGGCGAGGCGGAGCACGCGGCCGTCGTCAAGCCTGAGCGAGCGCGCATCGACGGCTTCGGCCGTGCCGGCTTCGACCGTCGTGTCGAGACAAGCTGCGGCAGCTTGCGAAAGATGCGTGGCGATCAGGCAAAGGGCTGCGGCGGGAAGCAGCACGAGGCGCAGCGCGCCGCGCCTCCGCCCGCCCGCCGGCGGTCCTATCGGTGTCGCCCGGCTCAATCCGCCTCGCCCCTTGCCACGGGGGAAAGCTCTATCCTAAGTACTTCGCGCCGACATGGGACCCCGTAGCTCAGTCGGATAGAGCATCAAATTCCTAATCTGAGGGTCGCTGGTTCGAATCCAGTCGGGGTCGCCATTTGATATCAAACACTTAGCGGACATTCTGCGCCGCAGAACCTTGGCGGAACCAGCACATAAGCAATGCCGTAGGCAATGTGCCGGCGCTACTCAGCGCGCTTGATCTGCCTAACGCGACTTTCGTGCCGTGAAGATCGCGAACTGGTCCGGGGTCGGGTGACAAGCAGACACGCCCCCACCGCCCCGCCATTTCTCATTTTGACCCATTCGGACATCCGCCGCGCCATGCGTGGCGGATCGTGGTGGGCTGCCCAGCCTCGATGTTGGCAATCGTCACACCCGGTGCGATGACGCGAAACTGTGCGAGCCAGCGCCGCGCCTCGTCTATGTCACCGAGTTGCGCGTTCGCCGCAACCAGCATTCAGCTGCATCGCTGTGACCCATCAACTGCGACCGCCGGCCGTACACACATCCGATGTCCGCCTCTGCGCTCAACCGATCGTGAAGCATGCCACATGGCCGGCTACGAAAAGACTGCACGATCAAACCGGGACCAAACACCTTATCTTCGGCGCAAGATAAGCGTGACGATCATGGTCTCGGACGCGTGCCGCCCTGGTTCGGCTTGGTAGTAGTCCGTAAGCCGCCGGAAAAATGTCTCGGTCAGCGTGTCCACCTCCGCCGCGTCCCGCGTCGCCTGGCCAAAGAGATGCATCCGAAGGCTCGACTCGCCAAAACCCCGGATGTAGCCCGCATAGAGCCTGGCATAGGTCGCCGGGTCGCCGATCTCGTGGACATAGACGTCCTGCGGATTGACGGCGGCGGGGCTGACCGATGCTTCAACGATATCGAAAGCCTCGGCGAGGTCCGGTTCCTCTTCGATTGGCGCGCGCGCTTCTTCCGCTGTCGGGAACCACAGCGAGAACAGGAAACGGTCCAGGGCGGAGCCATTGAGCAGGCCATCGGTGACCATCTGATGCGCGACGTCATAGATCGCCCGGTAAAGCTTCCGCGCGGACGCCCTGATCCCGTTCTTTTCGGCCTTGTCGGGCACACTTCCAAGCGTCGACACGAACAGGAAGCCGCCGCTCCGTAGTTCCTGGGCACGGCAGCGCAGGAACTGCGTCCAATCCGCCCGCGCCAGCGCGGCGACTTCCGCGCGCGCCTCTCCCTCGAGATCGGCAAACCAGACCGTGCCCGGCGAATAGACGGAGATCGAGCGGCTCAACCAATGGCTTGCGGCGAAACAGGTGCCGAGCGTGACCGAGCGCGGCGCAGCCATGACGCTGTAGAAGGATCCAACGGCTATCTCGGTACGGATATTCGAACCTTGGTGTTGATAGCCGACTTCACCGAATATGAGCGCCATGAGCGCGCTCCAGTCGTTTCCGGGTTGGTCCGTGTGCCGGACGACCACGGTGCCGGCCGGCGATAATTGCCGGTACGCATTGATCGCCGGGCGCACGGCATCCAGCGCGCTGCGACCAGGGCCGCATCCGTAGTCGGCCAGAACGAATTCCGGATCGACGGCGCCGATTTCCCGCACCAGCGCGGCGACCTGGTCCTCTTTGCTGCGAACCATCTGGTCCTGCATGAACGAATTGCGGTCGTAGTCGACCATACGCTCCGTCGACGCCGCATGCGGCTCGGCTCTCGGCTTCATCTGAAACTCCTCATTCGCCTGTCCGAACGAGATGCGCTGCCAGCAAAATGGCAGTGGCCTGGTATCCCGCACATGACCGGTTGTGGCACATTTCGGAAGTGCTTCGCACGGCGAGCGACCGGCTGCCTACAATTCAACAGCGGACTCTCGTAGGCGGCCCGACTGGCCGTTCAGGGATGGTCGAGCATCTGACGGGATAGGCCAATCGCCAAAAGGAGCTGCGGGTGCTAGCGCTTGATCGCGGCGAAATTGGCATGAGCCACGACAAGCCAGGTGTCGCCGTGTTTGCGAAAAACAGTCAGCCGCGGTGCTTGAGGCCGCTCTACACCGTCGGCGAGCACGCCACCGGTCGTCAGGACATAACGCGCGACGAGGAGGTCGTCGTGACCTGTGACGACCAGCATGCTCATCACCGGCACGTCGGGAAAGCGCGGGAGATCGCTCTTAAGGTAGGCTTCCTTGTCGTAAGCAGTGCCGTCGGCCCGCAATATCTGGAATTCCGGCGCAAGCACCGCTTCGATCCGGTGCACGTCGCCCGACACCACGGCGTCGACCCACGCCTGCACCGCCTTTTGCCCTTCGGTCTGGAGGTCGCCGGCGTCCCGCGCAACCGCGATCGAAGCGGGGGCAAGGACGAGGATAAAGGCGCTCAATGCTGCAACGAGGAAAAGACGAGCGGCACTGGTCGTGCGTGAAACATAGATCATCGGGAATTTTCTCCATCGCAAGGATCGGGGTTTGGTGCCGACCACACCAACTTTGGATGGGCGCGCGGGTGGCGAGGCTGGCCGCGCATCGCCATCACTTGCATTTGAGCTCGAAAACGTCGCGCGGCGCTTCGCCGGGTTCGATGGAAATCGTTTCTGTTGCGCCGATATATTGCGAGATGCGGCGTGCCCGAACTACAGGCCGACGAGAGGCGTCACAGCGAGGCGAACATCGTGTAACCCGGCGGAAGATCCTTGCCGGTTCGTCGCGCCTCGTCCTCGATGATGCGCAGGAGATTGAGCCTGGTCTCTTCGAAGTCGGGAATCGCCTCGCCCTCCGCCATTGCCATCCGCTCCATTCCGATGGCAGCGACTTGCGGCCGGTTCGGGTCGCCGCCGAAGGGCGCAATGCCGACCTCGGCGATTTCGATGTGATCCTCGGGCGGGTAGGAGAGTTCCGCGCCTTCCCCGGCGTCCGGCAACCGGTAGTATATGCCGACGGTCGCCTCCTGCGGCGCGTAGGGATGTCCCTTCGGCGCGAAGAACCCCGATCCGTCGCCTTCAGCCTTCGCCGTCTCGGCAGAACGCTCGAACATCCGGTAGGCGCCGATGCCGTCGACCTGATCGGCAAGCGGCCTGAAGTATTCAGTCGAGACGAGCAGAACCCGCCCGGGATCGAGCTTCCTCTCGGTCGTGAGGAAATCCATGACACTGGAAAGGAGCAATCCGGGTTTGGCATTGCCCGGGAGAGCGATGCCGAAGATGGTGAAGGCGGCAAGGACCCCTGGCCGCTCCCTTTCGGCGATGTCCTCGATGCGCGCGGCGGTTTGCACCGTGACCATCGGCGCGCTCGGTGGATTGAGCGTGGTTTCGTCGTAGCGGAGGCCGCCATTGAACGCCGAGTCGGTGATCATCTCGAGCGGCGGAGTCTCGACGAATCCGTGTCCGCCGAAATAACGAAGCGCATTGTCGCGCACCTCGTCAGCAGGCGCGGGAGCGGCCAATGCGAAATGGCCGCTGGCGGCGAGCACCGCAGCGCCGGCGGCTGAGAGATGAATCGCTCGTCTGCGTGTCAGATCCATGACGTTGAGTAGCCTCGCTCCGGCGCCGGTCTCGGCCCGTGGACTTGATCGGGCATGCGGCGATCTGCTCGCGTCGGGAATGCGTGGTCCAATCGTCATATCCTCCCAAAGCGCGAACACGCAGACTGTCACGGCCGCAACGCCGCAAGATAAACGCGACGGCTAAAGTTTGCCGACATTTGTGACAATGATTTGGCGTGTTCCCTTCGGACCGAATGAGCCTGTTTTTGCCAACTTCCTGTTTGTTACTGTCTGAGGCACGATGCGTTCGTCGTCGGGCCCTTCGGGAAGGATCGCCATGCCGATTGCCGGACCGCCTTTGGAAGCGCCCGTCAGTCTCTGGGAGATACTGAAGCAAGGTCTCGCCACGAAACCGGATTCCGACGCGCTCGTCTCGCTCCGGCGACGCTGGACTTGGCGGATGCTCAATTCCGCTTCCACGCGTCTCGCCGGCAGTTACCTCGACCTTGGTCTCGCGCCGGGCGACCGGTTCGCGTCCCTGATGCCGAACCGCACGGAGCTGATGGTTCATTACTTCGCGTGCATGAAATGCGGGCTTGTCGCGGTGCCGCTGAACTACCGCTACATGGCGCCGGAAATCGACCATGCGCTTGACGTGAGCGGGGCGAAAATCCTGCTCGCCCACGACGAGCGCCGGGAAGATCTGGCTAAGAGCAAGCTTGCGGGCAAGCTTCCGCTCGGCCGGATCGGCTATGACGAGAATGGCGGACGCGGCGACCCAAGCTTCAAGTCGCTGAGCGAAGGCGCGCCAACGCGCGAATTCGCCGCGCCAAATATGCACGACCTGGCGATCATCTTCTTTACCTCAGGCAGCACCGGCAAGCCGAAGGGCGTCAGCCACAGCTTCGAGACGTTGGGCTGGATCGTTGCCAGCGCAGCCAAGAGCTGGGAAATGGGGCCCGACGACATCATGATGCCTGGCGGGTCGGCATCCCATGTCGGCGGCCACCATTTATCGATGATGACGTTCGCCACCGGCGGCAGGGTTGTCATGCCGCGCACCTTCGACGGTGACGAAATCCTGCCGCTGTTGCGCGAAGAGCGGCCGACCAAGATGTGGATGCTGCCGTCGGCGCTTTATGCGCTGACCCGCGATCACGGGGCCGGCCGGCCGGATTTTGCCTCGGTCAAGGCGTGCTATTCGGGCGGCGACAAGGTTTCGGAGGCGCTTGAGAAGGAGTTCACCGCGCTCGCCGGCTTCGTGATCAACGAGGACTACGGAATGACCGAGATCGGCATTCCGACCGTCAACCCGCCTGAAGCGGTGAAGATCGGGTCCATCGGACGCCTCGGCCCGCGCTATCAGGCCTCGCTGCGGGATGACGGCGGGCGTGAGGTGGCAACCGGCGTTGACGGGCGTCTTTGGATCAATTTTCCCGGCAACATGGTCGGCTACTGGAACAATCCGAAGGCGACGGCGGAAACGGTCGTCGACGGGTGGTTGGACACCGGCGACGTAATGAGCGCCGACGCGGACGGCTATCTCTGGTTCCACGGCCGCAAGAAGCAGATCATCATCCACGACGGCTCGAACATCTGCCCGCAGGAAGTGGAAGCCGCGCTGCTCGAACACGACGCCGTCGCCAGCGCCGGCGTGGTCGGCGTGCAGAGCCCCATGCACGGCGAGAACGTACGGGCTTACGTCACGCTGGATCCGGCGGCCACAGCGCCCTCGATGCAGGAGCTGATCCAATTCGCCCGCGCACGTGTCGGCTACAAGGCGCCGGAAGAGATCATCTTCCTCGACGAGATGCCGCTGAACGCGACCGGGAAAGTGGATCGTGTGACGCTGAAAGAGATGGCTGCAAAGGCGGCGGCTACCGGTGGCGCTGCGTGACACGGGGCGGAACAGGGCGGGCGCCAATGCCGCGCCAAGCGTGGTAGCGAAGCATGGGTCAGTCCGAAGAAACAATCTTGAGCACCCGCCGGGAGCAGATGTTTCCGACTCTGACGCCGGCGGAGATCGAACGCCTGCAGCGGTTCAGCGAAGCGGCGTCCTATTCGGTGGGCCAGCGGATCGTTAGGCCGGGCGATATCGCTCCGGGGCTGGTCCTGATCCGCTCGGGAAAGGTGGAGGTCACCCAGGGTGGCGGGCTGGCCCATCGCGAGACGATCGTGACCCATGGTCCTGGGCAATTCTTGGGCGAGTTGGCACAGCTTTCGGATCGGCCTTCGCTTGTCGAGGCGGAAGCCTTGGAGCCGGTCGAGGCGCTTGTCATTCCGTCGAAGCGGCTGCGCGACCTGATGGTGCAGGAGGCCGAGCTCGGCGAACGTATCATGCGCGCGCTGATCCTGCGCCGCGTCGGGCTGCTGGAGAGCGGCGCCACCGGGCCGATCATCATAGGACACCCGGGCGATCCGCTCGTCTTGCGGCTGCAGGGTTTCCTTACGCGGAACGGACAACCGCATCGCGTTCTCAACTCCGAAACCGATTCTTGCGCGAAGATCCTGATCGAGCGCTTTGATGTAGACCTCTACCATTTGCCGATCGTGATCTGTCCGGACGGCAGAGTGTTGCGCTCTCCAAGCGAGAACGAGCTGGCGCGTTGCATTGGCCTTGTGCGGCCGATCGACCCGAACCTCCTCTATGATGTGGCGATCGTCGGAGCCGGACCCGCCGGGCTTGCGGCCGCGGTTTACGCGGCGTCGGAGGGGTTGTCGGTGATTGTGCTCGATTGCCGCTCCTTCGGAGGCCAGGCTGGTGCTTCTGCGCGGATCGAGAATTATCTTGGATTCCCGACCGGGATATCGGGGATGGCGCTGATGGCGCGTGCCTACAATCAGGCGCAAAAATTCGGTGTCGAGATGGCGATACCCGACGAGGCAAGCCTCCTCGGCAACGGAGCCGGCGACGAGAGCCGGACATATCACCTCCGCGTCGGCGATGGTGAGAAGGTGCGTGCGCGCGCCGTTATCGTGGCGAGCGGCGCACGCTATCGCCGCCTCGAGATCGAGAACCTCGTCCAGTTCGAAGGATCGTCGGTCCACTATTGGGCCTCGCCGATCGAAGCCCGGCTCTGCGCTGGCCAGGAAGTCGCTCTGGTGGGTGCGGGCAATTCGGCCGGACAGGCTGCGGTGTATTTGGCGAGCCGGACGAAGAAGGTCTGGCTCTTGGTGCGCCGCGGCAGTCTCGGCGCGACCATGTCGCGCTACCTCGTTGAACGCATCAGTGCGCAGCCGAACATCGAAGTCCTGACGGAGACCGAGGTCACGGCTCTTGAGGGACGCGAAGACACCCTCGAGCGTGTGCGTTGGCGGCACCGTGCAAGCGGCGAGGAATTCACCCGCTCCATTCAGCATCTGTTTCTGTTCATCGGAGCCGACCCGAACACCGACTGGCTCGCCGAATGCGGTGTGGCCCTCGACGACAAGGGTTTCATTCGTACCGGCGTCGACAATGGTGGAGCGCGTCATCCGCTCGAAACGAACCGTGACGGAGTCTTCGCGATCGGCGACGTGCGCTCAGGTTCCATCAAGCGCGTCGCTGCGGCTGTCGGGGAGGGCGCGCAGGTGGTGGCGGCGCTGCATGCTTATCTCGCCGCGATCGGCGGAAACGCCGCGGCGTCTTTGCCGGTTGGAGGAGAATGATGGCGGAAGAATGCGAACACGCCGAGCTCATTCGTGACGTGACACCGAGCGCGCTCGGTTGCGAGGAGTGTCTCAAGATCGGCTCGGAGTGGGTGCACCTGCGTATCTGCCGGACTTGCGGTCATGTCGGCTGCTGCGACGAATCTCCCCACCAGCACGCTACGAAGCATTTTCATGCGACGCGCCATCCGGTCATCGAAGGCTACGATCCCCCGGAGGGTTGGGGATGGTGCTACGTCGACGAGCTGTTCCTCGATCTTGGTGATCGCACGACGCCGCAGCGCGGCCCGATCCCGCGCTACGTTTGAACCCTCATCGCAATGGCAAAAGACAGCGTTTCGCCCGGCACGCGAGCTAGGCTGCAGCGGCCGGTTGACCGGTCGCGCGATCACGTGCGCGGCGGCAACGCGGCGAGCGGCGTCATAACCGTCGTCGTCTATGGCGACTATCTCTGCCCCTATTGCCGGCGGCTGCGTCTCGTCATCGCGCGCCTCAGGCAAACGCTCGGCGAACGCCTTGCCTACGTCTTCCGCCACTTTCCGAACGAAGCAGCGCATCCAGGCGCGAGCTTCATCGCGCGCGTCGCCGAGGCCGCCGGCAAGCAGGGCCGGTTCTGGGAAATGCACGATTTGCTCTACGAACAGGAGCCGCCGCTCAGCGAGGAGCAAATGCGTGCGTTCGCAAGCGCCCTCGGTCTCGACATGGAGCAGTTCGAGCGCGATCTCGAAAGCGACGAGACCAAAGCCCGCGTCGAGCAGGACCTCGCCGAAGGCCGACGCAACGGCGTCACCGGCACGCCGACCTTCTTTATCGACGGCGTGCGATACGACGGCGCCTGGGACTTCCACTCGATGCTCGAAGCCGTTGAGCTACCGGTGGCTTCGCGTGTGCAGCGCTCGGCGCGCGCCTTTGCAAATCTTCCGGCGTCAGGCGGCCTCGTTCTCCTGTTGGCGGCGGCGGCTGCGTTGGTGTGCACGAATACCCCGCTCGCTCCGATGTATCGGGACTTCGTCGGCTCGACATTCGGCATCGGCCCCTCCGGCAGTCTTCTATCCATGAGTGTCGGCTCCTGGTTTTCGGAGGGCTTGCTGGCGATCTTCTTTCTTCTCGTCGGGCTTGAGATCCGGCGCGAGATGACGACAGGCGATCTCTCCGACCCGCGGGCGGCGATCCTGCCGGTTCTGGCAGCTATGGGCGGGGTGGTCGCGCCGGCGGCAATCTACCTGAGTTTAAACGGGGGAGCCGCGGCGCGCGGCTGGTCCGTGCCGACGGCCACCGATGTCGCCTTCACGCTCGGCATTCTGGCGCTTCTTGGGCCACGCGTACCGGCCAGCCTGCGCGTCTTCGTCGCCGCACTCGCCGTCGCAGACGACGTTCTTTCCGTGCTGACGCTCGCGATCTTCTACCCGAAGGCCTTCGAGCCGACATGGCTCGTCGCAGGCGGCGTGGCAGTCGTCGCGCTTTTCGCGCTGAACCGCTGGCGCGTCTACGCGACCTGGCCCTATCTCGTCGTCAGCGTCGCACTTTGGGTGTCGCTCCACGCCGGCGGCGTTCACGGCGCGCTTGCCGGCATTCTTCTCGCCGCTTTCCTGCCGACCCGACCGGCGCCGGCGGTGGCGCCTTTGCTGGCGCAGGCCGCGACGGCGCTGTCGGCGCTCGAAAATGCCGAAAGCGAAGCAAAGCGCTCCGGCACGGACGTCGTCAGCATCGCGCAGGAACCGGTGTGGGATTGGGCGAGCCGCAATCTCTCCGCCGCGAGCGAGCGGCTCTTGTCCCCGGCGGACCGCATCGAGCGCGCGGTCTCCCCGTGGAGCACCTATTTCATCCTACCGCTCTTCGCGTTTTCGGCGACGGGTGTGAGCTTCCACCTCGACCTCTCGGCGCCCGACGCCGGGCGGATACTCATCGGCGTCATTCTGGGCCTGGTGATCGGCAAGCCGCTTGGCATATCGATGGCTTCCCTCCTTGCGATAAAGTCGCGCCTTGCAGTCGGGCCGGCCGACGTGACAGTGCGGAACTTTCTCGGCGCGGCGTGCCTCTGCGGCGTGGGCGACACGGTTGCGCTGCTCCTGGCCGACCAGGCATTTTCCGATAGAGACTACGCGGACCTCGCCAAGACCGGCGTGTTGATCGGCTCCGTGCTGGCGGCGGCATTGGGCGCAGCGATCATCGCCAGCAATCCGTCGCCGGTTGCACGAACCGAGGCGGTTGAGGTGTAAGCCACGTAAGAGAAGGCCGGCGGCGCAAACACCGGCGTCCACGCGTCAGCGCTTGCGAAGGCCGTCGACGAAGATATCGAGCAGACGCAGCACGGTCGCTTGCCAACGGGGCTTGTCGTACATGCTGTAACACATGCCGACGAGACCGCTCAAAAGCTCTTCAGGCGTGATGTCCTCGCGGATCTCGCCGGCACGAATGGCGCGGTCGAGCAGTGAGCCGACGGCCTTCGTCAGGCGGTCGGACGAGTAGGCGAAAAGTTCCGACGGGCCGTGCGCCGCAAGCGCCAAAGCGGCAAACATTCCCTTCTTCGTTGCGACCAGCCGGACATTTGCGTGCAGCCATCGCCTGAGGGCCTCGACGGGGGCAGCCTCTCTCCCTAACTGATCTGCGAGTTCGCCGAGCTGATCGACCTCGTGGCGATAGACCGCCTCAAACAGCGCTTCGCGAGTCGGAAAGTGGCGATAGAGCGTTCCGATACCGACGCCAGCGCGCCTGGCCACCGCTTCGAGGCTGGCGTCAGGGCCGCCGGCGCTGAAGACCGCGGCAGCCGCCTCCAGGAGACCCTCGCGATTGCGGATCGCGTCGGAGCGGGGCTTGCGCGCGGACTTTCCGGAACGATCTGACATATCGCCTGACTTGCTCCTTGCCTCTTGCAAAACGGAGGCACCCTCCGTATAGTGATTCTTACGGGTGCTGAAGCATAGGCACCCGCATCGAGCCGGCGAACCGGTGTCATCGTGATCAGCCGATGGCGTTTCGCCCGGCACCCCTCTCATAGCCGTCCGGCTACCCGGATTTCTACAGCAGCAAGACTGAACGGATTGGAGTCTCGCATGAACTTCTCCATCAGCCTCACCGTGAACGGTGAGCGACGAAACGTGGAGCTTGAGGACCCGCGCGTGACGCTTCTCGATCTCCTGCGCGAGCGCCTCGACCTGACCGGAACCAAGAAAGGCTGCGATCGAGGGCAGTGCGGCGCCTGCACGGTGCTCGTCGACGGCCGGCGGATCAATTCGTGCCTCGCTCTTGCGGTGAGCCTGGACGGCGCGGAGGTCGTCACCATCGAAGGCCTCGCCAGAGGCGACGCCCTTCATCCGGTCCAGGCCGCGTTCATCGCCCATGACGGATTCCAGTGCGGCTTCTGTACGCCCGGTCAGATCATGAGCGCGGTGGGCCTGATCGAGGAAGGACAGGCGGGCGGCGACCCCGAACGCATTCGCGAGGGGATGAGTGGCAACCTCTGCCGGTGCGGCGCCTATCACGGCATCACCGAGGCAGTGATCGAGGCGCAGAAGACCCTTGCGGAGCGGGACCGGAGGAATGCGGCATGAAGAGCTTCGACTACGTGAGACCAGCCACGGTTCCGGAAGCGATCGCGGCGGCGGCCAAGCCAGGCTCCGCCTATCTCGCCGCAGGCACCAATCTCGTCGACCTGATGAAGGGCGGCGCCGTTCGGCCCGACCGTCTTGTCGATGTCACACGCCTTCCAGGCCTCGACCAGATCGAACGGCTTGCCGACGGCGGCGTGCGCATCGGCGCTCTCGTGCGTAACGCGGACCTCGCCCACGATTCGGATTTCGCGCGCTCCTATCCGGCCGTTGCCGAGGCGCTGCTGTCGGGTGCGTCGGCGCAGCTTCGCAACGCCGCGACCGTCGGCGGCAATCTGATGCAGCGGACGCGCTGCAGCTACTTCTATGATGCCGCCAGCGCTTGCAACAGGCGCTACCCGGGCTCCGGCTGCGACGCGCTCCATGGCGAGAACCGGCTGCACGCGGTGCTCGGCTGGAGCGAGCACTGCATCGCGACGCATCCATCGGACTTCTGCGTGCCGCTCGTCGCGCTCGATGCTGTGGTCGAGATCGAGGGCAAGGCGGGCCACCGCGAAATCGCGCTCGAAGAGCTTCATCGTCTGCCCGGCGACACCCCCGAGGCAGAGACCGCGCTTCAGCCGGGCGACCTGATCGTGGCGCTGCGCATCCCGCCCGGCGCGGCAGGCTTCGCCGCGCATGCGCGCTACCTGAAGCTTCGCGAGCGCACCTCCTTTGCCTTTGCGGTTGTCTCGGCGGCGGCAGCGCTCAAGCTCGAGCGCGGGAAGATCAACGAAGCGCGGCTGGCGCTCGGCGGCGTCGCACCAAAGCCCTGGCGTGCCCGCGCGGCCGAGGACGTGCTGGCAGGCGCTTGCGCGGATGAGGCAGCATTCCGGCGCGCCGCTGAAGCCGCACTCGCCGACGCGCGACCGTCCGGCGACAACGCCTTCAAGATCGAGCTTGCGAAACGCATCGTCGTGCGCGCGCTGACACTCGCAGCGGCGGGAACGCCCAAGCGCCTTCCCGCCCTTCCGGCCTCCCCCTTCTCTTCCGTTTCCGGAGCGCATTGAAATGCCTGAGATCAATCCCAGCCAAGGTTCGCCGCATCGGCGCTTTGGATCGAATGCCGGTCAGCCGCTCACGCGCCGTGACGGCATCCTCAAGGTTACCGGTCGCGCGACGTACGCCGCGGACAACCATCCCGATGGGATGCTCTACGCCGTATGCGCCGTCAGCACGATCGCTCGCGGCCGCGTCGCCCATTTCGATGTCGAAGCCGCGAAGGCGCATCCCGGCGTCGTCGAAGTGATCACGCACGCCAACCGACCGCCGCTGGCAGGCGATCCGGAAGCGAAGGGAAGCCTCTTCGCGTTCCGCATGGAGGCGCTGCAGAACGACCGCGTGCGCTACGCCAATCAGCCGATCGCGCTCGTCGTTGCCGAGACGCTGGAGGCGGCCACCGAAGGCACGGCGCTGCTTTCGCCGCGCTACGAGGCGGAGCCGGCACGCATCGGGCTCGATGGCGAGCGCTTCGTGCCGCAGGCGGTGGGGGTCGGTATGCCGGCGCCCCCTTCCTACGGCGACGTCGAGGCCGGGCTGTCGGCGGCTGCGCTGCGCATTGACGCGACCTACGAGACCCCGTCGCAATATCACAACGCGATGGAGCCCCATTCCATCGTCGCATCCTGGGACGGCGACCGCCTGACCCTCGACACGCCGAACCAGGCGCCGGTCATGGCCTGCGCCGCCTTCGCCGGCTTCTTCGGCATACCGCCGGAGAACGTGCTGATCCGCACACCCTTCATCGGCGGCGGCTTCGGGTCGAAGGCGATCCTCGCCGGCCCGCATATCCTGTGCATCCTGGCGGCGCGCATGCTGGGCCGGCCGGTGAAGCTCGTCTTCACGCGCGGCCAGATGTTCGGTCCCGTTGGCCACCGCGGCGAGACGCGGCAGCGCATCAGGCTCGGCATGGAGACCGATGGCCGGCTGACCGCGGTCTCCCACCACGCGATCGCGGCGACCAGCACGTTCGACGATTTCATCGAGCCGTCCGCCAACGTCTCGCGCTCGCTCTATGCGAGCCCGGCCATCGCCACGACCTATGAGGCGGCGCGCGGCGACATTGGCACCCCTGGCCCGATGCGCGCGCCGGGCCTTGCCTCCGGCTCTGCGGCGCTCGAGATCGCCATCGACGAGGCGGCGAAAGCCTGCGGCATGGATCCGCTCGACTTCCGGCTCAAGAACTATGCGGAGGTCGAGCCGATCACAGGCAAGCCCTATTCGTCGAAGGCGCTGCGCGAATGCTACGCCGAGGGCGCCAAGCGCTTCGGCTGGTCGCGCCGACCGCTCAAGCCCCGGCAAATGCGCGACGACGCCGGCTTTCTCGTTGGCTGGGGCATGGGGACCGCCGTGTTCCACTGCCCGATGTTCGCGGCCGAGGCGCGCGCAGTGCTGCGCAGCGACGGGACGGGGCTGATAGAGACCAGCGCCATCGACATGGGGCAGGGCGCTTTGACAGCGCTCGCCCAGATCGCGGCTGACAGCCTCGCGCTCGACATCGACCGGATAGAGTTCCGCGCCGGCTCCTCCGATCTGCCTGACGGCGGCGTCGCCGGCGGCTCCGGCCACACGGCGACCGCTGGTTCGGCCATTGATGCGGCCGGCAGCGATGCCATTGCCCGGCTCGCCGATCTTGCCACCGCCGACCAACGCTCGCCGCTTTTCGGCGCAGGCAATGCCGGAGTGGTTGCTCGCGACGGAAGGCTATGCCGCCGCGACGACGAGACCCGCAGCGAGAGCTACGCCGATATCCTCGCCCGCGCGGGATTGGCGGAGGTGGAAGGTAGCGGGAAGGGCGGGCGTAACCCGGCCGTGGCGCAGGACCATGCGTTGCAGGCGCATGGTGCGGTCTTCGCCGAGGTGAAGGTCGATCCCGATCTCGGCCAGGTCCGCGCCACGCGGCTAGTCGGCGCCTTCGCCGCCGGTCGAATCATCAACCCGCGGCTGACCGAGAGCCAGCTCCTCGGCGGCATGATCTGGGGCGTGTCCTTCGCGCTCCATGAAGCGGCGGTCGTCGACAGGCGCACGGGCCGGGTGGTGAACGCCGATCTCGGCGAATACCACGTGCCGGTGAATGCCGACGTGCCGTCACTCGAAGCGCTACTCGTTCACGAGGACGACCCCTATGTGAACGAGCTCGGCATCAAAGGCGTCGGCGAAATCGGCATCACGGGCACAGTAGGCGCAGTCGCGAATGCGATCTCCCATGCGACCGGAATACGGATCCGCCGGTTTCCAGTCAGAATCGAAGACCTGATAGCGCCAGCGGAGGCTGAGTACTCAAGCAAGGCTGCATAGAAGCTGGCGCAGCTCAGGCGCGCTTTCCGATGAGCCGCGCGGTCGTCAGGCAATACGGCTTTCCGTTCTTCGAGACGATCGTCGAGGCAACGTCGAACTCGGGCGACACACCCGCGGGCGGATCAAGGAGGCGAACGCGCAGCGGATCGAGGCGAACGTCGAGCGTCGCGAAGTCCAGCGAGAGGCCAAGGCCGAGCGCCTTCGCGCAGGCCTCCTTCG
The DNA here is from genome assembly GCA_963720705.1 of uncultured Alphaproteobacteria bacterium. Taxonomy (GTDB): domain Bacteria; phylum Pseudomonadota; class Alphaproteobacteria; order Rhizobiales; family Afifellaceae; genus DASWJZ01. Next base: position 247,011 of record CAVRGJ010000002.1, read on the forward strand.
CCGTCCACAGCCGCACGAACTGGGTCCATTGCTGGCTTTGCGGGCAGTTCCGCATGCGGATTTGCTCGCCTTCGGTCAGCACATCGCGGACGGTTTCGACGCTCTCCTGCCTTACGCATTCGATATCGACGCCGATCGGATCGCGTCCGCTCACAGCGACGGCAACGCAATTGGCGGAATGCGAGACATTGAACTCCAGAGGCGGAAGTCCTTCCGCCATCATGGGCTTGCCGTGCGGACCTTCGCGGTAGCGCCACTCGGCCGGTGCGATCCTTCCGTCGACCGCCTTGGAAAGCGCATGCCTGAGAAGCATCCGCGCCGCGAGATAGCGCTCGCGGTCGGCCGGCCGCCGATAGGTCGCCGCGCATGCGGTCTCGACGGAATCGAGGGTCACGCGCGTGCCGAGCGAACGCTGCACGGCGTCAATGGAGGCGAAATGGATCGATGTCGCGGTCTTGGCCTCGATGCCGATCTGGGTGGAGCCGGTACGCGCGCCAAGCGGCGGGACGCGGCGCGGCGTCGGATGCGGCCGCGCGATCGGCTCCCCGGTCCGCTCGAGCGGGGTCTGGCGGGCGCCCATGATGGACGACAGAATCTCAGCCCCTGCTTGGAGCGTGCTCATCTGGTGCCTCTTCCCTGGTCGGGCTACAGCCCGCCCGCTTTCCGGTATCGTTATCGCAGTTCCTTTCGCACCGATTGCGCGGAAGGCGGAAAGTTGTTTCGCCCGACCCGCGTTCGTTTTGCGTCGCTCTTCGGGATTGTTTCAAGGGGAGGGGCCCCGAATATCGTCGCGCGGGGTCGCATTGCCAGCGGGGAACGGCGCGCCGCTCGCGGAATTTTTGCTTCCCGGCGACCGATCTGTTTGAAATACTTCACCAACCGGTCGAAACCTTTTTCGGGCCCACAGGAAACGAAAGCCCTATAGTCTCCGGCTAGTTCTCCGGCATCTGACCAGTCTAGGGCGCACGCTCGGGGCGCAGCCGAATCGCGATTGGGGGACAGGAATGCTGGTGCACAAGGGCCACGACAATACGCCGCGCTGGACGGAAGGCGAGCGGCTGCACCACCTTTTCGAGCAGCGCTGCGACGAGTTGCGCGGCGCGGCTGCCGTCTCGACGGCCGATGCCACCTACACCTATGGCGACCTCGACGCGCGCGCCAACCAGCTTGCGCGCTATCTGATCGCGCGCGGCGTGAAATCCGGCGATCGCGTCGCGCTGATCTTCGACAAGGGCGTCGAAACCTATGTCGCGCTGCTCGCGGTGATGAAGGTCAACGCCGCCTACCTGCCGCTTGACGCTGGCTTTCCGAACGATCGCCTCGAATTCATCCTTGAGGACGCCGGTGCAAAGCGCCTCCTCTCCATGTCGATGTTCCGCGAGAAGCTCGACGCGCTCCCTGTCGAGACGATCTTCCTCGACACGGACGCAGCCAGGATCGCGGAGATGCCGCAAGCGCGGCTGACGGCCGCGGAAACCGGCGATCCGCAAGACCAGCTCGCCTACATCATCTACACATCCGGCACGACCGGTAAGCCGAAGGGCGTTGCCGTCAATCACCCGAGCATCTGCAACTTCGTACGCGTCGCCGCCGAGATTTACGGCTACGGGCCGGGCGACCGCGTCTATCAAGGTATGACCATCGCCTTCGACTTCTCGGTCGAGGAGCTCTGGGTGCCGCTGATGGCGGGCGCGACGCTGGTGCCGACGCAGGCGGGCGCGAGCCTGGTCGGCGACGATCTTGCCGATTTCCTGCTCAAGAACCGCATCACCGGGATGTGCTGCGTGCCGACGCTGCTTGCAACGATCGAGAAGGAGCTGCCGGACCTGCGGCTCCTGCTTCTCTCCGGCGAGGCATGCCCGCAGCATTTGGTGACGCGGTGGCACCGGCCCGAACGGCGCATCCTGAACGTCTACGGCCCGACCGAGGCGACGGTGACCGCAACGATGACGGAGCTCTCGCCCGACAAGGCGGTCACCATCGGCGGGCCGCTTCCGACCTACACGATCGTGATCCTCGATCCGGAGAAGGACGCGCTCGTCGCCGAGGGCGAGTCCGGCGAAATCGGCATCGCCGGCATCGGGGTTGCCGAGGGCTACCTGAACCGGCCCGATCTCACGAGCGCGAAGTTCATCCCCGATTTCCTGAATATCCCGAACAATCCGTCCGGGCGCATCTACCGGACCGGCGACCTCGGCCGCATCAATGAGGACGACGAGGTCGAGTTTCAGGGCCGCATCGATACGCAGGTGAAGGTTCGCGGCTATCGAATCGAGCTGACCGAGATCGAATCGCTGCTGATGGAGTTCCCGCAGGTGGCGCAGGCCGTGGTCAACACCTTCGAGCCCGAGCCGGGCGCGGTGGAACTCGTCGCCTACTACTCGCTGAACAAAGGCTCGGACGAGCTGTCGCCTGAGGAAATGTCGAAGGTTCTGCGGAGCCGGCTGCCCGCCTACATGGTTCCTGCCTATTTCGAGAAGCTCGCGGTCATTCCGATGACGACGAGCAACAAGGCCGATCGCAAGAACCTTCCGGTGCCGAAGGGCGGGCGCCTCGCCGGCGGCAGCGAGAACTATGTGGCACCGCGCACCGAGACGGAGTCGATTCTCGCCGACGCGCTGGCCAAGGCTCTGAAGATCGAACGCGTCTCGGTGAGCGACGATTTCTTCCGCGATCTCGGCGCTCATTCGCTGCTGATGGCGCGGTTCTGCGCCGACGTCAGGCAGAATGGCGGGCTCTCGGATGTCTCGATGCGCGACATCTACATGCACCGGACCGTTGCGGATCTCGCCGCCCAAATCGATGCAGACGGCGGAGCCGAGAACGCTGCCGTGGTTGCGCGCGAGGAAGTCCGCGTTCCGAGCAATCTCGCGTATTACGGTTGCGGCACGCTTCAGGCGCTGTCTTCCGTCGCTTTCACCCTCTTGTGGTTCTGGGTCCTTGTCACGGGCTTTGAGTGGTCCTACGCGGCCGTCGGCAATCCGGGCCAACTTTACCTGCGGCTTGCGGCGTGTGTGCTGATCGTTTTCCTCGGCTTCACCGCTTTGCCGATCGTGGCGAAGTGGCTGATCGTCGGCCGCTTCAAGGCGGAGAGTTTCCCGATCTGGAGCCTCCGTTACTTCCGCTTCTGGGTGGTGAAAGCTCTGATTCGCTCAGCGCCGATCAGCGTCTTCGGCGGAACCCCCCTCTACTACGCCTATCTGCGCCTCCTCGGCGCCAAGATCGGGCGGAACGTTGTGATCAAATCGCGCTTCGTGCCGGTGACCGCAGACCTCTTCTCCGTCGGCGACAATGCTGTTTTGAACAAGGACTCCGTCATCATCGGCTACAAGGCGCAGTCGAATCTCATCCATATCGGGGCGATCAAGATCGGTGCCAATGCCTACCTTGGCGACACGAGCCTGCTCGATATCGATACGACGATGGAAGACGATGCGCAGCTTGGCCATGCCTCATCGCTGCAGCGCGGCCAGCGGATTCCGGCCGGCAAGCGCTACCACGGTTCGCCGGCGGTCGAGACGACCACCGACTACCGCACGGTCGAATCGATGCAATGCTCGGCGCTTCGGCGTTGGCTCTACACCGCGTTTCTGATCGCCCCCGCTTTGGTGGTGGCGCCAGGCATGCTTATGCTCGTCTTCCTGCTCTACCCCTACTTCAACGACCTCGTCAGAGGCGCCGAGATCGACATCCTTTCGCCCGGCGCGGTGATGCTGCTCGCCGTCGAGATCGCGGCGCTCGCCTTTGCCGCCTTGCTGGTCGCTGTCGCGGCGGGAATGTTCAGCGTCATCGTCGTCCCGCGCCTGCTCCGGCCTTTCCTGAAGGAAGACCGGACCTATGTGCTCTACGGCGTCCACTACTACATCGCGCAGATCATCACAGGCGCCAGCAACTCGCGCTTCTTCAACCTGCTCTTCGGCGACAGCTCCTTCATCGTCCACTATCTGACGTGGACCGGGTGGAACCTGAACGCGATCGAGCAGACCGGCTCCAATTTCGGAACCGGGCAGAAGCACGATTATCCTTTCCTTTGCGACATCGGCACTGGAACGATCGTCTCCGATGGTCTTTCGATGTCGAACACCAAGATGTCGAGCAGCTCGTTCAAGCTTGCCAAGGTGTCGATTGGCGCCAGGAACTTCCTCGGCAACAACATCCACTTCCCGGCCGGCGCACGGACCGGCGACAATGTGCTTCTCGGAACGAAGGTCATGATTCCGATCGACGGACCGGTGCGCGAGAATGTTGGCCTGCTCGGCTCGCCGTGCTTCGAGATTCCGCGAGCGGTCGAAGCGGACACGCAATTTGCCGTCTACGCGGACGAGAGCCTTCGCAAGGAGCGCATCCGCAGGAAGAACGTCTTCAACCTGAAAACCATGGGCTACTACCTGCTGAGCGCCTGGGCCATGCTCTTCGTGACCTTGTTCTCCGCCTATGTCGCCATTCTCCTCTATCCGCAGCACGGGTTCGCCGCGCTTTTGGGATTCGGCGTGGCGATGACGCTGGTCTCGATCCTCTATTACACGTTCGCAGAGTGGGCGAGCATCGGCTTCCGGCGCCTGACGCCCAAGATTGTCTCCATCTATGACGACTATTTCTGGCGGCACGAGCGCTACTGGAAATTCTACAACTCGCCGATCCACGCGCTCTTCAAGGGCACGCCGTTCAAGAACGTGATCTCGCGCATGATGGGCGTCAAGGTCGGCCGCAAGGTGTTCGACGACGGCTGCCATTTTGTGGAGAAATCCATGGTCGAGATCGGCGACAACGCCAATCTGAACGAGAGCTCCGTCCTTCAGGGCCATTCGCTGGAGGAGGGCGTGTTCAAGTCGGACCGCATCGTGATCGGCAACAGCTGCACGATTGGGACGTTGACTTTCGTGCACTACGGCGTGACGACGGGCGACAACGTGGTGCTCGATCCGGACTCGTTCCTGATGAAGGGCGAGTGCCCCGACGCGTACACGACCTGGCAGGGAAACCCCGCCAAAGCCATCCGGCGTTCCGTGGAAAGCCTCGCGCGCCCAGAAGCGACGGCCTCGGCCGGTGCGCTGGAAGAAGCCGCCTGAGGCGGCCTTCACGCCGATCCTCCGATGGCGCCGGTTGGGCGTAAATCGCCGATGATGCGCCCCACGAGGAGAAATCAAGTGAAGCCACTTGCTCGTGGGGTCTGCATTGCCGCAGCGGCGTTCGGCGCAGTCGCTGTGGTCGTCGGGGCGCCCGCGCCCTCGGCGGGGGCCGCGGCGGCCCGATATCGTAACATCGACGCGCTGGTGACGCTCGGCGGCGTGTGGCGTTCGCGCGGTTATGGCTGGATCTGGTCCGTCGAGGGCGGGGAGATCAAGACCTACGATGAGAGCGGAACGCTCTGTCTTGAGAATTCCGACGTGGTCTACGACGTCGAAGATCTGAATATCCGGTTCGAGACGAACGAAGACGAAAGCCAGATCAGCGTCTCGCTCGGCGACCCCGCCTACAAATACACGTTCGACCGCATCCCCGAGCTGCCCGAGGCGTGTCGTCGCGAGCACGCGTCCGACCCGCTTTCCGTGTTTGATGCTGCCGTCGAGACTATTGCCAGCCACTACGCCTTCCTCGAAACCCGGAAGATCGACTGGCCGACTCTCGTCGCGAGCACGCGCTCGAAGATCACAGGCGACACGACCGAAACGCAGCTTTACGACGCCGTGCGCGAGCTGCTGTCGCATTTTCACGATGCGCATATCGGCCTCGAGGCAACCGTCGGCGACCGGGATTTCGAGTACTATCCGGACGATGACGGCCCGGCGCCGGAGCCGCTGACCGCCGACGCCAATACCGAAACCAGCCTGCCCGGTTTTTGGAACTATCGCATCGTCGGAAAGCTGCTGGGGGACACGCATCATGCCGCTGCGGGTGGGGACATCACTTATGGCCTGATCGACAGCGACATAGGCTATCTCGGCATTGCCGCGATGTCGGGCTATTCGCACGCCACCCTCGATCAGGCGCTCGACCGCGCGCTCAAGATGTTCGAGAGCGCAAAGGCGGTCATCGTCGATGTCAGTATGAACGACGGCGGTCATGACACGATTGCAAGGAGCATCGCGTCCCGTTTCGCGGCCGACTCGGCGATCGGCTACTTCAAATATGCCGGCGACGGCGCGGGCGCGAGTCCACAGCCCGTCTACATCCTGCCGAGCGCCAGGCGCCGCTACACAGGCCGCGTTTATCTGATGACGAGCCACGCGACATTGAGCGCCGGGGAGGTCTTCGTGCTTGCGATGCGCTCGCTGCCCAACGTTACCCAGATCGGCGAGCGGACCAACGGCTCCTTTTCCGATGTCCTGTCGAAGCCGCTTCCGAACGGGTGGCTGCTCGATCTTTCGAACGAGATCTACCTGGATTCCACCGGCGCGCTTTGGGAGGGCGTCGGAATCCCGCCGAAGATTGCGCTCAGGATACGGCCGCGGCGGCATGCTTCGGATATCGACGTGGAAGCCGCGCGCGCGGTCGTCGATTTCATCCGCAGCCATTGAGGCGGCCGGCATACGTCACGTTTCGCGCGACCGTCGAAACCCTTTTTCAGAAGTTCTGAAACAGGCTGGAAACGGCAGGCTGCCAATGACACGCCCGCCGGACGATGAAAGAGCCCTCCGGCAGGGGAGAACTCCGATGACGCGCCTGATGATGACGTTCAGAACAGTCCTGATCGCCGGAGCCGGAGCGGCAACGCTTATGCTCCTGCCGGCAGTCGCCAACGCCGAGCAATGCCGCCACACCGTGGACGAGGACGGCGACCCCGTCGTGATGTGCGGTTCCGTCGCCTACTATTCCAACGCGCAGGACGCCACCGACACCACGGATGACGGCGACACCAGCGACACCGAAGATCAAGGCACGCTCTTTGTCGATCCCGAGGACTGCGTGCCGGGCAAGTACTACATGATGGAAATGGCTGACGACGACTTCAGCGTCCCGGTGAAGTGCCGCTGAGTGTAGCCGCGATGTCGGGGTGACCTGGGCTGCGCGGCACGTACGCGTACCGTGCAGCCCGTGGCGGCGCGTCCCAGTCAGGGGCCGCACGCTTCCGCCGGTGCTCCGTCTCTTGCCGCGAGAACGTCCTTCATTTGAAGATAGGCAATGGCCGCGATCTCGCGGCTCCGGCGCCAATCGAGAAGCCGGATTTCCGCCGGAACCGTCGGCGACACGAAGAGGTCGCCGGGAGCGCTCATCCTCTTGATGCTCTCGCTCGACAGGAACATTCCCCGCAAGACGATTGAAACCAGCGTCGGATAGTCCACTGTCCGCCGCCGCATGATGAGGTGACGCAAGAGGGTCCCGCGCGTCGGCAGCTGCGCATAGGCCTTGGTGAAGCGCCATTCGCCCGTATGCTGGAACAGCACTACGATATTCGGGCCGAGTTTCAGCTTTCGCATCACATCCACCGGAACGTTGTCGACCAGCGCCCCGTCGACGAGCACGTCGCCCTCCTCCTTGATGAAGGGCGGGAGGATGCCGGGAATGGCGGTCGAAGCGCGCACCGCTTCCCAAAGAAGCCCTCGTCGATGCACGTGCATTTGGCGGCTCGTAAGGTTCGCGGACACGGCAAAGCAGTTCAGCGGCAAGTCCTCCATCCTTCGCTCGCCGTAATGGCGCTGCAGCGAAGCATCGAACGCGCGATGGTCGAGGAGGCTGTGGATCGGAACGGTAACGCGGCGCATGGTGCGATTGCGCACGAACATCTCCTCGGCGCGATCGAGGATCGCGTCCGGCTCAAACCCGGCGGCGAGCGCCGCGGCGACACCAGCCCCGACGCTGGTGCCGCCGATGAAGTCGATCGCGACTCCGGCCTCCTTTAGCGCCTTCGCCACGCCGATATGGGCGCAACCGAACACGCCGCCGCCGCCAAGCACCAGCCCCGTCGCCGTGCCGGTCATGAACCGCGCCAGGCGCTCGAAATCGGATTGGCTGTCGAGCGCGACGTGGTGATGAAGGGCGACGTCGCGGCGGTCGAGCCAGCGCCGAGCGGCAGAGATCGGCTCGGCGGATTTTTCCCGGCAGATGACGAGGCCAAGGTGCTCCGGAATGAAGAACCGCATGGCCTCCCGTTCGATCTGCGAAGGTTCGACCGCGCTGGTCGCCGTTTCGGCTTGCGACGCGACAAGGAGGAGCTCGTCGGCAAAGTTCAGACAGAGCCGCGATGACTCAAAGGCGTCGCGCTCGAGGACGAAGAGGACGATGTCGGCGCTCCGTTCGATGCCGGTTACGAAAGCGCCTATTGCCGTCTCGCCATAGGCGGAGAGCTTCGTCCGGATCGTGTCGGCGGAGACGACGGCCACCTTTCGCGGCGCAAGCGCGCGCGTCAATCGCTCCAGGAAACCGGCCGGCAAAACGCCGCTTGCGCCGATCGGCAGCAGCGCCACCGTTCGCGCCGGCCGTGCCTTGAGCGTCGGCGATGCAGCAGTCACGGCCGCCAAGCGGACCGCTACGGATGTCAGGATGCGCGTCTGGATACCCGGCGCATGACGCACGATGTTCGCGTAGGCCTCACGGGTCAGAAGCAGGACCTCGCTATCGCGGGCTGCGACAACGTTCGCGGTGCGGGTCACGTTGCCGAAGAATGCCAGCTCTCCGATGGGCTCGCCCGGACCGATCTCAGCGATCACGCCGGGCCGGCTGTCGAGCGTCACGAAAAAGCGCCCGGCAAGGACGATGTAGAGCTCGTTGGTCGGGTCGCCCTGGCGGACGAGCATGGTCCCGCGCGGCACGCGCAGCGTGACGGCCTCCTTCTCGAACCGGAGTCGGTCCTCTTCGGTCAGCTCCGCCAGCCCCGGAACGGAGGCAAAAGCGCCCAGGGTCGGCCCATCGGTTCTGTTTCTGTCCAAACCCAGGCCCTCCCGAGACCTGATGCGACGCGTCATAGGCGTTCTTTTCGGCCCGTTTCCCTCGGCGCAAGCCGAGCGACCTGGGCTTGACCGGCTATCCTCAGATCAAAGAGAGTGAAAGCCAGCCTTCCTTTCTAGCGCGCTCTGTCGTCGCTCGGAACTCCCATGGGTCAGCCCCGTCTGCGCAGCAAGGATCTGCCGCTCCGCGAGGACATCCGGCTGCTTGGCCGGCTTCTCGGCGATACGATCCGCGAGCAGGAGGGCGCGGAGCTGTTCAATTCGATGGAGCGGCTCCGGCAAATGTCGATCGGGTTCCATCGGGATCAGGAGCCGGCCGCGCGCGCGGCGCTCGAAGCCGCGCTGAACGGCCTCCAGCTCGACAGCGCCCTGAAGATGATCCGCTCCGGCTTCCATTTCTCCCAACTGGCAAATCTCGCCGAGGACCATCATCGGGTGCGCCAGGCGAGGACGAATGCCCGGGCGGGTGTGCCACCCGGACCGGGCACCATGGCCTTTGCGCTGGAGCGCGCCCGCGCGGCCGGCATCTCGAATGCCGACCTCCAACGCTTCTTCGCAACCGCCTTTGTGTCACCGGTGCTCACCGCGCATCCGACGGAGGTGCGCCGCATGACCGGTATCACCCGCGAGGTGGAGATAGCACAGAGCCTGGCGGAGCGGGATCGGATGCTTTCCACGCCCGAAGAGGAGGCGATGCGCGAGGCCGCGCTCCGGGCGGCGATCCTGACCCTTTGGCAGACCTCGATACTGCGCCGCAAGCGGCTCAGCGTGGTCGACGAGATCAGCAACGGGCTTCTCTATTACGAAACGACGTTCCTGGGCGAGCTTCCGCGCTTCTATGCCGCGCTCGAAGACACGCTTCGCGCGAGTGAGCCGGCTTGGGAGGCTGACGTGTCTTCGTTCCTGCGCGTTGGGAGCTGGATCGGCGGCGACCGCGACGGCAATCCGTTCGTGACCGCGTCGGTCCTGCGCGAGGCACTCAGACAGCAAAGCCACCGCGCCGTGGTGCTTTATTTGCAGAAGCTGCGTGCTCTCATGAGCGAGCTGTCGCTCGACGCGCGCCTTGTTCCCGTCTCCGAACAGGTAAAGCGCCTGTCGGAGCTTATCGGGGAATCCGACGACCATCACCAGGAGGAACCCTACCGCCGCGCTGTCGCGGGGATGATTGCGCGCCTCTCGGCGTCCGCGGCAATGCTCGGACACAACGACCTCGCGCGGGCGGCCGGGCGCACGGTCCAGCCTTACGCGACGTCCGATGAGCTTGCTAACGACCTCGGCGAGTTGCAGCGGTCGCTCGAAGCGAACGGCTCCGCGATCCTGGCCCGCGGGCGGCTTCGTTCGCTCCGCCGCGCCGTCGGCGTATTCGGTTTTCATCTCGCCGGAATCGACCTTCGCCAGAACGCCGACGTGCACGAACGCGCCGTCGCCGAGCTTCTGGCGCGCGGCGGATCGCCCGGCTATGCGGAGCTCGACGAACCTCAACGCCTCGAGCGGCTGCTGGTCGCGCTTCGCAGTGTTGCGCCGCTCTCCGCGCACCAGGCGTCCTATTCGGACGAGACGAACCGCGAGCTTGCGATCGTCCACGCCGCCGCCGAAGCGCATCGGCTCTACGGCGCAGCCTCGGTCCCGAACTACGTGATCTCGAAGACCGATGCGGCGTCCGATGTCCTCGAAGTCGCGCTGCTTCTAAAGGAGGCGTGGCTTCTTCGCCCCGGCGCGGAGCTCGGCGTGAACATCGTCCCGCTGTTCGAAACGATCGACGACCTCCGCAATTGCCCGCGGATCATGGATCAGCTCTTCAGCATTCCCGACTACGTCGCGATGCTGAAAAGCCGTGGTGGCGTTCAGGAGGTCATGCTCGGTTATTCCGACAGCAACAAGGATGGCGGGTTCCTGACCGCGACCTGGGAGCTCTACAAGGCCGAGCTCGCTTTAATCGATGTGTTCCGCAAGCACGGCATCGCGCTGCGGCTCTTCCATGGCCGCGGCGGTTCGGTCGGGCGCGGCGGCGGTCCGAGCTACCAGGCGATCCTCGGCCAACCGGGCGGGGCGGTGCAGGGCGCACTCCGCGTCACCGAACAGGGCGAGGTCATCGCCGCAAAATACTCGAACGCCGAGCTTGGCAGGGGCAATCTGGAGCTTCTCGCCGCGGCAACGCTCGAGGCGACGCTGCTGCATTCCTATCAGCCCACGCCGCCGGCGGAATACCTCGACGTGATGGAGGCGCTCTCGGGCGCGGCCTATCGGGCTTACCGGAACCTGGTCTACGAGACGCCGGGCTTCGAGGACTATTTTTGGCAGTCGACCGTCATTTCGGAGATCGTGCACCTCAACATCGGCAGTCGGCCGGCATCGCGATCGAACTCGCGTCGCATCGAGGATCTTCGTGCGATTCCTTGGGTGTTCAGCTGGGCGCAATGCCGGCTGATGCTTCCCGGATGGTTCGGCTTTGGAACGGCCGTCAGCGAATATTTGGCGGCGAATCCGCAAGGGATGGCAACGCTTCGCGCGATGCACGCGAGCTGGCCGTTCCTGCAGGCGATGCTGTCGAACATGGAGATGGTGCTCGCCAAGAGCAACATCGACATTGCATCGCGCTATGCCGAGCTGGTCGAGGATGTCGACCTCCGCACGGCGATCTTCGAGCGGCTGCGCAAGGAGTGGGAACTGTCGATCGCGATGCTCCTCGCGGTGACCGAGCGGGAGGCGCTGCTTGAGCAAAATCCACTTCTCGCGCGATCGATCCAGAACCGCTTTCCCTATCTCGACCCGCTGAACCATGTGCAAATCGAGCTCCTGCGGCGCCACCGCGGCGGCGAAGCCGACCAACGGATCGTTGAAGGGATCCGCCTTGCGATCCACGGCATCGCGACAGGGCTGCGAAACAGCGGTTGAGCGGCCGCGTCTGGCCGAAACTGCCGCCTCGCTACAGGCTCTCACACCCCCGCAATCCGGTATTTTTTGCTCCTAATTGGGCGCGAAACCTTTGGCCGGACACGAAAAAAAGCACCTTCCTGAGAAACCATTTTCACCGAGAGACGAAACAAAAACCGACGATATCGCCAGTTACAAGCCTCCCATCGAGACGGAAGGGTGACCACACGATTGTCTGCTCCGCCGTCTGGAAAGCCGGATCGATGTCGCTCGGCGCACTACGCGACACAGCCGACTGAGGAGAACGCAAATGAGTGAGGTCATCTACCTGGACACGAGCAGGTTCGCTGGCAGCCTTCAGAGCGGATCGACTCGGACGGCGCAGACTGGACCGAGCGTTTTCGTTCGCGAAGTCCGCTCCGGCGTTTGGCTCGTGCACGACGCGGACGATTTGAAGGGCGGATGCTTCCGCAATCGTCAGACGGCATTTCGGTTCGTCGCGGATGAGTTCGGTCCCGACGCCCAGGTCGTGGTGCAGCCGCGGTTTCCGGGCCAGGCACAGCAGCGCATCAGCCACATCAGGCAGTCCGCCTCCGTCGCCCACAAGGCAATCACGGCTCACTGAGCCACCTGCAAGCGCACATCACATCGCGGCGCAACGCGCCGCGATGCCGCTCGACGCTCAAGCCGGGAGTACGGAACCATGCCACTCGCGATCGACAACCCGCGCCGCGAAACGCCGACCGATGTCTTCGCAAGGCGCGAGTCCGGCGTGCAGTCCTACGCACGCTCCTTCCCGCGCGTGTGGAAGCGCGCCCGCGGCACGGAGCTATGGGACACGACCGGTCGCCGCTACCTGGATTTCCTCGCCGGGGCCGGTTCGCTGAACTACGGCCACAACAACCCGATCCTCAAGGATGCGCTGATCGGCTACATCGAGCGCGACGGGATCACGCACAGCCTCGATCTCTACACCGCCGCCAAGGAGGCGTTCTTGGCGGCGATGGAGGAGATCATCCTGACACCGCGCGGCCTTGACTATGTCGTGCAGTTTACCGGGCCGACCGGCACGAACGCGGTCGAGGCGGCGATGAAGCTCGCGCGCAAGATCACCGGCCGCACCAACATCGTCAGCTTCACCAACGGATTTCACGGCGTGTCGGTGGGCTCGCTTGCCGCGACCGCCAATCAGCACTTCCGCAAGGCCGCCGGTGTCGCGCTGCAGGGTGTCACCGTGATGCCCTATGACGGCTATTTCGGCAGCGGGATCGACACGGTCTCCTTGATCGACAAGATGCTGTCGGATCCCTCGAGCGGTGTCGATAAGCCCGCGGCAATGATCATAGAGCTGGTGCAGGGCGAAGGCGGGCTGAATGCCGCGCGCGCTCTCTGGCTGAAGCGGCTGGAGGCGCTCTGCCGCCGCCACGACATCCTGCTCATCGTCGACGATGTACAGGCGGGCTGTGGCCGCACCAATCAGTTCTTCAGCTTCGAGGCCGCAGGCCTGAAGCCCGACATCGTGACGATGTCGAAATCGATCTCCGGCTACGGTCTGCCTTTCGCCCTGGTCTTGATCGACCGCGCGCGGGACGAATGGAAGCCCGGCGAGCACAACGGCACCTTCCGCGGCAATAACCATGCCTTCGTGACGGCAACGGCGGCGCTCGAGTGCTACTGGAGCGAGCCGGACTTCGCCGCCGAGGTGGCCGCGAAGAGCGAGCACCTGGAGGAGCGCCTTCAGTCCATCGTCGATCGCTTCTCGCCCGACGTCGCCGAGGTGAGGGGGCGCGGGATGATGCGCGGCCTGCTCTGCGCCGACCCGGCATTTGCCGCGGCCGTCACCGCCAACGCATTCGAGCACGGGCTCATCATCGAGCGCGCGGGCTCTTATGACGAGGTCATCAAGTTCCTGATGCCGCTGACGACGACTGTCGCAGAGCTGGACGAGGGGCTCGATATCCTCGAAAAGGCCTTCGTGGAAATCTCGCAGCGGGTGCGTCCCGTGGCGCCGCGGACGTCCACCGCCAACCTCGTTCCGATCTGAGCGCCGAATCGACAGACGCCGCGGTTGACGAATCGCTTGAGCGCCGCGCCCGGCCCGGCTTTAACGGAGCCATGCCGGAGCGAGCGCTCGAGACGTATCGCAAGAAGCGCGATTTCAGCCGCACCAGCGAGCCCGCGGGCGCGCTCGCCGGCCGTTCCGGCAATCTTTTCATGATCCACAAGCACGACGCGACGCGGCTCCACTACGATCTGCGTCTGCAGGTCGGCGATGTCCTGAAGAGCTGGGCGGTGCCGAAAGGCCCGTCGCTCGATCCGAAGGAGAAGCGGCTCGCGGTGGAGGTCGAGAACCACCCGCTTGAATACGGCGACTTCGAAGGCGTGATCCCGGAGGGCCAGTACGGCGCCGGCGCCACGCTGATCTGGGACTACGGCAGCTGGGCGCCGATGGGTGACCTCGAAGAGAGCCTGAAGAAGGGCTCGCTCAAATTCCGCCTCGCCGGCGAGAAACTTCACGGCGGCTGGATGTTGACGCGGCTGAAGCGCCGGCCCGGCGACAAGAAGGACAACTGGCTTCTCATCAAGGAGCGCGACGACGCAGCCGATCCAAGCATCGATATCCTCGAGACGCGGCCGGAAAGCGTGAAGTCCGGACGGCGCGTGGAGGATCTGAAAGCCGGGGCCGACCCCGTCTGGCAATCGAAGCCGGCAACTCGCCCGCGCAAGCCGCGCAATGTCGATCCGCCGAAACCTAAGAAACCCGTCGCGCTGAAGCCCGGCGCGCTCAAGGGCGCGAAGGCGGCGCCGCTGCCGAAGAGCTTCAAGCCGCAGCTCGCCTCGCCGGTCGACGAACCGCCGAAGGGCAAGGACTGGCTGCACGAGATCAAGTTCGACGGCTACCGCACCATCGCGATTCTGGAGGATGGGAAGGCGCGGCTTTTGACCCGGAACGGCCACGACTGGACGAAGCGATACGGTGCGCTTGCAGAAGCGTTCGGCGCGCTATCGTGCAAGGACGCCGTCATCGACGGCGAGGTCGTGGTGCCCGACGAGCGCGGCGTCACGCATTTCGGCGCGCTGCAGGATGCGCTTGCCAATGGCGAATCCTCGAAGATGGTGTTCTACGCCTTCGATCTACCGCATCTGAACGGCTACGACCTTTCCGCCGTGCCGCTCGTTCAGCGGAAGTCGCTTCTTGAGAAGCTGATCGCGCCGGTCGCCGGGGAGGCATCCGCGCTCCAGTACAGCGAGCACGTGGTCGGGCGGGGCGACGCACTCTTCGAAAGCGCATCGGAACACGGCCTTGAAGGCGTCGTCTCCAAGCGTGCCGACAGCCACTATTTCCAGGACCGCTCGAAGACCTGGCTGAAAGCCAAGGCGAAGCGGCTCGAGGTCTTCACCATCGTCGGCTACACGACGTCGCCGCAGGCGGGCGGCCTCGCGGCTTTGCTCCTTGCCGAGGAGGGCGCGGACGGGCTCGTCTCCGTCGGCAAGGTCGGCACCGGTTTTTCCGCCGCCGAGGCGAAGACGCTACTCAAGCGTTTGGAGAGCCATGCGCGCGACGCGGCGCCCGTCGAGGTTCCGGCGCTGATCGCCCGCGGCGCGCGCTGGGTCGACCCGGTGCTGAAAGCGCGCGTGCTTTACGGGAACCGCACGCGCGACAACCAGCTCCGCCATGCCGTCTTCCGCGGTCTCCGCGAGCCGGAGTTCTCGCAGTCGAGGAACGCCGCGCCGGCGAAGCGCTACATCACCGATGCGCATCTCGCTTCGATCTGGGTCACGAACCCCGAGCGGCGCATGTTCTCCAAGACCGGGCCGACCAAGCTCGACCTCGCCGTCTATTACGCCAAGGTCGGGGACGCGATGCTGCCGCATATCCTTTCGCGGCCCGTCTCTCTCGTCCGTTGCCCGAGCGGGAAGATCGAGGACTGCTTCTTTCAGCGCCACGCCTTCGCCGGCATGCCGGCGGAGGTGACGACCTTCGTCTCCAAGCGCGAGAAGGACGAGGAGGAGCGGAATTATCTGGTCATCGTGGATGCGGCGGGGTTCCTGGCGCTGGCGCAGTTCGGCGTGATCGAGTTCCATCCCTGGGGCTGCCGCGTCGACAAGCCGGAGCGCCCCGACCGTATGTTCTTCGACCTCGACCCGGGCGAGGGCATCGAATGGCGCGACGTCAAGGCGGCGGCAAAGGCGATGCGCGAGGAGCTTTCGCGCGCCGGCGTCGAGAGCTTCGCCAAGACCTCCGGCAAGAAGGGCATACACGTCGTCGTGCCGCTGAAGCGGCTCGTTTCGTGGAAAGATCTGCACACGATCAGCGGCCAGATCGCGACTACGATCGCAAAGCGGCACCCTGGAACCTTCGTCACGTCGATGGCGAAATCCGATCGTAAGCGCCGGATTTTCCTCGATTTTCACCGCAATGCCCGGAGCGCCACGGCGGTCGGCGCCTACTCGCTCCGCGCTGTTCGGGGCCTGCCCGCCTCGACGCCCGTCACGTGGGAGGATCTCGGCTCAATCGACGCGCCCGAAGATCTGAATTACGCTACGGTTCCGGGCTTTTTAAACAATTCCGGCGATCCTTGGGCCGGAATGGACGCAAGCGCGGTGGCGCTCGGTCCGGATCTGGTGCGTCGGCTCTCGGCTTGAACGAACCGGCGTGCTCAGGCGTTTCTGTCGCGTTTGGAGGATTTTGTACGATGGCGCCGCGTGCAACCTGGAAGGGCTATCTGAAGCTTTCGTTGGTGAGCTGCCCGGTGAGGCTCTACACCGCGACGAGCACGAGCGAGCGGATCGCCTTCAATCTCCTCCACAAGGACACGCATAATCGCGTGGCCATGAAGCCCGTCGATCCGGAGCTCGGCCAGGTGGAGCGGAGCGACCTCGTCAAAGGCTATCAGGACCAGAAGAACCAGTACGTGATCCTCGACGACGAGGATTTCGAGAAGGTCAAGATCGAGTTCGACCGACACGATTGCCATCGAGGCCTTCGTGGACCAGGGCGCGATCGACACGCTTTACGACGACACGCCGTATTTCCTGGCGCCCGACGGGAAGATCGCCGAAGAGACCTTCGTGGTCCTGCGCGAGGCGATGAAGAAGACCGGCAAGACCGCGGTCGCCCGCGTCGTCATGTCCAATCGCGAGCGCGTCGTCTCCATCGACGTGCGCGACAAGGGCATGCTGATGCAGACGCTCCGCCGGCCGCAGGAGGTGCGCAAATCCTCCGAGTATTTCGACGAGATCCCGGAAAAGGGCGTCGACAAGGAGATGCTCGAGCTCGCGGAGAAGCTGATCGAGCAGAAGACCAAGCCCTTCAACCCGGCCGAGTTCACCGACCGCTATGAAGAAGGGCTGATGGAGATCATCCGGGCGAAGGTCGCCGGCGAGACGCCGGTGATGGCGGCAGCGCCGGAGCGCGGCAAGGTCATCAACCTGATGGATGCCCTGAAGAAGAGCCTGTCGGACGAGAAGCCGCCGGCGACAAGCAAGGGCCGCAAGGCCGCCGCCGGCCAGAAGGCCACCGCCCCAAAGGCGCAAAAGGCCGCGCCGAAGCGGAAAAGCGCCTGATCGAGATCAAGGGAATCGACGGCCCGTTTTGGGATAGGATAGTGCTCCGGCGGTAATAGAATCCGGGTCCGATTCGGTGGGATCGGGCGGGTTCGGCGGAGCGGCATGGCAATCGACGGCGCGGCATTTGTCATCCTTGGAGCGCTTGAGGCGTTTCCGCGCCGGCTCGCCGCACGCGAGGTCAGGGCGCGGGGAGGGGAGCTTCGCCACGGCCTTTCGCGGCGCACGAAGTTCGCAGTTCTCGGGCATGGTCTGATCGACGCGGCAAGCGCCGCGAGCATCGAGGCCCGCCTCGTCGAAGCGCGGAAGGCGGGCGCGCTGCTCTTGAGCGAGAACGCTTTCCTGAGGCTGCTCGGGCTCGCGGATGCGCCGGTCGGTGCGCGCGATCTTTCTTCCCGTCAGATCGCCGACCAGTCCGGCCTCGACCGGGAGACCTTCGAACGCCTTCGGCTCTTCGACGCGTTCGAATCTCCTGACGAGCCCTTCGCGTTTCGCGATCTCGTTGCCGCACGCCAATACGCGAAGCTTGCGGCGGACGGCGTCGGATGGATCGATCTCGTGCGTGCCGCGCGTTCGCGAAGTCTTGCCGGCGCCGGAGGCGGCGTTTCGAATGTGCGCCTCAAGCGTTCAGGCGGCGACGTGATGATGGAGAGCGGCACGGCGCTTTCCGACCTCACCGGCCAGCTCCGCCTCGCCCTTCCCGGCGGCGGCACCGATCCGGCCGACCGGCTCTTCGAGCGGGCACGCGAGGCGGAAGAGGCGGAGGATTGGGAGCGCGCCGCTACGCTCTATCGGCGCTGCGTGGAGATTGAGCCGAAGGACCCGGACGTCGCCTTCAATTTGAGCCACGTGCTTCTGAAGAAGGGCGAGTGGCAGGAGGCGCGGCGCTATCTGACCAAGGTGCTGCGACTCGATCAGACCTATGCCGAAGCCTGGTACAACCTCGCCGCGATCGCGCGTGAACATGGTGATCCGGAATCCGCCAAGCGCCATCTGAGACAAGCGATCGCCGCCGATCCCGGCTACCCCGACCCGCTCTACAACCTCGCGCTTCTTGAGTTCGACGCCGGCGACTATGCGAAGGCGTCTGAGCTTTGGGAGCAGTATCGCGCGCTCGATCCGGACTCCGTCTGGGGCCAGAAGGCGAAATACGGGCTGCAGCTGATCGGCATGATGGCGGGTCGCCCGGCCGCCACTCGCGAAGTCTCCGCCGCCGACCGGCGCCACCTCGCCGGATGAACCTGCTTCGCGACGGGCCGGACGACGCGGTCGCTTCGATCGTGCTTGCGCACGGAGCAGGCGCACCGATGGACAGCCGCTTCATGAACGATTTTGCGAAGGCACTTGCGGAGCGCGGCCTTCAAACAATCCGCTTCGAGTTCGCTTACATGGCGAGCCGGCGTACGGCTGCGGGGCGCAAGCCGCCGCCACGCGCGGAGACCGTGATGGGCGAATACCGCGACCTCGTCGCGAGCCTCGACGAAAGCCGGCCGCTCTTCATCGGCGGCAAGTCGATGGGCGGCCGCGTCGCCTCGATGGTGGCGGACGACCTTTTCGGCGCGGGGAAGATCGCCGGCCTTGTCTGCCTCGGCTATCCGTTCCACCCGCCGGGTCAGCCGGGAAAGCTTCGCACCGCGCATCTTCAGACGCTCACTGTTCCCACGTTGATCTGCCAGGGCACGCGCGACCCGTTCGGCACGCACGCGGAGGTTCCAGGCTACAAGCTTTCGAAGGCGATCACGGTCGATTGGCTGGACGACGGCGATCACGACTTCCGACCGCGCAAGGAGTCCGGGCTGACCGCGAAGCAGAATCTCAATCACGCTGCGGATGCCGTAGCGGAATGGATATCGGCGACGCTCCAAACGTGAGCTGAGACGCTGCGTAAGGGGGAAGTTACCCCGGTAGTCCGTCGCCGAGCGCGCGGAGCGCGTTCAAAATGACAAGCACGTCGATCGCTTCCTGGATCAGCGCGCCCTCGACCGGCGGGATATAGCCGAGCGCCGCGGCAATCATGCCGATCGTCGAGAGCCCGATCCCGGCGCCGACGCTTTCCGTCGCGATCCGGCGCGAGCGCTGCGCGATCGCGACGGCAAGCGGTATGCGCTCAAGATCGTCCGCCAGAAGCACGACGTCGGCGGCTTCGCTCGCGCCGGCGGCGCCGCTTCCCATCGCGATCCCGATATCGGCCGCCGCGAGCGCCGGCGCGTCGTTGACGCCGTCGCCGACCATGATGACCGAGCCGCCGCGGCGCAGGTTACGCCGCTCCGAAAGCACGGTCTCGACCTTGGCTTCCGGCCGAAGCTCGGCGAGGACTGAATCGAAGCCGAGCTCCGCCGCGACCCGATCCGCAGCGGCGGCGTGATCGCCGGTGGCCAAGAACTGCGCGCTCGATGCCGAGTTGCCGAAGCGTCGCTATCGCAAGGCGCGCCTCAGGCCGAACGGAATCGACGATCTCAAAGACTATCTCGAGGCGCCCCTCGACCGCCACCGCGACGAGGCTCGCCCCGTCATCGAGCGCGGCGCTTGCGAAGTCCGGTGGCGTCGAAGCGTGGGCGCGAGCGAATGCGACGCTACCGACCACGACCGTGTGGTCTTCGACCGTGCCTTCGATCCCGGCTCCACTCTCTTCGTGCACCGCACTCGGCGGTGAGAGCGTCAGCCCTTTCGCGTGCGCGACGCGCACGAGAAGGTCGGCGACAACATGGTTCGATGCCTGGTCGAGCGACGCCCCGAGGCGCAGCGCTTCGTCGGGCGCGGCGCCATCGGCCGCGAAGCGCGGTGTGAGCGTCGTGCTGCCGCTGGTCAGCGTCCCCGTCTTGTCGAGGATCAGGACGCGCGCGCGGGCGAGTGCCTCCAACGCGCCGCCGCCCTTCACCAGGATGCCGTGCTTCGCGGCGCGCGAAAGCCCGGCGATCAGCGCCACCGGCACGGCGAGGATCAGCGGGCAGGGCGTAGCGATGACGAGCACCGCGAGGAGCCGCCGCTCGTCGCCGCTCACGAGCCAAGCGGCGGCGGAAAGCGCCAGCGTCAGCGCAAGGAAGCCGAGCGCGTAGCGGTCGGCGAGCCGGCTCATCGGCGCCTTCACCCGCTGCGCAGCCTCGACCAGGCGAAGGATGTTGGCGTAGGTGCTCTCAGCCGCCCGCTTCGTCGCCTTGAGATCGAAGGGCGGGCCCTTGCTGGCGGAGCCGCTCATCGCGGTTTCGCCCACCGTGCGCTGCACCGGCAGCGATTCGCCGGTCAGCGCCGACTGATCGAGGATGGCGCTGCCTTGCTCCACGATGCCGTCGACCGGCAGCGCATCGCCCTGCCGGATCAGGAGCCGGTCGCCCGGCATGATAGCTTCGATCGCGATCTCTTCGAGCCCACCGTCCATATAACGATGCGCGGTGCGCGGGACGCGCGAAAGGAGCGCCGTCATCTCGCGGCGCGCGCGCCGGCCGGCATAGCCTTCGAGGAACTGCCCGCCCGAATACATCAACGCCACGACAATTCCGGCAAGCGGCTCGTCGAAGGCCAGGGCCGCGCCCATCGCGAGCGCGGCGATCAGGTCGAGACCCGTCTCGCCGCGGCGGAGCGTTGTCACGGTCTGAAGGGCAAGCGCTGCAAGCGCGGCGGCGACGCCAATACGCCAGATCCATTGGCCGAGCGCCGCGTTGCCGAAGGCCGCGGCCAGAAATCCGCCGATGAGCGCCCCCGCCGTAAACGCGAAGAGCGCGTTCGTCAGGAGGTCTTCAAGGCGCGCTCGCATCGCGGCGCCGAAGCGCGGCCTATCTCGCGTCCGGATCGAGCGACTGGAGATAGGCCAGGAGGTCGGCGATCTGGATGTCGGAGAGGAAGCGGAGCGACAGCATCTCCGCCGCCGGCACGCCGTTCAGGATCTTATGAATCGCCTGCGTGGGGCGGTTGCGCGCGACCCACCCGAGTGAGGAGCGGTCGCCCTTCTCGCCCTTCAGATAGCGGCGTCCGTCGAGTTGATGGCAGGAGATGCAGGCGCCCTCGAAGATGTCTCGGCCGAACTCGGGATTACCCACCGCGACTCCCGTCTCGCTGATGTAATCGCTGCGCGTGTACAGTCCCTGCGTGACGAAGAGGGCAAGAATATCCATCGCGACGTCGGTGATGCGAGCGGCCGGGAAGGGGTGCTGAGGGTCGCGGAGCTTCTTCTTCACGAGCTCTGGGTCGGCGCCGGCGAGTTGATGCAAGCCGGGGAACTGGTGGTCCTCGATCTCGACGCCCGAGTAGTCCCAGCCGTGGCAGGTCACGCAGCGCCAGGTATCGGCCCGCGAAATCGAGAGCGCTCCCTTCAGTGCCGGGTTGCGCTCCTCCGGCGGCAGCTCGTCGAGGATCGTCCAGAAATCGTCGTAGAGCTTTCCGCCGAGCGAGAGCAGGAAGACCGGGCCGAGCTCGGTGTCGCCGGAGGCGGCCTGGTGCGACGCGTCTTGCGCCATCGCGGCGCGCGGAGCGAGCGCCGCGAGGACGAGGATCGAAAACGCGAGGCAGCTCGTCAGACGGGCAGTGCGGAATATTCGGGGCATCGAGCGTCACCGTTGAGCATGGCCGTAGCCAGCCGTGCGGCGGCCGGATTGGCGTTGACCTGCGTCAAAATAGCCAGAGAAGGGGCGGCGTCAGTCGATGGCGACGCCGGCCTGCCGCATCTCTTTGATTGCGGCTTTTCCGCCCGCCGGCGTCACCGGCTTTGTCGCGCCGGCAATCAGATGCGTCTTCAGCCCGGATTTGACCGCATCGAGAGCCGTCGCCCGCACGCACACGTCCTCCGCCAGCCCACCGACGAAGACGCGCGTCACGCCGCGGCGCCGAAGCTCCTCGGCAAGCCCGGTCGCGTCGAAAGCCGAATATTGGTCGCGGTCGGCGCGGTCGCCCTTCGTCACGACGCTGACGTCGGGCGGCAGAACGAGATCGGGATGGAAGTCGGCGCCCTTTGTCCCCTGGACGCAATGGACGGGCCATTCGCCGCCTCGCGGCTTGAAGCTCAGATGCTCGGTCGGATGCCAGTCGCGCGAGGCAAAGACCGGGACGCCGAGGCGGCGCGCCCGCTCGATCCAGCGGTTCAGCACGGGGACGACGGCGTCGCCTTTTTCAATCGGCAGCGAGCCGCCCGGGCAGAAGTCGCGCTGCACATCGACGATGATAAGCGCGTCGCCGGTCTGAAGCGCGTCCTCCGCGCCGCCAATGCCGCCGTCAGGCTGCACGAGCGATGCCGGATCGCTCGCCGGGAAGCTCTCCTCCAACGCTTCGTCGAGAAGCTCTTCCTTGCGTTCGCGCTGCGGCCGCGGCTTCTTCGTGCTCATGGCACGCCCCTTGGGTTCGCTCTCGAATGAAGGTAGTGCATCGATGCGCCGGATCAACCGACGCAACAACGCGGACGGGGCGAGCGCAGCTTTGGATCGTCAGGACGTAGTCGGCCGACGGCCTGGCAAAAGCCCGAGGAAACCGCTCTTCCGGCCCGCCCGTCCGCGCCGGCGGCGAGGGCGGATCAGTCGCTTCGCCTGCGCTTTGCCCTCGCTCTTCAAGTCGGAGAGCCCGGCGCGCAGCCGCGCGGCGATACCCCAGGCGCTCGAGCTTAAGAGCAGCGTGCCGTAGGGTTCGCGGTCGGGCCAAAGAAGCATCATCATCGGGTTGTCTTCCTCGCAGACCGGATCGACGCGTTCGATCGTCGGGTCGGCGAGCCAACGCCGCGTCTCGTCGCACATCAGCTGCTTGCCGGGTGAGAACGCGGCGAACTCCTCATCGAAGGCCACTTTCCAAGGGATCGACATGTGGCCGTGGTCGAAGCGGATCAGCGCCGCGATCGGCTTGTCGCCGAGCCGCATCACGTCGATCGCCGCAAAGCCCTTCTGCGCGAGCTGGAGCACCGCGGTGTGGGCGAATTCGTGCAGGTTGTTGCGTCGGATGAGCGCTGTCCCGCGGCGGCCTTTCCAGCCCGAGCCTTCGAGCGCGGTGAACATGCCGAAGGCGGACTCGATCTCGGTCGCGGTGCGCGCCGTCATGAAGCTCACCGCACCGGTCTCGCACAGGCGCCTGAGCTGGCGCTCAAGCTCGCGCCGCCGCTTCAGGCTCACCATCTCATCGAATTCGGCAATGCCGCGCGAAGCATCCGGGTAGAGGATCGGCCGCATCTGGCGTTCGGCGACAGTCCAGTAGCCCGCGCGCGCAGCGGCTGAGCGCAGCGCGTTCGCCGCCGGGCCGTTCAGCGGCAGGTGCGGGATCGAGAAGAGCGTGCGCCCGCTCGTGCGCATGTGCGCGATCAGGCTGTCCGTGACCTGCGGTGCCAATTCCTTGTCGATCAGCGGCGTGCCGAGCGGCGCATAGGGATGCGTCCAGACGCTGAACCGCCGCCCGCCGAGGAACTGCCCGCCGGCCGCGACGACCGGCGCGAAGAAATGCAGGTCGTCGCGATCGGAGAAGATGGCAAGACGCAGCCGCTTTCGCCCGAGCGCGCGGATCGCCGGTTCCAGGAACTCCGGCAGGAAGAACGGATTGGTTTCGAGCGCGCGCTCGGCGAGCACACGAATACGCTCGGCCAAGCGCGGCAGCGCGTCGACGGGTTCCAGGGCGAACGTGCCGCGCCGCGCCCCTTGCGTGCGCGGCGCCGGCCCGATGGGGACAGCTCTCTCAAATGCCATCTGCACAACGTGACGCTATATGCCGCGAGCTCCCAGTTGCGCCGTCAATGCGCCGTTAAGCTTAAGATATCTCATCCCGCAAACCCTCCGCCATCGAGATACGCCTGCTCGGCAGGCGTCGTGTGCCGTCCGAGGATCGGATTGCGATGCGGGAAGCGACCGAACCGGCGGACCGCCTGTTCATGGATGCGCGCGAAGGAAAGCGCGTCGCTGCCGTGCGAATGGGAGAAGAGTACGCTTCGCTCCTGATCGGCGATCCGCTCAGCATGCATGAAGGGCATGTGGAAGAAGAAGGTTAGGTCTTCGGCGACGTGCTTGTCGAATCCGGCTGCGATCGCCGCCGTCGCCAGCTCGCTTGCCATCTCGTCCTGCGCGAAGGCCTTCGGCGTATCGCGGAACATGTTGCGCGAGAACTGGTCGAGAACGAGGATGAGCGCGAGCGCGCCCTCCGGCGTCTTCGCCCAATCCCGCTTCTTGCCCGCCGCCACCTCTTCGTGGAGCGCGCTGAATCGCTCCACAATGGCGCGGTCGAAGTCCGCGTCCTTCTTGAACCACTTGCCGCGGCCGGCGTCGCGCCAGAAGGCAACAACGTCTTGCGGCCCGACGTTCGCGCCCCCGCTCAAAGCCGCACCTTGCCTTCGCAAATGTCCCCGTAAATCGTCGGATCGAGGCGGATATAAGACTGCAACTCCGGATGCAGGAAATATAGAGGGTCGCCGACCACGCTCGGACCGAAGCCCTCTCTCGCCAGATCGAACTTTCGCTGCTTGAAGGTCGAGGTCGTGTCGAGCTCCGTCACGAAGCGGAGGAACACGGGCCGCGCATAGCCGGCAAGCTGCGCTGCGACGTGTCGAGAGAAGCCGTCGAGGTCCATGCCGTCGTCCACGACAAGTGCAGCCATGCCGACGCGCCCCTCCGCCCCCGGCACGCTGACGCCGTATACGCTCGCCTCCTTGATGCCGGGGAAGGAGGTGATCGCCTCCTGCACCTCCGACGTCGCGACGTTCTCGCCCTTCCAGCGAAACGTGTCGCCGATCCGGTCGACGAAGTAGTAGTAGCCGCTCGCATCCTTGCGCATGAGGTCGCCGGTGCGGAACCAGCGGTCACCCTTCTCGAAGGCGTCGCGGAGGATCTTCTTCTCGGTCGACGCCGGGTCGGCGTAGCCCTCGAAGCGCTGGCTCGGGCGCTTCGGGTCGTTCATGATCTTAGAGATCGCTTCGCCGACCTCGCCGGGCGCGCATTTGACGCAGAAGCCGTCGGCGCCTCGGACCGGCGCTTCCGTTTCGATATCGAAGCGCACGATCTCGACGAAGAACTTGCTCTCCATCCACTTCGGAATGCGGCCGACCGCGCCGACTTTTCCGTCGAAGTTGATGAACACGCAGTTGCCCTCGGTCGAGGCGTACCATTCGAGGATTTTCGGGATGCGAAAGCGCTTCTGGAAATCCGTCCAGATATCGGGCCTGAGCCCGTTGCCGCAGGCAAGCCGGATCTTGTGCGTCGCCTCGGATTTGTGCGGCGGGCTGTTCACAAGGTAGCGGCAGAGCTCGCCGATATAGATGAAGACGGTGCAGTCGTTCTTGACGATGTCATCCCAGAACATCGAGGCGGAGAAGCGCTCGCGCAGCACCACGCTGGCGCCAGCCGTCAGCGCCGCGCCGGGGCCGAGCACGCCGCCCGAAGTATGGTACAGGGGTAGGCACACATAGACGCGGTCGTCGGCGCGCATCCGCATCGCGCCGTTGAAGCCGAACATCACGCTCTGGACGCGGTAGTGGTTGAGGTTCGCGGCCTTCGGCAGGCCGGTCGTCCCGCTCGTGTAGACGAAGAGGCACTTGTCCTCGATGGTGAGGCGCGGGAGATCCCCTTCGGGGATCGGCGCATCGGAGAGGCCGTCGAGCTTCGTGTCGAGCCGCTCGTAGCCTTCGCGCTCGGCGCCGTGGCACCAGAGCTGCGGTCCGGCAGCAATATCCACCGCCGCCGTGCCAAAGCTCTCGACCAGCTTCGCGTCGACGATCACATGTCGCGGCTTCACGATATTGATGCAATGGGCGAGCGAGGTGCCGGTCAGGTTCGTGTTCAGGAGCGCGACGACGCCACCGGCTCGCGTGATCCCGAGCCAAGCGGCGAGGTATTCCGGCCGGTTCGGCATCATGAGCGCGACCACGTCGCCCTTCGCCACGCCATGCGTCATCGCCCAGCGCGCATATTGATCGCCGCGCCGGTCATAGCCGCGGTAGGTCATCTGCTCGCTCTCGGAGATGAGGGCGACCTTGTCTTCGTAGGACGACGCAAGGTCGCGCACGACCTGCGGGTAGGTGCGGCCGGGATTCTTGATGACCTTTGAAATCTTCGCAAGCGAACGGAGCACGCCGGTCAAATAGGCATAGTCGCTTCCGATTCGCTCGATAAGTCCCATGCTTCCTCCGGTCGGGGCGCGTGTTAGCCGCGCCTCGGCTTCTCATTGCTCTTCGCTGAGAAAAGTAGCATCGGGGTCCGAGCAACGCGAGGGTGACGGCGTGGCGGAACCGCAGCTGATCGACGTGCGCGGGCTGAAGTGCCCGTTGCCGGTGCTGAAAGCGGCGCGGCGCATGCGCGAGCTGGGTTCGGGCGCCCGCTTGGTGCTTCTTACCGACGATCCGATGGCCGCGGTCGACGTGCCGAATTTTTGCCGCGAAGAGCGCCACCGCCTGCTGGCGGTGAGCCGCGACGGCAAAACGCTCCGCTTCGAGATCGAAAAGGGATAGTCCGCTATTGCGGCGGCGGGACCGCGTCGAGCGAACCTGGCGACCCGGCCGCCGCGCCGATCGCATCGGCCGGCGCGGAGTTGGCGCTCGCGTCTCCGGGTGCGTAGGCGTTGAGCACGTCGGCAACCGGCGCTTCGGTGTTGGAACCGGGCCGCGGCCGCGGCAATGGCGCCACGAACGCCAACTCCCCGAGAACGGCCGGAACGACCGCCGAAACCCTGACCGGTGGCCCGAGATAGATCGGATCGGCGGTGAGATGTGAGGCCTCCGGCGCGTCGCCTTCGTTGTTGTCCTCGGAGGCGGAGCGCACGCGTTTTGGGCCGCAGACAAGCTGGCGCATGTCAAACGGCGTGTCGTAGGCGGAGCCGGACTCAGCGTCTGTAAGGCGGACGATTGCGCCATCTTCGGGCGGCGAGGAGGCGAATCCGTCGTCAAGAAGCTTCGCCGCCAATTCCGTGCGGGCTTTGCCGCCGTATTGGCCGAATACGACCGCGATCACCTCGCGGCTGCCGCGCTTGGCGGAAGCGACGAGATTGTAGCCCGAGGCGCAGATGAAACCGGTCTTCATTCCGGTCGCTCCGGGGTAGCGCTCGAGCAGCTTGTTGTAGTTCTTCAGGATCTTGCCGCCGATCTGGATCGCGGGCAGCTTGAAATAGCTGCTGTAGTCGCGGAACTCGAGAAGGAGCGCGCGCGCGAGAAGCGCCATATCGCGCGCCGTCGTATAATTGTTGTCGTCGGGCAGGCCGTTGGGCGTGACGAAATGTGACCGCGTCATTCCGAGGCGCTGTGCCGCTTCGTTCATGCGGTCGGAAAAGCCGGAAACGCTCCCCCCGACGGTCTCAGCGACGGCGACGGCGATATCGTTCGCCGATTTGACCATCATCATCTTCAGGGCGTTGTCGAGGGTAAGCACCGTGCCCGGCCGAAATCCCATCTTGCTCGGCGGCTGGTTGGCGGCGTTGGCACTGTAGTGGACCTCGGAATCGAGCGTGATCTCGCCGGCCCGAATCGCCTCGAAGGTCACGTAGAGAGTCATCAGCTTGGTGGTGGAGGCCGGATACCAGGGCCTCAGCGCATCGGACTCCTCGATGACCCGACCGCTGTTCACGTCTGCGACGATATAAGGCCCCCGCACGACCTCTGGTGCCGGGTCAGGGGCAGGCGCAGCCGCAAGCCCCGCGGACGCAAATCCCAGAACGAAGATCGTGACGGCGCCGGCGCGAAGCCGCATTCCTGCCTGCGTCGCTCTCAAAATGGGCCCCTTCTCGCTGTTCGCGGATCATATCGCATTTTCGCGCGGCCGGCACCCCCGCTGCTGCCGAATTGCTGCGGCGAAGCGAAGATTGCCCGCGTGCCCCCGGAAAGACTAAACTCCGCGGCCTATCCATCCCCAAAGACTCGAGCTTTGAATGCCGATCATCAACCGTTTTGCCGACCTTCACGACGAGATTGCGCAATGGCGGCGCGACTACCACCGCCACCCCGAGCTTCTTTACGACGTGAATCGCACCGCCGCGGACGTGGCGGCGAAGCTGCGCGCCTTCGGCTTCGAGGAGGTGGTGGAGGGGATTGGCCGCACCGGCGTGGTCGGCGTGTTGAAAGGCGAAGGCGGCGATTCGGGCCATGTCATCGGTCTTCGCGCCGACATGGATGCGCTCCCGATCCATGAGGAGAGCGGCAAACCCTGGGCTTCCGCGACGCCGGGCAAGATGCACGCCTGCGGGCATGACGGCCATACCGCGATGCTTCTCGGCGCGGCGCGCTATCTTTCCGAGACGCGCCGCTTCGCCGGCACCGCCGTCTTCATCTTCCAGCCCGCCGAGGAGGGTGGGGCGGGCGGCCGCGCCATGGTCCAAGACGGGATGATGGACCGCTTCGGCGTCGAAGAGGTCTACGGCATGCACAATATGCCGGGGCTGCCGCTTGGGCACTTTGCAACGCGGCCGGGCGCACTGATGGCGGCGACCGATATGTTCACGATTGAGATCGAGGGCCACGGCGGCCACGCCGCCAAGCCGCACGCCACCATCGATCCGATTGTCACGGGGACTGCGATCGTACAGGCACTGCAGCAGATCGTGTCGCGCAACGTCGACCCGCTTGCGAGCGCCGTCGTCTCCGTCACTACCTTTCACGCCGGCGACGCCTTCGGCGTCATTCCGCAGCGCGCCAAGATCACCGGCACCGGCCGCTCGCTCGATCCGCACATCCGCGATCTGATCGAGCGGCGCATGCGCGAGGTGGTGCAGAACGTCGCCGCCGCCTACGGGGCGACCGCGAAATTCCACTACGAACGGAACTATCCGGTGACAGTCAATCACCCGGAGCAGACCAGGAAGGCGATCGCGATTGCGAGCGACGTGGCGGGCGAGGCGAACGTCGATCCGAACCACGCGCCGGTCATGGGCGGGGAGGATTTCTCCTATATGCTCGAGGCGCGGCCGGGCGCCTTCATCTTCGTCGGCAACGGCGACACCGCCGGCCTCCACCATCCCGCTTACGACTTCAACGACGCAGCGATTTCCTACGGCTCGAGCTACTGGGCGCGGTTGGTCGAGACGCTGATGCCGGCGGGGTAGGGCAACAGCCGCCCCCCTTGTGCGACTGCCCCTGACCGCGTCGTGGTCACTCCCGCAAACCCGCTTTGCGCAGGCCGTCGAGCAGCAAGTTCAGGTCTTCGGCTCGCTTGTAGGCTGCGATGGCCCGAACCTGCGCGATCGAAAAATCGGAGTTGATCCGCCGAACCTCGGCCAGAGCGTCGCGCGCAAGAGCGTCCTTTCCGAGCTGGCCGTAGGTCGCGGCGAGATAGAAGTGAGACGGCAGCGAATGCGGATTGTGAGCGATGCTCCGGGCGATGAGCTCCGCCGCTTCCTTGAAGCGATGCATGGTAAAGCAAGCCTGGCCGACATAGAGCGTATAGTAGAAGGGATAGAACGGGTTGAGGCGCTTCGCCTTCTCGATCAATCCGGCGACCCGCTCGGGCTCGCCTGAGAAATGCATGATGCCGGCAAGAGTGGCGTAGGCCTCGGCGTTGCCGGGCTCGACCTCGACCCAGCGCTTGGCGGCCGCGATGGCCTCCTCGTGCTGACGCCTGAAAAGATGAACTGAGGCGAGCGCTTCGTAGACGAGCGGCAGGGACGAATCGAGGCTCTTGGCGGTCTCGGCCAGCTCGAAGGCCCGGTCCAACGCTTCGGGTGCGCCGCCGAACCAGTCATGCAGGTAGGTCTCGGCGAGCGCCGCATGCGGCGCGGCATAACTCGGGTCGAGCGCGATCGCCCTCTCGTAGAGCCGCTTGGCGGTGATATTGCCCTCCTTCGAGAAGAGACGATACTGCTCGCGCCCGCGCAGGAGGCAATCGTAGGCTTCCGGGTTGTCGGTTTCGACGCGAGACGACCGCGCGTCGCCTGCTTCCGCGAGCTTGACCTCGAGGCTGCGCACGATCCGTTCCGTGACGTCGTCCTGCACGGCAAAAATGTCTTCGAGTCCCCGGTCGTAACGCTCTGCCCACAGATGCGCGCCCGAGCGCCCGTCGATCAGCTGCGCGGTGATCCGCACGCGCGCGCCGGCCTTGCGGACGCTGCCTTCGAGCATGTAGCGGACGCCGAGATCGCGGCAGACCTCCTGCGCTATCACGGCCTTCTTCTTGTAGGTGAAGGTGGAGTTCCGCGAAATCACCATGATCCCGTTGATCTTCGATATCTCCGTGATGATGTCCTCGGTAATGCCGTCGGCAAAATATTCCTGATCCTGATCGCCGCTCATGTTGTCAAACGGCAGGACCGCGATGGAGGGCCGGTCGGACGGAGGCGGTGGTGTCCGCACCGCCGCCACATCTTCAACCGCCGCGGCCCGATCGGGGTGCCAATGCCAAACCCGCAGCGGACGGTCGATATTCTTCACGTCGCGGAGGCCCAGGTCTTGAAACGAGAGGTCCGTGCGATCACGGACTTGTTCGTACACGGCCTCCGAAATGCAGAGGCCGCCGGGCTTTGCCAGGCTTTCAAGGCGTGCGGCGACATTGACGCCGTCGCCGTGGATATCGTCGCCGTCGATCACCACGTCGCCGAGGTTGATCCCCGTGCGGAACTCGATTCGCCTGTCGTGCGGCAAGACGGCGTTCCGCTCGGCCAACCCCATTTGTATCGCGGCGGCGGCGCGCACCGCGCCAACAACGCTTGCGAACTCCACCAGAATGCCGTCGCCCATCAGCTTGACGATCCGGCCCTGATGCTCGCCGAGTGCGGGATCGATGAGTTCGGCTCTCAGGGCCTTGAAAGCCGCGAGCGTGCCCTCCTCGTCAGCCCTGATCAGCCGCGAGTAGCCGACCACGTCGGCGGCCAAGATCGCTGCAAGACGGCGCTCCATCGGGTCCTACCTTCGCGCCGTCCGCCGGATGGCCAGGTCGGCTATTTTGACGTGAGTCGCCACACGCCATCCCACTCCCGCGGCGGCTCGGCTTTCAGCATCGCGCAGCGCTCGATATAGACCTTCGACAGCTTGTCGCCGTCGTTGGCCTTGAGGCATTCCTCAAACGCGTGGGCCGCCTTGTCCCAGTGGCCGGCGCGATAGTGCTTCCGGCCCTCGCGGAAGTGGTTCACCACATCCATCAGGTTGGGGAAGCTCTCGTCTGTGTGATAGTCGAGCACCTCGTAGACACCGACCGGCTCGCTCTTGCCGATGACGACGACGTCGTCGATGTCGCGGATGCGGTAGGTGCCTTTCAGCTTCCGGAATGTGTTCTCGCTGATCAGGATGCGGGCGCCGTATTGCTTGCAGGCGCTTTCCAGGCGCGCGGCAAGGTTCACGCCGTCCCCGATCAGCGTGTAGTTCATGCGCTTCGGCGAGCCGATATTGCCGGACACGACCTCGTCGGTGTTGAGCCCGATCCCCATATCGGCCGGAAGCTGGCCCTTCGATTTCCGCTCGATGTTCCAAGCCCAGAGGCTCCGGACCATGTTGACGGCGGCCCTGACCGCGCGGTCCTCGTCGTCGTCGTGCGGGATGGGCAGCCCGAAGCAGGCCATGATGGCGTCGCCGATGAACTTGTCGAGCATGCCGTCGAGCTTCGCGATTTCCTCCACCATCAGCGTGAAGTAGTCGTTCAGGAAACCGACCGTGCCTTGTGCGCCGAGGCTCTCGGTGATCGGCGTGAAGCCGCGGATGTCGGTGAACATGATCGTTGCGACCGCGCTTTTCCCCCCAAGGATATCCTCCTCCTTGCCGGAGCCCATGAGCCGCGCAGCAATGCCCGGATCCATGTAGCGCGACATCGTCGATTTCATGCGCTTCTCGGCGCTGATATCCTCCAGCATCAGCATCGCGCCGAGCTTCTTCCCTTCCGTGCTCATCAGCGGCTGGATGGTGACGTTGACGGAAACGCGCTCGCCGTCGAACGTCATCTCCGCATCCAGCATCTCAAACGACGTGTTCTCGGCCTCGACCTCCTTGATCTTGTCGGCGACCCAGGAATTGTTTGCGCAAAAGAACTCGGCGAAGGGCTTTCCGATAATGCCGGCCGGCTTCACCTTCATGATGCGGTGGCCGGCCTTGTTGCAGGTGACGATCAGCCCGTCCTCGTTGGTGGTGACGACCGCGTTCGACATGCTTTCAAGCATGCTCTCGTTGTAGTTCTTCATGTTCTGGACGTCGTCGAAGAGCTTGGCGTTCTGGAGCGCGATCGAGACCTGCCCGGTGAAGGCCTTCAGGCGCGATTCGTCCTCGTCGTTGAACGGCCCGCCGCGCTTGTTCAGTACCTGCGTTACGCCGATCACCTTGCCGTCCTTGTTGACGACCGGCACGCAAAGGATCGAGCGGGTGAAGTAGCCGGTCTTCTTGTCGAAGCTCGGATTGAAGCGGAGATCGGCGTAGGCGTAGGGAATGTTGATGGTCTGGCCGGAGGTGAAGACTGCGCCGGCGATGCCGAGGTGATTGGGCAGGCGGATTTGGATCGCGTCCAGTCCGGTGCCGACTTGCGACCAGAGCTCGCCCGTCTTCTCGTCGTTCAGGAAGAGCGTGGATCGGTCGGCGCGCAGCATGCGTGTCGCCTCGCCCATCACCTTCTGCAAAAGCACCGTCAGGTCGATCTCGGAGGTAACGTCGGTGACGACGTCGAGGAATTCCAGCTCCGTCGCGCGCGACTTCCTCATGCGCTCGACGAACTGGTTCGACTGCAGCGCCACCGCCGCCTGCGTCGTCATGGCTTCGAGCAGCGACAAGTCCTCGCTGTTGAATTTGCCGCGCTTCTTGTTCAGCGCCTGTGCGACGCCGATGACCTCGCCTTTGACGGTGCGGACCGGGACACACATGACGGACTTGGTCTCAAAGCCCGTCTGCTTGTCGATCGCAGCGTTGAAGCGTGGATCGGAATAGGCGTCGTCGATGATCAGGCCTTCCCCGGTAGTGAAGACGTGGCCGGCAATGCCCGAAGTGTTGAGCAGGCGGATCTCGCGGCGATTCTCGCCCTGCGCGACGCGGGAATAGAGTTCGCCGGTCTGGTCGTCGTTCAAGAAGAGGGTGGCGCGCTCACAGCCGGTTTCACGCGACGTCATCTCAACGAGTTTTGCCAACACCGCGTCGAGGCTTTCGATCCCCGCAACCTCGCGTGAGATGTTGAGCAGCATCTCCGCGCGATAGAGCTTCTGATCGGAAAGTGCTGCGCCCCCGGCCGATGGCCTCTTCGCCTTGATCGGCGACGGCCGGCGCTTCTTCAGCGCGGCCGTCTTGCCCCCGGACGCTCCGCCGTTCGCTTGCCGCCGCGCCGGTTTCGGCCGGTGCCTAGCGGCCATGGGATTTCTCCAATTCGGCGCGCAAGGCGGACACGGTGGCATGCAGCTGCTTCAGCTCGTCGCGGGCCGCGCGCTCGATCTCCTGGATCTTGGCCTCGTAGTCGCCCTTCAGAGTTTCCATGGCTTCTCGTAGCACGACCCCGGTTTGCCTGAGCTGGACAATCTCGCCGGCCAATTCGGCGATCGCCTGCTGCACCGCCTCTTGCTTGCTGACCTGAAGCGCCTCCAGCTCGTCGCGAAGTGCGCGCGAAGTGCCGCGCAGCTGTACGATCTCCCCCTGCAATTCGGCGATCGCGCGCTGAACCGCCTCGTCCTTCTCCACTTGCTTTGCTTCAAGAGCGTCTCTGAGCGCCGCCGCCGTCTTCTTGAGCTGCGCGATCTCGCCCTGTGATTCGGCGATCGCGCGCTGAACGCTTTCGGCCGCGCCGGCGTGCTTTTCCTCCAGCTCGCGCCGCAAAGCGTGCACCGTCTGGCGAAGGTGGCGAAGCTCGGTTTCCGCCTCGTAGAGCGGCGAGCCCGGCGGATCGCCGGTGTCCTGCATGCGTTTCATCTGATCGTGCCGGGGCGCAAGCGTCCGTCCCTCGCTGAGCCGCCTTTCGCGCGCGGATCGTCCCCCCGGTCGATGGGCCTGTCAACGGCGGAGCGCTCCAGCCTCCGCAGGCGGCTTGAAACGAGGCGATTCTACCGGTTGCGGCTTTTCGCGACGTAGAGGCCCGCGCTGACGATGATGGCGCTGCCGACGAGCGTCCAAAGGTCCGGCACGTCCTGAAACACGATCAGTCCGAAGATGACGGCCGAGACGATCTGGAAGTAGTTGAATGGGGCGAGCACGCCGGCCGGTGCGTAGGTGAAGGCGCGGATGAGCATCAGCTGCGAGATGCCGAAGACCGTGCCGAGCGCCACCATGTAGAACCACGCCGTCGCGCTGACCGGCGCCCAATTCAGGATCACGACGGGGGTCGAGGCGACGCCGCCGACGAGAAGCGTCCAGGCGAGCGTGGTCGTGGGCTTCTCGCCGAGCGCACCGAGCCGCCGTGTGATCAACTGCAGGAGGGCGTAGAACACCGCCGCGAGTGCCGGGAATACCGTGTATTTCGAAAGATCGCCGAAGCCCGGCCGCGCCACGATCAAGACGCCGACGAAGCCGACGGCAACTCCGATCCAACTGACCAGACGGACCCGCTCGCCGAGGAGCGGCATCGAAAGCGCAACGATCAGGAACGGCGCGGCAAAGAGGATCGCCGTCGCCTCGGCCAGCGGGAGATAGCGCACCCCGAGCACCATGCCGACGCTGATGCTAAGCGGCGTCAGTCCGCGCGCGATCTGCAGCCAGGGGTGCGTTGTGCGGAAGGTGCCCGACCATTCGGACGGCCGCATCGAAGCGAGAAGGAGCGGGATGGCGAGCGCGTAACGGGTCCAGACGATCTGGGCGACCGACTGGGTTGGCGCGAGGAGCTTGCTGAACCCGTCGACCAAGCCGAAGAACGACGCGGCGAGCAAGATGAGAAGGATTCCGCGAAGGACATCGCGGTTTTCGGGCGGTTTGAGCATCGAGATTCGCGGGCGGCGGGCGCCGCCTTGGTCAGAATGGTGAGAAAGCGGTTCGCACGGAATGCGGCGAACCACAATGCCCGGCGAATTTTGCGGGCACGGCTTGCACCCAAATCGCCCCCGGAGTATCAGCACAGCCCCACGTCACATTCTCCGGGAGGCATTGATGGTCACGATCGGCTTCTTCCGCCCTGCCGGAGCGCGCAATCCCGTGAGCATGTGGATCGGCGCAGGGATCGGCGCACTGGGCGCCTGAGCCCCACCGTCTCGTAAATCCGAGACTTCCTTCCGCCGCCGCCCTCGGGCGAGGCGGGCAAATCGGCGGTCCGGCGGACCGCCTCAATCGAACCGCAAGATTTCCGGGAGCCGGCCGCGTCTACCGCGCCGGTCGCAACAAATGGACCCGTTTCGCAAAACGCGACGGGCGGAAGCATTCCGCGCCGTCCTCGGTTTCACCTTCGGCCACTGGCGACGACAGCGGGGGCTGATCGCGGCCATCCTTGCCGCGGTCGTCGTCTCGACCTTCGCCGACGTCTTGCTGCCCGTCTATTCCGGGCGGCTCGTCGACGCCGTCGCGCTCGATACCGCGGACCGCGCCGCAGCGCGCGACGCGGCGCTCACCGCCTTCGTGATCATTGTGGCGCTCGGGGCAGGGATGGTGGTGCTTCGCCATCTCGCCTTCGTCGGCATCGTGCGCCTGACGCTGCGGATGATGCGGGACATCGCAGCGGACGCGTTCCACCGCGTGCAGCGTTTCTCCACCGAGTGGCACGCGAACTCGTTTGCGGGCTCGACCGTGCGCAAGGTCACGCGCGGCATGTGGGCGCTCGACCTGATGAACGACACGATCCTGATCGCGCTCTTGCCGTCGCTTGTCGTGCTTGTCGGGTCAGCCGCGGTGCTCGCTTTCTATTGGCCGGCGATGGGCGCCGTCGTGATCGTCGGTACGGGGGTCTACGTCGCCATGACCGCGTCCTTGTCGCTCGGCTATGTCGCGCCGGCGGCGCGGCTCGCCAACCAGTGGGACACACGGGTGGGCGGCGCGCTTGCCGATGCGATCTCCTGCAACGCGGTGGTGAAGGCCTTCGGCGCGGAGACGCGCGAGGACGCCCGGCTGATGCGCGTGCTCGAAAAGTGGCATCACCGCACCCGCCGCACCTGGGTGCGTGCGACCTACAACGGCACAGCACAGATTGCTGCGCTCCTCGCGCTTCGCGCCGCAGTCATCGGGCTTGTGCTTTGGCTCTGGTGGCGCGGTCGCGCGACGCCCGGCGACGTCGCCTATGTGCTGACGATGTTCTTCGTCGTGCAGGGTTATCTGCGTGAGATCGGCATGCACATCCGCAACCTGCAGCGCTCGGTGAACGACATGGAGGAGCTGGTCGAATTCCACTCCGAGCCGATCGGCGTGCCCGACCGTCCGCAATCGAAGCCGATCGCGATCACCGGCGGCGCCGTCGCCTTCGATCGCGTGACCTTCCACTATCGGGGGCACGCGAGGCCGCTCTTCGAGGACCTCTCGGTCAAGATCGCGGCAGGAGAGAAGGTCGGTCTGGTCGGCCGTTCAGGCTCGGGCAAGACGACGTTCGTCAAGCTCATCCAGCGGCTCTACGACCTGAACGCCGGCGAGATCCGCATCGACGGGCAGGACGTGGCGCATGCCACGCAGGCGTCGCTCCGCGCGCAGACCGCGATCGTGCAGCAGGAGCCGATCCTCTTCCATCGCTCGCTGATGGAGAACATCGCCTACGGGCGGCCGGGCGCGCGAATGGCGGAGATCGAGCGTGCGGCCGAGCTTGCCAACGCGCACGACTTCATCGGAAGCCTGCCGCGCGGTTACGAGACGCTGGTCGGCGAGCGCGGCGTGAAGCTCTCCGGCGGCGAGCGCCAGCGGGTGGCGCTGGCGCGCGCGTTCCTGGCAGATGCACCGATCCTGATCCTCGACGAGGCGACGTCGAGCCTCGATTCGGAATCGGAGCTCCTGATCCAGCAGGCGATGGCGCGGCTGATCAGCGGGAGGACCGCGATCGTCATCGCGCACCGGCTGTCGACGGTGCGCGCGATGGATCGCATCCTCGTCTTCGATCGCGGCGTCATCGCGGAGGAGGGGACGCACGCCGAGCTCGTCCGCCGCGACCACGGCATCTACCGCTCGCTTTTCGAGAAGCAGGCGGGCGAGCTCGCGCTCGGGCTCAAGGTCGCGTGAGAGAACGTGGGCCGGCGGCGGCAGTCGCCGGCTCACCGCTCGCCGACGTTCTTGCGCCAGGAATGCTCTTCCTTGAACCCGAGCACGTCGCGGATCTTCTTGTTGGAGTAAGGCGATTCGAATTCGCCCAGCTCGCGCTTCACCGGGACTTTCGGATAATAGCGCTTCAACAGCTCCTTCGTCGGCAGAGCGGCGGAGGTCTCGTCGTTGGCTGCGTTGAAAACCTGGAAGCCGAGCCCGTCCTTCTCGATACAGAGTTTCACGATCTGGCCGAGGTCGCGCGCGTCGATGTAGCTCCAGGTGATCTTCTTGCGGAACTCCGGGTTCGCCTTCCACTGGGGCACCAGCGTCTCGTATTCGTGTGGCTCGATGACGTTGCCGATGCGAAGCGCATAGATGTCGAAGTCTCCGCGAAGCGCGAAAGCCCGCGCGGTCTTCTCGTTCACCACCTTCGACATCGCATAGGAGTCCATCGGGTTGACGTCGTAGTCCTCGTCGAGCGGCAGATATTCGGGCTCGCGCGGCTCGTTGGCGAAGACGATGCCGTAGGTGGTCTCGCTCGACGCGACGATGATCTTCTTGATGCCGAGCGTCACCGCCGCCTCGATCACGTTGTAGGTGCCCATCACGTTGATGCGGAAGAGCTCGTTGTCGGGCACGATCATGATGCGTGGGATGGCGGCGAAGTGAACGACTGCGTCGATCGGCTGAGGCCGCAGAACCGGATCGAATTCGTGCAGGCCGGTGTAGCTTGAGAGCGCCGTGAACACCTGGCCGGAATCGGTGATGTCTGTGATGAGCGTGCGCACCTTCGGGTTGTCGAGCGGCTTCAGGTCGAGGTTCAGAACCTCATAGCCCCGGTCGACCAGGTACTTGACCACGTGGCGGCCGGCCTTGCCGGTACCGCCGGTGAACATGATGCGCTTCGCCATCTTCTGCCTTTCCGCTTCCTCGGCCGGGCTGCCGGACGCTCGTCTCCGGAGGCTCAATCCGAAGCCTCGCGATCCCTGTCAAGCATGCCTTCCGCCGCAAGAACGCTTGTGAATGCCTGGAATCGGCGGACATCCGCTATCGAAACGATACGGCCTGTGTATTTCCGGCCGGACGCTATTTTCCGCATGGTCCAGGCACACAACGAGATCAAGGACCAAGACCATGCTGAAGGGAAAGACCGCGCTCGTCACCGGATCGACGAGCGGCATCGGCCAGGGCATCGCGGAGGCCTTCGCGGCCGAAGGCTGCAATATCGTTCTGAACGGTTTTGGCGACGCTGGCGCGATCGAGAAGCTCCGCTGCGAGATGGCGACAAAACATGGTGTCGCCGTCCGCTACGACGCCGCCGACATGAGCAAGGGCACGGCTATCACCGCGATGATGGACAAGGCGATCGCCGAGTTCGGCGCCGTCGACATTCTGGTCAATAATGCCGGCATCCAGCACGTCGCGCCGATCGACGAATTCCCCGAGGAGAAATGGAACGCGGTCATCGCGATCGATCTCGTCTCCTCGTTCTACACGACGCGCCGGGCGCTCCCGGCCATGAAGCAACGCGGTTGGGGCCGCGTCATTAATATCGCATCCGCACATGCGCTCGTAGCCTCGCCTTACAAATCGGCGTATGTCGCCGCCAAGCACGGTGTCGCCGGGCTGACGAAGACGGTGGCGCTCGAGGTGGCCGAACATGGGATCACCGTCAACGCGGTCTGCCCCGGCTATGTGCTGACGCCGCTGGTCGAGAAGCAGATTCCCGATACGGCGAAGGCGCGCGGCATCACCGAAGAGCAGGTGATCAAGGACGTGCTCCTCGCTGCGCAGCCGACCAAGAAGTTCGTCACCGTCGAGCAGGTGGCGGCGCTCTCGGTCTTCCTCGCGTCGGACGACGCAGCCTCGATCACAGGCGCGATTCTGCCGATCGAGGGCGGGTGGACGGCGCATTAGAAGAACCGCGGGGGAGCGCCGAACATGACGGCCACACAGACCGCGCAGGCGGCCGAGCAGAAAACGGCGAGCGCCGCGCTCACCGCCCAGCCGCAACGGCAGCAGGTTGTCCTGGTGCTGCAAGGCGGCGGCGCGCTCGGCGCGTATCAGGCGGGCGTCTACCAGGCGCTGTCGGAGGGCGGCGTCGCGCCGGACTGGGTTATCGGCACGTCGATCGGCGCCATCAACGGCGCGCTGATCGCCGGCAACAAACCGGAGAACCGGCTCGCGCGGCTGCAGGAATTCTGGGATGGCGTCGGCAGCGGCAATCGTTTCGCCGACATGTGGACGTCGGCGCTCTTCGGAAACACGCTCGACAACCTGAACACGATCACCCGCGGCATACCCGGCTTCTTCGAGACCAATCCGCGCGCGCTCTTCGGCGTGAACTATCCCCTCGGCCTCGAGCAGGCATCCTACTATACGACCGACCCGCTGAAAGGCACGCTCGCCCGGCTGGTCGATTTCGAGCACCTGAACAGCAGGCACACGCGCCTCACCGTCGGCGCGGTCAACGTCAGGACGAGCGAACTTCGCTATTTCGACAGCCGCGAGATGGACTTGCGGCCGGCGCATGTGATGGCGTCCGGCGCGTTGCCGCCTGCCTTTCCGGCGGTCTGCATCGACGGCGAGCCCTATTGGGACGGCGGCGTCTATTCCAACACGCCGATTGAGGTCGTGCTCGACGAGAAGCCGCGCAAGAACTCGCTGATCTTCTCCGTCAACCTCTGGCAGCCTAGTGGCTCGGAGCCCGACACGATCTGGCAAGTGCTCGGCCGCCTGAAGGACATCCAATATGCGAGCCGCGGCAAGAGCCACGTTGCGCGCCAGGAGCAGATCCACCGTATGCGCCACGTGATCCGTGAGCTGGTGAAGCACATCCCCGAAGCCGAGCGCGACGACGCGCTGGTGAAGGAGCTCGCTTCCTACGGCTGCAGCACCATCATGCACCTCGTTCGCCTGCTCTCGCCGCGCCTCGACGGCGAGGACCACACCAAGGACATCGACTTCACGCGCGCCGGGATCAGGCGGCGCTGGCAGGCCGGCTACGAGCACGCCAAGCGCGTGCTCTCCGAGAAGCCTTGGGAGTGCGAAGTCGACATGCTGCAGGGCGTGGTGGTCCACGAATCGCCGGAATAGAGGGACGATCGCCGAGTTCGGCGCGGATCGGCACGCACTACACCGACCCAGGCAAGATGGGCGCGCTGAGGCCAGCGCGTGGGTTCCAGCGATTTTGACATCGAGCACAGCGTTGGATATATTGCCGCGGACTTGGAACGTTCCACGGAGACGAAGAAACAACAATTCGGAGGGACTAGCGATGGCGGAGAAAGCAAAGGGCTCGTCTGGACCGCAACGGCAGCGGCGGTCAAAGGCGATGAAAGCGACATCGGCGGAATCCGCGCGAGCGGACGCCGGAGCTGGGTCGAAGTCAATGATCTCGCGTCGGGTTTTCGTCCAAGGCTCGGCCGGCGCTCTGGCGCTAGGCGGGATTTCCGGATTCCCCGCCATCGTTCGGGCCGCTGGCGGCACGGTCGTCGTGATGGCGTGGGAGAACTACGTCCATGCGGAAATCCAGAAGCGCTTCCACGATGCGACCGGCATCACGGTAAACGGCGTCGCCGCGGATTCCGATCAGAACATGTTCACGAAGCTGAAGGCCGGTGGAGGCGCCCAGTACGACCTCGTATTCGCGAACGCCGGTTTCTGTCCTTTCTACCACGACGCGGGCCTGATCGAGCCGATCGATCTCAAGGAGATCCCGGCGGCGGAGAATCTTTGGCCGATCTTTAGGACGGATACCGACTTTCCGTACGTCCTCGAGGCGGACAAGGTGCTGCTCTACCCAAGCATGTGGGCTTCCATGGGGATCTGCTGGAACATCGAACAGTTCCAAGTCCCGGCTCCGTATTCATGGAAGTCGCTTTGGGACGCTCCGAAGGGCAAGGTGATCCTGCAGGGCGCGGGCGACGACTTCATCGCGATCGCCGGCCTCGCTCTCGGCGTGCCGCGGAGCGATATCTACTCGATGACCGGGGACACGTTGAAGAAGGCGGCCGACTATCTGAGCGCGCTGAAGCCGTTCCAGATCAGCGCCAGCTCCGACCTGGTGACTGCCGACGCCATCCGGACCGGGAAAGCCGTCGTCGGACAGGCGACGAGCCTCGGGCTCGCCTACCGGATCAACGAGAAGGCGGGTAAGCACGTGGCGGACATCCAGCCTCCGAGCGAAGGGGCGCTCGGTTGGGTCGACGGTCCGCAGCTCGTCAAGGGAGCAGCCAACCGCGACAACGCTCTCAAGTTCATCGACTTCCTGATGGGCGATCCGGACATGCAGGATTGGCTCTGGCAGTACAACGTCTTCGGGATGGCGAGTAAGACGACGTCGGAGCGCATCATGCAAGCCGGCGACAAGTTGAACGCCCCCGTCTACGATGCCCTCGGCGGCATGAAGCCGGAGCTTGCGACCAATATGGTCTTCCAGG
The DNA here is from genome assembly GCA_963720705.1 of uncultured Alphaproteobacteria bacterium. Classification (GTDB taxonomy): domain Bacteria; phylum Pseudomonadota; class Alphaproteobacteria; order Rhizobiales; family Afifellaceae; genus DASWJZ01. Next base: position 288,737 of record CAVRGJ010000002.1, read on the forward strand.
CGCCGTCCAACTATCCGAAGGAATGGGCGGCGGCGTACGATGAGGTGCTGGCAAACTAGCTCGCCGCGAGATCGCAGCTGGGACACGCTGGACTGCTGCTCCACGTGCCCCGGCTGCTGACAGGCGAGGGTCGTTCGCCGACCTCCGAAGGGCGGGTACCGATTCCATTGCTCGGGCGTGTCCGGCATCGCGGCCTCGAGAATCCACTGCTCCCTCTCCCGGCGGTGCTCGCGGTGGCGGTCGGCTTCTTTGTGCCCCTGGCCGTCCTTGTTCTGTACTCGTTCTGGCCGACCGAGGACGGACGGATCGTCCATCGCTGGACAATGGAGAATTACGCCCGGTTCTTCACCGGGAGCGCCTATTGGCGGATGCTGCTTCGGTCGTTCGGACTTGTCTCATTGGCGTCCGCGCTCACGGTTCTCCTGAGCTTCCCGTTCGCCTACTTCGTGGCCGCCAAGGTGCGGCCGTCACGGCGGCTGGTTTGGATCCTGATCGCCATCATTCCATTCTGGACCAGCTATTTGATCCGGGTCTTTGCCTGGCTCCACATGTTCGGGGATGAGGGACTGATCAACAAGGCGCTGACCGGCATCGGTCTCGTCGACGCGCCGATCGGCTTCTTCGGCTTCGGGGTGCCGGCGATCGTGATCACGTTCGTCTACCTGCTGTTCCCGCTCTCCTTCCTTGCGACCTACATCGCGATCGAGCGTATCAACCCGGCAATGTCGGATGCCGCCGCGGACCTCGGGGCGAGGCCGTGGAGGAAGTTGGTCACGATAACGCTTCCGACCGCTCGCTCCGGTATCGTTGCCGGCTTTGTCTTCGCCTTCATCGCGATGATGGGCGACTATGCGACGCCGCAGCTGATCGGCGGCACCAACGGCACCCTCTACGCGAACCTGATCACGAACCAGTTCGGCTACTCGCTTCAGTGGGGATTCGGCGCCGCCCTTGCAGTATTCTTCCTGGTCGCCATCCTGTTGCTCGTGGCGGTGCTCCGGCTCGTGGTCGGCGAGGTCGAGTCAGCCGGCGAGTACACCGGTGGCTTCACGCGCCGGCGCGCGCCGTTTCTTTTCGGCTACTCGGTCCTCTATCTCATCTTCCTCTACACGCCTCCGGCGCTGCTCGTCCTTTTGGCGTTCAACGACTCCGACGAGAGCGGTCTGCCGTTCGTCGGCTTCACCACCCGCTGGTTCGTTGAGGTGTTCAACAACCCCGTGCTCCTCGGCTCGCTTTGGACCAGTCTTCAGGTTGCCATCACGGCCGTGCTCATCAGCGCCGTGCTTGGCACCCTCGCGGCGGTGCAGATCGTGCGCGTCAAGGGTCGCTTGCGGTCGTTCAATCTCGGGGTGATCGCCGTGCCCTTGTTCCTGCCGCCATTGGTGCTTGGCCTCGCGATCATCGTCGGCTTGAACGCACTCGGGCTCCAGCGCGGGCTGTGGACGATCATCGCCGGCCACACAATCCTCACGCTCCCGGTGGTGACCCTCCTCATCCTCGTGCGGCTGGAGGGGCTGGACCGTAACCAGGAGACCGCCGCGATGGACCTCGGAGCACGACCGTGGCGCGCTTTCCTGACCGTGTCGGTTCCGCAGGCCCTGCCGGGCATCCTTGCCGGAGTGATGATCGCCTTTGCGATCTCGATGGACGAGTTCATCCTCACCTTCCTCGTCACCGGCTCGCAGCAGACATTGCCGCTTTACATCTTTGGATCGCTGCGGATCCGAGTCACACCCGAACTGAACGCCATATCGGCGCTGATGCTCGGCGCCTCGTTCGCGCTCTTGACCATTGGGGCGCTGATCGCGATCGGCCGGGAGAGGCTACGCGGGCACGTGGGGGGTGGTCGGAAGATCCCGTTCGCTGAGGAGACGTTGACTTGAACACGCACATCGGTCGACCGCCGGCGACGAACTCAGGCGCCGCCCTGAGATGCACCGACCTAAGGGTTCGTTATCCGGGCCAGGATATCTACGCCGTGGGCTCCGCATCGGTCGGCGTTTCGTTCTCGGTCAACCACGGCGAGCTCTTCGCACTGCTTGGACCGAGCGGCTGCGGGAAGACGACCACTCTGCGCATCATCGGCGGTTTTGCCGACCCGACCACCGGAAAGATCGAGATCGAAGGCGCCGACGTCACGCGGCGCCAGCCATACGAGCGGCCTACGAACACCGTCTTCCAGAGTTACGCGCTGTTCCCGCACATGCGCGTTGAGGGAAACGTCGCCTACGGCCTGAAGATGGAGAATGTACCGCGGGGAGAGCGGGGGAGACGGGTAAAGGAGGCGCTCGAGCTTGTAGGTCTTTCCGGAATGGAAAGGCGCCGGATCTCAGAACTTTCGGGCGGTCAGCAGCAGCGCGTCGCGCTCGCGCGCGCGCTCGTGAAGGGCCCGTCGGTACTGCTGCTCGATGAGCCGCTCGGGGCGCTCGACCTCAAGGTACGGCGCCAGATGCAGGACGAGCTCGTCCGCATCAAGCAATCCACCGGCACCACCCTGATCCACGTCACCCACGACCAGGAGGAAGCCTGTGCGATTGCAGACCGAATCGCGGTCATGAAAGACGGGATGATCGTCCAGGTCGATACTCCCGAGGCTTTGTATCGGGCGCCTCGCAACTGCTACGTCGCGAGTTTCATCGATGCCGGTACGATCGTTCGCGGCGGGAACTCCCGGCACGGAGGCTCAGTCGAGGTGTCCCACCCGGACATGGAGTTCAGAGGAAAGCTACCGTCATACCTGAGCGAGGCGCAGGCAATCGCCGCAATGCTTCCCCGCAACCGGATCAAGGTGAGCATCGCGAAGGGTTCGAGCGCCCAAGGGAATGCGGTGCGAGGCACTGTCGATCGGCTCGTCTTCACCGGATCGATCTTCAATATGCACGTGCGGGTGAGCGAGCGGCTCGAGGTTCGCGCGTCGCTGACGATCGAGGAGGTTGCGACGCTCGGCGAGGATAACCTCCGCCCTGGGTCGGTAGTGGAACTGCATTGGCGCCCCGAAGATATCGTCTTCGTGGAGGACTCGGAGGTCGCCGGCGCGTCCGCGCTTTACCACGAGGACTCGTGATGACCCGAGCCGCTCAAATTCAAATGCAACTTGCGCGCCGGCGCCTCATCAGGCTCGCTTATCCGGGATACCAGATTTTGCGCGGCTCATCGGCGGGACGCTCAAAGCTCCAGGCTTCGTCGATCAGCCGTCTCAGATCGTATTGCGGCTCCCAGTCCAATAGAAAGCGTGCTTTGTTGTTGTTCATCCAATTGCTGTGGAATCCGCTCTCGATCGGTACGCTATCCAGGCCGCGCGTTTTTCTTAGATGTTCGGCGACTTCTCCATAGTCGACCGGCCGGCTCATGGCGATATTGAAGGTTTGCTGGTGGGCGCGCGGTTGGTCGATAGCCGCGAGGATCGCGGCGACCAGATCGGTGACGTGAACGAAATCGCGCTTCAGCGGCCGTCCCGTCACGTCGTGGAGGCATGGCACGGTACCGGATTTCCGGTAACGCTCGGCGTCTTCACGCGGCACGAGATTCTTCCACACCGGCCCGCCGAACACGTCGTCTCCGAAGGAGAGCGTGTATCGAAAGTCGTCCTTCTCCATGATCCAGGGCGCACGCAGGCAGCAGCCGGGAAGATCATACTGGGCGTAGTATTGCTGCAGCATCACCTCTTCGAGAACCTTGGAAAGGGCATAGCATCCGGGATAGGGATGGAACGGCACATCTTCGGAATAGGGGACGTGATGCGGCACATGGAAGTGGCCGACCGCTGCGTCACCGCCTATCAGGATGAACTGCCGCAGCGTTGAGCTGGTGCGCGCTTCTTCCAAGAGCCAGAACAGCCCCTTAACAGTGACGTCCATCACGTCTTCGGGCGTTTCCTTGCAGGTGGCAAGGTGGACGACGTGAGAAATGTCGAGCATCGCGGCGGCCGCGGTTTTGCGAGAGGCGATCGAGCCACGGATCACCGAGATCCGCTCGGTTTCGGGAATTGTGCGGTGATGGCAAAGCGCGCGGATGCGGGCGTCAGGCGGTAACGCGCCGGCGAGCGCTTTGGCGATGAAGTTCTGCCCCACCTTGCCGGTCGCACCGGTCACGAGGATGTGCACCGTTTCCTCCCCTGATCTTTCTCACAGCTGCACACAGTAACAGCCCCAGCCGTGTTGCGAATATCGGAGTCGATCCATAAGGGGTGAGGCGTCGTTCAGCCGCCGCGCCGCAAGGACCGAGATTGGTGGCACCTTGACACCTCTAAAGCTCAAGGGCTAATCGACTTGGAACGTTCCACAAGAGTCAGCCATGCCAAAATTGCGCGTCGGTGTCGTGGGCTGCGGGCTGATCGCCCAGGTGATGCACCTCCACTACCTGCGTGAGCTGTCCGACCTCTTCGAGATAGCCGCGCTCTGCGACATCGCAAAGGACGTGCGAGAGGCGTGCGCGCGCGACTATGGTGTGGCGAAGACGTTCGAGCGCTGGGAGGATTTGATCGCCGAGCCGCTCGACGCGGTGCTCATCCTGACCCCAGGCAGCCACGCGCCGATAGCGATCGCCGCCGCCGAGGCCGGCCGTCACGTTCTCGTCGAAAAGCCGATGTGCTTCACGCTCCCCGAGGGAGAAGCGATGATCGAAGCCGCCGAGCGCGCGGGCGTGACGCTGATGGTGGCTTACAACAAGCGCTATGACCCCGCCTTCGGTCGGCTGAAAGAGGAGATGCGCGGGCTCTCGGATATTCGATCAGTGCGCGTGACGACGCTCGAGTCGCCGTTTCGGCCCTATGTCGATCACTATGTGCTCCACAAGGGTAACCCGCCGGCCGGGCTCCTTGCGCCGCTCGCTACTGACAACGATAGGCGCATCACGACCGCAATTGGTGAGGCGGACGCGCTTTCGCGCAAGGCTTACCATCTCGTCCTCCTCGACAGCCTGGTGCATGAGTTCAACTTTGTACGCGGCTTGTTCGGCGAGCCCGAACGACTGGAGTTCGCCGACATTCGCGAGCACGGGTTGACGCTCGTGCTTCGCTTCGGCGAGACCGAATGCGTGATTGCCTGGATCGATCTGCCGGGGATTGCGCGCTACAGCATGGAGTTCGCGCTCTACGCGCCGACGCGCCGTCTGACGGTGAGCTTTCCATCACCGTTTCTAAGAAGCATGCCGACGTTACTGATCGACGAAGGCGGGAGCGTCGATTCGGCAAGGTCTTATCGGAGCGAGGAGGTGGTATCCTACGCCGAGAGCTTCCGGGAGGAGCTGGTCCATTTCCATGCCTGCGTGACGGAAGGAAAGCCTCCCTCGACGTCGGGCGCGGACGCTCTGCGCGACGTCGCGCTCTGCCAGGCCGTCGTTGCGGTCCATCGGAGCCGCAAGCCGCAGCCGAATCCGACCGCACTTTGCTAACGCAGAGAGAACAATGAGCGAGGCTGAGCAGGTCTCCCGAAAAGCTGACGGCGCCGTCCGGGAGCGCGTGGTCGTGGCCAACGCGCCCGTCAGCTTCGGCGCGTTCGAGATCACGGTCGGCATCGATCCGAACGTTCCCGCCGGGCTCGATGTCCTCGACCAGGTCGCGGCGGCGGGATATCGCGGCATCGATCTCGGGCCGGCCGGCTACCTCGGCGAGGGGAGGGTGCTCAGGCAGCGGCTTGTGGAGCGGAAGCTTGGCCTTGCCGGCGGCTATCTCGAGCTGCCCTATAGCGAGCCGGCGCTGATGCCGAAGGCCCTGCACGAGCTCGACGTCCTGCTTGATGTCTTCGACGCCGCAGGCGTGCTTCCTGGCGCATTGAAGCCGCGGCCGACGCTCGCCGACCTCGGCAGCGACGAGCGCAAGGCGCATCCCGGCCGAGCCGTAAAGGATCACAAGCTCGGCTTCGACGCCGCCGGCTGGAAGCGCTTCGCCACGGGCCTGGAACAGACGGTCGAGCGTTGCCGTGACCGCGGCTATGAGCCGACCTTCCACCACGAGACCGGAACGCACATCGAGGCGCCGTGGGAGATCGAGAAGATGCTCGAGCTGACAAGCATCGATCTCTGCCTCGACACCGGGCATCTCCTCGTGGGCGGCGGCGATCCGCTGCAGGCCGTGAAGGATTGGGGTGCGCGCATCAACCACCTGCACTTGAAGGACGCGCGCACCAAGATCGTCAGTGAAATCGTGCGCGATGCCGCGCCTGCCATGGAGATATGGCGGCGTGGCGCGTTCTGCGCGCTCGGCAAAGGCGATGTCGACGTTGACGGTGTGCTCGACTGGACGCGGTCGAACTACAGCGGCTGGCTCGTCGTCGAGCAGGACATCCTGCCCGATCCGGAAGCACCCGACGTGCCGGCCAAGGATCAGGTCGAGAACCGGCGCTACCTGGCGGCGCGGGGGTTTTAAGCGTGGCGGTGTTCCGTCTTGGGCTCGTCGGCGCCGGCCGCATGGGCCGCACGCATCTTCGGGCGCTCTCAGGGAGCGACGGCATAAAGATCGTCGCTGCCGCCGACCCTTCGGAGGAGGCGCGCCGCGCGGTCGCCGGTTCCGGCGTCGCGACCTTCGCGGACGTCGAGGGAATGATCGGCGCGGGCGGCTTGGACGGCGTCCTGGTGGCGGCGCCGAGCCCTCTCCACATCAAGGCCGTCAAGATGCTTGCCGGTGCGGGTCTTCCGATCCTTTGCGAAAAGCCGTGCGGCGTGACAGCGGCCGAGGCACGCGAGGCCGCTGCGGTCTCGGCGCGCTCCGGTGTGCCGCTACAGGTCGCCTACTGGCGGCGCTACGTGCCGGAACTGAAGCGCCTCCGCGAGAAGATCGCCGCGGGTGCGCTTGGTGATCTCTACTTCGTCACCTGCTTCCAATGGGACGAGAAGCCCCCGGCGGCGGCCTTTCGCGCCGCGAGCGGCGGCATCTTCATCGATATGGGCGTGCACGAGTTCGATCAGCTTCGTTGGCTGACTGGGCAGAATATCGCCGCCGTCCACCCGAGCATCTCGCAAGCCGCCTCCGAGCCTCGGGTTGCCGGCGACACGGAAAGCGCGCAGGTGCTTTGCGATCTCTCCGGCGGAACGAGCGGCCTCGTTTCGCTCGGCCGGCGCTTCCCCGGCGGCGACATCTGTCGCGCAGAGGTATTCGGCACGCGCGACGTCGAGGACTGCCGCTTCCTGATGCCGCCTGACGGCGACGCCGTCTTCATGCAGGCGCTGCGGTTACAGGCGGAAGGCTTCGTCGCGCGGGTCAGGCGGGGAGAGGGTGGAGGCGCGACGGTCGATGATGCGGTGGCCGCGCTCGAAGCGGCGGAGGCCGCATCGAAGACTTTGCCGGCATGACGCCGCGCGGAGCGGGGAGGCGACCGTGAAGATAACGCGCGTCAAGAGCCGGGTGGTCGAGATGCCGCTTCCGGCGGAGTTCCGTCCCGCCTGGGCGCGCGGCCGGCTGCAGACGACGATGGTGTTGGTCGTGATCGAGGTCGAAACCGACGCCGGCATCACCGGCATCGGCGCGGCACACGCGGGCGCTGAGGCCGCGATTGCGATCGAGCGCTTCGTTGCGCCCTATCTCATAGGCGAAGACCCGACCCGTATCGTCCACCTTGCCGAGGTGCTGCGCGATGCCGAGATCCTCGGCCCGCCGCTCTACTGCATGGAGATTCCGCTCTGGGATATTGTCGGCAAGCTCGCCGGACTCCCCGTCTACAAGCTGTGGGGCGGATCGAACGATCGCGTCACGGCCTACTGCGCGACTGCGGAGATACGCACCCCGGAACGCCGCGTCGAAGACGTTGAGCGTATGCTCGAAAAGGGCTTTCGCGCGGTCAAGCTGCGCTTTCACAGCCCTGACCCGCGCGACGATGTGAAAGTTGTCGAGGCGATCCGCGCCGCGGTCGGCGATCGGATCGCGATCATGGTCGACGCCAACCAGGCCGGAGTCGAGCCGGGCGTCTCCGGGCACAGCCTCTGGGGCTTTCACCGCGCACTCGCGGTAGCGCGCGAGCTCGAGCGGCTCGGCGTGCTCTGGCTGGAGGAGCCGCTGCCGCGGCACGACTATGACGGCCTGGCCCGGCTGCGCGACAAGCTCGACACGCTGAAGCTCGCGGGCGGCGAGGACAATCACGGCCTGCACGAGTTCAAGCTGTTGATCGATCGCGGCTGCTACGACATCCTGCAGCCTGATGCTCTGCTCTCCGAGGGAATCTTCGCGCTCCGCATGGTCGCTGCGATGGCCGAGGCGGCGCATCTGGAATTCGTGCCGCACACCTGGGGAAACGGTATCGGGCTTCTCGCGAACTTGCATCTTTGCGCGGCTGTGCGCGACTGCCCGTTCGTCGAGTTTCCTCACGATCCACCGAGCGGCTTCACGCTTGAGAGCCGCGACCAAATGCTGCGCGAGCCGCTCACCATCGACGCAGAGGGCAAAGTGGGTGTCCCGGACCGACCCGGCTTCGGCTTCCTTCTCGACGAGGAACGCATCGAGCGCTTCACGGTGGCGAAACACGGCTAGGGCATTCGCCGAGACTTTCTTGGCGCGCGGACGCGGGACTTGTCGGGGCTGGAACACACTCTCGCTTCGAAATCTGCGCTGAAGAAGCATCGCAAATTCGTCCCACCCGCCCTTGACAAGCTTGCCGCGCGCTTGACACGGTTGGAGTGGAAAGATACCGAAAATCAGGGAGATGGAACGCTCCACGAGCCACCGGCATGTATGACGGACCGATCATCGACTGCGATGTGCATCACGCGCGGGGCCCCGACTCTGAGTTCCTTCCCTATCTCTCGAGCGGCTGGCGCGAATACGTGGCGGATCGCGGCCCCGCGGGCCTAGTCCCCCTTACTGTCCAGGACGGCCTGCCCAACCCGCACGGCTTCATGCGCGCTGACACTTATCCGGAGAATGGCGGCGAGCCGGGCTCCGACTACGAGACGCTGCGCCGCCAGCTGCTCGACAAAGGCGACGTGCGGCGCGTCGTCCTGACGTTCGGCGATGACAGCCACGTGTCGGGCCACCACAACCCCTATTTCGCCAATGAGCTCGCGCGGGCGCTCAACGACTGGACCGTTGAGCGCTGGCTGCCGCTCGACCGGCGCCTCGCTTCGTCGATCATTGTCGCCTGCCAGCTCCCCGAGCTTGCAGCCGCCGAAATCCGCCGGCACGCCGACAATCCCCGCATGGTGCAGGTGATGTTCGTCGACAATCCTTTCAACCACGGCTTCGGCCACCCGGTATTCCATCCGATCTACGAGGCGGCGCAGGAGACCGGTCGCCCCATCGCCATTCACGGGGGCGCGGGAGGCTGGGCCAATCCGCCGAGCACGGGCGGCGGCAACGTCAGTCTCTATCTCGAGGCGCATACCCTGTGGCCGCAGGTGATGATGACGCATCTCGTCTCCTTCATTGCGCATGGAGTATTCGACAAGTTCCCGCGGCTCCGCGTGCTTCTGATCGAGGGGGGCGCGGCGTGGCTGCCGAGCCTGCTCTGGCGCTTCGACACGGACTACAAAGGGCTTCGTCGCGAGGCTCCTTGGCTGCGTAAGCTGCCAAGCGAATACGTGGCGGAGCACGTCTGGCTCACAACCCAGCCGCTCGAAATTTCGCCGAAGCGCGAACAGCTGATCGAATTGCTGTCGTGGATGAATGGATCGGAGCGCCTGACCTACTCGTCCGATTATCCCCATTGGGACGCCGACGAGATCCGCTATCTGTCAACGCATCTTCCGGCGAGCTGGCATCGCAAGATTTTCTTCGAGAACGCGCTCGAATTCTACGGCTGGGCAGAGGCCGATCTTCCGTCGATGGCGAAGGAAGCAGCATGAACGTCGACGTCGGTGCCGTCGACGATTTTGTCGATCAGAGCATTCGGATCGTCGACGCGGGGCGACGCCAAATCGGGGTCATCCGCTGGCGCGGCGCGTTCTACGCGGTGAACAACCTTTGTTCGCACCAGAGCGGGCCATTGTGCCGCGGAATCTTGAGCGCACGTCTCAGCGCCGCCGAGCCGGGCGCGCTCTCGCTTGACGAATCCACGCCGCTGATCGCGTGCCCTTGGCACGGCTGGGAGTTCGACCTTTGCACCGGGCGGGCGCTCCTCGATCCGACGTTGAGGGTGCGCACCTTTCCCGTCCGCATAGCCGACGGTCGCGTCGTCGTCGATATGGACGGGCGAGCCGAGAAGTAGCGTCGGCAGCGGCCGAAGCGAGGACGTTCGAAGCACATACTTGACGCAGCCCAAGCGACCGGAAGGCCGCCCCGCGGCGGTTTTGGAGGAATTCGGCGATGGCAAGTGTTCGCGCAGCGGTGATGGAGAGACCGGGCAATCTTGCCGTGCGCGAATTCCCGATGCCGGAACCTGAGCCGGGCGCGGTCGTGATGCGTGTCAGCTATTCCGGAATCTGCGGTACCGACAAGCACACGTTTCGGGGCGAGAGTAAGCAATATGCTGGTACCGATCACGAGCGCGATCTGACCTACCCGCTGATTTGTGGCCACGAGAATGTCGGTCGGGTTGCTGCGCTCGCCGGCACTGTCCTCGACAGCGAGGGCCAAGCCCTTCGTGTTGGCGACCGTATCGTCCCCGGTGCAAACGTGCCCTGCGGCCACTGCCACTATTGCATCAACAACTACCCCTACTATTTCTGCCTGCACATGGAGGACTACGGGAACAGCCTGCACTGCGGAAAGGCGCCCTACCTCTTCGGTGGCTGGGCCGAGCACATGTACCTGCTGCCCGGGACGCCGCTCTTCCGCGTGCCGGACGACCTCCCCGACAGCGTCGCGGTGCTGACGGAAATCATGGCGGTGACTCACGGCGTAGAGACCGCCCTCTCAGTCCTTGGGATGACCGGGGCGCCTCGCTTCGGCGTCTCTGTCGCCGTGCTTGGCGTCGGGCCGCTTGGTCTTTGCCATCTGATAAAGGCAAGGCTGCTCGGCGCATCGAACATCTTTGCTACCGATCGTTTTGCCTCGCGCCTGGCGCTTGCTGAAGCCTTTGGCGCCGAGCTGACAATGGTGGTGGATGAGACCGAACAAGCTGAGCGCGTCGCCCGCGTCAAGGAAAGGACCGGAGGGCTCGGAGCCGATATCGTGCTATCCTGCAGCGGCGTGCCTTCGACCTTCGTCGAGGCGCTCAAGATGGTGCGCGTCGGCGGCGTGGTGGTCGAAGCCGGCACTTTCGTCGACATGGGACCGGTCGCGATCAACCCGAACTCCGACATTTGCACGCGCAACGTCACCGTGATCGGAGTAGGCGGTGAGACGGCGACGAGCTACCTCCCTGTGATGCGCCTGATGGCGGCCAACCTGAATCGGCTCCCCTTCGAACGCTTCGTCAGTCACCGCTTTGCGCTTGATCAGGCGCAGCACGCTGTGGAGCTTGCTCAGACCGACGCCGCCATCAAGGTGGTGATGGCGCCGAACGGCGCGAGCGACTAAGGCGGGCGGAAGGGCACTCGTGAAGCCGGGATCTCCCTCCACCCGCAAAGCTCCAACCATCCTTGATGTCGCGGGGCGCGCGGGTGTCTCCAAATCGACGGTGTCGAACGTCATCCGACAGTTCAGCACCGTGAGCGGCGACGTGCGCACCCGCGTCCTCAACGCGATCGAGGAGCTCGGCTATCGGCCGAACGTGTTGGCGCGACAGCTCGTCCAGCAGCGCACTGCAATTGTCGGCGTCATCTTCGGCGACTTCGCCAACCCCTTCCACGCCGAGATGGTGAAGCAGATCGAGCAGCACGCGGACGAACGGGGTTATCGCACCATGTTCGTCAATGCGCGCGACGAGGAGAGGGCGGAGGTGGCCGCGATCGAAAACCTGCTCGATTACCGCGTTGCCGGTCTGATCTTCCTCGCCTATGCCAGCGACCTCGGCCGCGTGCGAAAGCTCGTGGAAGGCAACGTCCCCGCCGTCTTTTTGACCTGCACTGCGGATTGGGGCGACGTCGTCTCGGCTGATGACAAGCGCGGCGCTGAGATGGCGACCCGACATTTGGTCGACCTCGGCCACAGGCGGATCGCCTACGTCGCCGATCCGATCAGCGAGGATGCGGCGGATCTCGCCCGGCAGTCAGGCTATCTCGAGGTCATGCGCGGGGCAAAGCTCGATCCGGCGGTGTTCCACTGGCCCGACCGGCCGCGTCAGATTCTACGCGATCGGCGCGGAGTCCCCTTCAAGAGCGCTTTGCGCGGCGCCGATCGCGTCACCGCGATCGTGTCTTCCAACGACTTCGGCGCAATCGAGATACTCGACTTCGCAGACCGGTTGGGAATTCGAGTGCCCGACGACTTGTCGATCGTGGGTTTCGACGACGTCGCGATTTCCGGACTCGCGCGCATCAACCTGACCACGGTCGCGCAACCACAGGAGCGCCTTGCGCGCCTCGCTTTTGAGACGCTCGCCGCCCGCGTTGACGGCGAGCTCAAGGGACCCAAGGTGCAGACGTTCATCGAGCCCCGCCTTGTGGTTCGCGGCACCACCGCTCCACCTCCTGCGAAGCGCAAACGATCTTCCTCGCCGCGATGACATCCCGGTGATTCCGGCGAAGGCTGTCCTCGCTTCCTGCGCGTGGCCGTACGCTGCGGTACAGCTTGACTTTTGCCGCGTCGTCCTCCTTGATATGCCTCCGTGGAACGTTCCAAGCGTCGCGGTTGGTGATCGTCGGCGCGCAACTGCGGGATCGGGAGGCGTGGAGGTTGCGTGCTGCGATCATCGGAACCGGCGGCATTGCGCGTGTCCACGCGAGTGTGATCCGCGACCTCGGTGGCGAGCTTGTCGCAGTTTGCGGGCGCACTCTCGCCGGCGCGAAAGCGGCGTTCCCGAAGGTCGAGGCGTTCGACGACCCGGCGCGCATGCTCTCAGATTGCGGGCCCGACGTCGTGCACGTCTGCTCGCCGAACCATCTTCACGCCGAACATAGCATCGCTGCTTTCGCCTCCGGTGCGCACGTGCTTTGCGAGAAGCCGATGGCGACCAGCCTCGCCGATTGCCGCCGCATGATTGAGGCAGCGGAGAAGCACCGGCGTGTCGGCGCTATCGCCTACACCTATCGCGGTTACCCACTCGTCCAGCTGCTGCGCCGCAGAGTCGCTGCCGGCGACTTCGGGACGCTCCGCCGCTTCAGCGGCTGCTATCTTTCGCAGGATGTCTTCGCTCCGGACAAATATGTATGGATGTTCACGCCGGGTACGACAGGGCGCTCCTACGCGCTGATGGATCTCGGCATCCATTGGCTGCACCTCGTCGAATTTGTTTCCAATCAGACGATCGAAGAGATCACCGCGCTCTTCTCGACGCATCAGCCGGACCGCGTGTGGCGCGGGCAGCCCGGCGAGGGGCCGCGTCCGCCGGGGCCGCCGACCGATGGCGGCGGCGTCGCCGTCCACTGCGAGCTTGAGGACCAGGCGGACCTCTTGATTCGCCTCAGCGGGGGCGCTGCCGGGTGCGCGACGATCAGCGGCGTTTCCCCCGGTCACCCGAACACCATCGTGCTCTCGGTCGACGGGTCGCAGCGCGGCTTCGAATGGAATCAGCAGGAGCCCAATTCCTACGTTGAGTTTAACACCACGGGCAACGTCGAGCGCCAACGCGCGCCTGACGATCTGCCGGCCGATATCGCCTGGATGTCGCGACTGCCGGCCGGCCACGCCGAAGGCTACGTGGACGCATTCCGCAACATCGTCGCGCAGGCATGGTCTGCGATGCGCGGCGAGGCGAGCGACTATCCGAACTTCGCCGATGGGATGCGAGGCATCGCACTTATCGAGGCGGCGGTGACGAGCGCCAAGGACCGGCGGCCGGTCCGGGTTGCTGGCTGAACGAGGGAGATCGGACGATGGGCGATCGCGGAAGGAAGGTCATCAGGTTTGCGCCGGCCGCGCGACCGCGCCGTTTGATTGCGGAGTCGGGCGGCTAGAGGAAGGCGCGCTGATGACTTCCGTCGTTATTGGATCTGCCGACGTCGGGAGACGCCGAGAGTGGCCGGGAACTGACATGACCAGCGAGCAGCCCGAATCGGCACCACGCGGGCGCAGCCACAAAGCGGCGCGCACTCCGGCCGCCGACCGGACTGCGCTGGCGACTGCCGCAGTCGAGCTCCGCGGCCTGACCGTCCGCTACAAGAATCTCGTCGCGCTCGACGGCGTCGACTTCAGCATCCGCGAAGGCGAGTTCTTCTCGCTCCTCGGGCCGAGCGGCTGCGGCAAGACCACCACCCTCAACGTCATCGGCGGCTTCATCGAGGCGGACGAGGGCGAAGTCTTGATCGAAGGCCGCTCGGTCACGCGCATGCCGGCCTATCGCCGGCCCGTCAACACGGTGTTCCAGTCCTACGCGCTCTTCCCGCACATGACGGTGGAGGAGAACGTCGGCTTCGGACTGCGCATGGCCGGGGCCGCGCCTGCCGAGATCAAGAAGCGCACGGCGGATGCGCTGGCTCTCGTGTCGCTTCTCGATCGCGGGGAGCGCCGGCCGGATCAGCTGTCCGGCGGTCAGCAGCAGCGCGTCGCATTAGCGCGCGCCCTGATAAACCGCCCCTCGGTGCTCCTCCTCGATGAGCCGCTCGGCGCCCTCGATCTCAAATTGCGTAAGCAGATGCAGTGGGAGCTGACGCGCATCCAGCGCGAGATCGGAATCACCTTCATCTATGTCACGCACGACCAGGAAGAAGCCATGACGATGTCCGACCGCATCGCGGTCATGAATCATGGCCGCGTCATGCAGGTCGGGACACCGCAGGAGATCTACGACCACCCTGCAAACCTCTTCGTCGCCGACTTCATCGGTACGTCGAACGTGCTCAAAGGCAAGGTTCTCGACGCCGCCGGCGACTGGATCACCGTGCTGCTCGACCTCGGTGCAAGTGTTCGCGTGCCCTATGATGGGCTGAAGCAGCGGATAGGCCGGGTGTCGGTCGTCGTCCGCCCGGGTCACATGCAGCTCGCGAGCGTTCCAGCCGCGACGTCGGACACCAACACAATTTCGGGCACGGTCGCCAACGTTGCCTACCTCGGCATGCATCTACAGGTGACGGTCGCGACGCCGCATGGGGTCGACCTGACCGTCGTCGAGCCGCTGTCCGCCGATCGTCGGGAGCGCGTTGTTCCGGCTTCCGGCAGTGCCATCCATGTGACCTGGCCCGCCGCGCTTTCGCTCTGCTTCGACGACGAAGGGTCATGAACGCGTTTTCCGCGGACACTGGCGCGGTGTGTTCCAGTGCGCAGAACGACGACAGGAGGGAGCAATGGTAAGAAAGCACACTCGCCGAGAGTTTCTCAGGAACTCGGCCCTGGGCGGCCTCGCTGCCGCAGGCCTTGCAAAGACTTCGCTGATTTCCCCGGCCCACGCCGCCCTGGAAGGACCTCTCAACATTCTCTCCTGGGGTAGCCGCAATTTCTCCGTCGAGATCGACGACTTCCTCAAGGAAACCGGCGTGCACGTGAACTTTGTCGGCGCGTCGGGAAACTCGGAGAACCTGGCGAAGATCAAGCTCGGCGGCGGCGAGCAGTTCGACATCGTCGGTGTCGACGCGCTCTGGGTCCCAAAATTCTACGACGAAGGCGTCATCGAGGTTTTCGACTTCGAGAAGATGCCCGAATACGCCGACATGTTCGACGAGTTCAAGAAGATGACTGTCTGGAAGGTCGGCGACATGTGGATGGCGCAGCCCTGGGCATGGTCGCCGCTGGTGCTTTGGTACAATGCGGACGAGATCAAGACACCTCCGACCAGCATCAACTTCCTGTTCGACCCGTCACTGAAGGAGCGCATCGCGCTGACGCGCCAGCAAGAAGATGTCGTGGCCTGGATGGGTATCGCGAGCGGCGCCAAGAAGCCCTACGACATGACGGACGAGGAGTTGGCCAACGCGAAGGAGGCCCTCAAGCGGCTCATGCCTAATGTCCTGAAGTTCCCGCCGCAGGAGGAGGAGCTCGTCCGCCTCGCCGTCGATGGCAGCATCTGGGTGACGGCGCTAAGCTCGGGCGGAGCCCTCAGGATCAAGGAGGCGGGCGGGCCGAATTTTAAGGGGTTCCTGCCACCGGAGGGGTATCTCGGCTACTTCGACGGCGACTGTATCGTGAAGGGCGCCGCCCATCGCGAAACGGCGCTTGCATGGTTAGGGCACCGCGTGCACGCCAGCTATGTCCTTGCCAACGTGGAGAAATACAAGCGCCCGTTGGCCTACAGAGGTGCGCTCGAGACCCTCAAGCAACAGGGACGCTCCGACTTCGCGCATGAGGTCTACTACGACCAGCCGGAGATCCTGTCGAAGATGGTCGTGATCGGACCTCCGCCCAATCTCGGCGCCTACCTCGACGTGTTCAACGAGGTCGTCGGCGGTTAGCAAGACGCGGCCCGGCGGCGAAGCGACCGCCGGGCCACCTTCGTGCGAGGATGGGCGTGTGACGAAAGCCGTGGCTGTGCCGGGCGGAAAGAGGCAGCGGCTTGCGTTGCCGCTACTTGCGTTCCTTCCGATCACGCTCCTCGATTTCGTGCTGTTCGTGATGCCCATGATCGTCATGGGTATCGTGAGCGTGCTGGTGATCGACGAGTTCGAGGTGACGCGCCAGCTCACTGCGAAGAGCTATCTCTTCTTTCTCGGCAACCCGCTCTATCTGAAGGTGCTCGGAAAGAGCCTTGTGATGGCGCTCGCCACCACGATCATCTGCATCGTGTTGTCGTTTCCCTTCGCCTTCTTTCTGGCCAAGCTGCCGCGCGCCATCCAGAGAACCATGCTGGTGCTCGTGATCCTTCCGTTCTGGACGAGCTACTTGCTGCGCGTCTACGCCTGGATAGCGGTGCTCGGCGAGCGCGGCCTCATCAATCGGGCGCTGGTGGGCCTCCACATCGTGGATTCGCCGCTGCGTGTCCTGCTCTACAACGACTACGCGATCGTCCTCGTCGCCGTGTACCTCTACATCCCCTACAGCGCGCTTGCGCTCTACACGAACATCGAGCGGCTCGACAGCTCGCTCATTAAGGCGGCGATGGATCTCGGCGCACGGCCGCACCAGGTCTTTCTGCACGTGCTCCTGCCGCTGACGCTGCCGGGCATATTCGCCTCCTTCATCTTCGTCTTCATCCCCATGCTCGGCGAGTATGTCACGCCGACGATTATCGGCGGCGCGCACGGACTGATGATCGTCAACGTCATCGTGTCGCAGATCCAGGCGCTTCGCTTCGGCATCGGCTCGGCGATGGTGTTCGTCCTCGTCGGCCTGATCCTCCTTCTCGTGGTGGCGCTGCGCAAAGCTGCGCGGTTGGAGAAGATCTATGGGTTCTGAGGGCAAGATGTCGCCGCTCTTGCGCGCGCACGGCGTCGCAATCTACGTCTTTCTCTACCTTCCGATCGCGCTGCTCATATTCTTTTCCTTCAACAAGAACCCATCCGGGACCTTTCCGGTCACCGGGCTGACGCTCGACTGGTACAGGCAGCTCGGCGCCGACTATTTTCTGCTCAACTCCTTCAAGAACAGCATCATCATCGCGCTGACCGCGGCGCCCATTGCGACACTTATCGGCACGCTCTGTGCGTTCGGGCTGGTGCGCACCAATTTCCGCTTCAAAGCGCTTTTCAGCAGCTTCATCCTCATGCCGATGGTCGTGCCGGGAATCCTCCTCGGAGCGGCGCTTCTCATCGTGCTCCGGGCGATCCTCGGCGTACAGCTCTCGATCTGGACGGCGGTGATGGGGCACGTGGTGGTGACGACCCCCTATGCCGTTCTGGCGGTCGCGACCCGTCTCTACGGCTACGACCGCAGCCTCGATGCCGCCGCGGCTGATCTCGGCGCAAATCCGCTGCGCGTGCTTTGGCACGTCACGCTGCCCCTCATCCTGCCGGGCATCCTGGCTTCGCTTCTGATCGTCTTCACCGTTTCCCTCGACACGTTCGGCGTGACCTTTTTCACGATCGGGCCGCGCGGCACGCTTCCGATGTACATCTGGGCGCAGGTGGAGATGGGGATCAGGCCGACGGTGAACGCGCTTGGCACATTGTTCATCATCGGATCGATCGCGGTTCTTTTTGTCGCCAATCTGTTGCTGCGGCGGTGAGTTCAGCCGTTCCCGGCGCCGCGCCAAGTAACTGATTTTCAGTGTGGGACTATGGGTCTTTCCGGGTCTTGGACGAAGACTTGGTGCCCCTGGCCGGACTCGAACCAGCACACCCTTGCGGGCAGCAGATTTTGAGTCTGCCGCGTCTACCATTCCGCCACAGGGGCACTAAGCCGCGGATATGGCGGAGCGCCGCCGGCCGGTCAATCGGCGAATTCCGCCCAAATCTCGTGTATGAGACGGGCCATGCTGAGCCCTGGTCCAATTGCCGCAAACGCCGCCGGCCTGCCGCAGGCCGACGCGTTGCGCCGGCTTCTGCCGCTCGCCTTCGCAATGTTTCTGATCGCCGCCGCGACCATCCTCGGCGCGCTCGGCTTTGAACATATCGGCGGCTATTTGCCCTGCCATCTCTGCCTGCTTGAGCGCGTGCCCTACTACATCGGGCTGCCGGTCGCTGCGCTCGCGGCGCTTGCGATCTTCGCGAAGGCCCCGCGGAAGGCCGTCGCTGTGCTCTTCGCGATCTTTGCCGCGCTGATGCTCTACAACGCCGGGCTTGCCGCCTACCATGCCGGAGTCGAATGGGGCTTTTGGCAGGGGCCCGCGTCGTGCTCCCCTTCGATCAGCATCGACAGCGCGGCCGACCTTTTGAACCAGCTTGAGAACACGCATGCGCCGAGCTGCACGGAAGCGGCGCTCCGAATTTTCGGTATTTCGCTCGCCGGCTACAACGTGCTGATCTCCGCACTGCTTGCCGCGCTCGGGATTGCCGGCGCGCGCGGTGCATGGCGTGCCGCCTGAGGCTTAAGGCTCCAGCACCGCGTCCCAATAGAGATAGTCGAGCCAGCTTTCGTGCAGATAGTTGGGCGGGAAGAGTCGCCCGTTGTTATGCAAGTCGTGCACGGTCGGCTCGAACGGCGCCTGTCTCGGCCACATCTTCACTTCGCGGCAGCCCTTGTTGCCCTTCTTCAAATTGCAGGGGGCGCAGGCCGTGACGACGTTCGACCACGTCGTGTGCCCGCCGCGCGAGCGGGGCAGCAGATGGTCGAACGTCAAATCCTCGTCGGCACCGCAATATTGGCATTGGAAGCGGTCGCGGAGGAAGACGTTGAAACGGGTGAAGGCGGGGTGGCGGGAAGGCTTGATATAGGTCTTCAGCGATACGACGCTCGGAAGCCTCATCTCGAAGCTCGGACTTCGCACCTTGAACTGGTACTCCGATACGATGTTCACCCGCTCCAGGAAGACGGCCTTGATGGCGTCCTGCCAGCCCCACAGCGACAGCGGATAGTAGCTGAGCGGCCGGTAGTCGGCGTTCAGAACCAGCGCCGGATGCGCCTCGGGCGATACGTGAACGGTCATGTTCGACGCCGCAGATCCTGCCGGGCGGGGACGATTCCCCTCCTTTTCCAATAGTCTACAGCGGCGGTGTCAGTCTTGTGAAGCTATGCCTTCGCGGCTCTGACACCGCCTGCGGCAATCTGCGGCAGCGCTCCGCCGCCGGGCTCAGGAGGCGAGGGCGACCGCCTGTCCGTCGAAAATCACCCGGTTGCGGCCGGCGCGCTTGGCGCAATAGAGCGCCGAATCGGCGCGGTCGACAAGGTCGTCGGGCAGGGGTCGGCCGTGTTCGCCGGCCGTAGCCGCGACGCCGACGCTGACGGTGACGCATGCGCTGGAGCTGCCCTGATGGGCGATATTGAGCGCCTCTACGCTCTCTCGCAGCGCCTCGCCGATCACCCGCGCCTTGGCGAGATCCGTGTCGGGCAGGAGCAGCGCGAACTCCTCTCCGCCGATGCGGGCGGCGAAGTCGCCGGCGCGGCGCGCGGTGTCGTCGAGCACCCTCGCCACGCGCCTCAGGCAGGCGTCGCCCTCCACGTGCCCGTAGCAATCGTTGAACTTCTTAAAATGGTCGACATCGATCGCGAGCAGCGCCAGCGGCGCACCGCCGCGCCGGGCGCGGCGCCATTCGGCCGCAAGCTGCTCGTCAAAACTTCTGCGGTTGGCGATCCCGGTGAGCGCGTCCTTGTTGGCGAGATTGGAGAGGGTCTCGTTCGCGCGGCGCAATTCTTCTTCGCGCGCGCGAAGCTGCGACGCCATGTGATTGAACGTTTCGCCGAGGCGCTTCAGCTCGGGCGCCAGTCCCTCCGTCGGAATGCGAGTGTCGAGGTCGCCGGAGCCAAGCCGCGCGGCGCCGCGGGTGAGGTTGCGTATCGGGCGCATGAGCAAGCGCTCGCTGCCGAACCAGATCATGAGAAACGAGACGACGCCGGCAAGCAGTATCTTGCCGATCTCGGTGCGGACCACGCGGTCGGCGGTCGCGATCACGCCGTCGAGCGGCATCATGACCGCGAGGATGGCGTTGGTGTCTTCGAGCCGCACGTGGCTGACGATCCGCGGGACGCCGTCCAGGCTATCGGACCGAGCCGTGCCGTCAGGTGCATTCACGATCGCAGTAAACGCTGTGTTTTGCGAAAGCGGCCGTCCGATCCACGTCTCCGGCCCAGGGTATGCCGCGATCACGGTGTCGCCGCTGTCGAGAAGCAGCACCTCGGCGCCGGTTCGCGCGCCGATCTCGGCGGCGAGCTTGCTCAGCCAGTCCACTTCGATCATGGCGGAGACGACAGTTTCGACCGCGCCGTTCCTCATGCGCGGCATGGCCGCGGCCACGCCCGGCCGCCCCGACACGCGTCCGACGACGTAGTCGCCAAGCACGAAGCCGCGCGAGGCGATGGCATCTTTGAAGAAGGGGCGATCGGCAATCGAGGCCGAGACGGGGTGATCGGCGTTCGTGCATATCGCACGGCCGTCGAGGCCAACCACCCAAAGCGAGCGAAGCCAGGGCAGGTCGTCGACGATGCTGTTGAATGACGCCTGGCAGGCCGAGCCCGCATCGGCCGCACTTAACGGGAGATCGGTCGCAAGCTGGAGGAGCGCCTTGGCGTCGGCGATCACTTCGGCTTGGCGCTCTGAACCGCTTTGCGCGAGACCGGCGACCTGCGCCTCAACCGTTGCGATTTCCTGTTCGCGGATGCGGGTCAGCTCGTGAACGCGGTCGACGATCAGAATCGCCACAATCAGAAAGAGGAGGAGGGCGAGATTTGCACGGAGGCTGAACCGCGCAAAGAACGCACGGCTGCGCTGGAGGCTGTTGGCGACGCGCATCGTTTCCCCCGTTGTCGGGCGCGTTGTCGCATCCAGCCGTAAAGAATTGGCGCAACCCGAATGGTGAAATTTATGGAATGACGCTGCTTACCTTGTGGGCAGGGCGAGCGGGAAAACGGGCCCCGAAATGCTTAAGGCTTGGCAAACAGGAGCCCGGCCTTTGGTCGGATCGGCGTCTCACCGATGTCGGAGGCGGCGCGCGCATTCCCCTGCTTGCTGAGCTCGCTGCCACGGTCGCCGGCGCGCCTCTCACATTCCCTGCGGATGTCGTCGAGCTCCTCGTCGGTAAGGTGTTCAATCCCGATGAAGGCATTCTGTGCGGTGCTCGCCCGGATCAACTCGTCGAGCTTCGTCTGCAGCGCAGCCCCATCGCGGTTCTGCGTGTTTTGAATCAGGAAAACCATGAGGAACGTGACGACCGTCGTTCCCGTGTTGATGACGAGTTGCCAGGTATCGGAGAAGCCGAACACGGGGCCGCTCACTGCCCAGGCAAGAACGACCGCACAGCACATCACGAAGGTCGCCGGCCGTCCGGCGGCGCGGGCCGCGGCATTCGAGAACCTGGTGAAAAGACGTGAGCTGTTGGACACGGCTGCCATGACGACCTCGCGTCGATCGCTCGATCGCAACGCGCCTCGAAGGAGGCGACTAAAAACGGGTCGAGCCGGATTTTGTTCCGGCCGCAGGTCAGCGCGGCAACACTCGCTTGAGGAAGGCGAGGCCGAGTTCCAGCCCATCCGGGCCGATCCCGTGCGGGATTCCCTGCGAGATATGCCACTCGACCGGAATCTCTGCTGCCGCGAGGCCCTCGGCCGCCGAGAAGATCGCTGCCACGGGGATCAGGTCGTCGCGGTCGCCGTGGATCAGGAAGACGGGCGGCTTCTGGATGGGGCCCCGCCTCAGCACCTCCGGGTCGGCGAGGAGGCCGGAATAGCCGAGGATACCGGCGAGCCGGTGCTTGCGCTGCGGTCCGACGTGGAGCGCTAGCATGGTGCCCTGGCTGAAGCCGACGAGCGCCAAGGCACTTTCGTCGAGCTGCAGGCGTTGAAGCTCGGCGTCGAGGAACGTGTCGAGGGCGGGGCGCGCTTTCGCCACGCCGCGCACGAACTCGGTCGGATCGCGCATGGTGAGCGGAAACCACTGCCGTCCCATCGGCGTGCCGGGACAAAGTTCCGGGGCATTGGGCGAAACGAACGCCGTATGCGGGAGGGCGCGCGCCCATTCGCGTCCAAGTCCGATCAGATCGTTTCCGTCGGCGCCGTATCCGTGCAGGAACACGACGAGGCTTCTTGGGGCGCCGCTCGAGGCGGGCGGCAGGCGGGGGCCGTCGATCATTGTGTGATCTCATGCCTTGGCCGGAAGGGTGTCGCAAACCAAATATGTCGTCCGCAAGCCTGGAGGCGCTCTGCTGGCGGTCTTCGCCTGCGCCGGATCAGCCGGGCCGCATGAAAATGGGTGCGCCACTTTGCACGGCGAACTCTCGACGAGCAAGGCAAGCAGCAGAATCGAAGCGGCCGCAAGCTCTTGCCGTGAAGTCGTGCCTCTTATGTGGCCTGAGCCGCGGCCTTCGCAGCTTCGCGGCGCTTACGATAGTAGGCCCAGAACAGCCGCGCCGCGACGCCGCGCCACGGCGACCATTTCTCCGCGATCTTTCGGAGCCTCTTCTCGTCGGGCCGCTTGCGCAGCTTCAGGCCGTGATGGACGCCGGCCTGCAGCGCCAGGTCGCCGGCGGGAAAAATGTCCGGGTGCCCGACACAGAATAAGAAGATAGATCTCTGCCGTCCACGGGCCGATGCCTTTCAGCGACGTCATCGTCGCCATTGCCTGCTCGGCAGGAAGGTCGTGCACTGCGATCAGGTCGAAGCCGTCCGCGGCCGCCGCGGCGATGCCGGTCAGCGTTCTGATCTTCGGGCGCGAGAGGCCGACTGCCCGAAGCGTCTCCTCGGACGTCGCCAGGAATTGCTGAGGTGTGAAAGGGTCGACCGCGGTCTTGAAACGCGCCCAGATCGACGCGGCAGCGGAATCGGATATCTGCTGCGCGGTGACGATCGAAGCAAGCCCTTCGAAGCCGCCTTCGCGCCTCCGGAGCGGCAGCGGCCCGGCGATTTCGGCGATCGGCACGAGCCGCGGGTCGGCAGCGAGCAACGCCTTCATTGCGCGCGCAATATCGCGCTTCGTCTCGATCGGCTTCATGTGACCCACAAGCCTGGACAGTCATTCTCGGGGGGAGCAAAGCGGAGACCCGAGAACCTAGAACAAGTGTCGAGGCCTGGGTCCTCGGGTCGGCGCAGCGCGCCGCCCGAGGATGACGATCGTATGTGTCGCGCCTCGCTGGGTGTGGATGCCAGCATTTAGCTCAGCGGAATGTCCGCTTCGCCCTTTCGCGCCTGATATGTCGCGGAAAGCGCGGCGTAGGTCTCGGTCAGCGAAACCATCCGCGTCGCGAGCGCCGCGCGCTCTGGCTCCGGCGCTTCCGCCACGAGGTCGGCGAGCGAACGCGCAGTCCAGAAGGCGTTCTGCCGCCGATATCCGCCATCCTTTACGCCGAACACCTCCTCCAGAATTTTCAGGTCGTGCGGGATCGCGAAGGCGTCGCGCGTCAACTCGTAGCCGAAGAGATAGGTGAAATTATCGAAGCCCGCCCAGGTGATCGCCGAGAGGCAGAGCGGGCAGGGCTCGTGGGTGGAAAGGAACAGGCAGTCGCGCGTTGCCGGGCGGCTCGCAGCGGGAAGGCAGTAGAACGCGTTCAGCGTCGCGATCTCGCCGTGAAAGAGGGGATTCTCCGTCTCCGCATTGGTCGCCGCCACGACAAGCGAGAGATCGTCCTTCTTCAGGATCGCCGCGCCGAAGAGCTTGTTGCCGGCGACGACGCCCGCACGCGTCTTGGGGACGATGTCCGCTTCGATGACCTGAAGGAAGCGGGGGGCGAGCGCGCCGACCTCGTCAGAACCGCGCTCAGGCGGCATCTTCGTGCTTGCCGCTCCCGCCGTAGCGCTTCTCGATGTAGTCCTGCACGAGCTTCTTGAAGTCGGCGGCGACGGTCGGTCCGCGCAAAGTCACCGCCTTCTTGCCGTCGATGAAGACGGGGGCCGTTGGCTGCTCTCCGGTGCCAGGAAGCGAGATGCCGATATCGGCGTGCTTCGATTCGCCGGGGCCGTTCACGATGCAGCCCATCACGGCGACCTTCAACTCCTCGACGCCTGGATAGGTCTCGCGCCAGATCGGCATCAACTCGTTCAGGTGCCCCTGGATCTCCTTGGCGAGCTCCTGGAACACTGTCGAAGTCGTGCGCCCGCAGCCGGGGCAGGCGGCGACGATCGGCACGAAGGCGCGGAAGCCCATGGTCTGCAGGATTTCCTGCGCGACCTTCACCTCGATCGTGCGGTCGCCGCCCGGCTCAGGCGTGAGCGAGATGCGGATCGTGTCGCCGATCCCCTCCTGCAGCAGGATGCCGAGCGCCGCCGACGACGCGACGATGCCCTTCGAGCCCATGCCGGCTTCGGTCAGCCCGAGATGGATCGCATAGTCGCAGCGGTTCGCGAGCATGCGGTAGACGGCGATCAGATCCTGCACGCCGGAGACTTTCGCGGAGAGGATGATGCGGTCGCGCGGCGAGCCCGATCTCCTCGGCGCGGGCGCCGGAGAGAAGGCCGGACTGCACCATCGCCTCGCGCATCACCGCGCCGGCCGAAAGCGGCTCGGCGCGCGTCGCGTTCTCATCCATCAAGCTCGTCAGGAGCTCCTGGTCGAGCGAGCCCCAGTTGACGCCGATCCTGACGGGCTTCGCATATTTGATCGCCATCTCGATGATGGCACCGAACTGCCGGTCGCGCTTCTCGCGGAACCCGACATTGCCCGGATTGATGCGGTACTTGTCGAGCGCCTCGGCGCAGGCCGGATGGTCGGAGAGGAGCTTGTGGCCGATATAGTGGAAGTCGCCGATGAGCGGGACCTTGACCCGCATCTTGGCGAGCCGGTCGCGGATGTGCGGGACGGCGGCCGCCGCCTCGTCGCGGTCGACGGTGATGCGGACCAGCTCCGAGCCGGCGCGGGCGAGCGCGGCGACCTGGGCTGCCGTCGCGTCCACGTCCGCCGTGTCGGTATTGGTCATCGACTGGACGACGATCGGCGCGCCGCCGCCCACGATGACGCCGCCGACATCGACGCCGACGGATTTCCGGCGGGGGAGCGGCGCGGCGGAAATCGGCTCGGTTTCCGGCAGGCAGTGGAGGTTCATCGTCGTCTCGGGCTCGACCCCGAACAGGTGGCGAAAGGCACCTGAAATGTCAACGCGCTACCCTGTCTCGCAGAGAAGGATGATGAACGCGTGACATCTCCTTCCGCTTGCGGCCCGCCGCCGCGGAGGTTAGCGCAGACTCCTGCGTTAAGAAAGGCGAGCTGCCATGCTCAAAGGCAAGACCGCGATCGTCACCGGCTCGACCTCCGGCATCGGGCTCGGCATCGCCGAGGCGCTGGCGGGGGCAGGCGCGAACGTGGTCCTGAACTCCTTCACCGACACGGCGGACGATAGCGCGCTCGCCGAGCGGCTCGCCAAGAAGCACGGAGTCAAGGCGCGCTACGTCAAGGCCGACATGGCGAAGCCGGCGGAGTGCCGCGCGCTGGTCGAGAAGGCGGCGGAAGCGTTCGGGCCGGTCCAGATTCTCGTCAACAACGCCGGCATCCAGCATGTCGCTCGCGTGGAAGAATTTCCGATCGAGAAGTGGGACGCGATCATCGCGATCAACCTCACCTCCGCCTTCCACACGACCGCGGCGGCGATCCCCGCGATGCGCAAGGCGGGTTGGGGCCGCGTCGTCAACATCGCCTCGGCGCACGGACTGACGGCCTCGCCCTTCAAGTCGGCTTATGTGTCGGCGAAGCATGGGCTCGTCGGCTTCACCAAGACGGTGGCGCTGGAGCTTGCCGAGGAGCACGTTACCTGCAACGCCATCTGCCCCGGCTACGTGCTGACCCCGCTGGTCGAAGGCCAGATCGCCGACCAGATGAAGGTGCACAACCTTTCGCGCGAGCGGGTCATCAAAGAGGTGATGCTGCAGCGCCAGCCGACGCACGAATTCGCCCGCGTCGAAGAGATAGGCGCGCTCACCGTGTTCCTCTGCTCCGACGCCGCGGCGCAGATCACCGGGACGACGCTCTCCGTCGACGGCGGCTGGACGGCGCTTTGAGCGGGCCAACAAGGCACTTCGATCCCAGCACAGCATTGTCACACTCGGGCTTGACCCGAGTGCCCAGAGTAGGTGGGTTGTGGGTCCTCGGGTCTCCCCTCGGGTCAAGCCCGAGGGTTCGCCCGAGGATGACAGGGAGAACAGCACTCCCATGCTCAGGGTTCTGGTCGCCGACATCACGACGCTTGCGCTCGACGCCATCGTCAACGCCGCGAACGAGAGCCTGCTCGGCGGCGGCGGGGTCGATGGCGCGATTCACCGCGCGGCCGGCCCGGAGCTTCTCGCCGAATGCCGGTCGATCGGCGGCTGCCCGACGGGAGAGGCGCGAATCACCAAGGGCTACCGGCTGCCGGCGCGTCACGTGATCCACACCGTCGGCCCGGTCTGGAGCGGCGGCGGGCACGGCGAGCCGGCGCTTCTCGCCTCGGCCTACCGCTCGTCGCTCGCGCTGGCGGAGCGCGATTCGCTCCGAAGCATCGCGTTTCCGGCAATTTCGACGGGAATCTACGGCTTTCCGGCGCAGCATGCGGCGGAGATCGCTGTCGCTACGGTCGCGGACTACATTGCCCAGCATCCGTCGGCGTTTGACGAAGTGGTTTTCTGCTGCTTCTCCGAGGCGTCCGCCGAGTACCACCGCACCGCGTTGTCCAATCTTCATGCACAGGTCTAGGGGCCGGAGCTATTTCATTCCGGCTGCGGGCTTTCCTTTCACATTGCCGCCGCATTCGCGATGAAGTGTCGAAAAAACGGCGGGGCACATGCCGAACCGCTAGCCAGGGCGGGATAGGGGTACGCGTTTGGCAGACGGGTCGAGGAATCCGGACCGGGCCCGGGATTCCGGGGGGTGCCGCTTTGGGTATGGCG
The DNA here is from genome assembly GCA_963720705.1 of uncultured Alphaproteobacteria bacterium. Lineage (GTDB taxonomy): Bacteria > Pseudomonadota > Alphaproteobacteria > Rhizobiales > Afifellaceae > DASWJZ01. The sequence continues at coordinate 315,942 of CAVRGJ010000002.1, forward strand.
GCCCGTCGCGGCGCCTTGCGTTCGCCTTGGTGGGCGCGAGCGCGTTCCTTGCAGCTGCCTGCCTCACGACGGCCCTCGTTTCCCAGGCGAGGGCGCAGCAATCGCTCGGCGTCATCGAGCAGCGAATCGAAAGCACGTTCGACCTCGTCATCGGCAACTCCCCCGAACTTGCCATACCGCTGACGCGCCGTGCACTCGCGCGCCGCTCCAAGGAAGACAACAACGGCGTCGATGCGCTCGCCTATCACGACGACACCGGAACGGATCCGCCCGCCTTGGACGAGGGCTCAGCCACTGTCGATCAGGCTGTTGTGGAGCAGGACATGGAGGTCGCGCGGCTCCCGCGTCCGCGCCCCGATGTCTCCGAGGGCGACGCGGACGAACCGGCCGCGAGCGACGCGCCGCTCGACCTCGTCGCCGGCGCTGCAGAGCAGCAGCCTGATACGACGGTCGCCGCCGCCGAACCCCAGTCGCCGCCGACCAACGCCAAAAACCAGCCGATCCAGCCGGCCGCTGTAACAGATCAGCCGATTCTGCCCGTCGCTGCGACGCAGCCCGCGCCGGAACTTGTCGCGACCGGCGCCTGCCTCTCTCCGAAGGACGTCGTCGACAAGGACGGCGATTTCAAACGCAACGCCGACGCGCTCTCCGGCAACGCGTTCTGTATCGCCGAGGAGACCTTCAAGGAGCGGCGGCGGAATTGGACGATCCAGACGGTCAAGACCAATCGTCCCGGCCCGCTTTGGGCGGTCATGCACGACGACGAGGACATGTCGTTCGACAACGCCGTTGCGGCGCTCAAGGCCTATGGCGGTACCCTCGTCGCAGTCGACACCGGCGGCCGCCGCAATATGGACGGCATCGATCCGAACCGAAATTTCTCCGCCGACGGCATCGGCTGCAGCAAGCTCGGCACCGACGCGGCGCCGCGTTACACCGCCTTCTTCCGCAACCTCATGAGCGACGAGCCGATCATCGCGCTCCACAACAATGTCGACGGACCCGTGCCGACCGGCGGCATCGGCCACGCTTCTATGGAGAGCGTGCCGAAGGACATGGACGCCTTCCCGGCCTCCGACCAAAAAGGGGAGCTTGCCGGCGAGCGGAACCTCGTGCTGCTTGCCTCGATCATCCCGGTGACCGCGACGTCGAAAAGCCGCGCCGCCGCGCTGAACGCCAAGGGCATGAACGTGATGATCGAGGGTATTCGCGACGGGAGCGGCGACTGCTCGCTTTCGAACTACGCGCTCCTCACCGGCCATCCCGACTATCTGAACGTGACAGTCGACCACGACGAGCGCGACAAGCAGCGCAAGATCATCGACGTCATCATGGCCGGTCGGAACGACACCGTCGCGACGCAGTAGGGCGCGTCAGCGCGAAACCCTCTCCCAGGGGAGAGGGTTGGCGCTGCTTCCGACCCTATGACGTGCTCGACTGCTTCCAAAGATTAATGCCGGCGTCCTCGGCGAAGCGGTCGATATCCTTGAGCTCGCCCTTGCTGAACTCGGTGTTCTTCAGCGCGCCGACGATCTCGCGGATTTGCTCCGGCCGGCTTGCGCCGATCAGCGCGGAGGTCATACGCGGGTCGCGAAGCACCCACGCAATGGCCATCTGCGCGAGCGACTGGCCGCGGCTCTTCGCAAGCTCGTTCAGCGAATTCACATGCGCCACCGTCTCCTGGCTCAGGAACTCCATCTTGAAGCTCTTGCCCGCCTTAGCGCGACTCCCTTCCGGGACGCCCTTCAGATATTTGTTGGTGAGCATGCCTTGCGCGAGTGGAGAGAACGCAATGCAGCCGATGCCCTCAACTCCGAGCGTGTCGAGCAGACGGTCGCCCTCGATCCAGCGGTTCAGCATTGAGTAGCTCGGCTGGTGGATCAGGCAGGGCGTGCCAAGTTCGCGCAGGATTTCCGCCGCCTCCGCCGTGCGCACGGAATTGTAGGACGAGATGCCGGCATAAAGTGCCTTGCCCTGGCGGACCGCAGCGTCGAGTGCACCCATCGTCTCTTCGAGCGGCGTATCGGGATCGACGCGGTGCGAATAGAAAATGTCGACGTAGTCGAGCCGCATGCGCTGCAGGCTCTGCTCGAGGCTGGAGAGCAGGTATTTGCGACTTCCCCATTCGCCGTAAGGGCCGGGCCACATGAGATAGCCGGCCTTCGTGGAGATGATGAGCTCGTCGCGGTGGTCGCGGAAATCGCTGCGGAGGATCCTGCCGAAGTTCTCCTCCGCCGAGCCTGGAGGCGGGCCGTAATTGTTGGCGAGGTCGAAATGCGTGATGCCGAGATCGAAGGCGGTATGGCACATCTCGCGCATGTTCTCGAAAATCGAGTCGCCGCCGAAATTGTGCCAGAGCCCGAGCGAGACGGCGGGGAGCTTCAGCCCGCTGCGGCCGCAGCGGCGATAGGTCATCGTATCGTAGCGCGTCGACGCTGGCAGGTAGGTCATCTGAGGTCTCGCTGGGCCGGACGTGGATTGGAAAGGTCTCAATAGCCGGCTCGCGAAGGAATCGGAAGGCGCCTGCGCAGAGAGCGGCGAGCGCGGCCCGGATAGCGCCGCGTGTGAGGTGTCGCGGCTGCCCGAAACAGTCAGGCGTAACCGGCGAGCACGCTCCTCCCGCCGAGTAGCTGCATGCCGTATTTCAACCCGAGCCGACTGAAGAAGATGCCGGTCACCAGGTGTCGCAGCCACATCCGCGACGTCTTCGAGGGGATGAAGATGCGCGAAAAGCGTTCTGCTTCGGCTTGCGTCTTCGCGACTGCCGGCTTCATGAGGTCTTGGTAGGCCTTGAAGGCGGCCGCGTGGTCGCCGGCGTGACGCTGAAGCTCGGTCGCGAGCACATAAGCGTCCGCCATCGCCATCTGCGAGCCCTGACCGGCAAGAAGTGTCAGGCAGCCGCAGGCGTCGCCGAGAAGCGCCACGCGGCCTTGGTGCCAACTCGGCATGCGGATCTGCGTGAGCGAGTCGAAATAGACCGGATGCGAAGCCGAGATGTCTTCCAGGACATGCGCGCTCATCCAGCCCGGCCCCGACATCTTCTCCTTGAGGAGCGGCAGGCGTTCGCTGGCCGGGACGGGGCCGATGTCGGGATGACGGAAGACGAACGTAGCGTCGGCGACGTCCTTGCCGAGAGGGTAGAAGGCGGCGACGCGGTCTATTTCTTCGTGAAGTTTCAGGGCGTGATCCAGCTCGACGCGCGGGTTTTCCATATGGAACGCCGCAACGTAGCCGCCGAGATAGGAGGCGAACGCCTGTTCGCTCCCAAAGATCAGGGAGCGCACTTGCGAGTGAACGCCGTCAGCGCCAAAAGCTAGGGCGAAGGCTTCGCTCTCGCCGCTGTTGAAAGTTGCGATGACTTCCGCCTCGTTTTGCGAGAGGGCCGTCACCGAGGTGGCAAATCGGATCGCGACCTCGAGGCTCTTCGCCCGCTCAAGCAGAATGTGCTCGAGGTCTGGGCGGCGGAGGTAGACGTAGCGGTGGTGAAGCGCCTCCCGCATCCGCTCGATAGGGACGCTAAGGGTGACGGCGCCGTTTCGGTCGACAAACTCCATGCGCTCGATCGGATAGCGGATCTTTCTAAGCTCGTCGGTCAGCCCCATGCGCTCGGCAACGTCCCAGCCCGTGCCGAAGAAATCCATCATGTAGCCTTCGTCGCGGGGACGGGGGTCGCGCTCCACGACGAGGGGCTCGTAGCCGCGCTCCTTGAGGAGCCCCGCCAGCGTCAACCCGGCGATGCCGGCGCCGGAGATCAGGACGCGTCGATGCGTCTGCGAGGAGGAAGTCACCGCGAGATTCGCTCCGATATGGTTGTTTGACTGGGCCCAAAACTCAAACGACGGCCGTCCGTTCCATATCACGCATGGGCAGGAGAATTCGACGGCGGGTCCCCGCGATGCCGCGCCGAGTTGTCGCGCTTTGGCGTCAGCCGCCCGTGCCGAGAATTCGCACGGGTGAGGCAGACTGCCGCTCAGAGGCATGCGCGCGCGGCAACTCGCCACGCCTCGACGTAAGCGGCGAGCGCGGGATGCGTGAGCGGCGTGGCTGCGGCGTGCGGCGTGAAGTGCGCCGGCAGCTTGCCGGTCGCCGTCATCAGCGTGCCGAGCATGGTGCCGGTGCCGGAATCCGACGGCTCGACCGGACGCGCCGTGATCGCCGAAAGCGCCCGGCAATAGAGGTCGTTTCGCCCGAACGGTCCCTCCACGATGGTCGGCCCGCCGGCGCCGGCGAGCGACAGCGACTCGGCCGTCATCAGCGCGAGGTAGAGGCTCGCCGCGGCGTTCCGCTCGCCGGGAGAAAGTGTCTCCGTCGGCTGCGTCCAGCGGCCCTTGCCGTTCGGAAATGGCCCAACGCCGGCGACAAACGTCGGAAGCGCCATGATGCGCTCGGCGAGCACGCGCTCGACGTCGCCGGCGCTCGGCCGGGTGAGATCGCCGCCGGTCATCATCTCGAACTCGCGTCCGCCCATGAAGCGGGCGCACGCGACCGGGTCGCCGAAAGCGCTCACATTCGCGAGCGTGTCGCGCGTCGGGTCGAGGTGGTCGATGTCACCGCCCGCGGCAAAGAGAATCACCCAGGTGCCGGTCGAGACGACGGCGAAGGGCGGCCTCCGCGCTTTGAGATGCGGCAGCAGCGAAGCGCTCGAATCGTGGATGCCGCAATGCACGGCGGTCGCCGGATCGAGTCCGAGCGTCTTGGCGAGCGCGGGCCGGATCGGCCCGAGCCGGTCGAAGGCGGAGCGAAGCGGCGCGAGCTTCTTCTCCCAGCCAAGTCGCGTGACGAGGCTCGACCAGATCAGCGCGCGCGGATTCCACATGTCGGAATGCGCGCCCATCGAGCACATCTCGGTGGCGGCCACGCCGGAAAGCCGCCAGGCCCAATATTGCGGATAGTTGACGTAGACGGCCGCGGTCTCGAATTCTTTCGGAAAGCGCCGCTCCTGCCAAAAGATCTGCGCGCCGAGATTGAGGCCGCCGGGAAGCCGCGGCGACAGCGTCTCGGAAAAATCCGGGCGCATGCGATCATAGTCGGCATGAAGCTCGTCGGGGCCGTTGAACTCGTAGTCGAGGATCGGGAGCGCGAGTCCATCGCCGTCCGGGTCGCCGGAGATGAAAGCGCCGGCAGAGCCGTGCGCGGTGATGGCGATCGCGTCGATCTTCGCCTCGCGGTTCAGGCTCGCGAGCGAATTCGAGATGAAATTCCAGAGCCGCGCGACGTCGAAGTGCGGGTAGGGGCCGTCGGTTAGCGCCGGGTTTGCGATCGTGCGAAGCGCGCTCTCCGCCGCATCGTCTGCGTCGACCAGCGACACCTTGGCGTTGGTCTTGCCGACGTCGATGATGGCGACGTGCCTTGGCGCGGCCATCGGTCAGCTCATGTGGAACATCGGCTGAAGCGGGGTCGCGACCGGCTCGCCGTCCGGCTTCGTCTCCATGATGTCGCGCATGTGATCCCACCAGCGCCGCATCACGGGATGCTCCGGAAGCGCGCCCATCTTGTGATCGTCGCGCCGCCATAGCACGCCGAAGAGGATGTTCGTCTCCGCGTCGAGATAGATCGAGTAGTCGGAGATCCCGGCCTCCTTCAGAAGCGCGACGAGCTCCGGCCAGATCGCGTCATGGCGGCGCTTGTATTCCGCCGCCATGCCCGGATTGAGCTTCATCTTGAAGGCGTATTTTTCCACTACCGGGCCCTCCAACGGGCGGCAATTTTTCCGGCGACGATCGGCAGCGCGATCGCCGCGATGAGCAGCGATCCGATGAAGATCGACTGGACGATGCCGGGTACGTTCAGGAGGCCGAAGCCGAACGTGACGAGGCCCATGACGAAGGCGGCGATGAAGACGCCGGGAATGGTGCCCGAGCCGCCGAGGATGTTGACGCCGCCGAGCACGACCATGGTGATCACCTCAAGTTCCCACCCCGTGGCGATCGTCGGGCGCGTTGAGCTGATCCGCGAGGTGAGAAGGATCGACGCGACGCCGCTCATCAGTCCGGTCAGCACAAAAAGAAGGAAGCGGATGCGATCGACCTGCACGCCGGAAAACTGTGCGGCGATCGGATTGTTGCCGATGGCGTAGATGCGCCGGCCGAAGGTGGTCAGATGCAGCACGACTCCAAAGACGACGGCGAGAACCAGAAACAGAACGAACTCGAACGAGATGACCCACCAGACATAGCCCTGGCCGAAGAAGTCGAAGCCCGCGGGGTATTTCCGGTAGACCTGGTCGCCGAGCGCAACGTAGGCGATGCCGCGAAACAGACTCATGGTGCCGATGGTGACGACGATCGACGGAATGCGGAACCAGGTGACGATGAAGCCGTTGAAGGCGCCGGCGGTGATGCCGACGATCATGCCGATGACGACCAGCACCGCCGGCCCGGAACCGGCTGCGGCTGCGGCGCCCATGGCGGTCGATGACAGCGCAATGATCGACGCGACCGACAGGTCGATCTCGCCGGCGATGATGAGCAGCGCCATGGCGAACGCGATGATCGCCTTCTCGGTGAAATTGAAGGTGGCGTCGGAGAGGTTGTACGGATTCAGGAAATAGGGCGACGCCGTCGCGTTGAAGATGAAGATCGCGACGGCGACCGCGAAGAGAATCACCTCCCATTGCTTCCACCAGCCGAAACGGCCGGCAATGCGATCCGGGATGACGCGTGGCGCCGCGAACTGCTGGGTCATCGCGCCGCGGCTTCCTTCAGGATCAGGCGCCCGGTCTGCCGCTCACGGCCGGCATTGATGATGACTGCGCCGAGGATGGCGACGCCCGAAATTGCCAACTGCCAGAACGGCGAGATGTGGATCACCGGCAAGGCGTTCCTGACGACGCCGAAGAACAGCGCGCCGAGCACGGCACCGGGCACCGTGCCGATGCCGCCGGCGATCGACACCCCGCCGATCACGCACGAGGCGATGACCTGTAGCTCGAAGCCCCCGGCAATATCGACGTAGGCGATGGTGTAGCGCGATGCCCAGAGATAGCCGCAGAACCCGGAGATCGTGCCGGAGATGCAGAAGGCGATGAACTGGGTACGGCCGACGTTGATGCCGGTATAGACGGCAGCGACCGGGTTGCCGCCGGTGGCGTAAAAGGCGCGACCGGTGCGCGTCGCGCGCATCGCAAAGAGAAAGACGATGACGACGACGATGGCGAACCACGACATCAGCGGCAGATGGAGGAACTCGGCTCTCGGCACTGCGATGAAGGCCGCGCTCATCTGCCGCCCGACGATCGAGGTTCCGCCGGAGGCGATGAAGGCAAGGCCGCGGTAGATCGACAGCGTGCCGAGAGTGACGACGATCGGCGGGATGCCGACCAGCCACACCATCGCCCCGTTGAAGGCGCCGAGCAGCAGCCCGATGCTGGCGGCCATCAGCAGTCAACAACGGTATCGGCACCTCGGGAAAGGCGGCGTTGACGAGGGCTACCAGAACGCCGGTGAACGCGATGTTGGCGCCGACGGAGAGGTCGATGCATTTGGTCAGGATGACGGCCATCTGGCCGAGCGCGACCATGATCAGGATAGCGGTGTCGTTGAACAGGCCGACGAGGCTCTCCGGAGTGACGAAGCTCGGCGTGATGAAGCCGATCGCGGCGACCATCGCGACGACGATCGCAGCCAATAAGAGGTCGCGGCCCGCCCACATGTCAGGCAGCCTCCGCCGCGATGTTGCCGGTGGCGGACTGAACCAGCATCTCGGCGGTAAGGCCGGGCCGATCGAAGCGATCGACGATTCGGCCCTGGCGCATGACGACAACGCGGTCGCTCATGCCGAGGATCTCCGGCAGTTCGGAGGAGACCATGATCACGGCGGTCCCCTGTGCCGTCAGCTCGCGCATGAAGGCATGGACGGCCGCCTTCGACCCGACATCGATGCCTTTCGTAGGTTCATCGAGGATGATGACGCGCGGATCGGTCGCGAGCCATTTGCCGATCACCACCTTCTGCTGATTGCCGCCGGACAGCGTGCCGACTTCCTGGCTGAGGCTGGAGGCGCGCAGGTCGAGGCGAGTGGCGAATTTGCGCGCGAGATCGAATTCGCGGGCGAGGTCGAGGAAGCCGTTGCGCGCCAGCCGGCCGAGCGAGGGCAGCGTGATGTTTTCGAAGACGGGAAGCGCCAGGACGACACCCTGGCGCTGGCGTTCCTCCGGCACGTAAACGATGCCGGCGGCGACCGCATCGGCCGGACGGCGCACGACGATCGGATTGCCGTCGAGCTTTGCCGTGCCGCCGGAGGGACGGGTCACTCCGAAGACCGCCTGCATGACCTCGCTGCGGCCGGAGCCGACGAGGCCGTAAAAGCCGAGGATCTCGCCCTTGCGCACCGCGAACGAGATGTCTGCGAACTCGGTCGGATGCGACAGGCCGTCGACCGAGAAGACCGTGTCGCCGGGCGCCGCCCGGGGTTTCGGGAAGATGTCGTCGACCGTGCGGCCGACCATCAGCGCAATCAGATGCGCCGGCGTCGCCTCGGCGACAAGGCCCTCGCCGACCAGCCGTCCGTCGCGGAAAACGGTGTAGCGGTCGGCGATCTGGAAGATTTCCTCGAACTTGTGGCTGATGAAGAGGATCGCCTTTCCCTCCCGCCTGAGCTTGCCGATGATCCGGTAGAGCTCCTCGACCTCCTTGTAGGAGAGCGAGGCGGTCGGCTCATCCATGACGACGATCTTGGCGTCGACGGAGAGCGCACGGGCGATGGCGACAAGGTGCTTGCGTGCTATCGCGAGGTCGCGCAGCGGCGCATCGGGATCGAGATCGACTTCGAGCTCCTCGAGGATTGCCTTCGTGCGGGCACGCATGGCCCTCCAGTCGAGGAAACCGAAGCGTCCGGTGATCGGGTGGCCGAGGAAGACGTTTTCGGCGACGGTGAGTTCGTCGAACAGCACCGTTTCCTGGTGCGTCGCGGTGATGCCGCGGCGGAAAGCCGCTTCGGCATTTGGTATCGCGATATCCTCGCCGGCGAGCACGATGCGGCCCTCGTCCGGCGCGTAAACGCCGGTTAGAATCTTGACGAGCGTCGACTTGCCGGCGCCGTTCTCGCCAATCAGCGCAGTGACGGCGCCCGGATAGAGCCTCAGATCCACGGCCTCCAATGCTTTGACGCCCGGAAACGACTTCGAGATTCCAATCGTCTCGAGGACCGGGATGGCGGTGGTCTCTGTCATGCGCGAAAGGTTCCGAACGGGCGCGGAAAGTCTGCACGCAGAGCCGACGCTTCTCAACCCGGAGCCGGCGCTGTCGGCAACCGGGCGGGCTTAAGCCCGGCGTGCGAGGAGGAGGCGGGAGGCGGCTCGGAGGCCGTCTCCCGCCGAGGCAGAAGAGCTCAGTAGATCTTCGCGAACTCGTCGATGTTCGAGGCGTCGAACACGAAGGGCGGTGCCATTGGTCCCGACAGCGTATCGTCGAGCTTGACCTTGCCGAGCTTGCCCATGCTGAGTTCGCCGCCCGCGACCGCCTTTTCCTTGCCGGTGGCAAGGTTGTAGGCAATCGTTGCCGCGGCGTAGCCGAGGTCGATCGGGTTCCACAGCGCGAACTGAGGCGCCGCCCCCGACTTGACGTGCTTGATCATCTCGGACGGCAGACCGAGACCCGTGACCAGCACTTTGCCGACGAGATTGTTGTCCTCGACATATTGTGCGGCAGCCGCAATGCCGACTGTTGTCGGGGCGACGATCACCTTGAGGTTCGGGTTGCTGTCGATCAGGCCCTTCGCCTCGGTGTAGCTCTTGTCCTGCTTGTCGTCGCCGTAGACCACGGTCGTCAGGTTGACGTTCGGGTAATTGCCCACGTCCTTCTTCATCACCTCGATCCAGGAGTTCTGGTTGGTGGCGGTCGAAGTCGCCGACAGGATCGCGACGTCGCCCTTGTCGCTGCCGAGGAGATCGGACGCCATCTTCAGGCACTGGTCGCCGATCTGGTCGGGCGCGGAGGCGTAGAGGTTCATCTGGCGGCCGTCCTGCGAGACGCCGGAGTCAAACGAGATGACCGTAACGCCGCGCTCCATCGCCTTCTTCAGCGCCGGCACCAGCGCGTCGGGGTCGTTTGCGGAGATGGCGATCGCGTTGACACCCTGCGCGACAAGCGAGTTGATGATGTCAATCTGACCTTCCGGCGTCGCCTGCGTCGGGCCGGTATAGATGATCTCGACGTCGCCGAGGTCCTTCGCAGCCTGCTCGGCCCCCTTATCGGCGGCGTCGAAGAAGCCGTTGCCGAGATTCTTCACCAAAAGCGCGATCTTCACCGTGTCGGCCGAGGCCGAACCGACCGCCAGCGAGAACATCGCGGCGACGGCCGCGCCGATCGCTAGGGCTTTCTTCATTTTCGACATTTCCCTACCTCCCTGTAACACCCACAGAAAACCCGGACGTTCATGCTGTTTCCGGGAACCTCACCATTTCTCCTTTGGCCGCGGCCTTGGCCACGACAAGCGTCACGCCGGCCGCCTCGATCATGGCGGCGTCCTCCTCTCCGATCCCGTCGTCGGTGACGATGGTACTGACCCGGTTCAGGGCGCACACGATCAGGCTGGAGCGCTGACGGAACTTGGAGGAATCGACAAGTACGACGAGCCGTTCGGCCTGCGCGATCAGCTTGCGCTCGCCCTGCACGATGAGCGGATCGCGCTCCATTACGCCGAGGCGGCCGACGCCGAGCGCCCCCATGAACATGCGGTGGGCGAAGAAGTTCTTGGTCACGTCGTCTTCGAACGGGGAGAGGATCGCCGCCTGCTCGCGGTAGATGAGCCCGCCCGGCACCATCACGTTGTTTCGTGTGTGCTTGATCAGGTGCTCCGCAATCGGGAACGAGTTCGTCATCACCTGCAGGCGGTGCTGGGTGAGGAAGTGCACCATCTGGAACGTCGTTGTGCCGGCGTTCAGGATGATGGAATCGCCATCGGAGCAGAGCCCGACCGCGGCTTCCGCGATAGCGCGCTTCTTCTCGACGTTGACGGATTCGCTGACCTTGAACGGGCGGCCCGCGATGCCGACGAACTCGGGTGGGTGCAGCGCCTCGGCGCCGCCGCGCACGCGCCTGAGCCGGCCCTGAACGTGCAATGCCGAGATATCGCGCCGGATCGTCGCTTCGGAGGTCGCCGTCAGTTCGACGAGTTCTCCGATCGTGGCGACCGGCCGCTCCTGCACCGCGCTCAAGATGAGCTTGTGGCGCTCGCGCTCGTGCATTCCTCCCTCGTTCTTCGTCTTGTTCTTGTCGGCGCATCCTTTGCGGGCTTGCGCGGCCATGTCAATCAGCATCTGTCAAATTCCTTCACGTTGCGCCGCAGCATGACGGGAATTGACGGTTGCTGATTGACACCCCTGGGCTTGTGGAGGATAGCATCGCGGAAAACGCCGGGACCCGCGTGACCTCCTGCCGCGCGCGAAAGCCTCCGACGGACCGGGAGACGTCGATGCTCAATACCAATCCCTCCCAGAGTCGGATCGAGAACCGCTGGGACGATTCGCACGCGGCCGGGATGTCGGAGCCCGACCTCCTCGTCTACCGCTCGAACCTCCTCGGCGCCGACAAACGCGTCACCAATTACGGCGGCGGCAATACCTCGGCGAAGGTGACGGAGATCGATCCGCTCACCCGAAAGCCGGTCGAAGTTCTCTGGGTGAAGGGCTCGGGCGGCGACCTCGGCTCGATCAAGCGCGACGGCTTCGCCACACTCTATTTGGACAAGCTCAACGCCATGAAGGGCCTCTATCGCGGCGTTGCCCATGAGGACGAGATGGTGGGGCTCTTGCCGCACGCCACCTTCGACCTCAATCCGCGCGCGGCCTCGATCGACACGCCGCTCCACGCCTTCCTGCCCTACGCGCATGTCGACCACGTGCATCCCGACGCGGTCATCGCCATCGCCGCGTCGAAGAATTCGCAGGCGCTCACCAAGGACATCTACGGCGACGAGATCGGCTGGCTGCCATGGAAGCGGCCCGGCTTCGAGCTCGGACTGTGGCTGGAGAAATTCGCGCTGGAGAACCCGGAGGCGCGCGGCTGCGTGCTCGAAAGCCACGGCCTCTTCACGTGGGCGGCGGATGCCAAGAGCTGCTACGAGCTGACGCTCGAGGTAATCAACCGCGCCATCGCCTGGTTCGAGCGCGAGACGGCCGGCAAGCCGATCTTCGGCGGCGCTGCGACCGCCGCGCTTTCGAGCGAAGCCCGGCGCGCCTTCGCTGCGCGGCTGATGCCCGAGATCCGCCACCTGATCGGAAGCGACGCGCCGAAGATCGGGCACTTCGACGATAGTGACGCGGTGCTTGAATTCGTCGACTCGAAGCGCCTCGACGAGCTCGCCGCGCTCGGCACCTCGTGCCCGGATCATTTTCTAAGAACCAAGATCTGGCCGCTGGTGATCCGCCCAAAGGATGGCGCGGTCGACAGCGTTCTCGCCGGCCTTGAGCATCAGATCGTCGACTACAGGACCCGCTACGCCGCCTATTACGAGCGCTGCAAGAATCCCAAGAGCCCGGCGATGCGCGATCCGAATCCCGGTCGTCTATCTCGTGCCGGGCGTCGGGCAGATCACGTTTGCCAAGGATAAGGCGACGGCGCGGATCGCGGGCGAGTTCTACGTCAATGCGATCAACGTGATGCGCGGCGCTTCGACCGTCTCCGATTATTTCGGGCTTAAGGAGAAGGAAGCCTTTGACATCGAATATTGGCTGCTTGAGGAGGCGAAGCTTCAGCGCATGCCGAAGCCGAAGAGCCTCGCCGGCCAGATTGCCCTCATCACCGGCGGCGCCGGCGGCATCGGCCGCGCGACTGTCAGCCGGCTGCTTGAGGAGGGTGCCGTGTGCGTCCTCGCCGACATCGACGAGGCGTCGCTTGAATCGACCCTGGAAGAGTTCCGGAAGTCGCACGGAAAGGATTCGGTGCGCGGCGTCGTGCTTGACGTCACCGACGAGATGGCGGTCGCGCGCGCTTTTTCAGAGACGGCGGTCGAGTACGGCGGCATTGATATTCTCGTTTCGAACGCCGGCATCTCCTCCTCTTCGCCCTTCGAAACGACGGAATTGTCGATGTGGCAGAAGAACATAGACATCCTGGCCACCGGCTATTTCCTCGTTGCGCGTGAGGCGTTCCGCCTGATGAAGCGGCAGAAGCTCGGCGGCGCGATCGTGTTCGTCGCTTCGAAGAACGGGCTTGCCGCTTCGCCTGGCGCCGCCGCCTATTGCACGGCGAAAGCGGCCGAGATTCATCTCGCGCGCTGTCTGGCGCTGGAAGGCGCGGGCGACCATATCCGTGTCAACACCGTCAATCCCGATGCGGTGCTCCGCGGCTCCAAAATATGGTCGAGCGAATGGCGCGAGCAGCGCGCCGCCGCCTATCACATGAAGGCGGAGGAGCTTGAGGAGCACTACCGCCAGCGCTCGCTCTTGAAGCGCTCGGTCTTCCCCGAGGACGTCGCGGAGGCGATTTATTTTCTCGTCTCCGACATGTCGTCAAAATCGACCGGCAACATCGTCAACGTTGATGCCGGCAATGCGGTGTCCTTCACGCGCTGAGGAACGCCTTCACCCGAGGAACTTGCACAGTATCCTCGACACCCTCATCCTGAGGTGCAGTGCCGCGCTTTCCGCGAGCCTTGGGCGCAAGGCTGGGGGCAGGGTTTGTGCCTGCGTGCGCAGGACGTTGTGTTCGGGGAGTCGGGAGGAGTTGAATGCCACGTCCAGGAATCGACAAGACGCTGATCGGGCGGCGGAACGAATCCGCGTTTGCGCGTTTGCAGGCTGAATATAACGCGCTCGGCGAGATGCTCCTCCGGCGCGGTATCGAGATCGACAAGATCAAGGCGAAGGCGGCGGCTTTCGAGGTCGCGATCCCGAGCTGGGGCGTGGGAACCGGCGGCACGCGCTTTGCCCGCTTTCCGGGCCTCGGCGAGCCACGCAATATCCTCGACAAGCTCGACGACTGCACCGTCATCCAGCAACTAACCGGCGCGACGCCGCGCGTTTCGCTGCATATCCCGTGGGACCGCCACGACGATCCGGCGGAGCTCAAGGACTACGCCGCCTCGCGTGGGCTCGGCTTCGACGCGATGAACTCCAACACCTTCCAGGATTCGCCCGGCCAGGCGCTTTCCTACAAGTTCGGCAGCCTCTCCCACACCGACGAGGCCGTCCGCCGTCAGGCGATCGAGCACAATCTCGAATGCATCCGCTTCGGCCAGGCGGTTGGCTCGAAGGCGCTCACGATCTGGGTCGGCGACGGCTCGAATTTCCCCGGCCAGAGCCATTTTGCGCGCGCGTTCGAGCGCTATCTGGAATCGGTCAAGGCGATCTACGCCGAGCTGCCGCAGGATTGGCGGCTCTTCACCGAGCACAAGCTCTACGAGCCGGCCTTCTATTCGACCGTCGTGCAGGACTGGGGCACCAACTACCTGATCGCGTCAACGCTCGGCGAGCGCGCCTTCTGCCTGGTCGATCTCGGCCATCACGCGCCGAACACCAACATCGAGATGATCGTGGCGCGGCTGATTCAGTTCAAAAAGCTCGGCGGCTTCCATTTCAACGATTCGAAATACGGCGACGACGACCTCGATTCGGGCGCGATCAATCCCTACCAGCTCTTCCTTGTCTTCAACGAGCTGGTCGACGCGGAGCTCGCCGAAACGCCTGGGTTCGCCCCTGCCCACATGATCGACCAATCGCACAACGTCACCGATCCGATCGAGAGCCTCATCGTGTCGGCGATGGAGATTGAGCGCGCCTACGTGCAGGCGCATCTCGTCGACCGCGCGGTGCTCAGCACATGCCAGGAAGCCAACGACGCACTGATGGCGAGCGAGGCGCTGAAGACTGCTTTCCGTACCGACGTCGAGCCGATCATGGCGATGGCCCGTTACGACAAGGGTGGGGCGGTCGAGCCGATCGCGACCTACCGCGCCAGCGGCTACCGCCAGACGACGGGGGACGTCAGGCCGAAAGTGTCGAGCGCGGGCGGCGGGATCGTGTGAGCGAGAAAATCCGTCGGCTCAGGAGAAACCGGCGACCGGGTGGGGCACGTACGGCTCCTCGAGGGATCTGATTTCGTCGGCCGTAAGCGTGACGTCGACTGCGGCAATAGCGTCGGTGAGGTGCTGCTGCTTGGTAGCGCCGACGATCGGGGCGGTAACACCTGGCTTTTGCAGGTGCCAGGCGAGCGCGATCTGCGCCATCGGGAGACCGCGCTTTTTCGCCAGCTGCTCCACGCGGTCCACCACGACGTGGTCGGCGTCTGCGGCGCGGGCGTAAAGGCTCTTGCCGAACTCGTCGGTTGCGCCGCGTGTCGTGCTCGGCTTCTCCTCCCAGCGGCGAGTCAGCTTGCCGCGCGCGAGCGGCGACCACGGGATCACGCCGATCTCTTCGGAAATGCAAAGAGGCAGCATCTCGCGCTCCTCCTCGCGGTAGATTAGGTTCAGATGGTTCTGCATGGAGACGTAGCGGCTCCAGCCGTTGGCGCGCTGGAGCGCAAGCGCCTTCATGAACTGCCAGGCCCATTGCGACGACGCGCCGATGTAGCGTGCCTTGCCGGCCTTCACGACGTCGTTCAGCGCTTCGAGCGTCTCCTCGAGCGGCGTCTGCGGGTCGTAGCGGTGAGTCTGGTAGAGATCGACGTAGTCGGTGCCGAGCCGCCTCAGGCTGTGGTCGATCTCCGTCATGATCGCCTTGCGTGAAAGGCCCCTCCCGTTCGGATCGTCGCGCATCTGGCCGTGCACCTTGGTGGCGAGCACGATTTCGTCGCGCTTGGCGAAATCCTTGAGGGCGCGCCCGGTGATCTCCTCGCTCGCACCAAGCGAGTAGACGTTCGCGGTATCGAAGAAGTTGATCCCCGCTTCGAGCGCCTGCTTGAAGAACGGACGGCTCTCTTCCTCTTCGAGCGCCCATTCGCGACCCTTCTTTGAGCCGTAGCTCATGCAGCCGAGGCAGATACGCGACACCTTGAGACCGGTCGCACCCAGATTGACATATTTCATCCCGCACTCCCGAAGTTTACGGCCCGGGTCCGGACACAACCGCGGCGCCGCCCGATCCACCGACCTTGCATACGTCGTGTAAGCCTGATTTCAAATCCCGCGATGAATGCTCCTCTGCATGGCCTTCGGGTCCTAGAACTCGCGCGCATTCTAGCAGGCCCCTGGACCGGGCAGGTTCTCGCCGATCTCGGCGCCGATGTGGTCAAGGTGGAGCGCCCGGGGAGCGGCGACGACACTCGGAGCTGGGGTCCGCCCTTTGTCCCGGCGGAGGGCGGCGGCCACCTTTCCTCAAGCTATTTCCACGGCTGCAATCGCGGCAAGCGCTCCGTAACCGCGGGCCTCGAGACGGAGGAGGGCCGTGCCCTCGTGAAGCGGCTTGCTTCGCATGCCGACGTCGTCATCGAAAATTTCAAGGTCGGCGGCTTGCAGCGCTATGGGCTCGACCATGCGAGCCTTCGAAGCGCAAGTCCGCGGCTCGTCTATTGCTCGATCACCGGCTTTGGTCAGGACGGCCCTTATGCACCGCGCGCCGGTTACGACTTCATCGTGCAGGGCCTCGGCGGCATTATGGATTTGACCGGCGAGCCCGACGGCGAGCCGCAGAAGATCGGCGTCGCCTTCGCCGACATCTTCACCGGCGTTTATGCCGCGGTCGCGATCCTCGCCGCGCTTAGGCGCCGCGAGGAGACGGGGGAGGGCGCCCATATCGACATGGCGCTGCTCGACACGCAGGTCGGCGTGCTCGCCAACCAGGCGATGAGCTACCTCGTCTCCGGAGTTGTTCCGAAGCGCATGGGAAATGCGCATCCGAGCATCGTCCCCTATCAGGTTTTCCCGGCCGCCGACGGACGCCTGATCGTGGCGGTTGGAAACGACCCGCAGTTCGCGCGTTTTGCGGCAATCGTCGGCGCGCCGGAGCTAGCTTCCGATCCGCGCTTCGTCACCAACGCCGACCGGGTTCAAAATCGCGACGCGCTGGCGGAGATCCTGGCGCGGCGCACCGCGGCGACGACGCGCGCCGACCTTCTCGCCGCACTGGAAAGAGCCGGCGTGCCGGCCGGGCCGATCAACTCCGTCGCCGAGGTTTTTTCCGATCCACAGGTCGTGGCGCGCGGCATGCGGATCGAACTCACCGATACGGCCGTGGCGGGCGGCTCGATACCGGGCGTGCGCACGCCGATCGTTCTCGACGGAGAGCCGGCCGTCGCCGAACGCGCCTCGCCGGCGCTTGGCGCGCATAATGCTGAAGTGCTTGCCGACCCAAATTGGGGCGGTGGAGCGCGGTGACGATGACGGAGCGCGCAATTCGTGCAAGAAGCGCGCCCCTGCTGAGAACCGGGAGGAAAGACGAATGGGAAAGATCGCGATCGTCACGGGCGCCGGAAGCGGCATCGGGCGCGCGGTGGCGCGAACGCTTCTGAAAGCGGGCTACAGCGTTGCGCTTGCGGGTCGGCGCAAGGACGCGCTCGAAGAGACTGCGAAAGGCGCCGGCGATGCTCTCGTCGTTCCAACCGACGTCACGAGCTCGGATTCGGTCAGGGCGCTCTTCAAGGCGACGAAAGACCAGTACGGTCGCCTCGATCTCCTCTTCAACAACGCCGGAATGGGCGCGCCGGCGGTACCCTTCGAAGATCTCACCGACGACAACTGGCTGAGCGTCGTCGGAGTGAATTTGAATGGCATGTTCTTTTGTGCCCGCGAGGCAGTGCGGGTGATGAAGGCACAGTCGCCGAAGGGAGGCCGCATCATCAACAACGGCTCGATCTCTGCGCACGCGCCGCGGCCGAGGTCAGCGCCCTACACCGCCACGAAGCACGCGATCACCGGCCTTACCAAGTCGATCTCGCTCGACTGCCGCGCCGACGATATCTGCTGCGGCCAGATCGACATCGGCAACGCGCTGACCGAGCTTGCCGCCAAGATGAAGGACGGCGTGCCGCAGGCGAACGGCACGATCGCGAAGGAGCCGCTGATGGATGTCCAGATCGTCGCCAACACCGTCCTCTACATGGACTCGCTGCCGCTCGATTCGAACGTGCTTTTCCTCACCGTGATGGCGAACCAGATGCCGTTCGTCGGCCGCGGGTAGGTTCCGGACTGGCAGGTTTGCGGACGTTTCCGCTCGGTCTTGACATCAAGACATCAAGAGTACTATGTCTTGATGCATGCGGACGACTCTGACTTTTGACGATGACGTGGCCGTGCAGGTCGAACGGTTGCGCCGCGACCGCAACGCCAGCCTGAAGGATGTTGTGAACGAGGCCATGCGCCGGGGCTTGCGAGACATGAGCGAGCCGCCGAAGAAGAAAAGGCCGTTCCGTGCCGAGCCGATCGATGTGGGAGAGGTTTTTCTTCCGAATATCGACAACATTGCCGAGGTCGTCTCCCTGATCGAGGGCGACGATCACAAGTGATCCTCGTCGACGTCAATCTCCTGCTTTATGCGACCATCCGGCAATTCCCAGAGCATGCTAACGCGCGGAAATGGTTCGAGGGTCAGCTTGGAGGAACGGCGACTGTCGGACTGCCGTGGGCGTCGCTGCTCGGCTTTTTGAGGATCGCGACAAACGGCCGGATTTTTAAGCGGCCGCTGACCATTGCGACCGCATGGGAGCGGGTTCAGCTCTGGCGGTCCGCCGACACCGTGTGGATTCCCCAACCGACGGAACGGCACGCCGAGGTGCTCGGCACGTTACTCGCGGCATCCGAGGTGCATGGCGACCTAGTTCCCGACGCACATCTCGCGGCGCTTGCCATCGAGCATGGTCTGACGCTCTGTTCGACTGACGGCGATTTCGCGCGGTTCAAGCAGCTTCGCTGGACAAACCCGATCGCTACTTGAGCCGCCGCTGCTGTTCTCAGCTCTCGACGATCTCTGTCCCTGCGATCTCGATGCCGAAGCCGGCAAGCCCGACATATTGCCGGTGCTGCGTGGCGATGACGGTGATCGAGGAGACGCTGAGGTCGCGCAGGATCTGGGCGCCGAGCCCGATCTCACGCCAGCGCTCGCGGCGCTTGCGTGAGCTTTGGTGGCGGTCGGCCGCCGCGCCTCCGGACTCGCCCGGCGCGCTCTCCAGCGTCGTGATCTTCGGGTCGCGCACGTAGATCAGCACGCCGCCCCGCGATTTGAAGCAGCGCAAGCGCTACGTCGAGCCAGCGCTGCGAGCGGGATGTCTGGAAAAGATCGCGGAGCGGCTGCTCGTGATGGATGCGGCAGGGCACGCTGTGCTTGCCGGCAACATCGCCGAAGGTGACGGCGATGTGCTGCGTGTCGTCGAAGGAGGTCGTGTAGATGTGCGCCGTCGCCTGACCGATCGGCGTCTCGACGGAGAAGGTCTCGATCCGCCGCACGAACGATTCCGTCCGCATCCGGTGCTCGATCAGGTCGGCGATCGAGACGATCTTGAATCCGTGCTCCTTGGCGAAGGCGACGAGCTCCGGCAGCCGCTTGACGGTGCCGTCGTCGTTTACGATCTCGGCGAGCACGCCAACTTGCGCCAGGCCCGCCAAGCGGCAAAGGTCGGTTGCAGCTTCCGTGTGGCCTGAGCGGATGAGCACGCCGCCGGCTTTGGCGATGAGGGGGAAGACGTGGCCGGGGCGCAGGAAGTCAGTGCTGATGCAATTGTCATTGGCGAGCGCGCGCAACGTATTGGTGCGTTCATCGGCCGAGATGCCGGTGGTCAGCCCTTCCTTGTAGTCCACGGAGACAGTGAAGGCGGTGCGCATCGGGTCGCGGTTCGCGGCGACCATAGGCGAGAGCTGCAGCCGATCGGCTATCGCCTGATCCATCGGCGCGCAAACGATGCCGCTCGTGTGGCGGATCATGAAGGCAAGCTGCTCAGGCGTAGCCTTCGCCGCCGCCATGATGAGGTCGCCCTCATTCTCGCGGTCGTCGTCGTCGACCACGACCACAAGCTCGCCGGCCGCTATGGCGGCAATGGCTTCCGACACGCTGTCCAGGGTCATTGCCCCTCCTAGCCGTCCGCAACGGGCCATGCAATCGCGCCGAGCCGCCGGCGGCTTTTCTCAGCACCTGTGACGTTGCGGTCCTTTTCGGCGGCCTGATATAGGCTCGCCTTTCGCAGCGCACGCCAACGCGGCTGCCAGGGAGGTGGAATGACTCTTCGAACCGGCGGCCGCATCCTGGTGGACAATCTCGTCGGCCACGGCGTTGAGCTGGCGTTCTGCGTCCCCGGCGAGAGCTTTCTCGGCGCCATCGAGGCGTTCCGCGAGGTCGAGAACCGCGTCAGGCTCATTGTCTGCCGGCAGGAGGGCGGCGCGGCGAACATGGCCGAGGCCTACGGCAAGCTGACCGGGCGGCCCGGCATTTGCTTCGTAACGCGCGGTCCGGGGGTGACCAACGCATCGATCGGCCTCCACACGGCGCGCCAGGATTCGACGCCGATGATCTTGCTTGTCGGCCAGGTCGGCCGCGAAGATCTCGGCCGCGAGGCGTTCCAGGAGATCGACTATCGTCGCATGCTCGGCGAGGTCACGAAATGGGTCGACCAGGTCGACGATCCGGCAGCGCATCCCCGAATACGTCGCGCGCGCCTACGCGATCGCCATGGCAGGCCGGCGCGGGCCAGTCGCGCTGGTCTTTCCGGAGGATGTGCTGACGGCGCTTGCCGATGTTGCGGATGTCGCTCCTACACCCATCGCAGAGCCGGCAGCTTCGCCGCCGCAGATGGCGGCGTTCGCGGAGCTTCTCGCAGCCGCGGAGCGGCCGCTTGCGATCGTCGGCGGGAGCGGGTGGTCGGAAGCCGCTTGCGCCGATCTGGTCCGCTTCGCCGAAGCGTTCTCGCTTCCGGTTGCCGCGGCATTCCGCTGCCAGGATCGCATGGACAACACGCATCCGCTCTATGTCGGCGAGCTTGGCACGACCGTCTCGCCGGAACTTGGCAAGCGTGTCCGCGACGCTGACCTTGTTATCGCGGTCGGCACGCGCCTCGACGAGATGACGACTTCCGGATACGCGCTGGTCCAGGCGCCCGTTCCGATCCAGAAGCTCGTCCATGTCCATCCCGGAGCGGAGGAGCTTGGTCGCGTCTTCGCCGCCACGCTTCCGATCAACGCGGCCGTCGGCCCGTTTCTGGCGGCAGCCGCAGCTTTGGAACCGCCGGGCCGCAAGAGCTCGATACAATGGGCCGCCGACGCGCGCCGCGATTTCGAGGCGCAGCTTCCCGGCCGCGCCTTTCCCGGTGCTGTCGACTTTGTGGCGGTGATGGCTCAGGTGCGCGCGCGGCTCGGCGCGGATGCGATCATCACCAATGGCGCCGGCAACTACACCGGCTGGTGCCAGCGCCACTATCTCTATCGCAACTATCCGACGCAGCTTGGGCCGGTCAGCGGCGCGATGGGCTACGGCTTTCCGGCGGCGATCGCGGCGAAGGCGCTCCACCCTGATCGCGACGTTGTGTGCTTCGCCGGCGACGGCTGCTTTCTGATGACGGGGCAGGAGCTCGCGACGGCGGTGCAGTACGGGCTCGCGGTCGTCGCCTTGATCTTCGACAACGGCATGTACGGCACGATCCGCATGCATCAGGAGCGGAACTATCCCGGCAAGATCTACGCGACCGACCTCACCAATCCGGATTTCGCGGCTCTTGCGAAAGCCTACGGCGCGCATGGGGAGACGGTGCGCAAGACCGAGGACTTCGCACCGGCCTTCGAGCGCGCACTGACCTGCGGCCGCCCGGCGCTCGTCCACGTCTTGATGGAGAAGGAGATCATCTCCACGCGCGCCACCTTGACGGAAATCCGTGACCGGGGATCGCCGAAATAGTCTTCGCCAAGCGGACGGGCGGCGACGGCTGGAATTGAACGGGTCTTGCGAAGCGTTCCGTTAGGGGGGAAGCCGCGTGGCTTCCTCGTCGCGCCTATTCAACGAGAAAGGCCTCGTCGACAGGCAACTGCATTGCCGTCACCAGATGGTTCGTCTGCGCTGCAAGCCCGATGATCGCCAACAGCTCGGCGTGCTCGGCGTCGGTCATGCCCTTGGCGCGTGCGGCGGCCGTGTGCGAATGGACGCAATAGGTGCAGGCGTTGGCGGTTGAGACAGCGATATAGATCATCTCCTGGACCACCGGCGGCAAAGCGGTCTCGCCGGTCATCACTGCCTTCAGGCTTTCCCAGGTGCGCTTCAGTGTCACCGGATCATTCGCCAGCCCGCGCCAGAAATTGTTGATGAAATCGGTCTTGCGCGTTGCGCGGATGTCGTCGAACACGGCCTTGACGGCGGGGATCGCGTTGGCCTCGGCGTCACTCAAGAGCTTCACGGTCGCCATAGCGTTTCACCTCCATCCGCACGAGCGGTCTCTATTGAAGCATCAAACGAGACGGTGTCATCCTCGGGCGGAGCGAAGCGGAGACCCGAGGACCCAGAGTGCGACGCTCGCTTTGCTGCACTGGGTCCTCGGATCGCGCAATGCGCGTCCGAGGATGACGGTGTGAAGCGGATTGCGCGAGAGTTGCGATCCATGTCGCCTAATGCACCGCGGCATACATGATCTTCTCTTCGGTCGCCTCGACCGGCGACATCTCCTCCACGATCCGCCCTTGGCGGCAGACAAGGATGCGATCGGAGAGGTTCATGATTTCCGGCAGATAAGAGGAGATCATCACCACGGCGAGGCCCTGGTCGGCCAGATCGTTGATGATCTGGTGGATCTCGGCGATCGCCGCCACATCGACGCCGCGCGTCGGCTCGTCGAAGATGACGATGCGCGGCTTTTGGATCAGCCCCTTGCCGATCACCACCTTCTGCTGGTTGCCGCCCGACAGCTCCACGGCGCGCGCGTCGGCGTTGATGGCCTTGACGTTCAGTCGGCCGGTCCATTCCAGCGCAAGCTCGCGGATGGCGCGGGCGCTGACGAGGATGCCCTGTTCGCGCCCCGCCGCCAGCACCCCGCCGAAAAGATTCTCGCCGATCGACATCGTCTCGAAGATGCCCTCCGACTTCCGATCCTCGGTGACATAGACGATGCCGTCCTTGACCGCACCGGCCGGCGTTCTGTAGCGGACCGGCCGGTCGTCGAGGATAACGGTGCCGCCGCGCAGGAAGTCGCGCTTGAAGATGCCGGCAACGATCTTGAAGGTCTCGGTGCGGCCCGACCCGATCAGCCCGAAAACGCCGGTCACCTGACCCTCGAACACCGAGAAGGACGTGTTCCTGACCATCGTTCCCATGGAAATGTCCTCTACCGAGAGAACCTTTCGCCCGGGCTTGCGAAGCTGCGCCACATCGCGCTTCCGATAGAGCGCGCCCGACAGAGCGCGGCCGACCATTGCCGCGATGATCTTGTCCCGGTCGAATTCGGACGTATCGCCCGTCGCCACCAGTTCGCCATCGCGCAGGACGGTGATCCGGTCGGCGATCAGCAGCGCCTCTTCGAGAGCGTGGCTGATGAACACGATCGACACACCCTGCGCCTTGAGACGGCGGAGAAGCGCAAAGAAATGGCGCTTCTCCTCCGGCGTCAGCGACGCGGTCGGCTCATCGAAGATGATGACACGGGCGGCGTGGTGGACAGCGCGGGCGATCTCGACCATCTGCCGTTTCGCGGCGCCAAGCGTTTCGACCATTGCCGTCGGGTCGACCGGGAAGTTCAGCGACTGCAGGAACTGCTGGGCGGCGATGTTGGTGCCGCTCAGGCGGTTCAGGAAACGCTCCGCGCCGAGATAGAGGTTCTGCGCCACACTCATTGAGGGCACGAGGCTCGTCTCCTGGAAGACCATGGCGATGCCGGCTTTAAGCGCCTCGTGCGGCGTGGCGAAGTGCGTCTCGCGGCCCTGGTAGATCATGCGGCCGGAGGTCGGCTCGACGGCGCCTGCCATGATTTTGGTCAGGGTCGATTTGCCCGCGCCATTCTCGCCCACAAGCGCGTGGATCTCGCCCTCGCTGAGGTCGAAGTCCAAGTCCTTCACCGCAGGCACGCTGCGATAGGTCTTGGTGATCTTCTCCATGCTGAGGATGGTGCTCGTCATGTGAGCTCCGGTGCGAGCACGGCGTGGCCGCCTTTCGAGGCGACGAAAAGCCGCCCGTCGAACTCGATCGCGGACGTCGTGCCGTGCCGGCGGCCATCGGCGCGGCTATGGCAGCTCGCGAGCGGGGCAAAGTCGGGCCCGAGCCGCGCGACCAAGCCGTACGATCTCGTCGGCGCCCAGGCCTTGTGCACGCCCATGGTCCGGATGCCGCCGCATTGCAGCGGTTCGAGGAAGCTCTGGCCCGAGGAGAGCGCCGGCGCGATCCAGAACTCGCGCGGCACCTCCGCCATCATGTCGTGGCGATAGCGCGTCTCCTGCAGCACCAGCTCGATCAACCGATTGCAGGGCGCGAAAATCGCAAGCCAGGCCCCGCCGTCGGCGGCGGGCGAGAGGCGGGCAGGGTAGCCCGGAAGCTCTCCGAGCACGGGCTCGACGCTGCCTCCACCAACTCGCACAAGGCGTCGCCGCCAGCTTTCGCTGACGATCGCGCCGCCAGCGACGGGCAGGAGCCCGTAGGGCCATTGCAGACCCGCTGCCACTCGCGCGAAACCGCCGCCCGGCTCGCGCCGCCACACCGAGCCCGCTGCATTCTTCTCCATGAAGTCGGCGACCCATCCCGAGGCGCGATGCCGGTCGGAGCCATTGGCGAGCCACAGCGTGCCGTCCGGTGCATAGGCAAGTGCGGTGATGCAGGCGACGCCCTTCGGCAGCGCGACAGGGTCGCCGTTTTCGATGAGCGAGCCGTCGTCGAATGCCACCGCAAGCGTTGCGTCTGGCGCGGCTGCAAGCGCTGTGACCTCCGAGGCGAACGTTTCGATGAGCTTTGGCGCCTCGCCTTCGGCAAGGGCGAAGAGAGAGTTTCCGCTCGACGCAAAGAGCTGCCCGCCCGCCTCGCAGAGATTGTCCGCATGCGCGAGCTCGGCGAAGACCGGCGCGTTGTCGAGCGCGGCGTCGGGGCGAAAGGCGCCGTCGAGCGGCGGAATGGTGATCGCGCGACCGCGGAAGATGTCGAGGATCGGAGCAAGGATCACGACCGCGGGCCCCAATAGGAGTCGTTCGAGGTCCAGTTCGGGTCACCCAACTCGATCCGATAGCGACCGACGCGGTTGTTCAGGATGCCGCCGACAAAGAGGAACCCCTTGTGCTCGCGCATCGAGGTCACCATCGGATGCGCGGCACCCGAGAGATCCCCGAGCGTAGCGACGATCTTGCCCTCTTCGTTGAACTTCACCACGCCGCCGGTGTTGATGTTCGGGAACAGCCACTCGTCCTGCGGCAGCCGCCGCGCCATGCGCTTGCGCATGCCGGGATGGCGAAGCGAGAGGTCGAAGGACGGCGTGCGCATGCCGAGCCACGCCATCCAGTATCTGCCGTCGGAGGCGCGGTTCACGTTGTCCGGATAGCCCGGCATGTCGCGGATCACACATTCGGCGGTGCCCGCTTTCGGCCCTTCCAGCCAGTAGCGGTGGATGCGGCAGGCCCAGCTTTCGCAGAAGAACAGCGATTTGTTGTCGTGCGCCATACAGACGCCGTTGGTGTAGCGGTAGCCGTCGAGCAGGGTGTGCGTGCTGCCGTCCTTCGGGTCGTAGACGAGGAGCCGCCCGGTCGGGCGGTTCTCGATCGAGTCGAGCGCCCAGTCGTGCGCGTCGTAGCGCTTGGTGGAATCGGTGAAATACACCTTGCCGTCGGGCGCGATGTCGAGATCGTTCGGATCGCGCAGCCTGGCGTCGTCCATGATCGAGGTCAGCGACCGCCGCGTCTCGGCGGAGAGCTTCTTCACCTCGCGGTCGGGCGAGATCGAATAGAGCCCCATCGCGCCGACACAGGAGAGGAGGTTGCCCTCGCGATCGAAGGCGAGGCCGAGCGGGAAGCCGCCGACATGCGCGAAGACTTCCGAGCGCTTGTAGTCCGGCGCGAAGAAGCGCACGATCTCGCCGTGCCGCGTCCCGCAATAGAGGTGATCCTCGCGGTCGAGGATCACATCCTCCGGACCTTCAAGCTCGCCAAGCCCGATCGGTTCGGCTTCCGACAGCCGGTTATTGAGCTCGTAGGGCGTGCCGGAACCCGGCGCCGCCGACTGCGTCTCGCCCATGCGCAAATAGACCGGCGCGACGTAGATTTCGTTCAACACCTTGTGGCGGTTCTTCAGCCAACGGATGTCGATGGTGACGGCGACGGCGAGGAGAATGCCGAGCACCATCTGGTTCGTTCCGGTGCCGTAGCCGAGCCGGATCAGTCCGTTCGTCATGACGAGCACGATGACGGCGCCCATCAGTCCCTTGACGACTGACCCCCGCCCGCCGCCGAGGCTGTTGCCGCCGACGACGGCGGCCGTGAGCGCGAGGATTTCAAGCCCTTGTCCGGTACCAGGCCCCGCGCCGCTCAGCCGTGTCGCGATCAGGAAACCGGCCGCGGCCGAACAGAGGCCCGAGAACACATAGGTGAGGAACACCGTCTGGCGCACGCGGATGCCGGCGTTATGGGCGGAGCGGCGGGAGCCGCCGACCGCCTGCACGTGCCAGCCCGGGCGCGAGCGCGTCAGCGCGACATGTGTGACGATGGCGAGCAGGATCGCCGCCAGCACCGGCACGGATATGCCGAGCACCGTGCCGTCGCCGATGAAGTCCCAGACGTCGGAGGACACCGTCGAGAGCTGCACCTTCGAGCCGAAGGTGACGACGAGGATTTCGTAGCCCGCGCGCCCGATTATCAGCGTCACCAGCGTGGTGATGAAGGCGCGGAGTCTCAGGAACCCGATCAGGTAGCCGTTGATCGCGCCGAAGACGAGTCCGGTAGCAAGCGAGGCGGCAAGCGCCATCCAGACCGGCTGCTCCAAAATGAAGAAGGTCGCGACCGCGGCAAACGCCGACAGGGCGAAGATCGAACCGACGGCGAGGTCAATTCCCCCGCCGAGCATCACCACCGTGAGGCCGGTGACCACAAGACTAAACTCGCCGAGCTGGCGGGTCAATTCCTGCAGCGAATAGAGTTTGAAGAAGCCCGGGGTGATGCTGCCGAAGGTCGCGACGGTCACGACAAGGGCTATGAAGGGGATGGCGTTGTCGGTCCACCGCTTGGTCAGGACCTCGCCGATGATGTGATCTGGTATCAGAGTGTAGCGGGAGGCCTGCAGCCGCTCGCGGAAGGTCATCAGGCGCCCATCAGGTCAGGAGCAAAGGACGGCCGGCGATGTCCGGCCGTCCCGGTTCGGGGTAAGCGGCCCGGCTCAGTTTGTGCCAGCCATGGCCTGCAGTGCCTTCAGGTCCCAACAGCTGTCGGGGTGCATGTTGTCCTTCGTTGTCGCGTGGAGCAGCGTGTAGATATAGGCCGACGACGTGCCCGGCGCCTGCCCGCTCTGCAGCAGGTACTTGATCATCGTCGTCATGTTGGTGCTTTCGGTCACCAACTCGGTGGTGACCACGGCGCCGTAGGTTCCGTCCTCGATCTTCTCACAGTCGGCGGTCTTTTCGCCGCCGCCCGTGGTGACCAGGAAGACCTTGTCCTGCAGGCCTGCGTCGCGGATCGCGGCCGCAGCGCCCGTTGCGTCGCCGTCCCAGAAATCGATGATGGCGCAGACGTCCGGATGCTGCTGAAGCATGGTGGTCGTCACATCGCGCGAGGTTGTCGGATCCCAGTTCGAGTCGGGCTTCGCCACGACCTCGAAGTCGGGATGCTTGGACAGCACGTCCATGATCCCGTCGTACTGGAAGAGGCTGGTGGCGTTGGTCTCGTCGCCCTGCACCAGGCCGATCTTCTTCGAGGAGCCCTCGCCGCAGGCTTTCACCGCAGCTTCGGCCTCGAGCCGGCCAAGCTGCGTCCAGTCGCCGCCGAGATAGGCATCGGCTTTGAAGTTGGCGGGGTTGTCGATCAGGAGAACGTAGATGCCCGCCTCCTGCGCCTTCTTCATGATCTTGGAATACGAGTTGAGGTCGGGCGACATCACAACCAGTACGTCCGGCTTCGGGTCCGAAGCAATCGCTTCGGTCAGCGCCTGCGCGCCGGCCTCGGCGCTCCAGTTCGGGTCACGCGTCTCGAAGACGCCGCCGAAGGCGCTGACCTCGCGCTGCAGGATCGCAGCCCATCCCTGGGCCAGGTCGAACATCGCCATCGGCACCATCACGACGCGCTTGCCCGAGAGCGCCTTGGAATAGGCCTCCGGCGCCGGGTCCATCATGTCGGCGGAGGCGGGCAGTGCGGCAAAAGTCGTGGCCGACGCCACAAATGCAGCCGCTAGAAGGGTTCTTGTCAGCCTCATCTTCCTGTCCTTTCCCTGTACCAGTTTGTTTCGGTTGGCGGTTCGGAGCTCAGATGTCTCCTTGCTGCGCGGTCTGCTCATCGCGGGGATTGAGCAGGCCGTCGACGATGATCGCGAAGAGCAGAATAGTGGACTTGATAAGGTTCTGGTAGAGCACAGAAATGTCGATGATCGTCATGACGTTCAGCATGATTCCGATCAATGCTGCGCCGGCGAGGACGTTGCGAACGCCGC
The DNA here is from genome assembly GCA_963720705.1 of uncultured Alphaproteobacteria bacterium. Taxonomy (GTDB): domain Bacteria; phylum Pseudomonadota; class Alphaproteobacteria; order Rhizobiales; family Afifellaceae; genus DASWJZ01. The sequence continues at coordinate 344,380 of CAVRGJ010000002.1, forward strand.
CCTTGCCTCCCGAGAGGCCGATGCCGCCGATCACCGCAACCAGCACGATATCGTAGAGCAGCGTGGAGTTGACCACGCGCGTATTGATCGAATGCAAGCTTGCCGCCGTCAGCAACCCTGCGGCGAAGGCGGTCAGCGCGGAGAGCACGTAGCGCAGCACCAGCATCGGCCGGACGGGCATGCCGATATTGCGTGCCGCCACCGGATTGTCGCCGGCGTAATAGACATAGCGCCCCCATTTGGTGAAGCGCAGGAACACGAACACGGCACCTGACAGCGCCGCGAAAATAAAGACTTCGACCGGCACACCCAGGAAGCGCAGGCCGCCCATGATCTCGACCCAGTGGCCCGCGGGCACCGGCACCGCATCCGAGGGGATCAGTTGCGAGCGGACATAGCCGAAGACGAATGAGCCGGAAGCAAGCGTAACGAAGATCGCTGGTACGTCGGCATAGGCGACGAGGAAGCCGTTCAGCAGACCGATCGCGAGCACGCCGCCGAGCACCAGCGCCAGTGCGGCCTTGTCGGCCATTCCACCGTCGAGGAGCTGCAGGTACCAGGCCACGGACATGGCCATCACCGCCACCATCGACAGATCGATGCCACGCCCGATGATGACCACCGCCATACCGAGCGCAAGGATACCGAGGACGGCGATCGAGCGAACGATGGCGATCAGGTTCGCGGCTGTCAGGAATCCCGGAAGCCCGAGCGCCGCGGCGGCGAAGAGAACGACGCAGATAGCGACTACGATGTGCTCTTGGTTGAAGGCTCGGAAGAAGCCCCACGTGTCCTTGCCCATCCCCACCTCATCCCCGGTAACCGCGGGTCGGCACGAGCCAGCTTGCCTAACCTCAGCATGGGACCAGCCAATATTCGATGCAAAGATCAAGCCCGTCTCTGCGGCGGATTGGCCTTGTCGGAGCTGGCCGTGCGACGACCCGCGCTGCATCCCGAATGCGGGCGGGCACCCTGACGGGACCGCCTCACGGCCGCTTCGACCTTCCGGTAGCGGACTAGTCTCCGAGGAGGTTCGCCCTCACCGTCGCGAGGTGACGCCGCATCGCGCCGCGAGCCCTGTCCGGGTCGCGGCTGACGAGGCTCTGCAGCACCGAAAGGTGCTCCGCGCAGTAGCGAATACGTCGTTCCTCTGAGAAGGCGCGCCGCTTCATCTCGAACCATGGCCCCTCATTCCTGAGCACCGAGAGCAGGCTGTGCATTTCCTTGAGGAGCGCGTTCCTGGAACTTGCGAAGATCCGATGATGAAACTCGGCGTCCCAATGTTCGAATGTCGGCATGTCCGTCGCGGCGACGGCGTTGCGGTGCGCGTCCTCGACGCTTGCAAGCTCGCTCGCGCTTGCATTCGTGGCAGCGAAGGCAGCCGCAGATGGTTCAAGAAGCAAGCGGATTTCCATCATATCCGCCGGGCTTGCGCCGCTCATTCGCTGAGCGATCTCAGGAAGCGATCCCCCATTGACGGAGCGCACGAAGGTACCCCGGCCGATGTGCCGAGATATCGCGCCCTCCTCGCGGAGCAGGTGCATGGCGCGGCGCATCGTGTTCCGCGCCACGCCAAACGAAACCGCAAGATCGCGCTCCGGCGGGATGCGGCCGCTTTCCGACCATTCGCCCGCGTCGATGCGCTGCTTCAATGATCGCGCAATGTCGGTCGCCGCTGCCCGCGCCATCTACCGATCCGCAATGTGATCCATTCGTGAACCAATTACCACGCCGCCCGGAATCCTGTCCACTCACCTTAGCCGCTCTCAGGGAAGGATTATCTCGAAACGACGAATTGCGCTCCCGAAATTGCAGATGAGCCAAATTGGCGCTAGATTGGCTTCAACAAAACAAACATCGAAGTGGGGCGGAAGCGTGCGGGTGGCGACGTTTTCAGTGTCCGGCGAACGGCGGGTGGGTGTCGTCGACCTCGACGGGCATGCGGTCAGCCCCTTCGATCTGCCGATAGAAGAAGCGGCAACGGGTGTGCAGGCGCTTGCCGCCCGTGATGGCCTGCTTCCGAAGACAAGCTCAAAGATCGACCTCGACGCCGTGCGCATCGAGGCACCGATTCCTCGCCCACGTCGAAACATCTTCTGTGTCGGCAAGAACTATTACGAGCACGCACACGAATTCGCCCGGAGCGGCTTCAATTCGAGCGTCGCCAACGGCGACGTGCCGAAGCATCCGATCATCTTTTCCAAGGTTCCGGAATCGGTCGTCGCGAACAGCGCGGCGATCATCATCGACCCACGGGTCTCGACCGCGGTCGACTACGAAGCGGAACTCGCGGTGATCATCGGCAAGCCCGGTCGTGCGATACCCGCCGAGAAGGCGTTCGATCATGTCTGGGGATACACGATCCTCAACGACGTGACGGCACGCGACCTCCAGGGACGCCATAGCCAGTGGCTCGTCGGAAAATCGCAGGATACGTTTTGTCCGATGGGACCGTGGGCGGTCACCAAGGACGAGATCGATATTTCCGATACCGCCATCCGCTGTTTTGTGAACGGCGAAATTCGCCAGAGCTCCAATACGAAGCTGTTGATTTTCGACATACCGACGATCATCGCGACGATCTCGGCCGGGTTGACGCTGCAGGCCGGCGACATCATCGCGACTGGCACACCGGCGGGGGTTGGGATCGGTTTCAATCCGCCGCGCTATTTGAAGGGCGGCGACGTCGTGCGCGTCGAGATAGACGGCATAGGGGCGCTGGAGAACCGCGTCGAGGAGGCAAGACCATGACCACCGTCGCGGTCGGCGGAATCGTCGCGGAAGTCGAGGGCGAGGGGTTCCCCGTCATCATGGTGCACGGGCTCGGCGGAACCTCGAACACCTTTCAGCCGCAGATGGAGGTGCTCAGATCCCATCGCGTGATCCGCGTGGATCTGCCGGGGAGCGGACGCTCGCCGGTCCCGGCTGAGGTGCCGACCATGAACGGATTCGCCGACGCAGTGACGGCGGTCATGAAGGTGCTCGGCATCGAGCAGGCGCATTTCGTCGGCCATTCGCTTGGAACGATCGTCTGCCAGATCATTGCCGCCCAGGAGCCCCGAGCCGTCAGGTCGCTGACCCTTTTCGGCGCGCTCGCCGCGCCGACAGATGCGACGCGGAACGCGCTTTCTGGGCGGAGCAAGCTCGCGCGGAGCGAGGGCATGGCGCCGATTGCGGATCAGATCGTGGCCGGGCGCGCTCGCGGCTGCGACGCGCGCCGCGCAGCCGGTGACCGTCGCCTTTGTGCGGGAATCGATAATGCGGCAGAATCCGGAAGGCTACGCCAAGATGTGCGAGGCGTTGGCGACCGCCCAGGCCGTGGACGCGCGGCTGATATCGGCGCCAACGCTGCTCGTGACCGGCGACGCCGATGCGGTCAATCCGCCGAGCGTGGCGGAGGCGCTTCGCGACAAGATCGGCGGCGCGCGCTTCAGTCTCGTCGACCGCGGGGGCCATTGGCTGACGGTCGAGAAGCCGGCCGAATGTAACCAAAGGATTGCTGATTTCTTGAAACGGGTCGAACAATAAGGCTCTTCTGACCGGTCACCCGAAAACAAGACGAAGACCGGCGGGCTGCAAGGGAGGTTAAGATGGCAGACGGCAGCGGATACGGGGCGCGCTGGAACGGAAACGGGCGCGAGCCGGAATCCGTCCTTTTCACCAATGTCCGCATTCTCGATGCGACCGGCGAATACCCCTATACCGGTGACGTCCTGATCCAGGGCAATCGCATCAAGCAGATAACGCGCGGCGGGTCCCGCTTCGGAGCCGGTGCCGGCGGGGGTGCGACCGTCATCGACGGCATGGGCGCGACGCTGATGCCGGGCATGATCGACGCGCATCTGCATCTGTCGTGGAACAACGCTCCCGGCATCGATCCCATCAACATGATGGAGGTCGAAGAACACATGCTCGTCACCATGGAGATGGCGAAGATCGTGCTCGACGCCGGCTTCACCGGGGGCCGCGGCGCCGCCGCCGCCAAGCCGCGTCTCGACGTCGTCGCCAAGCGCTTCATCAATGAAGGGCGCTTCCCCGGCCCGCGCTATCTGGCCGCCGGACCGGAGATCACCACGGTCGGCGGGCTCGGCAATTCGGCGCCGTCGCACATTCCCCACCCGGGACTCAATCTCGGCCTTGTCGTATCGGGACCCGAAGAAGTGCGGCGCACGGTGCGCACGCTCATCAAATACGGCGTCGATTCCATCAAGCTGAACCTTTCCGGCGAGACCATCACCGGCATGGGCGCCGAAGAGACTCCGATGTCGGAGGAAGAAGTAGCGATGGCGGCGCAAGAGGCGCGCACGCGCAACAAGGTGCTCTCCGCTCACGCCCGCTCTTCCGGATCCGTCAAGCAGTGCGTGCGTCACGGTATCCAGAACATCTACCACGCCTCGTTCGCGGACGAGGAGGCGCTCGACATGCTGGAAGCGGTGAAAGACCGGCACTTCGTCGCGCCTGGCATCGCTTGGCTCATCAACACCGCGCGTCACGCCGAAGCGTGGGGGATCAAGCCGGGCTCCCCGCTCACCATCGAATACGAGCGCGAGCTCGAGATGTGCGTCGAGACGATGAAGAAGATGCATCGGCGCGGCATCCGCGTCTGCATCGGCGGCGACTACGGCTTCGCCTGGACGCCACAGGGCACCAATGCCAAGGACATCCAGACGTTCGTCGAGATGCTCGGCTTCTCGCCGATGGAGGCGATCATCGCCGCGACGAAACATGGCGGCGAGATCATGGGCATGGGCGACGAGCTCGGCCAGATAAAGGAGGGCTATCTCGCCGACCTCCTGCTCGTCGACGGCGACCCGATCGCCAATGTCCGCGTCCTGCAGGAGAAGGACCGCCTGCTCGCCATCATGAAGGACGGGAAGTTCTACAAGCGCCCGCAGATGCAAGAACAGCGGCGGCGGTTGACGGCGTGAGCGTCGTCGACCGGCCATCGCTGGAGAGCGGCCTGACGCGACGGCAGGCGTGGGGCCTCTTCTGGCTGCTTGTCGCCGCGCTCGTCGCCTGGCTGTTCGTTGCCGTGTGGCCGGATTGGCTGAATGCGGTGCTGATTTCCAAGAAGGCCTTTGTCAGTTCTGTCTTCAACGGCGTGACTCTCGCCGGCCTCTATTTTCTCGTCGCGAGTGGCTTCACGCTGGTCTTCGGCCTCATGCGCAACGTCAACCTCGCGCACGGGTCGCTTTATCTCTTCGGCGCCTATCTCGGCTACGAGGTGTCCGAGCGGACGGGCTATTGGCTGTTCGGGGTCGCGGCCGGTTTCCTGGCGCTGGCGGTCGTCGGACTTGTCATGCAGGTCGCCGTCTTCCGCAGGCTCGAGGGCGACGATCTCCGCCAGACGCTGGTCACCCTCGGCATTTCGATCGTCGCCGCCGACTTGATGCTCGCCGTGTGGACCGGTACGACCTACCAGATCGGCGTTCCCGCGTGGCTCGACGGCGCTGTCAAGCTGCCGATCGTGTCGGCCGTGCGCGCGAACGGAACCGCGGTCTACATCACCTACCCCTTCTATCGCCTCGTGGTGCTTGGCGTGGCGATCGTCATCGGGGTCGGGCTCTGGCTGATGCTGAACCGCACGCGCGTCGGCATGATGATCCGCGCCGGCGTTGACGACAGGGCAATGCTGTCCGCCTCGGGCGTGAATGTCCACATGGTCTTCGCCATCGTCTTTGCGATCGGGGCAGGGCTTGCCGGCTTCGCCGGCGTGGTCGGAGGAACGGCGCTCTCCTTGGCGCCGGGCGAGGACGTTCGCTATCTGATCGTCTCGCTCGTGGTCGTCATCGTCGGCGGGATGGGGTCGATCACCGGTGCCGCGATCGGGGCGCTCCTCGTCGGTCTCGCCGAGCAGATCGGTCTCGTCTATTCCCCCACCTACGGAATCGTTTTTACCTTCGTCATCATGGTGGCGGCGCTCGCGCTTCGCCCGCAGGGCATCATGGGGAGCACGCGATGAGCCTCGTTGCCGCGAGCGAGCAGCCGCGGGCCGGCGCGGCTCTTCTTGGTCGCATCGGTGCCGGGCAGATCGTTCTCGCCGCCGCGCTCCTCCTATATCCAACGGTGGCGTCTGAGTTCTTCCTGACCCAGATCGGTGCCTATTCGCTGATCTGGGGGCTGCTCGCGCTTTCCATGATGCTGCTTGCCGGCTACGGCGGCATGGTCAGCCTTGCGCAGATCACCACCGCCGGGATTGCGGCCTATGTCGTCGCCATCTGCGGCACCAACAACATGAACGTGCACGGCTTCGGCTGGCCGTGGTGGGTGCTGGTTCCGTTCGCGGTCCTCGTCGCGGCAGTCGCCTCGGCGCTGATCGGTGCGATCTCGGTGCGCACCGAAGGCATCTACACGATCATGATCACGCTCGCGATCGCCGCCGCCTTCTTCTATTTCGCGCAGCAGAACTACACACTTTTCAACGGCCATTCCGGCTACGCGGGAATTCCCGCCCCGCATTTCTTGGACATAGACTGGCGCGCCCCCGTTCCGTTCTACTATTTGTGCCTCTTCGTCTCCGCCGCCTGCTACGCGGCCGTGCTCTATTGCTCGCGTTCGACGTTCGGGCTGGCGCTTCAGGCCATCCGCGACAACCAGCGACGCATGCGCGCCCTCGGCTACGACGTGACCGCGCACAAGGTCGCCGCCTATTTCTTTTCCGGGATCATCTCCGGTCTCGCCGGCGTGCTGCTTGTCTGGTTCCAAGGCCGCATCTCGCCGGGGACCGTCGATGTCGGCCAGTCGATCGACGTGCTGGTGATTGCAGTTATCGGCGGGCTGCTCCACCCGATCGGGCCGTTCATCGGCGCCGTCTTCGTCATCCTGATCCAGACATTCGCAATCGATATCGTCGGTGCCGAACGCTACAACACGCTGATCGGCCTCGTCTTTCTGGTGATCGTGTTCGTATCGCCGGATGGTCTCCTCGGCCTTTGGGGAAGATTGAAGCCCCATCTGACGCAGGAGTCGGTTCGTTCCGCTTCGTGAAGGGGGCGGTGCTTTTCAAAACAGAACCAAGGGAGGGAAGAATGAGGATCAACAGACGGGCCTTGCTGGGCCTCGCGCTTTCGACGGCGCTGACGGTGCCGTCGATCGCCATGGCGGAAGACACGATCAAGATCGGGGTGCTGGCGACCTTCGAAGGCGCATTTGCGATCCTCGGCGATGACAGCCTGCGCGGCGCGCTGATGGCCATCGACGAGCATGGCGGCATGGTCGGCGGCAAGAAGATCGAGGTCGTTAAGGGTTCGTCCGACGCCTCGCCCGACAGCGCCGTGCGTGCCGCGCGCAAACTCGTCGAGCAGGACGGCGTGAAGGTCCTTATCGGCCCGCTCTCCGGCGACGAGGGCCTGGCGATCAAGGACTATGCCAAGACCCAGCCTGACGTGACCTTCCTGAACGGCACCTCGGCGGCGCAGGACACGACGCTGCGCGACCCGGCGCCGAACTTCTTCCGCTTCTCCACCGACGGCGCGCAGTGGATGGCGGGCCTTGGCGACTACTCCTACAACGAGAAGGGCTACCACACGGTCGCCACGGTGGCGGAAGACTATTCCTTCCCCTACACGCAGGTCTTCGGCTTCATGGCGGAGTTCTGCAAGGCCGGCGGCCACGTGCCGTCGAAGTCGTGGGTACCGATCGGAACCAAGGACTATTCGTCGGTGATCGCGGCGATTCCCGACGATGTCGACGCCATCTACGTCGCACTCGGCGGTTCAGACGGCATCAACTTCCTGACCCAGTACCAGCAGGCAGGCGGTCAGGCGCCGCTGATCGGCGGCTCCATCACCGTCGACCAGACCATTCTTGGCTCCAAGGGCAAGATCCACGATGTCGTCATCGGCACGCCGTCGGCCGGGCCGATCGCCGACAGCAACGACACACCGGAATGGAAGAAGTTCGTCGAGGACTATAAGAAACTCCCCGACGCCTTTCCCTCGCCGTCGCTCTTTGCGCATGGCTACTACGTAAACATGCAGGCTGCGTTGACGGCGCTCGACATGATCGGCGCGGATGTGTCGGACGGCGGCGCCAAGCTGCGCGAGACGTTGTCGAGCCTCGTTCTCGACACGCCGACCGGCAAGGTCAAGCTTGACAAGAACCGCAACGCGGTCGCCGACATGTTCCTGACGGAGGTCGTCGAGGAAAGCGACGGCACGCTGCTCAACAAGCTCATCAAGGTGATCCCGCAGGTGAACCAGACGCTCGGCATCCCTGAAGACGAGTTCCTCAAGCTCGGCAAGGTGTCGCGCGACAATCCGAGCTGCCCGTAGGAAGCGAGAGGCGGAGAGCGCCTCGTGGCCTTCGGTGCTGTGGCAACACACCTTCAAAGCGCCGGCGCGCACGCGCTGGAGCTCGATGGCGTCTGCCGCAGTTTCGGGGCACTGGAGGCGCTCTCCGACATCAATTTGAGGATCGCGGCCGGCGAGCGGCGTGCGATCCTCGGCTCGAACGGCGCCGGCAAGACGACGCTCTTCAATACGATCACCGGTGACTTCCTGCCGACGGCCGGGCGCATCCGCTTCTTTGGAGAGGACATCACCGATCTGCCGGCGCATGAGCGCATCCGGCGTGGGCTGCGCCGCACCTACCAGATATCGCAGCTCTTCCGTCGCCTGACCGTTCTCGATTCCATCTATCTCGCCTGTCGCGGCGTGTCGCGACGGCGCTACTCGCTGATCCGCCCGCGCGCGGACGACGTGAACATGGCGCAGGCGGAATCGATCCTGAACGCCGTGCACCTGCAGTCCCTCCGCGACACCGTGGTGGCGAGCCTCAGCCATGGCGAGCAGCGCCAGCTCGAGATCGCACTTGCGTTCGCGGGCGCGCCGCGACTGATCCTTTTCGACGAGCCGGCGGCGGGCCTGTCGCCGGCGGAGCGGCGCGACCTCGTGCAGATACTGAATTCGCTGCCGAGGCACATCGGCTACATCATCATCGAGCACGACCTCGATGTGGCGCTCCGCGTGTCCGAACGCGTGACGATGATGCACAATGCGCGCGTGTTGAAGGAAGGCACGCCGGAGGAGATCGAGAACGATCCTGAGGTGCAGGCGATCTATCTCGGGGGCGGCCATGGCTGAGCCGGCTTCGAAAGCGGTACTGCGCATCCGCGACCTGCACGTCTACTACGGCGAATCGCACGCCATCCAAGGGGTCGACCTGACCCTCGACGGCCGCATTCTTTCCATCGTCGGCCGCAACGGCATGGGCAAGACGACGCTCTGCAACACCATAACGGGGCTGAAGCGGGCGCGCCGCGGCTCGATCAACTTCGCGGGGCGCGAGATCGCTTCGCTCGAGCCGCATCAGATCGCGCGCCTCGGCGTGGGCTATGTGCCGCAGGGCCGGCGCGTCTGGCGCAGCCTTTCCGTCGACGAGCACCTTCGCCTTGCCGCTCGCAACGGGCGCGACGCGATGTGGACGGTGGAGCGCATCTACCAGACCTTTCCGCAGCTCGCCGAACGCCGTTCGCACGGCGGCGCGCAGCTTTCCGGCGGCGAGCAGCAAATGCTGGCAATCTCGCGTGCGCTCCTCGGCAATCCGCGCCTTCTCGTCATGGACGAGCCGACGGAAGGGCTCGCGCCGGTCATTGTCGAAAATGTCGGTGCGATGCTCTCGTCGCTCGCGGAGGAGGGGGAGATCGCCGTTCTCCTGATCGAACAGAACATCGGAGTCGCGACGACGATCGCCGAGAATGTCGCGATTATGGTCAACGGACGCATCCACCGGGTCATGTCGTCGCGGGCGCTCGCCGACGACCGCGAGCTGCAGCAGCGCCTCCTCGGCGTCGGACGGCATGAGGACGAGGCCGAGCCGGATGCGGCAAGTCGCGAAGCCGCCGAGCAACGCGTGTCCGAGGTCTTCCGAGTCGTAAGAGGAGGAAACGGCGCGGAGCTTCAGGAGGGACCGAACGGCGCGCCAAACATCCGTACCGCAACTTCTCTGCCTAACCGCTGGTCGCTCACAGAAGCCGATCTCTCGCGCGGCGTGCGCTCGCCGCCGGCAGGGCGGCAGAAGCCGGAGGCTGCAGCGCCGCCTTCGGACATCTTCGAAATTCCGGTCGCGGAGCGCCACGGGCGGACGGCGCTTGTCGTCGGCACATTCGACACTAAGGGACGTGAGCTGAAATTCATCCGCGACCGGCTGCGCGACCTCGGTATCCGCACGCGCACTGTCGATCTTTCGACGTCAGGCAAACCGGCGAGCACCGAGGTCACGCCGCAGGAGGTCGCCGGCGCGCATCCGCGCGGTGCAAGTGCGGTCTTCACCGGCGATCGCGGCCAGGCGGTGAAAGAGATGGCGCTTGCCTTTGAGCGTTGGATCGTGCGCCAGCGCGATATCGGCGGGATCATCGCCGCCGGCGGGTCGGGCGGCACATCGCTCGCGACGGCCGGAATGCGGCGTCTGCCGCTCGCTGTCCCTAAGATAATGATCTCGACCGTCGCTTCGGGCGATGTCGGCCGGTATGTGGGACCGGCAGACATCATGATGCTGCACTCGGTTGCCGACGTGCAGGGGCTGAACTCGATCACCGAACAAGTACTTCTGAACGGAGCGAACGCGCTTGCGGGCATGATCGCGCGCATGCCGAGCGCGGCTGAACGCGCCGCAAACCTCTTGAACAGGAAACCTGCGCTCGGCATCACCATGTTCGGTCTGACTACGCCCTGCGTGCAGGCGCTGACCGCCGATCTCGGCTCCGAATATGACTGCCTCGTCTTTCATGCGACCGGCATCGGGGGCCGCTCGATGGAGAGCCTCGCGGATTCCGGCATGCTCGCCGGCGCGCTCGATGTCACGACTACAGAGGTCGCCGACCTCCTCGTCGGCGGCGTCTTTCCGGCGACCGAAGATCGCTTCGGCGCCTTCATACGGAACGCTCTGCCCTATGTCGGTTCGGTGGGTGCCCTCGACATGGTGAATTTCGGCCCTCGCGACACGGTGCCGGAAAAATTCCGCGGGCGAAATCTCGTCGTCCACAATCCAAACGTCACCTTGATGCGGACGACGCGCGACGAGAACGCCTCGTTTGGCCGCTGGATCGGGGAGCGGCTGAACCAGATGCGCGGCCCGGTTCGCTTCCTGCTCCCCGAAGGCGGCGTCTCCGGAATCGATGCGCCCGGTAAGCCCTTCTACGACCCGGAGGCGGACAACGCCCTCTTCGAGGCGATCGAGAAAACCGTCGAAAGAACCGGCCGGCGGCAGGTGATCCGCGTGCCGGCCGCGATAAACGACAAGCCGTTTGCCGCCGCTTTGGTCGATGCTTTTCGCGGCATTGCCGGCCCCTTGCGCAAGCGTGCGTAACCATGCGCAAATATATGGAAAACAGCGCGTTAACGGTGCGCTAGACTGAGGAGAAGGACCGTGTCGGCAGCGCCCGATGGCAGCGTGCTGGGTCCGGGAGGGAGCTGAATGGCAAACCAGATCATCGGCCAGGCCATCCTGTGGCTGGTCATTCTCGCGATCATCGTCGTGATTGCGGTCTATCTGCTCCGCTGGCTCTACCGCCGCTCGACCAAAGAAATCGCCTTGGTTCGGACCGGCTTCGGCGGCGAGAAGGTCGTCATCAACGGCGGCGCGTTCGTTATCCCCGTTCTGCACGAGATAACGCCCGTCAACATGAACGTGATGCGGGTCGAGGTGCGTCGCGGACAGACCACGGCACTGATCACGGGCGACCGCATGCGCGTCGACCTCATCACGGAGTTCTTCCTGCGCGTTAAGCCGACCCAGGAAGCGGTGGCGATCGCGGCGCAGACGCTCGGGCGGCGTGCCATGCAGCCGGACGGCATCCGCGATCTCTTCGAGGGCAAGTTCGCCTCGGCGCTGCGCGCTGTCGCGGCCGAAATGACGCTGCAGGAGATCCATGAGAAGCGCAACCAGTTCACCGTGCGCGTCCGCGAGCAGGCCGCCGAGGCGTTGGCCCAGAACGGCCTCGAACTGGAAAGCGTCGCCCTCGTCGATATCGATCAGACCAGCCTGGAGCATTTCGATCCGTCGAACGCGTTCGACGCCGAAGGCCTGACGCAGCTCACCGAAATGATCGAGTCGCGCCGCAAGATGCGCAACGAGATCGAACAGCAGACGATGGTTGATATCCGCAACCAGAATCTCGAATCCGAGCGCCGGGTCCTGCAGATCGATCGAGAAAGCGAGTATGCGCGGCTCGAGCAGGAACGCGAGCTGGAAATCCGACGCGCCGCGCAGCGCGCCGAGGTCGCGCGCGAACGCGCTTTGCGCGAGCAGGAGGCTCAGCAGGCGCAGATTGCTGCGAACGAGGCGACCGAGAAGACGCGCATGGCGCAAGAGCGTGCGCTGGCCGAGACGCGGATCACGAACGAGGAGGAGATCCAGCGCCGGGAGATTGCGCGCCGCCGCACGCTCGAACTCTCCGAGATACAGAGCCGGGAGGAAACGGAGCGCGAGCAAATTGCGCTCGGTCTCGCGATCGAGCGCGAACGGATAAGCCGACAGCGCACGCAGGAGGAGTTGGAGGTGGAGCGCCGCCGGGCAATCGAGGTCGCCGAGCAGGAACGCGCCATTGTGTTGTCGAAGAAGTCGGTCGAGGTCACGCAGGCCGACGTCGACGCCAAGCGGGCGGAAGTCGTCGCGCGGGCCGAAGTCGAGCGAGAGCGAGTCGCTGCCGAGCAGCGTGTGGAGGCGGCCCGCATCGAACGGGAACGTGCGCTGCAGGCGCTTGAGATCGCCAAGCGGCAGGCCTTTGAGGAGGCGGAGATCGTCTCCGGCGAGGAGGTCGAACGAGCCCGCATAGCGACCGAACGGGGGCTGAACGAGGCGCGCGTCGTCCGCGACCGCGATTTGCAGAAGCTTTCGATCGAAAAGGACAAGGCGGTTGAAATCGCCGAGATCGAAAAAGCTATCGATCTCGCGGCGAAGTCGAAGGAGCGGTCGCTTGCCATCACCGACGCGGAAGCCGCACGCGCCAAGGCGATACTCGCCGAGGAGCAGGCCTTCACGGTGCGCGAGCGCGAGATCGCCGAGCGGCGCAAGGTCATCGACCTGATCTCCGCGGCCCGCGATGCCGAACGTGAGCGGCTGAGGCTCACGGCGAAGGCGGAGGCCGAGAAGGTGGCTGCCGCGAGCTTCGCGGAGGCGCGGCGCCTCGAAGCGCATGCCGACGCCGACGCGCAGGTCATTCGCGCCGAAGCAGCCGCGCAGCACTATAAGGTCGAAGCGGATGGACAGAGGCGTGCCAACGAGGCCGACAACGTGCTTTCCGACGCGGCGCGGGCATCGCGGACACGACGCGCGATCATCGATCGGATCGAGGGCATCGTTCGAGAAAGCGTCCGGCCGATGGAGAAGATCGAGAACATCAAGATTGTGCACGTCGAAGGACTTGGCGGCAGCGGCGGCGACGGGCGCGCCAAGAACGTCACCGACGAGGTCATCGACAGCGCTCTTCGCTATCGCGTGCAGGGGCCGATGATAGACAGCCTGATGAAGGATATCGGCATCGAGGGATCGAGTCTCGGAAGGATGTCGGATGTGATCCGCGACGCCAAGGACCTTACCTCCATCGCGCAGGGCGAAAAGAAGGGCGGGCCGGCGAGCGATACCGACGACGACTGATTTCAGAGAAGCGCGCGCTTGGCCAAGGTCTTCGTTTCGTCGATTGTCGGTGCGCCGGTCGCGCAAGTCTGGTCGGTCGTTCGCGACTTCAACGGCCTGCCGGGCTGGCTGCCGGCGGCGGCGGAGAGTCGCATCGAGCAGAGCGCGCGCGCCGACCAGATCGGCTGCATCCGCAACTTTACTCTGAAGGACGGCGGCCGCATCCGTGAGCGTCTGCTCGCGCTGTCCGATTACGATTTCTCGATGACCTACGCGATCCTCGAGAGCCCGATGGGCGTTGAGGACTATGTCGCGACGCTCAGGCTCTTTCCGGTCACCGACGGCGATCGCAGCTATGTCGAGTGGTCGGCGGAGTTTCGCTGTCCGCCGGCGCGGGAGGCGGAGCTTGTCAATTTTATCGGGCGCGATGTGTTCATGAGCGGATTGCGCGCGCTTCAGACCCGCTTTAACCGCTGATGGCCGATCTCGTTCGACTGTCGCGCAGCACGGTCGTTGACGCGCCCGTCGAGGCGATCTGGCGGCTTGTCCGCGATTTCAACAGTCACGAGACTTGGCATCCGGCAATCGCGGAAAGCCGCATTCAGTCGGAGGAACCGGCGGATTCCGTTGGCGCCGTGCGCGTGTTCAGCCTGGCCGACGGCTCGATGCTGAGCGAACAGCTGATCGCGCTCTCCGACCGCGAGCGCGAGCTCACATATTGCCTGCTCGAAGCCCCGCTGCCACTGATGGATTACGTCGCGACGATGCGGCTTCGGCCTGTCACTGACGGCGATCGGACCTTCATCACCTGGGAATCGCGCTTCTATCCGCCAAAAGACCAGGCAGAGCGCCTCGCGCGCCTCGTCGCCGAGGAAATCTACGAAGCCGGCTTCAGCGCCTTGAAGGATCGCTTCGAACGAAAGACGGACACGTCGCGCGCTCCAGCCGCTTCCGCGCCGGGCTAGCGCCGCCGCAACTCTCCATCGAGCGCGCGGGGATCGGAACGATGGAGGCCCGGGCGATCGTAGTGCCAAACTACGGCGGAGCCGAAGTCCTCGAGACGCGAACCGTGGCAGTGCCGCCGCCGCGAGCTGGCGAGGTACGGCTTCGCCATACGGCAATCGGCGTCAATTTCATCGATATCTATTGCCGCACCGGATACTTCCGCCTGCTGACGCCGCCGGACGTGCTCGGGATGGAGGCGGCGGGCGTCGTCGTCGATGTTGGGGAAGGTGTCTCGCATCTTCGCCCGGGCGACCGCGTTGTCTACGCCTGCGAACCTGTTGGCGCCTATTCCGAAGCGCGAACGATGGATGCCGGGCTGCTTGTTCCCATCCCCCACGACATTGGCGACGAAACTGCCGCAGCATCGTTTCTGAAGGGCCTTTCGGCGGAATTCCTTCTGCACCGCGTGCACCGGGTCTCGCCAGACGAGACTTTGCTCGTCCACGCGGCCGCGGGCGGCGTCGGGCTCCTTCTTTGCCAATGGGCGAGCGCAATCGGCGCGCGGGTGATCGGAACGGTCTCGACGCAAGAAAAGGCAGAATACGCGCGCGAAGCCGGCTGCGCTCACGTCGTCATCCACGCGCAGGAAGATTTCGCCGCGGCGGTCGAACGGCTGACCGACGGGCGCGGCGTCGACGTCGTCTATGACGGGGTCGGCCAGGCCACGTTCGCTCGCTCGCT
Source organism: uncultured Alphaproteobacteria bacterium (assembly GCA_963720705.1). Lineage (GTDB taxonomy): Bacteria > Pseudomonadota > Alphaproteobacteria > Rhizobiales > Afifellaceae > DASWJZ01. The sequence continues at coordinate 359,641 of CAVRGJ010000002.1, forward strand.
TGAGGCGCTTGCGCCGCGCGGGCACCTGGTCAGCCACGGTCAGGCCTCGGGCCCGGTCGGAAGCTGGGATCTTGGCGCATTTGCCGCCAAGTCGCTGACGCTTTCGCGGCCCAATTTCGGTCACTACACAACCGATCCGGTCGAACTCCGGACCATGTCGGACCGCCTTTTCGATGCTCTCCGACGCGGAATCATCCGCCCGATCCATCGAAGCTTCCCGCTCGCAGACGCTGCGGAGGCGCATCGGCATCTGGAATCGCGCGCCAACAAGGGAGCGCTGGTCCTGATCCCGTGACGTCGCAAATGGCAACCGAACCGATCGGGGGTTTGCAGAGGAGCCCCGCAGCGCGAGCGTCAAGCTTGGGAGTGACGGCGCGCGCGATACGATACTCGAGGACGCCTCCGCCTACGCTCGCTTGTTCGCCACGCTCAAAACAATGGAGGATCAGAAGCGGCTGCGGCCGCAAGTTGCTGATGCAGTCCGTTTGATCGCAATGACCGGCGCGCGCCGAGGCGAGGTGGCGGGCCTTCGCTGGTCGCATGTCAACGCGAAGCGGGGATTGATCGGTACTGCCGCCGCGAGCGCACAAAACCGGGCGGCAAACCGGCAAGGCGCGCGTGATTGGACTGCCGGTCGCCGAGCACCCCTGACAATGCATCTATTTGGCAAGTTCAAACCGACTTGCTGCCCTGAATATCGCCATCGTCATCGATCCACACCTTTGGCTTAGTGTATGCTGAGCCTTGGGCGCAAAACGGACTTGTCGATCGCTGCTGATTTCTGCTTATTGGCGCATCTCGGAAGTCGGATTCAGAGCCGCCGATGTCTGCTTCCGAGGGAAATGGAGACATTCGGATCGCATTGGCCGAGGTCCGAGTTTGACCCCGAACTGACATCGCACAACCAGAAAGCTCAGCCGGCGCTCTTCTACGATATCTTTCGTTTTCTTGCGTTTTGGCTCATAAGCTGGAGTCAATGCGCTCGTGCGCCCGGGTTGCCCCGGTGGCGACCAAAGGCCGGACGATCTGCAAAGCGGCCGTAGCCTTGTGTGGTGTGCTGGCGCACCGCCGTCTATGTTAGGAACGAAGTATGCGAGGTAAAGGCGAATCAGCGCGGCCGTATGTGGGCAAGGCCGCCCCGGGTGCATCCGCGGCAGCCGGACGCCCCCGGGGCGGCAATCTCCTTGCTGAGACTCGACGCCGGCGCATCCTCGACTGGCTGCAGGAGGAAGGCAGCGCCCGCGTCAGCGCGTTGAGCGAGGCGTTCGAGGTCTCCGAGCCGACCATTCGCCAGGACCTCGAGCGGCTCGAGTCCGAAGGCTACATCGTCCGCGAGCATGGCGGGGCGTTCCTCGCAACCATGCCGCAGCAGGTGCAGGCGCTCGCCCTTCATCATCTGGTCAACATGGACGCCAAGCGCGCCATCGGCCGAGTCGCTGCCGCACTCGTCAACGATGGCGAGACGATCATTCTTGATGCTGGCTCTACGACAACGGAAGTGGCGCGAAACCTGCTGAAACGGCAGGACTTGCACGTCATCACCAACGCGCTCAACATAGCGCTGATCCTGGGCGTCAACCCCTCCTGCACGATCCACATGCCCGGCGGGCAATTTAAGGCGCCCACCCTTTCGCTGAGCGGCGAGAAATCGGCCGGCTATTTCGAGAACATCTTTGCCGAGAAGCTGTTCCTGGCGACCGCCGGCGCATCGCTCGATGCCGGCCTGACATTCCCGGCCTTTGCCGACCTCTACGTCAAACGCGCCATGATCAAAGCGGCACGCGAGATTGTCCTCGTTGCCGATTCCACCAAGATCGGCCGCGTGTCCTTTGCGGTTCTCGGGCCCCTCTCGATGGTCAACCGCCTCATCACCGATGCCGCAATCCACGACGACGACCGTCGCGCCATAGAGAAGATGGGCATCGAGATCATCATCGCTCTGTAGGCTTCGCGACCACTCCGATCCGGCGGTCGTCATGGCCATTGGAGCCACACGATCTGTGGCGGTGCACGGCCTATGACCCTGCTGGTGGCGCACGCCACGCATCCCTTTTTCTCAGATGATGCCGACGTCCGCGCCATCCCGGCGGCGGTATTCAATCTTGAGAACGAAAAGAAACAAAAACAAAGACAAAAAACCGCTTGGAAATCCGAAAGGCAATGCTAGAGTTGCTGCTGCGCAAAAGAGTTGGCTCGTAGCGCGGGGCCATATTGGTTCTTTGGGAGGAAACACATGCACCTGCTCGGCAAGGTCGCGACCGCGGCCGTGATCGCGTTTGCGGCATCGGCGGTTCCCGCAATGGCTGCGGGCAATGGCCAACTCATCGCCATCATCGTGCCGCCACAAGACAATCCGTTCTTTGCCACCGAGGCCAGTGCGGCCGAGGCCAAGGCGAAGGAACTCGGCTACGACACGCTCGTGCTCGTCCATGGCGACGACGCCAACAAGCAGAACGAACTTTTTGACACTGCAATTGCGCAGAAGGCGGTGGCCATCATTCTCGACAATGCCGGTGCCGATGCGTCCATCGCGGCCGTCCAGAAAGCGAAGGACGCCGGGCATTCCGTCTTTCCTCATCGACCGTGAGATCAACAAGACCGGCGTCGCCGTCGCACAGATTGTGTCGAATAACTACCAGGGTGCCACGCTGGGCGCTCAGGAGTTTGTGAAGCGGATGGGTGAGAAGGGCAACTTTGCCGAACTGGTCGGCAAGGAATCGGACACCAACGCCGGCATCCGGTCGAAGGGCTATCACGACATCATCGACCAGTACCCGGATATGAAGATCGTGGCGCGGCAGAGCGCCAATTGGAGCCAGACCGAGGCCTATTCGATTATGGAGTTGATCCTCCAGGCCAATCCCGACATCAACGGTGTGATCTCCGGTAACGACACGATGGCGATGGGCGCCTCCGCTGCGCTCCTGGCGGCCGGGCGCAAGGACGTGATCGTCGTGGGCTTCGACGGCAGCAATGATGTGCGTGACCAGATCATCGCCGGCAATATCGCTGCCACCGTCCTGCAGCCGGCGTTCGACATTGCCCAGATTGCGGTCGTTCAGGCCGATGAGTATCTGAAGAACGGCAAGGCGTCGCAGCCCGAAAAGCAGTCGATTGACTGCGTCCTGATCACCGCGGACAACGCTGCCATGCTCGACAACTTCACCATGAAGAAGTAGTCGAGCCAACACTACGGGGTTCCGCGCGCGCCAAGCGCGTGGAGCCCAACTTGTCCAGATCGCGGCAGGGTGACAGGCGCCGAACGGGTGCTCGGGGAAGTTCGGCTGAGCCGTTATCGCGGCAGTGTGACGGTTGAGCGCAGGATCATCTGCAAGTGTCACGTATCATGAGGCCACGTTTCGTATCGGTCGTCGCCATCTCGGCAGTTGCCATGTTGGGAGTAGCCGGCTGCAAGATCAAATACGACGGCGAAAAGGGCGCCGACGGTGCCTTCAACGCCAAGACGTATGTTGAAGAATTGTGGGATTCAAAAGCCATTCCGCTGATGCGTACGGCGCCGGTCGACGTCGGCACCGTGCTCGCCGCGATCGCCCACGACCCGGAGGCGGCCGGCAAGGAGTACGGCCACCGCCCCGGCGAAGGCCAGCCGTGGAGCTATCTCGTAAAGGGGGAAGGTGCGATCACCTCGGTTGACGTCGCCTCGCGCCACGGCACCGCCGCGCTGGAAGTGATGATCGACAACAAGCCGACCACGGTCATCCTTCAAATCGGGCCGGTCATCTTCGGCACCGCGCTGAGAGACGCTCTGCCGTTCATCGCCTTCGGCGATTTCGTCAACCAAATCGACTACGCAGAGGTCTCGCGTGCGCTGAACGACAAGGCGACTGCGGGCTTTGCCACGGAGCTGGCCGCCGCGGAAGGCAAGGTGGTTTCGTTCGCCGGTGCTGCAACAGCGCCGGCGGGCGGCACGCCACTCACCATCACGCCGGTGCTGCTCTCCATCGGAGGAGCGCCGCAATGACCGCCGCTGCGGCCGCGCCCGCCGACAAGGTCATTATGCGTGCCGAGCAGATCGTCAAGGTCTATCCCGGAACGGTCGCTCTCGGTGGTGTCGATTTCAGCATTCGCCCCGGCGCAGTGAACGTGCTGGTCGGCGAAAATGGTGCCGGAAAGTCGACGCTGATGAAGATCCTTGCTGGCGTCGAGCAGCCGACCCTTGGCCGCATCCTGCTCGATGGTGAGCCGGTGAGCTTCCGGTCGGTGCGCGATGCCTCCCGTCATGGGATCGGCATCGTGTTTCAGGAACTGAACCTCTGCCCGAACCTTTCCGTGGCGGAAAACCTGTTGCTGGTCGACGCGCCGACCCGCTTCGGCATTGACATCGACAGGGCCCGGATGGGGAAAGTCGCGCGCGAACTGCTCGCCCGCCTCGATCACCCCATCGACCCCTGGAAGCTGGTGGACGACCTCAGGATCGGCGAGCAGCAGATCGTCGAGATCGCCAAGGCGCTGGCCGCCGAGGTTCGCGTGCTCATCATGGATGAGCCGAGCTCGGCGTTGAGCAGCACCGAGGTCGAGACCCTGTTCCACGTGATCAACGACCTCAAGCAGCGCGGCGTCGCGGTCGTCTACATCTCCCATCGCCTAGAAGAGATCGTGCGCATCGGCGACTATGTCACCGTTCTGCGCGACGGTCATCTTCAGGCCGAGGCGCGGGTTGTCGATATCGACATCGCGTGGATCATCGGCCAGATGGTCGGCCCGATCGAGACGGCGCCCGCGACGGACCACGCGCCGGCCGGCGAGCCGCTGCTCGTCGTCGAAAATCTGGTACTGCCGCGCGCGGGTGGCGGCTTCGTTCTGGATCGTGTTTCGCTCACTGTCCGCGCCGGCGAGATCGTGGCGATCTACGGGCTGCTTGGAGCCGGACGCTCCGAGCTGTTCGAGTGCCTGATCGGTGCCAACAAGGCTACGTCCGGGCGCATCACGCTGACCGGTACGGACATCACCGGCGCGAGCATCGCCAACCGGATCGATCGGGGCCTCGTGCTGGTGCCGGAAGACCGCCAGCGCGACGGAATCATCTCGCTTCTGTCGGTGACCGAAAACCTCAGCATGGCCAGCATCTCCCGTTTCGCGCGTTGGGGGATCATCGACCGCGCAAGTGAGACCCGGGCCGCTATCCGTTCGATCCGCGACCTTGCAATCAAGGTATCCTCGCCCGGCGTCCCGGTTTCCGCGCTGAGCGGCGGCAACCAGCAGAAGGTCGTGATCGGCAAGGGTCTTCTGACCGAGCCGCGCGTCATCATGTTCGACGAACCGACCCGTGGCATCGATGTCGGCGCCAAGGCCGAGGTCTTTCGCACCATGGGAGCGCTCGCCCAGCAGGGCATCGGCGTGGTCTACGCGACCTCCGACATCAAGGAGGTGATGAGCGCCGCCGACCGCATCCTCGTCATGTCGGCCGGCAGGATCACCGGCGATTTCCGGCGTGCCGAAACCAACGAAGCCGAAGTGGTCGCTGCCTCCACAGAAGGCCTGCATCACCTAACCGGCGAAAATAGGAAGCGAGCATCGTGACCGCGCCAGACGCAGCAGTTTCCCCTCCGGTCCAGTCGCGCCGCCGGGGGCATTCCTTCGTGCTGCTCATCATGAGGCTGCGCACTCTGATCGCACTCGCCGTCGTCTTCGCTTATTTCGCCTTCACCGCGCCGAACTTCCTCGACATCGGGACGCTGCTGATCGTCGCCAAGCACGTCGCGATCTACGCCATTCTCGGGATCGGCCAGACCTTCGTCATCCTGACCGCGGGGATCGATCTCTCCGTCGGGTCCATCGTCGGCGTCTCGGGCATGGTCGCGGGCGCCCTGCTGACGCACGGCATTCATGTCGGCTGGTTCGGCTTCACCATCTATCCGAGCGCCTTCGAGACGGTGCTTATAGCGCTTTCCGTCGGCATGGGGGTCGGGCTGACTAGCGGCCTGCTGATCACAACGCTGGGCGTCGCCCCGTTCATCGCCACTCTCGGCACGCTCTATATAGCCCGCGGCGCCGCCCTGCTGATTTCCGACGGCCGCACCTTCCCGAATCTCACCGGCGCGCCTGATCTGGGCAACCAGGGCTTCCCGGTCCTCGGCGCCGGCGAGTTCCTCAATATTCCGCTCTCCATCTACGCCATGGCGGTATTCGCGCTGGTCGCGGCCTATGTAGCGGCGCGCACGCCCTTCGGCCGCTACGTTTATGCGGTCGGCGGCAACGAGCGCGCCGCGGCTCTCTCCGGCATTCGCGTCAATCTCGTCAAGATCTCGGTCTACATGATCTCGGGCCTCTGCGCTGCCTTCGCCGGTTTGATCATCGCTTCCGAGCTTGTCGCTTCTCACCCCGCGGCCGGCGAAACCTTCGAGCTCAATGCCATCGCCGCCGCAGTGCTTGGCGGCACCAGCCTCATGGGCGGGCGCGGCACGATCTGGGGCACCGTGGTCGGCGCCTTCGTCATCGGCGTCCTGGGCGACGGCATGGTCATGCTTGGCGTCAGTTCCTTCTGGCAGATGGTCATCAAGGGCCTGGTCATTATCGCCGCGGTCGTCCTCGACCAGATTCAGCAGCGCTTGCAGCACCGACTCGCTCTCCAGGCACAGACGTAAGAAGATGAGCAGAATCGACAATACTCGGAATAGGCGGTGGCTTGGCCGGCCATCGGTCGATTGGCGCCGGCATGCAGGGCGGGTCGATCGGTGACCTCGCCATTCCACAAGCCGCTGAGCTTCGGCGTGATCATCGGCAGTCGCGCGATCTTCAACCCGGCCGTTGCCCCCGCGGCGCGCGAACAGGTGTTGGCGCAACTGGCCCGGCTGAAGATCGAGGCGCTCATCCTGCCTGCCGGAGAGACCGCGAACGGCGCCGTGGAAACCCGCCAGGACGCGCAGCGCTATGCCAATTTCTTCCGCCAGCACCGCGAGGAGATCGACGGCATCGTGGTGCTGCTGCCGAATTTCGGCGACGAGATCGGCATCGCCGAGACGCTGCGCATGAGCGACCTCGGCGTGCCGGTGCTTGTCCAAGCCAGCAACGACGAGGTCGACAAGGTCGACGTGCGCAGCCGCCGCGATGCCTTCTGCGGCAAGATCTCGGTGACCAACAACCTATACCAGTACGGTATCCCGTTCACCGACACGACCAGCCACACGGTCGATGTCGACAGTGCGGAATTTGCGGCGGACCTTGATCGCTTCGGGCGTATCTGCCGGACGGTGCGCGGCCTGCGTCATGCCCGCATCGGTGCCATCGGCGCGCGCACGGGCCCTTTCCAAACCATGCGCTTCAGCGAAAAGCTTCTGCAGGCGTCCGGGCTCACCGTGGTGACCGTCGACCTGTCGGAGCTCATCGGGTCGGCTGCCGCAATCAAGGACGATGCGCCGGAGGTCAAGGCGAAACTCGACGAGATTGCCGCCTACGGCAAGATTCCAGCACACATCAAGCCCGCCAACATCACCAAGCAGGCGAAGTGGACCATCACCGTCGATCGCTGGATCGCAGAGAACGAATGCGACGCCAGCGCGATCCAGTGCTGGCGGAGCCTGCAGGACAATTTCGGCTGTGCCACCTGCATCACCATGAGCATGATGGGCGAAAAGCTGATGCCGAGCGCGTGTGAAGTGGACGTCATGGGCGCTGTGTCGATGTACGCCCTGGCGCTTGCCTCGGGTGCGCCGCCAGCGATCCTCGACTGGAACAACAACTACGCCGACGAGGTCGACAAGTGCGTGTGCACCCATTGCGGTAACTTCCCGAAGAGCTTCATCGGTTCCGATCCGGAGATCTCGGAGCTGGATGTGCTTGGCACTGTCATCCCCAGGGAGAAGTGCTTTGGCGCCGTTAAGGGCAAGGTGAAGGCCGGCCCAATGACCTTCTTCCGTGTCTCCTCCGACGACCGCAACGGTACGCTGAAGAGCTATGTCGGCGAGGGCGAGTTTACCGACGATCCTTTCCCCATGGACGGCGGCATCGCGGTCACGCGCGTTGCCCGGCTACGGCCCCTTCTCGGCTTAATTGCGCAAAGCGGCTTCGAGCATCACGTCGCCATGGTGCGCGGTCATCACGCGGCGGCCCTCAACGAGGCGGTCACCCGCTACCTCGACTGGCCGACATACCACCACGAAGCCGAACCGGCGATCGTCGGCTATCTCCATCCCGTTTTTCGGAGGTGATCATGGCCAGCAGTTCATCCTCCGCTACCGATAGGCCGCGCGCGAAGGCCGATCCCCGGATCGCGCTCGTGCGCGAAAAGGCGCTGAGCATCCGCCGCCGCGCGTTGACGATGGTGTTCGAGGCGCAGCTTGGCCATCCCGGTGGCGACATGTCGGTCACGGACATTCTAGCGACCATCTATTTCGGCGTGCTGCGCTATGATCCAGAGCGGCCGCGCGATCCCGGCCGCGATCGCTTCATCCTGAGCAAGGGCCACTGCACCGGCGCGCTCTACGCGACGCTGGCCGAGGCGGGGTTCATTCCGTTTGATATGTTGGCCACCTACATGAAGCCGCTGTCGAAGCTGAACGGCCATCCGAACCGCAATTACGTTCCCGGCATCGAGGCCAATACCGGGCCGCTCGGCCACGGCTTGCCGATCGCGGTTGGTGTCTCCATCGCCGGGCAGATGGACGGCGCCGATTTCCGCACGTTCGTCGTCACCGGCGACGGCGAGTTACAGGAAGGCAGCAACTGGGAGGCGGCGCTGACCGCCGGCAACCGCAAGCTTGCCAACCTGACACTGATTATCGACCGCAACCGATTGCAACAGGGCGCCCCCGTCGCCGAAACTAACGATCTCGAGCCACTGGCGGACAAATGGCGCGCCTTCGGCTGGGATGTTGCGGAAGTCGATGGCCACGATCACGCCGCGCTGCTCGATGCCTTTGAACGAAAACCCTCCCAGCAAAGGCCGCTGTGCCTAATCGCGCACACGATCAAGGGGCGCGGCGTGACTTTCATGGAGAACCAGGTGCATTGGCACCACGGCGTGCTCAATCGGGCGCAGTACGACCAGGCGATGAACGAGTTGCAACAGACATGAGCGCCCCGCAGGCTGAAGTGAAGGAACGTTTCGATTGCCGGGACGCATTCGCAGCGGCGCTGGAGGGCGTAGCCGAACGCGACCAGCGGATCGTCACCATCGTCAACGACAGCGTCGGCTCGTCGAAGCTCACCGGCTTCAAGAAGCGCTTTCCCGAGCGCATGGTCAATGTCGGCATCGCCGAACAGGATATGGTCGGCATCGGCGCGGGGTTGGCCAACGGCGGCAAGATTCCCTTTGTCAGCGCCGCAGCCTGCTTCCTGACCGCCCGCGCGCTCGAACAGATCAAGGTCGACGTCGCCTATTCCAATACCAACGTGAAGCTTGTGGGCCAATCGCCGGGTGTTGCCTATGGTGAACTCGGCGCGACGCACCATTCCATCGAAGACATGGCGTGGTTGCGCCTGTTGCCCAACCTTGCCATCGTCGTGCCGTCCGATCCGTGGGAGACCGGCGCGCGCCGTGGAAGCCGCCGCCAGTCTGGAAGGTCCGGTCTTTATCCGCGTCAGCCGCATGCCAGTCCCGCAATTGTCGCGCCCGGCTGGCACCGAATTCCGCCTGGGGCATGCGGAAATCTTGCGCGAAGGCGATGATGCAGTCGTAGTCGCCAACGGGGTCATGGTCCACCGCGCGCTTGCTGCCGCCGACGCCCTTGCCGCTACCGGGCTTTCCGTCCGCGTCGTGAACATGTCGTCGATCGCGCCGCTGGATCTCGATGCCATCCGGGCTGCTGCTGAAGTGGGAGCCATCGTGACGGTAGAGGAGCATTCTGTGCGCGGCGGTCTCGGCGGCGCGGTCGCGGAAGTCGTCGCTGCTCATCGTCCGGCCCATATCCGGATGCTTGGCTTCCCCGGCTTCATGCCGACCGGCTCGGCCGAATACCTCTTCGAGAAGTTCGGACTGACGGCGGATGGCATCGCCGGGGCCGTCCGTGAGGTCGTTGCCGCCAGGAAAGCCTAGATGGCCAGTCATGTCCTCGCCATCGACCAGGGCACAACCAACAGCAAAGCGCTGCTGATCGACGAGGCCGGCGCTGTCTCAGCCTCCGCAGCCGTGCCGGTGCCGGTCGCCTATCCGCGCCCGGACTGGGTCGAGCAATCGCCACAGGACCTTTGGGAAACGCTAGTCCGGGCCATTGCCGGCTGTCGTGAACAGACGGCCAACGGCGCCGAGATAGCCGCCATCGGCATCTCTAACCAGCGCGAGTCGGTCCTGCTCTGGGATAGGGTGAGCGGCAAGCCCATCGGTCCCTGCGTAACGTGGCAATGTCGTCGCTCGGCAGGACGCATCGATCGTCTGCGCAGTCCCGCGGTGGAAGCGATGGTCGCTGAGAGGACCGGTCTCGCGCTCAATCCGATGTTTCCCGCGGCCAAGATCGGCTGGCTTCTGGAAGAATATCCCGCCGCCCGTGAGCGGGCGGCCGCCGGGCAATTGTGCGCCGGTACGGTCGATTCCTGGTTGCTCTTCAATCTCACCGGCGGCGCCGTCCATGCCACCGATTTCGGCAACGCATCGCGCTCCCAACTCTTCGACATCGCTAACGGCAAGTGGGATGCCGATTTGTGCAGGCTTTTCGGCGTTCCACTAGAGATCCTGCCCACCGCAAAAAGTTCCGATGCGGCCTTCGGCGGGACCTCCGGCGCGGGCGGTCTGCCGTCGGGCATCCCAATCCACGCCATCATGGGTGATTCCCATGCTGCCCTGTTCGGTCACGCCATCCGGTCACCCGGCGAGGTGAAGGCGACCTATGGCACTGGTTCCTCACTGATGACCGTGACTGAGACGCCGGTACTCTCCGGCAGCGGCTTGTCCACCAGCATCGCTTGGCGGCGCGGTGAGCGCACCACCTACGCACTGGAAGGCAACATCTCTGTCTCCGCCCAGGCCGCGGCGTGGATGGTCACCCTCCTCGGCCTCAAGGACGTTGAAGCGCTCACAGCGCTCGCCGAAACGGTTGAGAGCGATGGCGGCGTGACCGTCGTTCCCGCCTTCGCAGGCCTCGGTGCTCCGCACTGGAACGATCGTGCTCGCGCGGCCATTTCCGGCCTCTCCCTCGCGACCTCCCGGGCCGAGGTCGCCCGTGCCACGCTGGAAGCCATCGCTCTTCAGGTCCGCGACGTCTTCGCTGCGATGGAGGGCGACCTCGGCCACCGCCTCGACCGGCTGTCGGTAGATGGCGGCGCCACCCACAACAACACGCTCATGCAGATGCAGTGCGATGTCCTCGGCCGCCCCGTGCGTTGCCACGAGATCACCGAGCTCAGCGCTGCCGGCGCCGGAGTTATGGCAGGCGTGGCATGCGGCTTCTGGACGGAAGAGCAGGGGCTGGCGATCCTCGCGCCGCACGGAAGCGTGTTCGAGCCGGCACTCTCCCAGGCCGCACGCGACGAGATCGTCAGGCGCTGGCGGCACGCCGTGCGCGCTGTTGCCGACAGCGCAAGTTCGTCTCCAGCCACTACTTGCTAGCGTGGCAGCATCATCAGGCGCGGCCACAAGGCCGGCCTGATTCTCGTGGCGCCCGCGTCTTTGGCGCGGCATGGAGCGTGTGCACGACTCGGAGCTGGTATTCCAAGTCTGTCCGCGGCAGCGCTGATACCCTCCGTGAGACGCGCGTCTAGCGCCGCTATGTGCCGGGGAACTTCGTACTGATTGATTGTTGCAAGCCGCCTCCGCGTCCATCTTGGCAAACTGCAGGGCGAATGAGAGGGTCATTCGCCAACGTAAGTCGCTCGCGGAAAAGCTCGCAGAGCGTTTTTTGAAGTTCAGGTCGCTTGAAACATGGCCATAAGCTTGAGGTCTCCTCTTCCGAGGAGGAGGTGTTCGACCTCATTGCGCATTTTCTTCAGTGCCCGCAGGTTGTTTCGTATGCCCCCGACAAACGACAGTAAGCTCTCTCGATATTTGGCTCAGCGGCAGGGAGCGCTTGTTCTCGGCAGTCGCTACGCCCGGCGATCGTAATACTCGTGAAGGAGATAGGTCCAAGCGACGTTGGCCAGGAGCGAAAAGACCTCTTCCTTAAAGCCGAGCGCTGCACTGTTGAAAATCTGTGCGGCGAGGATCATGGCCTCCCTCGAGCGTATCCGGCGCTCATCGTCGAAAAAACTGAGCCCGGTCTGCCGATCGTAGGAGCTTTCTTGATTTCGAAGTAGGCGACCTTGTGGTCCGCCGGCGCGTTTAAGGGGGAGCATCAGGCCGCACACTTGTCGCGGTGGCCGTTGACGCTTGCTGCCTGCAACGCCGCGACGTTTGTTCCCAAACTTGGTGACATGGTGCTGACACAGCCACTCTTGCCCCCGGCTACGTTGGTTGGTGGAGGCCGTTTAGAAAGTCTTTTGAGAGGGTTGCTGGTGGAGCCGAGGGGGATCGAACCCCTGACCTCCGCATTGCGAACGCGGCGCTCTCCCAGCTGAGCTACGGCCCCAAGGGCGGCGGGAAAACTCTCCGGCCGGCGGCGCGCATTTAGGGTTTGGCCGCTTGGAGTGTCAAGCATCACCGCCGGCGCAGGCTTCGCCGATCGCCCGCACCCGTCATTCGACCGGAATCAGGCGGCCGGTGTAGACGATCGGGCCGGTCGGTGCGCCGGACGGCGATCCGCCTTCCGGCTCCACGGAGACTGCGATCACGCCCTCGACCGGACCGGCGACGCTCTTGATCGTCTGCGCGTCGAGCCCGGCCTTCAGGATGCCGAGCGAGCGCGGAGCGTGGCCTTCGGTGACGTGCCAAAGCTCCAGGCTGTGACCGGCCGGCGTCTCGGCCTTGACGCTTCTGACGGTGATCGTGCCGGTCGTCGTGTCGACCTCCGCGATCAGCGCCGGCTCGTGTCCGCCCGAATCGACGACCGCAACGTAGCGCCCGCCTTCCGGCGTGGGCGGAACCGCGAGGCGGTCGATGACGGCGACGACTGCAAGGCCGGCGGCGAGCGCGCCGGCGACAATCGCCGCGCTGCGCCAGACCGCGAGCCGGCGGCGGAGCGCGAAAACGTTTGAGGCAACCGGGGCGGAAGCCGGCGCAGCCGCGGTCGCCTGCTCGATCGCCTGCCACAGCTCTCGCGGCGGCGGCACCGGGGCGGCTGTGGCGTCGAGCGGCGCAAGCCGCGCCTGCCACTCGCGCACGACCTGCCTGAGCGCCGCGTCGCTCTTCAGCCGCTCGGCGATGCGCGCGCGCTCGTCGGCCGGGAGCGTGCCCAGCACGAATTCGACGCCGTCGATGTCGCGCTCTTCGCTCATTCGCTCTCCAGACACGCGCGGAGCTGCTCAAGGCAGCGACGAAGCAGCGTCTTGATCGTGCCGACCGGGCGGGCGAAGCGCTCGGCCAGCTCCTCGCGCGAGAATCCCGAACAATAAGCGAGGATCACGCAGTCGCGCGATTCCTCGTCCAGCTTTCCAAGGCAGGTGGCGAGCGCCTGCCGCATCCCCGGGTCGCCGGTCGACGGAGCGGCCAGTTTGGCCAGGATATCGTCGTCGTCATAAGCGCGATTGCGCTCGATTTTTTCCGATCGGATGCGGTCGATCGCACGGTTGCGGGCGATCGAAGTCAGCCACGCCATCGGCTGGCCCATCTCCGGCGCGAAGCGCTCGGCGTTCTGCCAGATCTTGATAAACGTCTCCTGCAAAACCTCTTCGGCGGTCGGCCTGCTTCGGGTGATACGTAGGACGACGCCGAAGAGTTTCGGAGCCGTCGCCTCGTAGAGCGCGCGAAACGCCGCGCGCTCGCCGCGCGAGGTGGCGTCAAGCAGCGCCGCAAGCGAACTTCCGTCGGTGGAAATTCTCTGATTCAAGCCTCGGCCCCGCCGGTTCGCGTTAGCCTTACCACCGGTTTAGCGGACCATCCATGCGCTTGTAAGGCGAGCGCTCGGCGGTTAAATGCTGGAGCTTATCTCGCCCCGATCGGAGAAGCGATGCAGGCTGTTCTTTACGTCGTACTCTTGGCCCTCGACATCTATTGGTGGATCATTATTGCAAGCGCCGTCTTCTCCTGGCTCTATGCCTTCGGCGTCGTCAATCCGCGCAATCAGGTGGTGTCCACGATCGGCCGGTCGCTCTACCAGCTGACCGAGCCGGCGCTCAGGCCGATCCGCCGCGTCGTGCCGAATTTTGGCGGGCTCGACATCACGCCGGTCATCCTGCTCCTGATTGTGATCCTGATTCAGCAGATCATCATCCGCTACATCTTTCCGTACGTGCCGTGACGAGGCTAAGCGCGGCGACTTTCGCAGCGGACGCCGGCGGTCTTACACTCCGGATCAGGCTCACGCCGCGCGGTGGGCGCGATATCATCGAAGGCATTGCGACGCTCGCGGACGGGCAGCTCGTGCTCAAGGCGCGCGTCAGTGCCGCGCCGGAGAAGGGCCTCGCCAATGCCGCGCTTGAGAAGCTCATCGCCAAATCTCTCGGAGTGCCGAAATCGACGGTCGCAGTCATCGGCGGCGAAACGGCGCGGCTGAAGACGGTGCGCGTTTCAGGCGACGGCGCGCGGCTTGCCGCGCTCGGCGAAACCTTGTGGGCTCAGCCGGTCACGCCGCAAGCCGCGCCGACAGGCGCTGGCTGATCTCGCGCGCCAGCGCATAGATCTCTTCCGCGCCCTTTGACCCCGGCGCCGTTTCCATAACGGTTGCGCCTTCGCCCATTGACGCGGCGAAGGCGACGCGGTTGCCGATCTTCGCCGCGGCGACGTCCGCGCCAAGGCCGAGGATCGCTTCGATCATGGCGTCGGTCACGAGCGCGCGCGGCGGCACGCGATTTACCACGACAAGCGCAGGCGCGGATTCGCGGTCGACGATCTTCAGCGTCGCGGTGCTCGACCAGACATCGACCGGCGTCGGCTGGATCGGCACGATGACGAGGCTCGCCGCTTCGATCGCGGGTTTTGCCTCAAGATCCGATTTCGGCGGCGTGTCGACCACGACGAAATCGTAGTCGCGCGCAAGCCCCATCGCCTCGCGCCGCGCGCCCCAGCCGCTCGCCGTGCGGAAGCCCATGCCGGTGTGTTTCTCTCCGAGCCGCCGCTCGCGCGCCTCGAACCATTCGCCGAGGCTCCCCTGCGGATCGACGTCAAGGAGCGCGATGGTCGTGCCGTTCAGGCGCGACAATGCGACCGCCAAGTGCGCCGCAACCGTCGTCTTGCCGGAGCCGCCCTTCTGTTGGGCGACCGTGATCACCTTGCCGACCATGGGAATCAGCCTTTTCGACCGGCATTGTTGCACCGCAATATGTGTGCGGGCAACGGAAAAGGCCGGCACGGGCCGGCCGTGCACTGCTTACGCGCGGAACTCGTACCAGATGCAGGGAAGCGTGCGTCCGCCGAGCGTTTCGTCGGTGCGGGCGACGACCTTGCCGCCGCGGCGTTCGTAAAAATCGTTGGCGCGCTCGTTCTCGGCGAGCGCGCGGACGAGCACGCGCGAATAGCCGCGCGCCTTCACGCGCTTCAAGACCGCCTGGAAGAGCCGCACGCCGAGCCCGATGCCTTGATACTCGGGCCTGAGATAAAGCTCCTGGACCTCCGCCGCGTTCGGATGGCCGCGACTGTTTCCCGGCGCGAAGCTCGCATAGCCGGCGACTGTTCCGCCGACGTCCAGCACCAGCACCGGCCGACGTCCCAGCAGGTCGCGCCACCAGGGGCTGCTCCGCCGCACGATCATGCGTTCAAGCGTCACCGCCGGAATGATTCCGGAATAGGCCTCGCGCCAGGCTACCGCGTGCGCATCGGCGAGCTGCGTCGCGTCCGACGGGCGGGCAGGGCGGATGTCGATGACGAGCGCGGTCATGTAGGAATGCTACGCCCACTTTTTGAGGCGAGCAAAGTGGAAACGTGAATTGTGAACGCGGCTCGAATTTCCGGCGCAAGGGTTGCGTCCCGGTCACGGGCGCTGGCCATCTTGAAGGTAGAGAAAGTGCGCCGGGCCTTACTCTGGTGCGGCGAAGACCGTGACCGGATTCACCACGCCGCGGAAACTGAAGTCGCCGAGAGGCTCAAGGCTCTGGTCGAGAAGGTCGGCGACCGGCTTGGTGAGCAGCAGCCGGCGGCCGGTCTCCTTCGACAGCGGCTCCACGCGGGCGGCAAGGTTGACGGCCGGTCCAGTGACGGTGAAATCGAGCCGCTCGGCAGAGCCGATATTGCCGTAGAAGACCGGCCCGCGATGGAGTGCGATTGCTGCGTCGAGCGGACGCCAGTTGCCGGCGACCGCGAGCGTATCGCCGGCCTCGCCGTTCAGCGCGTTGACAGCGGCAAGCCCGGCGCGCGCCGCTGCAAGCGCCGCGGCGGCAGCGGCCGGCGCAGGTGTCGCAGCGGAGATCGGGAAGATCGCGAGCATCCCGTCGCCGATGAACTTCAGAACCTCGCCGCCGTTGGCACGAACCGCTTCGACGAGGCCTTCGAAATAAGCGTTCAGGACTCGGATCACGTCGGCGCCGGGAAGGCGGTCGGAAAGGCCGGTGTAGTCGCGCATGTCGGAAACCCAGACGACCGCGTCGATCACCTCGCCGGAGCCACGCCTGATCTCGCCGGCGAGCACACGCCCGCCGCTCCGCTCGCCGAGATAGGCGGTGAGCACGTTCTCCGCGATGCGGCCGAGCGCGAAGAGATCGAGATTGAGGGCAAGCGCGGGGATCAGCCGCTGGAGAGCCGCCAGGTCGTCGTGCCCGAAGCCGCCCTTGGCGCGCGTAGCGACGGTCATGGCGCTGTGAAAGCTCCGCGCGTGCGGGATCGGGAAGGCCCAGTAGTCGGTGAAGCCTTCGCGCCCGAGCGTCGCCATCATCGGAATGCGGGCGGCCGTCTCCGGGTCCTGCGGGTTGTGACGGACGGCGATGCGGTCGTCGATGACGGGCCTCAGCGGACTGAGCGTGAAGTCGCTCGTCTCGCGCACATGCACGTTCACCCGAAGCTCGTGACAGGTTCCGCGCTGCGGGTTCCAATTGGCGGTGAAGCCGAGCACCTGCGGGTGCAGCGTACCGACATGGAAGCTCGCCCGATCGAAGGGGAAACCGGCCGCGACGAGCCGTGTCATCAATCCGTCAAGCATCTCGGCGAGCCCGACGGAGCCCGCGTCGCCCGACATCAGCCAATCTTGCGGGGCGCCGTCGATCTCAGTCGGATCGGAGACTGGGATGGTCCGGACCAGCTCCATATCCGATGGGTATTCGGGTTGCCGAGTGGCCGGCGAGGCGGGGAGGGGCTGAGAGGCGGGCATGTCGGAATCGCTCGGGCGAATGGTCTTAGATGGGCGCGCTCGCTGCGACGCCAGACGCTCTCGGAATCACGCCGCGCTCGCAGCCTTGGCGCGGCTGGCGCGCTTGCGGTCGTTCGGATCGAGGATTTTCTTCCTGAGCCGAATCGATTTCGGCGTCACCTCGACCAGTTCGTCCTCCTCGATATAGGAGAGCGCACGTTCGAGGCTGAGCTTCATCGGCGGCGTCAGGACAGTCGCCTCGTCTTTGCCAGCGGCGCGGATGTTGGTGAGCTGCTTCCCCTTCATGACGTTGATCTCGAGGTCGTTGCCGCGCGTGTGCTCGCCGACGATCATGCCGCGATAGACGCGCGTTCCGGGCTCGATCATCATCGGCCCGCGATCCTGCAGATTGAAGATCGCGTAGGCGACGGCCTCGCCCTGCGAATTGGAGAGCAGCACGCCCGTGTGGCGGCCTGGGATTTCGCCGCGGAACGGCTCCCAGGCGTGGAAGATGCGGTTCATGATCGCGGTGCCGCGCGTGTCGGAGAGAAGCTGCGGCTGGTAGCCGATCAGCCCCCGCGTCGGAATGTAGAAGCGCAGGCGGACGCGGCCGGCGCCCGAGGGCCGCATCTCCACGAGTTCGCCGCGCCGCCCGGAAAGCGTCTCGATGACGATGCCGGAATGCTCCTCGTCGACATCGATGATCACTTCCTCGATGGGCTCCAGCCTTTGGCCGTTCTCCTCCCGCACCACGACCCGCGGCTTGCCGATCGTGAGCTCAAAACCCTCGCGCCGCATCGTCTCGATCAGGATGCCGAGCTGCAATTCGCCGCGGCCGGCAACCTCGAAGGAGTCCTTGTCGTCGCCTTCGGTGATCTTGAGCGCCACGTTGCCTTCGGCCTCGCGCAGCAGCCGGTCGCGGATGACGCGGCTTTGCACCTTGTCGCCCTCCTGGCCGGCGAGCGGCCCGTCGTTGATGCGGAAGGTCATGGCGAGCGTCGGCGGGTCGATCGGCTGCGCCGGGATCGGCGTCTCGACGGAAGGGTCGCAGAGCGTGTCGGCAACGCTCGCTTCCGAAAGTCCGGCGACGGCGACGATGTCGCCCGCCTCGCCGACATCGATCGCGCGCCGCTCAAGCCCGCGGAAGGCGAGCACCTTGGAGACGCGGAACGTCTCGACCGTCTCGCCGTCGCGCGACAGCGCCTTCACGTATTGCCCGGCCTTGACGGAGCCGGAGCGGATGCGGCCGGTCAGGAGGCGGCCGAGGAAGGGGTCGGCTTCAAGCGTCGTCGCCAGCATGCGGAAGGGACCGGCCTCGACGACGGGCGGCGCGACATGCGCCAGAACCTTGTCGAGGAGAGGCGCGATCGAATCCTTCGGCCCTTCGGGGTCGGCCGCCATCCAGCCCTGTTTGGCGGAACCGTAGAGGACGGGAAAATCGAGCTGCGCCTCGTTGGCGTCGAGCGCGGCGAAGAGGTCGAAGACGGCGTCGAGCACTTTATGCGGCTCGCCATCCGGCCTGTCGACCTTGTTGATGACGACGATGGGCTTAAGCCCGATCGCAAGCGCCTTCATGAGCACGAACTTTGTCTGCGGCATCGGGCCTTCCGCCGCGTCTACGAGAAGGATCGCGCCGTCGACCATGTTGAGAATCCGCTCCACCTCGCCGCCGAAATCGGCGTGGCCCGGCGTATCCACGATGTTGATGCGGGTGCCCTTCCAAAGCAGCGAGGTCACCTTGGCGAGGATGGTGATGCCGCGCTCCTGTTCGAGCGCATTGGAATCCATGGCGCGCTCGGCGACCTTCTGCCCGGCACGGAAGGTGCCGGCGGCGCCGAGAAGCACGTCGATAAGCGTCGTCTTGCCATGATCGACATGCGCGATGATGGCGACGTTGCGAAGGGTCGCGGGCACGAAAAACCTGCCGGAATTGGAAGTCGCGGCCGAGATAGCCGATTTTCAAAGCCCAAGATAGGTGTGGCGGGGCCCGCTTTCATCCCCCCGGCCGCCGGGCTTCCGGGCCCTTCTGCCCGTGATAGGATGGCGGTCTTTAGCGGAGTCGGGCCATGAATCGCATGCTTCTCGCCGGACTTGTCGTTGCCGCGCTCGCCGGCACGGTGGGCAATGCGATGGCCTTCGACCGCCGGGTCAGGATCGTCAACGATTCGCACCACAAGATCGTCGGCTTCTTTGCAACAAACGCCGGGCTGAGGGATTGGCGTGACAGCCTGCTTGGCGACGACGTGCTCCCGGCGGGAGCCTCGGTTGTCTTGAATTTCGAAGACGGAAGCGGCTATTGCCGCTACCGTTTTCGCGCCGTGTTCGATGATGGCGTGGCGCTTGAGCGCGCGAGCGTCAACGTGTGCGAGGTGGGAACCTATCGCTACACCGACTGAGGGGACGCGCGTGCATGGCGCAGCATCGTTAGACGCGGCGTTCTTCCCTCCGGCCGAAATAGCTGGCGCATGACGCCGATCCGCATCCGCACATTGCTGGCGCTCAGCATGGGCGGCTTGGTGCTTGTGGCGACCGCCACGGTGCTGACGATCGCGCTTTTCGCGAGCGCCCGGAACACCTTCGAGCTCTTGAACGCGCGCACTGTGCTGGTCGTCGACGGGATCGAGAAGGAAGTACGCGCCAAGCTCGACGGGGCCTCCGAGCTCGTCGACGGCTTTGCTCACGAGGTCGAGGCGGGCAGCCTGCGTACCGCTTCGCCGGAGGAGCTTAACAAGGCGCTCGCCGTGGCGCTTGCGGCGGCACCAGAGGTGGAGGTGCTTCTCTATTGGAACCACGATCTGGTGCGACGGCTGGCGTTTCGCGACAGCGACGGGTCGATCGCAGAGCAAGGACCGGAGCCCGAGAGCAATCAGCGCATCCGCGCCGCACTCGACGTCATGCCGCCGAAGTCGCGTCAATGGGGGCCGCCGGTCGTCGACAACGGCATGGGCTACGTGAATTTCGCCAGGAGCCTCGGTTCCGCTTCGTCTGAAGTCGCCTTCGTCGTCGCCGCCGTCTCGCTCAGCCACTTTTCGAACGCTGTCGCCGAGATCGGCAAGCAATACGGGGCGACGGCCTTCATCCTCTACGGCGAAGATGACGTGCTTGCGCATCCGAGCTTCGTCGGCAGCGATCTGACGAAGGACCGGGCGGTGATCCCGATCTCGGAGGTGAATGATCCCGTCTTAAGCAACCTGTCTGCGGCGGAACCGGTGGAGTTTCTCGATTCGGCGCGTCGCCAATACGTGGAGACGTTCAGCGTCAATGCCGGCGGCTCGTATTATCTGGTGATGTACCGATGGCTCTACGGCTACGGGCCGAAGCCGATCGCCGTCGGCGCCTATTTCCCACGCACCGAGGTCGGTGACTCGGTGCGCCGGCTGGCGCTGTCGGCGTTCTCCGGGGTTCTCGTCGCTATCCTCGGCGTTGGCGCTGCGATCGGGATCGGTGGATTGATCGCGCGGCCGGTGCGCCGGCTCGCGGCAAGCGCGTCCGGAGTAGCCAGCCTCGACCTCGACTCGGTGCCGCGGCCGCTTCGCAGTCTGGTCGCTGAAGTAGACGAGCAGGCGAGCGCCTTCGGCCGTATGCTTGACGCTTTGATGGTGTTTCAGACCTATGTGCCGCGCAAGCTCGTCCAGCGGCTGGTGGCGCTTGGGGGCGAGGAGGGCATGCCGTCGGAGACGCGCGAGCTGACGGTGATGTTCACCGACATCGTGCGGTTCTCCGAAATTTCCGAGCGCATGGGTGCGGAGGAGACGGCGGCGTTTCTGAACCGCCATTTCGGCCTTCTCACCGCCTGCATCGAAACCGAGAACGGCACAATCGACAAATATATCGGCGACGCGGTGATGGCGTTTTGGGGTGCGCCCGACCGCATGGACGACCACGCGGCGCGTGCGGTCCGCGCCGCCCGCCGCATCGCCGAGACCATCACCGCCGACAACGCGCGGCGGGCGAAGAAGGGCTTGCGCCCGGTCCGGGTGCGGATCGGCATCCATTCCGGCCCGGCGGTCGTCGGCAACATCGGAACGGCTGAGCGGGTCAACTACACGATCGTCGGGGACACGGTGAACGATGCGCAGCGCCTCGAAGCGCTCGGCCACAAGCTTGATGCGGGCGCCGACGTTACGGTGCTGATGAGTGAAGTAACCGCTGACCTCGCCGGCCTCGGCGCGGATGAGGTGGAGGATGTCGGAGCCCACCGCCTGGCCGGCGGCCCGCAGGAGGTGGCTGTTCGCCGTCTCGTCTGAGCCCAGCGGCCGCGCGATGCTTATTGCGGCAGCAGCGGTCCGGTCGGGCGCCCTTGGCCGCCGTGGTCGTCGCCGCGGCTCGCGCCCGCCTGCTCGACCATCATCAGCTCGCCGACATTCTCCGAAGTGATGTAGCCGACGAGCCTGCCATCCCGATCGACCACGCCGACGGCCGGCGTGTTCCGTCCCTGTATCAGCTTCAGCGCTGCCTCCAGCCGTGCGCCGGCCGCGACTGTTGGCACGTCGCCGGTCATCGCTTCGATCACCGGCGTCCCGGCGCCCGACTTCGACAGTGCCGAAATCATCGCATTGCGGGTCAGGATGCCGCGGAGCTTGCCGCCACCGTCGACGACGGGGAATTCGTGCTGCGTGGTCCTGAGGAGAAGTTCGGCCGCGTCGCCGATCGTCGCCTGCGGCCCGAGCGGCTCGAAGCGCGTGATCATGGCGTCGCCGACGCCGAGATGCCGCGAGACGTCCTGCAGCCCGACCATCTGCGCCTCCGCCGTCGCCGCGAGGTAGACAAAGATCGCGATGAAGATCAGGAGCGGATTGCCGCCGACGAGGCCGAGGAAGCCGAAGCCGAAGGCGAGCGCCTGTCCGACTTTCGCCGCGATGTTGGTCGCCTGCCGGCGCGGGTACCAGATCGAAAGCACGGCGCGGAACACGCGGCCGCCGTCCATCGGAAAGGCCGGGATCAGGTTGAAGATGACGAGAAAGATGTTCACCGAGGCAAGCCGTACGAGGAAGCTCAGGCTCGGATTGTCGAGCCGCTGCAGCGCGTCGAGGCTGAAGCTCGAATTCAGGAACAGGATGAGCACCGCCGCGATGACCACGTTCACCGCCGGACCGGCGAGCGCCACGATGATCTCCTGGCGAGGATCTTCCGGCATGCGCTCAAGGCGGGCGAGCCCGCCAATCGGAAGCAGCGTGATGTCCGGCGTGCGGATGCCGTAGCGGCGCGCGGCGAGCGCGTGGCCGAACTCATGCGCCACGACGCAGGCGAAAAGCGCCAGGATGAAGGCCACGCCCTCGACCGCTGCTTGCGTGCCGCCCTGTTGGTAGTGCGCGATCGCGATCCAGGCGAGAAGCAGGAAGAACGTGACGTGGACGCGGACTTCCGAGCCGAACAGCCTGCCGATCGGGAAGGACCAGGACATTTCTTGACGCGCCTCCGCGGAGTGTCTCCTCCTAAGGTATGCCGCGCGGAGTGGCATTCAATGATCGATCGCAAGGAGGAGGGCACTTGACGCCGCGCCTGCGATGAACAATTAGTAAGGCGACCATACTATAAGGTAGGGCTATGAAGAGGTCGGTGCCGGACACGATCGGCTTCCTGGTGGGCGACGTCTCGCGCCTGTTCCGGCGCCGCTTCGAGGCGGCGGTCGCCGCCGCCGGGCTGGAGGTGACCGTCGGCGAGGCGCGAACGCTCTTCCACGCCGCGCGGGAGGACGGCATGCGCCAGGCCGCGCTGGCGGAGCGCATGGGTATCGAGCCGATGACGCTGGTGAACTACCTCGACCGGCTGGAGCGGCGCGGCCTGATCGCGCGCGAGCCCGACCCGAGCGATCGGCGCGCCAAGATCGTGCGGGTGACGCCGGCGGCCGAGCCGTTCCTGGAGCGGCTCGAAGCGGTCGCGCGCGGCGTCCGCCGGCAGGCGGTGTCGGGCCTGTCGGAACGGGAGATGGAGGCCGCGCGTCGTGCGCTTGAGCGCATACGCGGCAATCTCTCCGCGCTGGTGGAGAAAGCCGTCGCGTGACCAGGCCTTTGATGAGCGAGGGACGGCTTGCCGTCATCGGCGGGCTCCTGGTGGCGCTCGGCCCGATCTCGCTTTCTCTTTACACTCCGGCGATGCCGGAGCTGGTGCACGTCTTCTCCACCGACGTCGCCACGATCAAGCTGACGCTGACCAGCTACTTCGCCGGCTTTGCGCTGTCGCAGCTTGTCTGCGGGCCGCTCTCCGACGCCTTCGGGCGGCGGCGGATCGCGCTCGCCTTCACCTTCATCTACCTCGTCGGCAGCGTCATTGCGGCGGGCGCGCCGTCGGTGGAGTGGCTTCTCGGCGCGCGCCTTGTGCAAGGAATTGGCGCAGCGGCGGGCGTCTCGATCGCCCGCGCCATGGTGCGCGATCTCCACACTGGCGACGCGTCGATCCGCATCATGAACATGATCGGCGTGCTTCTGGCGATCGGCCCCGCCGCCTCGCCGACCATCGGCGGCATCGCGCTCGATCTCTTCGGCTGGCAGTCGATCTTCGCCTTCATGGTCGGATACGGGGCGATCCTGACCCTCGTGCTGCTCACGCTGACGCCGGAGACGAACCGCAATCCCGATCCGTCGCGGCTTCGGCCCCGATGCGGCTTTTGCGCAATTACGGGCGCCTCATCGTCAGCCCCGCCTTTCTCGGTCCGAGCATCGTCTTCGGGTGCACGGCCGGTGCGCTCTACACGATGGCGACGCTGCTTCCCTTCGTCATGATCGACGAGGTGGGCCTTACGCCGACGCAATTTGGCTTCTCGATGATCATGCAGTCGGGATCCTACCTTATCGGCGCCCTCGTGATGCGGCGACTGCTTCGCCTGGTCGAGGCGCATCGGTTGGTGCCCTTCGGGATCGCGATGATCGTCGTCGCCGGCATCCTGCTCGCCACAATCCTGCGCATCCTTCCGCCGAGCTTCCTCGGCGTGATGGGACCGATCGCGCTCTTCGCCTTCGGCATCGCGTTCATCTCGCCCTCGATGCAGACGTCGGCGCTCGCCTATTTTCCCGACATCGCCGGATCGGCGGCGGCATTGATGGGCTTCTTCCAGATGGGCGGCGGGTTTCTCGGCTCGGCGGTCTCCGCGGCGATCGGTCAACCGGTCTTCTCGCTCGCCACAATCATCCCGTCGATGATCGCGATCGCCGTTGCCACACATTACGGTATGCGCGCGCTCGCCGCCCCGCAGCGCATGCTCGACAGCGTCGCCGACCACATCATCAAGCCGCAGGCGCCGGCGGAGTAGGCCTGCCGTCAGGCGTGCGTGGCGCTGCCGCGGTCCGAGCCGGCGGTCGCCATGAAGGACGCGTATTCCGCCGCGTGCGCGCCGCCATGGTTCGCCATGCCGGGCTTCGTCAGCCAGCCGAGCCGCGGCGGGATGTAGCTCCGGATCGCGCGGCGCGGGCGCTCGCGCCAGCCGAGATTGAAAGCGGCGTATTTCGGAAAGTACTCCATCTCGGAATAGGGGAGATGGTCGTGGATCCACCACGCCATCGCCTCCCAATGGCCAGTTCGCTGGTAGTAAGGGATCAGCGCGTGGACGACGATCGTCGCCATCGCGCCGATCTCGCCGTCCGCGTCGCGCCGGTCCCAGATGTGGCTGGCGAAGCTCTTCTCGTTCTGCGCGCAGTTGAAGCCCCGCTCGTTACCGAAGCGGTTCACCTCCGGCGTGCGATAAGCGGAGCGGATCGAGATGCGCCCAAATCTTTCGCGCAACGGCTCGAGCAGGTTCGTCGCAGAGCGCCGAGCCCGCTTCGATCGCCAGATCCGGGTCGTCGGGGATGTTTGGAATGCCGTGGAAATTCGCGATCTCCGAATAAAGGAAATCGCGCATGAAGAAATGCTCGCTGAGCCGCACGCGGCCGAGCTCTTCGAGCGCCTTCACGCTGCCGGGTTTTGACCGCCGCTTCATCTTCGCATTCACACATTTCCCGCCGCAGGCCATTCTGCCACGACGCCGGCCGGGATAACTCCCGATCTTATGCCCGCGCTCAAAATCGCGCTTAGACTTTGCTCGTCTCTGTCCGCTGAGGGTGTCGGCCGGCGTTACCGATGGGGCGGGGATGCGGAGCCCAGGCGGTCCGAGGGAGTAACGCCCTTCGCCCGCCTGACTCGGGCGCCCAAGCCGTCTTGGCCTGCCGTGTTGTGCGACATGTCGGCCGCATCGGGTAGAAGCACGAAGACCCGGGGCAGGGACGGAGCAAGCGAAAAGACTCCGCGCGGGGCGCCTGACGGGCGCCGGCACACATTTCTTTTCGCGGTTCTCACGGACCGCGGCACAGGTGCCCCGAGGGCGCCCCGCACCCCTCTTTCTCAACCCGGACCCACAGGGCCGCGGGATGAAGGCGCTTACTTCTTTGTCGTCATGCCCGGACTCCGCCGCTCGTCACATCCGCATCAGCCCCGTCAGCCAGAGCCACACGATCGTCACCGCGAAGCTCGCAAGCGTCATCGGAATGCCGCTTCGAGCGAAGTCGGAGAAGCTCAGCCGAGCGCCCGCCACGGCCGCGCGCTCCGCCACGATGATGTTGCAGAGCGAGCCGGTGAGAAGCAGGTTGCCGGCGAAGGTGGAGAGCAGGGCGAGGCCGGCAAGCGCGCCGTCGGAGAGATCGGGGAGGAGCCGCAGGATCAGGATTACCGCGGGCACGTTGCCGATCGTGTTCGATGCGGCGAGCGCGAGCGGACTCATCACCGCGAGACGGTCGGGGAGGAGGCCGTTTTCGGTGAGCCACCGAAGTCCGTCCGCGGCGAGGCCGGTCTTCGCGAAGGCCGCAGTCACGCCGAAGAGGCAGACGAAGAGCAGGAGCAAGTGCCAGTCGACCGCGCCGATCATGGCGCGGGACGAAATGCGCCGCGAAAGGAGCAGCGCGCCGGCGACTGCAAGCGCGGAGAGCTCACGCGGCAGCGGGCTCAAGAAGAGGACGACGAGCGCCACGACCGCAACGACAGCCTTCGCGAGCTGAAACCGGTTGAGACGGGTCGGGGCGGTCGGTTCTGCCGGCGCGCTCGCTTGTGCCCGTGCGCCCGCGAAGCTCTCGCGCCAGGTGAAGACGACGGCAAAGTAGACGGCCGCGAGCGCCAGAACGGCCGGCGGCAGCGCGAAGCCGACATAAGGCCAGAACGCGATGTGGCTGGCCTGCCCGATCAGGATGTTCTGCGGGTTGCCGATCAGCGTCGCGGCGGAGCCGGCATTCGCCGCGCCGGCGAGCGCGACGAGGTAGGGCCGCGCCTCCAGCCCCTGCGCCATCAGGCCGGCGGCGACGAGCGGCGTCAGCGCGACGGCGATCACGTCGTTGGTTAGGAGCGCGGAGAGGACGCCGACGACGGCGACGAGGACCGCGAGCACGGCCTTCGGATTCTTCGCCGCGTGGGTCGCCCGCTCGGCGACCCAGCCGTAGAAGCCCGAGCTCTCGAACTGCGCGGAAAGGATCATCAGGGCGAAGAGGAGGGCGATCGTCGGCATGTCGATCGCGCGCCCCGCCGCATCGAGCGGAGAGTCGCCGGAGGCGAGGAGCACGATCAGGCCGAGGAGCGCGACGCCGGTGCGGTCAACGGCAAGCCCGGGCACGCGCCCAAGAGCCATGCCGAGATAGACGAGGACGAAGACGACGACGGAAAGGGTGGTCAAGTCTTCTTCTGCTTGTCTCGCATCGCGAGCGTGCGCAGGCGCAGCGCGTTGAGCCTTATGAAGCCCGCCGCGTCCTTCTGGTCGTAGGCGCCGCGGTCGTCCTCGAAGGTCACGAGCGCGTCGGAATAAAGCGAATTCGGCGAGGCGCGGCCGATGACGATGACGTTGCCCTTATAGAGCTTAAGCCGCACCGTGCCGTCGACCTTCGCCTGACTCTTGTCGGCGAGCGCCTGGATCATCTCGCGCTCGGGTGAGAACCAGAAGCCGTTATAGACGAGCTCCGCGTAGCGCGGCATCAGCTCGTCCTTCAAATGCGCCGCGCCGCGGTCGAGCGTGATCGATTCGATCGCCCGGTGCGCGACGGAAAGGATCGTGCCGCCCGGCGTCTCGTAGATGCCGCGGCTCTTCATGCCGACGAAGCGGTTCTCCACGAGATCGACGCGGCCGATGCCATTCGCGCCGCCAAGCTCGTTGAGCCTGGTCAAAAGCGTCGCCGGCGAGAGCGCCTTGCCGTCGAGCGAGACGGCGTCGCCTTTGCTGAAGCCAATCTCGATCACGGTCGCCTTGTCGGGCGCCTCTTCGGGCGAGACCGTGCGCTGGAAGACATAGGGCGGCGGCTCGACGTTCGGGTCCTCCAGCACTTTCCCTTCGGAGGAAGAATGCAGGAGATTGGCGTCGATGGAGAAGGGCGCCTCGCCGCGCTTGTCCTTGGTCACGAGGATCTGGTTCTTCTCGGCAAATTCGATCAGGTCGGTGCGCGACTTGAACTCCCATTCCCGCCACGGCGCGATCACCTTGATGTTCGGATCGAGCGCGTAGGCGGTGAGCTCGAATCTCACCTGGTCGTTGCCCTTGCCGGTCGCGCCATGCGCGATCGCGTCGGCGCCCGACGCGTGCGCGATCTCGACCAGCCGCTTGGCGATCAGCGGGCGGGCGATCGAGGTGCCGAGCAGGTAGACGCCCTCGTAGAGCGCGTTCATGCGGAACATCGGGAAGACGAAGTCGCGCACGAATTCCTCGCGCAGATCCTCGATGTGGATCTCCTTGATGCCGAGCCTCTCGGCCTTCTTGCGCGCCGGCTCCAATTCCTCGCCCTGGCCGAGATCGGCGGTGAACGTCACCACCTCGGCGCCGTAAGTGGTCTGCAGCCACTTCAGGATGATCGAGGTGTCGAGCCCGCCCGAATAAGCGAGCACGACCTTCTTGATGTCACGCGCCATAGGTGTCCCAGGCCGATTGGCAGGAGAGTTCCGGCCGGGCTTATAGGATGCGGACGCCCTTCGGCCAAGCCGCGCGCCGCGCCGAGGCCCGTGGAAGGCATCCAGCATCCTCGTGCTGAGGTGTTCCATTCCGTCGCTTCGAGGCTCCCCGGATCAAGAAGTCCGGGTCGCATCTCAGGAGGAGGGCGGAACGGAGTCTCGAAGCAGGCGGAACAACGGAGAGGCCAATTTTGGAAAGCGCGATCCTCGCCGGAAGCGGGCTCACTTCAGCGATATGGCCAGGCCGCTGAAGTCGGCATTCACCATCAACCCGACCTGGCGACCTTGCAGTTCGAGAACTGCACCCTTCTCATTGGTGAGGACAATCGTGCCGGCTCCACCCCCGACCGCAGCTCCGGCGCCGGCGGCCCCGTACACGCCCTCGACATCGGAAGGCCGACGGATGTGGCTCACCCGTCCCGATAGTGTCGCTTTCGAACCGCCGAACGTGAAGCCCACACTCATGCCGCCAATCCCAAGCCGGTATCTCTTACCCTTGAAAGAAAGTGTGCCGCTGCCCCCGGCCCCTCCAATGATCCAGCCTCCTTTGTAGACCGTCAGCTGGATTGTGCCGCTGTCGGCAAAGGCCGTGGACGATATGCTGACCGTGAGCCCCGCTATTACTGCGATGAGCCAAGCACGAAATCGGGGAGAACGTAGCATGGCGAGGCCTCCATGAGCCGATCGAGAATCACACACAGGCGACGGTAGCGCCGTCGCGAACGCCTGCGCAAGGCGTGTGGAATAGCGGCACGGGCGCCGCCGATTTCGCGGGAGCGCAGTCAAGATCAGTTCCGGTCAAGTATTTCCGACGGGAGTTCGCGCTTCAGCGCCGAGGGCAGCGCCAGCCTCCGCTTTTAGTCGTCATCGGCCGAGGCGAGCTGCTTTTCCATGACGAGATGCTCGCTCCCCTCAACGACGCTGCGCCCGACCTCCGCGCAGCCGGCGCGGCGGTAGAAGGCGATGCCCTTTTCGTTCCCGGCTTCCACCTCGAGCCGCAGGCGCTCGCATTCCGGATGCTCGGCGATGGCCGCGGCGAGGAGCCGCGCGCCGGTCCCGCCGCGCTGATGCCGGGGGAGGACGTAAAGGCGCCCGATGACGAGAACCGGCGGCTTGCGCGCGTCGGCCAGGATGTGGCCGATCACCTTGCCCTGGTCGACAGCCACGAGAAAGGATGCACCGGGCGTCTCGATCTGGCGGCTGAGGTTCTCGATCGAATGCCATCGGCCGCTCACGTCGGTGACCCAGTCCGCGCCCATGAGCGCGTCGTAAGTGTCGTGCCAGGTCTCGGCGAGGAGGGCGCGTACGGCCGGCAGATCGTCCGCGGTCGCAGGCCGGATCGAAATGTCGCCTTCCGCCATGTCTATGCCTTCCTGGTGATCAGATGGGGCGCCTCCCGCCCTACGCCAAGAATTGTGTGGCGCGGAATCGCACGAAACGGCATGGTCCGCGCGGAGTTGCCGCATGAGCTTCCTGCCGACGCTTCCCGTCTTCGCCGCTTATCTCGCCGCGGTCCTCGTGATCACCTTCACGCCAGGCCCAGACATGACGCTTTTTCTCGGCAAGGCGGTCCGGCAGGGAACCGCCGCTGGCATGGCCGCGATGCTCGGAGCGTCGACTGGAATCCTCATCCACACGACGCTGGTCGCGCTCGGCCTGTCGGCGCTCTTGGCCGCGAGCGTCACCGCCTTCACGGTCCTGAAGGTCGCCGGCGCGCTCTATCTCCTGTGGCTTGCAATCCAGACAATTCGCCACGGTTCGGCGCTCAACATCGACGCGTCAAACAAGGCGCGCCCGGCGGAGCCGCTCTACCGGACCTGGCTGACCGGACTCGGCGTGAACCTCATGAACCCCAAAATCATTATGTTCATGGTGACCTTCCTGCCGCAGTTCGTCACCGCGGGCGACCCGCACGCGGCGCAGAAGCTCGTCTTTCTCGGTGTGGTGCTCGTCGTCGTCGCGCTGCCCTTCACCATCCCGATGATCATCTTCGCCTCGCGGCTTGCATCGCTCCTGAAGCGGACGCCGCGGGTCATGCGGGCGATCGACTGGCTCTTCGCCGGCGTGTTCAGCGCCTTCGCGGCGCGGTTGCTGCTCGCGCGCCACTAAGGTCCGTTTGCGCCGGCCCCACCATCCAGTGGGGCCATGTTCAAACCGAACCTCCGAAGCGTGGCGATTCAGACTTATCTACGGATTTTCTCGGTCAGTTGTTGATGTGCGATGGTGCGCCTTTCAGAAGTCGATGCAGTCGTCGACCATGTCCGAATTCGGACCCTTATTGGACTCGACGGTCACGGCCGCTGACTTCGCTTTTTGACCCGAAGCCGTCATTTACAAGGAACAAACGAAGCGACACTTTTCAACGCTTGCTCACAGACGGATCGACGGCCGTTCGCGCGCGCGGCGCAGCTATCGGGCCGACTCGCCGAATTGTAGCTTCGCGCGGGGAACCAGGCGGTGCAGGCATGCAAAGATGCCATGCTTGCGGATGTAGGCTTGGTATTCGCGATACACGGGGTCGCGAACGAGATGCCGCTCTTCGGTGATAGCCCGCGCGACGTAGATTGCGTTCCCGAGGAGGAGCATCAACGACTGCGCAACCGCCGCCTTGAGCCCCTGGTTCGACAGGAACGGGATGGAGATCAGCCAGAACGACAAGCACTTCGCGATGTATGCCGGGTGCTTGGTGTAGCGGTACGGTCCCGAGGTGATGATGCCGCGATGCGTGAGATTGGAGAACCGCAGCCCGAAGCACAGTGTGGAGAGCGAATAGACGACGAGGCAGGCGAGGATCGCCGTCCCCCACGCCGCGTAGAGAACCGAATGGCCGCCGACAAGGTCGCCCCAGGTGAAGCCATCCTGCTCATAGCTCAGGTACTGGCGCGAGACGAGACCCCAGAATGGTTGATAGCAGACGATACAGACCACCCAGCCGGTCATCGTCGGTTCGGCCGATCGGATCTGCGTGTCGAGCAGCCGCAGGGTGAAGCTGTAGCCGATCACGGCGAAGAAGAGATCGACCAGGAAGAACGCGCCATTGAAGAATCCGTAGGAGGCAGAGAAACTGCCAAAGGCCTGCGCGAAGTCCGTGCCCCAGATGTCCTTCAGGTCGCCGACCAGATAGACGAACATCAGTGGCAGGAAGAAGCCCTTTACCAGCCAGGCCTTGCCATGCTGCGCGAGGCAGCCCCAGTCCACGCCCTCGGTCTGGCCGATCACGAGGCTGCCGAGTTGGGCGTAGGCATCCTCCGGCTCGCTCTGCCT
Organism: uncultured Alphaproteobacteria bacterium; assembly: GCA_963720705.1. GTDB lineage: Bacteria > Pseudomonadota > Alphaproteobacteria > Rhizobiales > Afifellaceae > DASWJZ01. The sequence goes on from CAVRGJ010000002.1 coordinate 390,993, forward strand.
GAGGTCGACGTAGAGGATATAGAGCGGCGCGACGATTGCTAGCCACGGCGCCGCCGCACGGGCCGCCGCCCAGACCGGACTGTAGAAGTCGCCGGCATATTCCGGGAGAAGGGAGTAAGCGCCGTAGAGCGTGCCGAGCGTAGCAGCGAAACCGAAGAGCTTCCGCACGATGCGGTTCGCCGATAGTCGGTTCTGCGGACGCGCGGCGAGCCCGCTCGACGGCCGGAGATCGGTGCGGAAGCGACCGAGGTCGATGGCGATCATCGCCGCCGCGACGACGAGGACCAGGAGCATCGCCTTCAGCGGGAGCGTCAGCGACACGTCGCGGAGTAGCAGCAGCGCGGCAATGAACGCCGCGAGCCCGACGGTCGCTGTTAGAGGTGACGTGGCGGAGTGAGGGCGCGCACTCTCCGCGGGCGGGGGCAAAACGGCGGACGGTTCCGCCGCGATGAGCGTCAGCTTCGAGGGGAGCGCGCTCACTAGCCGCCCGCGCCGCCTGATGATGACGCGCCGCCCGACGACGTGGTCTCGCCCGATGAGCCCGATGAGCCCGATGACGACGCGCCGCCCGATGATGACCCGCCGAGGCCCGACGTGCCGCTCGACGACGAGGTGTCCCCCGACGACGAGGTGTCGCCCGATGAGCCCGATGACGACGCGCCGCCTGATGATGACGCGCCGCCCGACGACGTGGTCTCGCCCGATGAGCCCGATGAGCCCGATGACGACGCGCCGCCCGATGATGACCCGCCGAGGCCCGACGTGCCGCTCGACGACGAGGTGTCCCCCGACGACGAGGTGTCGCCCGATGAGCCCGATGACGACGCGCCGCCTGATGATGACGCGCCGCCCGACGACGTGGTCTCGCCCGATGAGCCCGATGAGCCCGATGACGACGCGCCGCCCGACGATGACCCGCCGAGGCCCGACGTGCCGCTCGACCGCCGGACGACGACCCGCCGAGGCCCGACGTGCCGCTCGAAGAAGATACCTGGCCCGACGTGCCCGATGACCCCGAGGATGACGCGCCGCCCGACGACGTCGTTTCGCCCGATGAGCCCGATGACGACGCGCCGCCCGACGACGACCCGCCGAGGCCCGACGTGCCGCTCGACGACGAGGTGTCGCCCGATGAGCCCGATGACGACGCGCCGCCTGATGATGACGCGCCGCCTGAGGAGCCGCTGGAGCTGCCTGACGCGCCGCTGGAGCCGTGCCACGGGAAACCGCTTGATCCATGCCCGGGGAAGCCGTGCCCTGAGGACGAGCCGGAAGACGATGCTTGGCCGGACGACCCGCTTGAGCCGCCGCTTGAGCCACCGGACGACGACGTGTGTCCGGACGACCCGCTTGAGCCCCCGCTTGAGCCGCCCGACGACGACGTGTGTCCGGACGAGCCACCATGTCCGGGATTGTGGAATGACGAACTGTCGTCGCCCGGCCGATTCTCATGACCACCCCGGCTCTTGGATGCTCCGGAACTCATCCCGACTGCAACAAGAGCGAGGATGGATGCAGCGACGAGCGCCTCCCGATGCCCCAACATTAGTCTTCCTCCCCTGCGGACCATGCGCGACGTGAAGGCTAGCCATTGCCGATTCGACAAAAATCAACCGTTTGGTGGACACCGATTGGAGAACTCGATTGTTGCCGGGTCTCCGGCGCTCTATGGATGAAGCTGAAGCGCCAGTCCGGGGGCGGTTGCGATGGACTTTGACCGCGTCGAAGACTTGGCGGAGCCGCGCCGGCTGCGGCCGGCTGATGCGCGCAAACCGAAGGCCGCCGTGCCGGCGGAGCGTCTCTCGGAGCTCATCGGTTCCATTTACGACTGCGCCATCGACCCGGGGCTGTGGGAACAAACCCTTCTGGAGATCAACCGGGCGTTCTCATTCGCCAGCGCCGTGATCGCGGTGTCACCGCTACGGCAGGGAGCCCAGGTAGTTAATGTGAGCGTGGGCTGCGACGTGGAATGGCTTGCACGTCAGGACGGCTATGGGGTGGAGGGCCTCGACTTATGGGGCGGCCCCGAGCAGATACAAAAATTCCCTCTCGACGAGCCCATCATCGGCTCGCAGCTTCCCGCCTACAAGAGCCGCCAAGCGAACCGCTACTATCGCGACATTCTCGCGCCGCGCGGATTGGAAGACGCGGCTGTCATCGCGGTTGCGAGAGAACCGATGCTCTTCGGCTACGTTGCTTTCAACCGCCACGTCTCGGCCGGCCTCATCGACGCGCGCGAGGCTCAAGCGCTGCGCATCCTCGGGCCGCATTTCCGACGGGCGGTGACGATCAGCAACATGCTCGATATGAAGTCGATCGAGGCGGCGACGTTTTCCGCCACGCTCGATGCGCTGTCGGTCGGCGTGCTTCTCGTCGATGAGAAGCTCGGCATCGTCCACGCCAATGCCGCGGCGCAAGCTTTGCTCGCGACGCAAGCGATTTCGGCCGGGCGCGGCACGCTGGCGCTGCAATCCAGGGAGGCGCAGGCGGCGCTGGAGACCGCGGTAAGACAGGCGATGAGCGATGAGGCCGCGATGGGGCACCGGGGCATCGGCGTCCCCGCCGGGGAGCTTAGCGGCGAAGCGCGCGTCGTCCACGTCATGCCGCTTGAGCGAGGCGCGACGCGCCGGCGCCTAGACCAGCGTGCAGTAGCCGCGCTCTTCATCGCGCCGGCCGCCGCAGCGCCGCGTCTACCAGCCGATGCGCTTGCGCTTCTCTACGATCTTACGCCCGCCGAAACCCGCATCTTCGAGCTTGTTTGCGCCGGAATCACGCAAGAAGGAATAAGCGCTGACCTCGGTATCGCGAAAAGCACCGTTAAGACGCACATGCTGCGGATTTTCGAGAAAACCGGCTGCAACCGCCAAGTCGATCTCGTGAAGCTGGCAGCGAGGTTTTCGCTCGCGGTCTGACCCAACGCGCAACGGTGCGGCTGCTGCCAAGCTTCGTCGATATGGCAGGCTCAGTATCTGATGTCCGGAGTTGGCGCCTTTCAGAAGTCGATGTGGTCGTCGACCATGTCCGAGTTCGGACCTTATCGGACTTGATGGTGACGGCTGCCGACTTCGCCTTTTTGACCCAAAGGCAGACCTGAGGCCATCAAGATAAGGCTGCTGATTTCAGCTTTGACAAAGCCCGTATCTTGACCCGCACGCTAGCCGGCTTAGCGGCTCCCGGCGTCATTTCACCCGTGGAGGGATTGCGGACCAGCGTCCCTGCCTTTCGAGCGGGCACTTTCCGGAGGGTCACCTTCAACAGTCCCGGCCAGGTAAATTCGCCAGCACCACGGGGATGAACTGATCCCAACAGGGCATTTTCAAGAGAGGCGAGTACGCCCTTGGCTGTGCCGCGTGGAATGTCGTTCTCAGTTGCAACAAGGTCGACAAGCGCCGATTTTGTGAGAGCGCCTTTGACCGGACGAACGGCTTGGGCCTGAGGTTTTCCCGGCATCTTTCCTGTCGGGGACTTCGTGGTTCGCGCCTTGGCCAAAATAGATCTCCTCTGATTCGAAATTGCTGCTGGCAGCTCATACCCCTTCAAACCCGAGTTTGCTAACCCCCCTAGGACGACGTGCGGATGTTGGATAGGGCATGGGTCGACCTGCGCTGTCGGTCGGATGCTGTCGCCGGTGCCTTTCCAGGCGCATCCCGGACGTGATCAGGCGACATGGATTTCCACATTTGAGAGTTAAGCAGATATTGCAAGTCCAGGCGCTTTCAGGAGTTCACGCCCCTAGATCGATGTCGTCGCGGCGCAGATTCTATCTTGCCGCGACGTTCGCTTGAAGCAGTCGGGCGATCTTCGCCTGCGCGCTCGCCTTTGTCTCGTTATAGGCGATCGAGTCGGCGTAGGTTCCGTCGGCGTTGAAGAGCATGGCGGACGCCGTGTGGTCGATCGTGTAGTCGCCGTTGCCGAGGTCGATCTTGCGATAGTAGATGCGGTAGGCTTTGGCCGCCGCGGCGACGGCCTCCGGCGAGCCGGTGAGCCCGATGAAGTTTGCGTCGAAGGCGGAGACGTAGTCCTTCATCACCGCGGCCGTGTCGCGCTCCGGATCGACGGTGACGAACACCACTTTCAGCGGTGCCGCTTCGTCGCCGAGGCTTTCGACGACGCTCGCCAGCAGGAACAGCGTCGTTGGACAGAGGTCCGGGCAGAGCGTGAAGCCGAAATAAAGAACGTGCGGATGGCCGAGAAGGTCAGCGCGGGTGAACGGCTTGTTCTCCTGCGTGACGAGCTCGAAAGGGCCGCCGATACCGGTGACGTTGTTGGCGAGCCAGCGGTCGACGTCCTCCTTCCAGAAGCTGATCGCGGCGCCGACGGCAAGCGACAGTGCGACCGCCGCGTAGACGGTGACGGCGACGATACGGTCGGTTCTTGAGGCCATCGGACGATTTGCCACCTGGAAAGGCCGCGCGGCGCGCGCAATATGACGCGGCCGACCGTGAAATGGCAAATCGCTCCGCTTCTTGCGGAGCGCGCGCGGGAAGGGGGCGGCGCCGAGGCACTATGGCCAAGCGGCCCAAAAGACCGGTCTCGCTGCGGGCGGCTGTCGCCGCGGCGCTACTCATTTTCCTGCACACTTACCTGACCGCGCTGACGGCGGGGGCGCACGCTTCGCCGGCTCAGCTCGACGCCTTCGGAAATCCGCTCTGCCACACGGCCCTCGGCTTTGACGGCGGCGACGGGACACCCGGCGACGACCGCTCGTGCGGGAACTGTTGCGCATTCGGATGCCATTTTGCCGCGGCCGCGCCGCTGCCGGAGCGCGTCCCGGTACTTCTCGCGTTCAGGCCGTCGGCGGTCGTCGTCTGGCGGCTGCGGGAATCGCCGTCGCGTCCCGGCCTCTATCGCTCGTCGATCCAGCCGCGCGGTCCGCCGCGCTTCGTCTGATGACGTCCGTAGCGACGGACGAAACGCCATTGGTCATCAGACACGTCGCTCGCACGCATCTTTCCGTGCAGAGCAGCTGGAGTGTGAAAATGAAATTCGATCTCTCTCTTTCGCGCCTGATCTCGGTCAGGCTTCTTCCGGGCCTCTTTGCGCTCGGCCTTGCGCTCGCCGCCGGGCAGGCGCCCGCCCACGAATTCAAGCTCGGCTCGCTCACCATCATCCATCCGTGGGCGCGCGCAACGCCGCCCGGCGCGCAGGTTGGCGGCGGGTATTTCACCATCAAGAACGATGGCACCGAGCCCGACCGCCTGCTCTCGGCCACGGCGGAGATCGCCGGGCGCTCGGAGCTCCACGAGATGGCCGTCGTCGACGGGATCATGAAGATGCGGCCGCTCGACAACGGCGTGGAAATCCCAGCCGGCGGCTCGATCAAGTTCGATCCGAGCGCCTATCATGTGATGTTGATGGACCTGAAGAAGCCGCTGAAGGAAGGCGAGAAGTTCAGCGGCACGCTCACGTTCGAGAAGGCCGGGACGGTCGACGTCGTCTACTTCATCGGTCCGATCGGCGCGACCGAAGGCAGTGAGGCGATGGGCTCAATGGACTCGATGGACTCGATGGGGCAATGACGATGCATCGCCTGGGCCGCCGGCTTTTGCCGGCGGCCCTCGTTGCCGCGCTTCTCGTGGGCGCCGCTGCCTATCTGACCTTCGAGCGGCGGCAGCCCGGAAATGCGGAATCGGCGTTTCGGGTTGGCTCGCTTCGAATCGCGGAGCCGTTCACGCTCGCAACCGAGGCCGACGCAAAGAGCGCGGCCGGCTACATGCGGATCGAGAACGGCGGAAGCGATAGCGATCGCCTCGTCTCTGCGACGGCAGAGGTTGCCGCGCGCGTCGAAATCCAAGAGGCGGTGGATGTTGCCGGCATGACCGACGTGCGCATGCTGGAAGACGGGATCGAAGTTCCCTCCGGCGGCATGCTTCAGCTTCGGCCCGGCTCCTACCGGCTGCTTTTCCGCGATCTCGACCGGCAATTGAACGAGGGCGAGAGCTTTTCCGGCACGCTCACTTTCGAGAAGGCGGGGACTGCCAAGGTCGCATACGAGGTCGGCCCCTTCGTCCCCTCGATCGGCGGGTCGTTCGCACTGATCGATCAGAGCGGAAAGGCGTTCTCGAACGCCGATCTCGACGGCAAGCCCTACGCGATCTTCTTCGGCTACACGCATTGTCCCGACGTCTGCCCGGCGACGCTCTTCGAGATGTCGGAGGTCTTGCGAAAGCTCGGACCGGACGCCGACAAAGCTAAGGATGGTATTCGTGACCATCGATCCGGCCCGCGACACGCCCACGCTTTTGAAGGAATATCTCAGCGCCTTCGATCCGCGCATCGTCGGCCTGACCGGCACGGCGGAGACGATCGATGAAGCGGCGAAGGCCTTCCACACCTTCTATCGCAAGGTCCCCGGCAAGGACGGCGATTACAGCATGGACCACTCCGCATCGGTGATCCTTATGGACGCGGAGGGAAAATTCGCGGGCACGATCAGCTACCGCGAAGACGTGGACGCGCGGCTCGATAAGCTCAAGCGGTTGGTTGCGGCGTCGCAGTCCTGATTTCGCTGCACGGGCGCTCTTCCCGATCCGTCTTGACTCTTCCTCCGCTTGTGACATGTTGAGAACAAATGTAGAACGATATCGTATCCGAGAACGCCATGGCCAGCAACGCCGCGGCGCAGGCGAAGCTTTGCCGCCTGCGCCGGGATATCGCCGAAATCGAAGGTCGCTTCGCCGAGGACGACCGGCTGGCGCTCGACCCGGCGGGGACTGAGTCTGCCGGCGGCCTCGTCGTGCGCGCCGCTGCAGACCTCAAGGCGCAGGCGCGAAGGACGCGGCTTCCTCTCGGTCTTCCTTCGCTCAACTCTGCGCTCGGCGGCGGACTGCCGCTTGCCGCGCTCTTAGAAATCCGAGCGCGCGAGAGTCGCGATGGAGGTGCTGCCGGCGGCTTCGTCACGGCGCTCGTCGCCCGCCTTGCCGCCTCCGGAGTCGGCGCTTCGACACTCTGGATCAGCGAGGCTGATGCGCGGCGCGAGACGGGTGGACTCTATGCGCCGGGGCTCGCGGCGCTCGGTATCGATCCGGGCTCGATCGTGGATGTCGCCGTGCGCACCGAGACGGAGGCGCTCTGGGCTTTCGAGGCGGCGCTTTCCTGCCGCGGCTTAAGCGTCGCGGTCTGCGAGCTTCGCCAGGCCTCGCTCGACCTTTCGGCCACCCGCCGCTGCGCACTCCGTGCGCGTGCGAAGGGCGTCACCGGTTTTCTCCTGCGCCTCGGTGACGAACGCGCCGAACCCAGCGCGGCGGAGCTTCGCTTCGCCGTGTCGCCGGCGCCGGCAGGCGAGATAGGCCGCTTCGCCGCCGGCGTCGGCCGCATGGCCTGGCGTCTCGCGCTGGAAAAGAACCGCCTCGGGCCGACCGGCGTCTTCACGGTGGAGTGGAATTCCCATGAGCGAAGCTTTGCCGAACGGGGGAGCGGGACCGAGCGCGGAGCCGAAAGCGGGGAGGGGAGCGTCCGTGCGTATCCTGAGTCTCTTCCTGCCCCGCCTCCGGACCGACCGGCTCATCCGTCAGCGCCGCATCTTGTCCGACGCGCCTCCTGAGGGGCGTCCGCTCGCCGTGGTGGCGAAGATCAAAAACGCGCTCCGCGTCGTCGCCGTCGACACGGTGGCCGAGCGGTGCGGCATCCACCTCGGTACAAGCCTTGCCGATGCGAAGGGCGCGCTCCCCGACCTTTTCGTGGTAGAGGCTGACGAGGCGGCTGACCGCGCGCTGCTCGACAAACTTGCCGACTGGGCGGACCGCTATACGCCGCTTGTTGCGCTGGATCCGCCGAACGGCCTTTTCCTCGATATTTCCGGCTGCGCGCATCTCTTCGCCAGGGGCGGCACGCCGGAAAACGAAGACGGGGAAGCGGTGCTTCTTGCCGATTGCCTCCAGCGTCTCGCGCGTCAGGGATTTGCGGCAAGGGGCGCCGTTTCTTCCACCGCAGGCGCAGCCTCGGCGCTCGCCCGCTACGGCGCGGGCGGACGTGTCCCGGCGGGTGGAGAGGCGGAGGCGATCGCTGATCTATCGGTGGCGGCGCTCAGGATCGGCGTGGAAACGGAGGCGCTCCTCGACCGGCTCGGGCTTAAGCGGATCGGGCAGTTGATCGGCAAGCCGCGCGCACCGCTCGCCGCCCGCTTCGGCATGAGTCTCGTCACCCGCCTCGACCAGGCGCTCGGCCATTTGGACGAGGTACTGTCGCCACGCCGCCCGGCGCCGCGGCTTTCGGCTGAGCGGCGCTTTGCCGAGCCGGTCGTCGACGAGGCCACGCTGCTTAAGACGGTGGCCTCGCTCGCCAAGACGCTTTCGCCGGCGCTCGAGAGGCAGGGGCTCGGCGCGCGCCTCATCGAAGTCGTCTTCTTCCGTACCGACGGCGAGGTTTCCCGCGCTTCGGTCGGCACGGCGGCGCCGGTGCGCGGGGCGGAAGACGTGGCGGCGCTTTTCTCCGAGCGGCTCGCGGCCTTGGGCTCCGACTGGGACGCAGGCTTCGGCTTCGACATGGTGCGCCTCGCGGTGCTTCGGGCCGAGCCGCTCGACGCGGCGCAGATCGATCTATCCGGCGCGGAGAGCGAGAGCGCCGGTTTGGCGCATCTCTACAATCGGCTCGGCGCGCGTCTCGGGCCCGCCCGCATCACCCGCTTCGAGCCGCTCGACACGCATATCCCCGAGCGCGCCGTCTTGGCCCGGCCGCTTGCCGCGGCCTCTGCGGTCGTCAGCTCGGCGCCAGCCTGGGTCCCGCCGGATGAGAATGTCGAGACGCCGCCCGACCGGCCGCTCAGGCTCTTCCAGCAGCCCGAACCCGTTGAGGTGCTGGCCGGGGTGCCGGACGGTCCGCCGCTTCGCTTCCGTTGGCGGCGCGTTGTGCACGAAGTGCTCCGCGCCGAAGGACCGGAGCGCATCGCGCCGGAATGGTGGCGGGCGGAAGACCGCGAGCGCCTGACGCGCGATTACTTCCGCGTGGAGGATCGGAGCGGCCGCCGCTACTGGCTCTTCCGCGAAGGGCTTTACGGGCGCGAGACGGCGGGCCCGCTCTGGTATGTGCATGGGCTGTTCGCGTAATCCCGCACCTTACGCTGCGAGCGGATACGCCTCTTCCATGATGTAGGGACCGCCGCCCTTGGAGGCACGGGACGAGAGAAGCACAAAGCGGCCGACCGGGAAGGGCGTCGTGCGAAAGTCGCCCCGGAGCGCGAGATAGCTCGCGGCGTCGGCTTCGCCTGCGCCCCTGATTCGCGCCAGCGTCACATGCGGTCGGAATTTTCGGCGCTCCGCCTCAAGCCCGATCCGCTGGATGATGCGCTCGTGCTCGGCCTGCAATTCCTTCAACGCCGGCGTGCTCTTGGCGCAGGCCACGATCGAATGCGGCTTCCGGCCTCCCAATGCATCGAGCCCGGAAAGTGCCAGCTCGAACCCGGGCCTATCGACCCGCATCAACGCGCGCTCGACCTCGTCGGCCGTCCGCTGGTCGATGTCGCCGATGAACCGCAGGGTAATGTGGTAGTTCTCCGGGTCGATCCAACGCGCCCCGGGAAGGCCGCCGCGAAGCAGCGAGAGCTGGAAGCCTATCGGGGAGGGGATTTCCAATGCGGTGAACAGACGCGGCATCTCGCCCCCCTCGAATCACGCTCCGACGAGGGAATACTAGACACTCGCGCTGCGCCTTGAAGGCCGGAACGCCAAAGAGCGGCCGCGCCGTCAGCAAGCGCCTTCGCGCAAAGAAAAAGGCCGGCCCAACGGGCCGGCCCAGGGAACTGTACCTCTGGGGGATTGAACCATACTACTTCCCCGGCCGGAAGGCTTTGGGGGCTGGGGGCTGGATTTCCGCCGCCTTCCGTTGCCGGGCCTGAGGCAACGCTCAGAAGATCGGCAGGTAGCATGGCGCGCGAAAGGCTGAATCGGGGCATCATTGTGGAATTGCCCAGAGAAGTAGGAATTCCGCGGATTCGCAGCGGTCAATGAATTGTTGTCGCGGCGGGTCGCTTTCGCGCTATGCTTTCCGCGACGCGAAGGGAGGCGCGATTGAGCGAGAGTGAAGACTGGTCTTTCGATGGACGGCGGATCGCCACGAACGTCCGTCCGTCCGCCTCTCTAGGGGTGTCCTTCAACAGAAGCGAACTCGACGCCATCCTCCGGGTCTACGGGCGCAGGGTCGCCGAAGGCGAGTGGCGCGATTATGCGATCGACCACCTCGCGGATCGTGCCGTGTTCTCGATATTCAGGCGCGCCAGCGAGATGCCGATGTATCGGGTCGAGAAGGTTCCGGCGCTGGCGCGCAAGCAGGGCGCCTACCGCATCGTCGCCGCCAGCGGGTTGATCCTTAAGCGCGGCCACGAGCTCGCCGGCATGCTCAGGATCCTCGACAAGCCGAAGCTGTCGGTGGTTGGAGCCTAGGCTCCGACCTGGAGAGCATTGCCGCCGGGCGATGAGGTCGTCCGTCTCGATCATTCCCGCCGGGAGTTCGCCATGTCCCTCACACTGGAAACCGCACAGGTCATCGTGAAAGAAGGCCTCGCTCACGCGCGGAGCGTCGGATTCAAGCCGCTTTCAATCGTCGTGCTTGACGCTCGCAGTGCGGTCATCGCGGTGGCGAGCGAGGACGGCACCAGCCTCCGGCGGTTCGAGGTAGCCTACGCCAAGGCGCACGGCGCGCTTGCCTTCAATGTCGGCTCGCGCATGTTGGAAAAGATGGCCGTCGAGCGCCCCCACTTTTTCGCCGGAGCGGCGCATGCCGTCGGCGGCGCGCTCGTGCCGGTCGCGGGCGGCGTTCTGATCAAAGACGCAGGCGGAGCCGTCATCGGAGCCGTGGGCATTTCCGGCGATCGCTCGGACAACGACGAGGCGGCGGCGGTCGCAGGCATCGCGGCCGCGGGCTTCGTCGCGGATGGCGGCTGAGGAGCTACCAGCGGTCGGGCGGCGTGGCCTTCCCCGGATAAGAAAAAGCGCGGCGCCGAAGCGCCGCGCTCGAAACTTGCCGGTCGGCTGCGATCAGTTCCGGTTGCCCATGAACTGCAGCAGGAACATGAAGAGGTTGATGAAGTCGAGGTAGAGCTGCAGTGCGCCGATGATGGACGCGCGGCCCGCCGCGACTTGGTCGCCGGCAACGACGTCGTAGGTGTTCTTCAGCCGCTGTGTGTCGTAGGCGGTCAAGCCGGCGAAGATGACGACGCCGATCGCCGAAATCGCGAACTGGATCGCTGCCGAGTGGAGGAAGATGTTCACCAGCATGGCGATCACCAGGCCGATGACGCCCATGAACAGGAACGATCCCCAGCCGGAGATGTCGCGCTTCGTCGTGTAGCCCCAAAGGCTCAACGCACCGAACGAGGCGGCCGTCACGAAGAAGGTCTGCGCGATGCTCTGGTGGGTGAAGACCAGGAAGATCGACGACATCGAGAGGCCCATCACCGCCGCGAAGGCGAGGAAGACGAGCCGCGCCGTCGCCGGCTGCATGCGGTTCACCGTCGCCGACAGGCCGAACACGAAGGCGAGCGGCGCAAGCATGATCACCCAGCGCAGCGGGCTCGTGTAGATGGCGGTGCCGAAGCTCGTCAGCGTACCGTTCTGGCCAACCGCCATCGTGAACGCGCCGTAGGCGACGATGCCGGTCAGCGCCAGGCCCATCGCCATGTTGTTGTAGATGCCGAGCATGAAGGCGCGCAGGCCCTGGTCGATCGTGTCGACCCGTGCGCCGGCTCCGGCACGAACGGCAGTCTGATACCGCCGATCGAATTCTGCCATTGGATATCCTCCGTAAGGCGTTGCCCCAGTCCACCGGGGCGCTCGGGCGGAATATGGCGACATGGCGTCCGTCACACAAGCCTCGGCGTCGGAAAACCGCCGGTCTAACAGCATTTTAATGCTCGGATTCAGAGGTTTTTCAGGAGGGTAGCCGGTTTCACCGACAGGATCCTCCAGGTGCCGGCGAGGCCGAGGCCGAGGGTAACGGCAAGGGCGGTCGCGGCAGCCGTAGCCGCGACGCTCGGATAGATGGTGAATTCCATCTCCATGACGCGGGTCACGACGTACCAGGCGGCCGCAGTTCCTGCGGCGAGCGCAAAAAGTGCAGTCGCCAGACCGAGCAGCCCGTATTCGAGCGAGAAGGCCGAAAGGAGCACAGGCCGCGTCGCCCCGAGAGTCTTCAGGATCACAGCGTCCTGGCGACGTTGGCGATGGCCGGCGGCGAGCGCTCCGCCGAGCACCAGCATCGAGACGACGAGCGCCAGCGAAGCGGCCACGCGGATGGCGAGCGCCAGGTCGCCGACGACCGCGTTGATGGAGTCGATCGCGTCGCGGACGCTGATCGACGTCACGCCGGGAAAGGCTTTGGTGACCGCCGAAAGCACCGCGCGCTCCGCGTCGCGCCCACTGCCCGGCGGGAGGCGCAGCGTCGCGAGATCGGTGTGCGGCGCATCGCGCAGCGTGTTCGGCGAGAATACCATCACGAAATTGATGGAGAGCGATTCCCATTCGAGCTCGCGAATATTCGCGATCCGCGCCGTCACGTTGCGGCCGAGCACGTTCACGGTGATCGTGTCGCCGAGCTTGAGGCCGAGATCGTCCGCGATTTCCTTTTCAAGCGAGACCAGCGGCTCGCCCTCGTAGTTCGACGGCCACCATTCTCCGGCGGCGAGCTTGGAATTCGGCGGCAAGGTATCGGAATAGGTGAGGCCGCGGTCGCCACGGAGCGCCCAGCTCGAGTGTTCCGTGCCAATGAGCGCGGCGGCGGGCGTCCCGTTCACTTCGGCGATGCGGCCGCGCAGCATCGGCACCGTCTCGACGATGCCGCCGGGAACGGTCTGTCCGATCAGGTGCACGAAGTCGTTGCGCTCGTCTTCTTGGATGTCGATGAAAAAGAACGCTGGCGCCTTCTCGGTGATCGCGCCGGAAAGCTGACCGCGGAGGTTGCTGTCGATCAGCGCGAGGCTGACCAGAAGCGTCAGCCCGAGACCGAGCGAGAGAACTACGCTCGGGGTCAGCGCGCCCGGCCGGTGCACGTTGCGCACGGCTAAGCGCAGCGCGGTTCCCGGCACCGTGCCGAGGCGGCGCGCGGCGGCCATGATTGCGATCGCCACAAGCCGCAACACAATGAAGGCGCCGATCACGGAGCCCACATAGAAGAGCGAAAGCTTGCGGTCGCCGGCGAGATGTATTGCGAGCGCGGCAAGCGCGACAAGGGCCGCGGCTTGTGCAAGGCGATAGCCGATCGGCGGCTGCTGCGGCGAATGCACGGCGCGGTCGGCAAAGAGGCTCGACGCCGGCAATTGGCGCGCGCGGCCTAGCGGCCCAAGGGCAAAGCCGAGAGTGACCAGAAGCCCGTAGACGACGGCAAAGGCGAGCTCCACCGGATAGATTCTGACGGCGGAAACCGGCACCAGATCGGCCAGCGCAGCCTTGGCGACGAAGGGCAGCGCCGCGCCGACGACGAGGCCGAGCACGATCCCGAGGCACGCGAGGATAAGGATTTGGATCAGATAGATCTGGAAGACCACGCCGTTACGCGCGCCAAGGCACTTCAACGTCGCGATCGCCGGACGCTTCAAGTCGACGAAGCTCGACACGGCATTGGCAACGCCAACGCCGCCGACGACAAGCGCCGTCAGCCCAACCAGCGTCAAGAACTGCGAGAAGCGTTCGATGCTGCGCTTCAGGCTCGGTGCCGCGTCGTCGCGGGAGCGGACGTTCCAGCCGGCGGTGGGAAAGAGCGTATCGGCCTCCGTCCGCAGCGCTTCGATTTCGGAGAGCTCGTTCGCGCCATCGGGCAGGCGCAGGCGATAGGTCCAGGTGACGAGGCTGCCGGGGCGCACAAGACCGGAGGCTCTGAGCGCGTCGATCGAGGTGATGAGCCGCGGCCCGAAGCCGAGACCGCTCGACAGCCGGTCGGGCTCGGAGCGGATCACGCCGCGGATTTGAAGTGTCTCGGTGCCGAGGAGAATGCGGTCGCCGTTCTTGGCTTGGAGCCGGTCCAGAAGCTCAGGCGCGACCAGCGCCCCGTAAATACCGTCCTGCCGCGCCATAAGGCTCTGGCCATCGCTCGAGCCATCTTCGAGACGCAGCGTTCCGCCGTGCGGATAAGTGGGGTCGACGGCCCGAAGCTCGACCAGCGACGTGCTGCTCTCGTCGGCGCTTCGCACCATCGCACGCAGCGAGGCGACGATGCCCACCTGGCCCTTCGACTGGAAGAAATGAAGCTCCTCGGGCGACGCCTCGCGCTGCACGAAGGAGAAGGCGATGTCGCCGCCGAGGATGACGCGCCCCTCCGACGAGATGCCTTCGGTCAGGGCGCGCGAGACGGAGTTCACGCCGGCGATCGCGGCGACACCGAGCGCGATGCAGGCAACGAAAACGTAGAAGCCGGAAAGCCCGCCGCGCAGCTCGCGGAGCGCGAGGCGAAGAGCGATCGCGGCGTCCGCGACCTTCATGAGCGGGTCGCGGCCTTGCGGAGCGGTACCGCACCGGCATCAATTTGACCCGCCGCGATCTTGACCGTGCGATCGCAGCGCGCCGCGAGTCCGGCGTCGTGAGTGACGAGCACCAGCGTCGTGTCGCGCTCGGCAACGGCGGAGAAGAGAAGGTCGGCGATCTCCGCGCCGGTCGCCGCGTCGAGATTCCCGGTCGGCTCGTCGGCGATCAGAATCGCCGGCTCGATGGCAAGCGCGCGGGCGATCGCGACGCGCTGCTGTTCGCCGCCGGAAAGCTGCGCCGGATAGTGCGCGAGCCGTTCGCCGAGGCCGACCTGGTCGAGCACCACGCGGGCGCGGTCAAAAGCGTCGTCGCGGCCGGCAAGCTCCATCGGCACCGCCACGTTTTCGAGCGCGGTCATCGTTTGCATCAGATGGAAGGCCTGGAAGACGAAACCGATCGCCCGCCCTCGGAAGCGCGCGAGGCGGTCTTCGTCGAGCTCGGCATAGTCTTGGCCCGCAACGACCACGCGACCGCTGTCGATCCGTTCCAGCCCCGCGATCACCATCAGGAGCGTCGACTTGCCCGACCCCGACGGGCCGACGAGGCCGAGGCTCTCGCCGCGGCCGACGAAGAAATCAACGCCGCGCAGAACATGCACCCGCGCCGGGCCGGTGCCGAGCGTCAGGTCGACATTGTCGAGCAGAATGACGGGTTCGTTCACTTCCGATCGCCTATATCAGACGCGGGGATTCGGCATATGGGTAGCAGGTGAAGAAGTCCAAAACGCCGCAGATAGCCCGGCTCGTCGCTCTCGCCGCGGCGCTCCTCCTTGCGACGACGCTTCCGGCCGCCGCAAAGACGGTCGGAATCGTGGTGCTCGGCGACAGCCTCTCCGCCGGCCTCGGTCTCCTGCCGGGCGAAGCCTTCCCCGAGCAGCTTGAGGCAGCGCTCAAGGCAGAGGGTCGCGACGTGACGGTCGCGAACGCCGGCGTCTCCGGCGACACGGCTGCGGACGGTCTTGCAAGGTTCGACTGGTCGGTGCCCGCCGACGCCGACATCGTCATCGTGGAGCTTGGCGCCAACGACGCGTTGCGCGGCATCGATCCGCTGCTCACCAAGAAGGCGCTCTCGGAGATCGTGGCGAAGCTGAAAGCGCGCGGGCAGGCGGTGCTTCTCGCCGGCATGCTTGCGCCGCGCAATCTCGGCGACGCCTACGACAAAGAATTCGACGCCATCTACCCAGAGCTTGCTACTGAATATGGCGTCGCGCTCTACCCCTTCTTCCTTGCCGGCGTGGCGGCAGACCCCGCGCTGAACCAGGCCGACGGGATGCATCCGACGGCCGAGGGCGTTGCGAAAATCGTCGGCGGAATATTGCCTGATGTCGAGGAGCTCGTAGCCGCGGCGGCCGCAGACGGCTAGTGCCAGTCGCCGAGCCAGGCGGCGCCGATGATGGCACCCGGCCCGTTCGGCTGATCTTCCTGCACGATGATGGCGCAACCGTCAATTCCGCCCGGCATGATCTCATGTGCCGGCAGCGTGATCTTGACCGCTTCGCCGTCCCACATGCCGACCGGGCGCATGGCGCGTACGACGTTGTAATAGTCGATCGTTGCGCCGGCGTTTTCGCCGCGCGCGATCGCTACTTCCGCTTCCGACGTCATGAGGACGAGTCGGATTGTCGCCGAGACGTTGTGCGGCTCGGGCCGTGCCGCCACCTCGATCTCGACCGTGCCGTCGCCGCGGCGCATCGTGACGGGAACGGCGAGGGTAGAGCGCGCAATCGCCGCGTCGACCGCACTGCGGTCGCTGCCGACGAAGTCCTCCGTGCCGTTGACGACGATCTGCGGGGTGTAGATGCGGCGGCTGCCGTGCACCGCCGCGTAGTCGCGCTGCCTTTCGGTGTGCGCCGGATCGCCGAGCGTGTCGTGCCAGCCGAGATAGTCCCAATAGTCGACGTGGAGCGAAAGCGCGACGACGTCGTCGCGTTTGACGAGATCGGCGAAGTAGGCATCGGCGGCGACGCAAGACGAGCAGCCCTGGCTGGTAAAGAGCTCGACGATCGCCTTCGGTTGCTTCGAAGCATCCGACGTCTGCGCCGCGGCTGCGGTGGCAACCGCGCAGGCGCCGAGGACGGCGAGAAGCGTGGAGAGATGTCTCATACCTTCCAGCTACGACCCGGGACTCGTCACGGGCCAGTCACAATGGATTGACACACACGTATTTGAAGCCGGCGGCTTCCGGCCGATCGGCCCTCTCGTTCGGTGCGCCTCCCCGATCCCCTCAGGCGGCCTGCTTCACCAAGTTTCGCAGGACATAGTGAAGGATGCCGCCGTTCTTGAAATAATCAAGCTCGTCGAGCGTATCGATCCGCACCAGCACCGGCACGTTCACGTTGCTGCCGTCCGCGCGCGTGATCTCTACCGCTGCGGTCTGCCGCGGCTTCAGGTCGGCGATGCCGCGGATGGTGACCGTCTCGTCACCCTTCAGCCAGAGGCTCTCCCAGCTCGTCCCCTCTTCAAAGACCAGCGGCAGAACGCCCATGCCGACGAGGTTCGACCGGTGGATGCGCTCGAAGCTCTGCGCGATCACCGCACGCACGCCGAGGAGCCGCGTGCCCTTCGCCGCCCAGTCGCGTGACGAGCCGGTGCCGTATTCCTTGCCGGCGAAGATGACGAGCGGGACGTTTTCCTGCTGATAGCGCATCGCGGCGTCATAGATCGGCAGCCGCTCGCCGGAGGGGTGATGCACGGTGACGCCGCCTTCGACGCCGCGCACCATCTGATTCTTGATGCGGATGTTGGCGAAGGTGCCGCGCATCATCACTTCGTGGTTGCCGCGCCGCGAGCCGTAGGAGTTGAATTCCGCCGGCCTCACCTGATGCGACAGCAAGTAGTCGCCGGCCGGTCCGTCGCGCTTGATGGAGCCGGCGGGCGAGATGTGGTCGGTCGTGATGGAATCGCCGAAGAGGCCGAGGATGCGTGCGTTGACGATGTCGGTCAGCGGCTCCGGCGTCGGCTTCATGTCGGTGAAGTAGGGTGGGTTCTGCACATAGGTCGAGCCGTCGACCCACTTGTAGGTTAGGCCCCCCTCGACCTTGATCTTCCGCCAGTGCTCGTCGCCGCGGAAGACGTCGCCGTAACGGGCGCGGAACATCTCCTGCGAGATCACCTTGCGGATCAGCTCGGCGATCTCCGCCGAGGTCGGCCACAGATCCTTCAGGTAGACCGGGTTGCCGTCCTTGTCCTCGCCGAGAGGCTCCTTCGTGATGTCCACCGTGAGCGAGCCAGCAAGCGCATAGGCGACGACGAGGGGCGGCGAGGCAAGATAGTTGGCACGCACGTCCGGATTGACGCGGCCTTCGAAGTTGCGGTTCCCGGAAAGCACCGAGCAGGCGACGATGTCGTTCTTGTTGATCGCCTCGGAGATCGGCTCCGGCAGCGGCCCCGAATTGCCGATGCAGGTGGTGCAGCCGTAGCCGACGAGGTTGAAGCCGAGCGCGTCGAGATGCTCCTGCAGATGCGACTTGGCGAGATACTCTGTCACCACCTGCGAACCGGGCGCGAGCGAGGTCTTCACCCAGGGCTTCGGTTTCAGCCCCTTCTCATGCGCCTTCTTGGCGAGGAGTCCCGCGCCAATCAGCACGCTCGGGTTCGACGTGTTGGTGCAGGACGTGATCGCGGCGATCACGACGTGCCCGTCGGCGATCTCGTAGTCGGCGCCTTCGACCTTGGTGCGCTTCGCGCCTCCGCCGGGACGAATCTCGGCCAACGCCTGCTCGAACTGCCGCGCCGCGTCTGTGAGTGCAACGCGATCCTGCGGGCGCTTCGGCCCGGCAAGCGAGGGGACGACCGCGGCAAGGTTCAGCTCAAGCGTGTCGCTGAAGACCGGCTCGGGCGAGTTGTCGTCGCGCCACATGCCCTGCGCCTTGGCATAGGCTTCGACCAGCGCGACGCGATCCGGGTCGCGGCCGGTGGCCGAGAGATATTTGATGGTGTCGCGCTCGATCGGGAAGAGGCCGCAGGTCGCGCCATATTCCGGCGCCATGTTGCCGATCGTCGCGCGGTCTTCGACCGTGAGGTTCGAAAGGCCGGGTCCGTAGAACTCCACGAACTTGCCGACCACCCCCTTCTTGCGCAGCATCTGCGTGACTGTGAGCACGAGATCGGTCGCCGTCGTGCCTTCAGGCAACTTGCCGTCGAGGCGGAAGCCGATCACCTCGGGGATCAACATGGAGATCGGCTGACCGAGCATTGCGGCCTCGGCCTCGATGCCGCCGACGCCCCAACCGAGCACCGAAAGGCCGTTCACCATCGTGGTGTGCGAGTCGGTGCCGACTAGCGTGTCGGGAAAGGCGTAGGTGATCTTCTTGCCGCCCTCGCGCTCCTCGCGCGTCCAAACCGTCTGCGCCAGATATTCGAGGTTGACCTGGTGGCAGATGCCGGTGCCAGGCGGGACGACGCGGAAATTGTCGAACGCCTCCTGGCCCCAGCGCAGGAAAGTGTAGCGCTCGCCGTTGCGGTGATATTCCATGTCGACGTTCTTCGCGAAGGCGTTCGCGGTGCCGAAGAAGTCCACCATGACGGAGTGATCGATCACGAGATCGACGGGGACGAGCGGATTGATGCGCTTCGGGTCGCTGCCGAGATGCGCAGTCGCGTCGCGCATGGCCGCCAAGTCGACGACCGCCGGGACGCCGGTGAAATCCTGCATCAGAACGCGCGCCGGACGATAGGCGATCTCGCGGTCGGATCTGCGCTTCTCAAGCCACGCCGCAACCGCGCGTATGTCGTCCGCCGTGACGCTGCGTCCGTCCTCGAAGCGAAGCAGGTTCTCAAGCAGGACTTTCAGCGAGAAGGGGAGGCGGGAAATGCCGGGGAGCCCGTTCTTCTCCGCTTCGGGGAGCGAGAAATAGGTGTAGGTCTTACCACCGACGTCGAGGGTACGGCGGCACTTGAAACTGTCGAGGGACGGCTGGGACACGTTGGGCTCCTTCGTCGAATGCGGCGGTGGCGTCGCCGGCTTCAGATCGGAAATCTGAACAACCGGCGAGGAGGAGCGCCTGTCGCGCCGGGTTGCCGCGGATATAGTGGATTTTGTAAGCCGACGCCAGAGACCGGAAACGTTCTGCGGGGCGTAAAGTTTCGGGATGCCGCACGGAGCCTTCGACCCGCTTGTTCTTGACGTGCGCGATCTCGGCTGCGTGCGCGGCGGCCGCGCTGTCTTTTCCGGCGTCTCATTCCGTCTTGAGCCTGGCAAGGCGCTCGCCGTCGTCGGCCCGAACGGCGCGGGGAAATCGAGCCTGCTTCGCCTGATCGCCGGGCTCCTGCGACCCGCTGCAGGCGAGCTTCGCTTTGAAGGACGCGCGGAGGATTCTCCGGTCACGCATTACGTCGGGCACGCGGACGCGCTGAAGCCGGCACTGACGCTGCGCGAGACGCTTCGCTTCTGGAGTAGCGTCTATCGACAAGAGGGGCGCGTCGTTCTCGACCGCGACATCGACGAGGCCGCCGAGATCGCTGGCGTCGGACATGCGCTCGACCTTCACGTGGCGGTTCTCTCCGCCGGGCAACGGCGGCGGGCGGCGCTCGCGCGCCTGCTTCTTTCGCCGCGACCGCTGTGGCTGCTCGACGAGCCGGCCTCATCGCTCGACAGCGACGGCGAGGCGCTGCTCGGCCGGCTGATGACGGCGCACCTTTCGCGCTCCGGGCTGCTTGTCGCGGCGACGCATCAGGCGCTGCCAATAGAGGCGCATGCGACGCTTGAACTCGGTACAGCCTTCATGACGACGCTCCTCGCCGTCGCCGCGCAGACGCTCAAACTCGGGCTTCGCGCCGGCGGCGGTGCGATCGTCGCGCTGATCTTCTTCCTCACGGTCGTCACGGTCGTGCCGTTCGGCGTCGGGCCGGAGCTCAAGCTTCTCTCCCGCATCGGGCCGGCGATGCTTTGGATCGCGGCACTGCTTGCTTCGCTCCTCGGCCTTGAGCGGCTGTTCGGTGCCGACCGCGAGGACGGTTCGCTCGACCTTTATGTCGTCTCCGGCGAGCCGCTCGTCGTCTATGTGCTCGGCCGCGTCGCCGGCCACTGGATCGCGACGGCACTTCCGATCGTCGTCGCCGCGCCGATCCTCGGACTGCTTCTTAATCTCGAGCCGCTGGCGATGGGTGCCGTAGCGTTGACGCTGCTCGTAGGCTCGCCGGCGCTGACGCTGATCGGCGCCGTTGGCGCGGCGCTCACCGCCGGCCTTCCGCGCGGCGGCCTGCTCATCGCGGTCTTGGTGCTGCCGCTTACGGTGCCGGTGCTGATCTTCGGCGTAGCGGCGACGACCGGCGCGATTTCCGACCCCGAGCCGTTCCTCTCGCCTTTCCTCCTGCTCTGCGCGGGAACGCTCGCCGCGCTGGCGCTCGCGCCGATCGCCGCCGCAGCGGCGTTAAGGCTCGCGCTTGAGTGATCGCAACCGATTGATCTGCCGCATTGCCGATCAACCTCTGCGGCAATAGGTTCCGGGCCATGCCGAGCCTGATCGCACCTCTGACGAACTTGGCCAACCCGACCCGCTTCCTCGCGTTTTCCGCGCGGGTTCTGCCGTGGCTCGCGGGCGTGGACGCAATTCTTTTTGTCCTCGGCCTCTACTTCGCGCTTTATGCTTCGCCTCCCGACTACCAGCAGGGCGACAGCGTGAGGATCATGTACGTGCACGTCCCGGCGACGACACTTGCGATGGGCTGCTACGTGCTGATGGCGATCGCGGCGCTAGGCACGCTGGTCTGGCGGCATCCGCTTGCCGACGTTACGGCGAAGAGCGCGGCGCCGCTCGGCGCGGCATTGACGTTTCTGGGCCTCGTCACCGGCTCGATCTGGGGGAAGCCGATGTGGGGCGCGTGGTGGGTATGGGACGCGCGGCTCACCTCTTTCCTCGTGCTCTTCATCATGTATCTCGGGTTGATCGCGCTCTGGCGCGCCTTCGACGATCCCTCGCGCGCCGGCCGCGTCGCTGCAGTGCTCATCCTGGTCGGATCGGTCAACATCCCGATCATCAAATTCTCGGTCGATTGGTGGAACACGCTGCATCAGGGTGAGAGCATCTTCCGAATGAGCGGGCCGACAATCGATCCGTCAATGCTCTATCCGCTCTTCGTCATGCTCGCTGCCTTTGCGGCGCTCTTCGTGACGCTGCTCTTGGCGGCGATGCGCGCCGAGATCTTCCGCCGTCGCGTGCGCGCTGCGGAACTTGTCGCGGCCGGCCCGGCGGGCGCCGCGCGTCCTTTGCTGCAGACGTCGCCATGACGCATCTCGGCTACATCGTTGCCGCGTATCTCGCGAGCACGATCGTGCTCCTCGGCATGGTCGCGGGCGTGCTTCTCGATCTCGGCGCGCAGAAGCGGAAGCTCGCGCGGCTCGAGGCGAGCGGCGTACGTCGGCGCTCGGAGGTAGCACGATGAGCGACGCAGCAGAGACCGCCGGCGAGGCGAGGGCGCATTCGTCGATGAAGCGGCTCTGGCTCATCCTGCCGCTCGCGGGCTTTCTTGCGCTCGCTGTTCTTTTCGCGGTGCGGCTGAACGCCGGCGACCCGTCGCGTCTCCCATCCGCGCTTCTGAACAAGCCCGTTCCGGATTTCTCGCTGCCGCCGATCGAAGCGGGAGCCGAAGCGGGGCTTTCGAGCGCCGACCTTTCGAAGGGCGTGCACCTCGTCAACGTCTGGGCGTCGTGGTGCGGACCGTGCCGGCTCGAGCATCCGATCCTGCTGCAACTCGCCGCCGACAAGCGCTTCGACCTCGTCGGTATCAACTACAAGGATGTGCCGGAGAACGCGCAGCGCTTCCTCGGCGCGCTCGGCGATCCGTTCACGCAGAATCGGCGCCGACCGCGACGGCAAGACGGGGATCGACTGGGGCGTCTACGGCGTGCCGGAAACCTTCGTCGTGAGGGACGGGATCATCCTGCACAAGTTCATCGGCCCGCTCTCGGAAGAGGGGCTCGCAGGCGATCTCATGCCGGCCCTTGAGAGGGCGTTAGACAAGCCGGACTAAGATACCCGCTTGCGGACACGGCGCTAAGGGTCGCAACCCCAAACGCGGATGATACAGCTCGATCCCCGTCCGCCCCTCACAGCACATTCGGCGAGCGCGCGATTTTGGGCCGCGAATCGGCTCGATTGGATCCCCCAACCAAAAGCCGTGCTGCCTCGCGCTTGATCCGCTGCATAGGCGGCGCAGGCGTGCCGGAATTGCACGACAACGTGGCAGCCGTGAGCTCCGCACTCCTGAATCGCCCTTCGATTAGCGTCGCCCTGTCGTGCGTAGCCATAGGAGTACCCGAAATGGCTGCCGTGATTTGTATCGATTGCGAGAGCGCCGGCGGCATTTGCCGGACCGCCGAGCGTCATCACGAAGAGCAAAGTAAGGCGTCCGAAGACACGCATGAACTTCTCCCGGATAAGACCGTTTACCTCGAATCGTAGCGAAGGTCGGTGCGTAGCGATATGACCTCGCTACTTAGCCTCCGGCAGCGCGTGGCGCTGGATCAGCGGCATCTGCGTCAGCGTGAAGAGGATGGTGAGCGGCATGATGCCGAACACCTTGAAGTTCACCCATGCGTCGTCGGAGAAGTTCCGCCACACCACCTCGTTCGCGGCGGCGAGGAAGAAGAAGAACAGCCCCCAGCGGAAGGTGAGCTTGCGCCAGCCCTCGTCGTCGAGGCGGAAGACGGTGTCGAAGACATAGCCGAGGAGCGGGCGCTTGAAGAGGAGGCCGCCAAGAAGCGTCGCGCCGAAAAGCACGTTTACGATCGTTGGCTTCATCTTGATGAAGGCCTCGTCCTGCAGCGCGAGCGTCAGCCCGCCGAAGACGAGGACGACGATGCCGGTGACGACCGGCATGATAGGCAACCGCCGCGTGAGGAGGAGCGAGGCCGCGAGCGCGACGAACGTCGCCACGATGAAAAGCGCGGTCGCGACGAAGAGCTTGCCGCCGAGGGCTGCGAGCGGCGGAAAAATCTTAGCAAGCTGAGCGGCATAGGCGTTGCCGAGGAAGAAGACGGCGAGCGGCCCGAGCTCGAGCGCAAGCTTCAGGATCGGATTGATCTGCGCGTGCGACGGATCGTTCGGCCCGCGTTCGAAGAGACCCATCAGGAGAGCCCCGCGATCGCGCGGGAGAAATCGCGCGCGGAAAAAGGCTGAAGGTCTTCAATGGCTTCGCCGACGCCGATGAAGTGCACCGGCAGTCCCGTCCTGGCGGCGATTGCGACCAGGATGCCGCCGCGTGCGGTGCCGTCGAGCTTGGTCATCACGAGCCCCGTCACACCTGCCTCCGCACGGAAAACATCGACCTGATTCAAGGCGTTCTGCCCGGTTGTCGCATCGAGGGTCAAGAGCACGGCGTGCGGCGCGCTCGCGTCCTGCTTCCTAAGGACGCGGATGACCTTGGCAAGCTCGGCCATAAGCTCCGCCTTGTTGTGGAGCCGCCCGGCAGTATCGACCAGAAGCACGTCGGCGCCGGATTGTCTTGCTTCCTCAAGCGCTTCGAAGGCGAGACTCGCGGCGTCGGAGCCGGGGGCGCGGGCAACGACAGCGGCATTCGCGCGCTCGCCCCAGATCTTCAGCTGCTCGATCGCGGCGGCGCGGAAAGTGTCGCCGGCGGCAAGGGTCACCGATTTGCCCTCGGTGCGGAAGCGCGCGGCGAGCTTGCCGATGGTGGTGGTCTTGCCGGTGCCGTTCACGCCGACGACGAGGATGACGAAGGGGCGGTGATCCGCGTTGATCTCCAACGGTTTGGCGACCGGCGCCAATGTCCTTTCGACCTCGGCGGCGAGGACTTGGCGGACCTCCTCCGGGGTGACTTCCTTGTCGAGCCGCTGGCGCGACAACGCCTCGACGACGCGCGCCGCCGTGGCGCTGCCGAGATCGGCCTTCAGCAGCAAATCCTCAAGCTCGTCAAGCGCTTCGGCGTCAAGCTTGCGCTTTAGGAAGACGTCAGCGATGCCGGTGGTCAGCGACTGAGAGGAGCGGGAAAGGCCGGTCTTCAGCCGGTTCCACCAGCTTTGCTTCGCGGATTCGACGGGCGATTCCGCAGGTTTTTCAGCGGCTTGCGGGGAGAGGCTCTCGGTTCGGGTGGCACGCTCCGGCGTTTCGCCGAGGAGCCGACCCAGGAATCCTCTGCGCGACTCCGCCATCAGGCAGCTGCTCGAATCTCTTGCGCAAACAAGTGTTTGTCGGAAGCGCTTTCAATCCTCGCTGACATGATCTCGCCCGCTGCGCCGCCTTTGAATTCGACCGGAAGATAATGCTCCGTGCGGCCGAAGCCGGGCTTCTCCACGAGGATATTCCGCACCTTGCCGACCTCCGCGGAAAGACGCGCGGACAATGCACTATGGCCCGCCTGGCGCGCCGTCCTGGCGCGCGCGCGGGCGAGGTCGGGGGCGACTTGGGGCATCCGCGCGGCGGGGGTTCCGGATCGCGCGGAGAAGGGAAAAACGTGGAGCAGCGTCAGCCCGCATTCTTCGACGAGAGCCAGCGTGTTTTGAAACATCGCATCGGTCTCGGTCGGGAAGCCGGCGATCAGATCCGCGCCAAGCACGATGTCGGGGCGGAGGCGCCGCACGCGCTCGGCGAAGCGGATCGCATCGGCGCGGCTGTGGCGGCGCTTCATGCGCTTCAGGATCATGTCGTCGCCCGACTGGAGCGAGAGATGCAGATGCGGCATCAGCCGGTCCTCCTCCGCGATGGCGCGCATCAGCTTGGCGTCGGCCTCGACGGAATCGATCGAGGAGAGACGCAGGCGCGGAAGCTCCGGCACATGCTTCAGTATCGCGCGCACCAGCGCGCCGAGCTTCGGTTGGCCGGGGAGGTCGGCGCCGTAGGCGGTGATGTCGACGCCGGTCAGCACGATCTCGGCGACGCCGCGCTCCGCAAGCCGGCGCACCGCATCGACCACCGCGCCCATCGGCACGGAGCGCGAGTTGCCGCGGCCGTAGGGGATGATGCAGAAAGTGCAGCGATGATCGCAGCCGTTCTGCACCTGCACGAAGGCGCGGGCGCGCTCGTTTCCGCTGCTGTCGTCGGGGGCGGCGAAGCCATCGATGAGATGCGCGGCGGTCTCGCGCACGGAAAAAATGTCGCCGACGCGGATTTTTTCTGACGTTGAGAGGCCGAAGTCGGGGAGGGGGCGTGTGCCTTGCCCACGGTCGTCATCGCCGGGCTTGACCCGGCGATCCATTCCGCGGCGGTCCATGCCACGTTCGGCGGGGACGGACTCGGGTTGCCGGGTCAAGCCCGGCAATGACGACATCAGTGTTGTGGCCGAGGCGATCGGCGCCGCGCGCTCTTCCATCCAATCGCCGATACAATTCCGCGTGGAGCTTCTCCTCGTTGCCGAGCACGAGATCGACCTCCGGCATGGCGGCGAATTTCTCCGGCTCGGTCTGCGCGGCGCAGCCGGAGACGACGATCGTCTTCAGCGGGTGCTCGCGGCGCGCCTTGCGGATCGCCTGCCTGGCCTGGCGCACGGCCTCCGCCGTCACCGCGCAGGTGTTGACGAGGATCGCGTCGTCCAAGCCAGCCTCCGCCGCGCGGGCCTGCATCGCAAGCAATTCCGCGGCGTTCAGACGACAGCCGAAGGTGAGGGTGGTGAGGGGCATTGGTTCCTCCTATGCGTTGGCTAGGCCTCCCCTAGAGTAACGCAAATCGGCGGCACTGCGCTGAAGTGCTGGGGAGGACCGCGAAAATCCGGCGTTGATCAGCGGATCAAAGCCACCTGGGCCGAGTCGGGAGAAGCAGCCTCAATTTGAGATTGCATTATCTGACCAGATTTGCATCAATTGTCAGGGCACTGGGGCATGTTGCGAAGTGATTGATAATCCACCCACCGGCGGGGGGCCGCCTAAAGACGCAGACCGACCTGAGTCAAACGACCCTCTCGCAAAGTATGAAATTTCCAAACCATCGGACAATCTCCAGAGCAATAGCGCGCGCTTTTCCTATAGGCTCTCGGAGTTAGTCTTCGGTAGTCTTCTTGCTTCGTATATTCTTGGGTTTGTAAGTGTCGTTGCAGCGCAAATGGCGCTGCCTAGATTTCCGAGTATGCACTTGGATAGTGTGTCCGATTTGAGTCAAATCGCGCAAAGGCCGCTTGGAGAACTTCGACTCACTGAGCTTCATGCCTACATAGTCTTGCTCATGCGAACCATACCACCGCCTAGGATGATAGATCCAGTCGAATACTATTCAAGTGTTATATCACTGTCATCTACGCTATTTCTGTTTCAATATCTTCTGGTTTCGATCCTATTTGCGATGTATACAGCTCTCTTGTATATAACATATCATCAGAGTATTATTTATCTATCATACGATCGCGGTAAGTCATACGTCGACTTTCTAATAGCTGGCATGATAGGAGTCTTCTTTGGTCTTTCAATGATCGCACCGTTCCTTAGACTCTGGCCTTTATTGGCTCAATGACAACTCTTATATTACTTTATAAACTACTTCTTATCGACCAGTATTGCGGAGACATTGCAGGAAGAATGGGATTGACGAAGAAGAGGAGCGGAGTGGAGTTCGAAACTGCAAATAGGCGCGAAAGGCGGCGACGGGTTGGGCACGTCAAGGGGACATTTCGCGGCCTTGCGCGCGAAATCGATGAAGAGTGGCGGCCCGACCGAAGGGTGGGCGGTGATTTACACTTGGTCCTCCGCGGGATCATGGTCGCAATGGATTGCGGCGAGTGTTATGGTAGCAATTGTCGTGGCCTGGATAGCCGGCGTGTCGTCGGGGGCAATCGGAGATGAGGGGGCGAGGTGGGCGGCTTACGGCAACCTTCTGGCTTGCGCCGTCGTTGCGGGAGGCCCTCTGAGGTCGCCTGGCGAAGCGATAAGCAGGATGTCTTCAAGCATCGAAGCGAAGGCGCTCGACAGTGCGCTGCGCGAGGTGATCCGGAAACTTGACGTCGAAAAGACGTCATCAGGTTTGTAGGGCTTCCAACGACAGGGCAGGCGCGATCCAGCTCGGAGGAGCCATATCGCCGGAGTATGCGTTGCGGTGCTAGGCTGGCTTTGTGGCCTGCGGTTCAGCTGGGCACGGTCGCGTATCGAAGATATCTGGGCAGGTAATAGTGCGGCTCTTTTAATTGGCGTTCATCTCTGTCTTATCGCCTCGATTGCCGTTTCTCATTAACGGCGCCCTGGACGGAAAGATCGATGACGCAAACCAAATGACCGTTGGAGAAGCAGGAGGCGCTTTGACGTTTTCGTCCTCGGGTTGGTCCTCGCTGGTTACTCGGTGTTCTTCCTCTCGACCGTTCGCTTTTTAACTCCCGTGGCCGCGGAAAGCACATTGCTATGTCTCGGTGTTTCGATCCCGATTCGCTTGTGCTCAAGAGGATATTTCTCCTTGGTAATCTTGTTGCGGCCGCGCTGTCCGTTACGCCCGGGTTACTTATCTATATCGACGTCACAAATCCGCCGAATGGGATAGAGTTGGAGACACGTGCTCTACCGGCATTTCATGATCATCCTCGGATTTCTGTTGCTTGTGGCGCGCGAGGTGAAATTCGACGAGTTCGATGTGACCGGGGATCGGATCGGCGGCCGGTAGACACTTCCGATGGTTTTCGGCAGCAGAGCGTTAAACGTCCTCTACGCTTTGCTGAGCGGGTTTGCTGTCTGCGTGTTGTTTGTTACGATGTTGATTTATGGCGCGCACTCGGGGGTAACGAACTTCCTAGTCGCGACAACAATCGCCTTCCTTAGTGCAGCCTTGCTGACTATAGCGTATCGGTCTAGTTCCAAGCGTTTGTTTTACAAGTCGACGCGTATTTTGATGCTCCTCTTACCTGTCTGCATGTTGACTGGCCTTTAGAATGTTTCCTTATTTGATCACCTATCTGATCGCAGTCCAGCTTTCTTTATCGCATTTGCATTCATTTCCCCTGACAATCCAGAACTCGGCTTCGTTACGCAATCAAGGCTGCGAACCTCGCGATTTGCTTTCTTGGCTTCTCGGTGTTTGCCGGCCGTCGGTATTTTAGGAAACCAGCCGAGCTGGGGTAGCTGGCATCGGCATTCGACTTGGTTTCGGACGGCCTTCGCTACGAAGCTTCTGCAGTGTCCCGGTTTCGTTTCTGCGGCACACGTTCTCCGATGTATGCCGCTGAAGCTCTGTTGCCGCTATTAAGTCAGAAGATGCATGGCGCGCTTCGCGTCGATGGGCTCTCTAGGGGCAGCGATGCAACACAGATAATTTTGAAGCACTTTGGGTGCGAGTCGCGCTTGTTCGAGTCGAGCGAGGGCGTCGAGGAGATAGGCGTCCTTTTGCAAATTGTCGATGACGTGCTCGACCGGAAGCAGGATGCTCGGAAAGGTCATGCGAATTTCATGAATTCCGTGGCGGCTAGAGACCATTTGGCCAGTTTACTGAAGTGGGACTACCGGGAAACCTTCAAAAAGTCGCAATACCCATTGTGCCTCATGGCGGCTATTCGACTTAGCAAGGCCCGGGCCGCTAGGCTTGTCGGAGACTGGCCAAATCCCACGATAGCCAAATGGCGAGTACAGCGCGGTTACTAAAAGGGCGGCGGACGGTCGGAGTTCGACCGTGACCATTGTGAGTACCGCGCAAACAGAACAGTAATAGTAGCTAGCCACAAAGAAAGCCCGCGGCGCGTAGTTGCGAATTGGCACGCCGCGCGCTCCCGCCTCAAATGCCCGCAGAGACGCGAGCTGAGGATGCCAGAACGTCAGCAGAAGCTCGACGACCGTGACCTGGGTCTCACCGGGACGAGCGTGGGCAAGAATACGGCCTATATAGAAAGAAACTATGTTTGCTAGGAAGGCCGACAAGAACCCGAAAGCGAGAATAAAGTAGTCGTGAGCTGCGAGCAGCCGTTGCGCGAGCAGACCGAAAGGAGAGAGAACGGGGTAACGCTGCTAATGAAGACCAGGCTTTCGGTCGCTATCGTCGCGACGAAGAGGTAACTGCGAGCCTCGAAGTATCGACCCTCGTCGAACAGGAAGATAGGAGAACAACGTCAAGGCGAGCGCTGTAGCTTCTCGCATAGAGGCCGGGATTCGCGCGCATCGACCTGATGTATATGGCCGAAAGGATATGGCAGTCGAGACCGGTG
This sequence comes from uncultured Alphaproteobacteria bacterium, assembly GCA_963720705.1. Lineage (GTDB taxonomy): Bacteria > Pseudomonadota > Alphaproteobacteria > Rhizobiales > Afifellaceae > DASWJZ01. The sequence continues at coordinate 420,499 of CAVRGJ010000002.1, forward strand.
CTTTCAACGTCCCTAATCCCCACATCCGCGTTGGCTCTAGCGAGAGGGGCGCCCGCCGTGCGCGCCGCTCCCTTGTGAGGCGCTATTCCAGCGCGCCGAGGAGGATCACGGCGCTGAGGCTCATCCAGAGGAGGGAACCGGCGAGAAGCGAGACGGCGGGTACCAAAGAGACGGCGCGACAGGGAAGCTCCATGATCAAGCTGCGGCCTCCTCCCGGGTGAAGGCGCCGGTGTCGGGGTCGAAGGCGCCGGTGAACTCAAGCTCCGCCGGGCCGGTCATCCAGATGTGGTCGCGGGCGTCCCATTCGATGAAGAGGTCGCCGCCGGGCAGCGTGACGGTGGCGGCGCGGCCGGTGCGCTTGGTGCGCGCGGCGCAGACGAGCGCGGCGCAGGCGCCGGTGCCGCAGGCGCGCGTCAGGCCGACGCCGCGCTCCCAGGTGCGGAGCTTTATCGCGTCGGGCGCGGTGACCTGCAGCCAGCGAGATGTTGGCGCGCTCCGGGAAGATCGGGTGGTTCTCCAAGCAGCGGCCCGAAGCGCGCGAGGTCGTAGGCGTCGACGTCGTCGACCCAGAAGATCGCGTGCGGATTGCCGATATTGGCGACGGAGGGCGAGTGCAGGATCGGCGCGTCGATCGGCCCAATCTGCAGCTCGATCGCGCGCGTGTCGCGGAATTCTTCGGCGAGGGGGATGTCGGCCCAACCGAATTTCGGCACGCCCATGTCGACGGAGATGAGGTCGCGCGATTGAACACCACCACGGTCGTCATCGCCGGGCTTGACCCGGCGATCCATTCCGTCGCGGTCGAACCCTGCACGCGGCGGAACGGAATGGATGCCCGGATCAAGTCCGGGCATGACGACACTGGAAGAACGTTGCGGTCCAGGCCCCGCCGCCGGGCGGACGAAGAGGAGGCCGACGACGGTCTCGATCGCGGCGGTGTCGCGGCCGGTCTCGTCCATGATCAGCCGGCCGACGCAGCGCGTGGCATTGCCGCAGGCTTCGACCTCGCCGCCGTCGGCGTTGTCGATGCGCATGAAGGCGTCGGCGGGGGCGCGGCCCTTCTCGATGGTGATGAACTGGTCGAAGCCGACGCCCGACTTGCGGTCGGCAAGCGCGCGGATCACTTCGGGGCGCGGCCGAACGGGCGCGCTCCTCGCGTCAACGACCAGAAAATCGTTGCCGAGGCCGTTCATCTTGCGGAACGGGATCATGGGCATGCGCGCGGCGCTCCGGATGCGGAAGCTATATGGCGGAAAGGGGCGGGGGGTTAAAGAGGGCTTTCCCGGCGGGCGCCGGCGGGGCTATTTTCCGTGACATCGGAGGCGCCTTCGCCGCCTTCAGGAGGGTTCGATGGCCAAGGGACAGCAGCGCAGCACCAAGGAACAGAAAAAGAAGAAGAGCGTCGACAAGAAGGACAAGACGCCGCGCTATCTCAGGGCATCCGTGCCCGGCGCGATCGGCAAGGCGACGGCGGTCACAGAGCAGAAGAAGTAGAGGGCGCTCAGCGCTTCGGGCGGAAGGTCGAGCTCTGGCGGCTGTCGGCGTCGGCGGGCCGCGCGAGCGTGATCTGCCCGGTCGCAAGGATCACCTCGCGCGCAGTCGAGGTCGAGCCGACCTTGATCTCGTTGCCGACAAGGAAAGGGTTCGCGATGAGCTCCGACAGAAGCCCCTGTATGTCGTCGGCGGGGTGATCGATCAGAATCGTCTCGCCGTTCGAAATCGTTAGTTCAAAGCGTGCCATGAAATGTCCTCGGGCCGGCGATTCGGGAGTGGACCTCGGAGGCTTTTACGCGCGGTCTCAGCGACGCGCGAGGGGGTAGCCGTCCTGCGCATAAAGCTCGCGGATGCCCTTGTGGTCGAAGCGCTCCTCGCGCACCTCCATCACCGCGCCGACGAGGAGCGGCGGCGGAATCTCCTCGACCGCGAAGCGGATCGCCTCCGCGGCGGTCGGGAAGCGGCGATAGGTGGTCGTATGCCGGCGCGCGGAGCGCGCATGCGTCATGAACATCTCGGCCGGAGCCGAGTAGTCGAAATCTCCGCTCGGCCGCGCCGGGCTCTGGTCGACATTGGCCGGGCGACCGCGCGTCATCCCACCGCCTCGACGGCGGAGAGCTGGCTCTCCTTCGCGACCCGCTCGCGCGGGCCGGCGGCGCTTTGGATGCGGTACTGGCGGTCGCCCTGCTCTTCGGGAAGATGCGCAACGACCTTGTAGATGCCGGCCGCGCCGCGCTCGATATTGGCGGCTGAGAAGAGCACGCGTTGGCCGACCTTGAACTTGTGCATCTGGCTCTCCTTCGTTAGCGCCCGCGGCCGGTGAGCGGCACCTTGCGCTTCGGCATCGGCAGCAGCCCTTCGCGCTGCGCGAGCTTGCGCGCGGCCTTGCGCGAGCGCCGGATCGCCTCGCCCTTCTCGCGCGCCCGTTTCTCCGACGGCTTCTCGTAAGCCTTCCGCCGCTTCATCTCGCGAAACACGCCCTCGCGCTGCATCTTCTTCTTCAGCGCCTTTAGCGCCTGTTCGACGTTGTTATCGCGCACGAAGACCAGCAAGGGCATTCTCCTCGAAATTGCATTGCGCGGGTGAGGCGCGGGGGTCGTCCGAAATATCGCGGCCGCCGACTTGGTCGGCTGCCGCTTGTGTTTTGAAAGCGCGGGCCGCGCGAGCGGCGCGCCAGGCTTTGCAGCCTTAGGCCGGCTGCAGATTCGCCGCCGCCATCTTGCCGCTGCGGTTGTCGGTCTCCACGTCGAAGGAGATCTTCTGACCTTCGACGAGGTCGCGCATGCCGGCGCGCTCAATTGCGGTCGCATGGACGAAGACGTCCTTGCTGCCGTCGTCCGGCTGGATGAAGCCGAAGCCTTTTTGGTTGTTGTAGAACTTTACGGTGCCCGTTTTCATGGGTTGTTCCTTCACTGAAGGTTGCACGTGCTCACGGCGCGCGAATGCCGCGGCCAAGAGCTCTATCGAGATTTGGAGAAGCTGAACGTGCGCCCGGCAGTGCCAAGGCAAAGGGCCCAGTTGTCCGGCCAAAGATCGATGGCTGAATATTGTGACCGATTGCGGTTTATTCAAGGCTCTGCCGGTTTTCGCCCGGAAAACCGCGGTATTTTGCAAGAAAATCGGACCTACAAATCTCGCTCGCTACCTGCGTCGACCACGCCGGCGGCTGTCCAGCTCGGGCGAGATTTCATGCGCTCGTAGTAGGCGGCTACGTTCACGTTTTCGCCGTTCGACCACCATGGCGCAAAGCCATGCAGGCTGAAGCGGGCGAGGGCCGCGGTTGCAAACGCGTCGGCGAGCGTCCAATGCGACGCGCTGACGAACGGGCTCGCGTCGAGCGCGGCGTTCAGCCTCTCGACGACGGCGCGTGCCGCGCCGATGTAGCGTTCGACCTCCGCCGGGTCGGCCAGGATCTTCTGCAGCCGGGTATTGCCGGCGATGCGGCGGTCGAGCGCCTCGGCGCGCTCGGGATATCTCTCGCGCTCTTCGCGCAGGAATTTTCCGCGCGCGACAACGATCGGCGACGTGCCGTCGTCGTCAAGCCGGCGCGAATAGAGGAGCACGCCGTAGTGAAGCGCCATCACGTCGCGCATCGTCGCTTCCATCGCGGCGCGCGCCGAAGCGTCGGCAGGGATGAGCGGCGGGCCTTCGAAGTCGCGGTCGATGCGCGGCACGATATTCATCGTGTCGATGACGATTTCGTCGCCGAGGCGGAGCGTCGGCACCACGGCCTTCGGATTGAGCGCCGTGTACCAGGGCTCGAACTGCTCGGCCTTGTCCATGATGTCGATGGTCTGCCGGTCGTAGGCGACGCCCTTCTCGGCAAAGGTCAGCCTGACCATCTGGCAGCAGATCGAGGTCGGATAGTCGTAAAGGAGGGGCTTTTCCGCCAGCATCGCGCAAGGCTAGCGCGGATCGGCGGGGCGAAGAAGACGGCTTGACCGACACGCCGCTCGAAGATTTCGTCGGCGTGCCTGGACGGAACAGACCCTCATGAAGAGCGTTGCAAGATTTTCCCTGCCCGCCGCGCCGGCCCTCGCTCTCCTTTGCCTCGCCGCCCCGGCGGGGGCGGTCGAGATGCTGGACCTTTATCAGGCGCGGCCGATCGTGACGGGGATGGGAGAGGCGAACCGTGCAATCGGCTTCGCGCTGGCGTTCGAAGACGTGCTGATCAAGGTCTCAGGCGATGCGCGGCTTTTCGGCGACCCGCGGGCGGCCGCGATTGATCCCGCGCCGCTCGTCGCGTCCTTCACCTATCGCGACCGCATGGAGGGCATTCCGATCCACGACGAGCAGGGCTCGCATGACCGCCCACATGACCTCACCGTCACCTTCGACCACGACAAGATCGACGCGGCGCTCAGATCGCTCGGCGACGAGCCGTGGACCGCGCCTCGACCGACGCTCGTCGTCGTTCTCGCCGTGACCAACGGCGACCGCAGCTTCATGCTCTCCGCCGACGGCGAGCATGGGATCGACATGCGCGGGTCGCTCGACAACGCTGCCTTTCTCGTCAACATCCCGACGAAGGTGCCAACCGAGGCGGCGCTCGACGCGGCGGGGCTTTCTGCCGCGGCGCTGCCCGCCACGGACATGGCGAAGCTCGACGGGCTGGCGAAAGAAACGGGCGCCGACAAGGTAATCGCCGGCACGCTCGACTTTTCCGACCAGGCGCATGGCTGGCTTGTCGATTGGCGCATCCTTGGGGAAGACGGGAGAACCTACGAGTGGCGGCAGAAGGGCGTCAGCTTCGACGACGCGTTCCGCAACGCCCTGCGCGGCGCCGCGCAGGTGCTTTCGGGGCACGGGGAGCCGGACTAGAGATGCGAACGGGGGAGGTTGATAGCATTGATGCTTCCGAACTCGGCTATTCCGCCGGGGCGGGGGCAAGCGTGCGGCGGCGGCCGAGGGTCAGGTGCGCGAGCACCAGAGCGCCGAGCGAGCAGGCCGCGATCGTCGACACCATCGGCAGCGCCGTGCCGTCGAAGAAGGCGCTGACGACGACGATCATCGCCGCGCCCGTCAGCATCTGCAGGGTGCCTCCAAGCGCCGACGCCATGCCCGCGATCGGCCCGTGCGCGTCAAGCGCCAGCACCATGGTCGTCGGGATGACGAGGCCGAGGAAGGCGAAGGAGCAGAAGAGCATCACGACCAAGACCGCGAGGCTGTCGACTCCGGCGAGCGTCACGCCCAAGAGCGCGACGGCGATCGCCGCGTAGCAGGTCACCGCCGTCGTCACCACGCGCGCCATTCCGAAGCGCCCGCCGAGCCTTGCGGCGAACTGCGAGGAGCCGATGAAGCCGATGGCATTCACGGAAAATGCGAGGCTGTACTCGGTCGGGGTCAGTCCGAAATGGTCGATATAGATGAAGGACGACGAGGCGAGGAACGCGAAGAAGCTCGACATGCCGAGCCCGGCGATGAAGGTCAGGCCGAGAAAATGCCGATCGCGGAGGAGCTTGCCGAAGCCGGCGGCGAGGCTGCCGACGCTGATGCGAATGCGATCCTTCGGGAGCCGCGTCTCCGGCTGGAAGAGCGCGAGCAGGATCAGACCGAGCGCGGCGGCGATGGTCACCGCGACGAAAACGGCGCGCCAGCCGAACGGCACGATCAGCGCGCTTCCCGTGAGCGGCGCGAGGATCGGCGAGACGGAGAAGACGAGCATCATCAGCGCCATCAGCCGTGTCGCCTCGACGCCGGTGTGCATGTCGCGGACGATCGCGCGCGGGATCACCATCACCGCGGACGCGCCGACGCCCTGCAGCGTGCGGAAGGCGATGAGCCAGGCGATCGACGGCGCGAGCGCGCAGCCGACCGAGGCCGCGCCGAAAAGCGCCAGCCCGAAATAGAGCGGCGGCTTGCGGCCGACCATGTCGGACACCGGGCCGTAGACGATCTGGCAGACGCCGAACGCCACGAAGAAGACCATCAGCGTCATCTGCGTCGCGGCGGTCGAGGCCTTGAGACTCGTGGAGATCGTCGGCAGCGCCGGCAGATACATGTCGATCGCGAACGGCCCCACTGCGGCGAGGAGGCCGAGCACAATCGCGCTCTTAGCGAAGCTTGCACGCATTTTCACGGCTTTCGGAGATTCTTGAGCCTTGGGAGGCGGACGCGCCTTTTGGCGCAATCCGCGGCGATGATCAAGCGGCGCAAGGATTGCGCCGACAGACTACTGACATTGCGCGTTTGAGAGGCGCAATTTGCTTTGGAATGTGGCGCGTTCATGCCGAAAGTTCCACCAAACGGCGCTTAAGAAAGCGCTGCTCCGGCTCCTGCCTCGCGAGCTTCAGGGCACGCTCGTAGGATTCGTGCGCATCGGAGTTGCGGCCGAGTTGGCGCAGAAGGTCGGCGCGCGCCGAATGTGCGAGGTGATAGTCGGCGAGATCGCCGCGCTCGAGAATCGCGTCGATCAGGTCCAGGCCGGCGGCCGGCCCGTCGCGCATGGCGACCGCCACCGCGCGGTTGAGCGCGACGACCGGGGAGGGATCGGCGCGAAGGAGAAGATCGTAGAGCGAGACGATCTCGGCTCCAGTCGGTTCTCTGCCGGCGTCGGCGGCGCGCGCATGCGCCGCCGCGATCGCCGCCTGCAGCGCGTAGGAGCCGACGACTTTCGACGCGAAGGCGCGTTCCACGAGCGCCAGACCCTCCGCAATCCGCTCGCGGTCCCAGAGCGCGCGGTTCTGGTCGCCGAGCAGGATCAGCTCACCCTCCGGCGACATCCGCGCGGCGCGGCGCAACTCGTGGATAAGCATCAGCGCGAGAAGTCCGAGCGCCTCGGGCTCGGGCATCAGGTCACAGAGCAGCCGGCCGAGGCGGATCGCTTCGCCGGAAAGGTCGTGACGGGTGAGCGACACGCCGGACGAGGCCGAATAGCCCTCGTTGAAAACGAGGTAGACGACCCGAAGCACGGCATCGAGCCGGTCGGGAAGCTCGGCGCGCGCTGGAACCTCATAGGGGATGTGCGCTTCCCTTATCTTCGCTTTGGCGCGGACGATCCGCTGCGCCACCGTCGGTGCGGCAACGAGGAAGGCGCTTGCGATCTCCTCCGTGGTGAGCCCGCAGACCTCGCGAAGCGTCAGCGCGACCTGTGCGTCGGGCTGAAGCGCGGGATGGCAGCAGGTGAAGATCAGCCGCAGTCGGTCGTCAGGGATGTCCTCCTCCTTCAACGTTGCGGAGTCTTCCATCGCGCCCTCGATCTCCAGCGCTAGTTCCGCCTGCGCCGCATCGAAGCGCGCGCGTCGCCGGAGGCGGTCGATGGCCTTGAAGCGCCCGGCCGAGACGAGCCAGGCGAAGGGGCTCTTGGGTGTGCCCTCGCGCGGCCACTGATCCGCAGCGGCAAGGAATGCGTCGTGCAGCGCCTCCTCCGCGAGGTCGAAATCGCCGAGGAGGCGGATCAGCGTCGCCAGCACGCGCCGCGATTCGGCGCGATAGAGATGCTCGACGGAGGGGCACATCGCCTGACGCTTAGAGCTTCGGCGTCTTCTGCCGGCCGAAAGTTCCGATCGGATTGCCCTGCGGACTGATCTTCATGATCGGCCTGACTTCGATCGAGCCGTATTTGGCGAGCGGGATCTTCGCTGCCAGCTGGATCGCTTCGTTCAGGTCGCGGGCATTGATCAGAATGAAGCCGCCGAGCTGTTCCTTGGTCTCGGCGAAGGGACCGTCGGTGGTCGACATCTTGCCGCTACGCACGCGGACGGTCACCGCGGAAGAGACCGGCTCCAGCGCCTGCGCGACGATCAGATGGCCACCGCGTTCGAGCTCGTCATCGTAGGCCATCGAATCGCGGTCGATCGCCTGCTTCTCCGCCGGCGAGAGCGTCGCATCGAGCTCCTTCGTCGGCAACCAGACCTGGCAGAGATATTCCATCACGCCCTCCGCACCCGCACGCGGCCATTCTCACCCTCTTGTCGATTGGCGCTCCCTGAAATCGACAAGACCGTGAAATTTTCTTTTCGGGCGAATTTCCGCCCGACATGTCGAATCCCGATCCATGCGCACGACCAGGAGCAGACGCGACGCATTTCGAAGGGAATCGAAGATGCATATCCTGGACGCGGCAATGGCTGCCGCACTGCTCGACCGCTCGCACCCAAAGCGCCCGACGGAACTTAACGACGCCCGGCGCGACGGGATACGAAGCCTGGCCCGGGTCGGCATCGCGCTGGGTGCCGTCGCACTGTTCTACGTGACCATGGAAGCCGCAAGCCGGACGGCACCGCGCGGCGATGAGCCGCGCGTGGCTATCGAGCGGCTGAATTGATCGATGCCGCGACCGGCGGGGCGGAACGGAGCGTCTGCAGCACGACGCAATAGCGCTCGGTGAGCTTCAGGAGCTGGTCGAGCTTCTCCTGCGGCGCGTCGCTCTCGACGTCGAAGGCGAGGCGGATGTCGCGGAAGCCGACCGGGGCCTCACGGTCGACGGCGAGCGTCCCGCGGAAATCAAGGTCACCCTCGGCGCGGACGGTCGCGGATTTGAGCTCAACGCCGATCGCGGTCGCGACGGCCTTCAGCGTCACGCCGGCGCAGGCGACGAGCGCTTCCAGCAGCATGTCGCCCGAGCAGGCCTCCATGCCCGAGCCGCCGGTCGCCGGATGCAGGCCCGCAGTGACGAGCGCGCGGCCGGTTTCCACCTTGCAGGCGATCTTGGCGTCGTCGATCGAGCCCTCAGCCTTCAGCGTGATGACCGCGGAGCCGGGGTCGCTGCGGTACTTCTCCTTAAGCGGCGCCTGCGTGGCGCGCAGGGTCTCGGCGTCCATCGTGCTTTCTCCGAAGCTGATTGCCATCATGTCGGGGGACTGTGGCGAGGATTCAATCCGGAAGCAGCCAGACAAAGATCGGGCCGACGCCAGTCCCGCCGTAGAGGCAGACGAAGCGCACGCGCGTCGATCCGGCGGCGGACTCGAGCGTCGCCGGCCCATGTAGCACCGCCGACACGTATTCCTTGCCGGCCGTCACCTCGGCCTTGTCGAAATTCAGCGCGTCGCGGTCGATGTGGAGTCGCGAATTGCGCGACTCCTTCGGGAAATCGAACGCCGCGAGGCTCTCGCATTCCGACACCTCGTCGGCGAAGGCTGGAAATGGTGCGGTAAGCGGAAGAAGCGTTGCAAGCGCGAAGAGGGCTTTCACACCCAAGGCCGATCGTTCTCGTGCTTGGTCTCGTAAGCCTTGATCGCGTCTGCTTTCTGCTCGGTCAGCCCGATGCCGTCGAGGCCGTTCAGGAGGCAATGCTTCTTGAACGGGTCGATCTCGAACTTCACTACGCCGCCGTCCGGCCCGTAGATCTCCTGCTTCTCAAGATCGATCGTGAGCGTCGCGTTGGCGCCGCGCTCCGCGTCGTCCATCAGCTTCTCCAAGTCCTCCGGTTTGACGATCGCGGGGAGGAGGCCGTTCTGGAAGCAGTTCGTGTAGAAGATGTCGGCGAAGCTCGTGGAGATGACGCAGGTGATGCCATAGTCCTTGAGCGCCCATGGGGCATGCTCGCGGCTTGAGCCGCAGCCGAAATTGTCGCCGGCGACAATGATTTTAGCGTCCTTGTAGGCCGGCTTGTTCAAGACGAAATCGGGGTTGTCCGAGCCGTCGTCGTTGTAGCGCCATTCGGAGAAAAGGCCCTTGCCGAGGCCGCTCCGCAGGATCGTCTTCAGATATTGCTTCGGGATGATCGCGTCGGTGTCGACATTGACGCGTGGGATCGGCGCGGCGACGGCAGTGAGGGTGGTGAACTTGTCCATGGGAACGCTCCTTGCGCGCGCTACTTAGGCCGGGACGGAAGGGAATGCAAAGAGCGTCAGCAGACGCCTGACCAGAATTGCAAAGGCGTGACGATCATGGCTTGTCGCGCGTTAGAGTGCCCGAAGCCGTTATCGGCTTGCCGTGCCACTCGCCGGTCCAGGACCAGTGCATGACATCGCCCGATACGGTGACGTTAATCGTACCGTCGATGCAGCGGCCGGCCTCCCCGGCTCGCCCCGTCGTGCCGGCAATCGTTTCGCGGAATTGATAAGTTCCCTTTTTCCCCGTGCCCGAGAGTTTGCCGGAGCAATTCAGGGACGGGTAGTCGCTCGTTCCGCGGTCCTCCGCGTCGAATTCCATGAAAGCCGGGTAGGTCTGGCCGTCCGATTGCTGAACCACGCCCGCCCATTTTCCCGTGATGTCGCCATCGGCCATCGCCGAGGGCGTGGCGAGGAGCAGAGACGCGACGCTCGTTGCGAGGATGAACCAAAGAGACGTGATGCGGACGCAAGAGCTCATGCGTTCTCTTTTCGTCTTTGCGATCGGGGCGCGGGGGTCGTCGGCCGGGACGTACATCAACGATGCGCCTTCGTCAGCAGAGAAATATTCGCAGGCTCCGTCAGCCCGAACCGGTAACGGCGCCAATCGCGGATTTATGAGAATCCGTCGTTCGGCTTTCAGATATATGGCTGCCGAGGAAGTCGTCGCCGAAGGAGATGAAATTGAAGCTCTACAACGCCAACCTTTCGCCGAACGCCCTTCGCGTCCGTGCAGTCGCAAACGAACTCGGAATCGATCTCGACATCATCACAGTCGACTTAAGGAAGGGCGAGAACAAGACCGCGTCCTATCTGGCGATGAATCCGAACGGCAAGGTGCCGGTGCTCGTCGACGGCGACTTCGTTCTCTGGGAGAGCCGCGCCATCAACGGGTATCTCGCGAGCCTCAAGGGCAAGCTCTACCCGCAAAATGCGAAGCACCGCGCGGTGGTTGACCAATGGACTTACTGGCACGCAGTTCACCTCGGCCCGACCACGCAGCGGGTCGTCTTCGAGCGCTTCCTCAAGAAGATGTTCGGCATGGGCGAGCCCGACGAGAAGGCGATCGAACCTTCGCTCAAGGAACTCGCGCAATTTCTCCCTATCCTCGATGCCAACCTCGCCGACAAGGACTGGGTTGCCGGTGAATTGAGTATTGCCGACTTCGCGGTGGCGAGCACCTTCGTCTACCGCAAGGGCGCCCGCATCACGCTCGACGACACCCCGCACATCGCCGCCTGGCTCGCGCGGATCGAAGCCCGCCCGTCGTGGCAGGCCGCTGCGGCGCCGATCGAGGCTATGATGAAGGGGTGACGCTCAGCGTCAGCCGCTACTCGATAGGCGCGCCGACTACGGCATTTGCCGGCGCCGGCTTGTGGACGGCGACGCCGGCCATGACGAGGAGAATGCCGAGAATGTCTCGTGCGCTCGGCACCTGCGCGAGCACGATCGCGCCGACGATGGTGGCGGTGGCCGGAAGAAGCGCGAGGAGCAGCGCAAAGCTCGCGCGCGGCAGCCGCGACATCGCGAGCTGATCGGAGATGTAGGGGATCACCGACGAAGAGACGCCGACGCAGAAGCCTGCAGCAATGAGCAGCGGATCGGAGAACGCGCCGAGCGCCTGAAGGAAGCCGATCGGCATGACGAAGACGAAGGCGGCCGCCATCGCCGCGCCGAGACGCGCAACGCCGCCCGACGCGCCACCCTCGGCAGCCTTGTGGCCAAGCACGATGTAGCCGACGAAAAGCGCGCCGTTCAGGAACGCCCAGAGCAGCCCGAGCGGATCGCTCGACCATTTCACGTCGATCAGGATGAAGACGCCGACGAGGGTCAGCGCCAGCGCCGAGAAGTTGCGGGGTGTTCTCAGCCCGTAGAGCGCGACGCCGATCGTGCCGACGAATTCGATCGCCGCGACCAGGCTGATCGGCAGGCGGTCGAGCGCCAGATAGAAGGCGCAATTCATCACGGCGAGGCAGGCTCCGAGGCCAAGGATCAAAAGACGCTCGCGAGGATCCGCGCGGGCGAAGGTTCTCCACGGCTTGGTGACCGGAGCGAACACGATTGCCGCCGTCGCGATCCTGAGCCAGGCGACCCCGAGCACACCGACCGACGGGAAGAGCAGCACGGCGAAGGAAGGGCCGAGATAGTGGAAGATTGCGCTGACCCCGAACCAGGCGTGCGGCGGCACGATTTCGGCGGTGTCGGTCAGCGTTGCACTGCGAATGCTCATACCTGAGAGGTTGAAGGGAATTCGGGACGATTGGCATGCCAACAGCAAAGCGATATGTTGATTTGGCAAATTTATGCTAGGAAAAGGCGATGAAACGCCTTCGATATCAAAATAGCGGCATCGACGCGACCGACGTGAAAATCCTGCGCGCGCTTTCGCAGGACGCGCGGGTGACGATGGCGGAGCTCGCACGCAAGGCGGGGCTTTCCGCGCCGAGCGTGACGGAGCGTGTCCGCCGGCTGGAAGAGGTGGGAATCGTCAGCGGCTATGTCGCGCAGATCGATCCGGCCGCGCTCGGCCTGCCGCTCGCTGCGTATCTGCGCGTTCGTCCGATACCGGGTCAGCTGGAGAAGGTGGCGGAGGTGTTGAACGGGCTCGCGGCAATCGTCGAATGCGACCGCGTCACGGGCGAAGACTGCTTCATCGCAAAGGCGCATGTGCGCTCCATGCAGGAACTCGAAAAGGTCATCGACCAGATCATCCCGTTCGCGATGACCAACACGTCGATCATCCAGTCTTCGCCGGTCAAGCGACGCCTGCCGCCGCTTCCGTCGCTGCCCGCCTGATCCTCGCACGGCAGCCTCGGGCGCATTGAGCGCGTTGATTGAGCGCAAAGCGCCCATTGGTGCCGGCGCCTAGCTTAGTCTTCGAGCGGATGGCGGGTCAGCATGGCGCGGCGCTACGACGTCATCGTCATTGGGGCGGGGCTTGGCGGCCTGACGGCGGCGGCGTTGCTCGCGCGCTCCGGACGCAAGACGCTTCTTATCGAGCGGAACGCCTCGGTTGGCGGAGCGGCTTCGACCTACAAGGTCGGCGACCTGACCATCGAGGCGTCGCTGCATGAGACGACCGATCCGCGAATTCCAGCCGATCCCAAACATCAGGTGCTCGCGCGCCTTGGCCTCCTCGATGCCGTCGAGTGGGTGCCAGTCGGCGCCCTCTATGAGGTGAGGGGCGGCCCGGTCGGCGCGCCCCTTTCGCTGCCCGATAGTTTTGCCGGCGCGCGCGCCGTTCTCGACGAGCGCTTTCCGGGGGTGCGCGCCGGCACTGCGGCGGTGCTGGGCGAGATGGAGCGCATCACGTCCGCTCTCGGCACGCTCGGTCGCGGCCGCGACGCCTTCCACGATCCCCGCGAGGGGCTCTCCGCGCTGCTGAAGCTCGAGCCGCTCGTGCTCCATTGGCGGCGCTCGCTCGGTGAGGTGTTCGCTCGGTATTTCGGCTCACACGAGGCCGTTAAGTGCGCCCTTGCCGCCAACCTTCCCTACTATCACGACGACCCCGATACTTTGTGGTGGATCTTCTTCGCCGTCGCCCAGGGCAGCTACCTGCAGTCCGGCGGACATTACGTCCGCGGCGGATCGCAGCGGCTGAGCGACGCGCTGGCCGGCGCCTTCAAGTCCGCCGGCGGCGAGATCGCGCTCGGCCACACGGCGACGGGCATCAAGCTCGATGCCGAGGGCCGGCCGCGAAGCGTTCTGCACGCGGATCGGAACGGAGGCGATGAAGAGGAAGCGGAGGCGCCGATCGTCGTCGGCAATGCGGCGCCCGCGGTGCTCGCCGGCATGCTTCCGGAAGCGTCGCGGGCGGAATTCCTCTCTCCCTATGCCGGGCGGGCGTCTTCGATCTCGCTCTTCTCGGCGACCTACGGCCTCTCGGTTCGTCCGGCGGAGCTCGGGGTCAGGTCGTATTCGACCTTCCTGCTGCCGTCCTGGATGGAGACGCTGGCGGACTTCCGCGAGAGCAGCCTTCTCTTGCGCTCGATTCCCGCCGACCGGTCGCCCGCGATGACCGTGGTGGACTATTCCGCGATCGATTCCGGCCTCGGCGGACCGCCTTTTCCGGTCGCCGTGGTCGGCCCCGATCGGCTGGACAACTGGGCGGGCCTCGACAAAGCGACCTACGAAGAGAAGCGCGCGCGTTGGAGCGAAGCTGTCGTCGCGACCATCGACCGTGAGTTTCCGGGATTTGGATCGCACGTCGTTGCCTCGCAGTTCTCCACGGCGCGCTCGCTCGCCAGCTACCTCAATACGCCTAACGGCGCCGTCTACGGATTTGCGCCAACGCCGCCGAAGGGCGGGATCTGGCACGGCGTTGAGCGCTCGCCGAACACGGCGATTCCCGGCCTTTTCCTGGCGTCGTCCTACGCCGGATCCGGCGGCTTCACCGGGGCAATTCGCGCCGGAGGGAGTGCGGCCGACGCGGTCATCGTCGCGGGCGGGGCGGCGCGCTGACGATAGGCTCGACCTACCCTTTGCAGGCGGCGGCGCGGGAGAGGAGTAGCGCGCGCTCGCGCGCGTTCTTAGTCAGGGCGGCGGCGCGCTCGAATTCGGCGCGTGCTTCTTCGAGCCGGCCGAGCTTCTTCAGGAAGTCGCCGCGCACGCTCGGCAGAAGGTGATAGTGCTTCAGCGCCGGCTCGCTGACGAGGCGGTCGACGATGACAAGCCCGGCACCCGGACCCGACGCCATCGAGACGGCCACTGCACGGTTCAGCTCTACGACGGGGGAGGGGATCGTTTCGCCCAGTCGCTCGTAGAGCGCGACGATGCGCCGCCAGTCGGTCGCGTCGGCCGTCGCGGCGCGGGCGTGGCAGGCGGCGATTGCGGCCTGCAACGCGTACGGCCCGAGCGCAGTCCCCTGCGCCTGCGCAACCGTCTCGGCGCGCTCGAGCGCGGCAAGACCGCGGCGGACCAGAAGGCGGTCCCAGAGCGCGCGGTTCTGGTCGAGGAGGAGGATCGGCGCGCCGTCGGCGTCTGTGCGCGCGTTGAAGCGCGAGGCCTGGATCTCCATCAGCGCGACGAGGCCGAGAACCTCCGGTTCGTTCGGAGCGAGCGCTGCGAGGATGCGGCCGAGGCGGAGCGCTTCGTCCGCAAGCGGCGGGCGCATCCATTCGTCGCCGCCGGTCGCCGTATAGCCTTCGTTGAAGATCAGGTAGACGACTTCGAGCACCGAAGCGAGACGCTGGCTCAGCTCTTCGCCGCGCGGGACTTCAAAGGGAACCTGCTTCTCCGCGAGCGTTTTCTTCGCGCGCACGATGCGCTGCTGGATCGTCGGCTCCGGCGCCAGGAAAGCGCGGGCGATCTCCTCCGTCGCCAGACCGCCGACGAGACGCAGCGTCAGCGCCACGCGCGCCTCGGTCGACAGCACCGGGTGGCAGGCAGTGAAGATCAAGCTCAGGAGATCGTCGCCGATATCGTCGTCGAGCGCGGCATCGATGTCGGGCGTGGTGTCCTGCTCCTCTTCAAGGTCGCGGCCGATCTCGGCGTGCTTCAGCGCCTGCATCTTCGCGCGGCGGAGGCGATCGATGGCGCGGCGCTTGGCGGTCGCCATCAGCCAGGCGCCGGGCTTTTCCGGCACGCCGGATTTCGGCCAGGTCTCGAGCGCCGCGACGAGCGCGTCCTGCGCCAATTCCTCGGCCAAGCCCACGTCGCGCACCATCCGGGTCACCCCGGCGATGAGCTTCGCCTGCTCGATCCGGAAGATCGCTTCGATCGTGCGGTTGGTGTCGGCGGCCGTCACGGCCGCCGGTCAATCACTTCCCTGCCGCTCAGGCAAGCCTCGGCTGGCGGCGGCTGCCGCTATCCCATGGCTCCGGCGATGATCATCCAGGAAACGCCGAACTTATCGGCCATAGAGCCGAATTTCTCGGCGAAGAAGGTCTTTGCCATCGGCATCTGCACCTTTCCGCCTTCGCCCAGCGCCTTGAAGATTCGCTCAGCCTCGGCGCCGTCCTTGGCCGTGATAGTCAGCGATACCCCGGCGAAGCTCGGTTTTCCGGAGACCATGCCGTCGGAGACCATCACAACCGAGTCGCCGATCTTCAGCGCAGCGTGCATGACCTTGTTCTCCGAGCCTGGAGGGACGCCCGGCGGCGTTCCGGGCGCCTCCTTCATGCGCATCAGCCCAGTCACCTCGGCGCCGAGCACCTTCTTGTAAAACTCGATCGCCTCCTCGGCGCGGCCTTCGAAGAAGAGATAGGGCTGAACCTGCATAGCGGCTTCCTCCTGCTTGCGTTGCACGAAAATAGGTTGATATCAGCCTTTCTTGTTTCTCGCCAGCTCGTCCTGCCTGTTGAGCTCGGCCGCGCGCTCCCACTGCCGCTTCTCCGCCTCGCGAAGCTCCGGCGTGAATTCCTCGCCGAAGTCGTCCATCTCGAAGATCGGGCGGATGTCGACGTCACCTGCGGGGAAGGGCGCCTGCTTCAGCCAGTCGATCGCTTGGTCCATCGACGCGACCTTCCAGATCCAGAAGCCGGCGATGATCTCCTTCGATTCTGCGAAGGGACCGTCGATCACCTTCGGCTTGCCGCCATCGAAGTTGATGCGCTTCGCCTTCGAGGTTGGATGCAGGCCTTCGCCGGCGAGCATCACGCCGGCGTCGACCAGCCTCTGATTGAAGGCACCCATCGCGGTGAGCATTTCCTTGTCCGGCATCTTGCCGGCTTCCGAGTCCTTGTTCGCCTTCACAGCCACCAGTACGCGCATTGTCTTGGCTCCTCTCTTGGGGTTTCGGTCCGCATCGGCGGGGAACGCCGGTGTTCATGCTCACGACGGTCGGCGGCTGACGAAATCGACAGCGCTTTGGTCTTTCTTCCGACTTCGCCGGGCCGACGCGCGGTTAAGCTACGCGGCGCCGGGGAAGTCCTCTGCTTCCATCACCTGGCGGACCTCGATCTCGCAATCGCCGTCGAACGGCCGCGGGAAGCGCCGCGCCCATTCCATCGCCTCTTCGCGCGACTTCACCTGGATCATGGTGAAACCGGCGATCAGCTCCTTAGCCTCGGCGAACGGCCCGTCGACGACGGTGCGCCTGTCGCCGGAATACTTGATGCGCCAGCCCTTGTCGCTCCGGTGCAGGCCGTTGCCGTCAAGCAGCACACCCGCCTTCGCGAGCTCCTCGTGGTAGGTGCCCATGTCGGCGAAGATTTTCTTCGACGGCATCACGCCGGCTTCCGAATCCTTGGTGGCCTTGACGATGATCATGAAACGCATGGGTTATTTCTCCTTCGGGCGGTTCGTTGTCGTTCTATCCACACGACGAGCGGGGCGGAGGAAGATCGACGCGCGAACAAATCTTTTTTCGGGCCCGGTTTCGAGCGCGTGCGCAACCCGATTTAGGCGGCCGCGACCGCGGCCGGCCTGATAACGGCCGGCTTCTTCTCCATTGGGAAGAACTGGAAATAGGGCTCCGCTTCCCGAAGCACCCGCGCGAACGAAGGACGCGCCATCAGCCGGTCGAGATATGACGGGAGATGCTTCAGCTCCGGGCCGAAGGGTAAGACGGTGTCGGCGTAGAAGAGCGCAGGAGATGCCGCGCAGTCGACGAGCGAGAACTCGCTGCCCATGAACCAAGTCCGCGCGCCGATCTCGCCATCCAGGAGCGCATAGGCTTGGCGAAGTTGATCCTTCGCCTGTTCCACGCCGAGTGGATCGCGGCCGCTTTCGGGGCGCAGGTTGTCGCCGACGATCTTCTGCATCGGCTCGTGCACATAGTGGTCGAAGACGCGATCCCACATCCGCGCCTGCCATGCGCTTTCCGCATCCTTGGGCACGAAGCGCGTTGCGCCGAGATGGAAGGAGTCGAGGTATTCGATGACGATTGTCGCCTCGGCCACTGTGCGGTTGCGCGACTCGTCGCGGAGCACGGGGAACTTGGCCATCGCCCAAACGGCCGCGAAAGCCGCGCGTGACTCCGCGTTCCCGAGATCGACGATAATCGGCTCGAACGGCGTTTCGTTCTCGTAGAGCGGGATCAGAGCCTTCCAGCAGAAGGAGGCGAGCGGGTGGAAGTAGAGCTTGAGCGACATGTCGATCACTCCGTGGCCGTCTGAGCGGCGGGCGAATGTTTACGCCTTCACGACGAATGAGCCGACCAGAAATCGACACGACGTTTTTGTGCCGTCAAATTCGAGCCAAAAATGCGGTTTCGGGCGAGGACTCGCCGCGGGGAAGCCGCTATAGCGGTCGGAATATCACGACATCCGCGCGCTTTCTGGAGGATTGGGATGGAATATCGCCTGCTCGGCCGCTCGGGCCTGAAAGTCTCGGCGCTCGCTATGGGAACGTGGACGCTCGGACGCGACAAGACCGGCCCGACGGGATCGGTGGGCTTGCGGGAAGCAAAGCGCCTCTTCGACCGGTGCCTCGACGCCGGCGTGAACCTGATCGACACGGCGAACGTCTATGCCGCCGGCGCTTCGGAGGAGATCGTCGGAGCCGCCTTGAAGGGCAAGCGCGACAAGGTGGTGCTCGCAACCAAGGCGCGTTTCAACATGCTCGGGCTTCCGAACACCGAGGGCAACTCGCGCATCAACCTGATCGCCGAGTGCGAGCGCAGCCTGAAGCGGCTCAAGACCGACTGGATCGACCTCTACCAGGTACATCAATGGGACGGCGAGACACCGGTCGAGGAGACGATGGAGGTGCTCGACGGCCTGGTGAAAGCCGGGAAGGTCCGCTACGTCGGCTGCTCGAATTTCTCCGGCTGGCACGTCATGAAAGCGCTCGCCGCCGCGAAGGACGGCGGGTTCCAGCCGTTCGTCAGCCAGCAGATCCACTACACGCTGCAGGCGCGCGAGGCTGAATACGAGCTCGTACCGATATCGTTTGACCAGGGGCTCGGCATCCTGGTCTGGAGCCCGATCGCCGGCGGCCTGCTTTCGGGAAAATACCGCCGCGGCAAGCCGTGGCCGAAAGGCTCACGCCATTTCGGGCACAAGTGGCCGGAGCCGCCGATCCATGACGAGGAGAAGCTCTTCGATATCGTCGACGTGCTTGTCGAGATCGGGAACGATCACCGATGCTCCGCGGCGCGGGTCGCGCTCGCTTGGCTTCTCGCCCGCCCGGGCGTCACATCGGCCATCATCGGCGGACGGACCGAGGAGCAATTCGCCGACAACCTCGCCTCGATGGATCTGAAGCTCTCGGCGGAGGAGACGGCGCGACTCGAAGCAGTCAGCCGTCCGCCGCTCATCTATCCCTACTGGCATCAGGCGATGACGGCGGAGGGCCGGCTCGGGGCGGCCGACTTGGCGCTTTTGAAGCCGTTTCTTGGGTGACGACCGGATGCTCGCTCCTAATCGAACAGCTTGTCGCCGCGCTCGTCGATGATCTGCTGGCCCTTAGTGAGCGCGAACGCGACGGCCTCATCCTTGCTCGCGTGCTTCTCGGCACGCACGAAGCGGTGCTCCTTCATGCCGTCCTCGAAATCCTTCTCGATGATTCCGGCGGTCTGGAACTGCCCCTCGGCGCGATAGGGGGCGGGGCGAATGCGGAAGCCCTTGTATTCGACTGCCTCGCCCGCAGGCTCCTCAGCGCTGTCGCCGCTGCCGAAAAGCTTTCCGAGAATGCCCTTCACAATCGAGAATCCTTGCCGTTTTGCCACGGATCGGGCGTGGCGGATCGGGACGGCGTGAAGTATGTAGCCGCGATCGAGATTAGGCAAACGGCGGAGGCCGCGCGTGGCACGCATCGAAAGCGTCAACATCGGGACGGAGCGGCGCTTCGACAACGACACCGGCAGCACCGGTATCTACAAGGCGCCGGTTCCCGGTGCGGCCGAGATCGGGCCGGAGGGCGTCACCGGAGACTGCGTCGCCGACAAGAAGCATCACGGCGGGCCGGACCAGGCGGTCTATCTTTATTTCACTGACGACTATGCGTGGTGGGAGAAGACGCTCGACCGCACGCTGAGGCCGGGCACGTTCGGCGACAACATCACGATTTCGGGCCTCGCTTCGGCCGACCTTGCCGTCGGCGACAGGCTCGGCGCGGGCGACGTCGTGCTCGAAGTCACCGCGCCGCGAATCCCGTGCGCCACGCTCGCCATGCGGATGAACGATCCGGGCTTCGTCAAGGCCTTCCGCGACGCGGAGCGGCCGGGCGCCTATTGCCGCGTGATCGAAGGCGGCAAGCTCGCGGCGGGGGTGGGCGTCGCGCATCAGCGCTATTCCGGGAAGCGCATCGGCGTCGTCGGGATGTTCCGTGACACCTTCGTCGCGAAGAAACTTAACGCTTCGCGAATCCGCGAAGTGCTCGACGCGCCGATCGCGGTCAGGGAGCGCGCGAACTGGGCGGCGTTCCTCGCCGCCGCCGAAGCCAAGGCCTGAAGCCTCGCCGGGACTGAGGCCGGCTTTTCCGTGCCGACCGGGCTGTGGCGCTGCCGCTTCGTACGTTAAGCTGCCGGATTCCTATCAAGGGATGATCCGTCATGGCGGGACTTGGCGAACGCGTCGTACGTCAGCAGCAGACAATGGGCCCGTTGCTGACCGGAGCGGTGATCCTCGGGCTCCTCGGCCTGCCGCTCGCGGTCTGGCTCGATCTCCGCGGTCTCTCGGAGCGGCTGCTCAAGGACCAGGCGGCCGAGATCGGCAAAGTCATCGACGAGATGCGCAGCTTCTACGCGAGCGACGTCGTCGGGCGCGTGTTGCAGGCCACGGGTCCGGTGACGGCGACGCACAATTATCTCGACGTGTCCGGCGCCATTCCGATTCCGGCGACGCTCTCGATCGAGCTCGGCAAGCGGATCAGCGCGCACGACAGCGCGGTGAAATACAAGTTCGTCTCGGACCTGCCGTTCAAGGGGAGGGAAGACCATCACCTAGATGCATTCGAGAAATATGCTCTGAACACGCTGCGTGCCGACCCGTCGCATCCGATCATCCAGGTCACCGGCTCAGTGATGGATCGAACGGTCAGGACGGCCTCGCCGGTCATCATGGGCGAGGTCTGCGTCAGCTGCCACAACTCCCATCCGCTCAGTCCGAAGCGCGACTGGAAGGTGGGCGACGTCCGGGGCATCCAGGAAATATCGATCGCCCAGCCGATGGTCGCGAACATCTTCACCTTCAAGTACCTGCTCGCCTATTTCGTGCTGGCGAGCGCGGCCGGACTGACCTTTATCCTTCTGCAGCGCCGCCAGTCGGCCCTGGTGCAGGGCATGAACAGCGAGCTCGCCGAGGCCAACGACTTCCTCGCCGCGATCTCGATGAAGATCGCGAAGTACCTGTCGCCGCAGGTCTACAAGAGCATCTTCAGCGGGCAGAAGGACGTGACCATCGCGACGGAGCGCAAGAAGCTCACGATCTTCTTCTCCGACATCAAGGATTTCACCGAGATCTCGGAGCAGCTGCAGCCGGAAGACCTGACGGCGCTTCTGAACGAGTACTTCACAGAGATGTCGAACATCGCGCTCAGGCACGGCGCGACGGTCGACAAGTTCATCGGCGACGCGATCCTGGCGTTCTTCGGCGATCCGGAAACGAAAGGCGTCGAGGAGGACGCGCGCGCCTGCATCGCCATGGCGGTCGACATGCAGCGGCGGCTGGAGAGGCTCACCGTGGATTGGAGAAACCGCGGGATCGAGCAGCCGTTCCGCACCCGGATGGGGATCAACACCGGTTATTGCAACGTCGGCAATTTCGGCAGCGAGGATCGCATGGACTATACGATCATCGGCGCCGAGGCGAACCTCGCCGCGCGGCTGCAATCGATCGCCGAGCCGGGCGGGATCTGCATCAGCTATGAAACCTACGCGCTTGTCCGCGACGTAGTTCGCGCGCATCCGCTTGCGCCGATCGCGATGAAAGGAATCAGCCGCGAGGTCGTCCCCTACTCGGTGGAAGGCCTGCTGGAGGAATTCGGTCAGCGGACACAGGTCATCAGCGAGCACGCCACAGGTGTCGATATCTTCCTCGATCTGGAAGCCATGGATGAAGAGGGTGCGCAACAGGCGCGAAGGCGGCTTGCAGAGGCGCTGGTGGCGTTGCGCAGCAGACCGAAAGACGCGCCGGCGTAGGCTCCGTCAGGCGACGGCGCGGCGGCGCTCAAGGCAGCCGCCATGGTCCTTAAGCACGCGCTCCGTCGAGGGCGGATATCTTTCCAGCTTGCCCGCGGGCCGAATGGGGCGCGGCACGAGGTTGCCGCCGCAATTTGGGCAGACGCCGTGAAAGATCGCATCGGTGCAGTCGGCGCAGAACGTGCATTCGAAGGTGCAGATCCGTGCCTCGCGCGACGCCGGCGGGAGGTCGCGGTCGCAGCATTCGCAATTCGGCCTGAGCTGAAGCATCGCGAGCTCCTGTTCCTCCTTGCGGAATTCTAGCGGCGTGTCCCGACGAAGGGGAGCATCGAGAGAAGCACGGAATCGCGCATGATGAAATGATGGTAGAGCGCTGCCGCCGCGTGCAACCCGGCGACCCAGATGATGGCGTTGCCGAGCGTGGTGTGGAGCTCGGTGATCGTTCGGCCGAAATCGTGCGACAGCGTGAGGAACGGCCCGATCTCGCCGCCGAGGAACGTGACCGGATGGCCCTCGTACCAGGCGCCGAAGATGGCGGTGAGCGGCACGGCGGCGAGGAGCGCGTAGAGCAGCCAGTGGGTCAGCCGTGAGGCGAGATGCATCCAGGCTGGCATTGGCGGCTCCTTCGGGGCGCGGTCGACGAGGCGCCAGAGAAGCCTGAGCGCGACGACGACAAAAACGAGAATGCCGATCGTCTCGTGCCAGCCGAGCACTGACGCGCGCGTCGCCGAATAGACGCGGCTTTCCGGCCCGCCAGCACCGAGCAGGTAAGCGGCGCCGACCAGCAGGGCGGTCAGCCAATGGAAGGATTGGGAGACCGCGCTGTAGCGCGTCCGCGCGGTGGCGACGGGGATTGTTTGTGTGGCGGCAGCAGTCACTGCGTTCGCTCCTTACCAGAGAATCGACTGTCAGAGCCCCCGGCCTCCTGCCTAGGCGAGAAGTGTCTCCAATGTTTGTCAATGCTTCGCGGGTCTGTCGCAAGAGCGCGCCGGTCGGTGCCGGGCTGACATGCGCGCGGGCGCAGGCGTGTTTTCTCAGCCCGCCGCCTCTTCGATGGTGTCAATGTCGTCGTCGGAGAGGCCGAAATGATGGCCGATCTCGTGGATCAACACATTCGCGACGATGGCGCCGAGCGTCTCCTCGTGCTCCGCCCAATAATCCAGAATCGGGCGCCGGTAGAGCCAGATGCGGTTCGGCATTTCGCCGGTCTCCGGAACGGCCGAAGCGTGCGCGAGCCCGACACCCTGGAAGAGGCCGAGGATGTCGAACGGGGATTCCGCCTCAAGCTCGTCGACGACATCGTCTTCGGGGAACTCAGCGATCGCGAACGTCACGTCGCCGACGAGCGCGCGGAACTCCGGCGCGAGGCCGTCGAAGGCTTGACGCGCCATCACCTCGAAGTCGTCGAGGGTCGGCGCCTCACGCGCGCTCCAAGGGTTTGCGGTGGACATGGCGGAGAGATAGCGGCGGAGCCAGGCGGATGGAAGCCTGTGCCTGGCGGGTTCGCGTTCGGCGCAAACCTTACGGAGATTTAAGCCGGGGAGGCAGGAACCGGAGACCCAAAGGGCAATTCTTTGTCGCGGGGGACGGTGATCGTGCGCGCGGCGATCTCCTCCGGTCCGCGGACACGATCGAATTTGGAGCCCACGAACATGAAGACAATCCTGATGCTTGCCGCCGCGATGGCGGTCGGCATGGTTATGGCCTCCTCGGCCGCCAGCGCGGCCACGACGGGCATCAACGGCTGCTACCTGATGCTCCCCAACCAGGTCATCCTGACCTGTGAGAAAGCCGGACCGTCGGCAGCGGGAGAACGCTTCGGCGCGACGAACTCGTCCGCGACTTAGAACCAGCCCGCGGCACCCCTCTACACCGGCTCGATCAGGACCAGCGGCGCCGCACCCGCCCAAGGCCAGATGGAGATGGTCGACAGCGAGCAGAAGTGCCGGCCCGGCGCATACTGGATCCTGCACAACCCGAACGACGACATACCGATGGCGTGTCCGTCGTCCTAAGCGAGGTCGCCAGAGCGGCCGCAGCGATCGCCGCTCTGGCGCGTATCTTGGACTGACGGGCGTCAGCGCCAGTCGCGGACGTCGACGAAGTGCCCGGCAATCGCCGCCGCCGCGGCCATTGCCGGCGAGACGAGGTGCGTTCGGCCCTTGTAGCCCTGACGGCCCTCGAAATTGCGATTCGAGGTGGAGGCGCAGCGCTCCTCCGGCTTCAGCTTGTCGGCATTCATCGCAAGGCACATCGAGCAGCCCGGCTCGCGCCACTCGAAGCCGGCGGCCTTGAAGATCTTGTCGAGCCCTTCCGCCTCCGCCGCAGCCTTTACCAGGCCCGAGCCCGGCACGACCATCGCCGAGAGGTTCTCATTGACGTGGCGACCCTCGACGATTTTGGCGGCGGCGCGCAAGTCCTCCAAGCGGCCGTTGGTGCACGAGCCGATGAAAATGCGGTCGAGCTTGATGTCGGTGATCTTGGTGCCGGGGGTGAGGCCCATATATTCGAGCGCGCGCCACTTCGAATGACGCCGCGTTTCGTCCTCTATCCTGTCGGGATCGGGGACGGCGCCGGTCACCGAGACGACATCCTCCGGCGACGAGCCCCAGGTGACGACAGGCGGCAGGTTGGCGCCATCGAGCTTCACTTCGCGGTCGAACTTGGCACCGTCCTCCGTCGGCAGCGTGTCCCAAAAAGCGCGCGCCATATCCCAAGCTTTGCCCTTCGGCGCGCGCGGGCGGTCCTTGATGTAGGCGTAGGTGGTCTCGTCCGGAGCGACCATGCCGGCGCGGGCGCCGCCTTCGATCGACATGTTGCAGACGGTCATGCGGCCTTCCATCGAAAGCGAACGGATCACGTCGCCGGAATATTCGATGACGCTGCCGGTGCCGCCGGCGGTGCCGATCTCGCCGATGATCGAAAGGATCACGTCCTTTGCGGTCACGCCGTCCGGCAGCGTGCCGCTGACGGAGACGCGCATGTTCTTCGCCTTCCTCTGGATCAGGGTCTGCGTGGCGAGCACGTGCTCGACCTCGCTCGTGCCGATGCCGATGGCGAGCGCGCCGAAGGCACCGTGCGTCGACGTGTGGCTGTCGCCGCAGACGATGGTCATGCCGGGGAGCGTGAAACCCTGCTCCGGGCCGATGATGTGGACGATGCCCTGACGGCGATCGAGCTCGTTGAAATATTCGACGCCGAAATCGCTGGCATTGCGGGCCAGCGTTTCGACTTGGAGCCTCGACTCCGGATCGTCGATGCCGTGGCTGCGGTCGGTCGTCGGCACGTTGTGGTCGACGACGGCGAGCGTCTTCTCCGGCGCGCGCACCTTGCGATCTGCCATGCGCAAGCCCTCGAAGGCCTGCGGGCTGGTGACCTCGTGCACGAGATGGCGGTCGATATAGAGGAGACAGGTGCCGTCCGGCCGGGTGTCGACGACGTGGTCGTCCCAGATCTTGTCGTAGAGGGTTTTCGGTTGCATCGAATTGTTCTCGCTTCGCTCGTTCCTTTGCTTCACGCGATCGGCGGCGCCGGGCCGCAAGACTCAGCGAGCGAGGAGCGAGCCGTCGGAGGCACAAAGCCGCGCGAAAAACCGCCAGGGCAGGCGCGCGTGATCACCAAGCGCCGCGAAGGCGCGCGTCGAATGCGCGGCGCCGCTTTGCGCGGGCGCGAAGCGTGCGCTAGTTGCCGGTCGGTTGGCCATGCGCGCCTATATAGCAACGCCGTCTCGGTGTCTCAATGCGGGGCGCCTGCCGGAGTTGCGGAAGTGAGGGCGGTCGGCTAAAGGAAGCCATGGTTACGATTCGCCTTCTTTTCGCGCTCCTCCCAGGGCTTTTGCTCGCGGCTGCGCCGGCCTCGGCCGAGTGTCGGAGCGAGAGCTTCGAGGGGGCGGATTACACGGTCTGCAGCTTCGATCTCGCGAAGGACGATCTGAGGCTCTTCTGGAAGGATTCGGGGGGAGCGCCCTATAAGACCTTCGACGCGCTCGCCGACGCGCTGAAGGGCCAAGGCCTGACGCTTTCCTTTGCGATGAACGCGGGCATGTACGGCGCGGACTTCGCGCCGATCGGACTCTACGTGGAGGAGGGGCGGGAGCTCAAGCACGCAAACACCAAGACGCTCACGGGAGCGCCGAGCCAGATCCCGAATTTCTACAAGAAGCCGAACGGCGTCTTCTACGTCGCCGGCAAGACGGCCGGCATTCTTGCGACGGAGGCGTTCCTGGCGGCGCGGCCCGACGCGCGCTTCGCCACGCAGTCCGGCCCGACGCTCGTCATCGACGGCGAAATCCACCCGGCCTTCATCGAGGGCTCGACCGACTTGAAGCAGCGCGACGGCGTCGGGCTCTCAAGCCCGACCGCGGTCACGTTCGCGATCAGCGAAGGCGCGGTGAATTTCTACGACTTCGCGCGCTTCTTCCGCGATCATCTCGGTTGCCCGAACGCGCTCTTCCTCGACGGCGGTTCGGCGCCCGGGATTTTCGATCCCGCGGCCGATCGCGACGATCCGCCCGGCCACGGCGGCTACGGGCCGATCGTGGCGGTGGTGAAGTAACGCTTCGCGACACCTGCAGCGCGCGGTGCGCGGCGCCGGCGGCGGATGCGCGGCATGCGCTCAACCAGCACCGAGTCGCCGAATTCGTGATTGCGGTAGCCGCGCGCCTCCGTCGCTGCCGCCATCCTGCCGAGCGATGCATCGTCGGCGAAGGCGCGGAGCAGCTCGTAGTGGCTCTCGCCCGGCGCGTGCACGCCGGAGAGAATGGCGTCGGCGACTCGAAGCAACGTATGCGGGCCGATCAGCGCCGTCGCGATCCCATCGCCGGCGCGCACGATGCCGCGGCGGACGCCCGCCGCTTCAAGCGCCCGGACGGTTGTTGTGCCGATGGCGATCACGCGGCCGCCGGCCGCCTTGGTGCGCGCGATGGCGGCAGCGGTCTTCGCGGGGATGACGAAGGGCTCGTCGAAGGGGAGCCGGCGGTCGAGCGCCGCGTCGCCGGTCGAGGAAATGCCGGCGGCGAGCGTCAGCGTCGCAAAGCCGATGCCGCGCTCGCGGAACGCGTCGAGCATCTTCCAGTCGAGCGCGAGGCCGGCGGAGGGCGCCTCGAAGGCGACGGGGCGTGCGGCGATTGCGGTCCAGACGTCCCAAAGCCGAAGCGGCTCTGGCACGTGTGCGTACTGAATGGGGCGTCCATGCCGGGCGATCCCGGCCCAGACGTCTTCGCGGGCTGCATCGAACCGGATGGCGACGAGGCGCGGATGACTGAGAACATCCTCGACAATTGCACTCAGCGGTCCGAACGAAATCCGGTCGCCGCGGCGAAGCGGCGGAGGAGGGGGGCGGTCTTCGGTCCGCGTGCGGTGATCGCCGGCGCCGAAGGCGATCGCAACGAAGCGCGTCGGATCGCCGAGCCTATTCCACGCTGCAAGCCTGAGCTCGACGGGCGCACCGCTCTCGGCATGCGTGCCGAGAAGGCTCGCCGGCAACGTCGCCGCATCGTTGGCGACGACGAGATCGCCACGCCTGAGCAGCGCCGGCAGGTCGATCGCCGCGCGGCGTGGCGGATGGTGCCGTCTGCCGCTACGGCAAGGAGCTTCGGCGACTGCCGTTCGGGGCTTGATGCGGAGATCATGCCGCCTCCGGCGAAAGCGCCAGACGCTCGGGCAGCGCCGCGGTGATAGCGTCGATCAGCTCCGCCGCGGAATCCTCCGGCCGTTTCAGTGTCGCCGGGTCGGCGTCGGGGACCGCAAGTGCGTGGAGCGGCGTATCCATGTCGCCGGGATCGACCGACAGGAAACGCACGCCGTCAGCGCGCGCTTCCTCCGCCCAAATCGACGTCATGTGGCGGAGTGCCGCTTTGCTCGCGCCGTAGGCGCCCCAGCCGGGATAGGCGCTGATCGCAGCGTCGCTCGAGATGTTGAGCACGACTGCGCCGCGCCCTTCGCGCGCCGAGGCGGCAAGCGCGCCGAAGAGCGCCTTCGTCAGTCGGAACGCGCCGAGGACATTGATCTGCAGCGCGTCGGCGAATTCCTCGCACTCGGTGTCGGCGAGGAGCGCAAGCGGCACGGGGCCGAGGCTCGACGCGTTGTTGATCAAGACATCGAGGCCGCCGAGACCGCCGTTTATCTGCAACGCGATCGGATAGATGTCGTCCTTACAGCCGACATCGCCCACGATGCCGAAGGCACCGGTCGCCTTCGCCGTTTTTGCGACCGCTTCCGCCGTGCGGGCGACGAAGGCAACGCGTGCGCCGCGCGCCGAAAACTCTTGCACCAGCGCCAATCCGAGGCCGGAAGTTCCGCCGGTGATCGCGACGCGGAGGCCGCTGAGATCCGTTTGCATGTCGAGGCTCCTTCCTGGGAGCTTCTTTGCTACAAGTTCAAGTGAACTTGAAGTCAAGCGGAATTTGTGCTTCCTTGCCGCACATGGAAACCGTGCTCGCGATTGCCGAGGTCGCGCGCCGCAGCGGCGTCGCCTCCTCCGCGCTCCGCTTCTATGAAGAGAAGGGGCTGATTACGTCGGAGCGCGCCGGTTCCGGCCACCGCCGCTATCCGCGCTCGGCGCTCCGGCGCATCGCCTTCATCGTGTTCGCGCAGAAGATTGGGCTCTCGCTCGACGAGATCGGCGCGGAGCTTGCAAAGCTCCCGCCCGACCGCGTGCCGACGCGCGGCGACTGGGCGCGGCTTTCAGGCGGCTGGAAGAAGCGCATCGACGCGCGGATCGCCGAGCTCGAGCGCCTGCGCGACGGGCTCACCGAATGCATCGGCTGCGGATGTCTCTCGATCGACCGCTGCAAGTTTGCCAATCCCGCCGACCACGCCGCACGCATGGGGCCGGGGCCGAGATATTGGATGGGATAGGCGCAAACGAAAAGCGGCGCTCGAGCGCCGTTCTTGAAATTCACTGGATCGAAAGCGCAGTCCTGGCTTACGCCTTGGCTTCCGCCGGCGTGGCAGCAGCGGCCTCGGCGGCCGCGGCTTCCTTCTCCGCCTCCGCCGCGGCGCGCTCGGCCGCGAGCTGATCGCGCATGTCCTCGTTGAGCTTCTTGGCGCGCGCGTTCGACGCCTCGCCGATGCGCGCCGACTTGCCGCGCAGCCCGCGCAGATAATAGAGCTTGGCGCGGCGGACCTTGCCGCGGCGCACGACCTCGACCTTCTCCACCATCGGCGAATAGACCGGGAAGACGCGCTCCACGCCCTCGCCGTAGGAGATCTTGCGCACGGTGAAGCTCTCGTTGATGCCGCCGCCGGAGCGCCCGATCACCACGCCCTCATAGGCCTGGAGACGCGTGCGCGTGCCTTCCGTGACGCGCACATGGACGCGCACGGTATCGCCCGCCTCAAACGCGGGCAGCGTGCGCTTCGCGGCGACGGATGCGATCTCCGCCTGCTCGATCTTCTCTACGAGGTTCATCGGCTTCGTCCTATTCCCAAGCGCATCGACCCGGCGCCGACCGGGGCGCGCATCGTTCTCTCGTCGTTCGGAGTTGGCGCGCATATACACATTCAAAGTCGCGCTGTCGATGGCCGGGAGGCGCAAAAACGTGCGGCGGACGGCGGGTTCTGGCGCCGTTAACGGCTGCTAGGTGCGGCGCTTCGCCCAGAGGTCGGGGCGGCGTTCCTTGGTCAGGCGCTCCGCCTCGGCGCGGCGCCACGCGGCGATCTTCGCGTGATGGCCGGAATTCAGCACGTCCGGGATGGCGCGGCCTTCGAAATCCTGCGGGCGAGTGTAGTGCGGGTACTCGAGGAGGCCCTCCTCGAAGCTTTCCTCCGCGGCGGATTCCTCCGCACCCATCACCCCGGGGAGAAGGCGCACACAGGCGTCGAGGAGAACCATCGCCGCGAGCTCGCCGCCGGAAAGCACGTAGTCGCCGACTGAGACTTCCTCGAGATTGCGGGCTTCGATGACGCGCTCGTCGACGCCTTCGAAGCGCCCGCAGACGATGAGTGCGCCCGGTCCTTCGGCGAGCGCACGAACGCGCGCCTGGGTCAGCGGCACGCCGCGGGGGCTCATAAGAAGGCGCGGACGATCGTCATCCGCGCCGCTCGCCGCGTCGATGGCGGCAGCGAGCACGTCGGCGCGCATCACCATGCCGGCGCCGCCGCCGGCCGGGGTGTCGTCGACCAAGCGATGCGCGCCGATCCCGTGGTCTCGGATGTTTCTGACCTCAAGCGCCCAGGTGCCCGCTTCGAGCGCCCTGCCGGAGAGACTCGCGCAAAGCGGCCCCGGAAACATGTCCGGATAGAGCGTCAGCACCGTCGCGCGGAAGGTCATCTCAGACCGAAATGCCTTCGCCGGCCTCGTAGACTTTGATGTCGCGGCCCGAGGCGCCAACCTCGGCGAGCTTGGCACGCCAGGGGCCCATGTGCGGTGCTTTGAGATGCGCGTCGAGATGCGCACGGCTCTCCCAGCGCTCGAAGATGCGGATCAGGCCACGATCCTCAACGTCGAAGGCATAGGAATAGACGAGGCAGCCGGCCTCCTTGCGAGTCGCGGCGAGCGTCGCCCGCGCGACGGGGAGAAGCGCGTCGATCTTGTCCTCGGGGATGCGGATGGTGCCGGCAACGATGATCATGTCTCTTCCCCTTCATTTTCCTCTGGACGGGCTTCGATCTCGGCGGGCGGCGCAACGACGAGGCGGCCTGCTGCGATGTCGATATCAGGCACGGCGGACTTGGTGAACGGCACAAGAAGCGTCGGCCCGCGTTCGGGGGCGATCTCGAGGATATCGCCGGCGCCGAAATTCTCGACGGCGATCACCGTGCCGAGTTGTGCGCCGGAGGCGTCGAAGACCGCGAGCCCGATCAGATCGGCGTGGTAGAACTCGCCATCGGCCGGCTCGGGAAGCGCGCTTCGTTCGATATAGAGGGTCAGGCGATTGAGTTTCTCGGCCGCTGTCCTCTCATCGATGCCGCGGAACTTCACCACGAGCATGTCGCCCTTCAGGGGCCGGAGGCGCTCGATCTCGAATGCGCGCCCGTCCTTGGCGAGGAGCGGGCCGTAGGCGCCGAGCGCCGTCGGGTCGGCGGCGAAGCTCTTCACGCGCACCTCGCCCTTCACGCCGTGTGGCGCGCCGATCGTGGCAAGGGTGACGAAGCGCTCAGGCACACGCCTCAGCTCGCCGCGGCCTCTTCAACCGGCGCGGCTTCGGCAGGCGCAGCGGCAGCGGCTTCCGCCGCTTCCTTCTTCTTCTTGCGCTCTTCCACGCGCTCGTCGGCCTTCTTGCCAGGCTTCGCCTTCTGCGGATTGAGGCGCGCCTCGCGCTTCAGGATGCCGGCCTGATCGAGGAAGCGGAGCACGCGGTCGGTTGGCTGCGCGCCCTTCTCGAGCCAGTGCTTGATGCGCTCGAGGTCGAGCTTGATACGCTCGGCCGAGTCGGCCGGGAGGAGAGGGTTATAGGTCCCGACCTTCTCGATGAAGCGGCCGTCGCGCGGCGAACGCTCGTCGGCGACAACGACCCGGTAGAAAGGTCGCTTCTTGGTGCCGCCGCGCGCCAGTCTGATTTTTACTGCCATTGTTCAGATTCCCTTCGAATCAAGCCAAGTCGTATCCTTGTCGTCATTGCCGCACTTGATCCGGCAATCCATTCCACAACGCCGACGCCAGTCGCGACCGTCGCGGAATGGATGCCCGGCTCGAGCCCGGGTTTGACGACGATGTTTGTCGTCGCAGCATCGCCTTCGCCGCCGCGCCTCATTTCTTCTTCCCCAAGCCGGGCAGGCCGCCGCCCATGCCCGGAAGCTTCGGCATGCCGCCGGGGAAGGGCGGAAGGCCGCCGATGCCTCCGGCCATGCCGCCCGGAAGCCCGCCGGGAAAGCCGCCGAGCCCGCCCTTCTGCATCTCTTCCAGCATCGCCGCTTCGGGCTGCGGCATTGAACCGCCGCCCATGCCGAAAAGCGCGCCAAGCCCGCCCTTCTGCCGGCCGAGCTTCTTCATCATGTCCGACATCTGCCGGTGCATTTTCAGAAGCTTGTTCACGTCCTGCACGTCGGTGCCGGAACCGGAAGCGACGCGACGCTTGCGGCTCGCGTTCATCAGCGCCGGCTTCTGCCGTTCCTTCCGAGTCATCGAGCCTATGATGGCGAGCTGGCGCGGCAGCACCCGGTCGTCGAGACCGGCGGCGGCGATCTGCTTCTTCATCTTGCCGATGCCGGGCATCATGCCGAGTATCCCCGACATGCCGCCGATCTTCTGCATCTGCTTGAGCTGGTCGGCGAGGTCTTCCAGATCGAACTCGCCCTTGCGAAGCTTCTGCGCCGCTTTCTGCGCCTTCTCCGCATCGATGTGCTCGGCGGCGCGCTCCACGAGCGAGACGATGTCGCCCATGCCGAGAATGCGATCTGCGATGCGGCCGGGATGGAAATCCTCAAGCGCATCCATCTTCTCGCCGACGCCGATCAGCTTGATCGGGCGGCCGGTGACGGCACGCATCGAAAGTGCTGCGCCGCCGCGCCCGTCGCCGTCGACGCGCGTCAACACGATGCCGGTGACGCCGACGCGCTCGTTAAACGAGCGCGCAACGTTGACCGCGTCCTGGCCGGTCAGGGAATCCGCGACGAGCAGGATCTCATGCGGGTCCGTCGCCGCCTTGATCTCCGCCATCTCCAGCATGAGCGGCTCGTCGACGTGCGTGCGGCCGGCGGTGTCGAGCATCACGATGTCGTAGCCGCCGAGGCGGGCGGCGGTCAGCGCGCGCCTGGCGATATCGACCGGCGTCTGCCCGGCGACGATCGGAAGCGTCGCAACGCCGACCTGCTCGCCAAGCACGCGAAGCTGCTCCTGCGCCGCGGGCCTGCGCGTATCGAGCGAGGCCATCAGCACTTTCTGCTTCAGGCGCTCCGAGAAGCGCTTGGCGAGCTTTGCCGTCGTCGTCGTCTTGCCGGAGCCCTGCAGGCCGACCATCATCAGCGCGACGGGGGCGGGGGCATTCAAGTCGACCGCGACGCTTTCAGCGCCGAGCATTTCTACGAGCGCGTCGTGGACGATCTTGACGACCATCTGGCCGGGCTTGACCGAGCGGATAACGGTTGCGCCGACGGCCTCAGCGCGCACGCGCTCGATGAAGCTCTTCACCACGTCAAGGGCGACGTCGGCCTCGATCAGCGCACGGCGCACCTCGCGCAGCGCCTCCGCTACGTCCGCCTCCGACAGCGCACCGCGGCCGGTGATCTTGTCGAAGATGCCGCTCAGGCGATCTGACAGCGATTCGAACATCAAACCTCAAAGCAATTCAGCATCCGCGGGCGAACATCGCTGGCGGATGGTGACCTCCGGGGTCAACGCCCCGGTCGGCGACTCGGTTACGGAAACCGAACGGATTTCGTGCGGAGCGGCTAAAGGAACAAGGGGCTGGAGTCAACAAAGCCGGGCCGGCGATGCAGTGGCCTTCCTTGCGGACTGGGCCCCAACCTAGAATTCTGTTGTCGAGGGGGGCTGCGGTGAGCCGTGCCCGTTTTCAGCCGCAATTCGTGCGCAGTGCTTAAGCGCAGGTGAATTTGGCCTAAACCGAACGAGCCGCTCGGCCGGGGAACTTTCGCCGAACCGGCCCGATTCCCGCCACGGAATGGACATGCCGCTGGACGTCTCAGCCCTGTTTGCCGAGCGCGAGGCTGAGCGCTACTCGCTGCATGAGAATTTCTTGAATGGGCAGATGGTCCGGGTGCTTCGGACCATCGGCTACGATGTCGGATTCGTCAGCGGGCGCGGCCAGTACCTCTATGATCGCGACGGAACCGAGTATCTCGATCTTTTGAGCGGGTTCGGAGTGTTCGCGCTTGGCCGCAACCACGCGCTGGTGCGCGATGCACTTGTCAGCGTGCTCGACGGCGCGCTCCCGAACCTCGTGCAGATGGACGTCTCGGTCCTCGCAGG
The DNA here is from genome assembly GCA_963720705.1 of uncultured Alphaproteobacteria bacterium. Classification (GTDB taxonomy): domain Bacteria; phylum Pseudomonadota; class Alphaproteobacteria; order Rhizobiales; family Afifellaceae; genus DASWJZ01. Next base: position 454,156 of record CAVRGJ010000002.1, read on the forward strand.
CGTGCTGGCCGAACGGCTGCTTAAGCAAGCGCCTTACCTCGACAAAGTCTTCTTCACCAATTCGGGCGCGGAATTGGTGGAGTCGGCGATCAAGTTCGCACGCGGCGCTACCAAGCGGTCGGGCATCATCTTTTGCGAGCACGCGTTCCATGGCCTGACCTATGGGGCGCTGTCGCTGAACGGCGACCCGATCTTCCGTGGCGGCTTCGAGCCGCTCGTGCCGGACTGCATTGCGGTGCCGTTCGACGATCTCGCGGCACTAGAAAAGGCGCTGGTCGAACGGAAGCCTGCGGCCTTCGTCGTCGAGCCGATCCAGGGAAAGGGCGTGAACGTGCCCTCCGACGGCTACCTTCCGGAGGCGGCCCGCTTGTGCCGCAAGCACGGGGCGCTCTTCATCGCGGACGAAGTCCAGACCGGGTTCGGGCGCACCGGCCGCTTCCTCGCCGTCGAGCACTGGGGCGTTGAGCCCGACATGGTTCTTCTCTCAAAAGCACTTTCCGGAGGCCACGTCCCGGTCGGCGCGGTGATGGCGCGCAAGGGAATCTTCGAGAAGGTGTTCACCCGCATGGACCGCGCGGTCGTGCACGGCTCGACCTTCGGCAAGAACGATTTGGCGATGGCGGCGGGGCTCGCGAGCCTGGAGGTGATGCAGTCGGAGCGCTTGGTGGAGAATGCCGCCGAGAAGGGCGAGCGATTGATGCGCTCGTTCGCGCGGATGCTGGAGAAATACGAGCTCCTGATCAGCGTGCGCGGCAAGGGATTGATGATCGGGCTTGAGTTCGGCACGCCGCGCTCGCTGAAGCTTCGCGCCTCGTGGACCGCGATCGAGGCTGCAAACAAGGGCCTGTTCAGCCAGCTGATCACGATCCCGCTCTTCAAGGACCACCATATCCTGACGCAGGTCGCCGCGCACGAAAGCCACACGATCAAGCTATTGCCGCCGCTCATCATCACCGACACCGATTGCGGCTGGATCGAGCGCGGCTTCGACGCCGCCATCGCGGCAAGCCATCGCGTGCCCGGCGCCGTCTGGTCGCTCGGCAGGAACCTCGTCGACAACGCACTCCGCGCAGCGCGGGGCTGAGCGCGGCCGCTTCACGACGATACCGCCGCGGCGCACTTCAGTGCCGCGCGCGATGGTAATGGCCATCGCACGCATGGAACATCTCTGGACGTCAGCGCCGGAGGAGGAGCTTTGCGATGCGGCTGCGGATCCCGGTCGGAAGCTTCAACGCCGTCCGCTTCAGGAACGGCCGGACGCGGCCCGCCCAAGCGGAGAAGGCGATGCGTCCGGAGAACGAAAGCGGCAGCGCGTAGTCGGCAACCGGCATGGCTTCGCTCGCCCAGGTGAATTTGTAGCGTGCGGCCGGCATCAGGAAGTCGGCGACCGCGACCCCGCGCTCCTTGCAGGCGCGGATCACCTCTTCGAGGTGCAGCTTTCCGGGGCTTGCCTCCTCGAACTCCGGCGCCCAGGTCGCGACGTAGGCGTAGTAGCGGCCGTTGAAGACAAACCCCCACTGGTCGGCGATCGGTATGTCGTCGAGCATCAGGCTCATCGCCATCACCGATATCGCGCTGCCGTTCTCCACACGCGCAATCGCGCGCGTAAAATCGCCGAAGGTCGGGTCGCGGAAGGCGCGCGAGGTCAGCCCCTGAGCTTCGAGCCAGCGTTCGCGACCCAGGTGCGCGCGCTCGATCAGCGCTGCGATCTCCGTCGGATCACTCAGCACGCGATGCGAAAGCGTGCCGTCGCGGGCGAGGCGGTTTCGCGCGTTCCGCATGTTCTTGCGCGTCTTGGCGTTGACCGTTGTGTGGTAGGCCTTGAAGTCGGGAAAGGGCGCAAGGTCGACGAAGGGTGCGGCGTCCTCGTTGCTGCGGGTGGCGTTGCGCGCGGCAAGGAGCGGCGCGAGCGTGCTGTCGTCGCGCACTTTCAGAAGATGCAGCCCGTCGCATTCGGGAAGCCGGCAGGCGGCGTCGAGCAGACGCGCGGCCGCATCCGCCGGTGCGTCGGGCGCAAGGAGCACGTCGGTATATTGCTGGTAGGGCTCGCCGAAGCCGGTCGCGAAGCGCGTCGGCCCGAAGCGCTTGCGCTGCAGCGGCAGGATCCCGATCAGCCGGCCGCGGCTCCTCAGCGCGACGACGAGCGGCTCGAAGCGCCGACTGCATCTCAGATGGTGGTCGTAGACCGCACGGCACCAGGCGAAGGACTGGAAGAGGGACGGATTCGCCGCGGCCCGGTCGAGCCGCTGCCAATCCGCTCCAAGCGCCGCGAAAGCCTTGGCGTCGGTCGCGACCGTGACGCCGGCGCCGAGGGCGATCTTTGGCTTGGCGAAAGCGCCTTGCCAGGAAAGTGCGTGGCGCACGCCTGTGGCGCTGCCGATCAGCGTCAGGAGATCGGGGTCCGCGAGCTCGAACATGACGAGCGGGCTATCGGCCGAAAGCGTAAGCGGGGATGTCGCGAACGCCGTCCGGCGCGCGCGGGTCGACGGCGAAGTCGATCAGGCGCTTGCGCTGACTGAGCTTCTGCAAGCCGCTCTTCTTCATCGTCGCGGCAAGCGCGGCCTTGCCCCAGAAGGAGGGGCCGGAGGTGTTCGTCGAAAGCGACTTTGCCCCGGTCGCGCGGCGGAGAATGCCGTTCGCGTAGTTGACGGCGTAGACGTTCCTGAGCGCGTCGGTCCAATGCTCGGTCGTCACCGAGACGTTCAGGCAGTCATGGTTCTCGACGCGATGCGGGCAGTTGAGGGGCCAGTAGAGCATCGACCCCGCCTCGAGATCGATCACGTCAGCGTAGTCGTCGAACCACGGCTCGTAGGGCATGCCGGTTTCGTGCGCCTCGCCGAGCACGATCTTCTCCATCGACGGCTTGGTCAGGAACGGCGGCTTCGCCGGATAAACGAAGACGCGCTTGGTGCCGCGGAGCTGCCAGAGCATCTGCCCGGGTACGTCGCAATGATAGTAGACCTTCACCTTCGGCGACGAGACGAGCAGCGTCATCGAGCGCTTGTAGGTCTTAAGACCCGGCACGCGGCTCTCGAATTCCGCGAAGATCGCGTCGAGGAGATCGGCATAGGCGGGGTCCGTCTCGCCGAGCTTGTGGATGTTGATCCAGATGTTGCCGGACTTCACGGCTTCAAGCGCCTCGGCGCCGGAAAGCCCCTCGATCGCGCCCTCGCGCCTCGAGCGCGGATTGTGCGAGCGCCGGTCCATGGTGTTGACGTAGCAATGCGCCGGCGGCGTCTTCTCGATCAGGCGCGCGAGCGCGTCGTCGGAGAAGAGCGCGGACTCGGCGAGCCGGTGCTTCAAGTGCAGGATGTGTTCGCCGAAAAGCGAGACATGGCGCGGCTCAAAATCCGTGAGGATCGTCGACATTGGGCCTCCGGGGACGATCTTTGCTTGCTGTCGGGAAACTAGTCGCGGAGGCGCGACGATCGAGAAAATTCTACTTAATTGGTAAAGCGGCGTTGATAGAGGCGCGCAGATGCAAAGCGATGTGACCGATAATCTCATCTTGAGGCTGGGGCTGGCACTGGTCATCGGACTCGTTGTCGGTCTTGAGCGCGGTTGGCGCGAGCGCGACATGCCGGCCGGGAGCCGCACGGCAGGGATCCGCACCTATGGGCTTTGCGGCTTCCTCGGAGGTATCGTCGCGGCGCTTGCGCAGGCGCTCGACAGCGGCCTGGTGATGGCGGCGAGCTTTGCGGCCTTTGCCGGCGTGTTCGCCTGGTTCAAGGCGCGCGAGTTGGAGCACGAGGAGGGCTTCAGCGTTACCGGCGTCATAGCGGCGCTCGGCGTGTTCGGCCTGGGCGGCCTCGCGGTGGCGGGCGACTACCGCGCAGCGGCAGCAGCCGGCGTCGCACTTGCCGGCGTGCTCGCGAGCCGCGAGGTGCTGCACAACCTTTTGAAGCGCATCTCCTGGGTCGAGCTCCGCTCCACGCTGCTTCTTGCCGGCATGACGGCGATCGGCCTCTCCATCATCCCGAACCGGACGATCGATCCGTGGAACGGGATCAATCCCTGGGAGATATGGTTCTTCACGGTGCTGACCGCGGCGATCTCCTACGCCGGATACGTGGCGGTGCGCGTGCTCGGGCCGGGGAAGGGCATCCTGGTCAGCGGGCTTGCCGGCGCTGTCGTCTCGTCGACGGCGGTAACGGTCGCCTTCGCGCGCCGCGCCGCGGAAGGGGATCCGGTCCGCCCGCTTGCCGGCGTCGCGATGCTTGCCGCGGCGGTTTCGTTGGTGCGCGTGCTCACAATCATGTCGATCGTGAAGCCGGCGCTTGGCCTGTCTCTTGCCGCGCCGACGCTTGCCGCCGGTCTGGTGTTCGGCGCGCTCGGCGCGGCCATGCTGCACCGAAGCACAAAGGGCCCGACACCGGAAGCGAAGCTCGGCAATCCCTTCGATCTGATGCCGCTTCTGATCTTCGCCGCAAGCTTCGCGGTGATCGCCGGGGCGAGCGCGGCACTGACGCAGCGCTTCGGCTCAAGCGGCGTGATCCTTACCTCCGCCTTCTCCGGTATTCTCGACGTGGACGTGGCTTCGCTCAGCGCGGCGCGGCTGGTCGGCACGGCCGTCACGGTCAACACCGCCGCGACGGCTGTGCTCGTCGCCATCGCCGTGAACGCGGCGGCGCGCGTTGCCGCGGCGGCGGCGCTTGGGCCGCTCCGCTATTCGCTGCCGTTCCTCGGCGCCACCCTGGCGGCGACCGCGGCAGGCGCCGCGGCGTTTCTGCTGTTGCCGGGCGCGTGAGGCGGAATCCTTGCGGATTTTCGGCGGCGCCGTTAGCAAGACGGCCCGCGTGCTTGCTGTAGAGCGCCACCAGATGACCCACAAACTCCTGCTTCTTCCCGGCGACGGAATCGGCCCGGAGGTCATGGCCGAGGTGAAGGCCGTGATCCAATTCATGAACGAGGTCGGGCTCGGTTCGTTCGAGACGGAGGAGGATCTTGTCGGCGGCGCGGCCTATGACGCGCACAGGCAAGCGATCACAGACGCGGCGATGGCGAAGGCGCTTGCAGCCGACGCCGTTCTCTTCGGCGCCGTCGGCGGGCCGAAATGGGACGAGGTGCCCTACGAGCATCGGCCCGAGGCGGCGCTGCTTCGGCTCAGGAAAGAACTCGGCGTCTTCGCCAACCTCCGCCCCGCCATCTGCTATCCGGCGCTTGCCGACGCGTCGTCGCTAAAGCGCGAGCTGGTCGAGGGGCTCGACATCCTGATCCTGCGCGAGTTGACCGGCGGCGTCTATTTCGGCGAGCCGAAGGAAATCCGCGACCTCGGCAACGGCCAGAAGCGCGCGATCGACACGCAGGTCTACGACACCTTCGAGATAGAGCGGATTTCCCGCGTCGCTTTCGATCTGGCGAAGACCAGGCGCAACAAGGTCACCTCGATGGAGAAGCGGAACGTCATGAAGTCGGGCGTTCTTTGGCACGAGGTGGTGAGCGAGGTGCACGACCGCGAATACCCGGAGGTGGAGCTCGACCACATGCTCGCCGACGCCGGCGGCATGCAGCTCGTGCGCGCGCCGAAGCAGTTCGACGTCATCGTCACGGACAATCTCTTCGGCGACATGCTGTCGGACGTGGCGGCGATGCTGACCGGCTCGCTCGGCATGCTGCCATCGGCCTCGCTCGGCGCGCCCGATCCGGTCAGCAAGAAGCGCAAAGCCTTCTACGAGCCGGTGCATGGCTCCGCCCCCGACATCGCGGGCAAGGGCATGGCGAACCCGATCGCCATGATCGCCTCCTTCGCGATGTGCCTTCGCTATTCCTTCGGCATGGCGCGCGAGGCGGACCTGCTGGAGCAGGCGATCGCCGATACGCTGGCGCAAGGGCTCCGCACGCGCGACATCCTTTCCGCCGGCATGCGGGCGGTCGGAACGGCGGAGATGGGAAGCGGAATCATCGGCAATTTCCGCGGGCTTCTGGGGGTCAGCGGCAATTGACGCTGGACTTTCCCCGCCGGTAATATCAAGGAAACCCTTCTTTCGCCGATCTCGCGGGGCCGCGAGGTCAGGGCGACCTGCTGAACGAAACGTTTACGGATGCGCTGTTTGTTCGGGACCGTCCACTAGGCGACAAGGCCAGGGGAGAATTTTCCGATGAGAATGAAGCCGGTTTTCCTTGCATTTGCTATCGCCTCCGCGTCGCTAGCGACGACGGGCGCTGCGTGTGCCGCCGGAATCTCGCGTGAACGGAGTCTGCGCCTTCCTTCCGGGTTCCGATTACGACTCCGACAGCCGGCACTACGACAATTGGGGTATCAGCAAAAGGGAGGCGGTCAGGATCGCGCAGGACAACGGCGTTCGCTACGTCGATGAGGTGGTAAAACACTCCCACACATACGAGGTTTCGGGCGAGACGCGGCATCATAACGACATCACCGTCACGATCGATCGCGGCAACGGCGACGTGATCGACGTCGAGCGCGACTGAGGCGGACTGTTTCCCGTCGCGACGGTTCGTGTTGCGTCAGCTTTGCGCAGGAGGGAGCGCGCGGCGCAAGAAGACGACGACGTTGAGGTGCCGGATGAACGCCCTTGATCGGAGGCCGGTGATTTTGGCTGCGGCCGGAACGGCCGCGTCTTTTCGCATGCCTACCGAAACTGCGAAAACGACCCGCTAACTCCACCCTCCGTCCCAACTCTCCCCGGGAACAGAAGGGGAGAACCATACCTCGGCAGGCGCCGGGGAGAGCGGGAGAGACAAGAGGAGAATTGCGATGGGTTTGAAGATCGCGGTTGTTGGGGCGACGGGGAATGTCGGTCGAGAGATGCTGGAGGTGCTCAACGAGCGCGCCTTCCCGGCCGACGAGGTGGTCGCCATTGCCTCCAGAAGGAGCCAGGGGACGGAAGTCTCCTTCGGCGACAAGACGCTGAAGGTGCAGGCCCTGGAGAACTACGACTTCAAGAACACCGACATCTGCCTGATGTCGGCGGGAGGTTCGGTCTCCAAGGAATGGTCGCCGAAGATCGGGCGCGAGGGCGCGATCGTCATCGATAACTCCTCCGCCTGGCGTTACGACCAGGATGTGCCCTTGATCGTGCCGGAGGTGAACGCCGACGCGGTGGAGGGCTTTGCCAAGAAGAACATCATCGCCAACCCGAACTGCTCGACGGCGCAGCTTGTCGTGGCGCTGAAGCCGCTGCACGATCACGCGAAGATCAAGCGGGTGGTGGTGGCGACCTACCAGTCGGTATCGGGCGCCGGGAAGGAGGGCATGGACGAGCTCTTCAATCAGACGCGCACGGTCTTCACCACGGGCGAGATCGAGCCGAAGAAGTTTTCGAAGCGCATCGCCTTCAACGTCATTCCGCATATCGACGTCTTCATGGAGGACGGGTCGACGAAGGAAGAGTGGAAGATGGTGGCGGAGACGAAGAAGATCCTCGACCCGAAGATCAAGCTGACCGCGACCTGCGTGCGCGTGCCGGTGTTCATCGGGCATTCGGAGGCGGTAAACGTGGAGTTCGAGAACCCGATCACGGCGGAGGAGGCGCGCGACATCCTGCGCGAAGCGCCGGGGTGCCTGGTCGTCGATAACCCTGCTGAGAACGCCTACATCACACCTTATGAGTGCGCCGGCGAGGACGCGACCTATATCAGCCGCATCCGCGAGGATCAGACGATCGACAACGGGCTCTCGATGTGGATCGTCTCCGACAATCTGCGCAAGGGCGCGGCCTTGAACGCCGTGCAGATTGCCGAGCTGCTCATGAACCGCGGCCTCATCGGCAAGAAGAAAGCGGCGTAGCCGACGCTGAAGTGGGGCCGAAACGGCCGCGCCTTCTGGTCACCGGTTTCGGCCCGTTTCCCGGCGCGCCGGACAACCCGACCGAGCGGTTGGTCAAGGCGCTCGCTGAAGCACCCGCGGAGGCGTTCGGCGCGGGCGCGTTCCATGCGGCCGTGCTTCGCACCGAATATCGCTGGTCGTGGGAGGAGCTTCAGCGGCTCAGCGCAGACTTTGCGCCTGACATTGTCGTGCATTTCGGCCTGAGCGATGGGATCGAGGCGATTCATCTCGAGCGGGTCGGGCGGAACGTCGTCGATACGGCGAAGCCGGACGCCAGCGGCCACGCTCCCTCTTCCGCGCTCCTTGTCGACGATGGTCCGGAGACGCTGGCTTCGACATTTCCGGCGGACGCGATCCTGCGCGCGCTTCAGGTCGCGGGTATTCCCGCCGCGCTCTCCGACGACGCCGGCGACTATGTCTGCAACGCGACGCTCTACCGTTCGCTTCACGCCGCACCGCCGACGCGCCGCGTCGGCTTCGTGCACGTGCCGCCGGAGGGAAGGGGTGAGTTCACGCGCGAGCGCCTTGCGGCTGCCGCCAAGGTTCTTCTGTGCGCGGCGGTAGCAGTGTGACGCCCGCCGATCGTTGCCTCAGAGCGCGGCGAGCACGAAATCGCCGACGAGCTTCAGGTTCAGAATCACGATCACCGCGGCGATGAGGACGGCGATCGTTGTCAGCCAGCGCGGCGAGACGAAGACGCCCATCTTGGCGCGGCTGGCGGTGAACATGACGAGCGGCACGACGGCGAAGGAAAGCTGCAGGCTGAGTACCACCTGAGAGAAGATCAGGAGCTTTGCCGCGCCGTTCTCGCCGGCGAATATGGTGACGCCGGCTGCCGGGATGATGGCTATGCTGCGGGTGATGAGGCGGCGGAGCCAAGGCGGAAGACGTATGCGCAGAAAGCCTTCCATGACGGCCTGGCCCGCCATCGTCGCAGTCACCGTGGAGGAGAGCCCGCAACAGAGCAGCGCGATGGCGAAGAGGGTGGGGGCGAACGCCGCGCCGAGGAGCGGCGCCAGCAGCGAATGCGCCTGGCCGAGATCCTCCACCGCGGATTGGCCGTGCGCGTGAAAGCTTGCGGCGGCAAGGATCAGGATCGAAGCGTTGATCAACAGCGCGAAGAGAAGGGCGATGGTGGAATCGAGTGTGGCGAAGCGGATCGCCTCGCGCTTCTCGGGCACCGTCGTGCCGTAAGCCCGCGTCTGCACGATGGCCGTGTGGAGATAGAGGTTGTGCGGCATCACCGTCGCGCCGAGGATGCCGAGCGCGAGATAGAGCATGTCCGGGTTGGTGACGATCTCGGCTCGCGGAACAAACCCGCCGATGACGCCTGAGATTTCCGGTCGGGCCAAGACGAGCTGCGCCACGAAACAGATGGCGATGATCGCAAGCAGCGTGATGATGAAGGCCTCGATCCAGCGGAACCCCTTGTTCTGCAGGTAGAGCACGAGGAACACGTCGAGCGCCGTGATGATGACGCCGTATTCAAGCGGAACGCCGAGCAGCAGGTTGAGACCGATCGCAGTCCCGATCACCTCGGCGAGGTCGGTCGCGACGATGGCAAGCTCTGCCAGCACCCAGAGGCCGAAGGAGACCGGCCGCGGGTAGGAATCCCGACAGGCCTGGGCGAGGTCGCGGTCGGTGGCGACTGCAAGCCGCGCGCAAAGCGCCTGCAGGATGATCGCCATCAAGCTCGAAACGAGCGTGGCGAAGAGCAGCGTGTAGCCGAAGCGCGAGCCGCCGGCGAGTGAGGTCGCCCAGTTGCCGGGGTCCATGTAGCCGGTGGCGACGAGATAGCCCGGACCGAGAAAGACCAGTGCCCTCTGCCACACAGGGGCATCGGCGCGTACCGCGATCGAGCCGTGCACCTCGGAGAGTGCGGGTGTGCCGCGTTCCGTGCGCCAGCCGCGAAGCGGGCCCGAGGGTGAGGCGCTTGGAGGATCGCCGCGCATTAGGGCTTTCTATAAATGCAAATGATAATAATTCGCAATCGCATTTAGGGGAAGTGGGTCGGCGTGTCAACCGGTTGCGCGGGTAGCCGGCTTAAGCGCGGCGAATCTCGATCAGCTTGATCAGATCGTCGTAGGCGAAGCGAGCGCTCACGATCTCAAGCCCCGCCTCGCGGGCATGCGCTTCCGTCTGCCGGTCGAAGCCGGCGCCGTAGGCCCAAGACATCCACGGCTCCCAGAGCCGTGCGCTGATCCTGCGGAATGTGCCCCGCGGGCGCACGTATTCGAGCAGGCGGATCGGGCCGCCCGGCTTTACCACGCGGGCAAGCTCGCGAAGCGCCGGTTCCTGATCCGCATTCGGGGAGGACGCAGAAGAGAAAGGTCGCGACCGCCGCATCGAAAGTGCGATCGGGGAAGTCGAGGCGAAGCACGTCCATGAGCCGCAGGTCGACGCGGGCGCCGAGCTCGTCGCGCCGCCGCTTGGCGCGCTCAAGCATCGACGGGCTCTGGTCGATGCCGACCATTTCGGCGCCGGGCGGATAAAAGGCGATGTTCCGCCCCGTGCCAATTCCGGCGTCGAGCAGGCGGCCGGAGAGTTTGGCGAAGAGGCGCGGGCGGATGAAGCGGTAGCGCCCCTGCTCGAACGGATAGTCGAGCAGATCGTAGAAGCGGGCGATCCGCTGGTAGCGCTGAAAGAGCGTGGTCATCGCGGCAATCCCGGTCCGAGCCTCCGCGCCACGATTGAGGCGTGTGGCGCGACGATCGAAATCCTGATGCGCTGCGAGCATCAATTCCTCGGCGCCGGCCTTTGCAGTTGCGGCGACGATCTCAAACACGCTCGCAAGCGCCGTCTCCGCCGCCCGCGGCAGGCTTTGCCCCGCAAGCCGGCGCGCGAGGAGAAGCGCGGCGAGGAGGTCGCCCGTGCCCTTCGCCGGTGTCTTGAGCAGCGGGTGCTCGAAAAGGATGGCGTCGCGCTCGCTGACAAAGAGGTTGCCGATGTGCCCGCGCATCATTGCCGGCACCGAGGTGACAAGCATTGCAGCCGGCGGAAGCGCGCGAGCGGGAGCAACGAAATCAAGCGCGGACTTCTCCGCGACGCCCGTCACTTGGGCGAGCCAGGCGCATTCGAACGCGTTCGGCGTGGCAATGTCGGCGAGCGGCAGGAGCTCTTCGCCCATTGCTTCGGCGAGATCTTCGGCGACGTAGAGCCCGCCGCCGTCAGGACCGTAATCACCGATGACCGGGTCGCAGAGGTAGAGCGCGTCGGGGCGCGCCGCCTTGACGGCCTCGACCAGCGCGGCGACGGCGTGCACTTCCTCCGCCGAGGCGAGATAACCGGAAACGATGCCGACGACCTCGGCCGCGTGCCGGCCTCGGATCAGAGCCTGCAACAGCGACTTGAATCGGTCCCCGTCCGGGACGATGCGCTCGACGGCGCCGTGGCCGGGATGATGCGCAAGCACGATCGTCGGCACGGCCCAGGTCTCGAAGCCGAGCCGCTCCAGCGCGAAAACCATGGCGCGGTTGCCGACGCTGCCGCGCGCGACGTGGCTCGCAATCGAAATGACGACGCCGTCCGGCATTGATCAGATCACGTTCCGCTCGATAAGCGGCCGATTTGCCGCGATCCGCTCATAGCCGAAGACGGAGAGATCAAGCGAGCGATAGCGGCCAAAGGCGATCAATTCGGCGAGGGCGCGGCCGACGCCCGGCGCGTGCTGCAGACCGTGGCCGGAGAAGCCGTTGGCGTAGAGGAAATTAGAGAGCTCCGGATCGGGGCCGATCACGGCGTTCTGGTCGAGAGCGTTGTAGTCGTAGTGGCCGGCCCACGCGCCGGTCACCTTGAGCCTTTCAAAAGCGGGGACGCGCTCCGCGAGGAGAGGCCAGAGGATATTTTCGAAGATCTCGTGGTCGGGCGCGAAATCCGCTGCGCCGGCGACGGCGTCTTCGGCCGCCGCCGGCGAATAGCCGGCGATGAAGCCGGCGCCTTCCGGCCGCGCCCAGAATCCGGACGGGTCGGCAACGAGCGGCATGTCGTGCGGTGCGTCGGGCGCGTCGAGCACGAAGACGCTGCGCTTCCTGGGCTCGACCGGAAGCGGCCGGCCGGCGAGCGCCGCGACTTTTCCGGCCGACGGGCCGGTGGCATTGACGAGCACGCCGCAGCGGATGCGGGTTCCATCGCCAAGCGTTACCGCGGCGACCTTGCGAGCCGCCAACTCGACCGCGACAACCTCGCCGGTGACGAGCGTTGCGCCGGCATCGCGCGCGGCGGCGCGAAGCGTGCGAAGCAGCGTGTGCGCATCGAACCAGCCTTCACCCGAAACGCCGAGCGCGCCCGCCGCGATCCCGTCGAGAGCGAGCCAAGGAAAGCGCGCGGCGAGCGCGTCGGCATTGAGAAGCGCGACCGGTGCGCCTTCAGCGATCTGGATGCGATGGTTCTCTTCCAACGTTGCCCGGCCCTCGGCGCGGGCGAGGATCAAATAGCCGCCTTCGCGCAGTGCCGGATCGGCATGCGCCCCAAAGCGCGCCGGCATGTCGCGCAGGAAGTCGAGGCCGAAGCGGGAGAGGCGGATGTTCTCAGGCGTTGAGAATTGCTGGCGGATCGAGGCGGCGGAGAGCGTGGTCGCGGCGGTCGCAAACGTCGGATCGCGCTCGACCAAGGCAACGGAGCCGGAGAACCCCTCGACCGCCTTCAGGAAATAGGCGATCGCGGAGCCGATCACCGCTCCGCCCGCAATGACGACGTCGAAGGAAAATTCTTCGCTCATCGGCCCCGATCGACCAAGGCTCCGTGGCCGGCGAAGCTCAAATCAGTCCCAGGCCCTTGAAGCTCGTGTGCCCTTCGCGACCGATGACAAGATGGTCGTGCACCATAATGCCGAGCGGCTTGCCGACGTCGATGATGGTCTTCGTCATCTCGATGTCCGCGCGCGACGGCGTGGGGTCGCCGGAGGGGTGGTTGTGGACGAGGATGATCGCGGTCGCTGAAAGCTCAAGCGCGCGGCGGATCACCTCGCGCGGATAGACCGGCGTGTGGTCGACCGTGCCGGTCTGCTGCACCTCATCGGCGAGGAGCTGGTTCTTCTTGTCGAGGAAGAGGATGCGGAACTGTTCGCGCTCCTCGAACGCCATGGCGGTGCGGCAATAGTCGAGAAGCGCCTGCCAGGAAGCGAGAACGGGACGCTTCCTGACCGCTTCGCCGGCGGTGCGCTCGGCGAAGGCGCGGATCAGCTTCAACTCGTCGACGACACGGTCGCCGACCCCGCCGATCTCCTTCAGCCGCTCGCGCGGCGCGGCGAGCACTTCGCTCAGCGTTCCGAAGCGCTTAAGGAGCGCCTTGGCGAGCGGCTTGGTGTCGCCGCGCTGGATGGCGCGAAAGAGCGCCATCTCGAGAAGCTCGTAGTCGGCGAGCGCCGCGGCGCCTTTGTCGCGGAAGCGCGTACGAAGCCGATCGCGGTGGCCATGGAAATGGGGGAGCCCGCCTGCGTCCTCGAACTCCGCCATGGAAGGGCCGACGTTCAGGCGTCCTTCCAGGGCAGCCAGGAGCGGCCGGAGGGCGAAAGCGTGAAGATTTCCACTCCGGTCTCGGTGACGCCGACCGTGTGCTCGAACTGGGCGGAGAGCGAACGGTCGCGTGTGACCGCGGTCCAGCCGTCGGAGAGAAGTTTCACGTGCGGGCGGCCGAGATTGATCATCGGCTCGACCGTGAAGATCATGCCCGGCTTGATTTCCTGGCCTTCGCCGGACTGACCGTAGTGAAGGACGTTCGGCGGTTCGTGGAAGGCGCGGCCGACGCCGTGCCCGCAAAAATCGCGCACGACAGAGCAGCGCTGCGCCTCCGCAAAGCTCTGGATGGCGTGGCCGATGTCGCCCATGCGCGCGCCGGGACGGATCACCTCCACCCCGCGCATCAGGCATTCGTAAGTCACCTCGATCAGCCGCTCGGCGGCGCGCTTCAATTGCCCGGCGGCATACATGCGGCTTAAATCGCCGTGCCAGCCGTCGAGGACGAAGGTCACGTCGATATTGACGATGTCGCCCTCGCGGAGCGGCTTTTCGTTGGGGATGCCGTGGCAGACGACGTGGTTGACGGAAGTGCAGCTCGACTTCCGGTAGCCGCGGTAGTTGAGGGTCGCCGGATAGGCGCCGTGTTTCAGGCCGAAATCGAAGATGAAATCGTCGATTGCCTGGGTCGTGACCCCCGGCTGCACCAGGTCGTAGAGCTGATCGAGGCATTCGGCGGCGAGCCTGCCGGCCTTGCGCATGCCCTTGAACCCGTCCGGGCCGTAATAGGTGATGGCGTTCGACTGGCGGGCGACGCCCGTCATGATTTCCTGCATGGGATCCGGCTCGATCTTGGTTTCGCCCTAAGCTAATGCATCGGCCTCTATCTTTTAAGCGCCTCGGGCAGGGAAAGATCAATGGCGAATGCGCCGACCGCCGCAGTCCTCGTCATCGGCGACGAGATCCTCTCCGGCCGCACCAAGGACAGGAACATCGGCTTCATCGCCGACACCTTGACCGATATCGGCATCGACCTCCTGGAGGTCAGGATCATCGGCGACGGCGAGGCGGCGATTATCGAGGCGGTCCGGGCGCTCTCGGAACGCTACGATTTCCTCTTCACGAGCGGCGGCATCGGTCCGACCCACGACGATATCACCGCCGATTGCGTGGCGAAGGCGCTCGGCGTTTCGATTGCCGTCGACCAGCGCGCGGTCGATCTTCTATTGCCGTTCTGGAAGGGCCGAGGCATTGAGCCGAATGAGAGCCGGCTCCGCATGGCGCGAATTCCCGAAGGCGCGACGCTGATCAAGAATGCCGTCTCCGCCGCGCCTGGGTTCCGCATCAAGAACGTCTTCGTGATGGCCGGCGTACCGGCGATCATGCAGGCGATGATGGACGAGGTGGTGAAGATGCTGCCGGTCTCCGTGCCGGTCCTCTCCGTCACGATCGAGGCGGGGCGCGGGGAGGGCGAAATCGCGGTGCCGGCCGCGGACGTGCAGAAGGCATTTCCCTCCGTCCGGATCGGCTCCTATCCCTATCACGACGGGAAGAGGTTCACGACGCGGCTCGTGCTTCGCTCGCGCGATGCCGCGGCGCTCGATGCCGCGAAGGCGGCGTTGGAGACGGCGCTGTCGCTTCTCTAATGCGCTCGCGCAGCCGGAGACGGCGGCCGGCGTCAGATCGCGTCGAGGATCGCCGCCGGCTCGATCCGCTGGCGGAAGTCCGGCTCAACGAAGCTCGCCTTGATCCGCCCGTCGGGGGCGACGACGTAGGTGGCGGGGATCGGCACCATCCAGCCGCTGTTGCCCTGGAACTCTTCGAGGTTCCAATCGATGCTCCGATAGAGCGTGCGAACCTCGTCGCCGCACCAGACGACGAGGCCGAGCGACATCGCGTAAGCGTTGTCCATGTCGGAGAGCAGCGGGAAGGCGAGGTCGAGCTCCTCCCTGAGCTTGTGCAGATAGCGCTGCCGGTCCGGCGTGATCGCGAGCACCGCGCCGCCGCGGCGCTCGATCTCGGGCGTGATTGCCCTGAGGCTTTCGAACTCTACGCGGCAATAGGTGCACCAATGGCCACGATTGAGGCTGATGACGATCGCCTTCGCCGCGCCGAAGTCGCCGAGGCCGACGAGCCGTCCGTCCGCATCGGGCAGCATGAAGGGCGGGAGGATGTCGCCTTTCTTCGGCGCCTGTCCGCCTGCGGCGCCTGCCCGAAGCCGCGCAACGAGCTTGTCGTAGGCGTCCGCGAAAGCGGGATAATCGGTTCTGACGCGCCGGTTTTCCGACGCCATTTTCCGCGCCATCGCGTCTGCCGGCACAGCTTCGTCCGTCACGCCACGTCCTTTCGAAAGCGCGTTCGCAGCCATCACCTAGCACACGCCCCGGGCGCGAGAAATGCGCCCCGGCGAAGCACCGCGTCACACCGTGAAGCGCGCGGAAAAGGGTTCGACCTTCGCCGGGCGGCGCGGTATCCCGTCCCCGGACGGTTGGCGTCTTGAGGGGGCTCGGATGGCGGGCGAAAGAGCGTTCCCGGTTTCCTGGGAGGAGTTTCATCGCGATGCGCGGGCGCTCGCCTGGCGGCTCGCCGAGGCCGGGCCGTTTTCGGCGATCGTCTGCATCACGCGCGGTGGCCTGGTGCCGGCGGCGATCGTCTCGCGCGAGCTTGAGATCCGCGTCATCGAGACGGTCTGCGTGGCCTCCTATCACGACTACAAGAACCAGGGCGAAATTGCTGTTCTGAAGCGGATCGCCGACGCGGTGACCGAGGCGGCCGGGGAGGGCGGCCAAGGCATCCTGATCGTCGACGACCTCGTCGACACCGGCCGCACCGCCTCGGTCGTGCGCGGCATGCTGCCCAAGGCGCATTTTGCCACCGTCTACGCCAAGCCGCAGGGGCGGCCGGTGGTCGATACCTTCATCACCGAGGTGTCGCAGGACACCTGGATCTATTTCCCCTGGGACATGGGGTATTCGTTCCAACCGCCGATCAAGGGCGGCGCGGGGTAGCGATCAGAAATCGCCGGGGCCCAACGCCTCGGTATCGAGGTTGCCGTTTTCCTGCAGGATGAGCTCGATCGTGTAACCCTTGTACTCGCCGTCCTCCTCGTGGAAGTCGAGCACGTCGAGCGTCTTGGCATACGCCGTTTCGGGACCGAAGAGGTCGGTCAGCCCATACCATGTCGTGCCGCTCGCGTAGCGCATCTCGTAGCGGCCGAGCGGGATCGAGACCTCGTTTGAGACGCCGCCCTGCACGTAGATGCCGATGGCGGCGGTATTCGTGCCCTCGTAGACGAGCTTCACGTAGTAGTCCTCGCCGGGGCTGGTCACTACCGTTAGGGGCGCGAGCGCCTCGTTGCCGGTGTAGTCGTAGAGGATGCCGGGCGTGACCGCCTCGGCGACGAGGGGCGCGGCGGGCGCCGGCGGCGCAGGTTCGAGGGCGGGTGCCGGCGGCGGCGCCCCCGGTTCAGCCGCCGCCTCCGCAGGCATGGCCTCGGGCTCGGCGGGTGCGATCTCAGGCTCGACCGAAAGTTCGGGGGCGAGCGCGCCATCCGCCTCGGGCGGCGGCGTCTCATCGTCGTAAGCGGCCGGCCAGTACTGGTCGAGCCAGTGCGACGGGGAGAGGCCCGCGATTTCAAGCGTCCGGATGTTGGCCTGACGGTCGACGAGAAAGAGCAGAACGGCAGCGACGATCGCGCCGAGGACGAAGCCGAGCCGGAACCGCCCGCGCTTCCGCTTCGGGGCTTGCGGCTCGATAATTGCGGCGCGGATGTCGGCCTCGTCGGCAGGCGTGGGGATGGAGAGTTCCGCGCCACAATGGCCACAGCGCGCCTTCGCCGTCGTGCCGACGGCGGAGGCGGGAATGCGGTTCTTGCCCCCGCACTTTGCGCAGGCGACGATCTCGTCTTGCGACACCGAGCCCCCCGAACCCGCCGCCGGTGATTGAAGCAGAACGGCGTGTCGGCGGGAAGATGGCTTGGGGCCCGCGCGGCTACCGAGCCTCGCGCGCGAGCCTTGCGCCGGCACCGAGCGCCTGAAGCTTGGCGAAGGCGATCTCCCAGCGCATCGGCGCCATGCCGCAATTGGTGCAGGGCTGGATGCGTTCCGGCGGCACGAACTTTGTCGCCGCTTCGATCGTCGCAGCAACTTCCTCGGGGGTCTCGACCTGGTCGCTCGCGACGTCGATCACGCCGACCAGCACATCCTTGCCTTCAAGCAGCGCGATCAGGTCCATCGGCACGCGCGAATTCTTCGCCTCGATCGATACCTGATCGATGCGGCTCCTTGAAAGCGCCGGGAAGATCGCCTCGTATTGCCGCCACTCGGAGCCGAGCGTCCCCTTCCAGTCGATGTTCTCCTTGATGCCGTAGCCGTAGCAGATGTGGACCGCGGTCTTGCAGGCGAGGCCTTCGATCGCGCGGTGCAGCGCCGCGATCCCCCAGTCCTTCACGGCGTCCATGTAAACATTGAAGGCAGGCTCGTCGAACTGGACCACATCGACGCCGTCCTTCTCAAGCGCACGCGCCTCCTCGTTCAGAAGTGCGGCGAACGCCATCGCCATCTTGGCGCGGTCGCCATAGTGCTCGTCGGCAATGGTGTCGACGATGGTCATCGGGCCGGGCATGGTGATCTTCAGACCGCGCGTCGTGTGGGCGCGCGCCAGCTGCGCCTCAATCGCGTGCACGCGGCCCTTCAAGCTCAGCTCGCCGACAACGCGCGGCACCATCGCGGTGTAGCGGTTGTCGCGAATGCCCATCGCGATCTTGCGGGAAAAATCGATGCCGTCGACGAACTCGAGGAAGCCGTGCACGAAATGCTGGCGCGATTGCTCGCCGTCGGAGACGATGTCGATGCCGGCATCCTCCTGCAGCTTCAAGACGAGCAGCGTCGCGTCGGCTTTGGCACGGGCGAGGTCGTCGCCCTGGAACCGCCACGGCGCCCACAGGCGGTTCGGCTCGGCAAGCCAGAAGGGCTTCGGCAGCGAGCCGGCGATGGTGGTCGGGAAGAGCGTCATCGATGCAAGGTTGCCACGGATCGCCGGAGGAGTCCTAGGGGAGGCGAGTCCGTGGCGGCATCGTGCTCGGCCGCGCGCTCAACGATGCGGCGATCCTGCCCAAGCAGATCATGCTCTACCGCGAGCTGATCCGCGCGCTCTTCTTACCCGCCTGAGCTTTCGCTTAATCTTTAGTACCGCCCGTCGTAGGACGGACGGCAAAAGCGGGCGTGGCGAAACCGGTAGACGCAAGGGACTTAAAATCCCTCGGCCCACAAGGCCATGCGGGTTCGACTCCCGCCGCCCGCACCAAACGCAGCCGGCTCGTCGTCTTGCGAACTCAACGGCCCCAGCTGCGCGATTGGCCCGAGTAGGGGCGGCTGAAGCTCATCCGCGCGGCCGGATCGCGGAGCACCTTCATTGCGACGTTGAGGCGCTCCTCGCTCGACGGCGAGCCGGAGCTGAAGGGCCGGCGCGGGGCGCCTTCGCCTTGCGGCGGCAGCGCGAATGGCGAGGGGAGCGGCGTCGCGGGCGGAGCAGGGGCCGCAGCCGCGGCGGCGGCGCGCTTTCCCCCTTTGCCGCTTTTCGGCGCTGCATTGTCTTTCGCGGCGGCTTTCGCCGGCTCCTGCGGCGGGCCGGTGACGCTCTCGGCGCCTATCGGATTTTCCGTTGCCATGGCGAGGGTCCCTCTGGGCGTTTGCTAAAGGATCGGATTCATTCGTGCTGGTCGAGCAGGCGCGCGATGATCGGATTTCGTTCCTTGACCATCTCCATCAATCGTTCGTGCGTGACGACGCCCTGCACGATCAAGGCTTCCGAGGTCGGCTTCGGCCGGGACGCTTGCGTGCGGGCGTCGTGCCCCTTTGCTGTCGGCTGCATGTTGCTCTCCCTGGGCGGAAGCGGAGAGTCGGGGCCCGATTGGCCGGGCCCCGACGGTTGATCAGAGCAGGCTCAGCAGGGCCGGCGCCACCGTCTTGGCGATATTGCCGATGTCCTTCCAGCCGAACTGCGGGTTCATCGAACCGCTGACGCCCATCTCCGACATCCGCTCCGGTCCGCGCGCGATGCCCTCGCACTGGATTGGGCGGCGCGCCATCGGGGTGGTGGCGAAGAAATCAGTGTGCTCAGACATGTGCTTCTCCATTGGCTGCATTGTTAAACTTGCTCTGCTCCGACCCCTCGTCGCCGTGGTGAGGCACTCTCCACGCGCCAGGAGGAGTCGGGGCCTTTGTTCGGTCCCGACAGGGCGATCAGATCATGTCGAGAAGCGTACCGCCCACGGACTTGATCAGCCCGCCCCAGTCAAACTGAGGGTTGACCGAGCCGCTGACGGCCATCTCGGACATCCGCTCCGGTCCGCGCGCGATACCCTCGCACTGGATCGGACGGCGCGCAGCCGGTGCAGTCGCGAAGAAATCAGTCTCGTTCATTTTCGTCTCCTTTCGCTCGTTGTTGCAGCGACGACCAGGTCCCCGCATTAGAAGGCGCGGGCAAGGTCGCCGGCGACATCGGTGCCCGGAATTCGCCTCGGCACCGCGTGGCGTAGTCGCGCGCCACGTTCTGGGCTCCCCGCCGAAGCGGGGAGGGCATCCTCAGTAGACCTGCCAGTTGCGCAGCGGGCCGACGGCGACGGGAACGAGGTCGCTGACGTCGATCGTGTATTGGAAGACCTGCCGTGCCTGCGTCAGGACCTCCTTCGGATTGAAGAAGCGATAGGTCACGTCCCAGCAGTCGGAGTCGGGCCGGCAGATGACGCTGCGGTCGACCTCGACGGTGTCGAGCCGCATCCCGCCGCCCGACATCGTGGTGAATATCTTCCGCGTGTTGTGGGCATTCATCGCCGAGTAGTTCAGCGCGCGGTCCTGCGGGGAGATGCCGACGTTGCGGAACTCGTTGTAGATCCGCTCCAGGAAGCCCTCGCAGCCGTCCGGCCATGCCTCCGGATTGTCTCCGAGGATGTGGCGGAGGTTCCACTGATAGAAGCCGCGCCAGTCGGTGACGAGCGTCGGGACGACAGTGCCGTTCAGCAGCCTTGTCGTTGAGCTGTCGCTGTAGCCTGCGAAGGAGACACGCGCGACGTCTGGCTTCTCGGCCTCGCCGGCATATCCGCCGTTCTGCTTCACGAAGGAGCGCGGATCGCCGGGGTTGAAGGGCGAGACCTCCTGCGCAAAGAGCGCCAGGATCAGCGAGGCGTAGAACCCGAGGCCAAAAACGTCGAGCGGCTTGATCGCGTAGACCGGCACCGCGTCGATCGTCAGCGTCCAGATGATGGCGTTGGCGTCGCGGAGGTTGCTGTCCTGGTCGGAGGGGCGCTGCTGTTCGCCCTGCGCCAAGTTCATCAAATACCGGACCATGATTTCGGGGTTGTAGGGCGCGGCGGTGTCACCGGATTTGTCGCGATCGGGACCGAATTCGCTGTCAGCGGGCACGCGGCCGCCGAGGCCGTCGCGCCAATCGGCGAGCGCCTGCACGAAGTAGTCGAGGCGCGCTTCGGCCCCGAAATCGTAGTAGAGGCGCCCGATAGGGAAGGCCAATTGCGGCGCCGCGGCCTGTGCCGGGCGGATGCCGCCGCAGCCGCAGCCTCCGGCGCTCGGCTGAACAGCGGAGGCGGAGCTGCTCTGGATTGCCGGTTGAGCCGGAGCGGCCGGCAGCATTGCCGGCTGCGGCGCAGTTGGCACGAGCATTTGCTGCGGCATCGCGCTCGGCATGACGCCGCCCATCGGCGCGAAGCCCCAGCCGGGCGCCATGCCGCTCGGCATCGGCATCCAGACCATGCCGCCGCCCATCGGAGAGGGGGCCGCAAAGCCCGGCGCTTCGTGAGCTGGCGCGGCTCCCGCATGCGCGCCCGCCGCGGCTTGCGGCGGTGCCGGCACGGCCGGCGCTTCGCTCGGCGTGACGGCGGCGTGGGTCATTACATTTCCGTCCGGGCCGAGGATGTGCGGCGCGGCGGCGGCTCTTGTCGATTGCTCTCCCATGGTGCCCTCGCTCGTTGGGGGTGAGTGTGAAACGGTTCGAACGCTGTCCGCCTGAGCGTGACGCGGCGGGTCGGCGTGGGAAGGCGAAGCGCGCGGCTGAAGCGGCGACGGGCGCTGCGGGATGTCGACCTCTTCTCCGAAAAGGGCCGCGACAGCGCCGGGAACGTTGAGAAAGCCTGCGAGGCAGCGCAGTTCCCCGGAGCCGGACGCACAGGGGACGGCGCTTCCAAGAAGCGCCGCGCGGACCGCGCTGGGGTTCGGATCGCGTCCTTCCTGCAGAAGGCGCGACAGAAGCAGCGCAGCGATTCCAGTCACGATCGGCGTGGCAAAGCTGGTGCCGGAGCGAAGCGCCACATGCTCGCGCGGCGAGGCGCCCTTGACCGAATCGCCCGGAGCGAGAATCCCATTCGCGAGGTAGGCGTCGCCGAAGTTGCTGAAGGCCAACGCGCGGCCGTTCAAATCGCAAGCGCCGACGGCGAGCACCGAGTCGAGTGCGGCCGGCACCTGCAGGCAGCGGCAGCCGTCATTGCCGGCGGCGGCAACGATCAACGTTCCGGCTCTCGCGCATGCGCGCACCGCATCCGTCAGGATGCGTTCCGCTTGTCCGGTCGGCGCCTGCTGGCCGCTGCTGATGTTAATGAGGTGCGGCCGGTCGGCGAGGGCTCTGTTGATTGCGAGCGCCAACGTTGCCTGCGAGGACGCTTCGAGCTCGCCGTCCTCCGCCTCACGATAGATTGAGAAGATCGTCGTCGTGCAATTCGGTGCGAGCCCGACGACGGGGCTGCCGGGGTTGCCTACGACGATGCTCGAGACATGCGTGCCGTGCTCCGAGCGGACGGTCGTCGCCGCCGCAATGCCCGGCTGCGCGCGGAACATGACATTGCCATTTTGCAGTGCAGGATGGGCGAGGTCGACGGGTCCGTCGATGATTGCAATCCGGATATCCGGACTACCGCCAGACACGCGCCGCCATA
Organism: uncultured Alphaproteobacteria bacterium; assembly: GCA_963720705.1. GTDB lineage: Bacteria > Pseudomonadota > Alphaproteobacteria > Rhizobiales > Afifellaceae > DASWJZ01. Next base: position 476,339 of record CAVRGJ010000002.1, read on the forward strand.
GCGGCAAGGCACCGGGGATATCGGTGACCGCGTCCATACTTGTGGGCCTGCGTAGGAAGACGTTCCGATGAAAGTACACGTTGTAGTAGTAAATTGTCAAGCAAAAACGCTACGCCAAGATGTATTTATTTCGGGTCGACATCTAGAAGCGGAGGGGAAACCGCGCTCGCCGCACCCAATCTTCGGCAGAAGTTCGAAGGTTTTGCCGCTATCGCGCAGCGGCGCGCTCGGAGATGCGGGACAGAAGCACGAGCACGATAAGCGTGCCGAGCACGAGGAGCATGGTGAGCGCTGCGCCGTCGAAGATCGCGCCCCGATCGGTCAGCGCGAAGATGCCGACCGGCAGCGTCACCCAGCCCGGCGGATAGACCATCACGGTCGCCCCGAGCTCGCCCATCGAGAGTGCGAAGCTTAAACTGAAAGCGGCGATCAGATAGGGCGCGAGAAGCGGCAGCGTAACGCGCCGCAGCTTGTAGGACGGACGCGCGCCAAGACTTTCGGCGACCTGCTCGTAGTCGGGGGAGAGGCGCGCAAGCCCCGCCGATACGCTGCCGTAGGTGAATGCGGAGATCAGGACGAAGTGGGCGATAAGAACGATCGCGGTCGTCCCGTTCAAGAAGGAGCGGCGGGCGGCTGAACGCGACCAGGAGACCGAGTCCGACCGTCACCGACGGAACGGCGCTCGGCACGAAGAAGACCAGATCGAGAACCCGGCGGGGGAGATGCAGCACGTTGCGAAGAGCCAGCGCTGCCCACGTGCCGCTTGCGAGTGCGAGAGCGCTTGCGATGAGCCCGGTCGCGAAACTAGCGCGAAGCTCATCGGCCGATGCGCCTTCAAAGGCCTGCATGTAGTGGCGGAACGTGAAGTCGCTCGGCCACACGCCGTTCCAGTGCCCGGCGAAACTGGCGAGAGCGATAATGAGGATCGGCGCACCGTAGACGATCCCGATCAGGAGACCGCCGACGCGCCCAGACGGCGACGCGGCCGGCCCTAGACCAGACCAGCACGGCGGCCTCCGAAGCGGACGACGAGCATGCGGTAGAGCGAATAGAGCGACAGCGAGAGCACGACGTTGACGACGGCGATGACGCAGGCGCTCGTGTAGTCGAACTCCTGGATCGCCTTGTCGTAGATCAGGAGCGGCAGCGTGATCACCCCCTTGGCGCCGATGAAAAGCACGATGCCGAACTCGTTGACGGTGAGAAGCAGACAGAGGCTGCCGCCGGCAAGAAGCGCGGGAATCGCGGCAGGCAGGATGATCTGGCGCACGATCCGCGCGGGTTTTGCGCCGAGGCTCGACGCCACCTCGATCTGGGCCGGATCGATCAGTGAGAAGGCGGCCAGAAGCGGACGCATGACGAACGGCATGTAGACGGTCACCTCGGCGAGGATCACGCCCCAGGGCGAATAGAGAAAGTCGACCGGCGGCCGCTCGGCATGAAGCAGGTGCGTCAGGAACTCGTTCAAGACGCCGGCGGAGCCGTAGAGGAAGGTGAAGGCGAGGGCGGCGAGAAAGGTCGGCAGCGCGATGAAGGTCTCGATCAGCCGCGCGACGAGCTTCGAGCCGGGAAACGGCACGAAGGAGAGGATCAGCGCGACGAGGAAGCCGAGCAGCAGGCAGCCGACGCTTGCCGCAATCGATATCTCCAGCGTGTGCAGGAGTGCGTTCTTGAAGGCGACTGTGCGGAAGACCTTGGCGAAAAAAGCAAACGAAGGCTCGCTCGTACCGCCGGTCAGCGCTTCGCCGACGATCAGGCTCAGCGGATAAAGAAAGAAGAGCGCGATTGCGGCAAGTGGCGGGAGGACCGAAAGCCCTGCCGGCATCGCGCGAGCCTTCGACGCTGCCGTTGCAGCAAGCTCAGCCACCTGCCGCACCGGCCGCGACCAGAACCGCGTCGCCCGGTTCGAAACGCGCTCTCAGCAACGCACCAAGCCGCGGCGGTTCGCGGAAGGGCGGGCTCGCGAGGCGCACCTGCACACCGCCCGCCTCAATCGTGATTGCGTGGACGTCACCCTGCCAGAGCACCGATTCGACGATGCCGACGACGACGTTGCTCCGCCCCGTTCCGTCGTCGACGACGAGATCGTGAGGCCGAACGCAGAGCAAACAGTCGTCGCCGACCGAGATGCGCGGGCCGGATTGGGCGAGAAGAGCGGCCTCCCCGAAGCGCACCTTCGACAGGCCACGCTGCGGGTCGACTGTCTCAAGCCGCACCGGGAGGAGGTTGGCGCGGCCGAGGAATTCCGCAGTGAAACGATTGGGCGGCCGCCGGTAGAGTTGCCGGGACGGCCCGAACGCGGCGAGCTCGCCGTCGCGCAAAATAGCGATGCGGTCGGCAAGCGTCAGCGCCTCCGACTGGTCGTGCGTGACGTAGAGCACGGTCAGGTTCGGCAGATCGCGATGCAGCTTTGCGATCTCATCGACCATCGACCGTCGGATCTGCGCGTCGAGCGCCGAAAGCGGTTCGTCGAGCAAAAGCACGCGCGGGCGGATCGCAAGCGCGCGGGCGATTGCCACGCGCTGCTGCTGACCGCCGGACAGCTGCCGCGGAAACCGCTCGATGAAGTCGAGCATGCCCACCATGCGCAGGCATTCGCGCACGCGCTCCGCAATAAGCTCGCGCGGCGCGCCCTGCGCCCGCAGCCCGAAAGCGACGTTTTCGTCGACGCGCATATGCGGGAAGAGGGCGTAGTTCTGCACGACCATGCCGAGGCCGCGGTCGTAGGGCGGGACGTCGGTCACGTCCTCGCCGCCGATCGAGATGCGGCCTTCGGTCGGGCGAACGAAGCCGGCAACTGCACGAAGCGCCGTCGTCTTGCCGGAGCCGGACGGGCCGATAAGCGCGACGATCTCGCCCGGCTTCACGTCAAGGCTGAAGGCGCGCAGCACAACTGTGCCGCGATAGGCAACCGTCACGTCCTCAAAGGAGATGCTGCTGCCCTGCGTGTCCGTCAGATTGGCGGACGCGGGAGCTACCGCGTCCACCGCATCCGCGATGGCGGACATCAGCTGCCGGTCAATTCGTGCCAGCGCGCTACGTCAGCCTCCAAGTCGTTCAGCACTGCGTTCCAGTCCGGCGTCCAGACTTCGACGCCCATCATCATCTCATGCATCGACTTCGCGGCTGCGTCGGTCAATTCGACGTCCATACGCGCCGGGACGCCGCGCGCGACCGAGGCGATCGTGCTCTGCGCCTCTTTGCTCAGAAGGAAGTCGATGAGCTTCTTGCCGTTGTCAGAGTTCGGCGCGCCCTTCACCAGCGCGATGTAATAGGGCAGCGCGAAGGTGGATTTCTTTCCGTCGGGGCCGGCGGGCCAGAAGATGTGGATGTTCGGGTTGTCCGCCATCTGCGACATGTTCATCTGCACATCGCCGTTAGCGACGTAGATCTCGCCCTTGTTGACGAGCGCCGTCAGCTTGCCGGTCGACGACGACGGGCCGACATTGTTCTCCTGCAGCTTCTTGAAGAAATCGAAGGCCGCATCCTTGCCGCCGAAGGCGTGGATCAGCTCGATCATCACGGCGGTGCCGTCGCCGGCCTGACCGGGCGTCGAATACTGGATTTTGCCCTTGAACTTCGGGTCGAGGAGATCCTCGAACGTCTTCGGCGCGTCGCTCAGCGCGGAGGCGTTGTAGATGAAGTTCATGTAGTTGTTGACGAGCGGAACGAAATAGCCGTTCGGATCCTTGTCCGCCGCCGCGATCTGATCGGCGCCGGCCGGTGTGTAGGACTCGAGCAGTCCGTCCGCTGCCGCCTTCTGGACGAACGGAGGCAACGTCACCAGAACGTCGGCCTGCGTGTTGGAAGCTTCCTTGGCGACGCGTTCCACGATGCCGCCCGACCCGGCTTCGACATACTGAACCTTGATGCCCGTCGCCTTGGTGAAGGCGTCGAACTGGTCGCCGAACCAGCTCGGTGTGCCGTCATGGAGCCCGTCGGCACTATAGATCGTGACGACGTCCTCGGCGTGTGCCAAGCCAGCCGCAAGCGCGGCGGCGGCGATGACGCCGACCAGCATAAGCTTCGATTTCATGATGCTCTCCCCTCGCGGTCTCGTGCCGCCTCATGAGACCTAATCGGCTAGCGAAATTGGGTGACGCCTGGATGACGGTGGGGCCGCGAAAGGCCCGCCGGCGCGCTACTTCACGGAGCTATGTCGTCAGGGCTTTTCGCCGCGCGCGAGCCGTCCCTCGATCGCGTGAACGACCGGCATCAGATCGGCGACGCCGTCGATGACGTAGTGCGCTCCGGCACCGGCAAGCCTCGCCGCCGCAGCCTCCCGGCGCGCTCGAAACGCCTCGGGCGTCAACGCCTTGGTGTCGGCGAGTGAAAGGCCGAAGACGTTGCCGGTCACGGCGACACCGACGGTCCACGCGCCGGCATTCAACCCTTCGGCGATGCCGACCTCCGTGTCGTCGATTTTGATGCAGGCGGAGGCCGGCCAGACGGCGAGGTCGAGGAACGCGCGATAGAGCAGGAAGGGCGTCGGCCGTCCGTCCGGCGCGTCTCCGGTGCAGACCATGCTGTCCGGCGCAAAGCCCTGCTTGGCGGCGACCGGTATGATCTCCGCCATGATCTCATGGGTGTAGCCGGTGGTGGTGCCGATCTTCAGGCCGAGTTCGCGAAGCTCTTTGGGCGACGTCGGCGGCGCCGGGAATGAGATCGGCGTAACGCGCTGCGACCGCGATGTTCTTTGGAACGAACACGTCGTAGACCGCGTCGACATCGGCTTCGGTCGGCGCGTTTCCGCGGACGCGGCGCCACTCGTCCGCGACGCGCGGCATCGGCAAGGAGTGCGGCGACGTGCGGCCGCTTGGCGATACCCATGGGCCCGCGGGCCTCTTCGATGGTGATCGCCACGCCGAACTCGGCGAACGCCTCGACGAAGACGCCCATCGGCCCGAGCGAGCCGTGATCGACGACGGTGCCCGCCCAGTCGAAGACCACCGCCTTCAGGTGTCGCAGCGCAGATGCCAAGGTCTCCTCCCGGGTCTAGCCATAGAGATCGGCGATCACTTCTTCGGCGATCGCAAACGACGTGCTCGCTCCGGTGCCGCTGGTGATGAGCACCAGCCGGACAGAGTCGGACGGGCGGTCGACGAGCGCCAGGCGATCGGCGGCGGACGCATAAGTTCCGGTCCAGCGTTCGAGGACCTTGATCTCGCCGACCTTCAGGACGGCGCGAAGCTCTTCGAGGATCAGCGCGTCGACCCGCTCCGGCGCGAACGGGTCAGGCGTTGCCGCATAATGATGCGAATCGCCGACAACGAGCGTGCCGTCGGCACTCCGCACCGCGATCAGATGCACGCCGTTCGCTAAGTGCTCGGCCTGCTCGACTTCGAGCACGCTGCGCAGCGCCTTCGCTTCGGGAAGCTCTGCGTAGCCGAGATAGCGGACGAGCCCGAGGTCCGACATCACGGCCGCTCCGACGTCCGGTCCGATCGGTGCAAGCCTGAGCATGTGAAGCTTGCAGCGGGTGAGCCCGTGCTCGCCAAGACGTTCGGGAAAAAGGCTGACAAGATCATCGCCGGGGCAGACGATCGCTGTGTCCGCGGAGACCGTTCCGCGTGAAGTCGCGATCGCCGGCGGCTCCACCCTATGCACTGCGACGCCGCGCATGAACGTGACGTCGTGCGCTTCGCCAAGCCAGGCGGCGAGAAGCGGGATCGCGTCGCGCGACTCCACCCTGATCTCATGCGGGCTATAAAGCGCGGCGGAGACGGCATTCAGCCCCGGAAAACGCGACTGTGCCGCGTCCGGGTCCAGTAATTCACAGCCGCCGCCCATTTCGGTGCCCGAGAAGGCTTCAAGCGCGGCGCGCGCCTCACGCCGCCGCGCCGTGACGACAAGCCCGCGCTGCACGATCTCGATGCCGGCCTTAAGCGCGACCTCGGCCCAGATTTCGCGCGAGCGCATCGCCCGGCGCCAGCACTCGCCGCGCTGCTGGCCGGTCACCGTGATGAAGCCGAAATTCCTGACCGACGCCCCGTTCGCCTGCGCGTCGCGGTCGATCACGACGACCTTCTTGCCGCGCCGGACAGCGGCAAGCGCATGCGCGAGGCCGCAAATGCCGGCCCCGACTATGGCGACGTCGAACCGCTCAGAATGCATGCCGCCGGAAGCCACCCCAAGAAGGGCAAGCGATGCGAGGCTTCGATGACGACTTGATGACGCCGCGTCGCGGCGCTGTCCGCCCTTGCCGGCGGCCGGTCGGATTGTCGCGCATGCCCGAATGACGACAAAACAGGCATGCGCCTCCAGCATCGACGGTGTATGAGGTTTTCGAAATGTCATGATTTCAGGCGGGCAGGCCAGCCAGCCTTTCCGGAGGAGTCCTACATGTCATCCAGGAACCGATCGCTTCGTCTCGGCTTGACGGCGCTCGCCGCGCTCGTGCCGACACTGGCGTCCGCTCATATCGGCGTCGGCAGCACGCATGGCTTCATGCACGGCTTCGCTCATCCGATCGGCGGGATCGACCACATCCTTGCCATGGTGGCCGTCGGCATTTTCGCGGCCAATCTCGGCGGGCGTGCGCTCTGGGCCGTGCCGCTCACCTTCATGGGCTTCATGCTCGCCGGCGGCGCGCTCGGCATCCTTGGTTTCCCGCTGCCTTTCGTTGAGGTCGGGATCGCGCTTTCGATCGTGGTGCTCGGGATCGCGGTCGCCGTGAAGTGGAACTGGCCGCTGACCGCCGCGATGGCGATGGTCGGGCTTTTTGCCGTCTTCCACGGCCATGCGCACGGGACCGAGATGCCGCTTGACGCATCGGGCGCTGCCTATGCGCTTGGCTTCGTTGCCGCCACGGGCCTGCTGCACCTCGCCGGCATCGGCATCGGCTTGGCGATCGGCAAGACCGGCGAACGCTACTCCCACCGCATCACACAGGCGGGCGGCGTCGCCGTGGCGCTCGCGGGCGTCGCGGTCCTGACCGGCATCTTCTGACCGTCGCGAGAGTTCAACGTCGGCGCATCCGCGACCTGCGGGCGCGCCGTTTCTTTTCTCAGAATACCGTCCCGTCGAACAGCTTGCGCGCCGTGCGCAGGATCGCGGCGCGTTCCACTTCGCCGCTTTCGCTCAAGTTGGCGACCACGGTCATCTCGCCGGTCGGATGCTCGATCGAGAGCGAGCGCTCGCGCCCTTCGCCCGTCTCCGCAAGCGCGGCGGCGGGACCTTCCGTCAACAGGCAGGCGGTCGCGACCGAGACCGCCCCAAGCACGCCGATGGAGGAATGGCAGCGGTGCGGGATGAAGGTGCGCGTCGCAATCGCCCCGCCGTTGTTCGGCGGCGAGACCATCGTCATCTTCGGCACGGATTTGTCCTTCACGTCGCCGAGATTCATGAGCGGGCCGGCCTTCAGTCGGATTGCCTCGAGCCGCTTGCGGAGCGCATCGTTCGCCTCCAAGGCCGCCGGCTCCTCTTCGCCGGCGATGCCGAGATCGGCAGCCCGCATGACGACGCAGGGCATGCCATTGTCGATCAGCGTCGCCGCGATCCCGTCGATCACGTCGACGGCGCGGCCGGTTGGCAGAAGCGCGCCGCAGGACGAGCCCGCAGTGTCCTCGAAGAGGATCGGGACCGCGGCCGCCGTGCCTGGGACGCCGTCGATCCGCGCCGTGCCCTGGTAGGTCACTCGCCCACCCGGCGTCGGCACGCTCGCCACTGCGATCTGGCCTGTGTTCTCCATGAAGATGCGGACGTCGGTCACGCTGTCGTTGGCGCTTACGAGGCCGCGCTCGATGGCGAAGGGGCCGATGCCGGCCAAAATGTTCCCGCAGTTCTGCGCGTCGGTCACGATCGGCCGGTCGACGAAAACCTGCAGGAAGAGATAGTCGACGTCGACGCCCGGTCGCGCCGAGCGCTTCACCACGGCAACCTTTGAAGTGAGAGGATCGGCGCCGCCCATGCCGTCGATCTGGCGTTTATCGGGCGAGCCCATGACATGGAGCAGGAAGGCGTCGCGCGCGGCCATGTCTGCGGGCAGATCGTCGGCGAGGAAATAGCCGCCCTTCGACGTTCCGCCCCGCATCCACATGCAACGAACGCCGGAAGCGGCCGCTGCCTTAGACATATTTCAGGCCCTTCGCCTTCAGCCGCTCGCGCATGCCGTAGATGTCGAGACCGAGCTCGCCGGCCATCAGGCGCTGCCTAGTCTCCGCTTCCTTCGCTTCGCGCGCCCGCGCCGCGGCGAGTGCTTCCTCAGCCCTCTCGCGCGGCACGACGCAGACGCCGTCGTCGTCGGCGACGATCGCGTCGCCCGGATTGACCGAAGCGCCGGCGCAGACGACCGGCACATTGACCGAGCCGATCGTCTCCTTGACCGTACCTTGCGCGGAAATCGCCTTCGACCAGACCGGAAAGGCGATCTCGCTCAGATCGCGCACATCGCGCACACCCGCCTCGATCACCAGGCCGCGAACGCCACGCGCCATCAGCGAGCGGGCGAGGAGCTCGCCGAAATATCCGTCCTCGCAAGGGCTCGTCGGCGCGACCACGAGAATATCGCCGGCCTGGCAGTGCGCGACCGCGACATGGATCATCCAGTTGTCGCCTGGCGGGATCGAGACCGTCACAGCTGGGCCTGCAATGCGCGCGCCCGAAAAGATCGGGCGCATGAAGGAGCGCATGAGACCGCTCCGCCCGATCGCTTCGTGCACCGTGGCGACGCCGCACGCGGCAAGGCCGTCGGCGGTCTCAAGGCTGCAGCGCTCGATTTTCTGAACGACGACGCCCATCAAAGCTCGTCCTCCATCAGAGCAGGTCAACGGTGCGCGGGAAGATCGACTGGAAGCCCTCGGCGTATTTCGCCTCGCGCCCGCCGGCCTGTCCGCCGGAATTGCGGCGGAACTGGTTGGCGCGGTTCTCCGCGACGTTCTCGTAATAGTGCCAGAGGTGCTGCTGGCCCTCCATGCACTCGATCGCTTGTCTCTTCTTGTCCCAGACCGGCGTGATGTCGAGGATGGTGTCGGGCTTCCAGCCGCATTGCTCGGTCTGGTGCGGCTCGAAGAGATAGAGCTGCGGCGCGCCGAGGACCTTCTCGCCGGGCTTGTGCCCCCAGGCCTGCGCGATCATGCGGCATTCGAGCGTCACGCGCGCCGCATAAGGGTGGTCTGTGTTGTAGGGGTCGTCGAGCGAGTGCGAGAGCATGAAAGCGGGCTGCACCTTGCGGATCGTATCGACCAGCCGGAATTTCGCGTCGCGGTCGAGATCAAGCGGATAGTCGCCGAGATCGAAGAACTGGATATCGCCGACGCCGAGTGCTGCCGCGGCGTTCTCCGCCTCCTTGCGGCGGCCGGCTTTGACCTTGTCGAGGGTCATGCCGGAGTCCTTCCAGAGCTTCGCGCTCTCGCCGCGCTCGCCATAGGAGAGGCAGACGACGGTGACCGCGTAGCCCTTCTCAGCGTGAAGTGCGATCGCGCCGGCGCAGCGCCAGACGAAATCGGCGGAATGCGCGCTCACGACCAGCGCGGTCTTGTCGGACATGGGTCGTCGTCTCCTACTCGGCCGCCTCGCCGACGGGCGGCGTGCCGTGCGTATGGAAGCTTTCGATCGTCTTCAGGCCCCAGGCCTGACCCTTCTTGCGCTCGGCTTCAGTCCAGGTGATCGGCTTCCAGTCGGGGCGAAGGATCAGCCGCGCACCGGAATTCGCGACCTCCACGCGGTTTCCTGCCGGCTCGTAGACATAGAGGAAGAATGTGCCCTGGATCGCGTGCTTGTGCGGTCCGGTCTCGATGAAGACGCCGTTCTCGAGAAAAATGTCGGCGGCGCGGAGCACGTCCTCGCGTTGGTCGACCGCATAAGTGATGTGATGGAACCGGCCGCGCGTCTGCGTGTGGTCCTCGGTGTAGGCGATGTCGTAGCTCTTGTTGTTGACGGTGAACCAGCAGCCGCCGAGGCGGCCGTTGTCGAGCTGGATCTGCTCGGTCACGCGGCTGCCGAGTGCTTGCATCATGAAATCGCGGATTTTCGAGACGTCGGTCGCGAGAAGGTTCAGATGGTCGATGCGGCGCACGCAGACGCCGCGGCCGTGATAGCGCTGCGCGATGTTCTTGAGCGCCGGGCGCTCCGACGGCGGCGCCTCATACTCGCGCGTCTCGTAATAAAGCTCGAACACATGGCCGTCGGGATCGGTGAACTGGTAGGCGCGGCCGTGGCCGAGGTCGCCGTTGCTCCAGCCGATCCCACAGCCCATCTTCTCGATGATCGCGACACGGCGTTGCAAAGCCGCCTCGGAGGACGCGCGATAACCGACGTGACGGGAGCCCGTGGTCTTCGCGGCGGTCAGCTTCAGCGTGTGGAACTCGTAGTCGTCGAAGGCGCGGAGATAGACGGAATCGCCTTCGCGCCCGCTCTCGGTCAGGCCGTAGACGTTGACGAAGAAGTCGAGACTTTCCTCCGGCCTGTCGGTCAAGAGCTCGACGTGACCAAGATGCGCCACGTCGAATGAGGGTTCACCTTCCGGCATTTCCGTCCTCTTTTCCGGCGAACGACACCGGGTTCGCGGTTACTCTAGGCCAGCAAGGTGGGGACGAAAATCCCTGCAGCCCGAGTCAACTCCCCAAGGGCTTAGCGCTCGCGACCGGCCGTGAGGCTCGCATTCCAGGTGGGTTGTGGCATTGACAGTCTTGTTGGCGCCGGGGGAATAAATCATTGGCCCGGCGGGGGCGCTGAAGGCGCTTTGCGGCGCGCCGTCTAGCACCACCTGGGGCCCGGTCAGGCCGCGCCCTCCCAGCGACGGGCCAGAACGCGAGGAACGATGAAGAAAGTCGGCGTGGGCGTGATCGGCTGCGGCGTCATTTCAGGCGCCTATCTGACGGCCGCCAAGGATTTTCCGATCCTCGACATCCGCGGGCTCGCGGACATGCTGCCGGCGGCGGCGGAGGCGCGGGCAAAGGAGTTCGGGCTGAAGGCCGTCAGCGTCGAAGCGCTCCTTGCCGACCCGACGATCGAGATCGTGCTCAATCTCACCGTGCCGAAAGCGCATGTCGAGGTCGGGCTGAAGGCGCTCGACGCCGGCAAGCACGTCTATTCGGAGAAGCCGCTCGGCGTGCGCTTCAAAGACGGCAAGAAGCTCATGAGGCGCGCCGCGAAGAGGGGGCTTCGAGTCGGCTCCGCGCCCGACACCTTCCTCGGCGGTTCGCACCAGACCTGCCGCAAGCTGATCGACGCCGGCAAGATCGGCGAGCCGGTCGCAGGTACTGCGTACTTCATGTGCCCCGGACACGAGCGCTGGCATCCCGCGCCGGACTTCTACTACCAGGCCGGCGGCGGGCCGATCCTCGACATGGCGCCCTATTATCTGACCGATCTCGTCAATCTCCTCGGACCGGTGGCGCGCGTCGCGGCGATGACGTCGATGCCGAAGAAGACGCGTACGATCACTTCGATGCCGCGTTACGGCAAGAAGATTCCGGTCGAGGTCCCGACGCACGCCGCAGGTACGCTGCAATTCGTCTCCGGCGCGCTGGTGCAGCTCTCGATGAGCTTCGATGTCCCGGCGCACCGGCATCTGCCGATCGAGATATACGGATCGAAGGGCACGCTCATCGTCCCCGATCCGAACTGGTTCGGCGGAGACATCGAGTTCGCGGCGGAGAAGGACAAGTGGGAGACGCTGAAGACCGAACTCCCTATGCCGACGCCAACTACCGCTCGATCGGGCTTGCCGACATGGCGCACGCGATCCGCTCGAAGCGGCCGCATCGCGCGAGCGGCGAGCTGGCGCTGCACGTGCTCGAAGTGATGGAGGCCTTCGGCCGCTCGTCCGACAGCGGAGAGGCGATCAAGATCTCAACGCGGCCAAAGCGGCCGGCGCCACTGGCCGATAGCCTGATACGGCGCAAGCTCGCCGTCTGAACCGAACAATTAGGAGAGAAGAATGCGGGAAGCGCTCATCGTCTGGGGCGGCTGGAGCGGGCACGAGCCGGAGCAGGGCGCGAAGATCGTCGCCGGTGTGCTCGAGGGCGACGGGTTCAAAGTCCACATCGAGACCACGACCAAGGCGTTCGCCGACCCGGCAATCAAGAATCTGAGCCTGATCGTGCCGATCTACACGATGTCGAAGATCGAGAAGGAGGAGGTGCGGAACCTGACGCAGGCGGTCGAAGGCGGCGTTGGGCTCGCCGGATATCATGGCGGCATGTGCGACGCCTTTCGCGATGCGGTCGACTATCAGTTCATGTGCGGCGGGCAATGGGTTGCGCATCCCGGCAACATCATCGATTACCGCGTCGACGTGGCGAAGCCCGACGATCCGGTGATGCAGGGGATCAAGAGCTTTCCCTACCGCTCCGAGCAATACTACATGCACGTCGATCCTTCGAACGAGGTGCTGGCGACGACGACCTTCTCAGGCGAGCACGCGTGGTGGACCAAGGGCGTCCTCATGCCTGTCGTGTGGAAGCGCAACTACGGCAAGGGCCGCGTCTTCTATTCCTCGCTCGGGCATGTCGCGAAGGAGTTCGAGGTGCCGGAGATGAAGACGATCTTGCATCGCGGCATGCTGTGGGCCGCACGCGGCGAGGACGAGGCGCGCTGAAGAAGCGGAAGCCCGCCGGTCGGGCGGGCTTCCAATCTTTTCGCGCGAGCGGCGCTACTTCATGCTGACCTCGTAGGTCGGCGCCTGGTTGAGCTGGTCCTTGGTCGCGTCGACCATGACCGTCACCGTATTGTTCGCGTCCGTGCGAATCTGCAGGGATTCGAAGTCGATCGCGACCGGCTTCGCGCCGATGCCGAGGAAGCCACCGACATTGATGACGACACCGTTGATATCGCCGCCTTGGTCGAAGACCACGTCGCCGATCTTGCCGAGCGACGAATCGTCGGGTCCATAGACCGCGGCCCCGATCAGGTTGCTTGCGGCGATCTCCTGTGAAGTGCCGATCGACGCGGTTGCGATCGCATCCTGGTCCATGGGCGCCTGGCCGGAGGCGAGTGCCGGCTCCTGCGTTTGCGCCGCAGGCGCCTCGGTTCCAGCTGCCGTCTGGTCAGCCGGCTGTTGACCCTCGGCCGGGGCCTGCTCAGTTGCCGCCGTCGGGTCGGCCGACTGCTCGTTCTGAACCGCGGGCAGGGGCGACTGTTCGTTTGTGGCGGCCACGTCGTTGGAGGTTGCTCCGCCCACCGCCGGCTCGGTGACCGCCGTTCCAGTCTCGACCTCGGGAAGCTTCTCAAGCTGGTCCTTCGTCATCGCGACTGCGACTTTCAAGTTGCCCGCGTCGTCCCGCGAGAACTGCAAATCGCTGAAGCGAATGGCGACCGTCTTCTGGCCGACGCCGAGGAACCCGCCGACGTCGATCAGGGCAGCGTGGGTCGCACCTTCCCTCTGGAAGACGAGGTCGGAAATCGTGCCGATGCTCTCGGCTTCGGGACCGTTGACCTCGTGGCCGATGAGATCGTTCGCGCGGACCTGATCGGCAGAGGTTGTCATGAAGACGACGTTGCCGGATGAGGCGGGCGGCGCTGCCGCAGTTTGATCGCTAGCAGGTGCCGCCGTTTCGTCCTTGGCGGAAGGCTGCTCGCTCGCTGCCATCTGATTTTCGGCGGGCGCTGTCGCCTGGTCCTGCGAGGGAGCCGTCTCGGTTGCGGCCGTCTGATCGCCGGACGCCGGCGCAGCGGTCAGGTCGCCGCTGGCGGGAGCGAGCGGCGGCGCGAGGCCCTGCGCCTGGTTGTTCAGAGCCGTCGCCTGCTGTTCTTGATAGCGCGCGATCGGATCGTAGGCGGTGCGGTCGAGCTCAGGCGCCGCCTCGAGCTGCTCGCGCGTGGCGGCGTAGATCAGACGGATGTCGCCGTCCTTCTCGACCACCTGCAGATCCTTGAACGGCACCGCCACGTCTTTCTCGCCGATCCCAAGAAAGCCGCCGACCCCGACGACCGCGTCGGATATCGTGCCGTCTTCGCCCACGATGAGATCGCTGACGCTACCGATCTTGTCGGAGTTCGGCTTGGCGCTCGAATAGACGGCCCGGCCGATATAGACGCTTGCGAGGGTGGGCCGGTCGGGCGTGAGCTTCTCGTCGGCAGTCGCAGCTTCGGTCTGCGCCGGCTGGTTCGTGGTGGCCTGCTCTTCGACGACCAACGGCTTCGTAGCCGAGTTGTCCTCTGCTTGCGCCACGGTGAGCGCTCCTGCACTCACGAGAGCAAGCAAAGCGCTGCTCGCCATCAGTTTCCGGATCATGGTCAACCTCCTTTGTGCATCGTTGATGCGCAAATCCAACCGGGCGGCGTTTGAGCTTCGTCCGCCCCGGTGTTGCGGAGTAACAATGTCCGGGAGCGCGGGACGTTCCCCGACGAAGACGCAGTTGGCTAACTACTCGGGACGCCAGCCGAAAAGCCAGTCCAGACGCGAGGTCAAGAGACTAGCCGGCAAAGCTCTCAAAACAATATTGCGTGCGACTGCCGTCGCGCCGCGCATCTCATAAGTGTTCAAATTGCGGCGCGATTCCTCCACGACGCGAGCGACCCGCGGTCGGCGGATATTTTCGAATTTCGCGAGCGCCTGCTCGGGCGTCGTCTCCTCGGCGAGCGACTTCGCCAGCACCCATGCGTCTTCGATGGCCTGTGCACCGCCTTGTGCGGCGCTCGGCGCCATCGCGTGCGCGGCGTCCCCGATCAGCGCAACGCGTCCGCGCGTCCACGGTCGCGCAGCGTCAACATGAAGGAGCGGCCACAACGTCCATTCGCTAACGGCATCGACCAGTCGCCGCGCCGCCTTGCCGAAATGCTCGAGGGGAGGCGCTGGCCGGTCGCCCTTGGAGACGACAACGACGTTAAGGCTGTCGCCGCCCCGCACCGGGTAGTGGACGAGGTGCGCGCCGGCGCCGAGCCAAAGCCCGGTCACGTCGAGCGGCACGAGCCCGGCGACGCTCGCAACAGGCACCACCGCGCGCCAGGCGTTGCGGCCGAGCGGCTCGGGCGCGGGGTAGCCGAAATGCCCGGTGCGGACGCGCGAATTGACACCGTCGGCGCCCACGAGGACGTTGGTCTTTCGCCCAAGCCCGCCGGCGGTGAAGACGACGCCAGCCTCCGCCGGCCGAACGTCGTGAACCTCGGCGCGAAGGTGGAAGCTGATCGACGGATCGCGACGCGCCGTCGCGGCGAGCGCGTTCTGCAGATCGGCGCGATGGAGCGTCGAGTAGGGCGCGCCGTAGCGTTCGTGCGCTGTATTGCCAAGCGGCAACGTGGCGATGACGGCGCCCGACCTTGCGCTGCGGACGACGAGCGCCGTCGGCTCCGAGAGCCGCCCTTCGAGGGCGCGCGTGACGCCGAGGCGCTCAAGCACCGCCATCGCATTCGGCGAAAGCTGAATACCTGCGCCGATCTCCTCGAGCCGCTCCGCGCGCTCAAAGAGGGAAACGGAAAAGCCGCGCGCCGCGAGCGCGATAGCGGAGGTCAGGCCGGCAATACCACCGCCGGCGACCGCGACACGCACTGAACCTCACGCCGCCGGTTGGTAGAGGCAGTCGGGCGGCCGCGATTGCGTGGCCTTAAGGCTCGGATCGAATCGGTAGACGGTAGAGCAATAGGGGCAGACCGCCTCATTCTCCTCGCCCATGTCGATGAAGACGTGCGGATGGTCGAATGGCGGCAGCGCGCCGACGCACATGAATTCGCGCGCGCCGATCGCAATCGAATCGACGCCCGCATCGTTGTGGAAGTGCGGAACGATGCCCTCGGCCATGCGCTTTTTTCGCTCCTCGGACGCGTGCCGGCGGACAATAGCCACCGCGCCGGGCCTCAAACAAGCGGGCGCGGCACTTTGTTGCGCGGGGCCCGTGCCCTTACATAGCCGAGCGATCAAGCCAAAACCGAGCAGGGCGCTGTGCAAAAGTTCGATTCGGCCGGAGTCGAAATCGCTTTCCTGGACTCTAGGGAGGGGCATCCGACGCTCCTGATCCACGGCTTCGGCTCGAATGCTGAAGTCAATTGGGTGTCGACCGGGTGGGTGCGCGACCTTCAGGCCGCCGGGCGGCGGGTGATCGCGCTCGACAATCGCGGCCATGGCAAAAGCGGCAAGCCGCACGACCCGGCCGCCTACGAGGCGCGGATCATGGCGGAGGATGCACGCCGCCTGCTCGACCACCTCGGCGTCGCGCGCGCCGACGTCATCGGCTATTCGATGGGCGCGAGGCTCGCAGCGAATCTTGCGCTCGCGCATTCTGAGCGCGTCAGGCGCGCAGTCTTCAGCGGGCTCGGAGATGCGATGGTGCACGGTATCGGCGGAGCGGAGGCGATCGCCGCCGCTCTGCGCGCGCCGTCGCCGAACGACGTGAGCGATCCGCGTGCCCGAGCCTACCGCATCTTCGCGGAGCAGACGAAGAGCGACCGCGAAGCGCTCGCGGCGTGCATTCTCGGCTCACGCCGGCGCCTGACGGAGGCCGAGGTCGGAAAGATCGCCGTGCCTGTGCTGGTCGCCGTCGGAACGGACGACGATGTGGCCGGGAGCGCTGAGGCCCTTGCCGCACTCATTCCGGACGCCGAGGCGTTCGCGATTCCGGGGCGCGACCACATGAAGGCCGTCGGCGACAAGAGGCACAAGGAAGCGGCGATCACGTTTCTGGCGAAGCCCGCCTAGCCGGCGGCTCCCGATCACAAGGCGTTCACCCTATATGGGTGGTGCTCCCAATGCGGGCCGCAATGCCGTATGATCCGACCATCCGATGGAGGCACCGATGAGCGTGAAGGTTCCAAGCCCAGCTCCCGGCACTATCGAATCGCTCGATCCGATCTGGACGAAGCTGCGAGCCGAGGCGGAGGCGGCGGTGACGGCTGAGCCGGCGCTCGCCGGCTTCCTCTACACCTATATCCTGAACCATTGGCGGCTTGAGGATGCGGTCGCCCACCGCGTCTCCGACCGGCTCGACAGCGCCGCCTTCGACGGCGACTTCATCAAGCGTGCCTTCGGGGAGATGGCCGCGGACGACCGCGATTACTCGGTGACGCTGCGCGCCGACCTCGTCGCCGTCTATGACCGCGATCCTGCCGTCAGCCGCTTCCTCGAGCCGGTGCTCTACTTCAAGGGTTTCCACGCCATCCAGGCGCATCGTCTGGCGCATTGGCTTCATGCCAACGACCGCCGCGACTTCGCGTTCTATGTGCAGAGCAAGTCGTCGGAGGTATTCCAGGTCGACATCAATCCCGCCGTGCCGATGGGGAAGGGCATCTTCATCGATCATGCGACCGGCGTCGTGGTGGGCGAGACCGCGGTCATCGAGGACGACGTCTCGATTCTGCAGAACGTGACGCTCGGCGGCACCGGCAAAGAGAGCGGCGATCGGCATCCGAAAATCCGGCGCGGCGTCCTGATCGGCGCCGGCGCCAAGATCCTCGGCAACATCGAAGTCGGAAGCTGCTCGCGCGTCGCCGCGGGCTCGGTCGTGCTGAAGCCGGTTCCGCCGCACGCGACCGTTGCCGGCGTTCCGGCGAAGGTCGTCGGGCAGGCGGGCTGCGCGGAGCCGGCGCGCAGCATGGATCAAGTGCTGCGCGACAGCGAAGGCGACGGCGATCTCGGCTCCGGCATCTGACCGCGCGTCTTTCCAGGCGATTGTGGTTCGCGGCCCGGCGCTCTAAAAGGCTCGCGCCAGGAACGCAGGACCGAAGCCGTGACCATCGAAGAGCTGAAGAAGGTGGAGCGCTATCTCCGCCGCTTGTTTGGAAACGAGTCGATCGCGGTCAAGGCGCGTCCGCGCAAGGATGATTCCGCCGAGGTCTTCGTCGGCGAGGAGTTCATCGGAGTCATCTATCGCGACGACGAGGACGACGACCTCTCCTACAATTTCACGATGGCGATCCTCGACGTCGACCTCGCCTAGCAGCGCCGCCTGCGATCGGAGACGATCCGCCGTTTTCAACCGCCGAGCAGCTGCCGGATGGGTCGCTTCGTGCGCGGCCCGATGTCCCCGTCGACGGCGCCGTGCGCCGGCATCGCGGCCAAACTTGGCAATCTGAGCATCGTATCGGCTCCCATCCGCCCGCGAGCGGATGGCCCGCGAGCGGGCGGCGGAGCCCGCTATCGTTAACTATCGCCTAAGTTCACGTCCACGGGAGGGCCTCGCGCCTTGCCGGGGAGGGGCACGGGCGGTAGTCTCGCCAAACGTTAACGAAACGTTAACGGAGGGGGCACGTGTCCGGGCTCGGTGTGTTTGCGTATTGCGCCGCGATTGGTTTTGTCACCGCGGCGACGATCGCCACCTTCTATCAATGGGTCACGTCGGAGGCAGCGGAGCTCTTTTCCGCGCGCACGACGATTGCGGGCTTTGCCTTCGCGATCGTGCTCAGCATGTTCTGCGGGCCGTTCATCGTGGTGCGCAAGGTCGTCGCCGGATTGCGGTCGCGGGAACTGCGGGCGCTGCCCGCGGTCGTCGGCGTGATGATCGCAGGGATATGGAGCGTCTGTGCGGGGATCTTCTACGTGAGCCTGCTCGTCGCCGCGTAGCGCCGACCTCAGCCCCATTCGGCGAGAATCGCTCCGCGGCTAACCGCGGAGCCCAATCTAGCGCGACGTCGCCGTGTTCTGCGTAGTCCAGCGTGGATCGCCGATCGACACCCAATGATTGGGGTCACTCGTCGATTGCCGCTTCACGAAGCGATAGGCAGTCTCATACCAGCGGCGCAGCTTGTCGGTCTTGTTGTCGAGGACAAAATCGCCGCGCGACGTGCGCGCGAGCAGAATCGCGTGCCCTTCGCCGACCTCGTCGAAGACGACAGTGATGAGGAGCGCCGAGGTGGGCCAGCCTCGATCCTCCAGCCATTTCCGCTTCAGAAGGACATAGTCCTCGCAGTCGCCGTAAGCCCCGGGCAGCGTCCACACCTCGTCGCGGTGGTAGATTTCCAGATCGGTGGCAGGCGTCACGATCCGGTTGACGAGCATGTTGACCTCCTGGAGGTCGCGCCACGTGTCCTCATTCAGAAGTTCGGGCGTGTCGGCGCCACGCGCGACGCACTCGGTCGGAAATTTCTGACAAAAGTCGAGATAGCCGACGGGCGGATTCGTCGCTCCGCCGACCTGCATCGAAGGGTTATCCGCGTCGGCCCGCCCAGCCGCCCCGAACACCAGCCCAGAAAACACAACAACACCGGCCAACAGGGGCCGGTACGCGAACCGAAACATTCTTATCGCCCCCCATTTTGGTGGGGACCATAGCAGAATTTCGCTTTCGATTGGGCTAAAAGTTTACATCAACGAGGCGTGAACGCGCTCTCTTCCGGCCGGGGTGGCGGCTCGCGCGAGCTTTCAGAAATAGTCCTTCTCGATGGTCTTCTCGATCGCGGCGTCGGAGAGAAGCCGCAGGAACTCGATGCCGATGCCGTCGTCGAAATGGCGCACGACGCGCGCACCGAGGCGGCCGAGCTTCAGCGGCGAGCCGAGCGGGGGGCGAAGCGTCGTTGCGAGCGCGGCACCGGACAGCGACATGTCGATCACGCGGATCGGATGCGCGGTGCCGTCCGCAAGAACGATGTTTGCCTCGTTGCGTTTCGGCGTGCGACGCAGGTGCCTGCGATCCTCGTCGAGATTGAGCACGTGGCGATTGGCGAGCCAGGTCAGCGTGTCGGCGAGCTTGTCGCGCTTGCGCTGCGAGGCGGCAATCGACATGACGAAACCGTGCTCGCTGGTGCTCAGGATGACGCCCTCGACGCGGCCGATATTGTCGATATAGGCGATCACGCGGGCGCCGACTTCGCCGCTGGTAGGGCTGACGAATTCCGCGTCTCCGGGCGAGATCGCGACGAGCTGACAGGGACATTCCTGCCCGTCATGAAACATGCAGCGGCCGAGCAAGCTGAGCTGCACCCGCTGAAACCGGCCTCGGTCGGAATCTTTGGGTTCGATTGTCTGTTGAGCTTCCAGAGCCGGCATGGCAACCCCGAATGTTCCAACTTATGCGGGCGGTTGCAGCCCAGTACGGAACCTATGCCGGTGTAGTTAAATATGTGTAAGCAGGGGCCGGTGCGCGTCGCTACTTTCCGCCTGGAACCACGGTCAAGTGCCCATAGCGGCGAGGAATTTTGAAAGAGGCAGCGACGGCGACCGGCGCAGCGGCGCGGCCCGCGTCGCGCAGTGCCGGGCGGATATCGGGGAGGAAGCGAATCGACCGCAGCGCTTGTGAAACGACGCGGGCGCGCACACGGTTCGTCTCGTCGTGGCCACCGACGCGCTCCATCGACCCGATGGCGCCAGCGGTCCCGGTTTCTCCGGAAAGCGGAAGGAGCAGCATCTCGAAAGCGACAAAGCCGCCGCCTACCGTCTCTGCCACGACGCCGGAGACCATGCCGGTCGAACGGAACGCCGCCGCGCGGAGATCGCGCCTCAGCGTCGTCGCGTCGGTCGCGTTCCAAAGCGCAAGAAAGCTCTCGTCGCTGAGATCACGACCGTAACGGGTGGCAACCGAGGCGCCGCAGAAGCGGAAGCGAAAGCGCGCCTGGTCGGTATTCTCGATGTCGATGAGGAAGAGGGAGGGGAGTATTGTGGCAAGATCGCCTGCGCGCACGGCGGTCGCGCGCACTCCATTTCCCCGGTGACAGCTCGTCCAATAGGCGTAGAGGGCCTTGCTGGTCTCGTGCTTCATGTCGCCCCCGTCATCCCGGTTGGCCGATGGCGGCTCTTCGGCCACACTATCCGCGCATCCCAGGGATCCTTGTCGTGCCACGCGAGGTCGACACGGCGGGGTGAAACCATTTGTTAAGGTTAACGAAGCGTGAGCGTTGCGCGCATTGGGCGCTTCGCCTGAATTGCTGTCGCCAGTCCAAAGGCGGAACTCGCTAGGCTCGGGGCGGGCTGGAAGAACGAGAGGCAGGGGCGACAAGGAAACCGCCGGGCGTCAGGCCCGGCGGTTTTCGTTTTCGCGCGACCCGCCTTGCACGCCGCTTCCCCGAAGGGCATGACCGCGCGATGAACCGCACCCGCGCCATCAATCTCCCGCCCGTCGTGCTTTGGCTCGCCGTCTCTTTCGTCGCCGTCCACGTCACGCGCCAGTTCCTGAGCCAGGATCTCGACGAATGGGTGCTGCTTGCCTTCGCGTTCATTCCGGCGCGCTACAGTGAGATCGGCGCGCAGCTTCCCGGCGGCGAGGCGGCCCGCTTCTGGACACCGGTCACCTACGCCTTCCTGCACGCGAACTATCTGCACCTCTTCGTCAACATCATCTGGATGGCGAGCTTCGGGGGCGCGCTTGCTCGCCGTTTCGGAAGCGTGCGGTTTCTACTCTTGAGCCTGATTGCCGCGATCGCCGGCGCCGGCCTCCAATATGCAATGCATTCGGGCGACGAGGCGCTCGTGATCGGCGCCTCAGGTGCGGTCTCCGGCATGATGGCGGGGACGGCGCGCTTCGCATTCTCTCCCGGCGGCCCACTCGCCGGCGGCGGGTCGCTCGCCGCGTTCAGCGTTCCCGCCGAGCCGCTCGCCGCCGTCTTGAGAAACGGTCGTGCGGTCGCCTTCATTCTGATCTGGTTCGTGGTCAACCTGATCTTCGGGTTGGCAGGCGGCTATGTTTCCGGAATTGGCGGTCCGATCGCCTGGGAGGCGCACGTCGGCGGCTTCGTCGCCGGGCTTCTCGTTTTCTCTCTCCTAGACCCGGTCGGCCGCAGCCGCGATGAAAGTCTGGCGTGATCGCTGCGGCGCTCCTAAACTAGCGATAGAGCTTCCTGAAGGGAGCCAGCCGAAAGGGAGGATCCGATGACAGTCGCACGGATCATCAACGACAAGGGGCGGGACGTCGTAACCGCCTCCCCGGAAACTTCGCTTGCGGCGCTTGCGGCGACGCTATCCGAAAAGCGGATCGGCGCGATCGTAATCGTCGAGAAAGGCGCCATCCGCGGCATCATATCGGAACGCGATCTCGTGCGCGCAGTTGCCAAGCACGGCGGCGCCGCGCTCGTCATGCACGCCTCCGAGTGGATGACGGCGCGCGTCATGACATGCGAGCCGCGCGACACCATCAACGAGGTCATGCAGAAGATGACGAGCGGGCGCTTCCGCCACTTGCCGGTGGTGGAGAACGGCAAGCTCACAGGCATCGTGTCGATCGGCGACGTGGTGAAGCGGCGGATCGAGGACGTCGAACGCGAGGCCGACCAGATCCGCGAATATATCGCGACGGCCTGACGCTGCCTCCGCGTTTAATCCGGCGCGGGGGTGGTGAGCATTTCGAGCGGTCGCTCCATCGGCCCCGCGCCGAGCGGCACGCGCCGGTAGAAACAGCTCGCGCGGCCGGTGTGGCATGTCCCCGCCCGGTCGGCCACTTTCGCGCGCACCAGGAGGACGTCCTGATCGCAGTCCGTCAGGATCTCAACGACGCGCTGTGACGCGCCTGACGTTTCGCCCTTCTTCCAGATGACGCCGCGGGAGCGGCTGAAATAGTGGACGAAGCCGGTCTGGAGCGTCAGCCCCAACGCCTCGCGGTTCATCCACGCCATCATCAGAACGCTGCCGTCGGCCACGTCGACGGCAATGCACGGAATGAGGCCGTCTGCGCCGAAGCGAGGCGAGAAGCGAAGCGACTCCTCAATTTTGTCCGGAGGGGTGGCTTTCGAAGCGGGCATTTTCGGGCGCTCGACTCTGATATTTGAAGGGAAGGTGGACGGCGTCCTATATAGGAGATCGGCTGAGGCTCAACCATTCAGGGGTCCGGCGGCGCTCACATGCTCGACGACATCTACAACAGCAAGATTCTGGAACTGGCGGGGAACATCCCGCGGATCGGCCGGCTCGCCGATCCGGACGCGACCGCACGGGCGCATTCGCGGCTTTGCGGCTCGACCGTCACGGTCGATTTGAAGATGGCGGAAGGCAAAGTCTCCGACTTTGCCCACGACGTGAAGGCGTGTGCGCTCGGGCAGGCATCGTCGTCGATCATGGCGCGCAACGTCATTGGCTCGACGCCGGAAGAACTGCGTGAGCTCCGCGAGACCATGCGCAAGATGCTGAAGGAAAACGGCGCGCCGCCCGATGGTCGCTGGTCCGATTTGAAATACCTGGAACCCGTGCGCGACTATCGCGCCCGGCACGCCTCCACCATGCTGACCTTCGACGCCGTGGTCGATGCGGTGAACCAGATCGAGGCAGGCGGCTGAATAGAAACGCAGAGCCAGAGCGCTAGAGAGGCGCGTGCAAGGGGGGAACATGCCGTTCGTGAACATTCGCATCCTGAAGGGCCATTCGCAGAAGCGGAAGGACGAGATTTCGCGCCGCGTGTCGGAGACGATTCGCGAGGTGGCCAAGCTGCCGACCGACGCGCAGGTCTGGGTCGTGTGGGAAGACGTGACTGACGAGGATTGGTTCGTCGACGGAAAGTCCGTGAAGTCGATGCGCGCCAAGAAGACCTGAGATGAGCGTCGAGATCCGCGATCCGCGCTTCCGATCCGTGGTCGGCGGCACGGCGGAGCTTGAAAAGGTCGCGACCGGCTTCATGTTCACCGAGGGGCCGCTCTGGCACCCGACAGGGAAATTCCTGCTCTTCAGCGATATGCCCGGGAACATCATCCGCCGCTACAACGGGGCGGACGGCGTGGAGACGTTCCGTAAGCCAAGCAACATGGCGAACGGCCTGACCTACGACCGTGAGGGGAGGCTTCTCGCCTGCGAGCACGCGACGAGCCGCGTCACGCGGACGGAGGCGGACGGATCGCTAAGCGTGCTAGCCTCGCATCATGACCGCAAGGAGCTGAACAGCCCGAACGACATCGTGGTCGGGCGCGACGGCGCGATCTATTTCAGCGATCCGACCTTCGGGCGCATGGAATATTACGGCGTGCCGCGCGAACCGGAGCTTGCGTTTCGCGGCGTCTACCGGATCGATCCGAAGAGCGGCAAGCTCAACCTTCTCGTCGACGATTTCGATCAGCCGAACGGTCTGTGCTTCTCGCTCGACGAGAAGCGGCTCTTCGTCAACGACACGATGCGCCAGCATATTCGCGTCTTCGACGTCAGCGCGGACGGAGCGCTCGCCAACGGCCGCGTCTGGGCAGAGACGAAGGGCGAGGGAGAAGGCGGACCCGACGGCATGAAGATCGACAGCCGAGGCAACCTCTATTCCTGCGGGCCGGGCGGCGTGCACGTCTTCGATCCGGAAGGCGTCTCGCTCGGGGTCATCCGCATGCCGGAGCATACTGCGAACTTCACCTGGGGCGGCGACGATCTCCGCACGCTTTTCATCACCGCGTCGAATTCGCTCTACCGGACAAGGGTCATGGTGCCGGGCCGGCCGGTCTTTTGACCCAACGTCGCTTGCGGCGCGGGTCCGCCGCGCTCATATCCCCGGCATGAGCGAATTCGGTTCGCAAAGGCTGGAGGTCGAGGCTCGCCAAATCCGCGCGGCCGCCTTCGCCCGCCGTGCCATTGGCTTGCCGGCGCTTCTCGTGCGCGGGCTGATCAAGCTCTACCGCTACACGCTCTCAAGCGTCATGGGGCGCACCTGCCGGCATCTCCCCACGTGCTCCGAATACGCCGACGTCGCGATCGGCCGCTTCGGGCTCTGGCGCGGCGGGTGGATGGCGCTCGCGCGGTTCACCCGGTGTCGCCCTGGCGGCACGCACGGCTTCGACCCGGTGCCGGAAATCTTGCCTGCGGATACGTGCTGGTATAGGCCGTGGCGCTACGGCTTCTGGGGCTCGATCTCTGCGGATCGAGACTAAGGGCCGATAGTCCTCGAAACCGACGGATGAAAGGCGGCGCCGCCGCTGAAGCGGCAGCGCAGGGAAGGACCATGGTCACGATCACTCTTCCAGACGGCGCCAATCGCGACTTCCCGGAAGGCGCGACCGGAACGACCGTGGCCGAAGGCATCTCCAAGTCGCTCGCCAAGAAAGCGGTCGCCATAAAGGTGAACGGCGTCCTCGCCGATCTTTCCGATCCGGTGCCACAGGGTGCCAAGATCGCGATCGTCACGCGCGACGACCCGGCAGCGCTGGAGCTCATCCGCCACGACAGCGCGCATGTGCTTGCAGAGGCCGTGCAGGCGCTCTTTCCCGGCACGCAGGTCACGATCGGCCCGGTGATCGAGAACGGCTTCTACTACGACTTCTTCCGGAACGAGCCGTTCTCGACCGAAGACTTCGCCGCGATCGAGGCGAAGATGCACGAGATCGTCGCGAAGAATAAGCCATTCACCAAGGAGGTGTGGGACCGCGAGCGCGCGAGGAAAGTCTTCCGCGACAAGGGCGAGATGTTCAAGGTCGAGCTCGTCGACGCGATCCCGGAAGGCGAGGACGTCAAAGTCTACTCGCAGGGCGACTGGTTCGACCTCTGTCGCGGCCCGCACATGCCGTCGACCGGCTTCGTCGGCGACGCCTTCAAGCTCACAAAGCTTGCCGGCGCCTATTGGCGCGGCGATTCCAATCGCCAGCAGCTGCAGCGGGTCTACGGCACCGCCTGGGCGACAAAGAAGGAGCTCGACGCCTATCTCACCATGCTCGATGAGGCGGAGAAGCGCGACCATCGGCGCATCGGGCGCGAGATGGATCTCTTCCATCTGCAGGAAGAGGCGCAGGGCTCGGTGTTCTGGCATGCCAAGGGCTTTGCCATCTGGCGCACGCTCGAAGCTTATATCCGCCGTCGGCTCGACGCCGACGGCTACATCGAGGTGAAGACGCCGCAGCTCATCGACGCAAAGCTCTGGGAGATGTCGGGCCACTGGTCGAAGTTCCGCGAGAACATGTTCGTGGTGCCCGACCACACGCCAAGCATCGAGGAGCACGGCCCGATCATCCATGGCGAGGTCGACCGCTGGATGGCGCTGAAGCCGATGAACTGTCCGGCGCACGTGCAGATCTTCCGGCAGGGCATCAAGTCGTACCGCGACCTGCCGATCCGCATGGCGGAGTTCGGCTGCTGCCATCGCAACGAGCCGCATGGCGCGCTGCACGGGCTGATGCGCGTCAGGCAGATGACGCAGGACGACGCGCACATCTTCTGTACCGACGATCAGGTGACGGATGAGACACGTCGCTTCCTGGCGCTCTTCGCGCGCGTCTACGGCGACGTGGGCATGACCGATATCCGCTACAAGCTCGCGACACGCCCTGATGTGAGGGCAGGCGACGATGCGACGTGGGATCGCGCCGAGAAGTCGCTTGCCGACGCGCTGACCGCTTCGGGTATCGACTTCGAATATGCGCCGGGCGAGGGTGCGTTCTACGGGCCGAAGCTCGAGTTCCACCTGACCGACGCGATTGGCCGCACCTGGCAGTGCGGCACCTATCAGCTCGACTACGTGCTGCCGGAAAGGCTCGATGCCATCTATGTCGGCGAGGACGGCGGCAGGCATCGGCCGGTGATGCTGCATCGAGCGGTGTTCGGTTCGTTCGAGCGCTTCATCGGCATCCTGCTCGAGCACTATGCCGGGCGGCTGCCACTCTGGCTCGCGCCGACGCAGGTGGTCGTCGCGACGATCACTTCGGACGCCGACCCCTATGCCGAGGCGGTCGCTGCAAAGCTCGGTGCCGCCGGGCTCCGCGTGGGCGCCGACATTCGCAATGAGAAAATCAACTACAAGGTCCGCGAGCACTCGCTCGCGAAGGTGCCGGTGATGCTCGTCGTGGGGCGGCGCGAGGCGGAGGAGGGGACTGTGTCGATACGCCGGCTCGGCGCCAAGGAGCAGACTTCGGCGAACCTCGACACAGCGCTTCGCGACCTTTTCGTCGAAGCGACGCCGCCGGACCTTCGGTAGAGCGCGGCCCGAAGGCGGCCGCAGAGGATCGGGCTTTAGTCGCCCGATCCCGCCGACACGTCCGGTTCCATCGGCTCGTCGCCGGCCGCAGGCGGGACCATTGGGCCGGTCTCCGGCTGCACGACGTCGGAGAGGCGCACTTCGATGTCGCGCTCAAGCCCCGTCTCGACGGTGAAATCGCGCGAGTAGATCTGACCCTGGTGCTTGGCGACGGCGGTGTAGTTCCCCGCGGCGAGAATCAGCGACGGGAACGCGCCGACGCTTTCGTTCACGGTGATCCCGTCCTGCGTGGTGACCGTCCAGCTCGTATTGGCGATGGCCTCGCCGCCTTCTTCGGAGACCAGCTTCAGCGTGACCTCCGCGCCGGTGTGGCGCATCACCGCCTCGGTGAGCTTGCCGGCCTGCACCTCGATGTCGGCGCGCACGATGGCATTGACGTTACCGTAGCGGCTGATGACGTGGTACTTGCCGGCGGACAAGCGGAGGATGCGGCCGGGCGCGGCGTTCGGGACGACGGTCACGAGCTCGCCGGTTTCGTCCGGCTGCAGCACCTCGAAGGTGAGCTGACCGGGCGGGATCGGCCGGTCGTCGCCGACCACGGAGTTGAGCTTAAGGCCGCCGGCGTCGATGACCAGCGATTCGGTCCGGTCGGTGCCGGCGACGGTGACGTGCTTCGTCGCACCGGCCCGGCCGAAGGCGGCGTGCACGAAATAGTCGCCGGACGGGAGCTGCACCGTCATCGTGCCGCCGGGCGGCGTCTCGGCGTAGAGCGGGAGCTGGCCATCGGACCCGGGCTGCGATCCGAAGACGCGCCAGATCAGCCCGTTGGTCAGGAGCGGCCCATCCGGCACCAGGCGCGCCTCGAGCACGAGGTTGTGGCGGCGACCGGGGAGGAGAGGCGCGGGTGTCGTCTTCCGCGCCGTCGGCTGTGGCGGCACGGTCAACGTGCTGGCCGCCGGCGGCGCCTCCGGCGCTGCCAGGGTATCGATGGCCGGCGGCATCAGCACCGTGTCGAGATCGGGGGCGACGAGGCCCTGCGAGAAGATATCGGCGCCGGGGCTCGTCGTATCTTGCGCGAAGCCGGCGGAACCCGCCGCGAAGAAAAAAAGCGTCGCAACAATGCGCGCGATGAGGACCATCGGCAGACCATCCCCTGGAATGGCAAATTCGCGGGCGACCGTGGTAAGCCGGCGAGGATGGCGAATTCAAGACTTGACGATTCCAAGAGGGGTTTTTCGATGAATGAAGGGCTGGTGCACTACCTGAAGACCCGCCGCACGATTCCGGCTTCGCAACTTGGCGAGCCGGCGCCCGACCCCGAGACGCTCCGTGCCATGCTGACGATCGCGGCGCGCGTTCCCGACCACGGCAAGCTCGCGCCATGGCGCTTCATCCTCTTGGACCACGCGGCGCGGGAGAAGGCGGTCGCCGGCCTCCAGAAAATCGCGGCGAAGCATCCGGACGAGAAGGAGAGGACGATCAGGGACGCGAAGGCGAAAGGCTTTTTGGATGCGCCGCTCGTCGTCGCCGTCGTCTCCGCGCCGATCGGCGACCACCCGAAAATCCCGCTCTGGGAGCAGCAGCTTTCGTCCGCCTGCGTGGCGCTGAACCTGGTCCACGCCGCCAACGCCTACGGCTTTGCCACGAACTGGCTGACCGGCTGGTACGCGTATGACGACGAGGCGAAAGCTTGGCTCGGATTGAAGCCCGGCGAGAAGGTCACGGGGTTCATCCACATCGGCACGCCGATGGTGCCACCGGTTGAGCGGGACCGGCCGGATGTGGAGGCAATTACGAGGGCGTGGGGGTAAAGACCTCCGGCGCGACCGCGTCAGACTCAGGCGCAGATTCTGCTTCGGTTGGCAGGGCTTCGCTCGCCCGCGCCTGGGCGGGACGGGCGGCCGTCGCGAGGAGGCGCTCCGCGGCCTTCAAGTGCGGGATATCGAGCATCTTGCCGTCGAGCGAGGTGACACCGGTATCGCCTGCCGCAGCAAAGGCGGCAACTATGCGCTCCGCCTCGGCGATCGCCTCCGCCGACGGCGTGAAGGCCTCGTTGATCACTTCGACCTGGTCGGGATGGATTGCGAGCTTGCCCAAGAAGCCGTCGCGCCGCGCCGCGTTGCAGTCGAGCCTGAGCCCATCTAAATCACGGAAGTCGGAATAGACGGCGTCGATCGGCTGAACGCCCGCGGCAACGGCAGCGAAGAGAGCAAGGCTCCGCACCAGTCGGTTCGGCTCGGTCCACTCGGCGCCTTCGCGGGTCAGAAGCGCGCCGGTCTCGGCCCCCAAATCCTCCGCGCCCCAGGTGAGCCCGGCAAGGCGCGGGCTCGCGCCGCGATACGTGCCGAGCGTGAAGATTGACGCCGCGCTCTCCGTTGCGAGCACGACAATCTTCGTCGCGCCGTCGTCGATGCCGTGCAGCGCCTCGCGTACCGCAAGCCTCGCATCGAGCAGCGTCACATCGGCGCCGCTTGCCGCCTTCGGCAGCATGATGCCGTCGGGCGCGCCGGTCATGACGACATCGAGATCGCCGTCGGCATGAGGCGTCGAAAGAGCGTTGATGCGGACGTAGAGAAGCGGCCTCGGAGCGGCCGAGCGATGCGCCTTCAGGAAGGCAAGCGCGCTGCGCCGTGCCGTGTCTTTCGCGGCCGGAGCAACGGAATCCTCCAGGTCGACGATCACCGCGTCGGCGCCGGCGCGGAACGCCTTGTCGAGCTTCCGCGTGCTGTCGCCGGGAACGAAGAGAAGCGAGCGCACTTCTCTAGCCTGCCCGCTTCTTCATGAAGGCCTGGCGGCGGCAGATCGCAACCAGCGTGTCGTGCTGGTTGAAGCATTTGTGCTCGAATTCGACGATGCCGGCGTCGGCGCGCGACTTCGACTCGCGCTTCGCGATCACCTCGGTCGTGACGTGCACTGTGTCGCCCTGGAAGAGCGGATTTGGAAAGCGCACGTCGGTCATGCCGAGATTGGCGATCGTCGTGCCGACCGTCGTGTCGTTGACGGAGATGCCGATCATGAGCCCGAGTGTGAACAGCGAGTTCATGAGCGGCTGGCCCCATTCCGTCTCGGTCTCGCAGTACTGGCGGTCGATATGCAGCGGCTGCGGGTTCAGAGTCAGGCTGGAGAAGAGGATGTTGTCCATCTCGGTGACGGTGCGCCGAAGCGGATGGCGGAAGAGCTGCGCAGGCGCGAAATCCTCGTAATAAAGTCCGGCCATCCAAGACCCCCAAGAATCAAGACTACCGCCTGACAGCCCGGGCCGAAAGGCCGCCAGGCCCAGCAACAATTCGTTAAGGCTCTTTGTGCACCATTCCTTAACGTCGTTGACGCGGGGAAGCGCGCGCGGGGAGCCAAGGATTTCCATGGGCGCGATGGTCGAGAACTTTCTCCAATGGGTGCGGCGGGCGCCGGTCGCCGGGCGCGTGGGGGCGGCGCGCGAGCTGGCGCGCAACTATCTGCTTCCGGGCCTCCTGGAGGACGAGCGCGAAGAGATCGAGGCGGCGATGACAATGCTCCTCGACGACCCCGCGATCGAGGTCAGGATGGTGCTCGCGGACGCGCTCGCGGACAGCGAGGAGGCGCCGGCCCATATCATCATGGCGCTCGCGGCCGACCGCGAGCCGATCGCGACGAATGTGGCGGCGCGCTCGCCGGTCATTCTCGACAGCGAGCTCGTCGACATGGTCGCAGTACGTGGCGAGACGATGCAGATCGCGATCGCAGGCCGGCCGTTCCTCTCACGCGCCGTATGCGCTGCGATCGGGGAGGTCGGGACGGTCGAGGCGTGCCGGGCGCTCGTTTCCAACCGCGGCGCGCGAGTGCCGCGGTTTTCGCTCGACCGCATCGTCGCCAAGCACGGCGACTGCCCGGAACTGCGTCTCGCCCTGCTTGAGCGCAGCGATCTTCCCCTCGATGTGCGCGAAATCCTGCTCGGCAGGCTGGCCGAGGCGCTACGCGAGCTCATCGTCGCGCACGGCTGGACCACGCCGGAACGCGCCGCGACCGTCACGCAGGACGCGCGCGAATGTGCCACGATCGCCGCTTCCTTCGAGGCGCCGGCGGAAAACATGCCGGCGCTGGTCAGCCAGCTTATCGAGGCCGACGCACTGACGCCGGCTTTCCTGATCCGCGCCGTCGCCGCGGGGCAAACGCTTCTCTTCGAGACGGCGCTTTCGGCACTCGCCAAGGTGCCGCGCGAGCGCGTCTCGGCGCTCATCGCTTCCGGGCGCGCGGCGAATCTGCGCGCGCTGCTGGAAAAGGCGAAGCTGCCGAAGAAGACGTTCCCGGTCTTCGCCGCCGCGATCGACGTGATCCGTCAGGGCGGTGCGGATACCGGCGAAAGCGGCGACTACCGTCGTGCCACGCGCCTGATCGATGCGATCGTCGCGCGCTATCAGAAGCGGCAGGATCGCGAGCTTGACCAGATCCTGGCGCTGCTGCGCCGGTTCGCTCGCGACGCCAAGCGCGCGGCGGCGCGCGACTACGCAGTACAGCTGAACGAGGCGGCTTAGGTCTTTTCGGCACTGCAGGGTCCGCCAAAATAGACGCGCCTTTCGCCGAAGCGCGCGACCGTTTCTTAACCAATCGTTTTGCCTTCCTGGCCAAGATGCCGGGGTCGAATGGCCGATTGGGCGGGATTTTGTATGGCTGCGTATCGACGGGCGGGCGCGCGCCGGCGTCTCGTGCGGTTTGCCCTCCTCGGCGTCGCTTTGTGCGGGCTTGGGTCGTGCGGCCACCTTTCGGGCGTCGCGACCCGCGACCGCGACTGCATGGCGCGCGTCATGTATTTCGAGTCGATCCGCTCAAGCGACGAGGGAATGCTCGCCGTCGGCACCGTCGTGATGAACCGGGTCGAATCCAACAAATACCCGAATAGCGTCTGCGCCGTCGTCGGTCAGCCGAACCAATTCGCGGCGGGCGCGCTGTCGCGGGAGATGCCGGCCGGGAGAAGCCGTGACCGCGCCTACCGCGTCGCCGATCAAGTGCTCGCCGGCAAACGCCACCGCGGCGTCGGCAAGGCGATGTTCTTTCACACCGCCGGACGCACCTACAGCTACTCGAACATGCACTACGTCGCGGTCGCCGGCGGCAACGCCTTCTACGAGCGCAACCAGACCGGTCGCGCCTATATCCCGCGCAGCGTCATCGCCGAAGCGGGCCCGCTCAATTCGGTCAGCGCGCCACGCTGGTTCCTCGGCAGCGGATATCGTGTCGTCACCGAGAAGCCGGCTCCGGAGCCACCCGCGCCGCAGCCGACCTACGTCGCCGCGGCTGCGCCGCAGTCGCGGCCGGCCTACGTTGAGGCGCCGCAGCCGCTCGTTCCGCCGACCAGCATCGAAGCGATCATTATCGCCAGCAGCGGGTATTAGGCGCCGCATCCGGAGATATCCGGATATGCGGCTCCGTTTTCTTTCGGATGATGGCTAGTAGCGGAACTGCTCGGCGAGGATGCGCTCGTCCCACGAATGGTCGTGGTCGAACATGATGAGGGAGGCGACGCTGCGGTCTTCCTCGATTGCGACCTCGCTCACGCTCTTGAATTCCACGTGGTCGGCGACTGCGTTGACCGGCCGCTTGTCGGCCTCGAGCACGGCAATCACCACCTTGACGTGGTTCGGCAGAAGCGCGCCGCGCCAGCGGCGCGGACGGAAGGCACTGATCGGGGTCAGCGCCAGAAGCGGCGCATCGATCGGCAAAATCGGGCCGTGGGCGGAGAGGTTGTAGGCGGTCGAACCGGCGGGGGTCGCCAGCAGCACGCCGTCGCAGATCAGCTCGTCGAGCCGCACCTGGCCGTCAACGCTGATCCTGAGCTTTGCCGCCTGATAGGACTGGCGGAGCAGCGAAACCTCGTTGATCGCGTGCGCCCGGCTCGTCCCGGCCTCATTGACGACGGTCGCAAGCAGTGGATTGATGGTCTCCACCTTGGCGGCGGCGAGCCGCTCGATCAGCCCGTCGGGCCGGTACTCGTTCATGAGGAAGCCGACCGAGCCCCGGTTCATGCCATAGATCGGCTTTCCCGTGCTCATCGTCCGGTGCAGCACGCTCAGCATCAACCCGTCGCCGCCGAGTGCCACCACGACGTCGGCCTCGCCGATCGGCACGTCGCCGTAACGCGCGCGCAGCACCTCAGCGGCTTCGCTGGCCTCCGGCGCATCGCTTGCAAGAAGAGCGATCCTGGTCATCGCGGCTAGTTACTATGGCGCGGTGCGAATGGCGAATGGCGAATTCACTGGGAAAACCAGAGCCGGCGGCGCACCGTATCTGCGGTCGCGACCCGGGTGCCGCCCGTGGTTTGGCGATATTGAGGAGAGCGAAATGCGCACAATGCTGAAGATCACCATGCCGGTCGAGGCGGGCAATCGCGCTATCAAGGACGGTAGGCTCAACAAGATCATCCAGGCAACCATCGCGAAGCTCAAGCCGGAGGCCTCCTATTTCGTGGCCGACGCGGGGGTGCGGAGCGCAATGTTCTTCTTCGACATGAAGGACTCTTCCGAGATCCCGATCATCGCGGAGCCGCTCTTCATCGAGCTCGAAGCCAAGGTTGAGCTCTATCCGGCCATGAACGGTGCCGATCTGCAGAAGGGTCTTGCCGCCGCGATGGCTGCCATGTGAACGCCAGAAAGGCGTCGCGGCTGCGCCCCATCCGCGCCGCGGCGCCGCTTCATTTGGCCCGCTTAGTATTCGGTAGAAGTCATCGGATCGACGTAGTCGAAGATTATTAATCGACTGCATTTTAGAAGTCGAAAGCTCAGGTTCTTGGGACACCGGGCGAGGGGGTTGCTGGCAGTTCAGATTAACCCTCTACGGACCAATCCCTGGCGTGTTGGTTAAGAGTCCGTTAGTCCGTCGTCGACCCCGAGCCGACAGATGGACCGTCGTAAGCGGCTCGCGATCTGAGGAGAAGGGTGATGGGTAAGCTGAATATCGGCATCGAGATCCGCGATTTCGATTTGGAGCGGATGGGCTTTTCGCTCTCCGTTCTCGACGACAGCAAGAAGCGACAGTCTTCCGAAGCTTATCTGCGCATGACGCTTACCGAGCTAAATATTTTCCTCGGCGCGTTGAAGGCGGCCGAGCGCGACATCGAGGTGTCGACGGTCGAACCGTCGGGCGTCTCCAAGCTGCCGACCGTCAAGGTCAGCCGCTCCCGCGAGGCGGAGGCCGCGCCCGACTTCCGCGGCGAAAAATTCATCGCCGCCGAGTAGTTGCCGGCAGCCAAACCCGCAGCAAGCGCCCCCGCGAGTTTCGGGGGCGAGGGATGTCACACTTCGTCCCCAAGGCATTGACGCTGCTTGTCGCTTAAGTGGCAGCCGCCGGCCGAATGCCGTTCACGATCTTCACCGCGGCGCGGGCGGCGCCGAAGCCGCTGTTGATGTTGGCCGTAACGACGCTAGGCGCGCACGGGGAGAGCGCGCTTGTTAGCGCCGCTCTCCCGCCGTGCAGGGGCGAGGGGGCAATTGCCGCCATGCACGAGTTCCTGTGGCAAAGGCGGCGCGGAGAACGCAGCGATTGGGAGTGGAGCAGCTACGCTTCCCCGGCGATCGCCCGGCTCAGCCGTCCGTGTCAAACCGAGGCCCATAGTGCTCGGACCCCAGCGCAGCAATCTGCTCCCAAGTAATCAACCCACTGGACAGTCCCTTCATCAGGATGAATGGCTGCATCATCGGTTCGACAAACCGGTAGCGGTGCTTTCGCTTGGAGCCGGTCCGCATGAGAACGGATCCACAATCCTCTTCGCAAAGCCGTTTGAGGTGATACCCGTATCCGGACAGGAACGCCTTGTCCTTGCCCATAAGCTCCGCCAGAGGCACACGCAGATCGTTAGGGCCGAAGTAGCCGACACTATCGACAGGCGCCAAGGCTGAGGCGAGGAGGACCTTGCCAAAAATGCCGATCTCGCGGGAGCCACGGGTCGCCCTGAGGTATTGGTCTTTGACGATCTCCGCGGTTTCGCTGACGCATGCCCCGATCGCGCCGTCGATATGCTCGACGCCAATCGTGAACGTGCGCAACTCAAGCGCCTTTCTTGCCGCTTGTTGACCAAGAAGGTGCGCGTAGTGCGGGAGCCCGGCTGAGATCGAAATAATGCGGAACGACGCATCGGGCGAAATCGTCATCCCCGCCTTGCCGGAAGACCTTTCGACGGTCTCAGCCAGCTCGGCCATATTCATCCTGCGCATCGGAATCTGACGGAGGCAGCGCAAGATCGAAGCGTGCTCTTCGATGAGGTCGTTGACGGAGTCGGCGACACCGACCAGGAACACCGTCGCCGGGATCGAGCGATCCGAGAGGTTCTTGATGGTGTTGGCGATAAGGCTCCTGACCTCGCGGGTCATGAGCTTGTCGAACTCGTCGAGAATGATGATGGGACGCCCCGTGGACAACTCGACGACGACATCGTCGGGTTCGATCCGCCCGGGGTATTT
This sequence comes from uncultured Alphaproteobacteria bacterium, assembly GCA_963720705.1. Classification (GTDB taxonomy): domain Bacteria; phylum Pseudomonadota; class Alphaproteobacteria; order Rhizobiales; family Afifellaceae; genus DASWJZ01. The sequence continues at coordinate 511,428 of CAVRGJ010000002.1, forward strand.
TCGCAGCAGTTCTCCGCTTGGCTCCAGCCGGCGGAAGACTTTCCTCCACACAGCCGAGAAATCGTCGCTTGGATGGCAATTTACATGGATGCACGCCGAGGAGCGCAATCGTGCGGCGAACGTGTTTGCGAGAGACGACTTTCCGACGCCGCGTTCTCCATACAAAATCGCGTGCTGCCCTCGCTGCACTACGACTTCGATCATCCTTTCAATCTGGGTTGCGCGGCCCGCAAGAAGGCTGAGTTCTTCGATTGGCGCGCCCGGACTAAACGCATGAAGGGCGCGGTAGATTCGCGCCTGCCAATTCTCCTCGACCTGGAAGTTATGCGCCATCGTCATAGAAGTACGCCGCCCTCGCGCTTCGTAAGTTTTGTTAGTTCGCCTTCCGGCCCCCCACCTTTCGAGATACGTCTTGATGTACAACGCGACTGGCATGATCGTCCGCAATTCGCTTTGATGGGCGCCCGCACCTCCAGGCCGCATGCCCAATGAGGCGTGCATTCACTCAAAACGATCTCGGATATGCCCCGTTTTTCCGCGAACTCTTGGCCAATGCCTGAAGAGAATCTCAAGACCTCGATAGGTTCACCTCGCAAGTCCGGACTGTGGCTTGCGATGATGCTACCCTTTTCCGCGGAAAGAGAGATGTAGTCAGTTTGAGCGATGGCTACCGCTATCGCTGTAGACAAGGCGCCAAGCCTGCAGGAATGCCGCTGTCGGAGGGTCGATAGCACATCCCTCATAAGTCGACCGGGCCGCGCGTCGTCCTCCAGCCTATCGATATCGGTGCGCTGGAGCTGACGCTCGTAACCTAGGCTCGCAATCGCCGGCGGGTCCCTAAAGTCGAGAGTTGACGGCAACCTCGCTGAGCTCTGACGGCATGTTTCGCGAGGAAGTGCGCTCTGCCAATTGCGACACGGCCGGAACGAGACTGGTCGTCCGATACTTTTGGATGACCACGCCTAAGGGGGCAGCCTTCAGCCGATTGTCGGGCTGGTGTCGTAGCATCCACGGGATGCATCGTTGCCTTCCCTGCGATGACGCTCAGCTAATTCATTCCTGCGGTCGCGGGGCCACACCGGCCGGGCGCGGCGTCCCTGCCTCGCCCGAGACCCGCGTTCCGGTCGGTGACCAATTCCTGTCAAGTTATTCGTTCTCGCACCCACATGCGCCTTGCGGAATATGAGGAGGTAAAGGGGTAGCTCGCTGCGAGCCACAAAGGCTGGCTTCAATCAGATCCAGCCGGTCGGCTTAGAATTTGAAGCTCAGGCGACCTTTGACTTCTTGGAACTGCAGATCGATGTCTGCGGCAAAAGGGTTCTGCCCCCGTCTGTAACGGTTCCCAACGAAACTATCAGGGCTCAGGTCAACAAACTGATAGTCTGCGCCCACAACGACGTGCGGAGTCACCATGAATTCGGCCCCGCCGCCGACGGAATAGCCGTTCAGCCACGTGCGGTCCGACCAGCTTTCCGGTAGTATTGACCGGGTCCCCGAACTGAACGACATTGTCGTTGAGCTTCGCATCGACTTCTGCGCCAGCGTAGCCGCCTTTGAAATAGAAGAGCAAACGGTCTGGCGGCAAATCCAGCGCGCAAGGACGCCAATCCGATCCAGTTGACATCGAGCGAATACACATCGTCGAAGAACGGGGGATTGAACTTCGATTGCTCAGAACCCTGCATTCCGGAGCCCTGAATGGCGCCTTCCAAGCCGAGCAAAAGCGAGTTCCATTCTAGATTATAGCCCGCCTGCGCTCCGCCCACGATACCATTGAAAGGGACATCGAACTTATCGCCGCAAGCAGCGTCTGGCTGCGCCAGAAGCTGGACAAGGCGCGGTGACAGACCATTGGGAGTCGCCGGAAAATCCCGCTCCCAAATTCATTCCAAGGTAAAAACCAGACCAACTATAGGCGGGTCCCGCGCTCGCCGCTTCGGCGTGCGACTGGGCAAGGGCGGGGTTTGAAAGGAGTGCTGCGACAGCAGCCGACGCGAACAGAAAGCGGAACATGCTTACCCCCCAAAGGGCACTGTAGCATGATCGACCACTCACACTGTAGCTTTTCCGCAACACGTCGTCGGAGCGATCAGTCGGTCAATGGTTCTTGAGTTCCCGTAAGCAAACGATTGGCCCAACTTACGAGGGCCAGGGCCGTGAAGATCCCCGCCAGGTCGGCGATCCAGTCTGCGAGCTCCGCGTCGCGTCCGATTGCCGGAACCGCTTGCAGCACTTCAATCGCACCGCCCAAGATCGCCAGCGCGGCGACCATCGGCAAGCTTCGCTTTGTGACCCAACCGATTCCGAGAACGCCGAGCGCGAGGAAGCCTGCGAAATGCTGGAGCTTGTCTTCTGGGAGTGATGGCGCAACGTGGGCAGGTAGGAGACCCAGAACAAGGAGCAGCGCTACGCCTAGCCAAAAGCCTGCTCTCGCTACGTTGTGAATGCTCATTCCCACCACTTTCGTGCATCCCTTCGGCCGTAAACTGGCCAACAGCGACCGTTTTGGCGAGTCCCTCGAATGGTGGAGAACAAAATTGGGCAAATTGGATGAGGCGCATGTGATCTTTGCGCCCAAGTCGTTGGTGACGGTGTCCCAAGACCGCTCATATGCCTAATCGCCCCCCGGAGTCTCAATTCTGTGCCGATTGCCCAGGCGAACGGTGTTCATTCGAAAGTGCAGGATGAGCGCAGTTCATGATCGGGCTAACCTAACAACAGCGGCATGACTGAGTACCCGGAGCAGGACCCGGAAAAGTGTCAGCGTCACCGCTCCTTAGGTCAGAAGGTTCGCCAAGTCGGGACTCCCCGGACTTCGTGGACAAAGAGTTCTTTTTGTCCGTGATCGAGGCACTTGAGCAGCTTCTGTCGGAGAGCCGCTGCGGTCGCCATCCGATGATCGCGTTTCTTCTCGACATCGCCAGAGTCGAAGCCGAGGACGAACTCAGAACCGATGCCGAGATTGCGGACCGTTTCTCCGAATTCCAGGAAGTGGGAATGACGCGTATCTTGGAGGATCTAAGTAGAAAGATCGGCTGCAAGATTCCGGACGACGACACATCATCGCGCGAAAGCCCCGGCCAGGCGTGAACTCATTAATCTGCGGCCTGACGGCTGACGAGAATCGCGATCTCGGCGATGTCCATATCCAATTCGTACTTATGCCACGTGTCACGGTTCTGCTGATCTGCTTCTGTCCGGCCACAGCGCTATGAATTCGCGAAAATAGCTTTCAAACCCGCCGGCGAAATCACTTCGATAATCTCACACGGTGTGTTGCCGGCGTTCCAAAACGTCTGCCATTGGACTCGTGGCTTTAACACCCAGCTGCCTGGCTCAGCGGTGACAATGGCGTCGAAGTCGCCGAAGTCGAATTTCTCGCCGATGCCAGCTGGAATAATTAGCGGTGCCTCGCCCGACATTGGACGCTGCATGACTGAGTCTCCCGCGACAGGGTGCTCGATACCCGCTTGCCGGGAGCGATAACGATATCATCACAGCAAATGGCGCGCGTGTCGTTGCTGACGACGGGACGTGGGATACGGCCGCGCATCGTCGAACAAGCCGAAGCTTGTGGTCGTTGTCGAGAACTCCGTCTCCGAACTGCGGATGCACGAAATTTCAAGGGCGTTCGACGCGGTGCTGCGGCGCAACCGGACGCGGGCCTATGACCAGACGATCGCGTAGTCGGATCTAAGTGTGATCGCACGCCGCACCCGGCCCGGCCGAAGTCCTCGCGGTCAAAGCGGCGTTATCATTCTCTCGCACTTGCGAGGGAACTCTCCCTCTCATTGGCGGAACCGAACGGCAGAACCAAGACGGTCACGCCATGCTCATCGACAATTTGAAAATGCCTGTTGTTGGAAACCCAGCCACCCGGAAAAACTTCTTGTAGAACTGACAAAATGACTTCGCGACATTCTTCGCGAACAGCATCATCGTCAGCTAGCTCTATGCCCTCCGTATCCTCAAGCAGGACTCCGTTGTCGTGAATATGGAAATAGTAATGCGGCATTAGATGCCTAGCTTGTCGTCCTTCCGGTGTGCACCGCAAACCGACAAGCTATGTTAGCCAATATCAGGGCGGCGGTGAGGCGGGGTGGGCCTTTTCCACAGCTTATCTGTGGAAGCTTCCCCGGCTGCAGGGTCAGGTTACGGCACCCTTGGTTGAAACCAATTTTGCCTGCTTCCTAACGCACAGATCAGCGGCTACGCCCATCGGCGCGCCTGCTCCGATTCGCAACGCAAGCGTATCACACCCTTTATCGGCACGGCGGCGAAAAACCCGCGCCGAGCAGCATCGAAGGGAGAACTGCCGCGGCCCAAGCCGATATGCTACGCCTCCGCCGTGAAGAGCCGAATGACGGAAAATGCCGAGGTATTTCTTCCACGTTCGCGTTCGCGACGAACTGATCATTGATCGCGAGGGCCTCGAGTTGCCCAGTTTTGAGTTTGCCCGGGACGAGTGCCACAAGGCGATAAGAGAGATAATGTCTGAAGAGAAATGGCTTGAGGATTTCGTGGACTGCGAATTTCACATTGTCGACGAACTAGGTCGAACCCTCGCTGTCATCCCTTTTGACTCTTGATCGTCCGGTTTTCTTCGGTCGATCTTGCGCACTGGCTTTTTTCTCGCGCCGACTTAGTCGCTGCAGCAGCATTCGAATGTGCCTGCGAACCCGTTCTGAATCGGATTTTACGCCTGACATCGCCGCGCCACATGCCCAATCCCTCTTCGTGCTTCTACCAATTCGACCAAAAGTCTCCCGAAAATAGTGATTTCTTCGTTAATACGGCTTCTGGCTGTCATGGGAGAACCGTGAGGCAACTTACGCACGCGGTCCAAGCCAACGGCCTACGCCCTTCGAGGTAAGAGCGATACGTCTTGAGAGGCATTTCGGAGCGCGCTCACTCCTTTCGTATAGCTCAGGGATCGAGCGCGCGCGACAGAGTTAACAAACATTTGCAGTGTCGGTGTCGCCTCCCTGGGATACACTTCTTTTGGAGGGGCAATTGGATGTGGGGGTCGTACGAAAAAGCCAATACCACGAATAAGCCAACACCTCAGCATCTGGACCGGGAACAGTGGGGCGTCACATGGACCATATGCACAGCGATGTATCGCAACGAAAAACACAAAGAAGGGGGAGCATACCTCGAGATGTCGATCTTGGCTCGAAGGATGCCCCTCTCGTTCTCATCGAACAACGTAACCTCATTCGAGAAAGCCTATCGCGCAGCCTGAGTGCTTTGAGTACGGCGGGGTCAGTCTTGTCGTTTGCGACTCCCGCAGAATGGCAGGAGGTCGCCGCCAACTACCCGCCACCGTGTCTGGTTGTGCTTTGCGTCAAGGCGCAGCGAACGACAAAGGCGGAATTCGAGCAGCAGATTGCAATGCTCACGAGCGCGGGCTCTTCGCCGGTCGTTGTCCTGTCGGATCGCGACGATGCGGACCAGGTTCTGGACGCGCTTGACGCAGGTGCCAAGGGGTTCATGCCCACGAGCATCTCGCTAGAGGTTGCAAGCGAAGCACTTCATCTGGTGAGGGCGGGAGGGACGTTCGTGCCTGCCAGCTCACTGCTCGCGTCTCGGACTATGTCAGGGCAGAAGGCTGGGGGCGGTGGGTTCTTTACCGAACGGCAGGCCGCGGTGGTCGAGAAGCTCAGTCAGGGAAAACCCAACAAGATCATCGCTTACGAGCTCGATATGCAGGAGAGCACGGTGAAGGTGCACATCCGAAACATCATGAGAAAGCTCAAGGCCACTAACCGCACCGAAGTAGCATTCCTCTACCAATCGATGACGGGCGCCCGCGGCCGCGCGCATGACGTCGGGACAGAACCGGCGCTATGAACGTTTTGCTTGAGGGCGTTCTGATTTAGAGGACTCCGACGAATCTGGTCAGCCGCGCGCGAACTTCGGCTCAAGGCAGCGCGCGACTGACCACTTCTGAAGCCTGTCGCACTACGCATTTCCATCCTTAGAAGGTTAGGACTCTGCAGATCAGGGATTTGGCCTCCTTGGGGGGCGAACTTGAATTGAGCACTGATCTCGTGATTGTCGGGGGTGGCCCTGCAGGGTTGGCGATCGCGCGGGAGTTTTTCTTTCATCGCACCCAGGTGCTGGTTCTGGAGAGCGGGCGGCTCGAGGAGGATGCCGGGATCGGTGCATTAAACACCGTCGAAAGCATCGGCGAGCCCAAGACGGATGCCCAGATCAAACGGCGCATAGCCTTCCACGGCGTCAACGCGGCTCACTGGTCACACACAGAGCAGCCATACGGTGTACGATGCCGGGTTTTGGGAGGCTCGACGCAAGCGTGGGCCGGCAAGTCTGCTGCGTTCGACGGTATTGATTTCGAGCGCCGATCCTGGGTCCCCAATTCGGGATGGCCTATCTCACGCAGCGACGTCGAGCCGCATGTCGATCGCGCCGCTGCGCAGCTCAACCTCGGTCCAAACGTCTACGACGACGGTTTGTGGACATTAATCGGAACCCGGCCGCCCGAGCCGCAGCTCGATCCGGCAATGCTGCGGACCTTTTTTTGGCAATTTGCCCGCTCTCGCATCGATCCAATGGACTTGATCCGCGTCGGTCGAGAGTTTGTGCGCGAAAGAGCGCCGAACGTAAGTGTGTTGCTCAACGCTACGGCTACCCGCATCCTCACCAACACGACTGGAACCGTGTTCGAGGGGGTGGAAGTTGCATGCTTGGAAGGCGTCCGCGCACGGGTGCGTGCTAGGGTGGCTGTTCTTGCGGCAAGCGGGATCGAAAACCCGCGCCTGCTCTTGGCGTCGAACCAGGTTCACAGAGCTGGCATTGGAAACGACCGCGATGTCGTCGGCCGGTACCTTTTGGACCATCCAGGAGTCCGAATCGGACGTTTCGGCGCACGCGATGCATCCAAAATCACGAGGCGTTTTGGGTTTTACGGCGTTCCTCATCGGGGAAGGGCGCACATGTACGCGCACGGCGTCGCGCTGCCGTTCCAGGTCCAAGAGCGAGAGGGGTTGCTGAACTGTGCGCTCTACATGATCGAGGAGCGCGCACCGGACGACCCGTTAGAGGCGATGAAGCGTCTGATGCGTGGGCGATCGGTTGCGCCGGTGTCGGACTTGGCTGCGCTGATGAAATCGCCGGGCCTGCTTATGAAGGCCCTCGGAACAAAAGTTCTCCAGGGCAACCACGTACCGGCGTGGCTCATGGCATCTGTCGTCAACTCGATGATCAGGGTCAATCCCAACTTCGTGGTGCGCGAGCACCTCAACAGAGGCATGCCACACAAATTACTCGGCTTGGCTCTTGAGGGGATCAGCGAGCAGTGCCCCAATCCCGATTCCCGCATCACACTCTCCGAGGCAAAAGATCCGCTCGACGTGCCACTCGCGAAGGTTTCATGGAAGCCGGGTAATCAGCCTCTGCAGTCCTTGGCGCGACTAGGCCATCTCGCGTCGCGCGAATTCTCTCGGGTCGGATTGCCTGCGCCGACATTGGAGGACTGGGTTGCCGAGGAGAAGCTCGAAGATGCCATCCCAATCGACATGGCTCACACAATGGGCACTACGCGAATGTCGAACGATCCGCGCAAAGGCGTCGTTGACGGGAACTGCCGCGTGCACGATGTCAAAGGTCTCTACATCGCCGGCGGCTCCGTGTTCCCAACTAGCGGCCACGCCAATCCGACCCTTATGATCGTCGCTATGGCGATCCGGTTGGCGGACCATCTGAAATCCAATTTTCCGGACGGGCTGCGGTCCTGACCGGAGAGGCACGGAGATGGCAACCGTCCTTGTAACCGGCGCGAGCGGCATGGCCGGCCGTTTCGTCGTACCGGCGCTTGTTGAAGCAGGATTCTCCGTACGCGGCCAATATTCGCGAGCGGCAGCTGACATCCCGGGTGTGGAATGGAGGCGTTGGGATTTCTCAGAAAGTCTAGCAATGGCCCCGCTTGTCGAGGGGTGCGATGCTGTCGTTCATTTGGCGGCGGAGCTTTCAGACGTCAACAAGATGGATCGCGTGAACATCGAAGCGACGCGCGCTTTGGCGTCCGCGGCAGTAGCCCACGGTGTTCGCTACTTCGGCCATGCAAGCTCGATCGTCGTCTACGGGTCTCCGCGCTCTCGTGACGTGGACGAACAAACGCCGCTCCTCGATCCATCAAGATCGATTGGGTCGCAGTACTACGCTGAGCCCTATATGCTCCAGTACGCCCGAACGAAGACGATAGGCGAACTTGCGCTGCGCGAGCTCGCACCTGCCATGCGCGTCGATCTGCTCCGCCCGGCGGTCGTGGCCGGCCTGGATAGAATCCTCGAATCAGCAAACTGGGGCCTGGCGCGAAAAGTCGCCACACTCTATCGGCGGACCCAGTATATCTACGCCGCGGATGCAGCGGCTGCAGTCGTTTACTTAGTCGCCCGTGGGCTAGGAGGCGCGTCTGTTGGCATCGAGGCTTACAATATCTGTGACGAAGCGAGCGGCACCTTTCGCGAGCTTTTCTCTCGGGCACTCGAGGTCACGCGTGAGCCGTGCTTCATTGCACCCTGGGACGTGCCTGTCCTTGCCGACATAGCAAAGGATCTCCTCCGCCATCGCGGTTTCGAGATACGCTACCCGCTGGGGATGCTCAATCTTTCGAACGCAAAGCTTCGCGCAACGGGCTTTCGGCTTCCGACAGGTTTCGCGGCAGCGCTCGAGCTAGCGCTCGCTCGGCGTTTGGAGGGCCGAACCGTAGGCTAGCGACAACGGAGAGTGTAGCGGATCGCGCCCGCGCAATGCCCGTTCGCGGCACGTAACGATAACCGCGAGTGACACGAAGAAGATGACGCCCGGATCAGCGCTACCGCCTGCAAGCGAAGCGGAGACAATTCCCGCCAGCGCGCAGGCGCGGACACTCGAAGTAAGGGCGCGCTCATCTAGTCGGGCCTTCGTTGCCGCGGCGCCGAGACCGTTGGTCATGATGAGCAACAGGGATGCGAACATCATGGTGCCGATAACGCCGAGCTGTGACAGGACTGCGATTGCCCAACTTGAGGGACGCGAACTTCCCATGCCCACTCCCAGCCCGTCCGTATCGAACAGGGATTGAAAGCTCTTGTAGTTCCAATAGGCGCGCTCTTGACCGGAGGCGGAGAGCGGCTTGTCGATCAACGCCGTCTGAATGAGATCCACAAACGGGTCAAAGGCTCTGGGGTCAAAGAGGTAGATCGACAGAAGCGCCACGATACCGAGAGCGGTGAGCGCCATGAGCTGGAGATCTGTCCGTTTCAGCTGCCCAGCCAGCAGCGAGCGTGCAACCGACGCAGCGACGGGGACGCTCAAAATGAGTGCCCCGGCATATGCTGTGGAGGAGGTGGAGAGAACAAGTAGAACAAGGAGAACGGCTGAAAGCAGAAAAGCAAACCTGGATTGAGTTTTTCTCCAATAGGTCAGCGTGAATGCCAGGCACGCAAGAGTTGCGGCGCCGAATGCCGATGCCTCCGCGTATGCGCCTGCTATACGCGAAAAGCCGGCCTGCTCGACGTCTGTCAGCATAGAGTAATTTGCAGTCCGGATCGGCTCCAAGATGTCGCCAAGTCCGACTAGCTTGCCGGCTATGTCCATGGCACCCATCGCAGCGTTCAGGATGCACCATGTGAAGAAGCCCCGTCTGACAATCGCCAAGTTGTCGCTGCGAGCGAGCATGATGCAAAATGCTATGAATATCAGAATGCTAAGAAGCAGGTATCCGGTCTGCGAGATGTTCGCCGAAACAGGCTCGAGCGGAACTTCGAGCACCACCCCGCCGCGCATTCGCGAGGGTACGAACGCGCTCGTTTGGCCAGCGAAAAGTCGGGGAAAAATTATGGCACTCGCCGTGGCATAGAGGCCAAGTGCGCACACCAACCAGGCAGCCGGAATGCGGGCGAAAACCATGCCCAAATCGCGCCATATCTGCTTACGGGCCGCCACGGATACAAGGAGGAGAGCCCCAAAGCATGTGTAGATAAGGGGTGAGGCCCCCCCGAGCGAGGCGATCGTCACAATGGCCGTTGAGCCGAACGCCAGGGACCCGAGGAGGCCGATGATCAACGGAGCCTTAAGGAAGCGGGCAAGCAGAAGCAGTCCGAGAAATACCACGGCTCCGTTGATGGACGCGCTCATGCCGAGATCTTCACCAGGGGCTCGGTCGAGAGCTTGAAATCTCTCGCTTGACCGACGGTCGGCATTCCTGAGACAAGAATGTACCTAGAATTCCGCCGGTGCGGTTGAAACGTGCGTTCTCCGCGCGAGCGGGCGCTTTGAAGGACGCTTGTCGTGGCATATGCCATCGTAGCGGTCGCCTTGTCAGGGATCGTGCTCGGGCTCCGATTCAAGGTTCCTGCGCTCTTGGCAGCATCTCTGGCGACGATAGTCGCTAGGGTTGCCCTGCACGGACTTGCCCAACCGATCGGATGGAACATTGTCGTATCCACAGTTGTTCTCGTGGCGGTATTGCAGCTTTCCTTCCTGATCGGGCTTTTCCTTGCTTCGGTCGTAAACAAGGCGACTTTCATCCCGCGCCGGTAGTGGCCCTTTTCGGAGGCCCGCAACCGGGCCGGCTCCATTGATCCGATCGAGACTTGCTAGGAGGCGTCGCGAAACCGGCTCACAGCAAAGATCGTGCGGATCAGAATTATGAGGTCGGCGCCGAGCGACCAGTTTTGCACATACTGACAATCGAGATGGATTCGGAGCCCGTAGCTCACGGTGCTTCTGCCGCTGACCTGCCACAGACCAGTGAGGCCTGGCCGTGCCCGCAGATATTCGCGTGCACCGATGCCGTAACGCGGTAGCTCCTCAGCCACGATGGGACGAGGTCCGACACTGCTCATGTCGCCCCGCAAGATGTTGATCAGTTGGGGCAGTTCATCGATACTCGATTTCCTTAACGCCCCGCCGATCCAAGTCATGCGGGGATCATGGCGGAGCTTCCGCTTTTCACTCCACTCGCGTGCAGCGTCGGGATTTGCCGCAAGATAGTCGCGCAGGATTTTGTCGGCCCCGAGCTTCATGGTGCGGAATTTGTAACAACTGAACGGTCGACCGCGGAACCCCATACGCTGGTGCGAGAAGAATGCAGGTCGACCCGTCGTGACAACGATCAAGACCCAGACAAGGAGCATCAAAGGAGCGGCAAGTACAAGAGCGACCGACGCGATAACAATGTCAGCCACCCGCTTGGTCCAACCTCCAACCGGGGCGGCATCGGGGCCCAGGTGCGACGATAACGCGTCTGCAGCACTCGGTGCCTGTAGCGCCCGGGGCCGACTTAGGTCCCTGACTACATCGGCTATCTGACTTTGGGCGGCCTCACCTGAGTTAAACGCCGCTATCCCACCACTGACGTCTTGGTGCAGCTGGATGTCCCACGCTTCGGCTGTCATAGTTCAACAATCACCCCAACCCGACGTCTCATTTTCGCCATGTGAGTGCCGTGCTTGCAACGGAGGCAAAGGAGGTATTCTCCTGCGCGCCGTGCCGGCCTCACCTACGATAGACTTAGCGTGCGCCGATAGGCTGACTCGTATGATCGGGACGACGATGGGCGAGCGACCTGTGGGGGTCGGATCCCGCGGGCGCGGACACTGAGTCGCCCGCATCCGTTGAATGCCAAAATGACGCGATTCCGCGTGAGAACCTTCAGGGAACTTATCTGACGACAGCGGGGTTCCGCGCTCTGGTGTCGGATCGCCTGGGATGTCTGAGAGGCACCCGGCGCTGCCTGTGGATACGACTTGGCTCTGTCGCCTCCCGATAACCCGTTCTAAAGATTATGGAATAAAGGGGCACGCGTCTTGATGGACGTGTTGCAATTTCGCTGCGCTTCCGATCAATCGCAAGCGCAGTTGCGAAATAGGGCAATGCTTACCGCCAATGGATGATAAAGCTGGGTGAAAAGGTTCAATCACGGGGTTTTTAAACCCGGGGGCCGTGCAGGGAATTGCGTCGTCAACTAGCCATAGCCGCCTTCGGCGGTGTCGCCTTGATTGTCCTTGCCTCCGGTGCGCCGGCGCAGACGATTACGCAGACACTTGCCAAGACATACGCCTCCAACCCGGATATCAACTCTGCGCGCGCCCAAACTCGTGCCGATGACGAGAACGTCCCCATAGCCCGATCTGGCTATCGCCCCATCATCTCCCTGTTCAGTAGCGCCACCGGCAGCCACACGGATGCGCCGCTCGCCGGCAGCAGCGCGACGACGCTCAATGCGTCTCTCGGAGTCTCGGTTACGCAGAACATCTTCACCGGTTTTCGTGTTCGCAATGCAATCCGCGCATCGGAGGCAGGTGTCCTGGCGAGCCGGGAATTGCTGGAGAACACGGTTGAAAATGTGCTGTTCGATGCGGCCCAGGCCTACATGGACGTGCTTCGCGACACAGCCATTCTCGACATCCGCCAGCAAAACGTAATGTTCCTCGAAGAGCAGGTGAGTGCCGCCAATGAGCGCTTCAACGTCGGGGAGAATACGCGGACCGACGTAGCGCAGGCGCGGGCGAGACTTGCTGCGGGGAGGGCGGGACAGAGTCTTGCCGAAGCCAATCTTGCTACCAGCCGCTCAATCTATCGGCAGGTGGTGGGGCAAGATCCCGGCAGTCTTTCGTCCGAGTTTCCGTACGCGCGCCTTATCCCGCCCGATCTGTCGCAGGCGATCGCCGCCGGTCAGAACGGGCATCCGTTGATCCTCGCCTCGATCAATCAGGCCGATGCGCAGGCCTTTGTGGTGAAGCAAGTTGAGGGCGAGCTTCTTCCGACGATGAGTGTCGAAGGCACATTCGCGCACGCGGAGGGCTTCAACGCTAGCGCGGACCCGAATACCGCGAGCATCATCGGGCGCCTGACCATTCCGCTCTATCAGGGAGGCGCGGTCTCAGCCCGAGTGCGCCAGGCCAAGGAGCAATATGGGCGGAGTAAGATTGAGATCGATCGTGCCCGGGACCAGGTGCGCGCGGCCGTAGTCCAGGCCTGGGCGACCGAACAGGCGGCGGTCGGCGCTATCGCAGCAGCGAAAGAGGGCGTTGACGCAGCTGGTATCGCTCTCTCCGGCGTACAGGAGGAGCAGAAGGTAGGTCAACGTACTGAGCTTGACGTGCTCGATGCGCAAAACGAGCTGCTGAGCGCCAACGAGACGCTAATCGTCGCCAGACGGGACAAGATCGTCGCATCGTTCGCGCTGCTTTCTGCAATGGGTCGGCTGACCGCCGAAGCTCTCGCTTTGCCGGCTGCCGTCTATGATCCGGCCGAGCACTACAATGCGGTGCGCAACAAGGCATTTGGAATCCGGACTCCGGATGGCCGTTAGGGCCGATTGGGAAGAGCGTTTTGAGTGGAGTGAGTACAGTTAGCGAATTCAACCGGCAAGCGCGGCTTAGCTGGAGGCGTTCCTGCCACCGACGGCGTCATTCCACAGCGCACAAATGGCGCCGCATAGCGGGATACGTGCTGAGTTCGGTGCTGCTCGCAACTGCGCCCGGGAGTGCGCTTTCGGCTAGCGCGGGCGCAACCAAGTTTCAGGTCGTCGACGCACGCACCTCATCCCTCCTCGATGTTGCGGAAGACGACGTGCTTGGAGGCGCGGCGTTGAAAGCGGCCGCGTGGGCGAGATTGCGGGGCAGGCTGCTTGCAGCAGCTGCATGCGTCAATGAAACGCCGCCCAGATTGGGCTGCAGACAGCTGGCGGATGTCGATCACCTCTCCGTTGCGACTCAGTCAATTACGCCGCAGGAAGAGCTTGGCGAGTCGGCTCTGGTTGCAGCTCAGCGCCTCGATGGCGTCTGGTCGGGCGATGGATACACGCTGCGCATCGACAACGGGCGAGCGCAGGCAAACATCAGCCCAAACATGCCTTTCGAGTGGCAGCGCTTTGTCATACGGCGTGCTTCCGCGGATTCGGTGGTCTTTGTGCTCGGCAGATCGCTATTTGAGGCGCGGCTGTCCGATCGCACCATCACGCTCACGAGCACTGACTTCCGTGGCGAGCAAGTTCTGACGCGGCAGTGAAGCCCCACCCTTGGCGGTGCGGCGGCAATTCAGAGATTTTGGTGGCGGCTTTGCATGCCGCAGGTGTCGCCGCGGCAATCCTCCTGACACGACGCGTCGCATGTCAGGATTGTGGGCGTTTTTCGTAGACGCCAGACTCCCGCAAATCCACTTGCGATGCAATTGTGACGGGCGTGCGAAGCTCCCCTTGAGCAGACGCGCCTGACCTGCCGCCAGGCAAGGCAACCAAACGGCCCGCCCACCGCCGGCCGAGACTCCACTTGGCAGGAAGAGGATTTCCGCGAGACGTGGTCGATCGGCTCTTGGTCATGACCACGCCTAAGATCGGCGTCTTGGCCGCCCGCATGGAGCGAACGAGTTCAGCTACCAGGTCCGACGATGTTCTGCCGCGCTCAACCACGATGATGACGGCGTCGAGGACCGAGCTCACGAGCACACCGTCAACTGCGGTCGTGATTGGGGGGAGGTCCAGGATGATTCGCTCATAACCATGCAGGGATCGAAGCAGGATCTCTATCTGCTTCGGCTCAAGCGTATCTCTCCCGCTAGACGAAATCAGACAATAGTTGGGAACAAAATCAAAGCAGGTCCCTCTCAAAGGCGTCACCGAACCCGAGACAGAACCTTGATCTTTCTGAGCGCTCGCAATGCGTCCGCTAAACGACGACGCCAAGCTTGCCGTGAGCTCTGCCTCGTAGATATTGGCATCGATCAACAGGGCTTGCGGGCCTGACATGGAGAACAGGGTTGTCAGGTTAGTTACGAACTCACTCTTTCCGTTGTCCGACGATACGGAGATCACGCCGATGGAGCGTATCTGCTGGTCGGAACACGCAATCTCAATCGCTGCTTCGACCCGTCGCAAGCCGTCGCTATAGGGAGATCGCGGCGCCCTAACGACCTCATCAAGGCGACCGAAGCCTTTGCGTCTGCCGAACACCGACGGAAGCTGCCCCAAGCACTCCAGTCCCAAATCCTCTCTGATCTGATGTGGGGAGAGAACGCTTCGGTCGAGCATATGGCGCATGAAGGCCAGTCCCGTTCCGGCCATTATCCCAACGAGCATGCCAAACGCCAACGCGAGCTTTTTCCGAGGCGTGCTCGGCCTGAGCGGCGGGGTCGCAGCCGTGATGATTCGAGCGTCGGCGACAGGGTAGGACTGCCGATGCACGGAGGCGGTGAAAGCTTCAAGAAAACTCTCGTACATTCTCTTGTAGGTTTCGGCATTTGCTTCGAGCTCTTCGAGTGTCGGCTCGCTCGACTCTTCATTTGACGCGTCGCTCGGCATCCAATCGCGGTTTTGCAACGCATCGGGCGGGAGCGTGCCCACAGAATAGTCGTGCTTGGCTCTGAACTCCTGCGCCACCTGCGTGGCAACATTCATCTGTCTGCGAAGCTCGGCAATTCGCTGCTCCATCCACGCGCTGCCTTCGCGAGCGGCTTCAGATTTGGTCTCAAGCTGTTCACGGATGAATGCATCGGCAGTCGCATTTGCGATGCTGGCAGCTTGTTGAGGATCGAATGCGCGAAACGAGATTTCGAGCGCGTAGGAGACGCCAACTCGGCGGACCTGAAGACTGCCCTCAAACAAGCCTATCGTCAGCCGGTCCCGCTCGAACGCCTGCTCGCCCGAGTCTGTTGGTTCGGCCGCGGTCAACTTTGCGTCCGCGAAGTTTACGAGCGGAGCGGACCAAGAGACACCCCGCAGCCCGCCGAGGTCGACAATCAGCGCCGCCATCTTTCTTAGCCGCTCTTTGAACGGCGGACTTTGCAAACGGTTAAATTGCGGATCCTCGTAGAGATTGAGTTGGTCAATGACCATCTTCGCAATCTTCTCGGAGCGGAGAACGGCCATCTGGCTTTCCAGCTGCGCGGTATCCATCGACAGACTGACATCGGACTGCTGCTGCTGGATAAGCTGCGGGACCTTCGGCTCGATCAAAATCTGCGAGGTGGCGACGAAGAGCGGCTCTGTCGTCACGATGTAAAAAACCGCGCCCGACAGAGAGAGAATAAGGCAGGTGGCGACCAGCAAGAGATTCCGGCGCAAGAACGCCGCCACATCGGCGTAGCCGATGAACTGCTGTTCTGAGCGCGGCTCCGAAGTGGGCTGCTGATCCGGCGAGGCTGGCCAACTACGATCGAGCATGGTTACCAGTGGCGTAGAGCGGGAAGCCGATGTTTCCTCCCCACGGGGTATCGAAAACGCATGTGTCACTGAGCGGGGGCATCACGTCCGCCGCTGGTCCTTACCCTAAGCCGGTTGGTGCAACGGAGAGAATCCCCAGAACGACGTAACAGGCTTACCTCTTCTGAAGCACGAACCGGGGGCGGCCCCGTCGTGGATGTGTGTTCAAGGATCAGGTTGGGTCGACGGCTGCGAGGTCAGCTCCAGAATCCAATCGTCGAAGCCGGCATCATTTTGTGCCGATTCAGGCGCAAATGTCGTCACGCTTCGTTCGCGAAATTGTGCGCCCTTTGCCGGCACGAAGCAGCCACTTGCGGGATCGTACCAGCGTGCATCCACGACGGGGCCAGCGAGCTTTGCCAAATCAACCGTGACATTTCGCCAAGTCGGCAGGTACACGAGCGCCAACGAGCGATCGCTAGCGAGAGCTGCAACGGCGCGTCCTTCCAGGTCGCCACCGATACCGTTGAGGAGGAACGTGTTGTCTCGGTCGGGTTCCAGGAGCCACCAGCTGATCGATGCAAAGAGGTTGTGCAAATACGTCATGCTTTGCGCGCCGCGACTACCAAGGGCCTCCTGCCAGGATGTGGGCGCCGGAAAGATCCCCGGCCCATCGAAGTGCCAAATCGGATTGTTGCCGAAAACTTGCCCCGCAGCACCCGATAGCAACGCTTGGTAGGCCTGCATCCGGAGCCGTGCCTCTGTAGCGCGGTATTCGTTCTCGTACACGCTTTCGCTGAGGAAGAACGGCATACCGGCAGGATCCTCGTATTGCTTCAGCGACGCGCGAAAGACCGACTCGTAGGTGAAGAAGCTATTGACCTGAAGCCATGGCTCACCCCGCCAATATTGCAGGGCAGCGGATTCCGAACTTCCATGTGCGCTTTGAAGTGCGATGGGATCAAACTCCCTGATCCCTTCCGCTATCGCTCGTACAAGACTCTTGTCGGGAGGGTCGTAGTCCCCCCCGTTCAGCCAAAGAATGTTGTCAAATCCCCGGTAGCGGCGTCCCAGATAACGTCCATATTCGCGAAGCTTACCTGCCCCGTTTGCGCGCATCTCCTGATACCAGCCGTCTTCGCCGCCGCCGTACCCGGCATAGGATGGCGCCAACAGAACAAGAAAGCCCAACTCCTTTGCACTCGATAGAACCCAGTCTGCGTATGCAAAATACTTCTCGTTGGGGGTGGAGTAGTCGCCGGGGGTGGTGAACGGAGGCTCGCCACTCGCGTTGTTAGGCGCATGTTCGGCAAAGCGATGTTCTATGAGGTTGACCAGCAGGGTGTTGAATCCCCGCTGCCGTCTGTCCTGCAGATACTGCTCCACCTCTTCTTTGGTAAGTTGCGCGATCAGCGACCAGGCTGCGTCGCCTTGAATGAGGAACGGTCGGCCAGCCGCATCCTCGAGGTACCGTTTGTTTGGTCGAACCCTCAGGGGAAATGCCGCCGCCATTTCCGTTTTTCCGATTGCAACGGGACTGCCATTCTCACATTGGGTCGACGTCCGCGGCGCGGCGCTCTCAACCTTCAGCGGTTGAACGCGCGCCGTGTTTGCCGTGCCGATAATGGTTAGGCCAAAGAAGAGAAACAGCGAAATCCGGATGGGGACGACGATGCGTTCGCGCGCAAGCCCAAAATGAACGCATCCGACCTTGAGGCAGCCAACAGCCTGGCGATATCTGGAGCCGCATGCGAAGGAACGTGTCGCCCTGTCTTTCACGGCATCGGTCAGCGGGAAGCGCGCACCGAAGTTCCGTCCGCCGGTGGCGGTGGCGCAAAAAGAATTGGGTGAAGTTCCCGGAATTCCGCTGAAAGGACGATTCCTGCAGCAACGGACGCGCGGCTCGCTTCACCAGTCTTCAGCTCGTGTGTATACGCCTCTAGGCCAACGTCATCCGGATCACGATTGAGAAGCAGTTGGAACAAGAACGAGGTGTAGTCCCTGTCACTTAACCCTATGACCCCGTATTTGCTCGCGAATTCCGGCGAATTCAGCATTGCAATCAGCATATCTGTTGTGCTGGCGGTTTGCGCCTCGACCGAGTCCACCCAACTTTCCAAACCCGCCGCATCGCTTTCGCGGCCGAGGACGAGGCAATAGCTGTACTCTACTTGTGAGGATATGCTGGCACGGTCGCCATCCAAGGCCGGCAATTCGCACCCTCGATCGGTGGTGGGCAGCGGAACCGGTCCGCGGATCAGCTCACGCGCTGCGAAGTAGGCGGGTTTCGGTTCGCCGGTGCGCCAACTGCCGCTTCCGTCATCGACAAGGCGGACGAGTCCTTGGAAGGCCTCGGCGTCGGGCGCCCAGTACCAACTCATCCACGAGCTCGTAGATATAGGCCGCCTCAATGTTATAGCGGTCCTTCAGCACGCGCAGGCGAGATATCATTTGGCTAACGCCAGCAGCTTGCTGCTGCTCATCTTCTTGGCTGCCACGGGGGTTACCGAATTCGGTGACCCAGATTGGCCGCTTGAATTGAGCGAGCTTCGCGAAAGCCCACTCCGGATCCTCTCCATAGATGTGCCAGACGGAGATGTCCCACTGGATGCCGTCGTGCTGCATTCGTTCAAAGGCGCCTATATGGCCCCAGCCCGCCGTTCCCATCGCCTTCCGTATCGTCGGATCGGCCGCAGTCATTCCGTCGGAAAGGCCTTTCAAGACGGCGCTCACCTTTGCCCAGCGTGGTCCGTAGTATTCGAGCGCCGTCACGCCACCGGCAGGGCCCCACTGGCAAGGATACTGAGTCCCGTCATCTCGCTTCTCACAAGGCGCGATGATCGCATAGTTTTCAAGCTCGTTGCCGAGCTCCCAGACGCGGATGTCGTCCTTGAATTCCGAACCCAAAGTGAAGGCTAGCTCATAGGCGGCACGGTAGATCTCTTCCGGCGTATCCGTGTCCAAGTTGATGTGGCCGGGTGTCACGACAGGAAGGATTGCGATGTCGCGTGCCTTGCCTTCCTGAACAAGCCTTGAAAGAACCGATGCCCCTTTTGCGTCGGTTATGTCCACCCGGTAAGCCTTCACGCCAAGATCGCGCAGATAGTCGAACTGCTGTTCTATGGTGACGCCGGGATAGGAGGTAATTGGATGCCCGTTGGCGCCCCAAAGAATATCTGCACTTGCCGGCGCCGTCCCAACAAAGAGGCAGATCAGAACAAACAAAAGGCGAGGGTGCATGCAGGGTCCTTCGACGCGCGGTCGTTCGTAAGCTAGTCGGTCGCCGATGGTCGAAGAAAGCCACACAAAATAGAATGTCGAGGTATCGACTACGTCTTTTGAAGCCTCATTTTACCGGTTTGGCGAGTTCGGCCGTGGGCCTGCAAGGAAGGGGCTGCGGTCGCCACCAGCGCCGAATCCGGCGCTCCGGTGCCACCTGACCCCCACAGGGAACGCCAGCTCGTCGCATGAGAGTGCTGACGAAGCCGTACGCCTCGCCAAAAGGCGGATGTACCATCAATAACCAACCAAACGATTTGCCGACTGGTCGCTAACCTCAACACGTGACATTCGAACAGGGCTGCAGAAGACGTGAGCTATTGGCGTATGTCGCGAGATCGTCGCACGCCTCTGACGAAATGTTCTGCTTCAAGGCCGTACGGAAAAGGCCAAAAGGCTCGTGCCTCAGGCCGTTCCGCGGACAGCCCTAAGGGGAGGGCAAGAAATGCACCGATCTTTTGGAGGCGGCCTTTGCGCGATGCTGCGTAGGTGCTTCTTTGGAATGGTCGCTGTTGGGGGTTTTTCGCTTCTATCGGTGACATGCACGTTCGCAGCGGAAACGCGGGACTACCCGGTTGGAGCGGGGGACCTGCTGCAGGTCGTCATCTATGGGGAGGACAACGTCTCGAACGTTCTGTCCGGTCGTTTTCGCGTCGAACCGGACGGCTCGATCAACTACCCGCTGCTCGGTAAGCTCGATGTGGCTGGGAAGAGCCCCGTAGAGATTGCCAAACTCCTCGGAGAAGCGCTGTCGAAGCAAGTTCCGGTCAGTCTGCCCACGGTTTCGGTGGCCGAGTTTGCACCGGTGTTCCTGATAGGCGATGTCGCGCGAACGGGCCCTTTCCAGTTCCAACCGGATATGACCGTATTCCAGCTTGTCTTGCAGGCCGGCGGAATCTCGCAGGCTGGGGTCTCCGAGGCTGCACGGATCTCTCTGCAGCAGGATGTCCAAACGCTGGCGCTGAACAACTATTCGCTCAGGGTGCAGCGCGCTCGCCTTACTGCAGAAATTCGCCACGAACCGTTCGACAGCAGCGCTATCACCGGAGCCCCGAACGCTGAGGCGGCGAGCATTGCCTCAGCGGAATCTGCCATATTTGAGGAGCACCAGCGCACCCAGGAGTCGCGAGAAGGCACATACGAAGCTCAGAAAGCAGGCTATGAGCAAGAGATATCATCGATTGAGCAGAGCATAGTGCTGCATGACGAAGGAGTGCGACTGCTCGAGGAGCAGGTCAATGTGCAACAAGGGCTGACAGACCGGGGGCTGGCGGCGCAATCGAAATCTACGCGACCTCAAACGCCAACTCTTCGCCACCCGACGGGAAGCACTTGAGTTTCGTACGGCGTTGTTCCGCGCCAAACAGAATCGGATTGCCGTTGATCGGGATCTCGCCGAAGCCCAGAATCGCGTCGACACCGACAACGTTGAGAAGTTGCGCGATGTCGACCTTGCCCTCCAGCAAAACGAGATAGCGCTGGCTGCAGCGCAGGCCAAGTTCGATCAATTCGACACGAGCCGTGATGCCGCACAGGACGCGCTCGGACGAGTTCCGCAATATGTCCTCATTCGACTTGTCGACGGCGCGTACGCTTCCACCATTGTCGACGAAAATTCAAAACTGGAGCGCGGCGACATCATTCGAGTGGCGTTCGACGACAACCGGGACAAGCCGGCTGCCGACGGCGCCGCACCGCCGGCGGATGCGCAGAAGGCTGCCGAGCTTTCGAATTGACGGCGCGGTGCGCTTCCCGTTCGGCGTGACTACGCCAGTTCGACCGCAGGCGGCCTTCCTTGAGACCTGGGTAGTCCGAAAGGGTAGTGCGGGCGATTACGCCGACGCACCGCGCGAAAGCGCGTCTGCGATGCGGGAACGGATGTGTCCCCAGGGATTGCGCAATTCAAGGAGATATTCGACCGGCGGGACGACAGCGAGCCGCGGCGAAAGCTCGAACGCAAACTTCAGGAGTTCGAACCCCGCGGCACGTTGGCCTCGCACAATGTGAGACAAAGCGGACCAGTACGCGCGCTTTCCGAGATTGCGATGAACGCGGCGTCGTAAGTTGCTCGCTCCTGGCATCGAAGGAGCCTCGCGGGAGAAGAAGCTGTCAAAAGCAAGCTTCGTCTCGACCATGTCACTTTTGAAGTCGTGCCAAAGAGTTGCCGACATATTTGTTTCGTGTACGCGTCTTATGCCGTGCACCGCATTCGTCAGGGCGACTTTGCGGTTCAGGGACAGACGAAGGTACATCTCCAAATCTTCGGTGAACGCAACGTCGTTTCTGAAATGCCCGACGCGTTTGAGATCCGCGGTGCGAACGAGCGCCGAGCCGCCACCGAACAGCACTTCACTCGGGAGAGATCTTTCAAGCGTGAATTCCTCGGTCGACAGAAACCGCCACCCATCTTCGTTCGAATTGTCAATCTCGGGAAACGGCTCGGCCTCCCGCCAGACCAGCTCTGCACCACTTGCAAACGAGACCGTGGGTTCATTTTCGAGGATGGGGAGCGTGCGCTGGAAGTTGCCCTCCACGAGAAGGTCGTCAGCGCATAGCAGCACGAAGTACTTTCCAGCCGCCCAGTCAACTCCATAATTGTAGGAGGCATGGTGGCCAAGATTCTTCTCACGCGCGACGACGGTGATGCGCCTATCGCTTTCTGCCAAATCTCGCGCAACATTGACGCTGTTGTCCGCCGATGCATTGTCGACGATCAGGATTCGGATGTCATCAACGCCCTGGCACGTAATGCTCGCAACGCATTCTCGCAGATAGTGCGCGTAGTTATAGTTTGGAATGACGACGTCGATCAGTGCCATGTGTGCCCCCTCGTCGACTTCTCTGGCATTCGAGTTTCACGGGCCCGCAGCTTTGGTATGCGATCCTCGATTTTCACTATGGCACGCTCGTAGCGCCGGGCGGTTCTGTAGCGGCGAAGAGCATTCAAAGAATAGCTCAGGCCGTAGTCGAAGTTTCCATGAGGAAATGGCAAGTTCGTCTCGGCGCTGATATGCCGGAGAAGGCTGTGCTCTCTTCGGTCGCACCGCCAAGGGCGTACGGGGATGAATTTGACCCTGCCGGTGTAGTGCCGAATGAGGGCGGTCGACCAAGAACGCGTGTTGAATGCAGATTTCTGGACGTTGTAGGTCACCGGCAGCACGTCAAAGTCGTCGCCGAGCGTGAGATTGAGTGCGCACTGGTCATTCGGGGTGCACCGCGACAAGTAGGCACATGCATCCGAGTGACGGCGGAGGGCTTCTGTGAAGCGATCAAGCGCCCCGGTATCGAGCCATCGTTTGCTGTTGATCATCAACACGCCGGAGTTGAAATACTCGGGAGAAACACCGTTTTTTTCGCAATTGTTGGCGAACGAGGGGTCATCGAAACCGGTGGAGATCGATAGATCGAGGCAGGCGGCCGCGGTCTTGCGAAACCCGACGAGTTCGTCGCACTTGAGGTCTCCAAACGCCAAGGTGTCACCGTCCAGATAAAGTATGTAAGCGTAATCATGGGCAAGCTGCTCGATGGCCGTCACCCTCAGGTACGCCGCCGGCGTCAGATGCCTGTCGACTGAGATCGTTTGCGCCGGCGCGTACGACGGTGCTTCGGCGACCGTCAGACTATGCCCGTGAGCTTCGATGGATGATCGATAGCGTGACGGCACCTCGGCCAGGTAACCATGCTGAAACAAGAAGAAGTCGACCGGCATGCGGTGACCGAGCGCCACTGACGCAAGCGCGAAAAGCGTCATATCGTGATAGTTGCGGTCGGTGACATAGGCGACGGCAACGCGCCCGCTGCGATCGGGACGTCGTTGATGTCGGTCCCCGTTGAGGAATTTCCCTGCGTTTTCGGCCACGTCGCCCCGCCTCTATCGCCTCGATCGATCCAAAATGTAACTGCGAAGCAGGCTCTCCTGAATCGCAAGTTGGCGCGTGTAGTGCTCGACCGTCTCACGTATCCGCACGGCGCGCACGGCCCGTTCCTCGAGCAAGCGTTCAAATTGGGGGATTAGCCAGGCCACGCTGAACCGCTCGACGTCGGTGCAATACTCCGAGAGGCCCATTTCGGCTGCCAGCGCGTCAAACTTTTCGAGATACCCGAGTGAGATCACCGGCAGCCCTACCCGGAGTGCGCACACGAAGTTGTGGAAGCGCGTCGCGACAACAATGTCCGCGGCCTGCATCTGCGCCATGACGTCATGGAGAGATCGGGAGGGCTGGAAGACAACACGCTTCAGCTCTTCCGCCGACGCGCTCCGTTCGAGATCTCTCATGAGGTCGCCGACAGCCACCTCGTCATTGTCTTGTCCCAGAATCAACCTGACAGCGAACCCTCGGGACAGAAGGTATCTTGTAAACTCGGCAAGCTTGGCGATGTACGTGTTGTAGATGAGTGTGCCATTGCCCGTCCGCCCGCGATAGTTCATCACACCTAAGCCGACTGTAATCGGTCCGTCGGAATCGCGTTCGACCGGTGCTGGGATCGGCAGGCCGAACGCCAGATCAGGAAATAACCTGTCTGCTTTGGTGTCGACGCCGAGAGACGCGACGAAGTCCCGCGAAATACCGTCGCGAAAGGAGCGATACTCTGCGGAGCGTGCTGCCCCGGCGAAGAAGGATCGACTGAGCCGATGGTAGGCCGGTCCGGCACCGATGCTGACAGCTGCGACGGCGCGGCGGCGCAGCCGCGCAAGGAGCATCCATTTCAGGAATACATAGGGCATTCCATAAGGCGTATCGCCGAAGTCGTCGAATGCCCCTGTGCCAGCCAAAACCAGGGCATCAAAATCACGAAGAATATGAAAAACACGAATAGGGCCGTAGAGCTTGTAAGGGAGGCGCCCGAGCATTCTGTTCACTCGGTCCAACCAAGGTGTTCTGATTCCCGGTCGCGTCATCTTGACGGCCTCGATACCGAGCGTCTGCCTGACAATGCCGGGATCCATGCAGATCGCTGTCAGCTCGGCCTCCGGACAAGTCTGCCGGAGGGACAGGATCATCGCTTCGAGCGAGCCGTCGTTTCCGAAATTGCCAACCCCGAATTGTCCAAGTAGCGCGATCCGCAAGGGTTTCACGCCTTGCTTCGCCGACACTCTTGCTGTGGAGAGCGCGTACGCTCGCGCATTGGGGTGATCCCTGAGCGCAACCGCGTGCTGTGCACGTTCTATCGGCATCGTCCGGCTACTCGCTCGGTCCTCATGTTATTGGCGCAACAAATTCCGCCCTGTGAAGCGCCATTGCTGCGGGCAAATCGGGTCTGCGTCCTGTTTTCGGCATCTCCCAATACGTCAGTCTAGCAAGCACGAGTAGCCGCGGCCACGCGGAGCGGATAGGCCGATAGGTTTAAGCGTAGGTCACTTTTGGCTAAGGGCAGCCGTCATCATCCCGCTCGTCGGGGAGTTGACCTAACTCCTGCGCGGAACAAGGCGTCGCCTGATCGGCGCATCAAGCAAACGAGCTACGACCCTGACGATCTCCGGCCACATCGGGTGCGTCGTCAGCCACAACCCAATCAGCCAGCCTACGCCCGACAGCGCGGCTGCGGCCACCGCCAGCGGAACCGTGAACTGCAGGTCCCGCGCGAGCGCGGCCGCCAGGATGAGCGGCCCTGCGACGGTCGCGGCTGTTACGAGGGCGCTGCGACGGAGGGCTCCGAGGATCTCCAGATAGGTTATCGAAAGCTTCGTGCGGACGAACGACATCGACACGACCGCCTGGAGCGGAATGGTGATGAGGAAGCTGAGCGCCACGGCGGTTGCGCCTAAGAAGCCCGCACCGAGAAGAATGGCAGCAGAGATCGGCCAGATTACCGCGGCGCGAACCAGGTTCTCACGCATTGCTCCATTTACTACGAGGATAGGATAGTTGAGTTCGTTGGAAAAAGAGAACATCCAGCCGAGTGCGGCGATCCGAACAAGCGGCACGGCCGCTGTCCATTGATCACCGAGGACAACAGCGACGATCGGACCTGCAAGCACGGCCAACATGGCAAGTGCCGGCCATTGCAGGGCGGTTATGTGCTCGATGGCGTGGATATACGCGGCCTTCAAGTCGCGTTTGTCACGCGAGATTTGCGAGAAGGCCGGCATGGCGACCGCCATCACGCCGGCAAGAAAAACCTTGTCAGAAACCTGCACAAGGGCGAACACCCGGTTCAGAACGCCAAGCGAGTTGAACGAAAGGATCCGCGGAAAGATCAGAAACGGAACTGCCTCGTAGACGCGATAGAGCAGGGCCGCGATCCCGTTGTAGCTGCCGAACCGCAACATGGGGCTCCATCCGCGCCAGGTCGGCCGAAAGACCCGCAGGTCGGGGCGGCAGGCAACGGAGATGATCATCATGGTGGTGGAGGCCGCAAGACCGGCCCAGCCGAAGCTTTGAAAGCCAAAGCCTAGATGAAGGAGGAAGAGCAGAGCGGCCGAGCTGGCGAGAGCGCTGAGCGCGTTCACCAGTGCGACTTTTCCGAAGGCCATCTCGCGTCGCAGGAGGCCGACGATCGTCTGCTGAAACGGATCGATCGTGAGTGCAAGAGCGATGAGGCAGAGGTAGAGCTGCAAGCCCGGCTGTCCGTAAACCCGCTCAAGCCAATGAGACGCGATGGCAATGCTGGCGGCTATCGGCATCGTGATCAGCATCATCCAAGTGAATGCAGCTCGGATATCGAGTTCGTCGAGCTGCGATTTCTGAACGATATAGGCCTGCGGTGCGAAATCGCGCGCGGCCACCGCGATACTCGTAATGGCGATGCCGATGACGGTGACACCAAATTCGCTCGGCGTCAGCAGGCGCGCGGCGATCGCGAGCGTCAGAAAGTTGACCGCCATGCCGAAATAGCGGTCAGCCGTCGTCACGATGAGCGCCAATCTGAGGCCCATTGTGCCTCCTATCAGCTTCGACAGTGGCGAGATCATCCTAGAGACCGGCAAAGCAACGTGCCCAAACGACCCTCGATTCTGCGGCATTTGCCTGACATGCCCCTCAGCCGAGCAGCGATAGAGCGAGGCCGTAGTCGCTAAACATGTAGAATGGCGGAGCGGCGTCTATGCTTCTCATCAATCCGGCTCCTTGTGATGCCGGTTGTCGTGTGGTTCCGAAAGCAGGCCGTCGGCCTCCGCCATGAGAACCAGATATTGCTCTGCAATCTTGCGCCAGGAATAGGCGTCCGCTCGCGCATAGCCCTGCGTAATCTGCTGGCTTCGAAGTGCAGTGCAAGCCCCCAATCTCATGATCACCGAGAGCCATTCCTCCGGGTCGTCCGGATCAGCATAGAGGGCAGCCTCACCGCAAATCTCCGGGAGGCACCTGGCCGTCGACGCTATCACAGGGCAGCCATGAACCATCGCCTCGACTGCCGGAAGCCCGAAGCCTTCGATCCGAGAGGGGAAGAGAAAGCAAAGAGCCGCGGATAGAGCTTTCGCGAAATCGTCGTCGCTAATTCGGCCGAGAAACCGGATGTTGCTGTGCGTTTGCGCGCCTTGCCGTTGCAGCACGGAGGCGTCGATGTCGCCCGCCATCCAAAGGTCAACGCCCTTTTGGTCGAGCAACGGCGCAAGCCGCGCCAGAAGCGTCATGTTCTTGTATCTCTCGGCGCGTCCGAGGCACAGGACGAACGGACGACGCCGGCGGACTTCTAGATGGGAACGTGCCTCATTCCAGCGTCGCGCGTGATCGCTACCGTTGTAGGTGACGACGATCTTATCTTTCGGGGCAATACCGAATTGCGTCAGATGCTCCCGCGACAACTCGGAGACGGTGGTGATGCGGGCAGCGCGGCGACCGAGCGCCGGCAGTATGAAACGATGCGCCAAGCGGAAGAGCCTTCCGTAGCTCTCAGGCATCAACCTCGTGTGCAGGTCGTGAATGCAGACGATGTGCCGTTTCACGCCGATCGGAGCGAGGTTGCAGAAACTGAGAAGGCCGCCCTTTACGTGGGCTGGAAGCTGCATCTGCACCCAGAATTGTGGCAGTCTCGGATGTCGGAACTCGCGAACGAGCCGGATCGGGATGGCCCCGAACTCTTCGCTCGTTTCCCGCGGTGCAAGAAGCTCGATATCGAGGTCGCGGGTTAAGGGGTGCCGTTCAGCGACAAGAGCGTCGAGCTGGCGCGTGACCTCTTTCGCATAGCGGGCCACACCGGTAGGACGCAGCGTGAGGAAGTCGCCATTGATCGCCCAATGACGCTTCGGCGCTCGGGCGGCAGTTTTCGGCACTGTGCGAGCGGGGGCCGTTTCGAAAAGCCGAGCCGGTTGCTGCAGCACCCGCAGTGACGTGACTATCTCCAATGGGTTGGTAGCCTTCATTTCCTTCAAGCGTCGCTCTCTTGGGTCGTCGCTCAATGTCGGCGCTGGAGCGCGTGTACCGAAGTCACGTGAGCCGCCGGCAGCGGCTTCGATAACCGAATTGGCGTGCCGGGGGAGGCTATCATCGGGGGCTCGCCTTCGGCATTCGGTCGTGCGAGGTACGCCTATAGGTCCACTTGTTCATCCGATGAACGACATCGCCCCCCAAAAGGCGTGGACCGCCCGTCGATGGTATCCGATCGGACACCGGTCTCCGCCAACCAGATCGTGGTAGGCGAAGATTGGAATCCATGCCCGACGCACAGGAACCGCGGGACTTATGGTTGAGCGCGTCGTTGTAATCAGTGACGATAGTGCAGCTAGCGGCGGCGCTGCGTTGATGATGCGCGCTTCGATCCGGCTTCTGCGCGGGCGCGGCGTCCCGGTAACGCTAATAACTGGCGATGCGGGTGATGATCCTGAGCTGCAGGCGCTCGGTGTCACCGTGGTCCCGTTGGTGAGTCAAAACATCAACGAAGGCTGGAGGCCAGCTGCGGCGGTCAGAGGAATCTACGACCGGCGGAACAAAGAAATCCTGGGGCGCTGGATCGATCGCCACGATACCCCGGGGACAGCGTATCACTTGCACAATTGGCACAAGGTGCTGTCTCCAGCGGTATTTGCGCCGCTGCGTGGCGTTGCCTCGCGCCTCTTCATGACGGCGCACGACTATTTCCTCGTCTGCCCGAATGGCGGCTTTCTTCACTACCCGAAGAAACTGGCATGCGAGCGGACCCCCATGTCGGCCGGCTGTATCTCAGCCCAGTGCGACAAGCGACATTATGCTCACAAGCTGTGGCGCGTTGCGCGCGGGGCGACGCTGCGCCGGATCTTCGATTTTTCGGACACTGAGGCAACGGTGATTGCCGTACACGACGGGATGGTTCCCTATCTCGTGCGCGGGGGGATTGCCCGGCAAGCCATCACAGTTCTCCGCAATCCGGTGATGCCGTGGACCGACGTGCGGGTTAGGTCTGAACGCAATCACGAGCTCTTCTTTGTCGGACGGCTGGAGGAGGACAAAGGTGTGCGTCTGCTAGCGGAAGCAGCAAAGCGTGCCGGTGTCGCATTGAGGGTCGTTGGCGACGGCCCGCTCAGGCCGATGCTTGAACGTCAGTATCCGGAGGTCCTCTTCGCCGGCAAGAAGAGCCGAAGCGAGCTCCAAGAGCTCGTAACACAAGCGCGGATGCTGGCAGTGCCAACCCGCTGGCGCGAAACCTTTGGGCTCGTGGCGCTGGAAGCCGCCATGAGCGGCATCCCGGTCATCGTGTCGACGTTGGCGTTGATTTCACGCGAAATCGTTCAATCGGGGAGCGGAATAGCGTGCGATCCGCATGACGAAACCGCGCTGGCAAAGGCGATCACGGATCTTGCGGGCAATGACCTGAAGGTGCGTGCGATGAGTGAGGCGGCCTTCACCGAGACAAGGAAATTGGCCCCGACAGCTCATGCATGGTGCGACGACCTGTTGGCGCTCTACGAAGCGAAACTCGCCGGGCGCCTTGCCGCTTAGATGCGAATTCAGGTCGAACGAGTCACCCGTCGTTGGTCGGAAGCGGCTATCTACAGCGCCACAAGTTTTGTTGTGACGGCCCGCGGGCAATGGGCGTTAGGCTTCGGCTGTATCCAATCTCGTTGCATGCACGCGTTGAACCGCCGCAAAGGCATTGATTACTTCGGCGTCAAACCTCGCGACTGAGAACCGCGCGGCATTTTGGCTGCATGCGCGCGATGAGATCGTAGCCCGGTTCTCCTCGAACGTTTCGACGGCCTCTTTGATGGCAGCGACTGTCTGCCGCTCAAAAAGGACACCGGTCGGCCGAGGCGATGCGCCGAGCGGCGCAACAATATCGCAGGCTCCACCTCGCCCGAATGCGATCAAGGGTGTGCCGCAAGCCTGGGCCTCGGCGAGAACGATGCCGAAATCCTCACAGCCGGCGAACACCATGGCTTTCGCCTCCGCTAAGGTCCTGACGTAGTCCGGCCGGCTGAGACGGCCGGTGAACGACACGTTCGTCCCCACACGGACAGACCGCGCCGCAGAGAGCTGCCCTTCGCCAACCACCAAAAGGCGCCGCGAGGGCATCTCCGAAAATGCTTGGATAACGAGGTCAGTTCTCTTGTACGGTGCGAAATAGGACGCCGTCACGTAGTAGTCGTCTTTGTCTTCGTGGCACGCGATATCCGCGAGCTCGACCGGCGGATAGACGACGGTGGCATCGCGGCCGTAGATCCGCCGGATGCGCGACCGGACATAGCGCGAATTCGCCAGCATCAAGTCCGGGCCGTGGGCGGTGCGCGTATCCCAGGTCCTTAGGTGGTGCAGCATCAAGCGGTACAACAGTCCCTTTGGCCCAAACCCCAAGCGCCCCTGCTCCAAATAGGAGAACTGCTCATCCCACGCATACCTGATGGGGCTGTGGACGTAGCACAGATGCGGTTGATCAGGACGCGTCAGGACACCGCGTGCGAACGCTGCAGAGGAGGATATGACGGCGTCATAGCCGGTAACATCGAACTGTTCTATTAGAAAAGGGCAAGCAAAGAAGAGCGACTTATAGTATTTCTGAACAAGGGGAAGCCTGTTCGCCGGCGATACGTGAAACGTCATGCCGTGGAAATACTCTTCTTTGATTTCCGCGGGCAGGAAATCGAAGAGCGTGAAAAGCTCTGCGTTCGGAAAAAGCTTGCATATATGAGAGAGCGCAAGCTCTCCGCCTCTGAATGCCGGACACCAATCGTGGACGATTGCGATCCGCGCGTCTCGCCCAAGCCCTCGCGCAGGAAATTCATCGAACGCGATGTCGTCGAATTGAGTTTGCGCGACCGCTTTGGTTGGAATCTGAAGCAAATGTCCCACGATAAGCCGACAAATTGTGATCGCGCTGCGAGCCGGGTGGAGTTTGGGTAGGGTAAATTCTTGAGGCAAGTTGGTTGATCGGTCGCCAAGGCGAGTGCGGATTGTATCAACGCGCATCCAAAGGGCTTAGGTCTCCTGCGGGCGACAAGCGACGCGCACCGACTGCGACGTCTGTTGTACTCCCATTGAGGGGTTGTTCAGACTTATTCGGCCGCTGCGCTATTTCATTCAAATAGGGTACGCGTGGCTCGGCTCTGTCAGCGTTAGTACCGCAGAGCGTTGGGAACACGACGTCCATGAAGCTTGCCGTCATCGTGCCAACCTTCGGAAGGAAGGAGGAGGTAGCGCGTCTTCTCAAGCATCTTGAGATGCAGCTGCGGCCCGCTGACGAGGTCATTATCTCAGCTCCCGACGAGACGCATGTCGGACACTACGAGCCGGAGCGCTTCGCTCTGTCATGCGTGTTTGGCAAAACTGGCCTCAGCGCGCAGCGTAACAACGCTCTTGCCGTAGCGCTCGGCCGTTTCGATGTCGTCACGTTCTTTGACGACGATTTTCTGCCGGCCGACGACTATCTGGCACGGGTCGTCAAGGAGTTTGAGGAACATTCGGACGTGGCGGTGGTGACGGGGTGCGTCGTCGCGGACGGGGCACATGGAGCCGGGCTCGATTGGGAAGCCGGGCTCAAGGCTCTACGAGCTGCAAGGGCCGATGCGGGTTTGATCTCCGACGTTGTGGACCATGTGGGCGGTTACGGCTGCAACATGTCCATCAGGTCCTGTTTTGTCGGAGAACTGCGCTTTGATGAGCGACTGCCTCTATACGGTTGGCAGGAGGATATCGACTTCACATTTCAGCTTCACGGCAAAGGGCGGGTTGTCGGGCTGCGGTCGCTGATCGGCGTTCATCTTGGACTGAAGACTGCACGGGTAAGCGGCGAGCGGTTCGGCTACTCGCAGGTGGCGAACCCTATCTATCTGATCAGAAAAGGGACCGTGCCCGCACGGTTCGCTCTTGAACTCATGACACGCAATCTCATTGCCAATCTTGTCAGAAGCGTGTGGCCCGAACCGTACGTCGACAGGCGAGGGCGCCTCAGGGGAAACCTGTTGGCCGTCCGGCACCTGCTGATGGGGCGAATTGAACCGGAATACATCCTGAAGATCTGATAGCTGGCGGCGAGGACCGAACAATGACTACGAAAGCGCGATCAATTGCGATCCCCTCCACTGCTGAAGCGTATTGCGTCGCACTGCGGCATGCCTGGAGTCGCGGCGCGCTTGTTCAGACCGCGCATTGGATCACGCTACTCGCGATCTTAGTGCTCTTCCCGTTCATCGCGATGTCGAGCGCGTTCGCGGACGAATACCGTTTGGGCCCTGAAGATAAGGTTCGGTTGAAGGTCTACGAATGGCGTGCGTCGCGGGACGAAATATTTCAATGGACCGCTCTCAACGATGAGTTCACCGTTAGCGAGGCCGGCACGTTGGCCCTGCCTTTCGTGGGAGAGATTTCGGCCGCGGGTAAATCGACGGGTGAAGTTGCACGCCTCATAGCTCACGGACTCATGCAGCAGATGGGCCTGGGGCGCGAGCCCAACGCCTCGGTCGAGGTCGTTCAATACAGACCCTTCTATATTTTGGGGGATATCAATAAGCCGGGTGAGTTTCCGTATCGTCCGGGACTCACGGTTCTAAAGGCGGTGAGCCTTGCGGCCGGCTTGCGCGTCGGGCCCGAAGAGAGCTGCCGGGCTGCAGCGAGAAATGATTGCCGGGAGCGGCGAACTGGGCCTCTACGCGGTCAACGTTACCAGCCTGCTCGC
The DNA here is from genome assembly GCA_963720705.1 of uncultured Alphaproteobacteria bacterium. Classification (GTDB taxonomy): domain Bacteria; phylum Pseudomonadota; class Alphaproteobacteria; order Rhizobiales; family Afifellaceae; genus DASWJZ01. The sequence goes on from CAVRGJ010000002.1 coordinate 543,880, forward strand.
CCGCAAGGCGAGGCTCGAGGCTGAGCTGTCTGGCGCACAGAGCATCGATTTCCCGCCCGAACTCTCCGCTCATTCGAACAGCGCTGCCTCCGCTGTTGCGAAACAGCAAGAACAGTTGATTTTCGATGCGCGTCGAGAAAGCCTCTCAACGCAAACCCAAGCCTTGCAACAGCTTCGCTCATTTCTCGACCAAGAGGTCGAAGCGCAGAAACAACATATCGATCTCGATGACACGCAAATCGAGCTTATGCAGAAAGAGCTGCAAGGGGTCTCGACTCTCGTCGAAAGCGGACTAGCGACGTCACCCCGACAGATGGCGCTCCAGCGGGCCTTGGCACAGTTGCAAGGCGAACGATTGACTGAAGAGACGAGCTTGCTGAGGGCGCGGCAAGAAATCAGCCGGACCGATATCTCTCTTCAAGAGCTCCAAAACAATCGTACCAATGAGACTACGGTCGCGCTGCGCGACACGCAGGCGCAGCTGGAGGAGCTTGACCAAAAAATCAACACTGCCGGCAAGCTACTACGCGAGACAGAAACGACCGAGCCACGCCTTGCCGCGCTGAGGGACAGTGCAGAGCGGGCAGGGCCGACCTATACAATCATCCGCCAGTCCGGCGATGAAGTGACGGAGCTGAGTGCCACGGAAACCACTCCCGTCGAGCCAGGCGACACTGTCAAGGTCGAGTTCCCACTGCCAAATCTCCAGGACCTTGAGCAGTATACAAGCGCAACAACCGACTCGCCCGACGCATTGCCACTGTCGCAGTAGGGGGCGACCGCCGCCGCCAGCCGCGGTTGTTTCGGCTCGGAATGACTTGTCAGCCCAGCCTCAGGGCGTACCCAAAAAAGACTATCCTCCACGTTCACTGCCTCTTTTGACGGACTTGCCCAGGACGGGGCCTAGCGCGAAGTACACATTGGGGCAGCCGAAAGCGGCCGCGAGGCCGAATGAGGCCAGACGCGTCATAAGCTGGTGGGCGGGGTTCGCATTGACAGCGCAGAATCACGATTTCAGGCATCGCAGAAATCTCAGAGACGTTGCACATCGGCTCATTCCGGGTGGCTGCCACACATACGCGAAGGGTGACGATCAATACCCGGTCAATGCTCCCGGTTTCATAGAGCGCGGGCTCGGCTGTCGTGTCTGGGATACCGACGGCAACGAGTACATCGAGTACGGGATGGGAAATCGCGCGGTCGGTCTTGGCCATGCGTATCCCGCTGTAGTTCGGGCGGCCAAGCGCGAGCTCGCTCGGGGATGCAACTTCACGCGTCCCTCCGCGATCGAAGTCGATTGCGCCGAACAGTTTCTCGAACTCATTCAGCACGCGGAAATGGTGAAGTTTTGTAAGGACGGGTCGGACGCGACATCGGGAGCAGTACGGCTTGCCCGCGCCTACACCGGGCGTGATCTGATCGCCCGTTGTGCTGACCACCCGTTCTTTTCCACTGACGACTGGTTCATCGGCACGACCCGGATGAACGCGGGAATTCCGCAAGCGATTCAGGATCTTACGCTCGGCTTTCACTACAACGACATCGACGATGCCAGAGCACTGTTCGACACTTACCCCGGCCAGATCGCCGCCTTCATTCTTGAGCCTGCGCGCCTCGACGAACCGAAGGACGGCTACCTGCAGGAACTGCTTGAGCTATGTCACGCCAACGGAGCTCTGCTCATACTCGACGAAATGATAACCGGATTCCGGTGGAGCAGAGGCGGTGCCCAGGAAGTCTATGGCATCGTTCCGGACCTATCATGCTTTGGAAAGGCGCTGGCGAACGGTTTCTCGGTCTCCGCCTTGGCCGGTAAGCGCGAATTCATGCAACTTGGCGGTCTCGATCACACCAACAAGCCGCGTGTCTTCTTGCTGTCGACGACGCACGGGGCCGAGACGCATGCGCTTGCCGCTGCTATTGCGACGATGCGTGTCTATCTTCATGAACCGGTGATCGAACATTTGTACGAGCAGGGCGCACGCCTCAAGACAGGCGTTGAGCAGGCGATCGCAAGGCATGGGCTTGCCGACTATGTCGACGTACGCGGCCGGCCATCTTGCCTGATTTTCGGAACGCTCGATGAAAAGCGAGCGCCGTCGCAGTCATTCCGTACTCTGTTCCTGCAAGAAACGATCCGTAGAGGCGTGCTCGCACCGTCGCTCGTCGTAAGCTACGCACACACATCCGACGATATCGATCAGACCGTTGACGCCATCGATGGCGCGCTCGGGGTCTATCGGGAGGCTCTTGAGGAGGGGGTCTCGAAGTATCTCGTCGGGAGGCCGTCCGAAGTGGTCTTCCGCCGCTACAACCAACCACGGGAACGTGCGCAGCAGATTGCCCTGGCTAACTCGTAGGCAAACGCTGGCCTACCGGTATCCCGGACAAGACATTGTGCCGATCGCCTGTACCGCTCCAGCGGCTGTATTTGTGAGATAGGGGAGCTATTCCAATGAAGGTTCTTGTCAGCGGCCATCTTGGCTATATCGGCACGATCATGGTGCCGATGCTCGTTAAAGCGGGCCATGATGTCACCGGATTGGACTGCGACCTCTATGAGCGCTGCTCCTACGCGCCTGGCGGCGGAATCGCGAAGGTGCCGTCAATTCGCAAAGACGTACGCGATGTCACCCCTCGCGACCTTTTTGGTCAGGAGGCCATCATCCACCTGGCGGCCTTGTCTAATGATCCGCTTGGCGATCTCAGCGTCGATGCCACCTACGCAATCAATCATCAGGCAAGCGTTCGTCTCGCGAAGCTGGCGAGAGATGCCGGCGTGAAGCGGTTTCTCTTTGCGTCCTCGTGCAGCAATTACGGGCTCGCCGGCGAAGAGATGGTCGACGAAACCAGCGCACTCAACCCGGTGACCGCCTACGGCCAATCGAAGGTTTGGTCCGAGCGTGACATCTCCAAGCTGGCGCGGACCGGTTTTTGTCCCGTCTTCTTCCGGCCCGCGACGGCCTATGGTCTTTCGCCCAGACAGCGGTTCGACATCGTGCTCAACAATTTGGTGGCGTGGGCCGTCACGAAGGGCGTGATCTATCTGAAGTCCGACGGCACGCCCTGGCGCCCGATCGTGCACATCGAGGATATCTCCCGCGCCTTCCTCGCGGGACTGGACGCTCCGGAAGACACGGTGTTCAACCAGGCATTCAACGTCGGCTCGACGGAGCACAACTACCGGATCCTCGACATCGCTCAGATCGTCGCGGACGTTGTTCCGGGATGTCGGCTCGAGTTTGCGCCCGACGCGGGACCGGATGTGCGCTCTTACAGGGTGAATTTCAGCAAGATCGCCCGCGCCTTCCCCGGCTTCCAACCACGCTGGGACGCTCGCAAAGGCGCCGAGCAGCTCTACGCAGCCTACACGTCATCCGGTCTAACGCTGCAGGAGTTCGAAGGGCCGCGATATCAGCGCATCGGTCACATCAAGAAACTCATGAGCGAAGGCATTCTTGGGTTCGATCTGCGCCATCGCGGGGCACATGGTGTGGGTGCCACTCGTGACCTCGTCGCCGCGAAATAGCAAAGCCGGGGCATCTCGTGGGAGTTGGGTCATTCGCCACGTCCGAGGAGCGTAGTGCTTCCATAGGCGCCGAGATCTACGCCCTGGCTGCGGAGATATTCCCCATCTGCCGTAGTATTACCGGGGACGGGGTCAGAGCCACCCTTCAGCATCTGCGGAAACAGATAGAGCTGGAGATCCACGAGGTACCGACCGGTACGCAGGTCTTCGACTGGGTCGTTCCGCGCGAATGGAACATCCGCGACGCCTTTATCAAGAATGCGAGGGGCGAACGGATCGTCGATTTTCGACGTTCAAACCTGCACGTCGTGAGCTACAGCACCCCCGTACACGCGAAGCTGCCTCTGTCAGAGCTGAAGAAACACATACATACGCTGCCGGATCAACCGGACCTGGTTCCGTATCGCACGTCCTACTACGAGGAGCGCTGGGGCTTTTGTCTTGCGCACCGACAGCTCATGGAGCTTCCGGACGGGACTTACGAGGTCCTCATCGATGCGAGCCTCGAAAACGGAAGCCTCACCTACGGAGAATATCTCCATCGCGGCGAGACAGAGGACGAGTTCCTCTTGTCGGCGCATGTATGCCATCCGTCCCTGGCGAATGACAATGCATCTGGCTTGGCGTTGCTGGCGCTCCTCGCCCGCGAACTGTCGGGTCGGCGGACGCGCTACAGCTACCGCTTCCTGTTCGCGCCGGGAACGATCGGCGCCATCACCTGGCTGGCACGCAATCAGGACGTCGTGTCACGCATCAAGCATGGACTGGTCGTATCCTGTGTCGGTGATGGAGGCGGACCGACCTACAAGAAAAGCCGCCGCGGCGATGCTCCCATCGATCGCATAATGGAGCATGTGCTGCACAGCGTGAGCTCGTCAGCGAAGATCGTCGATTTCTTTCCCTACGGCTACGACGAGCGTCAGTATTGCTCTCCCGGCGTTCAACCTGCCGGTTGGGTCGTTGCAGCGGAGCCAGTACGGCACATTCCCCGAATATCATACGTCAGCCGACGACCTCGATTTCATCCGGCCCGAGCATCTCGGCTCGTCTTACGAGATCATCGCTGCGGCGGTCGAAATTGCCGAAGGCGATCGCATGCTCCTCAATACGATGCCCTATTGCGAGCCGCAGCTTGGAAGACGCGGTCTCTACGATACCTCGGGTGATAGCAGTGGCGCGGCCAGGAACATGGCGCTGCTGTGGGTTCTGAACCTCTCCGACGGCACGAACTCGCTGCTTGAAATAGCTGAGCGGGCGGACATGCCGTTTCGGGTGATTTCGGAAGCCGCACGGCTGCTCGAGGAAAAGGGCCTGCTCGTCGACGCCGGCGCAGGCGCCGCGCGGGAGGGAGCACCACGTCAAGCCAACACGGAGACTGCAAAGTCCGGCCATCGCCCGTCCTTTTCGGAGACGACCGTCGGGGAGAAGGGCCAGTCGATTGCGAAGGCTGGGTCGTCGTGCCGCACGCCCCGCGCCGCGCTTGGTTCGTAGAAATCCGAGATGAGGTAGTGGACCTCGGTGTCATCCTTGAGGGTGATAAACCCGTGGGCGAAGTCGCGCGGGATGTAGAGTTGACGCCGATTTTCATGAGTGAGTTCAACGCCGGTGGATCGGCGGAAAGTCGCCGAATCTGGGCGCAGGTCGACGATGACGTCCCATATTGCGCCCCTGAGGCAGCTGACGACCTTCACCTCCGCGTGTGGCCTCGCTTGGAAGTGCAGGCCCCGCAGTGTCTTCGCCTTCGCCGAGTAGGAGATGCTGTGCTGGACGAACCGGGTTTCAAGCCCGTGCTCGGCAAATTCGCGCGTGCAGAAAGTCCGCGCAAAAAAGCCGCGCTCATCCCGGGTCGGCTCTGGCTCGATGATGAAGGCGCCACGGAGATCGGTCTCTTGGAAGTGCATGATGGGGACCCTCTGTACGCCCGGCCCCTTGCGCAAGCCCGACAAGCGGCGGACGATCATACGTCCGTCACCTGCCGTCTAGCACCGACGGGGGCCCCTATCCCTAAGGGGGGTGCCTATCCCCCGATCGAAGCAGGCCAGCGCTCGCCTAGTCCGATCGATAGCAGGGCCTGACTGAATAGTAGTCTCTCATCGCGAAGCAAAACTCGGTAGCCTCCAAATTGGCATCCGGCACGACAGGTCATTCGCCGTTCGATCCGAAATGGTGAGCTGGCGATGCCCCTGATGCCCGCCCAGGTATGCCGCCAAGAGAGGGGGAAGAGCACCGATGACCGCTGTCCATTTTGATCCTCAGCTCAGCGACAACCAGCGGCGCGCAGCGCTCTATGCCGGCGATCTCATCATACTCTCGCCGTCGGAGAACACATTAGAAATGGTGTCCCTGGCGCGGGGCATGCTGGAAGCCGCATTCGCACCGCTCGATCCGCGCACCGTCCACAAACATCTCTCTCCCGAAGAGGTGGCCAAGCGGCTGGCCAAGCTCAAGCCGGACTTCATCCATCATCCGGAGTGCAAACGGCTGATCCCGGCGATCATGCGCGAGAACAACATCGATCTCGAAAAGCTCTATTTCGACGTACCGCGCCTTCGGTCGGCCTATCCGTCACACTTCCTCTCCTCGGGCATTGCCTATGCGTTCCATGCCCACAGGGACACATGGTCCTCGGCCCCGATGTGTCAGATCAACTGGTGGTTCCCCGTCTATCCGATAGAGGCAGACAACTCGATGTCCTTCTATCCGCGCTACTTCGATGAGCCGGTTCTGAACAATTCCGAGATCTACAATTACTATGAGTGGAACGAAAAGAATCGCGCCACGGCCGCCCAGCATGTCAAAAAGGACACGCGCGAGCAGCCGAAGCCGCAGGAGGAGCTGCAGCCGGTGACGGTGCGCCTCCTTCCGCCGCCGGGCGGCGTCATCATGTTCTCCGGAGCGCAGCTGCATGAGACCGTGCCCAACACCACAGAGACGGCCCGCTACAGCATCGATTTCCGAACCGTGCATGTCGGCGACGTAGCGGCCGAGCGCGGCGCGAAGAACATCGACTCGCGCTGCACGGGGACGACGATGCGCGACTATTTGCGCGCCTCCGACCTGGAACACCTGCCGGAAGAGCTGGTGCGAAAATACGACGACGAGAGCGGACGCACGCACGAGGTTCTCTACTTCGGCGACCGGCTTTCCAGTGCAACCTGACGTTCTTCCGAGTCCCTTGCTGGGTGTTCATACATGAATGTCCTGCTTACAGAATTCGCGCATCACCCTCAGACGCAGGCGGGGTCGTGCTGCCGTCTATGCGGCGCGGAGCTGCAACACCACCTTCATCGACTTCGGAATGTCCCCGCTTTGCGAGAGCTTCCTGGCGCCCGAGCAGGTCGACGCCATGGAGCCGTATTTCCCGCTCCACGTCCTCGTGTGCGGGGAGTGCTTCCTGGTGCAGCTCAGGGAATATGTGAGTCCCGACCACATCTTCTCGGAGTACGCTTACTTCTCCTCCTATTCGACATCGTGGGTGGCGCACGCAAAGGCGCTATTGCGAGATGATCACCAAAGCGCCTTGAGCTGGGACCCGGAAGCCTCGTCGTTGAGCTGGCGAGCAACGACGGGTACCTGCTGCAGCATTTTCTGCCGCTGGGCGTGCCTGTTCTCGGCATCGAACCGGCGGCGAACGTCGCGAAAGTAGCGGTTGACAAGGGCATCGAGACCTGCGTCGATTTCTTCGGCATGCGTCTGGCCGATCAACTCGCCGCGGCCGGCCGCAAGAGCCGACCTGATCGTCGGCAACAATGTTCTGGCGCAGGTGCCGGATCTGAATGACTTCGTCGCCGGCATGACCCGCTTGCTGAAGCCGGAAGGCGTGGTGACGCTCGAATTTCCGCACCTGGAACGGCTGATCGAGGGAAACCAGTTCGACACGATCTACCATGAGCACTTCTCGTATTTCTCGCTTACGACGATCGACATCATGGCGAGGCGCCACGGGCTGAAGCTGATCGACGTCGAGGAGTTGCCCACTCATGGCGGATCCTTGCGGGTCTACCTGGCGCACGCGGATTCTTCGCGGCCGGTCGACAAACGGGTCACAGCTCTCCTCAGGCGTGAGGAGAGGCGTGGGTTTCGCAAGCTCGAAACCTACACGACCTTTTCCGACCGGGTCACGCGGACCAAACGCAAGCTCTTGTCGTTCATGATTTCGGCGAAGGAGGACGGAAAGAGAATTTGCGGTTACGGCGCGCCGGGAAAAGGCAACACGCTGCTCAATTATTGCGGGATCGGGACCGACTTTCTTGACTTCACGGTGGACCGAAATCCCTACAAGCACGGCCGATTCACGCCGGGCATGCACATCCCGATCTTCCCGGTTGAGGCGATCGCCGCCGCAAAGCCGGACTACATCTTCATCCTGCCGTGGAACATCCGCGACGAGATCGTCCGACAGATGCGGCAGGTCGGCGAGTGGGGGGGCAAGTTCATTGTCCCCATTCCGGAAGTGGCCATCATCGATCCAGAGGAGATCTAGCGTGAAGGTCGTGCTCTTTTGCGGCGGGCTGGGGACCCGAATTCGAGAGTACTCGGAGAATATCCCCAAGCCGATGATACCGGTCGGTCATCAGCCCATTCTTTGGCACGTGATGCAGTATTACAGCCAGTACGGACATCGGGATTTCGTGCTGTGCCTCGGCTACAAGGCGAATGTCATCAAGGACTTCTTCCTCGGCTACCGCCCGCAGGCGTTCGCGGACTGTATCGTGTCCGGATACGGGGAACACGTCGAGCTTCTGGGGGAACCGGAGGAGGATTGGCGCGTCACGCTCCTTGATACTGGAATCTGGCGCAACATTGGCCAGCGGCTTTGGGCCGTCAGAGAGCACGTCGAAGACGAAGAGATCTTTATGGCCAACTACAGCGACGGCCTGACGAACGTCGATCTCGGTGACATGGTGGAGCGCTTCAAGAAGAGCGGCAAGCTCGCCTGCTTCCTCGCGATCCGGCCGCCGCTGACCTACCATCTGGCCGACATCGATTCCGAGGGGAGGGTGCGCGAGTTCCGGACCTCAGACCGTGCGGACATTTGGATCAACGGCGGCTACTTCGTGATGCGGAAGGAGATCTTCGAGTTCATGCGCGAAGGCGAGGAGCTCGTCGTCGAGCCGTTCGCCAGGTTGATCGAGGCCAATGAACTGATGGCGTACAAGCATGACGGGTTCTGGAGGTCCATGGACACGCTGAGGGACCGTCAAATACTCGAAGATATGGTCGAGCATGGCGACATGCCGTGGCGCATCGCAAACCTTCAGCAGCGCAAGCATGACCTGGTGATCGCCAGTCGATGAGAGGCTTGCAGCTTGCGTGCGACGAACCCGTTTCCGTCCTTTGCCTCGGCGCACATTCAGACGACATCGAGATTGGAGCAGGCGGCACGATCTTGCACTGGATCGCCTCCGGGGTGCAGCTCAGCGTTCACTGGTGTGTTCTGACCGCTGCGGGTTCTCGGGCAAGCGAAGCGGAAGCGTCGGCCCAGGCCTTCCTGACGGGCGCAGGGGAGGCGAAGGTGGAACTAGAGGAGTTCAGGGACGGCTTTCTTCCCACTGAGGCCGTCCGGGTGAAAGAGTGGTTTGAATCCCTCAAAGGGCGCGTGAAGCCCGACGTGATCTTTACGCATCGTGGCGACGACGCTCACCAGGATCACCGCCAGGTGCACGAGCTCACCTGGAACACCTTTCGCGATCATTTCATTCTCGAATACGAGATTCCCAAGTGGGACGGTGATATCGGCCGGCCAAATGTTTATTTGCCGCTATCGCAGGAAGTCATGGACCGAAAAGTAGAGCTACTTCTGGCTCATTTCGGCACCCAGCGATCGAAGGACTGGTTCGACAGGGAAACATTCTGTGGGCTTGCCCGGCTGCGTGGGATGGAATGCCGCGCACCGAACAGATACGCCGAGGCCTTCGTCGCTCGAAAGACGGTGATCGACTTACCGCACCGATGAGCGACCGGCCAAGCAGGCATACTTGCCGTCGCTCAGAGGGTATTCTTGGCGCCGTGCACGAGGACGGCGGCCGGCAGACAAACTAGCCGTTTGCCGTCTCGGACGCTAAGGACACTGACTCCGGACCAACGCGGCGCTCCGCGATCATTGCCTGGTAAAGGTACGCCACTTGAGTACGGTTTGTGGCGTGTAGTTTCCGCATGATGTTGCGGATATGCACCTTGACTGTACTTTCGCGCATGTTGAGGTCGTGAGCGATTATCTTGTTGGCTTTACCCATCCTCAGCGCCTCGATGACCGCGAACTGGCGCTCAGTGAAGATGCCGTGGCCATTCGGCTTCTCTCTTACTCCCGGCTGCGTAGCGACAACGCGAGACGCGAGCAGCGAACTTGCCGGCACATAGGTGCCCCCGGCCTTCACCAAGCGAATGGCTTCAATTGCCACCTCGAGCGATACGTTGGTTGGGATGAATCCCTTCGCGCCGGCGTCCAAAAACTCAAAGACGTCGTTTGCGTTGTCACCATCTGCCAGAACGATGATGAACGGGGCGATGCCGGCGTCGGCGAAGAAGGACTGGTGCTGCTCAATCTGGGCTCTAATATTTCCCGGTCCCGCGACACAGACGACAACCACGTCTGGAGCACCGGAGGCCGCAACCAAGTCACCCAGCTCGGCGACACTTCCAACTGCGCCGATGCGATCCGGTGAAGCGATCTCCTGAAGACAGCGAGCTATGCAGGCGCGCAATAAGGTACGCTGCTCCACAAGCGCGATCGTAGCTCTGTCTTTCATCGCCCCCGGATCAGCCGAGCCATTTGAAACTGATCGATCCAATGCGTCGGACTCGTCCGATCGGTTCGTCACGGAAGACCCCCAGTTACTTACCGTGTTTGAAATTTGGGACGCAAACCCGGCGAGCCGGGGCTACAACAAACAACACTATAGCACGCTGAATTTCGGCACCATACGCATTTGGTAGGGATTGCTTAACCTCGATTTGGAGGCCGCCTACCTCAAATGGCCCGTCGCCTGTTGACGCAACCTACACCCAAAGGGCCGGCAAACGTACCTCTGCCGGTCAGTCCTCGGTCTGCAAAGATGATCGCCTAGTTTCCACTCATTCATATGACGGCGCCGGACCCAAGAATTCGGGATCGGCGGCGCAGAAATCGGCACGTCCTTTTGGCATCTTTGGCACGGCGCCCGCGCAGTGGTTTGCTGGTTCCGGCAGCGATTTGCTGGTTAACGACTCCAGACGCTCGGCTGTACAAGTCCGCCCGGGAACTTTCGAATGCAAGACCAATCGATGCCCGCGTCTCGATCCTGGCGACGAGGGTATGGCGAGGATTCCGATCGGTTCGGGTCCATTCAGGAGTCGATCAGGCTTGCGATCGCCGAGGCCAAAGAAAATCTTGCAGACGTCCAGGGCAGAGTGAAAGTCAACTCGGAGCGCGCGGCCCACCTCTACGGTTGTGCGATTGGAAGTCAGACGGAAGGAGATGCAGCCGCCGATGCCGCCCTCCGCGAGGCCGAGCAAAACCTCTTGCGCGGGGAGCGGCGCACGAGGGAGCTTGCGTCTGAGATCGCCTATCTCGAAGCTCTGGAGTCAAAGCTGATGGGGCGACTGGACGGGGCGCCCGAAGCCTCCAATGCGGAACCAGTACATCACGGCACGTGTGAACCCAGCCGCGATCGCCGGAGGTCGCCGCGTCGCGGGCTATGTAACGTTTATTACAAGCGCGGGTCGGGGGACCGGAACCGGCGGGATCGCCTGTCGCTCTGTCGGATCTCGGGATTTGCGAGCCAGTGTGTGGCGCCTCGGTTCGGAAGTTCGCGGATAAGGCGCGCCACAGGGCTCCTTCGGTCCTTTGGCATCGACAGGACCGCCACTCCGAGTTTATGAATTGACAGCTTGGCCACGGGCCACACGGCTTCGCTTTGTGCGCTTAGCGACGTCCGGCGCTGGCATTCGGCGCGAGGAGCGGACTGGGCTATGTTTCGGACGCACGCTCGGATTGAGCCAATGTTCGATGGGGTCTGGCGGGACGACGCTGCTTCAGGCGACGGGCGCGCACGAAGGCGCAAGCGCAAACACGACCGAAGCCCGATGGAGTTCTTCGCCGCGCTGTTTTCCACCTTGTCGCTTTGCTTCGTGGCGGCTGTCGGGTGGACCATCATCACGAAGCCGGCGGACGTGAACGTAGCCCGGCTCGACGTTGCGGCAACTAGGCTCCCGGAACCCAGAAGCCCTGACGCGAACACAACGCGGCTCCCCGAACCCACAAGCCTCGACGCGAGCACAGTTCGGCCCCCGGAGCCCACGAACGAAATCACGGCCGACCCAGCATCAATGGGTGTCGCGCTCTACCACCCCTCCGATCCTGCCGGTGCAGCCGTTCGTGGTACCGTGAAATGGGTCCGGACAACAAAGTCAAATCACCCTGCCATTTTGGCGATGGCGCAAATGCCAGATTTGGCCGCCGCAGTGACGCTTTCAAAGAATTACGATGACGCGTTGGCCGCGAGTTACCTCATGGAAATTCAATTCATGGGGAAATTCGACCAGCCTGCCGTCCGGGAGATTGCGGCCCCGCTCTTGAGGGATGCCGCGGAAGGCGAGGGCAAGCCCTTGGCGGGCGTGCCGGTTGTCGTTACGGACGACTTCTTCTGGTTTGCCCTGACAAACCACGCTGATCAACTCGCATACGATGTGGACCTTCTGCGCCAGGCAAAGTGGATCGAAATCCCGATTTTCTTCGAGGGCGGCACGCATGCGTCGCTCGTGCTCGAGACGGCACCGCTGACAAACTCAATCTTTGAGGATGTGGCCGAAGCAGCCGCGAAAACCGCAACCGCTAGAAAATGACCAATGACACCCGCCCATTGAGGACGAAGGGAAGGGCGTTAGGTACGATGCATCGCAACGCGGTCAGCTGTGGAACGGGATGACAGCAACAATTCGGCCCGCGTCGTCCACAACGTAAAACTCAAACTCCGGGGGGGTCAGGTCGCTCCCCTCGTCTTCGTCGATGAGCTGTCTGACGGCGCGACTACATTCATCGCGCGCGCGATAGGAATCGGACAACTCAAGGCCGTCCGAGTCCATGATCAGCTCGCCGTTAACACGGACGTGGAAGAAATATCTTGGCACTTCACCTCATCGGACTGCGTCTTGTTGTCAAGCTTGTGGAGTTTTGTTGTCAAGCTTGTGGAATTGTTATCCTCCAGGAGCTTACGTGGATGAGCAATACCTTCTTGTGGCGTAGTGAAATCCGAGCCGACAGTCACTTAAGGCATAACGAACTGAGCCCGGCCTACCTCGCCGCTGCCCCTCTGCGCCTTCGGGATCGGCACTAGCTGCATTTTCTACCTTCGTTGTCCGACGCGCCTCCTTTCGGAGGGAGCAACCGGAGCGGAAGAGGCGCCGGGTAGGTGCCGACGTTGCGACGGGCGTATCGTCGTCGGAAGCTCCCTTTGTGTCGGAAGCGCCAGACGGAAGGTCAGAGCGAGCTGCGCGATCTCGCAGTAGGATACCTCAAGAGTGTTTCTGGCATTCATCCCAAAAGGGAGTCCCGCGAGGCCTGGCTCGTCAGCGGATATACCATTCGATCAAAAAGGCCGGTTTGGCCACAGACGGGACTATTCCAAGGCGAGCACGGGGCAGTTATAAGGCACCGGCAACTTCCAAGCTGACGTGGCAAACGCTGATTGATGGCGCGAGAACCGACCGAAACGAGGCCCTGGGGCTCCTTTTATGTCCTCGACGAGGCGCCGGGCCATAAAGTGAAGCGGATCGTAGTGAAGCCGCAGGGGCGCCTCTCGCTACAAAGCCACAAGCATCGCTCCGAGCATTGGACTGTCGTCAAGGGTGAGGCGACGGTCACTGTCGACAATTCGGTGCGCAAGCTGACGCGCGGACAGTCGGCTGACATCGCTTTAGGCGCCCGCCACCGCTTGGAGAATTTTTGTCCCGTCGATGTTGAGGTGATCGAGGTCCAATTCGGCGACTATCTCGGCGAGGATGACATGGTACGCTACGACGACGTCTACCAAAGGGTATAGGAGCCCGGGCGAGCGGCTTAGGGTGCCAGACCACGCCCGAGGTTGGGTGGTTGAATATTGGTGCCGGCTGAGGGACTCGAACCCCCGACCCCCTGATTACAAATCAGGTGCTCTACCAACTGAGCTAAGCCGGCATTCCGACAAGGCCAGCGCGCTGCACCGAGCGTCTGCCCGCGGGTTACGGCAGCGCCGCACGGCTGTCCAGCGCATCGCAATCGACCGCGCCAGACCCAATATACTTCGTAGGGAAGCGTTACGAAACGATCGGAGGCGCGATGACGGACCGGAGACGACACGGCCTCATAATGTCGAGCTGCCTTGCGGTGCCGCGCGGGCTTCTCCCCAGAAAGGGGAGGGGGTCCGCAGCACGCGCCGCGCGGCTCGCCACGATCCTCGCGGCGCTTCTTGGCGCGAGCGCGCCGGCGGGAGCAGCGCCGGTCGCAGTAGCGGTCTTTGGCGAAGGCCAAATCGTGCGTGTCGCCGACCGCCCGGAGATGCGCTCCTACCAGCCGTATTCCGGGCTGCAATTCGGCTTCCGTCCTGAACCACCGGTGCAGCGCGGGGTTGCGACCGAGCGCCCGACGATCGTCATGCCGAAGCGGCTCGCGCCGCTCATCGAATACGGAACGCCCAGTCCCTATTCGGCGCAGTGGTACGCCTATTGCGCCGAGAGGTTTCAGGGCCTCGAGCCGCGGACCGGCCGCTACACGACCTATTCGGGAGAGAGCCGGTATTGCCGCTAGCGCGGGCGCCGGGGCGGCGTCAGCGCACGACGTAGGGCGCCTGATAGGGCTGCGGATAATAATTGCGCGGCGGCGGGGGTGGCGCGTCGACGCGCGTTTCCTGCCGGCAGCGCATCCCGAAGAGGAAGCGCGCGCCGAAGCGCGCGAAGGCTTCGCACGGATCGGCGAAGCGCGAGCGCGCCACACGCGGCGGCGGCATCGGCTCGATACTGCCGGTATAGACCGGCTCGTCCGGCCGCGGCCGCGGCAGCCGCGCCTCGACGACGAAACGGGTGGCAAGCGACGGATCCGCGGGCGGCGCGACGTAGTCGCTCAAGTGCGGCGGAAGCTGCGCGAGCGTCGGGTCGGTTTCGACCGCGGTCGCGAGCGTCTCCGTGGCGGCCTTCTTCTGCTGGCTGACCAGGATCGGCTCGCCGCCCGATCCGGTGAAATAATAAGCGGCGGTGCCGGCGGCAGCGCCGAAGGAGAGCGCGCCCCAAAGCATCAGCGCGGTCCGGCCGAGGCTCTTCAGCCAGTCGAAGCGGGAAGGGCGGTCGAACTCAAGATCGGCGAAGCTCACCGACGTGACGGGGCGCGTCACTAGGGCTTGCTGGGGAATCGCGTCCATGTCGGCGCAGTCCGCACTCTAATATACGTGCGTCTTAGACTCCGCCCTTATGGTTGCTATTGGGTTAAGGCGCGTCTGCGCGCGTCAACGCGTAGAGCGCGACGGCGGCGGCGTTCGAGACGTTGAGGCTCTTGATCGCGCCCGGCATTTCAATGCGCGCAAGCACGTCGCAGGTCTCGCGCGTCAGCCGGCGGAGACCCTTGCCCTCAGCCCCGAGCACGATCGCCGTCTTCCCTCCCGGCCGGATCTTCTCCAGCGGCTCGGAATGCGCGCTGTCGAGACCGATCCTGAAGAAGCCGAGCTCGCCGAGCTCATTCAGCGCCCGCGCGAGGTTTTTGACACGCATGAGCGCGAGATGCTCGAGCCCGCCCGACGCGGCCTTCGCGAGCACGCCTAAATCATCCGGCCCGTGGCGCTCTGTCAGAAGCACGGCGTCGACGCCGAAGGCAGCGGCGGAGCGCAGCACCGCGCCGACATTGTGCGGGTCGGTCACCTGGTCGAGGACGACGACGAGCTTTGCGTCGGAAAGCGCCGCGACGTCGGGCTCGGGGAGGGGATCGGCGACAACGGCGATCCCCTGATGCACGGCGCCGGCGCCGACGAGCCGCTCGATCTCGCGCGCCTCGACCGGCGCGGGGAGATTTCCGAATGCCGGCCTCCGCCAGGCGCTGAACGGCGTTTCGCGTGGCGACCACCTTCAACACGCGCCGGCGCGGATTCTTGAGCGCCGCGAGGGCGCTGTGCCAGCCGTAGATCACGGTCTCGCCGGCAACCTGCGCCTTTCTGTGAGGGCCGTCGCGCCTTCCTCCATGTCGCTTCATTTCACTGTCATAGCGTCCGGAGCCGCGGGCGGCCAATTGTTGACAGGCTGGGCAGGCCCCAGCATATACGCCCGCGCGACGGAACCGTCCGCCCGCGGGGTCTCGGTTTGTATTGCCGGCTTCCGGGCGAAACCGGGCCGGGAGAGTGTCCCGAGTGGCAAAGGGGGCGGACTGTAAATCCGCTGGCGTCAGCCTTCGTAGGTTCGAGTCCTACCTCTCCCACCATCCTGCGTCGTGCTCCGCGCTTCGCAGGATTTACGCTTGTGCAGGATGCTGACTTGCCTCGCTCCGCCGTGATATGTGCGGGGCGGTTCGCGGGTGTAGCTCAATGGTAGAGCAACAGCCTTCCAAGCTGATGACGAGGGTTCGATTCCCTTCACCCGCTCCATTCAGCGCCCGATGCGGGCGAGCACGTCGGCGCGGACGAAGCGCTCCACGACGAACATGAAGGCGATCGAGGGCACGAGCAGGATCAGCGCCGTGATCGACGCGATCTGATAGTTGCCGCCCGCCGTGGCCGTGTAGAGCAAGAGCGGCAGTGTCTGCACCACCGGCGCACCGACGAAGAAGGTGCCGGTGAATTCGTCGAGCAATTCCAGGAAGACGAAGATCGCGCTTGCGAAGATGCCGGGCGCCGCGAGCGGCAGGCTGATCGTGAGAAAGGTCTTGAGCGCACCGGCGCCGATATTGCGCGCCGCTTCTTCGAGTTCCCGGTCAAGCGCGGCGAACGCCGCCGAGGCGATCCACACGGCGTACATCAGCCCGTGTGTCGTGTGCACCAGAATGACGCCGACATAAGTGCCGTTCAGGTGGAAGCTATAAAAGATACGCGCAATGTTGATGTAGACGGGGAGATTCGGGAACGCCTGCGGCAGCAGAAAGCACAGCAGGATCAGACCGCGCGCCGGAAGGCGGAGCCGCGCGAGCGCATACCCGGCGGGAACCGCGATCGCGAGCGAGAGAATGACCGTCCCGCAAGCAATCATCGTGCTGTTGGTGAGCGATTCGATAGCCCCGCCGCGCGGCGCAAAGACCCGCCGCCAAAAGCTGAATCCGTATTCGAGCGGCAGCTTGTTCGGGAAGTACCACTTCTCGGTCACGGTCCATAGGAGCATGTTGGCGATGGGGCCGAAGATCGCGAATGCGAGTAGTCCGATCACAATTGCGCGCAGGAGCCAGCGCCACGCGTCTGCGGCGGCCGGCAACGTCATGCGCGGTCCCCGCGCCCTTCGATCCCGTAGCGCAGGTAGATCCACGAGACCGCGCCGGTCATCAGGTAAGAGATGAGGCCGAGCGCGTTGGCGACGCCGTAATCTCCGTAGGCGTTGATCCGGAACGCCATGTTGGCGGTGATCATGGTCGGCGGCTGAGCATTGATCATCAGCGGCACCGACAGCACCGAGAGCATGATCACGAAGCTCAAGATCACGCCGACAAACAAAGTCTGCCGCACCTGCGGGACCAGTATCTCGAAAAGGATGCGCAACGCCGAGGCACCGAGATTGCGCGCTGCCTCGATCATCGAGCGGTCGAGCGACGCCATCGCCCCGGCGACGAGCAAAGCAACGAAGGGAGTCTGCTTCCAGACGAAGGTGATGACGACGCCGCGCCAGTCGAGGAAGCTCACCGTCTGGATCGGCGTCAGCACGCCGATCTCGGTCAGGATGTTGTTCAGCATTCCGTTCTTGGCGAGGAACGTCCGCATCAACTGGCCGGCGACGATGAAGGGTATGAAGAGCGGCCAGCGATAGAGCCAGCGGAGCGCCGCCACGGTCGCCGGGCTGCCGCCAAGGGTCAGATAGCCGCCGATGGCGACGGACAACGAAGCGATCAGGAGCGTCGAGAGTGCGACGATCAAGAAGGTGAAGACGATGTCGCTTCGGTAGAGCTCGTAGGCCTTGGCGAAATTCGCGAGTGTCCAACTTCCGTCGACCCGGAAGGCGCCCGCCACCGAATAGGCGAGGGGAAAGGCAAATAAAAGCACGATCGTAATCAGCGCCGGAAAAACGAGGGCCAATCCGAGCAGGCGTTGTCGCATGTTTGCGAGGGCGGGGGCGGTCGCCGGTGCTGCGACCGCCCGCTTCTCTTCTTCAGGCGGTCAGTTCGTCACCTTCTTTTCGTAGGCCTCCAGTATCTCGTCGAAATACGACGCGATCGGGAAAGGCTTGCCCTTCGTGGCAAGATCGTCCGGCGTCACATCCGTGAAGAGCTTGTTCCAGGTTTCCGGGTCGAGTTTCGACTGCACGTATTTCGCGTCGATCCCGGGATACCAGTTGAAGCGCTTGACGATGCCATCGGCCTGCACCTCGGGGCTCGTCGCCATGGCGACGAACTTCTCGGCGAGCGCTTTATCCGGGGCGTTGGCGGGCACCACGTAATACATCGGCTGCCCGGGCATGCCGGGGCCGATCAGGACGAGCTTCAGGTTGGGCGCGAGGCGGCCGTCGGATTGCCACGTGTAGAACATGTCGACCCAGACTGGGCCCATGGCGATTTCGCCGCGGTTGAGCATATCCAGCGTGCCGGCGTTCCCCGGCGTGAAGACCACGTTGGTGTTGAAATCCTTCAGCTTTGACAGCGCCTGGTCCCAGTCGTCGGAGATGTTGGCGTCGAATGGGCCGTTCATCAGCTGCTGGGCGTCATTGGTGTAGGCGTACATCCACCCCATCACGAAGCTCACGCCCGACATGCCGCCCTTGATGCCGTTGTATCCGAACTGGCCGGGGTTCTCCTTCACCCAGGCGACGAGCTCGTCGTAAGTCTTCGGCGGATTCGGGACGAGCGCAGGGTTGTATGCGATCGCCGTCTGGCTGTGGAACATCGGCATCACGTAGCCGTGCACGTTGGTTCCGAGTGCATTGTCGGCGGTGTCGCGACTGACGAGGCTGCCCGTGTCGATGTCGCTGCGGTAGGAAGCGAGCAGGTTCTCGTTGACCATCTGGCCGGCCATCTTCTGGTGCACGACGGCCACGTCGACGTCGGATTGCGCGGCGCCGGCGCTGGCCTGCGCCGAGAGGCGCTCGTAGATCATCTGCGATCCGGCATCGCCGGGACCTGTGCCGACGGCCTGTACGGTGACGCCGGGGTTCTGAGCTTCGAATTTCGGCGCGAGGTACTCGTTGATGTAGTCGACCATGTTCTGGTCGCCGGCCGTCATCACCGTGAGCGTCTCGGCCACCGCCGGCGCGCTCGTCGCGACGATGGTGCTGGCGATGAGCCCGCCAAGGAAATGCAAACGTCTGTCCATAATCGCCTCCTCTTCTTTGTTACACAGCCGCGGGAACACGCGCGGCGGACCGGCTGACCGGATCCGGTTCGCGTGCCTGACTTCTTTCCACGCCGGTCTCGTTGAGCGAGGCCGGGAAGATGAAGACCTGCTGATGCGGCAAGCGGACCTGAACTCGGGCGGACGGCTCGTAGCGGGACGCTGAATCCACCTGAATCTGATGCCCGCCAACGGAAACCGCGTGGCGCCAAGTACCTCCCGGATAAGACACCTGCGTGACGTGGCCGGTGACGACGATCGCGTCTGGCGCGCGGGCTGTGGGCGTGTCGCCGGAAGCCGCAAGCGTTGCCGCTTCGCTACGGAAATATGCTGATACCGTCAGATTGCCCGCCGTGGCGCCGGGCGGGAACGCATCCCTTTCCGGCCGATCGAAAGCTGCTGGCGCGTTGTGCGGGCCGGCGAGAATCTCGATGCGGCGCTCCGCCAGGCGGGCGATAAGGGGGACCACGTTCTCCGCTCCCATGAAACGCGCGACGAACGGGCTTTGCGGCCGGTTGTAGACTTGCTCCGGCGGGCCTTGCTGCTCGATCCGTCCCTCGTTCAGGATCACGATCCGATCGGCCATGACCATCGCCTCTTCCCGGTCATGCGTGACGTGGATCGCGGTGATCCCGAGACTTCGTTGCAAAGCGCGGATCTCGTGGCGGACGCTTTGGCGGATGCGGGCGTCGAGGTTGGAGAGCGGCTCGTCGAGAAGCAGGATGCGCGGATCGATGGCGAGCGCACGGCCGAGCGCCACGCGCTGGCGCTGGCCGCCGGAGAGGGCGGTGACCTTGCGCGCGCCGAGGTCCTGCAGCCCGAGCATCGCGATCATCTCGTCGACCTTGGCGGCGGCCTTTTGCGCGCCGACCCGCCGGACCTTCAAGCCATACCCGATGTTCTCGCGCACGCTCATGTGCGGCCAGAGGGCGTAGGACTGAAAGACCATCGCCATGCCGCGGCGGTCCGGCGGCAGCCGCGTTATGTCCTGGCCGGCGACGCGGATCACCCCGGACTCCGGCACTGCGAAGCCGGCGATCGCGCGCAGCAACGTCGTCTTGCCGCAGCCTGAGGAGCCGAGAAGGGCGACGAACTCGCCTTCGCTCACCGCCAGCGAAATGTCCTTCAGAACGGGCGGCCCGCCGTAGCCGGCTGTCAACCGCTCCACTTCGAGAAAGCCCGGCAGAGGCATCGGCAGGCTCGAAAATGCCGCCAATCGCAGCGGCAGGAAAGGCTTAGCGTCACAATGTGACAGACTCAACGCAAAGCTCTCGTCTGAAAACGCCAACAACTTGCCTGTGGTGGAAATACGCCGGGAAACCAATATCGCTGGGACATGCCCCGCGGCCTCCCGGAGACCAGGTTTGCGCTGGCGCCTTGCTCCGGATCGTGGGCGTTGGTAACACCCGTGCCGTCAAAGTTTCCGGTCACGGGAGCATGTAGCTTAGGGGTATAGCTCAGTTGGTAGAGCGACGGTCTCCAAAACCGTAGGTCGGGGGTTCGAGTCCCTCTGCCCCTGCCAGCCTTCGCTCTCGAAGCGCTACGATCTTGCCGGCCGGAAGCGAGCGGCGGAAATAAATTTGCTGCTTTGCGGCAAGGGCTTGGCAGGACACGATCATTGCTCGCTGCAAGCCCCTTGCGCGGGCAGCCGAAGTTGCTTATTTAGGAGCGTCCGGAGGCGCGCGAACCCTTTCGCGCGCCTTCAAATTCCCGGTATGGCAAAAACAAACCCGTTCCAGTTTATCCAGCAGGTGCGCACCGAGGCGGCCAAGGTCACCTGGCCGACGCGGCGCGAGACTGCGATTACGACGTTGATGGTGTTCGTCATGGTGGCCCTGGCGACGATGTTCTTCTTCGCCGCCGATCAGATCATGAGTTGGGGCATCAGTTTCGCGCTCGGCACGGCAGGCTGAACCTGAAAACAACGGAACTTCCGATGGCGAAGCGCTGGTACATCGTCCACGCCTACTCGAATT
Source organism: uncultured Alphaproteobacteria bacterium (assembly GCA_963720705.1). Classification (GTDB taxonomy): domain Bacteria; phylum Pseudomonadota; class Alphaproteobacteria; order Rhizobiales; family Afifellaceae; genus DASWJZ01. The sequence continues at coordinate 564,840 of CAVRGJ010000002.1, forward strand.
TCGAGAAGAAGGTGGCCGACTCGATCCGCGAGAAGGCGGCAGCGGCGGGGCTTGGCGAGCTGATCGACGAGATCCTGGTGCCGACCGAGAAGGTCGTGGAGATGCGGCGCGGCCGCAAGGTGGATTCGGAGCGGAAGTTCTTCCCCGGCTACGTGCTGGTGAAGATGGATATGACGGATGAGGCCTATCACCTCATCAAGAACACGCCCAAGGTCACGGGTTTCCTTGGCGCAGACAGTCGGCCGATGCCGATCCCGGACTCCGAGGCTGAGCGCATCATGGCGCAGGTGCAGGAGGGCGTGGAGCGGCCGAAGCCGTCGGTGAGCTTCGAGATCGGCGAGCGCATCCGCGTCGCCGACGGCCCGTTCGCCTCCTTTGAGGGGAACGTGGAGGAAGTCGACGAGGAGCGCGCGCGGTTGAAGGTGGCGGTGTCCATCTTCGGGCGCGCCACGCCCGTCGAATTGGAATACGGGCAGGTCGAGAAGGTCTGACCGTAGAGTGTGATTCCGAGAAGCGGTTTCCGGTTCTCGGGAGGAAATCACGCTGAAGGCAAGGAGCCCGTCAGGGCTCGCGTGGAAGGTCGGCCGCCCGCGCCATCGGGCGGCAAGACGGCCGCACCACGGACACCCGAGGATGCCGCGCCACTCTTGGCCGGCGAGAGAACGGAGTGAGAGATGGCAAAGAAAATAACGGGATACCTGAAGCTGCAGGTTCCCGCAGGCGCCGCCAATCCGTCGCCGCCGATCGGGCCGGCGCTCGGCCAGCGGGGCCTGAACATCATGGAGTTCTGCAAGTCGTTCAACGCCGCCTCGCAGGATTTGGAGAAAGGTGCGCCGATCCCCGTCGTGCTGACGATCTATGCCGACCGCAGCTTCACCTTCGAGATGAAGACACCGCCGGTGTCGCATTTTCTGAAGAAGGCGGCCGGCCTTCAGAAAGGCGGGCAGACGCCTGGCCGCGCCTTGATCGGACGCGTCACGCGCGACCAGGTGCGCTCGATCGCCGAGCAGAAGCTGAAGGATCTGAACGCGCGCGACGTCACGGCTGCGATGAAGATGGTCGAAGGCTCCGCCCGCTCGATGGGCCTTGAGGTGGTGGAGTAGGCCATGAGCGCACAGGGAAAACGCATTCGGAAGATCCACGAGGGGATCGATCGCGAGAAGCTCTATCCGCTCACCGATGCCGTCCGCATGGTGAAGGAGCGCGCCGTCGCCAAGTTCGACGAGACGATCGAGGTGGCGCTGAATCTCGGCGTCGACCCGCGCCACGCCGACCAGATGGTGCGCGGCGTCGCCAATCTGCCGAACGGCTCCGGCCGCTCCGCGCGCGTCGCGGTCTTTGCCCGCGGCGCCAAGGCCGAGGAGGCGAAGAAGGCGGGTGCCGATATCGTCGGCGCAGAGGATTTGATGGAGAGCGTGCAGAAGGGCGAGATCAATTTCGACCGCTGCATCGCGACGCCCGACCTGATGCCGCTTGTCGGCAGGCTCGGCAAGATTCTGGGACCGCGCGGCCTGATGCCGAACCCGAAGGTCGGCACGGTCACCAACGATTTGACGCAGGCGGTCAAGGACGCCAAGGGCGGCGCGGTTGAGTTCCGCGTCGAGAAGGCGGGGATCGTGCACGCCGGCGTCGGCAAAGCATCGTTCACCGAAGAGGCACTGACGGAAAACATCCGCGCCTTCACCGACGCCGTGTCGAAGGCCAAGCCCTCCGGCGCCAAGGGAACCTATTTGAAGCGCGTCGCGCTCACCTCCACGCAGGGCGCAGGCGTGCGCATCGACCCGGCATCGCTTTCCGCGGGCTGAAGGTCACACGAGTTTTCCCGGGCAAGTAATTGCCCGGGTTCAGAGTTTCGTCCGAAGCGCTCGCGAGAGCGCGGACGACGAAAACGGGTCGGCGGGTTCGCTCGTCCGGCTCGGTCCTGTCCGAGATTGCAGGTGAGCTTCGGCTCCTAAGCATTTGGCCTGCATGAGACGGGTTCATGAACCGAATTCGGAGCGCGAGCTCCGCATCGGTTCGAACCTCTCGTCCTTCGCTTCTCTTCGGAGAGGCGAGGGCCCGCGCCTCAAACGAGGTTCGGGGGACAGGCGTTCACCGTCGCCCGTCCCTCAACTTCATGGGGCCGGGCGGCATGGCGAAGCGGTCCAGGCGCGCGCAAGCGGGATCCTGGGCCAGATGAGGACAGAGGCAGTGGATAGAGCTGAAAAAAGCGAGATGGTGTCGGGCCTCAACCAGGTGTTTTCGAACACCGGGGTTGTGGTCGTCGCCCACTATTCCGGCCTGAACGTCGCCGAGATGACGGCCCTTCGCGGTCGCATGCGGGACGCTGGGGCCAGCCTCAAGGTCGCCAAGAACCGCCTCGTCAAGCTTGCCCTGAAAGGTACGGACGTCGAACACATCAGCGATCTGTTCAAAGGCCCGACGGTCATCGCCTATTCGGATGACCCTATCGCCGCCCCCAAGATTGCCGCCGAATTTGCCAAGGCGAACGAAAAGTTCGTCCTGCTCGGCGGCGCCATGGGGCGGACCAGCCTGGACGCACAAGGGGTGCAGGCGCTCGCCGCGCTCCCCTCGCTCGATGAACTGAGAGCGAAGCTCGTCGGCATGATCCAAACGCCGGCGACCCGCATTGCGGGCGTTCTCCAGGCGCCGGGCGCACAGCTCGCGCGCGTGTTCGCGGCCTACGCCAAGACGGGCGAGGCGGCCTGAAGCCGATCTTGAAAGATCCGAACGAAGGTTCGAACCGACAAGGGAAATGTGACAATGGCTGATCTATCGAAAATCGTCGACGACCTCTCCAGCCTGACGGTGCTGGAGGCGGCCGAGCTCTCCAAGATGCTGGAGGAGAAGTGGGGCGTCTCCGCGGCGGCGCCGGTCGCGGCCGCCGCTGCCGCACCTGCCGCCGCGGCTCCGGCCGAGGAGAAGACAGAGTTCGACGTGGTCCTTCTCGCCGCCGGCGACAAGAAGATCAACGTCATCAAGGAAGTGCGCGCGATCACCGGGCTTGGCTTGAAGGAAGCCAAGGACCTCGTGGAAGGCGCACCGAAGACGGTGAAGGAAGCCGCCTCGAAGACCGAAGCCGAGGACCTCAAGAAGAAGCTCGAGGACGCCGGCGCGAAGGTCGAGCTGAAGTAGGCGTTTTCTGAAGTTTCCCGGGCGGGGGGCCAACCTCGCGCCCGGGATCGACTGGCCGCGAAGGCCAAACGGGCGCTGCGTATTCCTGGCGCCTCCCGCTGTCCCGACGGACGCATGGGCAAGGTCCCGTGCGGCTCTCCGGACAGCCGTTCGGACGAGATTGGCGAGGACGAATAATGGCAAGAGCAACGACTGCGAAGAAGGTGAGCTTCTCAGGCCGCCGGCGTATCCGCAAGTTCTTCGGACACATCACCGAAGCGGCGGAGATGCCGAACCTGATCGAAGTTCAGAAGTCTTCGTACGACCAGTTCCTGATGGTCGAGGAGCCGAAGGGCGGGCGTAACGACGAAGGGCTGCAGGCGGTCTTCAAGTCGGTGTTTCCGATCTCCGACTTCGCCGGCAACGCCATGCTCGAATTCGTGCGCTACGAGTTCGACCCGCCGAAATACGACGTCGAGGAATGCCGGCAGCGCGACATGACCTACGCCGCGCCGCTCAAGGTAACGCTGCGCCTGATCGTGTTCGACGTCGATCAGGAGACCGGCGCGAAATCGGTCAAGGACATCAAGGAGCAGGACGTCTACATGGGCGACATGCCGCTCATGACGATGAACGGCACCTTCGTCATCAACGGCACCGAGCGCGTCATCGTCTCGCAGATGCACCGCTCGCCGGGCGTTTTCTTCGACCACGACAAGGGCAAGACGCACTCTTCCGGCAAGCTGCTCTTTGCCGCGCGCATCATCCCCTATCGCGGCTCCTGGCTCGACATCGAGTTTGACGCCAAGGACATCGTGCACGCGCGCATCGACCGCCGCCGCAAGATTCCGGTTTCGTCGCTGTTGATGGCGCTCGGCCTCGACGGCGAGGAAATTCTATCGACCTTCTACGAGTCGGTTACCGTCAGCCGCGACGGCGACGGCTGGCGGCTGCCGCTCGACGCCGACAAGCTGCGCGGCACCAAGCCGAACGAAGACTTGATCGACGCCAAGACCGGCGAGGTCATCGCAGAGGCGGGGCAGAAGATCACCGCGCGGCTCGCCAAGCAGATCAAGGAAAAGAAGATCAAGGCGCTGCGCGTCAGCGACGAGGCGCTGGTCGGGCGCTACCTGGCCGAGGATATCGTCAACCTGCAGACGGGCGAGATTCGCGCCGAAGCGGGCGACGAGATCACCGCCAAGCTGCTCACTACGTTGACGGAAGCCGGACAGAAGAAGCTGCAGCTGCTTGAGATCGACCACGTCAACGTCGGCGCCTACATCCGCAACACGCTTACAGTCGACAAGAACCTGAATCGCGAGGACGCGCTCTTCGACATCTATCGGGTGATGCGCCCGGGCGAGCCGCCGACGATCGAGACGGCGGAGGCGATGTTCAAGTCGCTGTTCTTCGATTCGGAGCGCTACGATCTCTCCGCGGTCGGCCGCGTGAAGATGAACATGCGGCTAGATCTTCAGACCGACGACACGATCCGCGTACTTCGGAAAGAGGACATCATCTCTGTCATCCGCACGCTCGTCGATTTGCGCGACGGGCGCGGCGAGATCGACGACATCGACAATCTCGGCAATCGCCGCGTGCGCTCGGTCGGCGAATTGATGGAGAACCAGTACCGCATCGGCCTGCTTCGGATGGAGCGCGCGATCAAGGAACGCATGTCGTCGGTCGAGATCGACACGGTCATGCCGCAGGACCTGATCAACGCCAAGCCGGCGGCGGCGGCGGTGCGCGAGTTCTTCGGCTCCTCGCAGCTGTCGCAGTTCATGGACCAGACCAACCCGCTCTCCGAGATCACGCACAAGCGGCGGCTCTCGGCGCTCGGGCCTGGCGGGCTCACGCGTGAAAGGGCGGGCTTCGAGGTGCGCGACGTGCACCCGACGCATTACGGCCGCATCTGCCCGATCGAGACGCCGGAAGGCCCGAATATCGGCCTCATCAACTCGCTCGCGACGTTCGCGCGCGTCAACAAATACGGCTTCATCGAGAGCCCCTACCGCAAGATTGTTGACGGCCGGGTGACCGACGAGGTCGTCTATCTCTCGGCGATGGAGGAGGCGAAATACAACGTCGCGCAGGCGAACGCGCAGATCGACGAGAAGGGGCGCTTCGTCAACGACTTCGTCACCTGCCGCCATCAGGGCGATCCTTCGCTGGTGGCGCGCGAGAAGGTCGACCTTATGGACGTCTCGCCGAAGCAGCTCGTTTCGGTGGCGGCGGCGCTGATCCCGTTCCTGGAGAACGATGACGCCAACCGCGCGCTGATGGGCTCCAACATGCAGCGGCAGGCGGTGCCGCTCGTGCGCTCCGAGGCGCCGCTCGTCGGCACCGGCATGGAGCCGATCGTGGCGCGCGATTCGGGCGCTGCGATCGCGGCGCGCCGCACCGGCATCGTCGACCAGGTGGATGCGACCCGTATCGTCGTGCGCGCCACCGAGGAACGCGATGCCTCGAAGTCCGGCGTCGACATCTATCGGCTGCAGAAGTTCCAGCGCTCCAACCAGTCGACCTGCATCACGCAGCGTCCGCTGGTCCAGGTGGGCGACCAGGTCGCAGCCGGCGAGATCATCGCCGACGGTCCGTCGACCGATCGCGGCGACCTTGCGCTCGGCCGCAACGTGCTCGTCGCCTTCATGCCGTGGAACGGCTACAACTTCGAGGACTCTATCCTGCTCTCCGAGCGGATCGTGCGCGACGACGTGTTCACTTCGATCCACATCGAGGAATTCGAGGTGATGGCGCGCGACACCAAGCTCGGGCCGGAGGAGATCACCCGCGACATTCCGAACGTCTCGGAAGAGGCGCTGAAGAACCTCGACGAGGCGGGTATCGTGTATGTCGGCGCCGAGGTGAAGCCGGGCGACATCCTGGTCGGCAAGATCACGCCGAAGGGCGAGAGCCCGATGACGCCGGAGGAGAAGCTGCTTCGCGCCATCTTCGGCGAGAAGGCATCGGACGTGCGCGACACGTCGCTCAGGATGCCGCCGGGCACCTTCGGCACGGTCGTCGAGGTGCGCGTCTTCAATCGCCACGGCGTGGAGAAGGACGAGCGCGCCATGGCGATCGAGCGCGAAGAGATTCAGCGCCTCGCCAAAGACCGCGACGACGAGCAGTCGATCCTGGACCGCAACATCTACGGGCGCCTTGCCGAGATGCTGCGCAACAAGACCGGCACGTCCGGCCCGAAGGGCTTCAAGAAGGGCGCCAAGATCACCGACGAGATGCTCGAAGGCTATCCGCGCACGCAGTGGTGGCTGCTCACGACCTCCGACGACAAGCTGATGACGGAGATCGAGCAGCTTCGGGCGCAGTACGACGAGAGCCGCAAGCGCCTGGAGAGCCGCTTCATCGACAAGGTGGAGAAGCTGCAGCGCGGCGACGAGCTCCCGCCCGGCGTCATGAAGACGGTGAAGGTCTTCGTCGCGGTGAAGCGCAAGATCCAGCCCGGCGACAAGATGGCCGGCCGCCACGGCAACAAGGGCGTGGTGTCGAAGATCGTGCCGGTCGAGGACATGCCTTTCCTCGAGGACGGCACGCATGTCGACATCGTCTTGAATCCGCTCGGCGTGCCGAGCCGCATGAATGTCGGGCAGATCCTGGAGACGCATCTTGGATGGGCCTGCGCCGGACTTGGGCTCAAGATCGGCCAACTCGTCGACGCCTACCGGGCAAGCGGCGACACCAAGCCGCTGCGCGAGGCGCTCGATGGCCTTTACGGCGACAACGCCAAGAACGAGCCGGTGGCGAGCTTCGACGACGAATCCGTGGTCAGGCTCGGCGAGCAGCTGCGCGAGGGGGTGTCGATCGCGACGCCGGTCTTCGACGGCGCCAAGGAGGAGCACATCGTGGAGCTCCTCGAGCAGGCGGGTCTCGACCGCTCCGGCCAGTCGCGGCTCTATGACGGGCGCACCGGCGAAGGCTTCGATCGCGACGTGACGGTGGGCTACATCTACATGCTGAAGCTCCACCACCTCGTCGACGACAAGATCCACGCACGCTCGATCGGCCCCTACAGCCTGGTCACCCAGCAGCCGCTCGGCGGCAAGGCGCAGTTCGGCGGCCAGCGTTTCGGCGAGATGGAAGTGTGGGCGCTCGAAGCCTACGGCGCTGCCTACACGCTTCAGGAGATGCTGACCGTAAAGTCGGACGACGTGGCCGGCCGCACCAAGGTCTACGAGGCGATCGTCAGAGGCGACGACACCTTCGAGGCCGGCATCCCCGAGAGCTTCAACGTGCTCGTCAAGGAGATGCGGTCGCTGGGCCTGAACGTCGAGCTGCAGGACACCGACCAGCGCCGGCAGATCGCCGATCGTTACACGCATAGGGATGCCGCCGAATAGGCGGCGTCCCACGGCGCCTAACCGGCGTCACTTAAGAGAATCTCGTGCCGCGGCGTGAACGCGGCGAAAGCCCCAACCTCCCAGGGGCATGCCAGACGGCCAAGGAGTGACCATGAATCAAGAGGTCATGAATATTTTCAGCCCGCAGGTGCAGGCGCAGACCTTCGATCAGATCCGCATCTCGATCGCGAGCCCGGAGAAGATCCTGTCCTGGTCCTTCGGCGAGATCAAGAAGCCGGAAACGATCAACTACCGGACCTTCAAGCCGGAGCGCGACGGTCTGTTCTGCGCGCGCATCTTCGGCCCGATCAAGGACTACGAGTGCTTGTGCGGCAAGTACAAGCGCATGAAGTACAAAGGCATCATCTGCGAGAAGTGCGGTGTCGAGGTGACGCTTGCGCGCGTGCGCCGCGACCGCATGGGCCACATCGAGCTCGCCGCGCCGGTCGCGCATATCTGGTTCCTGAAGTCGCTGCCCTCGCGCATCGGGCTCATGCTCGACATGACGCTGAAGGACATTGAGCGCGTCCTCTATTTCGAGAACTACATCGTCGTCGAGCCGGGCATCACGCCGCTGCAGGAGAAGCAGCTCCTGACGGAGGACGAGTTCCTCGAGGCGCAGGACCAGTACGGCGCGGATAGCTTCACCGCCATGATCGGCGCGGAGGCCGTCCGCGAGATGCTGATCGCGCTCAATCTCGAGACGGAGATCGTGCGGCTACGGCAGGAGATCGCCGAATCGAAGTCGGAGCTGAAGCCGAAGAAGCTCGCCAAGCGGCTGAAGCTGATCGAGGCCTTCGTCCAGTCGGGCAACAAGCCGGAATGGATGATCATGACCGTCGTCCCGGTCATTCCGCCGGACCTCAGACCGCTGGTGCCGCTCGACGGCGGCCGCTTCGCGACGTCGGACCTGAACGATCTCTACCGCCGCGTCATCAACCGCAACAATCGCTTGAAGCGGCTGATCGAGCTCAGGGCGCCGGACATCATCATCCGCAACGAGAAGCGCATGCTGCAGGAAGCGGTCGACGCGCTTTTCGACAACGGTCGCCGCGGCCGTGTCATCACCGGCACCAACAAGCGCCCCCTGAAGTCGCTCTCCGACATGCTGAAGGGCAAGCAGGGCCGGTTCCGCCAGAACCTGCTCGGCAAGCGCGTCGACTATTCCGGCCGCTCGGTCATCGTGGTCGGGCCGGAGCTGAAGCTGCATCAGTGCGGGCTGCCGAAGAAGATGGCGCTCGAGCTGTTCAAGCCGTTCATCTATGCGCGCCTCGACGCCAAGGGCTTCTCCTCGACGGTGAAGCAGGCGAAGAAGCTCGTGGAGAAGGAGAAGCCGGAGGTCTGGGACATCCTCGACGAGGTGATCCGCGAGCATCCGGTGCTCCTGAACCGCGCGCCGACGTTGCACCGCCTTGGTATCCAGGCGTTCGAGCCGGTGCTGATCGAGGGCAAGGCGATCCAGCTGCATCCGCTGGTCTGCGCCGCCTTCAACGCCGACTTCGACGGCGACCAGATGGCCGTGCACGTGCCGCTGTCGCTGGAAGCGCAGCTTGAGGCGCGCGTGCTCATGATGTCGACCAACAACATCCTGCATCCGGCGAACGGCCAGCCGATCATCGTGCCGTCGCAGGATATCGTGCTCGGCCTCTATTACCTCTCCGTCATGCAGGAGAAAGAGCCGGGCGAGGGCATGCTGTTCGGCAACATGGGCGAGTTGCATCACGCGCTCGACGCCGGTGCCGTGACGCTGCACGCCAAGATCAAAGGCCGCTACAAGAGCGTGGACGCGGAGGGCAACGAGGTCTCGCAGATCTTCGAGACAACCCCCGGACGGCTGATGATCGGCGAGCTTCTGCCGAAGCATCCGAACGTGCCCTACGATCTTTGCAACAAGCTGATGACCAAGAAGGAAATCAGCCGCATGATCGACGCCGTCTACCGCCATACCGGGCAGAAGGAGACGGTCATCTTCTGCGACCGGATCATGCAGCTCGGCTTCGCGCAGGCCTGCCGTGCCGGCATCTCCTTCGGCAAGGACGACATGGTCATCCCGGAGACGAAGGCGAAGCTCGTCGCGGAGACGCGCGCGCTCGCCGGCGAATACGAGCAGCAGTACAACGACGGCCTCATCACCCAGGGCGAGAAATACAACAAGGTCGTCGATGCCTGGGCGAAATGCACCGACCGCGTCGCCGACGAGATGATGAAGCGCATCCAGTCGGTGGAGTTCGACAAGAAGACCGGCCGCCAGAAGCCGGTGAACTCGATCTACATGATGAGCCACTCCGGCGCCCGCGGCTCGCCCGCGCAGATGAAGCAGCTTGCCGGCATGCGCGGCCTTATGGCCAAGCCGTCGGGCGAGATCATCGAGAGCCCGATCATCTCCAACTTCAAGGAGGGGCTCTCGGTGCTCGAGTACTTCAACTCGACACACGGCGCCCGCAAGGGCCTCGCCGACACGGCGCTCAAGACGGCCAATTCCGGCTATCTGACGCGCCGCCTCGTCGACGTGGCGCAGGACTGCATCATCACCGAGGACGATTGCGGCTCGGAGAACGGCCTGACGATGGAAGCGGTCGTCGATTCCGGGCAGGTCGTCGCATCGCTCGGCTCGCGCATCCTCGGCCGCACCACGGTCGAAGACATCGTCGATCCTTCGACCGGCGACGTGGTCGTCGAGGCCGGCACGCTGATCGGCGAGCCGGAGATGGAAGCGGTCGAGGCGGCCGGCGTGCAGGCGGTCAAAATCCGCTCCGTGCTGACGTGTGAGACCAAATACGGCGTCTGCGGCAAGTGCTACGGGCGCGATCTCGCCCGCGGCACGCCCGTCAACATGGGCGAGGCGGTCGGCGTCATTGCGGCGCAGTCGATCGGCGAACCGGGAACGCAGCTCACCATGCGCACGTTCCATATCGGCGGGACGGCGCAGGTGGTCGATCAATCGTTCCTGGAGTCGAGCTTCGAGGGCAAGATCGAGATCCGTAACAAGGCCGTCGCCGTCGACTCGGCGAAGCGCCAGGTCGTGATGGGGCGCAACGTCCAGCTTGCCATCATCGACGAGGGCGGCGAGGAGCGCGTGTCGCATCGCGTGCCCTACGGCGCGCGGCTCTTCGTCGAGGACGGCGACGCCGTCACTCGCGGCAAGCGGCTCGCCGAGTGGGACCCCTATATGCGTCCGGTCCTGACGGAAGCCGGTGGTTCGGTCGACTACGAGGACGTGGTGGAGGGTGCCTCGGTGGTGGAGACCGCCGACGAATCGACGGGCATCACCAAGCGCGTCATCGTCGATTGGCGTGCGAACCCGCGCGGCTCGGAACTGCGTCCGGCGGTGGTGATCAAGGACAAGCGCGGCAAGCTGATGAAGGCGGAGCGGGGGCGGGATGCGCGGTATCTGCTCTCCGTCGACTCCATCCTGTCGGTCGATCCGGGCGCCACGGTGAAGCCCGGCGACGTGCTCGCGCGTATTCCGCTGGAAAGCGCCAAGACGCGCGACATCACCGGCGGTCTGCCGCGGGTGGCGGAGCTCTTCGAGGCGCGTCGGCCGAAGGATCACGCGATCATCTCCGAGATCGGTGGAATGGTGCGCTTCGGGCGCGACTACAAGAACAAGCGCCGGATCATCATCGAGCCGGAGGAGGAGGGCGCGGAGCCGGTCGAGTACCTGATCCCGAAGGGCCGGCCGTTCCACTTGCAGGAGGGCGACGCCATCGAGAAGGGCGACTTCATCCTCGACGGCCTGCCGGCGCCGCACGACATCCTGGCGATCAAGGGCGTGGAGGATCTCGCAGCCTATCTCGTCAACGAGATCCAGGAGGTCTACCGGTTGCAGGGCGTGCTCATCAACGACAAGCACATCGAGGTGATCGTCCGGCAGATGCTGCAGAAGGTCGAGATCACCGAGATCGGCGACACCGATCTGATCGTGGGCGAGCAGATGGACCGGCTGGAGTTCGACGCGATCAACGATGCGCTCGTTGCGGACAAGAAGAAGCCGGCGACCGCTGTGCCGGTGCTGCTCGGCATCACCAAGGCGAGCCTGCAGACGCGTTCCTTCATCTCAGCCGCCTCGTTCCAGGAGACCACGCGCGTGCTGACCGACGCCGCGGTCAACGGCAAGACCAACTCGCTGGAAGGCCTGAAGGAGAACGTCATCGTCGGCCGGCTGATTCCGGCCGGAACCGGCGGCACGATGTCGTCGCTCAGGCAGGTCGCCCAACGGCGCGACGAGCTGATCTTGGAAGAGGAGCGCAAGCGCGCCGCCGCGGCGGCACAGCTCGCCATCCCCGACATGGCGGACGTCGCGGCGGAATAGCCGCGCACCACAAAAGCTTTGGAAGGGCCGCCCTCGGGCGGCCCTTTTTTTGCGCGGGTTCCGCCGCAGTCGGCCGCTGTCTCCGCGCCGCCACACCCTTCGCAATAATTTGGAAACCTCTTCCGTGCTTGTTGTTTGGTCGATCAAGGGCGCCTACGAAGGCGGTGGGAGCGGGGGCTTCCGAGATTCTTACGGAAGCGAATTCCGGTGCGGCTCGCACCGGGAAACAGTTGCTCTCGGCCGCGTCATGGCATGGCTCACGGGGATTGAAGATGTCGACCGGTCTTGTTTGGCGTGCAGTGCTGTTCTTCGGGTTGACGGCCGGATACGTGATCCTCGCCGCCTTGCCCTACCTCGCCTAAGAGCTTCCTCAAAACCGTCCGCTGCGGGCACGCCGGCGCCTTTGGCGTTGGCAGAGCGCGCCGCGTCCGTGCTGCTCGCGGCCACCGCCCGGATTTGCCGCGATTTCGCGCCTTCGCGGGCTTGACGCTCCATAGACCAATCGCTAGATGAACGCAGCCCACGGGCAGGCGGTAAGCCGAGCCCGGGTTTTGTGCACCTCGCGCGAAACCCATTCGACTTAGACGCTGCCAGGGTCCGACGCTGAAGTAGGAGATCAAGATCGCGGCTTTCGAGCTCGCGATCCTCTGCATTGGCTGCGCCGCCGCTTTCAAGAAGTGGACGGCGCGGTTTTTATCGCACGCGAGCTTGCAGAGACTTGAGGAACACGAGAAGGCCGACAAAAGACGATGCCGACGATCCAGCAGCTGATCAGGAAGCCGCGCCAGGCGCCGCCACACCGCAACAAGGTGCCGGCCCTTGCCCAGAACCCGCAGAAGCGAGGGGTGTGCACGCGCGTCTATACGACCACCCCGAAGAAGCCGAACTCGGCGCTTCGCAAGGTCGCCAAGGTGCGCCTCACCAACGGCTACGAGGTCATCGGCTACATCCCCGGCGAGGGGCATAATCTGCAGGAGCACTCGGTGGTGATGATCCGCGGCGGCCGCGTGAAGGATCTGCCGGGCGTTCGCTATCACATTCTACGCGGCGTGCTCGACACGCAGGGCGTGAAGGACCGCCGCCAGCGCCGCTCCAAATACGGCGCCAAGCGTCCGAAGTGAGTTGTGCCGAGCGAGGGTCTTTCTCGGGCGAGCGAAGCGAGACCCGCGGACCCAGGGACTGAAGTCTGGGGGATTGAAATCTGGATGCTCGGGCCGAGCCCGAACACGACGAGGATAGGATAGATGTCGCGACGTCATCGCGCCGAAAAGCGGGAGATCATCCCCGACGCCAAGTTCGGCGATCGCGTGGTCTCGAAGTTCATGAACTCGGTCATGCACGCCGGCAAGAAGTCGGTGGCGGAAGCCATCGTCTATGGCGCTCTCGACGAGGTCGAGCGCAAGATCCGGCAGGATCCGCTCGGGGTCTTCCACACGGCGCTGGAGAACGTGATGCCGTCGATCGAGGTGCGCTCGCGGCGCGTCGGCGGCGCCACCTATCAGGTGCCGGTCGAGGTACGCGTGGAGCGCCGCCAGGCGCTCGCCATCCGCTGGCTGATCGCCGCCGCCCGCAGCCGCAACGAGCGCACCATGGTGGAGAAGCTTTCCGGCGAGTTGCTCGATGCCGCCAACAATCGCGGCAACGCGGTCAAGAAGCGCGAAGACACGCATCGCATGGCGGAGGCGAACCGCGCCTTCTCGCACTATCGCTGGTGAGGCAGGACTGAAGCGATGGCGCGCGACTACAAAATCGAGGACTACCGCAATTTCGGCATCATGGCCCACATCGATGCCGGAAAGACCACGACCACGGAGCGCGTCCTTTACTACACCGGTAAGAGCCACAAGATGGGCGAGGTCCATGAGGGCGCGGCCACCATGGACTGGATGGAGCAGGAGCAGGAGCGCGGCATCACCATCACGTCGGCGGCGACCACCACGTTCTGGGAGGGCCGCGACGGCAAGAAGCGCCGCTTCAACATCATCGACACGCCCGGCCACGTCGATTTCACCATCGAGGTGGAGCGCTCGCTGCGCGTGCTCGACGGCGCGATTGCGCTGCTCGACGCCAATGCCGGTGTCGAGCCGCAGACGGAGACCGTGTGGCGCCAGGCCGACAAGTACAAGGTTCCGCGCATGGTCTTCGTCAACAAGATGGACAAGACCGGCGCCGATTTCTTCCGCTGCGTGGAGATGATCGAGGATCGCCTTGGCGCGACCCCCGTCGTCACCCAGCTTCCGGTCGGCTCGGAAACCGCCTTCAAGGGCGTCGTCGACCTGATCGAGATGAAGGCGCTCATCTGGCGCGACGAGACGCTCGGTGCGGAATGGGACGTCGTCGAGATTCCGGCGAATCTCGTCGACCAGGCCAACGAGTGGCGCGAGAAGATGATCGAGGCGGCGGTCGAGCTCGACGACGACGCGATGTCCGCCTACCTGGAAGGCAATCAGCCGGACGCCGACACCCTGCGAAAACTCATTCGCAAAGGCACCGTAAGCGTAAAATTCTTCCCGATCCTCTGCGGCTCGGCATTCAAGAACAAAGGCGTACAGCCGCTCCTCGACGCGGTGATCGACTTCCTCCCGAGCCCCGTCGACGTTCCCCCGATCAAAGGCATCGACCCGAAGACCGGCGGCGAGATCGAGCGCCATTCGAGCGACAGCGAGCCGCTCTCGACGCTTGCCTTCAAGATCATGAACGATCCGTTCGTCGGCACGCTCACCTTCTGCCGCATCTATTCCGGTGTGCTGCAGTCGGGCGTGACCTTGATGAACACGGTGAAGGAGAAGCGTGAGCGCATCGGGCGGATGCTCCTGATGCACGCCAACAATCGCGAAGAGATCAAGGAAGCGTTCGCCGGCGACATCGTCGCGGTCGTGGGCCTCAAGGACACCACGACGGGCGACACGCTGTCCGACATGCAGAAGCCGGTGATCCTGGAGCGGATGGAATTCCCCGAGCCGGTCATCGAGATCGCCATCGAGCCGAACAGCAAGGCCGATCAGGAGAAGATGGGCATGGCGCTGTCGCGTCTTGCCGCCGAGGATCCCTCGTTCCGGGTGAAGACCGACGAGGAATCCGGACAGACGATCATCGCCGGCATGGGCGAGCTTCACCTCGACATCATCGTCGACCGCATGAAGCGCGAGTTCAAGGTCGACGCGAGCGTCGGCCAGCCGCAGGTCGCCTATCGCGAGACGATCACGCAGGCGGCGGACGTCGACTACACCCACAAGAAGCAGACCGGCGGCTCCGGCCAGTTCGCGCGCGTGAAGATGCACTTCGAGCCGCTCGAGCCGGGCAAGGGCTTCGAGTTCGAGAACAAGGTGGTCGGCGGCAACGTGCCGCGCGAATACGTGCCGGGCGTGGAAAAGGGCGTGAAGGGTGCGCTGACGACCGGTGTCATTGCCGGCTTCCCGCTCGTCGACATCAAGGCGGTCCTCACCGACGGCGCCTACCACGAAGTGGACTCCTCGGTGCTCGCGTTCGAGATTGCCGGGCGCGCCGCCTTCCGCGAAGGCGTGCAGAAGGCGCGGCCGGTGCTGCTTGAGCCGATCATGAAGGTCGAGGTGGTGACGCCCGACGACTATGCCGGCTCGGTGATCGGCGACCTGAACTCCAGGCGCGGCCAGGTGCAGGGAACGGAGATGCGGGGCAACGCCACCGTCATCAACGCCATGGTGCCGCTCGCCAACATGTTCGGCTACGTGAACACGCTGCGTTCCATGAGCCAGGGGCGGGCGCAGTACACGATGCAGTTCGACCACTATGCGCAGGTGCCGAGCCAAGTCGCACAGGAAATTCAATCGAAATACGCCTGATCCATTCAAGGACAGGCGGAAGTCAGACGGAGAGAGCTGATGGCAAAAGCAAAATTTGAGCGGACGAAGCCGCATTGCAATATCGGGACGATCGGCCACGTCGATCACGGCAAGACGACGCTGACGGCGGCGATCACCAAGTATTTCGGCGAGTTCCGCTCCTACGAGCAGATCGACGCTGCGCCGGAAGAGAAGGCGCGCGGCATCACGATCAACACGGCGCACGTCGAGTATGAGACGGCGAAGCGGCACTACGCTCACGTCGACTGCCCCGGCCACGCCGACTACGTGAAGAACATGATCACCGGCGCCGCGCAGATGGACGGCGCCATCCTCGTCGTCTCCGCCGCCGACGGCCCGATGCCGCAGACGCGCGAGCACATCCTCCTCGCCCGCCAGGTCGGCGTGCCGGCGCTCGTCGTCTACATGAACAAGGTCGACCAGGTCGACGATCCGGAGCTTCTCGACCTCGTCGAGCTTGAGGTGCGCGAGCTTCTCTCCAAATACGAGTTCCCCGGCGACGACATCCCGATCGTCAAGGGCTCGGCGCTCGCGGCCATGGAGGGCAAGGATCCTGAGGTCGGCGAGACTTCGATTCGCGCGCTCATGGAAGCGGTCGACAGCTATATCCCGACGCCCGAGCGTCCGATCGACCAGCCGTTCCTGATGCCGATCGAAGACGTGTTCTCGATCTCCGGCCGCGGCACCGTGGTGACCGGGCGCGTCGAGCGCGGCATCGTGAAGGTCGGCGAGGAAGTCGAGATCGTCGGCATCCGCCCGACCTCGAAGACGGTCGTCACCGGCGTCGAGATGTTCCGCAAGCTGCTCGACCAGGGCCAGGCGGGCGACAACGTCGGCTGTCTGCTGCGCGGCGTTGAGCGCGACGGCGTCGAGCGCGGGCAGGTGCTCTGCAAGCCGGGCTCGGTGACCCCGCACACCAAATTCAAGGCCGAGGCCTACATCCTCACCAAGGAGGAGGGCGGCCGCCATACGCCGTTCTTCACCAACTACCGTCCGCAGTTCTATTTCCGCACGACCGACGTGACGGGCGTGGTGGAGCTGCCGGAAGGCACCGAAATGGTGATGCCGGGCGACAACGTGCAGATGACGGTATCGCTCATCGTGCCGATCGCCATGGAGGAGAAGCTCCGCTTCGCCATCCGTGAAGGCGGCCGCACCGTCGGTGCCGGCGTCGTGGCGTCGATCATCGAATAGCCGAGAAACGGGCGCGGACATCCGCGCCCGTCCTCTTGAAGGACAGGAAAATGAACGGTCAGAATATTCGCATCCGCCTGAAGGCCTTCGATCACCGCGTGCTCAATTCGTCGACCGCGGAGATCGTGTCCACGGCGAAGCGGACGGGCGCGCAAGTGCGCGGGCCAATTCCGCTGCCAAGCCGGATCGAGAAATTCACCGTCAACCGCTCGCCGCACGTCGACAAGAAGAGCCGCGAGCAATTCGAGATTCGCACCCACAAGCGGCTGCTCGACATCATCGAGCCGACCCCGCAGACCGTCGACGCTTTGATGAAGCTCGACCTCGCGGCCGGCGTCGACGTCGAGATCAAGCTCTAGGGTTTTTGGGCGCGAAAGCGCTGACGAGGCAGAAGATCATGCGCTCAGGCGTGATTGCACAGAAGCTGGGGATGACCCGCATTTACACCGAGGCCGGCGAGCACGTGCCGGTGACGGTGCTGCGCGTCGACAATTGCCAGGTCGTCGCACAGCGGACGGCCGAGAAAGACGGCTACACCGCCGTGCAGCTTGGCGCCGGCAGGCGCAAGCCGCGCGGGACGCCGAAGGCGCTTCGCGGCCACTTCGCGCGCGCCGAGGTCGAGCCTAAGCGCGAGGTCGCCGAGTTCCGGGTAAGCCCGGAGAACCTGATCGCCGTCGGCGCCGAGATCACCGCGGCGCATTTCGTGCCGGGCCAGTTCGTGGACGTGACCGGCACGTCGATCGGCAAAGGCTTCGCCGGCGTCATCAAGCGGCACCATTTCGGCGGCCTGCGCGCGACGCACGGCGTCTCGGTTTCGCACCGCTCGCACGGCTCGACCGGCCAGCGCCAGGACCCCGGCAAGGTGTTCAAGGGCAAGAAGATGGCCGGCCATCTCGGCAACGTCCGGGTAACGACCCAGAACTTGGAGGTCGTGCGCACCGACGCCGATGAGGGCGTCATCCTGGTCAAGGGCGCGGTGCCCGGCGCCAAGGGCGGCTGGCTGCTCGTCCGCGACGCGGTGAAGCGCGCGCTTCCGAAGGATGCGCCGAAGCCCGCCGCGATCCGCGAGAACGGCAAGGCGGCCAAGAACGATGCGCCGGAAGCGGCCAAAGAGGGCGGAGCTGCCTGATGGAAATCAAGGTGAAAACGCTTGCCGGCAAGGCCGCGGGGACGCTGACGCTTTCCGACGCGGTGTTCGGACTGGAGCCCCGCGCGGACATCCTGCAGCGCATGGTGCGCTGGCAGCTCGCCAAACGGCAGGCCGGCACCCACAAGACGAAGACGCGTGGCGAGGTGAAGGCGACCTCGAAGAAGATGTACCGGCAGAAGGGCACCGGCAGCGCCCGCCACGGCAACAAGGCGGCGCCGCAGTTCCGCGGCGGCGGCAAGGCGTTTGGCCCGGTGGCACGCTCACACGAAATCGGGCTGCCGAAGAAGGTGCGCGCGCTGGCTCTGAAGCACGCGCTCTCCGCCAAGGCGAAGGCGGACGCCATCGTGGTGGTCGACGATCTGAGTGCCAAGGAAGCCAAGACCAAGGCACTTGTCGCGCAGTTCGCCGGCCTCGGCTTCTCGAATGCGCTGATCGTCGGCGGGGCCGAGATCGAAGCAGGATTCGGTCGCGCGGCGCGCAACATCACCGGGATCGACGTGCTGCCGATCCAAGGCATCAACGTCTACGACATCCTGCGCCGCGACACGCTGGTCCTTTCGAAGGCCGCCGTCGAAGCGCTGGAGGAGCGGTTCAATGGCCGACCTTAGGCACTACGACACGATCATCTCGCCGGTGATCACGGAGAAGTCGACGGCGGCGTCGGAGCACAACAAGATCGTGTTCCGCGTCACCTCGAAGGCCACGAAGCCGGAGATCAAGGCGGCGGTCGAGGCGCTGTTCAATGTCAAGGTGACGGCGGTCAACACGCTGAACCGGGCCGGCAAGACGAAGCGCTTCCGCGGCGTCGCCGGCAAGCAGAGCGGTTACAAAAGAGCCGTCGTGACGCTGGCCGAAGGCCAGTCGATCGACGTGACCACGGGCCTTTAGGCGGGACGCGCTAAGATGGCACTCAAGACATACAACCCCACGACGCCGGGCCGCCGCCAGCTGACGCTGGTCGACCGCTCGCGGTTGTGGAAGGGCAAGCCGCAGAAGGCGCTGACGGAGGGCCTGACCAAGAGCGGCGGGCGCAACAATCTCGGCCGGCTCACCGCGCGCCGCCGTGGCGGCGGGCACAAGCGCGCCTATCGTGTCATCGACTTCAAGCGGCGGAAATTCGACGTGCCGGCGAAGGTAGAGCGGCTGGAATACGATCCAAACCGCTCCGCCTTCATCGCGCTCATTCGCTACGCGGACGGCGAGCTTGCCTACATCATCGCGCCACAGCGCCTGGCGGAAGGCGACACTATCGTCTCCGGGGAGCAGGTGGACGTGAAGCCCGGAAACGCGATGCCGCTCCGCTCCATTCCCGTCGGCACGATCGTGCACAACGTGGAGCTCAGGATCGGGCGCGGCGGGCAGCTCGCGCGCGCCGCGGGCTCCTACGCGCAGATTGCCGGCCGCGATCAGGGCTACGCGATCCTCCGGCTCAATTCCGGCGAGCAGCGGCTGGTCAGCGGCGCTTGCATGGCGACGATCGGCGCGGTCTCCAATCCCGACCACGCCAATATCTCGATCGGCAAGGCCGGGCGTAACCGTTGGCTCGGCTGGCGGCCGTCCGTGCGCGGCGTCGCCATGAACCCGGTCGACCACCCGCATGGCGGCGGCGAAGGCCGCACTTCGGGCGGCCGGCACCCGGTAAGCCCGTGGGGCAAGCCGACCAAGGGCAAGAAGACCCGCACCAACAAGGCAACGACGAAATACATCCTGCGCTCGCGGCATGCCCGCAAGGGACGCTGAGGCAGGTTTTAGGAGAGAGACGTGGCACGTTCAGTTTGGAAAGGCCCGTTCTTCGACGGCTACCTTCTGAAGAAGGCGGAGAAGGCGCGCGACTCCGGTCGCAACGACGTGATCAAGATCTGGAGCCGGCGCTCCACGGTCCTCCCGCAATTCGTGGGCCTGACCTTCGGCGTCTACAACGGCCACAAGCACATCCCGGTCTCCGTCTCCGAAGACATGATCGGCCACAAGTTCGGCGAGTTCGCGCCGACGCGGTCGTTTCACGGCCACTCTGGCGACCGCAAGGCGAAGAGGGAATAGGCATGGGCAAGCCGAAGCGTTCGCGCACGCTCAAGGACAACGAGGCACAGGCGGTGCTGCGCATGGTGCGCACGAGCCCGCGCAAGCTCAACCTCGTCGCTCAGCTGATCCGCGGCAAGAAGGTCGCGATTGCGCTCGCCGATCTTGAGTTTTCGCAGAAGCGCATCGCCGGGCAGGTCAGGAAGACGCTGCAGAGCGCGATCGCGAACGCTGAGAACAACCATCAGCTCGACGTCGACAACCTCGTCGTCGCCGAGGCGCATGTCGGCAAAGCACTGGTGATGAAGCGTTTCAATCCGCGCGCCCGCGGTCGCGTGGCAGGCATCCAGAAGCCGTTTTCCAACCTGACGGTCGTCGTCCGCGAAGTCGAAGAAAGCGCCTGAGGCAAGTCATGGGACAGAAAGTCAATCCGATCGGGCTCCGCCTCGGGATCAACAAGACCTGGGATTCCCGCTGGTTCGCCAACAAGACCGAATACGGCACCCTCCTGCACGAGGACGTCCGCATCCGCGACGCGCTGATGGAAGACCTGAAGCAGGCGGCGGTCTCGCGCGTCATCGTGGAGCGCCCGCACAAGAAGTGCCGGGTCACCATCCACACCGCGCGGCCGGGCATCGTCATCGGCAAGAAGGGCGCCGACATCGAGAAGCTTCGCCGCAAGGTCGCTTCGATGACGACCTCCGAGGTGCACATCAACATCGTCGAGGTGCGGAAGCCCGAGATCGACGCGCATCTCGTCGCCCAGTCGATCGCGCAGCAGCTTGAGCGCCGCGTCGCGTTCCGTCGCGCCATGAAGCGCGCGGTGCAATCGGCGATGCGGCTCGGCGCGCAGGGCATCCGCATCAGCTGCGGCGGGCGGCTCGGCGGCGCCGAAATCGCCCGCAGCGAATGGTATCGCGAGGGGCGGGTGCCGCTCCACACGTTGCGCGCCGACATCGACTACGGCCAAGCGACCGCGCACACCGCCTACGGCACGATCGGCGTGAAGGTCTGGATCTTCAAGGGCGAGATTCTCGAGCATGACCCGTTCGGCTCGGAGAAGCGGGCGCTTGAGGGGACCGAATCGACGCGGCGCAGCGGGCACGCCGCCTGACGCGGGCCTACGGGGATTTTGAAAGAACAGAACGATGTTGCAACCGAACCGCACCAAGTTCCGCAAGGCGCACAAGGGCCGTATTCACGGCACCTCCAAGGGCGGGACGATTCTGAACTTCGGTCAGTACGGGCTGAAGGCGCTTGAGCCGGAGCGCGTCACCGCGCGCCAGATCGAGGCGGCGCGGCGCGCCATTACGCGCCAGATGAAGCGCTCGGGCCGTGTCTGGATATGCATCTTTCCCGACGTGCCGGTGTCGAAGAAGCCGACCGAGGTGCGCATGGGCAAGGGCAAGGGCGCGCCGGAGCTCTGGGTGGTGCGGGTGCACCCCGGCCGCATCATGTTCGAGATCGACGGCGTCAACGAAGAGACGGCGCGCGAGGCGCTGCGGCTCGGCGCGGCGAAGCTGCCGATCCGCACCCGCGTCGTCTCGCGTATCGCGGAGTGAGGGTGATGAAGGCTGAAGACATCCGCACGA
The DNA here is from genome assembly GCA_963720705.1 of uncultured Alphaproteobacteria bacterium. Taxonomy (GTDB): domain Bacteria; phylum Pseudomonadota; class Alphaproteobacteria; order Rhizobiales; family Afifellaceae; genus DASWJZ01. Next base: position 586,421 of record CAVRGJ010000002.1, read on the forward strand.
AGTCGCTCGACGAGCTCAGCGACAGCCTCGCGAGCCTGAAGAAGGAGCAGTTCAACCTGCGCTTCCAGGCGGCGACGGGACAATTGGAGAAGACTGCGCGTATCCGCCAGGTGCGTCGCGACATCGCCCGCATCAAGACGGTCGCCGCGCAGAAGCGCGCGGCCGAGGCGAAGGGCTGAGGAGAGGCGAATGCCGAAGAGATTGCTCATGGGTGTCGTGGTCAGCGACAAGGCCGACAAGACCGTGGTGGTCAATGTCGAGCGGCGCTTCACGCATCCGATCCTGAAGAAGACGATACGGCGCACGAAGAAGTATCAGGCGCACGATCCGGAGAACAAGTTCAAGGTCGGCGACCGGGTGACGATCGAGGAATCGAAGCCGATCTCCAAGACCAAGCGCTGGGTCGTGGTCGGCGCCGAAGGCGCCGCGGCGGCCGGCTGAACGAGGACGAATGGCGGCAGGCCTGGCCTGTCCGCGCGTTAAGAAGAAGGACGTCGCGCAATGATCCAAATGCAGACGAACCTCGATGTCGCGGACAATTCCGGCGCGCGCCGGGTGCAGTGCATCAAGGTGCTGGGCGGCTCGAAGCGCAAATACGCGCATGTCGGCGACATCATCGTGGTGTCGGTGAAGGAAGCGATCCCGCGCGGGCGGGTGAAGAAGGGCGACGTGATGAAGGCGGTTGTGGTCAGAACGGCGAAGGACATTCGCCGTCCAGACGGGAGCGTCATCCGCTTCGACCGCAACGCGGCCGTCCTGATCGACAACAAGGCGGAGCCGGTCGGCACCCGCATCTTCGGCCCGGTGCCGCGCGAGCTGAGAGCCAAGAACCACATGAAGATCATCTCGCTCGCGCCGGAGGTGCTTTGATGGCCGCGCGGATCAGAAAGGGCGACAAGGTCGTCGTCATCACCGGGCGCGACAAGGGACGCTCCGGCGAGGTGATTAAGGTGATGCCGAAGGAGAACCGGGCGCTCGTGCGCGGGGTCAACATGGTGTCACGCCACCAGCGCCAGACGGCGGCGCAGGAGGGCGGCATCATCCGCAAGGAGGCACCGATCCATTTGTCCAACGTCGCCCTCGCCGATCCGACGACGGGAAAGCCGACCAAGGTCGGATTCAAGATGTTGGCGGACGGCCGCAAGGTTCGTTTCGCCAAGAGCTCGGGAGAGACCATCAATGGCTGAGGCCGAGAAGGCCGCAAACGGCTCGGACTACGAGCCGCGGCTGCAGAAGCATTATCGCGAGGTCGTGGTGCCGAAGCTCCGAGAGCAGTTCGGCTACCAGAACCCGCACGCCGTGCCGCGCATCGACAAGATCGTGCTCAACATGGGCGTCGGCGAATTGACCGGCGACACCAAGAAGGCGCAGATCGCAGCCGACGACCTTGCAATGATCGCCGGCCAGAAGCCGGTGATCACGCGCGCCAGGAAGTCGATCGCCACCTTCAAGGTGCGCGAGGGCATGCCGATCGGCGCCAAGGTGACGCTGCGGAAAACGCGCATGTTCGAGTTTCTCGACCGGCTGGTGACGGTGGCGCTGCCGCGCGTGCGTGACTTCCGCGGGTTGAGCGCGAAGAGCTTTGACGGCCGGGGCAATTATGCGCTCGGCATCAAGGAGCACATCGTCTTCCCCGAGATCAACTACGACAAGGTCGATCAGGTGTGGGGCATGGACGTGGTGATCTGTACGACGGCCGAGACCGACGAGGAAGCGCAGGCGTTGCTCGGCGCGATGAATTTCCCGTTCCGGCAGTGACCGAACGAAACGAGGTTTGAACGATGGCGAAAACGAGCGCGATCGAGAAGAACAAGCGGCGCATGCGGCTGGCGAAGCAGTACGCCGCCAAGCGGGCGAAGCTGAAGGCGGAGTCGGCCGATCCGAATCTGAGCGATCAGGATCGCTTCGCCGCGCGGCTGAAGCTCGCCGAGCTGCCACGCAACTCCTCGCCGACGCGGGTCAGGAACCGCTGCGAGGTCACCGGCCGCCCGCGCGGCTACTACCGCAAGCTCAAGATGAGCCGCATTGCGCTTCGGCAGATGAGCAATGAGGGCAGGGTCCCTGGCATGGTGAAGTCGAGCTGGTGAGGAACAAAAGATGCTGATGAACGATCCGCTCGGCGACATGCTGACCCGCATCCGGAACGCGCAGATGAGAAAGCGGGCGACCGTGTCGACGCCGGCTTCGTCGCTGCGTGCGCGCGTCCTCGACGTGCTGCAGAGCGAGGGTTATATCCGCGGCTATTCAGAGGTCGCGCTGAACGGCAAGGCGGAGTACCAAATCGAGCTGAAATATTCCGACGGCCAGCCGGTGATCCGCGAGATCGTGCGCGTGTCGAAGCCGGGCCGCCGCGTCTATTCCTCGGTGAAGAGCATTCCGCGCGTCGCCGACGGGCTCGGCGTGTCGATCCTGTCGACGCCGAAGGGCGTGATGAGCGACCACGAAGCGCGGCAACAGAATGTCGGCGGCGAAGTGCTCTGCCGCGTGTTCTAGCGGCGGCGGCAAAGGGAACGGGTAGGACGATGTCGCGAATTGGCAAGAAACCGGTGCCGGTGCCGAAAGGCGTGACGGCGAACGTCGAGGGCCAGACTGTGAACGCGAAGGGGCCGAAGGGTCAGCTCGCGGTCGCGCTCGTCGATCAGGTCTCCGTCGCGATGACGGATTCGGGCGTCAAGGTCGAGCCGCGCGACCAGACGAAGGTGGCGCGCTCGCTCTGGGGCCTGTCGCGCACTCTGGTGCAGAACATCTTCGTCGGCGTGACCGAGGGATTCGAAGAGCGGCTTGAGATCAGCGGCGTCGGCTACCGCGCGCAAGTGGAAGGCAAGAACCTGAACCTCGCGCTCGGCTATAGCCACGACGTGAAGTTTCCGATTCCCGAGGGGATCAAGATCGAGACGCCGAAGCCGACGGAGATCGTCGTCAGCGGCATCGACAAGCAGAAGGTCGGCCAGGTAGCGGCGGAGATCCGCCGCTGGCGCCCGCCGGAGCCCTACAAGGGCAAGGGCGTGAAATATGTCGGCGAATACGTCTTCCGCAAGGAAGGCAAGAAGAAGTAGGTCGGGACATGCCAACGAAGAAACCTGGAGCGGCGCGCCGCGCGGTGCGCGTGCGCAAGACGCTGAAGAAGATGGGCGGCGGCAAACGTCCGCGCCTTTCGGTCTTCCGCTCCTCCTCGCACATCTACGCGCAGGTCATCGACGACGTGCGCGGGCACACTGTCGCCGCGGCCTCAAGCCTTGAGAAGCCGCTACGCGAGAAGCTCAAGACCGGCGCCGACAAGGCGGCCGCCGCGGAAGTCGGCAAGCTTGTCGCCGAGCGCGCCAAGGCCGCCGGCGTCGACAAGGTCGTCTTCGACCGCGGCTCCTATATCTATCATGGCCGCGTGAAGGCGCTGGCCGACGCCGCCCGCGAGGGCGGACTAGAATTCTGACCTCGCGCGAGCGAGGGGCGCGAGCACATATCGAGGAACGGACGGACAGACATGTCAGAGCACGGACGCCGGCGGGAACGCGGCAGGGACAGGGATCGCGGCGAAGAGCGCGATAGCGAATTCGTCGACAAGCTCGTTCACATCAACCGCGTCGCCAAAGTGGTGAAGGGCGGCCGCCGCTTCGGTTTTGCGGCCCTCGTCGTGGTCGGGGACCAGCGCGGCCGGGTCGGCTTCGGCCACGGCAAGGCGCGCGAAGTGCCGGAGGCGATCCGCAAGGCGACCGAGGCGGCGAAACGTGGGCTTATCCGCGTGCCGCTCCGCGAAGGCCGCACGCTGCATCACGATGTCTCCGGGCGCCACGGCGCGGGCAAGGTGATCCTGCGCGCCGCGGAGCCCGGAACCGGCATCATCGCCGGCGGCCCGATGCGCGCCGTCTTCGAGACGCTCGGCATCAAGGATGTCGTGGCGAAGTCGATGGGGACTTCCAACCCCTACAACATGGTGCGCGCGACGTTCGATGCGCTGAAGCACGAAGACAGCCCGCGCGGGGTCGCCGCGCGCCGCGGCATCAAGGTGTCGGCGCTGCAGGCGCGCCGTCGCGACGCCGATGCCGCCGCCGCTGCTGCGGCAGCGGAAGGCTGAGGTAGGCGCCATGGCCGGCAAGACCATTATCGTTGAGCAGATCGGCAGCCCGATCCGCCGCCGCTTCGACCAGCGCGCGACGCTGATCGGGCTCGGACTGAACCGGCTGCATCGCCGCTCGACGCTCAAGGACAACGCGGCGACGCGCGGCATGATCGCCAAGGTCGATCACCTTGTGCGCGTCGTCGAGGAGCGCTGAGAAACCGTTTCAGAGTGCGGGACTTAACCCAATGAAGCTCAACGAACTTTCCGATCGGCCCGGCGCCACGAAGAACCGCAAGCGGATCGGCCGCGGCATCGGCTCGGGCAGCGGCAAGACGGGCGGGCGCGGTGGCAAGGGCCAGACCGCGCGCTCCGGCGTTGCCATCAAGGGCTTCGAGGGCGGCCAGATGCCGCTGCATCGCCGCCTGCCGAAGCGCGGCTTCACCAATATATTCCGCAAGGTCTATGTCGAGGTCGGTCTCGACCGCATCGCCGCGGCGATCGAGGCGGGCAAGCTCGATGCCGGCAAGACGATCGACGCGGAGGCGCTCAAGGCAGCCGGTATCATCAGGCGCCCAAAGGACGGCGTGCGGCTTCTCGGCGGCGCCGCCCCGAAGGCGAAGCTTCTGTTCAACGTCGCCGGGGCCTCCCGCCCGGCGATCGCAGCGGTGGAGAAAGCGGGCGGAACCGTCACGCTCCCCAAGACGGCGGAACCGGCGGAAGCCGGCGCCTGACCGAGGGGGGGTCTGAGCGGGGGCTTTAAGGAGCGACCATGGCCTCAGCAGCCGAACAGCTTGCCGCCAACCTGAACTTCGCCGCCTTCTCCAAGGCGGAGGAGCTGAAGAAGCGCATCTGGTTCACGCTCGGCGCGCTCCTCGTCTACAGGCTCGGCACCTACTTGCCGCTTCCCGGCATCAACCTCGATGCGCTGACCCAGGCCTTCGAGCAGCAGTCCCAGGGCATCCTGGGAATGTTCAACATGTTCTCCGGCGGGGCGGTGAAGCGGATGGCGATCTTCGCCCTCGGCATCATGCCCTACATCTCCGCCTCCATCATCCTTCAGTTGATGACTGCGGTCGTCCCACAGCTCGAGCAGTTGAAGAAGGAAGGCGAACAGGGCCGCAAGGTCATCAACCAGTACACCCGCTACCTGACGGTGGTCCTCGCGATGTTCCAGTCCTACGGCATTGCCGTCGGGCTCGAAGGCTCGTCGAACATCGTAGTCGACCCGGGCTGGTTCTTCCGCATAAGCTCGGTCGTCACGCTGACCGGCGGCACCATGTTCCTGATGTGGCTCGGCGAGCAGATCACGGCGCGCGGCATCGGCAACGGTATTTCGCTCATCATCTTCTCCGGCATCGTGGCGAACATCCCGCACGCGCTCGCCGGAACGCTCGAGCTCGGCCGGCAGGGCGCGCTGTCGACGCCGATCATCCTCTTCGTCGCCGCGCTCGCGATCGTCGTCGTTACCGCCATCGTCTTCGTCGAGCGGGCGCAGCGAAGGCTCCTGATCCAGTATCCGAAGCGGCAGATCGGCAATCGCATGTTCCAGGGCGATTCCTCGCATCTGCCGTTGAAGCTCAACACGTCCGGCGTCATTCCGCCGATCTTCGCGTCTTCGCTGCTCTTGCTCCCGATCACGATCGCCAACTTCTCCGCCGGGCGAGGGCCGGGTTGGCTCACCACCGTGACGGCACTGCTTGGCAACGGCCAGCCGCTGCACATGCTGCTTTACGGCGCGATGATCGTGTTCTTCGCCTTCTTCTATACGGCCGTCGTCTTCAATCCGAAGGATACGGCCGACCAACTGAAGAAGCACGGCGGCTTCATACCCGGCATCCGACCCGGGCAGCGCACGGCCGACTACATCGACTACGTGCTGACCCGCGTCACCGCGCTCGGCGCCATCTACCTCGTCGTCGTCTGCCTACTGCCCGAGGCGCTGATCACGCGGGTCGGCATCCCGTTCTATTTCGGCGGCACCTCGCTTCTGATCGTGGTCAACGTCACCATGGACACCGTGCAGCAGGTGCAGGGCCACCTTCTCGCCCATCAATATGAGGGCCTGGTCAAGAAGTCGAAGCTCAGAGGCCGGCGCCGATGAGGGTGATCCTCCTCGGACCGCCCGGGGCAGGCAAAGGCACGCAGTCGCAGCGGCTCGTCGAGAAGCACGGCATCGTCCAGCTTTCGACCGGCGACATGCTGCGCGCCGCAATCAAGGCCGGAACGCCGATCGGGAAGCGGGCGCAGGACATCATGGCGCGCGGCGAGCTCGTCCCCGACGAAGTGGTCGTCGGCATCATCGCGGAGCGCATGGACGCGCCCGACGCCGTCCGCGGCTTCGTGCTCGATGGCTTCCCGCGCACCGTGAAGCAGGCGGAGGAGCTCGATGCGCTTCTCGCCGAGCGGGGGCTGAAGCTTGACGCGGTGGTCGAATTGAAGGTCGACGAGGGCATCCTGCTCGACCGGATCGCAAAGCGGCTCAAGGACATGCAAAGGCGGGGCGAGCCGGTGCGCGCCGACGACAACCCTGAGTCCTTCAAAATAAGGCTCGGCGCCTACCGGGAGCAGACCGCGCCGCTGATCGACTATTACGGGGCGACCGGCAACCTCAAGAGCGTCGACGGTATGGCCGAAATCGACGCCGTGACGCGCGCGATTGCCGCGGCTTTACCGGCCAATTCGGCGGCCGGAGGCAGTTGACGGGAAGCGGACGAAACACTAAATAACGGCACCAATCCTAGAAAGTTTGGAGCGGTGCCGGGACTTAAGAGCAGTCCGGGACCGGCCTTTTTGCGTTTCCGGCCGGGTTGGCGATGGCGCCGGGCGGGCGCGGCAAAGGGAGCAGAACTTGGCACGCATTGCAGGCGTCAACATTCCGACGAACAAACGCGTCGTGATCGCGCTTCAATACATCCACGGAATCGGGTCGACCAAGGCTCGGGAGATCATCCAGAAGGTGAACATCCCGGACTCGCGGCGCGTCAACGAGCTGTCGGATTCGGAGGTGCTCCAGATCCGCGAAGCGATCGACCGCGACTACATGGTGGAAGGCGATCTCCGCCGCGAGGTCGCGATGAACATCAAGCGGCTCATGGACCTCGGCTGCTACCGGGGGCTCCGCCACCGCCGCGGCCTGCCGGTTCGCGGCCAGCGTACGCACACCAATGCGCGCACCCGCAAGGGACCCGCGAAGCCGATCGCCGGCAAGAAGAAGTAATTTCCGACAAGGACCAACGAGACGATGGGCAAAGAGGCAACGCGCATCCGCAAGCGCGAACGCAAAAACATCACGTCGGGCATCGCCCACGTGGCTTCGACATTCAACAACACCATGATCACCATCACCGACGTTCAGGGCAATACGATCGCCTGGTCTTCGGCGGGGGCCATGGGCTTCAAGGGGTCGCGCAAGTCGACCCCTTACGCTGCGCAGATCGCCGCGGAGACGGCGGCGCGCAAGGCGCAGGATCACGGGGTGCGAACGCTCGAGGTGGAAGTTTCCGGGCCCGGCTCCGGTCGCGAATCGGCGCTGAGGGCGCTGCAGGCGGCCGGCTTCACGATCACGACGATCCGTGACGTGACTCCGATCCCGCATAACGGCTGCCGGCCGCCGAAACGCCGGCGCGTTTGAGTAACGAACAATAGCGCGCCGCCGGGCGGCGCGCGGGCCGCTTTTCAGGCGGTGTCCAATCCTTGAGAGGCACGATGGTTATCCAGAAGAACTGGCAGGACCTCATTAAACCGAACAAGCTCGACGTGAAGCTTGGTTCGGACCGGCGTCGCGTCGCCACGATGGTGGCGGAGCCGCTGGAGCGGGGGTTCGGCCTGACGCTCGGCAACGCGCTTCGGCGCGTGCTCCTCTCGTCGCTGCAGGGCGCGGCGGTGACCAGCGTGCAGATCGACGGCGTGCTGCACGAATTCTCCTCGATCGCGGGCGTGCGTGAGGACGTGACCGACATTGTCCTCAACATCAAGGAAATCGCCGTGAAGATGGACGGCGAGGGCCCGAAGCGCATGACCTTGCGCAAGACGGGGCCGGGCCAGGTGACCGCCGGCGACATCCAGACCGTCGGCGACATCGAGATCCTGAACCCCGAGCACGTCATCTGCACGCTCGACGAGGGCGCCGATATCCGCATGGAGCTCACCGTCAGCGGCGGCAAGGGCTACGTTGCGGCCGAGCGCAACCGTCCGGAAGACGCACCGATCGGCCTGATCCCGGTCGACAGCCTCTACTCGCCGGTGAAGAAGGTCTCCTACCGCGTGGAGAACACCCGCGAGGGCCAGGTGCTCGACTACGATAAGCTCACGCTTTCGATCGAGACGGACGGCTCGGTCACGCCGGACGACGCAGTCGCCTACGCGGCGCGCATCCTGCAGGACCAGCTCTCGATCTTCGTCTCCTTCGAGGAGCCGAAGAAGGAGGTCGCCGAGGAGTCCACGCCGGAGCTTGCCTTCAACCCGGCGCTCCTGAAGAAGGTCGACGAGCTGGAGCTTTCCGTCCGCTCGGCGAACTGTCTGAAGAACGACAACATCGTCTATATCGGCGACCTCATCCAGAAGACCGAGGCGGAGATGCTCCGCACTCCGAATTTCGGGCGGAAGTCGCTGAACGAGATCAAGGAAGTGTTGGCCTCGATGGGGCTTCATCTCGGCATGGAAGTGCCGAACTGGCCGCCTGACAACATCGAGGACCTCGCCAAGCGCTTCGAAGACCAGTATTGAGTTTTTCCCCGCGCGCGGCGCCGGGTTTTTGGGAGATAGGGCGATGCGCCACGGCAAAGCGGGCCGCAAGCTGAACCGCACTTCGAGCCACCGCACGGCGATGTTCGCCAACATGGCGGCATCGCTGATCGAGCACGAGCAGATCGTCACCACGCTGCCGAAGGCGAAGGAGCTTCGCCCGGTCGTTGAGAAGCTCGTCACGTTGGCCAAGAAGGGTGACCTTGCCGCGCGCCGTCTGGCGATGGCGCGCATGCGCGACGAGGCGATGGTCAAGAAGCTCTTCGAGACGATCGGCCCCCGCTACAAGGAGCGGAACGGCGGCTACACGCGCGTGCTTAAGGCGGGCTTCCGCCACGGCGACAACGCGCCGGTCGCGGTGATCGAGTTCGTCGACCGCGACACGGAGGCGAAGGGCGCTGCCGACCGCGCGCGTCGCGAGGCGGCGGAGACCGAGAGCGAGGAAGCCGCGGCGTAAGAAGCCGGACGGCGATTTTCGCAAGATCAAAGGCGGCCCACGGCCGCCTTTTTCGTCAGCCGTAGATCGCGTCGACGATGTCGTCGCGGTAGCGGCCCAGGCAGCCCTCGACCGCGGCATTGGTCATGCTGATGACCGCGAGGCCGGCTGTCCGGTCGAGGAACCAGGCGTGCCCGTAAACGCCGCCCCAGCGTGCCGTTCCAGGAGAATACGGCTGGCCGGCCTTCGCGGGGTCGGTCACGATGCCTGAGATGAGCCCGAAGCCGTTTCCGGGCTCCACTGGCTCGCGCAGCGCGCCTACCTGGTTCTTCAGCGCGAAGTCGACCGTCTCCTGCTTCAGGATCGGCGCGCCGCCGGTTTCGATTGCTTCGAGGAAGCGCATGAAGTCCGGAGCAGTGCCGGCCATGCCCGCTCCCCCCGACTGGAACGAATCGGGCCGGAATATCCGCGAGGGCGAGAAGCGCATGCCGGTGCCCGGACCGAACGTGATCGCGTGCGGATCGCCCATCAGCACCGCTCCGGACTCGCTGTCGGCATAGGCGGCCGACAGCCGGCCGCGATCGGTGACGGCGAACGCGGTATCGACCATGCCGAGCGGGCCGGTGACGTAGGCGGAGACGGCCTCGCCCAGCGTCGCCCCATGGGCTTTTGCGATGACGGCGCCGAGCACGTCGAGATTGACGCCGTAGCGCCACGCACTGCCGGGCGCGAAGAAGAGCGGTGCCGTCGCAAGGCGGCGGAGGTTCTCCTCCATGCCGAGGCCAGGTGCGTCGAGGCCGCTGGAGATCTTCGCTTCGACATAGGGATCGTTCGGCTCACCCGTTGGGTAACCGAAGCCCGCGGTATGTGTGAGCAGGTGGCGGATAGTGATGTCCGGCGCGCGGCCGTCGCTGAGCCTCGGGCGAAAGCCCGGAAGCCATTCGTCGACGTGCTGCTCGAACGAGAGCGTGCCCCGCTCGATCAGGGCGAGCGCGGTCGCAGCGACCAGGGGCTTGGTGATGGATGCGAGGCGGAAGATCGTGTCCTCCTGTATGGCGCGTCCGGCTTCCCGATCGGCCAGTCCGGCCGCGCGCCGATAGACAAGCTCACCGCGCCGTCGCACGAGCAAAACGCCGCCGACGATCCTGTTGGCGGCGATCGCTTCATCCATCACCTGGTCGAGCCGGACCTCCCAATCCGCCATGTCGCCTCCCTTCCCATCGCGCTCGGCATGGGTAGAAACATTCTTGTAGGATATTCTTTCTGCCGTCGACCCCGCCGCGAGACCGACGAGCGGGAGGTGGGTAATCGCGGCGTAAGCACCCTTGCTTGTTGGATTCAGGCCCACCGACCGCCTAGCCTGTAGCCTGCAAAGCGACGGGAGAGAGATCGATGTCCGAGACCGCGTCAGGCGGCGCAAATGCGGCGCAGGAGTCCTACTGGAACTCCGACGTCGGCCAGACTTGGGCACTCTTCCAAGAGAGCCTCGACAATATGCTTCGAGACGTTAGCGAGCGGGTGCTTGCGGTTGCCGGACCGGCAAACGGCGAGTGCGTGCTCGATCTCGGCTGCGGCGCCGGCGCGACAAGCCTCGCGTTTGCGCCAGCGGTCGTGCCGGATGGTTCGATCCTCGGCGTCGACATATCGCGCGCGTTGCTCGACCGCGCCGAGAAGCGAAGACAGGAAGCCGGCCTTAAGCACGTCGAATTTCTACTGGCGGACGCGCAGACGCATGCCTTCGAGCCCGGGGCCTTCGACCTCTTGGTGTCGCGCTTCGGCGCAATGTTTTTCGCCGACCCCGTCGCCGCTTACCGTAACCTTCTTTCGGCTCTGCGCCCCGGCGGGCGCATGGTGCTCGCCACCTGGGCGGAGGCGGCGGCGAACCCCTGGTTCACCCTGCCGGCGGAGGCCGCAGCGTCCGTGCTCGGAAGACCGCCGCCTGCCGAGCCGCGCGCTCCCGGCGCGCTCGCCTTCGCGGAGACCGACTACGTCTTGGACATCCTGAGGAATGCTGGCTTTGCCGACTGCGCAGCGAGCACGGAAGACGTTGACCTGTTCCATCCCGGCGGCCTCACCGCCGTTGTCGATCTTGCGATCGTGGTCGGCCCCGCCGCCCGCATCCTGCGCCTGTTCGAAGGCGGCCCGGAGGATACGGCCGAGATCGGCCGGCGGATCGCAGAAGCGCTCGGCAAATATGTCGTCGACGACGGAATCCGTATTCCGGCGCGCGTCAACATCTTCACTGCGGCAAAGGCGTGAGCCTCGGCCGGTTTGACTCACGTCAACGCTTCCGTGAGCGCATTACCTGTTCCTTCGCCACCGGCGGGCTCGCCCGGACTGAAGAAGGCGGCTTCGGCCGCCTTTAGAGCCCTCTGAGCGGGCGCCGCGTTCAAAGGCCGTCTTGCCGTTCCGCTCCGTCCCGCCTATCTCGGTTGGGCTTGGGGAGGCGCCGAATCTCTGGGAGGAAGAGGATGCGACGAAGCATCGGCCTCGTCACAACTCTGGCGATCGCCGCAATTGCCGGCGCCGCGTTTTTGCTGCCGCAAAGACATGAGCTTAAGACCGCGTTCGCCGGCGCCCAGGCGGACGCTGCTCCGGTCGCGGCACCCGCCGTCCAGGGCCCTGCGCCCCAAACCGAGACGGTCGCCGGCCAGGCAGCGCCGCAGACCGCCGTACCGGATAGCCGCGAGACGATCCGGCTTTCCTTTGCGCCGATCGTGAAGCGCGTCGCGCCGGCCGTGGTCAATGTCTACGCCACGTCGCAAGTTCAGGTGCGCTCGCCCTTCGAAGGCGATCCCTTCTTCGAGCGCTTCTTCGGCGGCGGGGTTTTCGGTGGGCCGCAGGAGCGCCAGCGCCTATCGCTCGGCTCCGGCGTCATCGTCGACCCGAGCGGCGTCATCGTCACCAACAACCACGTCGTCGGCGACGCGACCGACATCAAGGTGGCGCTCTCCGACGGGCGCGAGCTTCCGGCGACGGTTCTCGTCAAGGACGAGCGCACCGATATCGCCATCCTTAAGATCACGAACGCCAGCGATCTCCCGGTTCTCGAATTCGGCAATTCCGACGCGCTTGAAGTGGGTGACCTCGTGCTTGCCGTCGGCGACCCCTTCGGCGTCGGCCAGACGGTCACGAGCGGCATCGTCTCCGCCGTCGCGCGCACCAACGTCGGCATCAACGATTTCGGCTTCTTCATCCAGACCGACGCCGCCATCAATCCCGGCAATTCCGGCGGGCCGCTTGTCGACATGGACGGCAAGGTGGTCGGCATCAACACGGCGATCTATTCGCGCACCGGCGGCTCGATCGGCATCGGCTTCGCCATCCCCTCCGACATGGTGCGCACCGTTGTTCAGCAGGCGGTCGCCGGCTCGAAGTCGATCGCGCGACCGTGGATCGGCGTGGCCTGTCAAGACATTACGCCGGAGATCGCGTCGTCGCTCGGGCTTTCGACCCCACGCGGCGCGCTCGTCACGCGTGTCGACCCGAAGTCGCCCGCCGAAAAAGCCGGCATCAAGGTCGGCGACCTGGTCCTGAAGGCTGGCGGGCGCGAGGTCGCGGATGCGGCGTCTTTCGACTATCGGATTGCCGTTGCCGGCATCGGCAGTTCGGTGGCGTTGTCAGTGTGGCGCGACGGCCGGGAAAGCGCCATCAACGTCGTCGCGGAAGCGGAGCCGCAGCTCAGCGAATCCGACCTGATGCTGATCGGGGGGCGCAGCCCGCTTACCGGTGCTGTCGTCGCCGACTTGAATGCGTCGCTTGCCGACCGCATGCGCATCCGCGGGGCCGAACAGGGTGCCGTCATCGTCGACGTCGAGCCGATGTCGCCGGCCGCGCGCATGGGCTTTCAAAAGGGCGACGTCGTGCTCGGCGCGCAGGGCGAGGACGTGACGACCGCGGAGCAGCTTGCGAAGCTCGTCGAGGTGGACAGCCGGCTCTGGCGGATCAAGTTCAGCCGCGACGGCCGTGTCTCCAATCTCGTCATCGGGGGCTGAGACAGGGCGAGCGTGAGCCGCGGCAAGAGCACGAAAAGCCTGTTCGAGGCGTCGGGTCTCGACCGCGACGCTCCGCGCCCGCTTGCCGACCGGCTGCGGCCGCGCTTGCTTTCCGAAATCGTTGGGCAGGACGCGTTGATCGGACCGGACGGGGCGTTGACGCGCATGCTCGCCACGCGCTCGCTCGGCTCGCTCGTCTTCTGGGGGCCGCCGGGAACCGGCAAGACGACGGTGGCACGGCTCCTCGCTAAGGAGACGGACCTCGAGTTCCAGCAGATTTCCGCCATCCATTCCGGCGTTGCGGAACTGAAGAAGATCTTCGAGGAGGCGCGTGCCAAACGTGAGGTAGGGAAGGGGACGCTTCTCTTCGTCGACGAGATCCATCGCTTCAACCGCGCGCAGCAGGATTCCTTCCTGCCCGTCATGGAGGACGGCACGGTCACGCTTATCGGCGCGACCACCGAGAACCCGTCGTTTGAGCTCAACGCCGCGCTTCTTTCCCGCGCCCGCGTCCTCGTCTTCAAGCCGCTCGATGCCGAGGCGCTCGAGAAGATCGTTCTCCGCGCGGAGGAGAAGGAAGGCCGCAAGCTGCCGCTCGACGACGAGGCGCGCGGGGTGCTCATCCGCCTTGCCGACGGCGACGGCCGCGCCGTGCTGACGCTTGCCGAGGAGGTGTGGCGCGCCGCGCGCGAGGGCGAGATTTTTGACGCGGCGCGGCTCATGGAGATCGTGCAGCGGCGCGCGCCGATCTACGACAAGAGCCAGGACGGACACTACAACCTCATCTCGGCGCTGCATAAATCGGTGCGCGGCTCCGACCCGCAGGCGGCGCTCTATTATCTCGCCCGCATGCTCGATGCCGGCGAAGATCCGATGTATCTCGCCCGCCGCATGATCCGCATGGCGGTGGAGGATATCGGGCTCGCCGACCACAACGCGCTGGTCGTGGCGAACGCCGCGAAGGAGGCCTACCACATGCTGGGCACGCCGGAGGGCGAACTGGCGCTCGCCGAGGCCTGCGTCTATCTCGCCGTCGCGCCGAAATCGAACGCGCTCTACACCGCCTTCAGCGGCGCGAAGCGGGCGGCGAAGGAGCATGGTTCGCTGCCGCCGCCGAAGCACATCCTGAACGCACCGACAAAGCTCATGAAGGCCGAGGGCTACGGCTCCGGCTACGAATACGATCACGATGCCGAAGAAGCCTTCTCCGGCCAGAGCTATTTTCCCGAGGCCATGGCGCGCGAAGAATTCTACCGGCCGACCGAGCGCGGCTACGAGAAGCGTATCTCTGAGCGCATGGCGGAATGGGAGCGGCTCAGGCGCGAACGAGCGCGCAGGTGATCTACTTCGCCTACGGCTCGAACATGGACCCGGCGCAGATGCGGGCGCGTTGTGCGAGCTCGCGCGCGCGTGGGGCCGGGTTTCTCGCCGGCTATCGGCTCCATTTTCCGCGCTGGTCGCCGCGACGTAAGCATGCGGTGGCGAGCATCGAGGCCCATCCAGAGGGCGGGGTTTGGGGCGTTGTCTACGACATGACGTTGCAGGACTGGGCCAGTCTGCATCCCTTTGAGGGACACATCGCCGAGGGGCACGCGGAGAACGGCTACGACCTGATCCACGTGGAGGTGCTGGTAGACACTGCGACGATTTCCGCCCGCACCTACATCGCGGTGCCGGACCCGTCCCGTCCGGATGCGGGGCTGACCTCCGTGCGTTATCTGAAGCAGCTTATCGACGGGGCGGTCGCGCACAACTTGCCACAGGACTATGTCGCAGCGCTCAGGGCCGTGCCGACTTTCGATTGAGTGCCGCCGCCGGCCCGGATAGATACGGCGCACGATCTCCCGATGTCCTCTCCCGCCGACACCGACTCGAACGACAGCAAGCCGAACCTCCTCGACCTCTTCCTCGCTTTTTCGGGGATTGCGGTGATGGGTTTCGGAGGCGTGCTGCCGTGGTCGCGGCGGATGCTGGTCGAGCAGCGCCGTTGGCTGAGCGCCGACGAATTCACCGAAGTGCTCTCGCTCGGCCAGTTTCTGCCGGGCGGAAACATCATCAACGTCGCCGTCATCGTTGGCGGGCGCTTCCGCGGGCCGCCAGGCGCCGTCGTCGCGATTGTCGGCCTGATGGCCGCACCGATCGCCGTCGTGATCCTCGCCGGCGCGCTCTACCTGCGCTACGCGGAGGTGCCGCGCGTTCACGGCGCCCTTGCCGGGCTCGCCGCGGGCGCGATCGGGCTGATCATCGCGATGGGGGCGAAGATACTCGAGCCGCTCATCGCGAAGCGGGCGGTCGTGCCGCTCCTTTTCGTCGTGCTGACTTTCGTCGCGGTTGGGGTTATGCGCGTCCCGCTTCCCCTCGCTGTCTTGATCCTTGCGCCGATCAGCGTCGCCTTCGCTTGGTGGAAAGCCGCATGAGCGAGGACGATTCGCCGCTCGCCGCGCTCTTCCTGAATTTCGCGATCCTTTCCGTCTTCGCGATCGGCGGGGTGAACGCGGCAATCCCGGAGATGCACCGCCAGGCCGTCGACGTGCACGGCTGGATGACCAACCAGCGCTTCGCCGACCTCTTCGCGATCGCGCAGGCGGCGCCGGGTCCGAACGCCATCCTCGTCACGCTGATCGGCTGGGATGTGGCGGGGTTCCCCGGCGCGCTCGTCGCGACGCTGGCTATGATCGGGCCGGCGAGCGTGCTCGCCTTCTTCGCCGGGCGCCTCTGGCACCGCTTCCGCTATGCGCCCTGGCGGATCGCCATTCAGGCAGGCATCGCGCCGATCACCCTCGGGCTCGTGGCGGCGAGTGCCTATCTGCTCGCCCGCGCCGCAGACACGGGCATCGTGGCGGTGGCGATCACGCTCGCGACCGCCGTCGCGGTCTACCTGACGCGCGTCCACCCGCTCCTTTTCCTGGCGATCGGCGCGGCGCTCGGGGCCGCAGGGCTCGTCTGAGAACTCAGCGCTTGGCGGCGTTCTTCTCGTCACCGTATTGGAGCACCTGCACTTTCTCCAGCGTGACCAGGCCGCTTCCCATCATCTCGGAGAGCGCGGGCAGGAAGGCGTCGATCTTCTCCGGCGAGTCGACGATCTCGATCACGAAGGGAAGATCCTGAGAGAGCCGCAGGATCTTGGCTGTGTGAAGGTGGCTCGAATGACCGAAGCCCATGGGGCCGCGGAGAACGGTGGCGCCAGCGAGGCCGATCTCGCGGGCCTTCAGGACGATCGCCTCATAGAGCGGCAGGCTGCCGTGCTTGTCGTCTTCGCCGAGGAAGATGCGCAGGAGAACGGCGTCGCGAGGTACCTGCATTGTCAGACCCATCCGACAGCGTTGATGTTCGAGGCGATGGCGCTTCCCGCCCAGACCGCCGCGAGGCAGAGCACGACGGAGAGAAGCGTGTTCGCGCCGGCGTAAAGATATTGCCCGTCGTTCAGAAGGTTGAGCGTCTGGATGCTGAACGACGAGAACGTCGTATAGCCGCCGCAGAAGCCCACCATGATGCCGAGCCGCGTGGTCGAGCCGACGAGAAGGCGCCCGTCCGGCGCCGTCAGCACCGCGACGAACCCGATGATGAACGAGCCGACAACGTTCACGACAAGTGTTCCCCACGGAAAGGTCTCGCCGATCAGCCGCGCCACGACGCCCGAGCAGAAGTAGCGCGCCGCGCCGCCGACGGCGCTGCCGATTGCGATCCAGAGATAGACTACTGCCGAATTCATGACGCCTCGCCCAACCGTGTTTCCTTGCGGGCGACGACAATCCCTAACGGCTTGCGGGGGCTTGAACCATATCTCCCGCGGCCGCAGGGCGATCGGCCCGGCGCAGCAGGAGTCATCAGCCTCTTCGGCGGTTGTCGGGGGAACCCCATCCCCATCGAAAACGAACCTATTTGGCGGCCGGGGAGCGGTCAATGGCCCGTCGCGCGCAAATCCCACAGCGGGCGGATGACGAAAGCCCTTGCCGAGTTTAAATCCTTGCCCGTGAGCCCCGCGGAGCCGGACCCGTGAATGTTGAGACAAAGAAGGTCGACCGCGACGAGGCGGGAATGCGGCTCGACCGCTGGTTCAAGCTGCACTATCCCGGCCTCGGCTTCGGCCATTTGCAGAAGCTCATCCGCTCCGGCCAGGTGCGGGTCGACGGTGCACGCGTCGAGACCTCGGCGCGGCTCGCCGCCGGCCAGGCGGTGCGCGTTCCGCCGCTCGCTGCGGGCGACACGCGGCCGGCGAAGCCCGCGCCGATCCGCAAGGCCGGCGATCGCGAAACGCTCGAAGCAACGATCCTCCACGAGGATTCCGACGTCATCGTCTTCAACAAACCCTACGGGCTCGCCGTGCAGGGCGGCTCCGGCCTGACCCGGCACATCGATCAGATGCTCGAAGCCTTCACCGACCGGCACGGACGCAAGCCGCGGCTCGTACATCGTCTCGACCGCGACACCGCCGGCGTGCTTGTCGTCGCCCGCACCCGCTCCGCCGCGGCCTTCCTGGGCCAGGCCTTCAAGGCGCGCGATTCGCTGAAGCTCTACTTCGCGCTCGTAGCCGGCGTGCCGCGGCCGGCGAACGGACGCATCTCGACCTTCCTCGCCAAGGATGAGAGCGGGGAGCGAATGCGGATCGCTGAGCACGGGGAGGGCGCCGACCACGCCGTCACGCTCTATCGCCTCGCCGACCAGGCGGGGCAGAAGATCGCCTTCCTGGTCATGCGGCCGATCACCGGGCGCACGCATCAGCTCCGCGCGCATGCCGCCCATATCGGGCATCCGATCGTCGGCGATCCGAAATATTTCAACGTGGAGAACTGGGAGCTTCCCGGCGGCCTGCAGAACCGGCTGCACCTTCTCGCCCGCCGCATCGTGTTGCCGCATCCGAAGGGCGGAACGCTCGACGTGACCGCGCCGCTGCCGCAGCACATGCAGCAGAGCTTTGCCGTACTCGGCTTCGACGAGCGGAGCGGCGACGAGGCGGGCGAGGCACTGCGCGAGGCAAAAGGCTGACGGCGATGGCGTCGAACCCGATGGAAACCGCGCGGCGTCTGACCGCGCCGGCCCGGCCCAAGCGCTTCTATGCCTCAGCCACGATGCAGGCCGAGCCGGAGGGATATGTCCTTCGCCTCGACGGGAAACGTGCCATGACGCCCGCGCGTCGCCCGTTTGCCGTGCCGCATGCGCACCTCGCGAAGGCGATCGCCGCGGAGTGGATGGGGCAGGGGGAATTCATCGATCCGGCTTCAATGCCGGTGACGCGGCTTGCAAACAGCGCCATCGACGGCGTGGCGTCGCGGTTCGCCGAGGTGCGGGCGGAGGTGCTCGCTTATGCTGGGACCGATCTCATCTGCTACCGCGCCGGCGAGCCCGAGGGGCTGGTTCTGCGCCAGCGTGCGGCATGGGACGCGATACTCGTTTGGGCCGAGAAGCGCTTCGGTCGATTCGTGCTCGCCGAGGGAATGGTGCATGTCGCCCAGCCCGATGCGACGCTTGCCGCGCTTTCCGCCGCGCTTGATGCCCACGACGACGCGTTCCGGCTTGCCGGCCTGAGTCTTGCGGCGACGCTTTCAGGCTCGGCGCTGATCGCGCTGGCGCTCGGCGAGGGCGCGCTCCATCTCGACGCGGCGTGGGCCGCGGCGCATGTCGACGAGGACTGGAATGTCGAGAAATGGGGCACCGACGCGGAGGCCATGCAGCGCCGCGCCACGCGCTTCGAGGATTTCAAAGCCGCTGCGCTGGCGCTCATGCGGTAGTGATCTGCGTTTTTTCGATTGTCGTCATTGCCGGGCTTGGCCCGGCAATCCATTCCGTGACCGACCGCCGAACTAGGCGCGACCGGGACGGAATGGATGCCCGGATCAAGTTCGGCATGACGACAGTTTAAGGTTGGGCGGCTCTTCCGAGCCTTCCCAAATGCGTGTCCTTGAAGCCTGAGGCGTGCTTCAGGCCAAAGCCGAGCACGCGGTCGACGCCGATATGCGCGCCGAGGATGAAGGGGATCGAGAGCGCAAAGGTGCTCTCGCCGAAGCGGTACCAGACCACGAAGAAAAGTGCAGCGACCGTCACCCAGCTATGAGCGGCGTTGTAGACTGCCGCGCCGGTCCGCGGGCCGGCGAGATAGCCGAGCATTGAAAGGTCCGGGACGAGAAAGAGCACCGCGAAGACCCACCAGGGCTGATGGAAGGCGTGGTAGAGCCAGACGCATAGAAGCGCGAGCGCCAGCCCCTCCAGGCGAAGCACGATCGTCGTCCCCGAAATCCCTTGCATGCCCGTCTCCCCGTCGGCCGGCGGAGATTACCGTCGCGCGAAGGCGCGTGCTATCACACCGTTTCACATTGGAGCGGGCGAATCGGGGCGATTTCCCATGCGCGAGGTGCTGAACGAGCTCGAGCGGCGCCGCGAAGAGGCGCGAAAGGGCGGTGGCGAGGAGCGCATCGCCCAGCAGCACAAGCGCGGTAAGCTGACGGCGCGCGAGCGACTCGATGTGCTCCTCGACACGGGCTCGTTCGAGGAGTTCGACATGTTCGTCGAGCACCGGGCGAGCGAGTTCGGCATGGCCAAGCGGCGCATCCCCGGCGACGGCGTCGTCACCGGCTGGGGCACCATCAACGGCCGCCCGGCCTTCGTCTTTGCCAAGGATTTCACCGTGTTCGGCGGCTCGCTGTCGGAGGCGCACGCGGAGAAGATCCAGAAGGTGCAGGACATGGCGCTGCGGAACCGGGCGCCGATCATCGGGCTTTACGACGCCGGCGGTGCGCGCATCCAGGAGGGCGTCGCCTCGCTCGCCGGCTACGCCGAGGTGTTTCAGCGCAACGTCCTTGCCTCCGGCGTCATCCCGCAGATTTCGGTGATCATGGGCCCGTGCGCGGGCGGCGACGTCTATTCGCCGGCGATGACCGACTTCATCTTCATGGTGAAGGGCACGAGCTACATGTTCGTGACCGGACCCGACGTCGTTAAGACCGTGACCAACGAGACGGTGACGCCGGAAGAGCTCGGCGGCGCCTCGGTTCACACGGTGAAATCCTCGATCGCCGACGGCGCCTTCGACAACGACGTCGAGGCGCTCCTCGGAATCCGTCGGCTCTTCGATTTCCTGCCGCTCTCGAACCAGTCGCCGCTGCCGGAGATCGAGACGAGCGATCCCTGGGACCGTGCCGAGCCGTCACTCGATACACTGATCCCGGACGCCGCCAACAAGCCCTACGACATCAAGGAGCTGATACAGAAGACGTTGGACGAGGGCGCCTTCTTCGAGATTCAGGCGGCGCACGCCAAGAATATCGTCACCGGCTTCGGCCGCATCGAAGGGCGGACCGTCGGCGTTGTCGCCAACCAGCCGATGGTGCTTGCCGGCGTGCTCGACGCTGACGCATCGCGCAAGGCTGCACGCTTCGTTCGCTTCTGCGACGCCTTCTCGATCCCGCTTCTGACCTTCGTCGACGTGCCCGGCTTTCTGCCGGGTACAGCGCAGGAATATGGCGGGCTGATCAAGCACGGCGCCAAGCTCCTCTTCGCCTATGCCGAGGCGACCGTGCCGAAAGTGACGGTGATAACGCGCAAGGCCTATGGCGGGGCCTACGACGTGATGGCCTCAAAGCATCTGCGCGGCGACATCAACTACGCCTGGCCGAGCGCCGAGATCGCGGTGATGGGCGCGAAGCGGCGCGGCGGAGATTCATGCATCGCGCCGACGCTGGCGACGCGGAGAAGCTCGCCATGCACACGAAGGAATACGAGGCGCGGTTCCTGAACCCGTTCGTCGCGGCCGAACGCGGCTACATCGACGACGTGATCATGCCGCACTCGACGCGGCTTCGCGTGGCGCGGGCACTCCGGCTGCTGCGCGCAAAGGATCTGGCTAACCCCTGGAAGAAACACGATAATATCCCGCTCTGAGGAGACGGCATGCCGAGTCCATTTCGCATGTTGCTCACGACAACCGAACGGCTCGGTGCTAGCTTTCTCCCACCCCGGAAATCCGGAGCGTTGGGAGGCATCCATGCGGAATGTCGGTGGTTTCTTCGTGCAGGCGGGCATCGCCGCCGGAATGCTGATCGCCGTGTCGGCGGCGAGCGCGCCGGCCTTTGCCGATTGCTTCGAGAACATCGGCTGCACCGACAGCGATTCCTACAAGGTCTACGATCTCGAGGAGCTGTCCTGCGAGAATCTCTGGTACGTGCGCAACCGCATCTTCGACGAGAACGGCTATTGCTTCACGACTGCCCGCGGGCGCGCGGCCTTCGACAATTCCGACTGCTGGGTCAGCAACCAATCGAAGGTGAAGCTCAGCACCATCGAACGCCACAACGTCAACGCCATCGTTCAGGCGGAAGAGGCGAACGGTTGCCGCTGACGGCTTGGAGCTCGATCCGGTCTACCAAAGGTTCTTGCCGTCGATCGTCACGACCTCGATTCGATCGAGGTCGAAATCGTCGAAGAGCCGCGCGTTGACGCCGATCCTCGGGTTATCGAAGTCGGGCTTCCCCGTGCTCCAGTCCGGGCTCTCGCTGTAGGTGCCGCAGCCGCAGATCGCACAGTAGTGATGGTGGACCGTGTGGGACTTCCACTGATAGGTGGAGACACGGTCGCGCGCGGTCAGGAGCTTGAACTCGGCCGGAGAATAATAAGCCCAGAGCGCGCCCCGCTTTGAGCAGAAGGAACAGGTGCAGCGCGTGACATTTTGTGGCGCAGCGCTCACTTCGAACTGCGTCGCGCCGCAGTGGCAGCTTCCTTTGATCGCCATGGCACTCTCCTCTTCCGCCGACGCCGGCGGAGACAACAATGCCAAAGTGCTCCTGACAGCCTTCTGTCAGGAGAGCGGCGGGTATCTTGAGGAGGGCTATTCGGCCGCTTCGATGTGCAGCGCCTCGTCGTGCTCGTGCGCTTGGCGCTGCCTGCGCTGCTCGGCCTGCTTCTTTGCCTTATCCACCGCGGCGCGGGCGGAATCGTTCAACTCGAACATTTCCAGGTGCTCGGCCTCCGCGTCGACAACCCTCGTTGTGGCGAGGTCGCGGTAGAGCTTGTTCGCCGGGTCTTTTTGAAGCCGCTTGCGTATCCGGTCGATCTTCCAGCCGTAGGCGGCGAAGCGGGCGTATTTGACGAGGGTCTCCAAAGCATAGCGCGGATAGAAAAGGAGCGCCGGCACACGCGGCAATTCCGGCCGCCGCTCCTTGCGGTCCTTCAGGCGGAAATAGCCGCATTGCTGCGGATGCACGTTCTCGTACTTCATCGCCCCGTAAATCTGCAGCACGACACGCCAGATCTTCACCGGCTTGATGCCGTAGGCGATGTTTCTGCGCATCAGCCGCTCGACGTGCTCGTCGGTATAGTACCAGTCCCAGACGTCGAAGTAGGTCTGCTGCCACTCGGCGGCCGTCATCTTCGGGTGCGCGGTCGTCACGTTCTCGATGTCGTACTTGTTGAGGTCCGGATCCATCCAGGTTCCGTTCTCGTGGAGAACCTTGTGGTCCTCGGAGCCCGGTAGCGGCGTCAGCACGGTGAATTCGAGGACGTCGACGGCAAGCTCGCGCTGGACGATCTCGACGTCGCGCTTGATGGAGGCCGGCGTGTCGCCGGGGAGCCCCATGATGAATCCCGCGTAGGTGACGATCCCGGCCTCCTTCCAGGCCTGGAACATCTTTCTGTACTCGGTGATGCGGTTCTGGTTCTTCTTCATGTGAACCAGGTTGTCCGGGTTGATGCTCTCGAGCCCGATGAAGCAGAATTGGCAACCGGCGCGCGCCGCCTTGTCGATGAAGTTCGGGATCAGGTGCGCGAGCACGTCGACCTGAATCAGGAAGGTGATCTCCAGCCCGTGGTTCTCCCGCAGCTCGATCAGGCGGTCGAAGATCGGCTCCCAGTTCTTGTTGCGGGCGAAGTTGTCGTCGGTGATGAAGAAGTGCGAGATGCCCTGTGCGGCGTTCTCGCGCACGATGCGTTCGATGTCGTCGGCGTCGCGCCAGCGCGACTTCCGGCCCTGCACGTTGATGATGGTGCAGAACGAGCACTGGAACGGGCAGCCGCGGCCGGCGTCGAAGGACGAAAGCACGCCGTCGTAGCGCTTCACCAGGCGCTGCGGCAGATACGGGATCGTCTGGCTCTGCAGGTTCGGCAGGTCGTGCATGAAGTTGTAGATCGGCTTCGCCTTGCCGGCGTGCACGTCCTGCAGGAATTCTTGGAAATGCTCCTCAGCCTCACCGGCGTAGAGCGTGACGCCAAGGTCGATCGCCTCTTGCAGCTCCGGCGTCAGCTCCTTCAGCATCGAGATGCAGCCGGAGACGTGGAAGCCGCCGATCGCCACCGCGATGCCCTTTGCACGGAGGCGGCGGGCGATCGCCATGGCTCTTGGATATTGGTTCGACTGGACGCCGACCAGGCACACCATGCCGGAATGGTTGGGCTGCCTGATCTTCGCCGCGATCTTGTCGAGCGGCAGACGGGTGTTCATCTCGTCGTAGGCGTCGACCTCGATCGCCACGTCGTCGCCGAGCACTTTTCGCTCGGCGCAATCCTGGGCAATCGCATAGAGGCAGGCCATCGAATTCGAAGGAATCCAAGCCTTTGCCCATTGGATGACGTAGCCCTGTCGGTCGTAATGCGAGGGTTTGACGATCTCGATGTGGAAAGTCTGCATCACGCCCCGCCGCCGTTTCTCGGATCCCGAAGCCTCAAACATAGCAGAAATCTGGCCTTTTTGACGTGGCGATCGGGCAACGCTCGATCCCAATCGATCAGTGTCCCCGCCTGCCTGCAAGCCTTGAGCGCGCCGCTCGATAACCCATCGCTAACCTTGCCGCCAGTTTGCGTGAAACGAAAGCAATCGCAATGCATTAAACTTTTTGGAGTTAGAAGGTGTAAACCTACTGAGGCAAATCATGTTGGCGTCCGATCTCCTCATGGACGTGCGCGCCTCCCGCGCGATCTCGCAGGATCAAGTGGCGAGGCTGGAGCAGATGGTGTTCGAGGGAGGTGCGCCGAGCGGCGACCAGCTCGACCTCGTTTTCCTCATAGACACATATTTGCAGCGGCGCGACCCGCGCTGGGCTGACTTGATGGCGCGCGCCGCGATGGCCGCCTTGATCCAGCCGGAAGCGAGCGACGTCGCCAGGAAGGTCGCCGAAACGCTGGCAAAGGCCGCCTGAGGCAGAAACCCGAGGGCCGGCTCCCACCGGCCCGCACTCAGCTTCCGGCGAGGAAGTCGAGCACGGCCTTGTTGAAGAGCGCCGGGTCCTGCCAGAACGCGAAGTGGCTGACATTCGGCAGGATGACGAGCTTGGCGCCCGGGATGAGCTGAGCCATCTCCTCGGTATGCTCGCGGCGGATCGCCTCGTCATGCTCCCCGTCGGCGATGGCGACCGGCGCCTTGATCCCCATCATCTGTTCTTTTGAGAAATCCGGCTGCGAATACCACATCGCCGAGATCGCCTCGACGAAAGCGTCGAAGTCGTTCGGCGTCGGCGACAGCCGCGCGTAGTCCTTGCCGGCCCGTTCGATGTAGGCGTTGAAGGTCGGATTCTTGTCGATGTCGTCCTTGAGGCCGGAGAGGTTGTAGTTCGCGCCGAAGGCGAAGAGCTTGTCGAGCCGCTCCGGATGACGGATGGCGATGTCGAGACCAATGATACCGCCGTCGCTCCAGCCGACGATCGATGCCTTGCCGATGCCGAGCTTGTCCAGGAGCGCGACCACGTCGTCGGCCATGATGTCGTAGCCGAACGGCTGGTCGTCACGCGTGCTTCGACCGTGCCCGCGGCTATCGACGGCGATCACCTTGTACTTCGCCGCAAACGCAGGAATCTGCCCGCCCCAGACGTCGGAATGGCCGAGGCCGCCGTGCAGCATCAGGAGCGGCTCGCCCGATCCGTAGACGGCGTAGTAGAGCTTGATGCCGTTCACGTCCGCCAGGCCGCTCTCGCTTGCCTTCGGCATCGCCGGCTCTTCGGGGAGCGTCATCCAAAGCTCCTCGGCTCCGGCGATGACCGGCGCGCCGGCGAGCGGGACGACAAGGGCGAGCGGCGCGAAAAGTCGGGCGAGCATGTTCACGGGCAGGGTCCTCCGCGATCCGGGGCTGTTCACGCAAGGAAGGCCCGCGGCCGGGCGCTGTCAATCGCCGTCGCTTGCCGGGCCCGCCGCGGCTCTTGCCGGAGACAGCATTCGGGGCCATGCAGCCGCGATGAACGCTTCCGTTTCGGCCTCGCTTCGTTCCGACGATCCACGCGAAGTCATGCGCGGGCTTGCGCTCGTTGTCGGCGCAATGATCCTGCTGCCGGGGCAAGACACGGTCGCCAAATACATCTCCGATACGCTTTCGCCGGGCGCGATCGCCTGGGCGCGCTTCTTTCTGCAGTCGCTCTTCACGCTGCCCTTCCTGCTCTATTTCCAGGGGGTCGGCGGACTCGTGCCGAAGCGACTGTGGCCGAATGTCGTACGCGGTGTGCTGATCGCGGGTTCGAGCACGATGTTCTTCGCGGCAATCAAGTTCATGCCGATCGCGGACGCGCTCGCGATCTTCTTCATCGAGCCGTTCATTCTGACGATCCTCTCCGCGGTCGTCGACAAGGAGCATGTCGGCTGGCGGCGACGGACGGCGGTCGCGACCGGCTTCGTCGGCGTCCTCATCGTGGTGCAGCCCAGCTGGAGCGTGTTCGGGCCGATCTCGCTCGTCCCGGCACTCGGCGGTGGGCTGTTTGCCGTCTATGCGCTCTTGAACCGGCGGCTTTCCGCCTACGACGCGCCGCTCACAATGCAGTTCACCGCCGGCGCCTCGGCGCTCTGCGTTTTGACCGTCGTGCTCACCGTCGGCTGGCTTGCCGGCGTGCCGGAGCTTTCGCCTTCGCCGGTCGGAACGCGCGAGGTGTCGTTCCTTCTCTTGATGGGCGTGCTAGGCACCTCCGGGCACCTTCTCTTCGTTCAGGCGGCGCGGCTTGCGCCGTCGTCGCTGATCGCGCCGATGCAGTATGTCGAGATCGTCTGCGCCGCGCTGTTCGGCTACGCGGTCTTCGGCGATTTCCCAAGTCTTCTCAAATGGTTCGGGATCGCGATCATCGTCGGCTCGGGCGCCTACGTGTTTTGGCGCGAGAGCCGCGTCAGCCCGGCACCCGTGCCGGAAAGCGCGCCGCCCACGCCTTAGCCGTGCTTGCGGCCGTCGGCAGCGCTGCCTAGAGCTTCGGCCGGGAGCGAGCGTCGGGCATGTTCAAGAAGATCCTCGTCGCCAATCGGGGCGAGATCGCGGTCCGCGTGATCCGCACGGCGCGGCGGATGGGAATTTCGACCGTCGCCGTCTATTCGGAGGCGGACCGCAACGCGTTGCATGTCGAGATGGCGGACGAGGCGGTGGCCATCGGTCCGCCACCCGCCACGCAGAGTTATCTCTCGATCGAGAAGATCGTTGCGGCGGCGAAGGCGGCCGGCGCGGATGCGGTGCATCCGGGCTACGGCTTCCTCTCCGAGAACCCGGCCTTTCCGCGCGCGCTTCAGGCTGAGGGAATCGTCTTCATCGGGCCCCCCGTCGCCGCGATCGAGGCGATGGGCGACAAGATCGAATCGAAGAAAGCGGCAGCGCGCGCCGGCGTCGCCACCGTGCCCGGCCATCTCGGCGTCGTCGCCGACGCAGACGAGGCGATGCAGGTCGCAGCGGCGATCGGCTACCCGGTGATGATCAAGGCTTCGGCCGGCGGCGGCGGCAAGGGGATGCGCGTCGCCCGCGACCAGGCGGAGCTGCGCGAAGGCTTCGAGCGCGCCCGCTCGGAGGCGCGTTCCTCGTTCGGTGACGATCGCGTGTTCCTGGAGAAATTCATCGCCGAGCCGCGCCACATCGAAATCCAGGTGCTCGCCGATGCGCACGGCAACGCCATCCATCTCGGTGAGCGCGAATGCTCCATCCAGCGGCGCAACCAGAAGATCGTGGAGGAGGCGCCGTCGCCGTTCCTCGACGCTAAGACGCGCGCGGCGATGGGGGCGCAGGCGGTCGCGCTCGCGAAGGCGGTCGGCTACCAAAGCGCCGGCACGGTGGAGTTCATCGTCGGGCCGGGCCGCGACTTCTATTTTCTGGAGATGAACACGCGGCTCCAGGTCGAGCATCCGGTCACCGAGCTCGTCACCGGTCTCGACCTTGTCGAACTGATGATCCGTATCGCCGCGGGCGAGAAGCTCGGCCTTCGGCAGAGCGACGTCCGCATGGACGGATGGGCGATCGAGGCGCGTGTTTACGCAGAGGACCCGTTCCGTGAGTTCCTGCCGTCGACCGGACGGCTCACGCGATACCGCGAGCCCGTAGCGGAACGGAACGGGGCAGCCGAGATTCGCGTCGACAGCGGCGTCGTCGAGGGCTCCGAAATATCGGTCTTCTACGACCCGATGATCGCCAAGCTCTGCACGCATGCAGCGGACCGCGACGCGGCAGTCGACGCGATGTCCGACGCGCTCGACTCCTTCACGATCGATGGCATCCGCCACAACATCCCGTTTCTCGCCGCTTTGATGGCGCATCCGCGCTGGCGCGAGGGGCGGCTCTCCACCGCCTTCATCGGCGAGGAATTCCCGGGCGGCTTCCATGGCGCGAAGCCGAGCCCGGCGGAGCGCACTATCCTTGCCGCGGTCGCGACATCGGCAGAACTCATCGCGGGCCGGCGTCCGAGGGGCGTGCGCATGCCGGCGCTCTTGGCCGACTCGACTGGGTGATCGTGCTCGGCCGCGAGCAAGTGAAGGTCCGTGTTGCACCGGGACCGGCGCGGGGCGCATTCGAACTTGCCTTTGGCAAGAGGAAGAAGCTCCGGGTCGAAACCGACTGGCGCCCGGGTGGGCGCCTCTGGCGCGGGACGGTCGCAGGCGAGCGCGTCGTTGCGCAGGTCGAGCGCGTCGGGGCGTCGCTCAAGGTGTCGCGGCGCGGCGTCTCGGTAGACGCGCGGCTGATGACACCGCGCACCGCAGCGCTTGAGGCGATGATGCCGGAGAAGACGGAGGCCGACACCTCGAAGACGCTGCTTTGCCCGATGCCCGGCCTGGTCGTCTCGATCGCCGTCGCCGAGGGACAGACCGTCGCGCCGGGCGAGACGCTCGCCACGGTCGAAGCGATGAAGATGGAGAACGTGCTTCGAGCCGAGCGCCGCGCAACAATCGTGCGCATCCTCGCCAAGCCCGGCGACAGTCTGGCGGTCGACGCCGTGATCATGGAATTTGCCTGAGGCGCGCCGGTGGCCGAGACCCGCTCCGTCCACGTCCGCATCTCCGGCTTCGTCCAGGGCGTAGGCTACCGCGCCTGGGCGGAGCGCCGCGCGGCTGCGCTTGGCCTCTCCGGCTGGGTGCGCAATTGCGACGACGGCGACGTGGAGGCGGTTTTCAGCGGCCGCGGCGAAGCGGTCGCCGCGATGCTCGACGCCTGCAAGGAGGGCCCGCGGCACTCCTCGGTGAAAAGCGTGAACCTCCTCGGGCCGGCCGAACCGGTCTTTGGCCCGTTCCGGGTGCGTTACTAGGCGCTCCCGCATTTACCATCGTCGCCGATCGCTAAGATTCGACATGGCGCATTAACCCTTCATTAAGCTAGCCTTCCCGGCAAAGGGACGGCGTTGGCGTCATGAGTTGGGTAGCGTCTCGGAGTTTCGTGCTCGCGGCAGGGCTTGCCGCGATTGCGCTTCCGTTCGCGGCGGTCAGCGCCGCTACCGGCGAAGGCGAGCCGGCGCAGATCGCGCAGGCCACCGCGCGAACGCTTCGCGATGCCGCCGACTTGATGCTCCACTTCGTGCAGGAGGACGGGCCGGAAAGCGGGCACGTCCGCGTGGAGCTTACCCCGGAGACGCGGCCGCTCACCTTCATCGAGGCGCGGATGGCGGCCGAAAAGGGCTTCCTCGCCGCGCTGAACGAGCCGGGACTTGGCGACAACATCACGCGCGTCACCGTCGTCGTGCGTCTGATGCCGGCCTCGCATCCAAGTCCCGACGATGCGGAGCAGGTCGTCGTCTATAGCCACAAAGGCGGAAACGACTGGTCGGTGACGGCCGGCGAATAGCGCCGCCTACGAGCCGCGCTGTCGAACGAGCGCCCGCGGGGGCTCTGCGTAGCAATCTTCTTTGGTGAGTCCGATCAGCGCTGCCAGCGTGGCGAGCGCGGCAAGGATTGCGGCTGCCGCCATCGCGCCGGAATAGGCGGCGACGAACGCGGGTTCGAGCGCGGCGCGTGCCGGATCGCCGATTGCCGGAAGCTCTCCGAAGCGCGCATCGGGCGGCGCGCCGTGCTGCGCGAAGATCAGCCCCGCCATGGCCCCGACGGCGGCGACGGCGATCAGGCCCGCGACGCGGCTCGCGGCGTTGTTGATCCCGGACGCCGTGCCGGACTGCGCGTCGGAGGCGGCGTTCATGACGACCGTCGTGAGCGGCGTCACCACGGCCGCCATGCCGAGCGCCATCAAGGTGATCGGCGCGAAGATGCCGAGCCAATAGTCTGCCATGTCGATCGCGATCGCCGCGATCGCAACGGCCACGACGAGCGATCCGCCAACCAGGAGATTGCGCGCGCCGAAGCGATCCGCCAATCCGCCCGAAAGGCGCGACAGCAGACCGATGATCAGGCCGAACGGCAGCATTGTCAGGCCGACGGCGGACGCTGACATGCCGCGCCGCGCGATCAGGTCGAAGGGCAGCAGGAAGATCACGCCGGCAAGCGCCCCGTAGAGAAACAGCGTAACCAGGTTGGCGACGACGAAGGCACGCGATTTGAAGAGCGCGCCAGGCAGTATCGGGCTGGCGGCACGTCTTTCCGCGAGCAGGAAGACGAAGATTCCGACAAACGCGATCGCAAACGCCACGACCGCGGCGGTGCTTCCCGTGCTGGCGCGCCCCGAAAGCAGTGTCAGCCCAAACGTGAGCGCGCCAAGCGTCACGACTGCGAGCGCGGCGCCCGGCCAGTCGATCCGACCGGCGCTCTGGTCGCGGCTTTCCGGCACATGGGTGAACGACAGGATCAGCGCGGCGGCGGAGAGCGGGAGATTGATCAGGAAGGCGACACGCCAGCTCCACGTGTCGATGATGAAGCCGCCGAGCGGAGGCCCGAGCGATGTCGTGATCGCCGACGCCGCGGCCCAGACGCCGATCGCCTTGCCGCGCACGTTGCGCGGAAACGAGGCAGCGATGATGGCAAGGCTCTGCGGCACGAGGAGCGCGGCGCCGACGCCTTGCACTGCGCGCGCCGCAATCAGCATGCCGATGCTCGTCGCGGTCGCGCAGGCGAGCGACGCGGTCGCGAAGATCGCGATGCCGACCATGAAGATGCGCCTTCGCCCGACCCGGTCTCCGAGTGCGCCGCCGACCAGTATCAGCGCGCCGAGCATCAGTGTGTAGGCGTTGACCACCCATTGCAGCTCTTGGAACCGCGCCCCGAACTCCTTCTGGATGACAGGGAGCGCGATCGTCGCCACGCTGCCGTCGATGAAGGCCATGGCGGAAGCGAGAACGGTCGCAGCGAGGACGATCCTGCCGCCGGCCCCGACGTGCGCGAGCGGGGCCCGGTCGGTTGCGGCTTTGGACATCTAGGGGAAATCGCTCGCCGGGGCCGCCGCCGCGGCCGGTCCGAACCGGGCTTCGAAGGTCGCCCTGAGCGCAGCGTCGACCTCCGCCATCGACACCGGGATGCCGAGATCGACCAGGCTCGTCACGCCGTAGCCGGTCACCCCGCACGGAACGATCCCCGAATAGTGCTCAAGGTCCGGATCGACGTTCAGGCTGATGCCGTGGAACGTCACCCAGCGGCGGACGCGGATGCCGATCGCCGCGATCTTGTCCTCCGCCGGCCGGCCGTCGGGAAGCGGCGGCTTGTCGGGGCGGCGCACCCAGACGCCGATCCGATCCTCGCGCCGCTCGCCGACGACGTTGAAGCGGGCGAGCGTCGCGATGATCCAGTCTTCGAGCGTGGCAACGTAGCGGCGGAGATCGGGCCCGCGCCTGTTCAGGTCGAGCATCAGATAGACGACGCGCTGGCCGGGGCCGTGATAGGTGAATTCGCCGCCGCGGCCCGTGCGGAAAACAGGAAAGCGGCCGGGTTCGATAAGATCGCCATCCTTCGCGCTGGTGCCCGCCGTGTAGAGTGGCGGATGTTCGACCAGCCACACCTGCTCCGCCGCTTCGCCGGCGGCGATTTCCGCAGCCCGCCTCTCCATGGCCGCGACGGCGTCGCGATAGGGGAGGAGGCCCTCGCGGACCACCCACTCCACGGCATCGCCACGAGCGGGTATCGCGGCGTTTCGCGCGAGGATGTCGGCGTCGGCTCTCATGCCGCCTCTATATAACCTTGCCCGCCGCCTGCGCCTAAGCCCGATTCCGCGACGATCCGCGTGGGAACAATCTCCCGGCTCTTCGCTTTTTTCCCGGCGAGTCCTTCCGGAGGAATCCGATGATCCGCAAACTGAAGTCGGGAAAATACCGGCTCTATTCGCGCAAGACCGATCCGAAGACCGGCAAGCGGCGCAACCTCGGCACGTTCGGCACGCGCAAGGCGGCGGAGAAGCACGAGCGCGAGGTGCAATATTTCAAACGGCACTGACGGGGGGGCGCACGAGAGGAGAATGACATGGCAACGGCAGCTCAGAAGAAAGCGGCGAAGAAGAATGTGAAGAAGGCGCAGGCAGCTTGGAAGAGCATGTCGAGCGGTGAGCACGCGCGTGCGCAGCCGGAAGGCCGCGCGCGAAGCGAGCCCAGCAGCGGCGGCGGCGAGTTCTATCGCGTCGAGGTGCGCGACAAGAGCGACTTCAAGACGTTCCGCACGCAGGACGTCGGCGAGAAGGGCGGAATCGAGCGTCTCGCCGGCAAGAGAAGCAGCGGCTCGTGGGACACGGTCAGCTGGCTCATTAGCAAGGAGCACGCCCACAAGCGCGGCGATACGCTCGTCGCCGACAGCGACGACGCCCAGCACGTCCTCGACGAGATCGGCTCGAAGCCGAAGCACGTCGGCGGCGACCGCTTCACCGCAAAGCCGCGCCCGAACGTGCCGGAAAAGGACAAGCCGACGCCGGCGCAGAAGCGGGCGAGAAGCGCCAACATCAAGAAGGCGCAGGCGGCTGCCCACGGAGGCTAGCCCGGATGGCCAAGGCCAAGGCAAAATCGAACGGCAAGTCGAAGAGCCGCTGGTCGGGCCAGGTCACGAAGCGCAGCGACGCGCTCGATTTGGAAAAAGGCGTCTTCAAGAAGCGGAGCGCCCGCCAGATCGCGCTCTCGCTGAAGCGGTCGGCGGAGCACAGCAAGCGCCGCAAGGGCACGCCCTACCAGTCGGCCATGTCCATGCTGACATTCGAGATCAACCGGGCGGGGAAGAGAATGTCGGCCGGGCGGCGGCACATCCTGGAGAACGCCAAGGACGAGCTCCGCAAGGCCTTCGGCCGCGCCTGAACGCTGGAGAGCCGCCCGGTCAGCGCCCTTGTGGGGCGCGACTCCCTTTGCTACATGACCGCGCGCCGGCTCGGGCCGGCGCCAGCTCAAGCGGTCGTGGCGGAACTGGTAGACGCGCAGCGTTGAGGTCGCTGTGGGGCAACCCGTGGAGGTTCGAGTCCTCTCGACCGCACCACGCTTCGCCCTTCGGGCTAAGCGTGGCAGAGCCTCGTGCGGGCCGATAGGCTGGAGCAGTGCCCCCGAAGCCCGACGGAGGTCGCGCGGAGACGGGCGGCCGAGCCCAATCCCAGGGCGTAAGCTGCCCAGGGTTTCGTCCTTCCCCCGTTTTCGGGCCCGCCAGCCTTCTCCTGAAAGCCCCCCCGCGCTAGACGGTCTTCGCGGCCGTTGGCGGCGGCGGAAGGACTGGCTCTTGGAAACAGAGACGGCCACACGAGCGGAGCCGAACGACGGCAGCCCGATCCGCGACGATGAGGGCGTGGTCCGCGCCGAGTTCGTGGAGCGCGTCTCAAACGCCATCAAGGCGCATGACGGTGCCGCGCTCCGCGAGCTCGTCGCCGACCTCCACGAAGCCGACCTCGGTGCGCTGCTTCAGGCGCTCGAGGCGGAGGAGCGCGACCGTCTCGTCCGCCTCATGGGCAACGACTTCGACTGGCTGGCGCTGACCGAGGTCGACGACACCGTCCGCAGCGAAATCCTCGAAGCGATCCCGAACGAGCAGATCACCGAGGCTGTCCGCGAGCTCGATTCCGACGACGCCGTCGAGATCATCGCCGACCTCGACAAGGAAGACCGCGAGGAAGTGCTCGCCGGCCTTCCTTACGCGGAGCGCATCGCCCTCGAGCGCCGGCTCGACTATCCGGAAGAGTCGGCCGGCCGGCGCATGACCTCGCAGTTCATCGCCGTCCCGCCGTTCTGGACCGTCGGGCAGACCATCGACTTCATGCGCGAGGAATTGCGGCTGCCGGACGAGTTCACCGAGCTCTTCGTCGTCGACCCGAGTTTCCATTTCCTCGGCACGGTGCCGCTCGACAAGCTGCTTCGCTCCAAGCGCCCGACCAAGATCCAGGAGATCATCAGCGAGGCGAAGCACTCGGTCGAAGCAGGCGACGACCAGGAAGATGTTGCCCGCCTGTTCGAACGCTACAATCTGCTTTCCGTCGGCGTCGTTGACGAGTCCGGGCGGCTGGTCGGCGTCATTACGGTCGACGACATCGTCGACATCATCGAGGAAGAGGCCGACGAGGATATCAAGCGGCTCGCCGGCGTCGGCGACGAGGAGCTCTCAGAAGGTGTGTTCAGCATCGTGCGGCTCAGGAGCTCCTGGCTGCTCGTCAATCTCGTCACCGCCTTTCTCTCCGCCTCCGTCATCAGCCTGTTCCAAAACACGATCGAACGGATCGCGATCCTCGCCATGCTCTTTCCGATCGTTGCCGGGCTCGGCGGCAATGCCGGCACGCAGACGCTGACCGTCACCGTGCGTGCGCTCGCCACCCGGCAGCTCAATGCCGGGAACACCTGGCGGCTGATCGGACGCGAAGCGCTGGTCGGAATCTGCAACGGGGTCGTTCTCGGCTGCATCACCGGAACCCTCGTCGCCTTCATCTTCAGCCGGCCGGAGCTTGGGTTCGTCATCGCCGGCGGCATGCTCGCCAACCAGAGCGTCGCGGCGCTGGTCGGGATCATCATCCCGCTGACGCTGGACCGGCTCGGCATCGACCCGGCGATCGCCTCAAGCATCTTCGTCACGGCGATGACGGATGCGACCGGATTCTTCGCGTTCCTCGGTCTCGCCACATGGCTGCTTACTTAGCGACGGCGCGAGCCGGGTTAACCCTCCGCCTTAAGCCGGCGGAAACGATAACCCGCCATGAATGATCCTAAAGTCGGACGGATTCGCGCCATGCTTGCCTTTCCCCTTCGAAACACCATCGCCGCCGTCTCCGTGTCGCTTCTCCTCGCCGGATGTGGAGCGGCCGACATTATTGCGCACGGCGACGCCGATCCGCATCCGGGCGTGAATCGGGCGCATTCCCTGCCGGTTCAGGGCATCGACATCTCGAAATATCAGGGCGACGTCGACTGGCGGCGCGTTAGCCGCTCCGGCATCCGCTTCGCCTATCTCAAGGTCTCCGAAGGCGGCGACCACGTCGACGATCGCTTCTATCAGAATTGGGCGGCGACTGCGGCGGCAGGCATCCCGCGCGGTGTCTACCACTTCATGTACTGGTGCCGCACGGCGAGCGAGCAGGCGGTGTGGTTCACGCAGGCCGTGCCGCAGGACCCGACGCAGCTCCCACCCGTGCTCGACGTGGAATGGAACCACGCCTCGACGACATGCCCGCAGCAGACGACGCCGGAGGACGCGCGCGCCAAGATCCAGAAGATGCTGGAGATCATGGAGTACCATACGGGGAAGCGCCCCATCATCTACACTGACATCGCGTTCCATCGCGACGTGCTGGAGGGGCATTTCCCGGGCTATCAGTTCTGGCTCAGAAGCGTCGCGGCGGAGCCGCATCAGCGCTTCGAAGACAGGCCGTGGACCTTCTGGCAGTACACGGCGACGGGCCGCGTTCCAGGCATTAGCGGCGACGTCGACAAGAACGCCTTCCAGGGCACGGAGGGCGACTGGGAACGCTGGCTGCGTCAGAACGGCGTCGTGGGCGCGGCGCAGGCGAGCCTTCGCCCGGCGTCGGGCGGCGCCGGCTGACGGGGAGGGCCTGTGCCCGTTCGCGTGCGCGCCCTTGCGGCGGAAGATCGTGAGGCCTGGCAGCCGCTCTGGCAGGGCTATCTCGACTTTTACGAGACCGCGATCTCCGATGCGGTGACCGAGACGACATGGCGACGGATCGTCGATCCCGCTGGCCCGATCCACGCCTTCGGCGCCTTCGACGAAGGCGGTCGGATGATCGGCATCGTGCACTACCTCTTCCACCCGGTGACGTGGTCGGCGGCCAACCGCTGCTATCTCGAAGACCTTTTCGTCAGCCCGGCGGCGCGCGGAACCGGCGCCGGGCGTGCGCTCATCGAAGCGGTCTACAAGGCTTCCGACAAAGCGGGCGCGGACCAGGTCTACTGGCTGACGGCGCAGAACAATGCGACGGCGCGGAGGCTCTACGATCGCGTCGCCCGCGCCACGCCCTTCATGAAATACCAGCGATGAGCGGCTCGGCGCCTCCGATCCGCGGCATGCTGGAGACCGTGATCTACGTCGACGATCTCCAGCGCGCGCATGCCTTCTATGGCGGCGTGCT
The DNA here is from genome assembly GCA_963720705.1 of uncultured Alphaproteobacteria bacterium. GTDB lineage: Bacteria > Pseudomonadota > Alphaproteobacteria > Rhizobiales > Afifellaceae > DASWJZ01. Next base: position 622,252 of record CAVRGJ010000002.1, read on the forward strand.
GGGGCTTCAGCGCGTGCGCGAGATGCCGCGCATGATGGCCTATACGGTGGCGCCCGCGCAGGTGCTGCTTGTCTTCAACCGGTCGGAATCGCGCGCCGATCTGGAGACGCCCGAGGGCATGATCCCCGGTCATTATGCGAATGGCCCCGCGCACTTCGCCTTCGCCATTGGCGCGGAGGACTATTCGGCCTGGAAGGCGCATCTTGAGAGCGCAGGCATCTCGATCCTGAGCGAGACGAACTGGTCGCGTGGCGGGAAGAGCGTCTATTTCAACGACCCGGACGGGAACGTGGTGGAGATGGCGACGCCGGGACTCTGGCCGAACTATTGACCGGACTGCCGCGCGCTTGATCGCGCCTTCGCCCGGCAGCATGGTGAGCGGCCCTGAAGCGGAGACCCAATGCTCCCGAACGCTCCCCGTGCCTTCGATTTCGGCCTCGGCGAGGCCGCCGACATGCTGCGCGAGAGCGTGTCGCGCTTTGCCGCCGACCGTATCGCGCCGCTCGCCGACAGGATCGATCGCGAGGACTGGTTTCCGCGCGAGCTTTGGCCGGAGATGGGTGCGCTCGGGCTGCACGGCATCACCGTCGCGGAAGAGGACGGTGGCGCAGGCCTCGGCTACCTAGAGCATTGCGTCGCCATGGAGGAGGTTTCGCGCGCCTCCGGCTCCGTCGGGCTTTCCTACGGCGCGCATTCCAATCTCTGCGTGAACCAGATTTCGCGCTGGGGCAGGCCGGAGCAGAAGGAGCGCTATCTGCCGAAGCTCATCGCGGGCGAGCATCTCGGCGCGCTCGCGATGTCGGAAGCGGGTGCCGGCTCCGACGTGGTGTCGATGCAGCTTCGCGCCGATCGCCGCGGCGACAGCTACATCCTGAACGGCTCGAAATTCTGGATCACCAACGGGCCGCAGGCCGACACGCTCGTGGTCTATGCCAAGACCGATCCTTCGGCCGGCGCACGCGGCATCACCGCCTTCATCGTGGAGAAGGGGTTTCCGGGTTTCTCCGTCGCGCAGAAGCTCGACAAGCTCGGCATGCGCGGCTCGGAGACCGGCGAGCTGGTCTTCGAGGACTGCGAGGTGCCGGCGGAGAATGTGCTTGGCAAGGTCGGGGACGGCGTGAAGGTCCTGATGTCCGGCCTCGACTTCGAGCGCGCGGTGCTCGCGGCCGGTCCGCTCGGGCTCATGCAGGCGGCGCTCGACGTCGTCATCCCCTACGTGCACGAGCGCAAGCAGTTCGGCCAGCCGATCGGCTCGTTCCAGCTCATGCAGGGCAAGCTTGCCGACATGTACGTGACGCTGAACGCCGCACGCGCCTACGTCTACGCGGTGGCGAAAGCCTGCGACCGCGGAGAGACGACGCGCGAGGATGCCGCGGGCGCCATCCTCTTTGCTTCCGAGAAGGCGACGCAGGTGTGCCTCGACGCCATCCAATGCCTCGGCGGCAACGGCTACATCAACGACTACGCCACCGGCCGGCTACTGCGCGACGCGAAGCTCTACGAGATTGGCGCCGGCACCAGCGAGATCCGGCGTATGCTCATCGGGCGGGAGATTTTCGACAAGACGGGGTGAAGGGCGGGCGACGCGGGAGATGGACCCGATCGACCTGTTCAGTATGCCCGCTCTCTCAGCCTCCGCGCCGCCTCGGCGCCGGCGAGCGCGGGAACGGCGAAGGCGACGGCGAGCAGCGTGCCGAGGATCAGCGTCAGGATCACGAGGCTTAGGCCCGACTGCATGCCGAGCCCGAAATGGAGCACGCCGGTCTGGTGGCCGGCGACGAGCCAGAGCGGCCACCGCCACGCCCGCTCAGGGCGCAGGAATCCGGCGACCCCGACGGCAAGCGCCATGACCGGAACGCCGGCATAAAAATAGGCGTCCGTGTCCCACGCCTCGCGGTGAAAGGCCGCTGCAGACGCGCCCGATCCGTCGACACGCGAAAGCGCGATCCAGACGAGAAGCCCTGCGACGGCAAGTCCGATGCCGAGGACAAGCGGTGGCGGCGCAAGCCGCTGAATCTCCCGCAACATGCTGATCCGGCGCATACATTTCCTCGCGACCGAAGCGGTTGCTGGAGGATGGCCGAACATGGTTTCCAGGCCCTTAAACGGGGTCGGCGCAACGTTTGCGTCCGGCGCCGTGTGAAGGCGTCCAGGGTCAGCTTGGGTTTTCGCCGGAATTGCCGCATAGGGAGCGGCCGGCCAACGTCCGAGGCGCCCGTGAAGCGCAAGCTCACCACCATCCTTTTCGCCGATGCGCAGGGTTACTCGACGTTGATGGCAACCGACGAGGCGGCGACGCTTGAGCGCCTGAACCGCTATCGCGCGATCATGCGCGGCATGTTCGATCGTCACGAAGGGCGGCAGATCAACACCTGGGGCGATGCCGTCATCGCCGAGTTCGCGAGCGTCGTCGAAGCGGTGCGCTGCGCCGTCGAGATCCAGGAATCGCTGTCGACCGAAAACCATGGCCTGCCCAAGGACAAGCAGATGCGGTTTCGCATCGGCATCAACCTCGGCGACGTGATGATAGACAAGGACGACCTCTACGGCGACGGCGTCAACGTCGCGCAGCGGCTGCAGGCACTGGCGGAGCCTGGCGGCATCATGGTTTCGGGAACCGTCTACAGCCTCGCCCACAAGCAGCTTGCGCTCGCTTTCGACTTCGCCGGCGACCAGAAGGTCACCGACGTGGGCGAGCTCGTGCCGAGCTACCGGGTGCGCATGAGCGGCCGCAACGATCCTGAGATCGCCGTCGCGGAGAGCGTCGCCAATCCGCAGACTACCGCGCCGCCGGCGCAGCCAACCTCGGCGATCGCCAGGATGGCGTCGCGGCTTGAAGCAGAGCTCGCCTGGCTCAAATACCAGCCTCGGCGTGTCCGCGTCGCCGCCGGCGTGATCGCCTTCCTGTTTGCGATCAACGTCCTCTTCGACGGTCTCGCCAAGCCGTGGTTCATCTACCCGGCGATACCGCTCGGCCTCTTGATCTATCTCCATTACCGCCGCGGGCAGAAGCCGCTGCGCGAAGCGGGTGGCCGCGTTCGCCGCCATGCCGCCCGGAGATCGGCGGTGCGAAGCGGAGAGGGCGAGTGATAGTGGAGACGGTGAAGGCGAACGGAGCGGAAATTCCGGTGATCGGGCTCGGCACCTGGGATCTTCGCGGCGGCGCCGTGGCGCCCGCGATCCACGCCGCGCTCGACGCCGGCTATCGCCACATCGATACCGCGGCGATGTATGCAAACGAAACGGAAGTGGGCGCCGGCATCCGCGCCAGCGGCGTGCCGCGCGACGAGATCTTCATCACGACGAAGGTCTGGCCGACCGAGGCGGGAGACGGTCCCTTCCAGCGATCGGCGGAGGCCAGCCTGAAGCGGCTCAAGGTCGAGCAGGTCGACCTCCTTCTAATCCACTGGCCGAACCGGACCGTGCCGCTGAAGGAGCAGGTTGCGGTGCTCTGCAAGACCAGGCAAATGGGTTTCGCACGTCACGTCGGCATATCGAACTTCTCGCCGGAGGATATCGAGGTCGCCCTTAGCGTGGCGGACGAGCCGATCGTCACCAACCAGATCGAGCATCATCCCTGGATCGACCAGAACGCGACCTTCAAGGCCTGCGCGAAGCACGGCATTGCGATCACGTCCTATTCGCCGCTCGGCAGAGCGCGGCATCTCGACGATCGAGCGATCGTCGAGATCGCACGGGCCAAGGGCAAGACGCCTGCACAGGTGGTGCTGCGCTGGCACGTCCAGCAGCCGGGAAATATCGCGATCCCAAAATCCGCGAACGCCCGCCGCATCGCGGAGAATATCGCCATCTTCGACTTCGCGCTCGCCGAGGACGAGATGCGGCGGATATCGCGGCTGGCGCGCCGGTAGCGCCGGCCGCTGCCGGTCCCCGCTGCTGGTGCTGATCCAATCGCGACCGCCGATGTCGTGAGCCTGCTTGCGGCGCGGAGGAGAGTGGGCGAAGGCTGCGCGCTAAGTTTTTTCCGAGTCCCGCCCTGGTCACCAACGTCCGCCACCCGATCTGGCTGCCCGCTGCCACGCAGCCGGGGGCGTGGGCGTTTGCCATCCTCTACACGGTTGAATCGATCAGCCGTGCCTCGCTTTCCTCTATCGTGCCCATCCAGGCCTACGACCTCCTGAAGGACAAGCAGGAGGTCAGCGTCCTTTACTTCGTCATCGGCGTCGTCGGCATCGCCGCCACGCTCTATGCGCCGAAGTTGTTCCGTCCGATCCCGCGCCGCTACGTCTACACGATCGGCGCTCTCACCCTCGTCGCCGCAAGCGCGGCGCTCGCCACCAACTCACTCGCCGGTCAGGCGGCTGGCATGTTCCTCAGAGTCTTCGGGGCGGCCACACTCGCCATCGTTCTGAACCTCTACATTATGGAGTACATCCCGAAGCATGGCCTGGTGCGATCCGAATCGCTCAGGCTGGCGCTGTCGACGATTTCCTGGAGCATCGGTCCGACCTTCGGCGTGTGGCTCTACGTTCGCTTCGGACCGATTGCGCCGTACTTCTGGAGCGCGTCGTGGGCGCTGATCCTGATTGCGATCTTCTGGTACTTTCGCCTTTCCAACAGCACGGCTATTTCCCCCGGCCCCCTTCGTCCCGCCGACCCGATTGCGAATATCCGTCGCTTTGCCGCGCAGCCGCGCATGCGGCTGGCCTGGATGATCGCCTTCGGCCGCTCCTGCTACTGGGCGACGTTTTTTATCTATGCGCCGATCCTCATGGTGGCGACGGGTGAGGGGAAGCTCGCCGGCGGCATCGTCGTCTCGCTCGGCAACGCGCTTCTTCTCTTCGCCATCGGGTGGGGCCGGCTCGGCAGCCGCCTCGGCGTGCGCCCGGTCATCGTGCTTGCCTTCGTGGCGGCAACGGTGAGTGCGGTCCTGGCAGGATTCGCCGGCGAAGCGCATCCGTGGAGCGCCGCGTTTTTGCTTCTCGTCGGCACCGTCTTCGCGGTCGCGCTCGATGCGGTTGGAAGCGCGCCGTTCCTGCGCGCCGTACACGTCTACGAGCGCCCGCAGATGACGGCGGTCTACCGCACCTATCTCGACATGTCAGAACTGGTTCCGCCGCTCGTTTATTCGGTGATCCTCGGCTTCACCGGACTAGGCGGGGTCTTCGCGACGCTCGGTATCTTCTGCGCCCTCTGCGGCTGGTTTTCCTGGCGCCACCTGCCGCGCTCGATGTGATTTCCGCGGCGCGCGGCCGGCGTGATGCGTGCGCTAGTGAGCGATGCGCAGCTGCGAGATCTGCTCTCCGATGGCCTTGAAGGTCGGCACCAGATCGTCAACGTTCTCCACGTCGAAGTAGGTGTCCTCGCTGCTGGCACATTCGCTGAGCAGGCTCTCGTTCCCCTCCTGCAACCGTATCGTATAGAGCTTCACGCCGGCATCCTTGACCGACTGGCACGCGAGCTCCGTGCGCGCGTCGATGGCGCTGCTGTTGCTCGTCCAACGGTTCTCGGTGTTGTCGCCGTCCGTTATGAGCACGATGTACTTGGTCAGATTTTCTGTATCGGACGGCTCACCTTCCGTGAACGGTTCCTGATGGGAAAGAAGTGCGAGGCCCCAGACGAGCCCGATGGTGATGTTGGTGTTCCCGGCAGGGGTCATCGCCTTGACCTTACTGTAGAGCGACGTGAAGTCGTCGGTCAGAGGCTCGATCTCCGCCAGGCTGTTGCTCATGCAAAGCGCGCCTGGATACTTGGTCGTGTTTGACGTCACCGGATCATCGCCGACGTCGTACGGCTGGTTGCGGTCCGTGATGCAACCCTTCCAGGACAGGCTGGTCGGCGCTTTGACCGTGAACCAGCTTGCGGTCTTGTAGGACGTCGGCACGCGCACGTTCACGTCGAACGGAACGATGCCGACTTTCGCCAACCCTTCGTCCGATCCGGAGAGTTCGTCGAGGAGCGCGTCTGCCGCGCTCTTCAGCGCGGGCATCCGGCCGTGGCTTCCCATCGAGCCGGTGTTGTCGAGAACGAGCATCACTTCGACCTTGCCGGTGCCCCAATAGACCTCAGAAGACGCCTTCGGCCTGAACTCGTCGTATCCGGCCACCGCGGTCAGACTGGCGGGGACGATGCCGGTCGCGGTCATGCTGAGCGTGCTTCCACTCTTGAGGAAGGTGTCGATCTGGAATTCGAAGTCGCTCGGAAGCATCGCTGTCATGTACTTGGAGGTGAGTTCCTTCAGCGAATCGACGTCCGAGCTGTCCTTTGCGGTATGGGCCACGGCCAACAACGCGGCGTCGGAGGCGTTCTGAAGCTCGGCGTAGGACCTGGAGACGCGCGCATAGTCCAAGGCGGCACCGGCGAACATCACCATCGCCATCGAGGAAATGGCAAACGTAATGGCGATCGACCCTCTCTGATCGCGAGCGAAGGAGCGAGCGCGGGAGAACCGAAGCATGGTGCCAACCGCCGACCTCAGCATGTCTCGGTCATTCTCCGCGTTCTTGGTTCGGTCATGGATGCCGCCCAATCTGCGCCTCATTTCTCATAGTTCGGCAAAGAATGGGTGGCGCCTTTGACTAAAATCTCGCGCCGCGCGGCAAGGATTTGAAAAGAATTGCGAGGTCGCCCCTCGCCCTGGCGCTTCCCGCGGCAGTCAGTCGGTCTGCAGAAGATCGAGCTTTGGGAACGCGAACTGGCGGCGGCAGAGCGCGAAGACCACGACCAGCGTAACGGCGAGAAATACCCAGGCGTGGGCGAACCAACCGAGGAATCCGACTGAGAAGAAGAACGCCCGCTGTCCGAGGCTGAAATGGTAGCCGGCAAGCACGCTCATATGCGCGGCGCGATCGACCGCGCGCTTCGTCACCGCGCTGTCGCTCTCGGCTGCTGAGGGTACGGCACCGATCAGGATCGAGGTGTAGTTGAAGAGCCGGTAGGACCAGCCGAACTTGAAGAAGGCGTAGGCGTAGATGGCGAGGAGCCCGATCGCCTTCGCCTCCCAGGCGGCGCGCGAGGTGTTGAAGGGGAGGGGCAGCTGCTCGACCGCCGAAAGCACCTGCTCCGACGAGGTCAGGAAAGCAAAGGCCGCGCCTATGGCAAGGAGCGACGTGGAGGCGAAGAACGCGGTGCCGTTCTGAAGGCCGGCGACTATGGCGGTGTCGACGATGCGGACTTCGCGCCGCGACAGCATCTCCATCCACTGCCGGCGCCGGCGATCCATGGCCGCGGTCAGCGTGCGCTGGCGCCAGGGGCTGAAATCGACGAGCCACGAGTAGCCGACCCAGCTCGCCACGAAGGCGGCAAGCGCGATCCAGTCCGAGGGTTGCAAGATAGACATGTCCGGCCCGCACCCGAGCCTGCCGGAGCCGACGGCCCGCGGCAAGCGTCTGCAGTTCCGGCGCGACGGAAACTGCCGTAGTCTGGCCTCGGCCTGGGGGAGCACGCTTGGCGATCATAAGGACGGAGACGGTCGATCCGGCCCCGCCGCCGGAGAACACGGAGGCGTGGGCGCGCCTCGTCGCGGACTATCGGGCGCTTCGCCTCGAGGCTGCGATGGGCGGGCCGGAGCGTGCGCGCGAGCGGCATCTTCAGCGCGGCAAGCTTCTGCCGCGCGACCGCATCGCCGGGCTGCTCGATCCTGGCTCGCCGTTCCTTGAGCTCTCGCCGCTCGCCGCGCACGACATGTATGGCGAAGCGATCGCCGGCGCCGGCATCATCACCGGCATTGGGCGCGTCTCAGGCCGCCTCGTCATGGTCGTCTGCAACGACGCGACGGTGAAGGGCGGCACCTACTATCCGATGACGGTGAAGAAGCATCTCCGCGCGCAGGAGATCGCGCTCGAGAACCGGCTTCCGTGCATCTATCTGGTCGATTCCGGCGGGGCGAACCTGCCGCATCAGACCGAAGTCTTTCCCGACCGGGAGCATTTCGGCCGCATCTTCTTCAACCAGGCGAAGATGTCGGCGGCGGCGATCCCGCAGATCGCTGCGGTGATGGGCTCGTGCACGGCGGGCGGGGCCTATGTGCCGGCGATGTCCGACGAGACGGTGATCGTGAAGGGCGAGGGGACGATTTTTTTGGCGGGCCCGCCGCTGGTCAAAGCGGCGACGGGTGAAATCGTGAGCGCCGAGGAGCTTGGCGGCGCGGACGTGCACGCACGCCGCTCCGGCGTCGCCGACCACTATGCGCTGGACGACCCGCATGCGCTGGCGATCGTCCGCGACATCGTCGGGCATCTGGGCGGACGCACAGCCGGCGGGGCCTCCGCCGGCGCGTTTGCCGATCCGCTCCATCCGACATCGGACCTGGAAAAGATCGTGCCTGTCGACCTCCGCCGCCAGTACGATCCGCGGGCACTGATCGCCCGGCTTGTCGACGGCTCGGATTTCTCCGAGTTCAAAACGCTCTACGGCGAGACGCTCGTCGCCGGCTTCGCCGCGATCCAGGGGATGCCGGTCGGCATCCTAGCCAACAACGGCATCCTCTTCTCCGAGTCGGCGCTGAAGGGCGCACATTTCATCGAGCTCTGCTGCCAGCGAAAGATCCCGCTCCTCTTCTTGCAGAACATCGCGGGCTTCATGGTCGGCGCCGCTTACGAGGCGGGCGGGATCGCCAAGGACGGCGCCAAGCTCGTCGCGGCCGTCGCCTGTGCGGCGGTGCCCAAGATCACGCTGATCGTGGGCGGCTCCTACGGCGCCGGGAACTACGGCATGTGCGGCCGCGCCTTCTCGCCGCGCTTCCTCTTCACCTGGCCGAACGCGCGCATCTCGGTGATGGGAGGCGAACAGGCGGCCTCGGTGCTCGCCACCATCCGCCGCGACAATATCGAGGCGGACGGCGGGACGCAGTCGGAGGATGAGGAGGAGGCTTTCAAGGCGCCGGTCCGCCAGCGCTACGAAACGGAGGGAAACCCGCTCTACGCTACTGCGCGGCTCTGGGACGACGGCATCATCCTTCCGTCGGAGACGCGCGACGTGCTCGGCCTTGCGCTCGGCGTCTGCCTCAACGCGCCGATCGAAGAGACGAAGTTTGGGGTGTGGAGGATGTGAGGACGTCGACCAAGTCGACAGTTCATGTCCTCAGTGCGTTTCGCCGATCTTGGTGATGGACGTGACTACGTTTCCTTCCCAGAGGATGTCGACCTGCGAATATTGCCCCTTGTTGACCGGCGTTTCTTCGTAACGCGCCTCTCGCCAAGCGAAGACCTGGTTCCCGAGGCCCTGTTCGACGATGGCGAGGTCGAGGAGCAGGATCTCCGGGTTGATACCCTGCGGTTGGTGTTTGTTCAGAACCGGGTTCTTGTTGGTCGCGGAGACTTCCACTTCGCCGGTGACGTGCAGCCGCCCTGGTCCCGGCGGCTGCAAATCCACCCATGCGTTCCAGTTCCGCGTGTTCGGTTTCGACGCCATTGTTTGTGCCCCCCTAAGTCGTGGCCGAGAGCATTGATACACTGATAAGTTGTATCACGCAAACCTTTGCGTGTAAAATGACTTATGCTCCCAATGCGCATAGCCTTTGCGGCGCTGGTTTTCGGGTGGGCCGTGCAGTCTCAAGCGCTGGCTTTGCCGGACGCCTTCCTGCAGCCTCCGCCGCCGGTAAATCAGTCGCCGATCCCGACGCCGGTGCAGGGCTGCTGCAAGCACTGCACGGTGGGCAAAGCCTGCGGCGATACCTGCATCGCGCGCGACAAGACCTGTCACGTCGGTCCGGGCTGCGCCTGCGACGGCTGACGCAGGGAGGCGTTCCGCCCGCTCAGTAGCGCTCGATCGTCATCACCTCGACGTGGCCGCGGTCGCCGATGAAGGCGGAGGCGATCCAGCCTGTGATCGAGACGACGATCGAACCGAAGACCGCGGACCAGAAGCCCGCGACCGTCATTCCGTCTCCGAGGATCCAGGCAACAAGCCCGAGCATGGCCGCGTTGATCACCAGCAGGAAAAGGCCGAGCGTCAGGATGGTGAGCGGCAAAGTGAGAAGGATCACGATCGGCCGCACGATGGCGTTGACGATGCCAAGGAGGAGGGCGGCCCAGACGAGCGACCAAGCGTCGTTGATCTTGACGCCCGGCACGAGCTTCGAAGCGACCCAAAGGCCGATCGCAACGATGACGATCCGAAGGAGAAGCCCCCTCATTCCACGCCTTTCGCCAATTCGCCATCCTAACTCTATCGCGCGGCGGGGATCGGCGTCGAGCCGGACGCGCGCACCCCTCCCTCGGGGGAGAAGGGCGCGGTTCCGCATGCGCCAATCTACCGTCTTCCGCTCGCCACACTTCGTTACTATCTGTCGGACAAAGGAGATTCCCGATGTCCGTGAGCGCGCCAAAGCGCCAATTGTCCATTTGCGGCCTGACCGAGCTTGGCGCGTTCCGCGACGCGTCGGTCACGCATGTCCTCTCGATCCTCGATCCTGGTTTTCCGGAGCCCTCTGATTTTGCCGAATACGGGCCGCACAAGCGGCTGACGCTCCGCTTCGACGACGTGATCGAGCCGGGCGCCGGCCTGATGCCGCCCGAGCCGCACCACATCGAGGCGCTCTTGGATTTCGGCAAAGGACTCGCGGCGGCGATCGACGACCCGCTTGGCCATCTCCTCGTCCACTGCCACGCGGGGATTTCGCGCTCCACAGCGTCGATGACCATACTGCTTGCCGAGGCGCGGCCGGAGACGGACGAGGATACGATCTTCGAGCACATCCGTGAGATCCGCCCGCAGGCCTGGCCGAACTCGCGCATGATCGGCATGGCCGACACGCTGCTTGAACGCGAGGGCCGGCTCCTTGCCGCGCTCCGCCGGCACTATTCCGAGCAGATCCGCCGCCGCCCCGACATCGCCGAGATGATCGAGCGCGTCGGGCGCAAGAAAGAGGTGGCGATGGCCGCTTAGCGCCGTCGCCTGCTCGGGGCTTCCCTCACGCAGCGGCGCTTTGCGTGCCGCAAATCCTCACTGCGGATTGAAGCGGCGTGACGCGAAAGGCTTGGTCGGCCGCGCCGCTTCCCACTACATTCCGCCGGGAATTCGCGGGGCCTGGGCGGCCGCGCGTGACTAACGGAGTTCGACATGATGACGAAGCGCCAGGTTCTCTTTTCCGGTGCGGCCTTCGCAGGACTTGCAGCGCTCGGCGCCAAGTTCGGCATCGGCGGCGCACGAAGCGAGGACGCCGAGGTGTTTGAGGTCACCAAGACCGAGGACGAATGGCGAGCGATCCTGACGCCCGATCAGTTCAACGTGTTGCGCAAAGAAGGGACCGAGCCGCCGTTCACGAGCCCGCTTCTCGACGAGCACCGCGACGGCATTTTCGCCTGCGCCGGCTGCGACCTGCCGGTCTTCGAATCGAACAAGAAGTTCGACAGCGGCACTGGGTGGCCGAGTTTTTGGCAGGAGATCGCGGGGAACGTCTCTTTCAAAGAAGACCGCTCTTTCCTAATGCTCCGTACCGAAGAGCACTGCCGTCGCTGCGGCGGTCATCTTGGTCACGTCTTCGACGACGGTCCGCCGCCGACCGGCAAGCGCCACTGCATCAACGGACTGGCGCTGGTCTTCCATCCCACCGAGGCGCAGACGACCGGCTAAGTGGTGGCCGCGACTGTGGCGATAATCACCGCCACAACAGCGCAGCAAATGATGGCGATATAGACGATCGCAAGCGGCGCGTCGCTCGGCTGAGCGTCGCGCGAGGTCTTGTCTCGCTTGCCGGCGTCGTCCATTTCGCTGCGCATTCGTCGGCCTTCGCTCCTGGGCCCGCGCGGGCCCACCTCGAGCTAGGCGATTTCGGCGCGAATTGAGCGATATTCGAGCTATTTACCTTGACAGATAACTGTGCTGCCGCCGGGCGGCGCGCTCTGTCGCCGCAGAGCCAGCGCGGCGGCGCCAATCAGGGTTAAGAGGGGGTGGAGTTGACCCCATGTTCCTCAGCGTCTTCGACATCTTCAAGATCGGCATCGGTCCCTCGAGCTCGCACACCGTCGGACCGATGGTGGCGGCTCGCCGCTTCGTCGACGAGGCGCTTCGGCCGCTTGCAGAAGCCAGGCGGATCACCGTCGATCTTCACGGCTCGCTCGCCTTTACGGGCAAGGGGCACGGCACGGATCGCGCGATCGCGCTGGCGCTCCAAGGAGCGACACCCGACACGGTCGATCCCGACGCCATACCGGCGATCCTCGATGGCCTCGCGCATACGAAGACGCTCGCCGCGATCGGCTTGCCCGATGTCGCATTCGATCCGGCGGCGGACATCCGTTTCGAATACGGCCCGCCGCTTCCCGGCCACGCCAACGGCATGGTGTTTCGCGCTCTCGATGCCAACGGCGCGACACTTGCCGAGCAGATATTCTATTCGGTCGGCGGCGGCTTTGTCGCGCGGGCCGACGAGCTAGCCGCGGCGGGCGGGGAGGGGATCGTTGTCGCCGAGGCGGCAAATCCGCCGGTCCCCTATCCCTTCGCGAGCGCTGCCGAGATGCTTCGAATGGGGAAGGAGTCAGGCCTTTCGATCGCGGAGCTGAAGCGTGCGAACGAGATCATCCGCGCGCCAGGCGCCGATCTCGATCAGGGCCTTGACCGTATCTGGCACGCGATGGACACCTGCATGAACCGCGGGCTTGGCCACGGCGGTACGCTCCCCGGCGGGCTCAAGGTGAAACGCCGCGCGCACGAAATCCACCGCCAGCTGCTCGCCGAGCACGGCGCGAACAGCCTGCAGCCGCATCGCATCATGGACTGGCTCTCGGTCTACGCCATGGCGGTGAACGAGGAGAACGCCGCCGGCGGGCGCGTGGTGACGGCCCCGACGAACGGCGCCGCCGGCGTCATCCCCGCAGTCATCCGCTACTACTTGGAGCACTGCGTCGGCGCCGATCGCGCGGGTGTGCGGACCTTTCTCCTCGTCGCCGCGGCGATCGGCGGCATCATCAAGCACAATGCCTCGATCTCGGGCGCCGAGGTAGGTTGCCAGGGCGAGGTCGGCTCGGCCTCCGCGATGGCCGCAGCAGGGCTCGCCGCGGCGCTCGGCGCTACTAATGCGCAGGTGGAGAACGCCGCGGAGATCGCGCTTGAGCATCACCTCGGCATGACCTGCGATCCGATCGGCGGGCTCGTGCAGGTGCCGTGCATCGAGCGGAATGCGCTCGGCGCGGTCAAGGCTGTCAGCGCTGCTTCGCTTGCGCTTCGCGGCGACGGGTCGCATTTCGTGCCGCTCGACAACTGCATCGAGACGATGCGGCAGACCGGCCTCGACATGAGCGAGCGCTACAAAGAGACCTCGAAGGGCGGCCTCGCCGTCAACGTTGTAGCGTGCTGAGGGTCGCCGACGACGAGTCGCAGGGCGGGATGTTGGCCGGCCCCGCTGCTGCCGGCGCAGCCACGGCGTAAACGTACCAGGTCTCCAACAGGAATTCGGCCGGAAAGGTCGCTTCGAGCGAGAGGTCGGCCGTTTTGGTGGCGTCGAACGTGCCGTCGGTCAGGAGCAGCAATCGGCCGGCGGACGCCGAGGCGGCGTACACGAGGCGGTCGTCCAGTATGTTCGGATCGAGCGCCGCACTTGCCCCGGCATTCCACTTCTGGAACCAAGCCAGGCATTCTCTCCGCGGATCGAAGTATGGGCGTTCGAGGTTCGCCGCGAGATCAACACCGAGCGCGGCCGGGTAGGCTGCCCATTGCACGTCGGCGCCGTTGTGCGCTTTCGCCCACGCGGTGATCGCCTTGATCGGCGTGAAGGGCGCGACGAAGGACCAGCCCGCCACCCAGAACGCCGACGCGACTAGGATGGCGGCCCAGGTCTTCGTGAGTAGGGAGGGCTGACCCTCCCCGTCCTCTGCGAGCATCCACTCCAGCCCGATCAGGCTGAGAAAAAGCATCGCGGTATGTCGGGCTGCGGTCGGATAGAGGAATGTGCCGAGCGAAAACATTGCGGCGAAGAAGAGGAGATAGATCGCGGCGGCCCTCCGATTTCGGGAAAGCGCGAAGCAGCCGATGGCCGCGACAAAGAGCCCGACGACGGCGCTCATCGGTGCGCCGATTCCTGTCCAATGCGGCGGCATGAAACGCGGGTCGATCGGGATCAGCGCGTAGGAAATCGACTCGAGCGCGGAGAGCACCTTGAGCCCCAGCGACGGCGGAAGCCTCTCGATGGTCTCGACCCCGCTCGCCGGAAACGCAGTCGCGACAGCGGCGATGCATCCGAGGAACCAAATCCCGATTCCGAGCGCCGAAACGCGCCGTTCAAGCGCGAACAGCATCAGAATGCAGATCGCGGAGAGAATCAGGAAATGCGCGGAGATGTTCGCCATCAGCGCAAGGATCAGGCAGGCGACCCAGTGTCGTCTGAACGCCAAGAAGGCGAAGGAACAGAGTCACGCCGAGGCCGTAGCTGCGCGAGATCGTGCCCCACTCGAAGAGGATCGGATAGCTCGCGAGGATGAGAAGCTTCGTCCACGGTCTGAACGGAGCGCGGGTCCAGAGCAGCGCGATCGTTGCAAGCGCGACGCAAAGCTGAACGATCTTCAACGTCGTCGGCGCACTGCCGAGCGGAGACAGCGCGCGCAGCAACAGGTACCAGAGCGCAGGATGGCCTTCGTAGTGGAGGTTGGCGAAGAGCGCGGCGAGCGAGGGCGAATGCTCGGCAAGCAGCACCGCCTGCAACTCGTCTCGCCACGCGACGTGGGTCAGGATCAGCGTGATCTGCAGCGCGATTAGCGCTGCAAGCGCGATCCGCGGAAGGATGCCAGTGGCTTCGTCTGAGGGGGAAGGCGGCTTGTCGTTCGTGTGCGCCGCGATTGACGCGGCGTTCATCCGTTACGCCACCTTGCGCGGCACCAGGCGCTCGCTCGTCAGCGCTTCATTGGCGCCCGCCACGCCTTCCTCACTGTATTCCGCGTCCTCGTTGACCTGCCAGGGATCGTAGAGCCGCTCTCCGGCGACGATGTTCCGCGCCGCGAGAATCGCGGTCATCATCGCGTGGTCCTGGTTATTGTATTTGTGCATGCCGTTGCGGCCGACGAGATGCAGCGTCGGGAAGCTCGTCTCGAGATCGCGACGGATCTGCGCCACATGCTCGGCGTAGTCCTCGTCGTAGACGGGGTAGGCCTTCGGCTGACGAATGACGCAGGCGTCGACCACGTCGTCGGCGCGGATCAGGCCGATCTTCGCGATCTCGCCCTTCGCCACCTGTATCAACTCGGCGTCTGCCATCGACCAGAGCCCGTCGCCCTCGAAGCAGAAATATTCCATGCCAAGGCTGACGTAGCGCGGGTCGGGAACCATCTCAGGCGACCACGAGGCAAAATTCTGCACGCGCCCGACCTTTACCGACGGATCGTGGATGTAGATCCAGTTGTCGGGCATGCGTTCGCCGTTTTCGGCGATCAGCGCGACGATGAGGAAGTCGCGGTAGCGCAGCGCGCGTGCGTGGAGAAGACTGATCGGCGACGGCTTCAGCGCGCGGGCGAGATCGCCGAGCGCTGCCGAGGAGACGATATTCTCTGCGGTCCATGTTTCCGTCGTGCCGCCGGCGACACGTGCGGTGACGGTCCAGACGTGCTTCGCCTCGTCCCAGGCGAGCGTTTCGACTGAGCGGCCAAGCGCGACGCTGCCGCCCTTTGCACGTATCTTCTGTGCAGCGGCGTCCCACATCATGCCTGGTCCGCGGCGCGGATAGCGGAACAATTCGATCAGCGTCTTGATTGAATCGCTGCCCTTTTTCTTGCGCGCCGGGGCGAGCGTGCGGATGACGGCGTCGCGGATCGCGGCACCGAGGTCGAGGCCCTTGATGCGCTGCGCCGCCCAGTCCGCCGAAATCTCATCGCAGGACATCCCCCACACCTTCTCGGTGTAGGTCTTGAAGAAGATCGAGAAGAGCTTTTCGCCGAAATTGTTGCGCACCCATTCATGGAAGGTGCGCGGTGATGCGATCGGTTTCATGCGCGCCTGCAGGTAGGAGGCGACGCATGCGGCGCTTGTGAAGAGCCCCAGATTCTTCAGCGCCTCGAACGCGCGCAGCGGATAAGCGTAGAACTTGCCGTCGTAATAGATGCGCGAGAGGCGCGGGCGCTCGACGAAATCGTCGGGCAGGATCTCGTCCCACATCGCCACAATCTCGCGCGACTTGGAGAAGAAGCGGTGGCCGCCGATGTCGACCAGAAAGCCGTTGTGGTCGACCGTGCGGCTGATGCCGCCCACATAGCGCGGGTCCTGTTCGAGGACGGCAACCGAACGGCCCTCCTTGGCCAGCACATAGGCCGCCGTCAGACCGGCCGGTCCTGCTCCGATGACCAGGGTTTCAGCGTGGTTCGGCACGAAGGCTCCGGGGAACTCAGGGGATCGACGGGACGCCCCCGACAATGGCAGCGAAAAGTAAAGCAATGCCTCACGCCCTTGGGCGCCCGCACCTCAGGTTGAGGGCTGTGTGTTTGGCGGCAGCGCTACGGATCGGCCTGCGGAGCCGATCGATCCGCGCTACAAAGGGGCGATGCTAAGATCGCTGCTCGTCGCCAATCGAGGAGAAATCGCCCGCCGGATTTTCGGGACGGCGCGGCGTCTCGGCATCCACACCGTCGCGGTGACGACGGAGGCCGACAGCACGTGGCCGCATTGGCGCGAGGCAGACACAGCCGTGACGATCGGGGATGGGCCGGCGGCCGACTCCTATCTCTCGATCGAGCGGATTGTCGCGGCGGCGGTCGCCTCCGGTGTCGAGGCGATCCACCCGGGCTACGGCTTTCTCTCGGAGAATGCCGCCTTCGCCGAAGCGGCAGCCGCCGCGGGCCTTATCTTCGTCGGTCCTCCGCCGGCGGCGATACGCAGCATGGGCTCGAAATCCGACGCCAAGCGTCTGATGGCGCTCGCCGGCGTTCCGGTCGTGCCGGGCTACGGCGGCGAACGGCAGGACCCCTATTTCCTCAAGCAGAAGGCTTACGAGATCGGCTACCCGGTCTTGATCAAGGCGGTCGCCGGCGGCGGCGGGCGCGGCATGCGGCGCGTCGCCAAGGTCATCGACTTCGACGACGCGCTCGCCAGCGCAAGGCGCGAGGCGCTCTCCGCCTTCGGCGACGACCAGGTGCTGCTTGAACGCTATGTCGACACGCCGCGCCATATCGAGGTGCAGATCTTCGCCGACCGGCACGGCAATATCGTGCATCTCTTCGAGCGCGACTGTTCGGTGCAGCGCCGGCACCAGAAGGTGATCGAGGAAGCGCCGGCGCCCGGGCTCTCCGACGAAGCGCGCCGGGCGCTGGGCGAGATGGCGGTCAGGGCCGCAGCGGCGGTCGGCTACGAGGGCGCCGGCACGGTGGAATTCGTCGCCGACGCATCGCGGGCGCTCGCGCCGGACAGTTTCTTCTTCATCGAAATGAACACGCGGCTCCAGGTCGAGCATCCGGTGACGGAAGGGGTGACCGGCATCGACCTCGTCGAATGGCAGCTTCGCGTCGCATCCGGCGAACCGCTGCCGCGCCGGCAGGAGGAGATCGCGTTCAGCGGCCACGCGATCGAAGCGCGGCTCTACGCCGAAGACCCAGGTGCCGACTTCCGTCCCTCAACCGGGCGCCTCGTCACGTTGTCGCTGCCGTCCGGCCCCGGTCTTCGCATCGATTCCGGCGTCGAGGAGGGCACGATCGTCGGGCCCTATTACGATGCGATGCTCGCCAAGGTGATCGCAACGGGTGCCGATCGCCGGGAAGCGGTGGCGCGGCTCGCCGATGCGCTCGCCCGCATCCGCATCGCCGGGCCGAAGACGAATCTCGCCTTCCTCGCGGCCATCGTTGCGGACCCAGAATTCCGCGCCGGCGGCGTCGATACCGGCTTCATCGATCGCGCGCTCCCAAGGCTCCGCGGCGATCCGCTCGGTGCGGCGCTCGCGGCTGCGGCGATCGGCGAATGGACGGCGCGCGAGGCGGAGGATTACGCGAGTGGCTCGCCCGGGCCTTGGAGCCGCACGGACGCGTTCGAGCTTACCGGCATGCGCCGCCACTCCGTCGTTTCCGTCGAGATCGACGGCGCCCCAGTCGTCGCGTCTCTCGCCTGGTCGAAGGACGGGCCGACCGTCGTCGCCCTCGGCGGCGAGGAGCCGGCCTACGCCGCGGAGCTTGAGACCGTCTGGGGCGAGCGCGAGGCGCTCGTGCTGCAAGGCGGACGGCAGCTCCGCGTTGCCTTTCCCGACCTCCTTTCGCGTGACCTCGAGACGGCAGGCGCGGGCGGAGAGATCGCGGCGCCGATCTCGGGCCGCGTGGTGGAGGTCTCTGTCGTCACCGGTGCTGAGGTTGCACGCGGCGACCCGCTCTTCAGCATCGAAGCCATGAAGATGGAGCACGGTGTCACCGCGCCCCGTGCCGGCACCGTCAAGGCAGTCCGCGTCGCTCCGGGGCAGCAGATCGCCGAGGGAACGGTCGTCGTCGTGATCGAGGCGGAGGAGTAGGGAGGGCGGTCGCGCGCAGAACCTCCTCCCTCAAGGGGAGAAGGTGCCGCTGCCGCGCCTGTGCATGCTTTTCCCGCGGCCATTGTCCGACCGCAGTTGCGAGTCTAATCCACTCTCGATGCCCCTCCACATCCTGAAGCTCTGCGTCGGCTGCGACTCCATCGAGGACCTCGAGGGCTGGATCGCGCACCGGCTGAAGGAAGCGCGGCGCGCCGGCCGGAAACCGGAGCACATGCACACGACACGCATGGTGCCGAAGCGGGTCGAGGAGATTCTCGACGGCGGTTCGCTCTATTGGGTGATCCGCGGCAACGTGCAGGTGCGCCAGAGGATCACCGCGATCCGGCCCTTCGTGGATTCCGAAGGAATCGGGCGCTGCCATCTGGTGCTCGACCCGAAGACGGCGGCGACGGAGTGGCAGCCGCGGCGCGCCTTCCAGGGTTGGCGCTATCTGAAGCCGGAGGACGCGCCGCGCGACCTGGACAACGCCCGAGCCGGCCTCCGCAGCCTGCCGCCGGAGCTTCGCCGCGACCTCGCCGACCTCGGGCTGCTTTAGACCGCGATGTTGTCGATCAGGCGCGTCGTGCCGAGCTTAGCGGCGACGAGGAGGCGGAGCGGCTCGCTCTTCCAGTCGGCGGCCGGGGCGAGCGTGTCGGCATTCCTGGCTTCCAGGTAATCGACGGAAAACCCCGCCCGCTCGAGCGCGCGCCGCGCCTCGGAAAGATCGACGTCCGGCCTCGCGCTACGCCGGAGCCGGCCTGAGAGCGCGCGCAGCATCGCGTGGAGCTTTGGTGCGCGGGCACGCTCCTCGGCGCTGAGATAGGCGTTGCGTGAGGAGAGGGCGAGGCCGTCGCGCTCGCGCACCGTCGGGCAGCCGACGATCTCGGTCGGGATGGAGAGATCGCGCACGAGCTTCTTGACGACGAGGAGCTGCTGAAAATCCTTCTCGCCGAAATAGGCGCGGTCGGGCAGCCCGGCGATCAGGAGCTTCGCAACGATCGTCGCGACCCCGACGAAGAAATGCGGGCGGAAATCGCTTTCCAGACCCGCCGACGGCCCGCCGATCGTAATCTTCGTGTCGAAACCGTCGGGGTACATCTCCTCCGCCGAAGGCGCGAAGAGCAGATCCACGCCGAGCGCCGCGAGCTTCTTCAGATCGGCATCCTCGTCGCGTGGATAGGCGGAAAGGTCCTCGCTCGGGCCGAACTGCGTCGGGTTCACGAAGAGCGTGACGACGACGCGGTCTGAGCGCTCTCTTGCCGCCCGAACCAGCGCTTCGTGGCCGGCATGGAGCGCCCCCATCGTCGGCACCATGCCGACGGAGAGGCTGGCACGGCGCCAGTCGGCCACCCGCTGCCGAAGCTCGGCCACCGTGCGGATCGTCTCGGGTTGCATCGATCCTTTATCCGATCAAGCTTCCGCTAGCCTTCGTCCCGGTCTTGCGCAAGCACCGTCAACCGCCACATTCTCACATGAAATGAGCAAGAACCGCGACGTCGTCTCCCGCCCGTCGAAAGCGGCGGTGTCCGAGCGCTCGGAGATCGATGCGTTCCTCGCCGAAGCCAAGCGGATCGCGCCGGCCGCGGCGGCGCGCGGCCGCCTGGTTTTCGCGCTCGACGCGACGATGAGCCGGCAGCCGACCTGGGACCTCGCCTGTACGCTGCAAAGCGAGATGTTCGACGCGGCTGCCGCTGTCGGCCGGCTTTCCGTTCAGCTCGTCTATTTTCGCGGCGTCGGCGAGAGCCGCGCTTCGCCCTTCGTCGCGAATGCCCGCGCCCTTCGCGACCTCATGGTGAAGATCGACTGCCGCGGCGGCCATACGCAGATCGGCAAGGTGCTTTCGCATGTGCGCCGCGAGGCGGAGAAACGGCCGATTGCGGCGCTCGCCTATGTCGGCGACGCGATGGAGGAGAACCCGGATCATCTCTGCCAGCTCGCGGGCGAGATCGGGCTTCTCGGCGTCCGCGCCTTCATGTTTCATGAGGGCAAGGACGCCGTCGCCGAGCGCACGTTCCGTGAGATCGCCCGGCTGACGGGCGGCGCCTATCTCCCGTTCAACCGCGCGTCGGCCGCCGAGCTTCGCGCGCTTCTGAATGCGGTCGCGACCTACGCGGCGGGCGGGCTCAAGGCGCTCGAGAAAAGCAGCGACGCCGGAGCGCGGCTTCTCCTTCCCAAGCTCAAGCGATGAGGATCGTTCTCCCGCTTCTTCTCGGGCTCGGGGTCATCGCGCTTCTCGTGCGCCACTTCGTGCTGACGCCGCCGCGCGACCTTGTCCGCCAAATCTATCTTGCGGGCGGCATCTTTCTGATGCTCCTCGGCGCAGGGCTCCTTTTCCTTCGCGAGTTTGCCTTCGCGCTGCCGGTGGCCGCCGCCGGCCTCATGCTCTTCCGCCGGCATCGCGGCCTGCGCCAGATGGGCGGCACGGGGCAACGGTCGAGCGTCAGGGCGGCCGGCATAGAGATGAACCTCGACCATGATACCGGCGAGATGGACGGCAGCATCCTGGCCGGCCGCCACGAGGGGCGGCGCCTGTCGGAACTCACGCGCGACGAGCTTCTGGAGGCGGCGGAGGACGTGCGCAGCGACGCGGAGTCGCTACGCCTCCTCGAAAGTTATCTCGACCGCGCTCATCCCGGATGGCGCGACGACGTGCAGGCTGACGCGACCCGGCGGCGAAGCACGGCGTCGCGCGCGAGCGGTATGAGCACGAAGGAAGCCTATCAGATCCTTGGGCTTGAGCCGGACGCCAGCGAAACGGAAGTTCGTGACGCGCACCGGCGGCTGATCAAACAGGTTCACCCGGACCGCGGAGGCTCGGCCGCGCTCGCGGCCAAGATCAACGAAGCGAAGGACAGAATTCTCGGTAGGCATCGCTAGCCCCCGCCTCAGTTCGCGACCGCAAGGCAGGCGAAGTCCTTGCGCTTCAACTGGGCGCAGGCGGCGCGCGCCTCGTCCTTGTCGGCGAAGCCGGCGAAGCGGGCGCGGTAGAGCGTCGTGCCGCTGTGCTCGACTTCCTGGGTGACAGGCTGCAGCGAAGCAAGCACCGGCCCCATCGTGGCCTGTGCCTTATCGAGCAAAGCCTGCGCGCCCTCTTCGGTCGGGACCGCGCCGATCTGGACGTTCCAGCCGGCTTCGTCGGACGTTCCGGCGTCACCCGACGCTCCGTCCGCGGCGACACTGTCGCGCGGGGCGGGGGCCGCTGCGACAATGTCCTTCACGCCGGCGCGGATGCGCGCGAGCTCGGTCAACCGGCCGATCGGGTCGCCCTTGTTGCCTTCCATCGCGACGTCGGCGAACTCGGCAACAGAACTTGCGACCTGGATGCGGTGGGCGATCGGATCGTCTTCCGGCGCGTCGCCGACGTCGGCAACGTCGCCCTCAGCGTTCTGCGCCTCGGCCATCGCCTGCGCGACGACGTCGCGCGGTTCTTCATCGGCGGCATAGGAGAGCGCGGTCGCGTCATTCGTGTCGACGTCCGGACGCGAGCGTGGCACGCGCGAACCGGCGGATGCCACGCCGGTATCGGTAACGAGAAGCGTCGCGGTGCGCGGTCCACGGGTCGCTTTCGGGAGGTATTGCGCGATCAGCTCGCGCATATTCGCGTCGCGGCTCCTGGCGGTCTTGCCGCCCATCACCACGGCGATGATGTGGCGGCCGTCGCGTTTGACGTTGGTGACGAGGTTGAAGCCGGAGTCGCGCGTATATCCGGTCTTGATGCC
Organism: uncultured Alphaproteobacteria bacterium; assembly: GCA_963720705.1. Lineage (GTDB taxonomy): Bacteria > Pseudomonadota > Alphaproteobacteria > Rhizobiales > Afifellaceae > DASWJZ01. The sequence goes on from CAVRGJ010000002.1 coordinate 644,338, forward strand.
GTCGACGCCGGCGACCGAGCCGAGCAGGTGATTGTGGTTGCGGTGGCGCGCGCCGTGGTAGGTGAAGCTCGCGCGGCCGAAATAGGCGTAATAGGTGGGGAAGCGATCTTGCAGGGCCTCTCCGAGGCGGACGAGGTCGTGCGCGGTCGTCACCTGGTCGGCATTTGGTAGCCCGTGCGGATTGCGGAAGGTGGTCTTCATCATGCCGAGCGTGCGGGCGGTCTGGGTCATCCGGGCCGCGAAGGTGTCGACGTTCCCGCTGACGTTCTCCGCCACGACGACGGCGATGTCATTGGCCGACTTGGTGACGAGGGCGAGGATCGCGTCTTCCACAGCAATCGTCGTGCCGGCCTTAAGGCCGAGCTTTGACGGCGGCTGGCGCGCGGCGTTGGCGGAAACGGAGAGCTGGCTCTTCAGAGTGAGGCGCTTGGCGTCGAGCTCCTCGAAGAGGATGTAGAGCGTCATCATCTTGGTGAGCGAGGCGGGATAACGCGCGGCTTCCGCATTGCGGGCGAAGAGGACGCGGCCTGAATTGGCGTCGACCACCATCGCGGCGTATTTGTCCCCCGCGGCCGATGCCGGTGCCACCTGACCGAGCAATGCAAGGACTACCGCGAGAGCGGCGAGCAGGCCCCGACCTTTCCAGATACGCAACGCGGAACGCCCCTTCACTGCTTACCCCTAGCTCGACACATTACTGACGCTGGGACACCGCCCCGGGAGTGATGGTTTCCCCTAGCTAAAAATCTTGGCGTTACGATTCCGTAAAATGCGCGCCCGCGGCAACCGTCCGAAGCGTTTTTGTGCATCGCAAAAAGCGCTTGCATTTCATGTTGCAGTGCATATATTGGCCTCACAACCGCATTTGCGGGCCATTTTCGCAGAGATACGGCCCAAAGTTGGGCAGAGAGGAAGAAAGCGATGATGAACGGGTTTGAGGATGTCCAAAAGGCCGGGCGCGAGGGCATGAGCCGCGCGATGGAGAGCTTTGGCGCGCTTTCGCGCGGCTGGCAGACGCTGGCGAGCGAGACTGCCGGCTTCTCCAAGCAGTCGTTCGAGGCGAGCGCAGCGCATGTTGAGAAGCTTCTCGGCGCAAAGTCGATCGATGTCGCCTTCGAGGCGCAGTCGGAGTTCGTGCGTTCGGCCTATGAGAAGGCTGTTGGCCAGGCGGCGCGCTTCGGCGAGCTCTATATGGACATGGTCAAGGACGCGACGAAGCCGTTCGAGGACTTCGTTCCTTCGGTCAAGAAGTAAGTTCCCCCCAACTGCTTCTTGCCCTCAAAGCGCCCGGTCGACGACCGGGCGCTTTTCTTTTGCGCGGATGGCGGCCCCGCCGAAGGCGCAACCCGCATTCCCGTCTCTCTGTGACCTCGAATCCGCTGACAATTGTGCCCGGAGTGCCTAAATTACGCAGGTGAGGAGTTCGCCGGCGCGATTCATGGCCAGGGACACGCGGAAAGACGAGCGAGGGAAGGATGGACTCGGGACGGCCGTGGTCACCAAGACCCGGCCGAAGACGAAGCGTCCGAACCTCTATCGCGTCCTGCTCCTGAACGACGACTACACGCCGATGGAGTTCGTCGTGCACGTGATCATGCGGTTTTTCGGCAAAAGCCAGGACGACGCGACACGCATCATGCTGCATGTTCACAATCACGGTGTCGGCGAATGTGGGGTCTTCACATATGAGATCGCCGAGACCAAAGTAACGCAGGTCATGGATTTCGCCCGCAAGCATCAGCACCCGCTACAATGCGTGATGGAGAAGCAGTGAGATAGGGATAGGATCAAGACGTCGAGGGGGGAGGGATAGAGGATTGCCGAAGAGGCGCGCCGGGTAGGCCGGCGTCTAGAAGTGTGAGGTCGAAGGTGCCGTCATTTTCCCGCTCTCTCGAGATGGCTCTCCATAAGGCGTTGAGCTTGGCCAACGAGCGCGACCAGGAATTCGCCACGCTCGAACATCTCCTGCTCGCGCTCGCCGACGACAAGGACGCGGCGGCCGTCATGCGCGCCTGCAACGTCGACCTCGACAAGCTGCGCGCCGACCTGAACGAATATATCGACACCGAGCTCTCCAACCTCGTCAACGTCGACAGCGACGAAGCGAAGCCGACCGCCGGCTTCCAGCGTGTGATCCAGCGTGCCGTGATCCATGTGCAGTCCTCGGGGCGCGAGGAGGTGACCGGCGCAAACGTGCTCGTCGCGATCTTTGCCGAGCGGGAGAGCCACGCCGCCTACTTCCTGCAAGAGCAGGACATGACGCGTTATGACGCGGTCAACTACATCTCGCACGGCATCGCCAAGCGGCCGGGCGCGGAGGAGATACGCCCGGTGCGCGGCGCGCGCGAGGAGACGAGCCGCGAATCCGACGACGCGGAAGAATCGCCGAGCGGCAAGGAAAGCGCGCTCGAAGCCTGGTGCATCAATCTCAACGCCAAGGCGCGGGCCGGGAAGATCGATCCCTTGATCGGTCGCGAGCTTGAGTTGCGGCGCACGATCCAGGTGCTTTGCCGCCGCAACAAGAACAACCCGCTCTACGTGGGCGATCCCGGCGTCGGCAAGACGGCCATCGCCGAAGGGCTCGCCAAAAAGATTGTGGAGAGCGACGTGCCGGAGGTGCTCGAAGGCGCCACCATCTTCGCGCTCGACATGGGCGCGCTTCTCGCCGGCACGCGCTACCGCGGCGACTTCGAAGAACGCCTGAAGCAGGTCATCAAAGAGCTTGAGGCGCACGCGAACGCCATCATGTTCATCGACGAGATCCACACTGTGATCGGCGCCGGCGCCACGTCGGGCGGAGCGATGGACGCGTCGAACCTTCTGAAGCCGGCGCTCGCCTCCGGAAAGCTGCGCTGTATCGGTTCGACCACCTACAAGGAATATCGCCAGTTCTTCGAGAAGGACCGCGCGCTCGTCCGCCGCTTCCAGAAGATCGACGTGAACGAGCCGTCGCTACCCGACACGATCGAGATCCTGAAGGGGCTGAAGCCTTATTACGAGGATCATCACAAGGTCCGCTACACCAGCGAAGCGATCAAGTCCGCGGTGGAGCTTTCGGCGCGCTACATCAACGACAGAAAGCTCCCCGACAAGGCGATCGACGTGATCGACGAGTCCGGCGCCTCGCAGAAGCTTCTGCCGGAAAGCAAGCGCAAGAAGACGATCGGCATCAAGGATATCGAAGCGACGGTGGCGACGATGGCGCGCATCCCGCCGAAGTCGGTGTCGAAGGACGACGCAGAGGTGCTGCAGCACCTCGACACCAATCTGAAACGCGTCGTCTTCGGGCAGGAGAAGGCGATCAACGCGCTCTCCGCAGCGATCAAGCTCGCGCGCGCCGGCCTGCGCGAGCCGGAGAAGCCGATCGGCTGCTACCTCTTCTCCGGGCCGACCGGTGTCGGCAAGACGGAAGTGGCGAAGCAGCTTGCCGACCTGATGGGCGTCAGGCTCTTGCGGTTCGACATGTCGGAATACATGGAGCGGCACACCGTCTCGCGCCTGATTGGTGCGCCGCCCGGCTATGTCGGCTTCGACCAGGGCGGGCTTCTGACCGACGGCGTCGACCAGACACCACACTGCGTGCTCCTCCTCGATGAGATCGAGAAGGCGCATCCGGATCTCTTCAACATCCTGCTTCAGGTTATGGACCACGGGAAGCTCACCGACCACAACGGCAAGCAGGTCGACTTCCGCAACGTCATCTTGATCATGACAACGAACGCCGGCGCGTCAGAGGCGGCGAAGGCGGCGATCGGCTTCGGCAGCTCCAAGCGCACCGGCGACGACGAGGAGGCGATCAACCGCCTGTTCACGCCGGAGTTCCGCAACCGCCTCGACGCGACCATCGCCTTCAACTCGCTGCCGCCCGAAATCGTGCACCTCGTGGTGCAGAAGTTCGTGCTGCAGCTTGAGGCACAGCTCGCCGACCGCGGCGTCACCTTCGAGCTCGACGACAAAGCCACGGCGTGGCTCGCCGAGCGCGGCTACGACGAGCGCATGGGCGCGCGTCCGCTCGGCCGCCTGATCCAGGACGTGATCAAGCGCCCGCTTGCCGACGAGGTTTTGTTCGGCAAGCTGCAGAAGGGCGGTGTGGTCAAGGTCTCCGTCGAGGAGAAGCCGGAGGGCGGCACCGGGCTCAAGCTCGAATCCATCCCCGACGAGAACGCTACACGCAAGGGCAAGCCGCTTGGTGCCGCCGAAGGCGAGGACGATTCCGGCGGCCCGGCGAAGCCGCGCCCGCGCCCGAAGAAGCCGAAGGGCGGCAGTTCCGTGCCGAGCGTGCCGCTCAAGGCTTAGGTCGCGACAAGTTCATGACCCCCGAGCGCCGGCGCTGCCGGCGCTTTTTTTGAGCCGGTCAATCCCATGCCGGTCATGCGCGGCGCCGATTGCCGACGCCGATGGATATTTCGTGGACCCGGGTGTAGTTCGGAGAGAACTTCGAGGGGGGTGTCATGATCCTAGGGCTCTCGGTCCCCGCTTTCACGCTGACCCACGTCATCATCAGCCTTGTCGCGATCGGTGCCGGCGTTGTCGTTCTTCTTGGGATGCTCGCCAACAACCGGCTGCCCGGCTGGACCGTGCTCTTCCTGCTGACCACCGCGCTCACCAGCATCACCGGCTTCTTCTTCCTCGCTACGCAGCCGAAGTTCGGCCCGCCGCATATCTTCGGCGTGGTCACGCTTGTCGTGATGGTCCCGGTGCTGCTCGGGCGTTACGCCTTCGGCATGCGCGGCTGGTGGCGGCTGATCTACATCGCCGGCGCACTCTTCGTGTTCTGGCTGAACGTCGTCGTCGCGGTCATCCAGTTCTTCCAGAAATTCTCGTTTCTGCAGCCGCTGGCGCCGACGCAGAGCGAGCCGCCGTTCGTCATCACGCAGGTCGTCATACTGGCGATCGTCGTCGTGCTTGGAATCGTGGCGGCGATCCGATTCCGCCCGGGACCCGCACCCGCGTTGGCGTAGCGCTTTAACCCGAGGCGGGGCATCCTCCGCTGACGCTGCCCGTGGACGGGGACGACGACTAGATCGTGCCGATCAGGCTCCGGCGACCTTTGCTCCAAGAAAGCGCGTCGCGCGGAACGTGCGTGACCTCGAAAGATCAGGTGACCGCCGACCTTCTCACCTTCATCAAGGGTGTGCGCTAACGGCGAAGCAGGCGCAGGAGCACGCGCCGCTGCGGCGGTATCGCCTCCTCGGCGACCGCCCGGCGACGGGAAACGTAATCCTCTGCGATGGCGCGCCGCTCAAGCAGCGCCTGGTATTCCGCCGGCGTCAGCGTATCGCGCGCAGGCAGTCCGTCGGTGCCATAGAACGGCTGCGGCAGGTCGGCGACCGCCGGCTGCGGCGGCGGAGCGTCGACCGGTGCGGTCGGCGCGACTTGGCGCACCTGCTGCGCTGGCTCCACCGAAGCGGGCGTCGTCGCATTGGCCGGTGGCTCCGGGCGCTGCCGCGGCAGCCGCGCCACCGCGACGGGCTCTACGGAATCCGGCGCCGCTTCGTCGAGCTCGTCTGGCGGTGTAGCGGAATCGTCGAGCGCTGGTTCCTCTGGCGCCGCCATAGCTACGGGCTCAACGGAGTCCGGCGCTGCCGAGTCGAGCTCGTCCGGCGGTGTAGCGGAATCGTCGAGCGCCGGTTCCTCAGGCGCCGACATCGCGACGGCCTGCTCCGGAGTTCCTGCGGACACAGGCACGTCGGCAGCTGCCGCCGACTCGTCTACTGCTGCGCTTGCCGGATCATTGACGAGCGCAGCGACGGATTCGGGCGCGGGCGCGGCCGGAAGGGCCGCGACGGCCGGCGCGGACGAGGGCTCCGTCTGAGCCGGGGTGACGCTGAGGCTCGCCGATTGCGGTGCTGCGGTCTCCACGACAGGAGCGGCGTGTTCGATCGCGATCCCGCCGCGATAATTGTCCCAGAGATTCCCGGCCGCGGCGAAGCCGACGATGACGAGGCCGATTGCGGCGACGATCGCTGGACCGCGTCCCATGCGCCTCTCGGGGAACGCGTCGGCAGGCACGGCAACGACCTTCTCCGCCGAGAGATCGATCACTGGGGCGGAGGCATCGGAAAACACAGGCTCAGAGACGGGTGCGACGTTCCGCGACCGCTTGCGGCGGCGCTTCGGCGGACGATCGTCGACGAGCGACGGCGGCACGATCACCTGCGGCGCCGGCGTCCCGAAATGCGGTTCCTGCCTGCCCGCAAACGCGTCGCGCTTCCATAAGCGGTCTCGCTCCAGGAGAATTTCGCGCTCCAAGAAGGCGATAGCGTCGTCGGTGCGTCCCTCGCGCCACATGGCGAAGGCGACGCGTTCCGCGTCGCGCGCGTCGATGGCAGGCAGATTCGATTCAAGCTGCGGCTCGAGGCGCTCCAACGCTCTGTAGGATTCGGTCGCAGGCAAGGGCTCGCTGCGGTACTTGCCCGGTGCGATTGTCAGCGCGCCGTCGCCTGGATCGGGCGCGCCCTCCGGCGCGGTGTTCGCCGGCTCTTGGCTGGCGTTGTCAAGCATCAGGGCTCGCCCTCCCGTTACGCGGAAGAATGCCGTACCGACTCAAAGCCCCCACGCCGACTTAGCAGAAACGCAGCCGACGCCCAAGCCGTCACGCTCACCCCAAAGCGGGGCAAACATATGGCGATCTCAATCAGAGCCAGCGCAGGCTGAACGTGCGGTGAATAACTCTCTTCACAAGCTCACGAGCCTGTCGTGTCCGGGTCACGCCAGGCGCGCTCGAAGGGCAGGCGCCAGGCGTGCGGGGCGACGAGCTGGTGGATCGATTTCGGTCCCCAGGAACCGGGCGGATAGAGGCGGACGGGCGGAGGGTTCTCAAGCAGCGGGATCGCCACCTCCCATAGCCGCTCGATGCCCTCGGCGGTCGTGAACAGCGTATGGTCGCCGCGCATGGCGTCGAGGATCAGCCGCTCGTAGGCCTCAAGCACGTCGCTGATCAGCCCGGTTTCGTGCAGCGCGAATTGCAAGGAGAGCTTGTCGAGCCGCATGCCCGGGCCGGGACGCTTGCCGTAGAAGGAGAGCGACATTTTCGAGGCGTCTGCGAGGTCGAAGGTCAGGTGGTCGGGCCCTTGCGCGCCGACGCCTGAGCCGGCCGGGAACATGCTCTTCGGCGGCTCGCGGAAGGCGATCGAGATGATGCGCTGCCCCTCCGCCATCTTCTTCCCAGTCCTCAGGAAGAACGGCACGTCGGCCCAGCGCCAGTTGTCGATGAAGCATTTCAGCGCGATCAGCGTCTCCGTCTCCGATTCCGGATCGACGCCTTCCTCGTCGCGATAGCCGGTATATTGCCCGCGCACGACGTTCTTCGGGTCGAGCGGCACCATCGAGCGGAAGACCTTGTTCTTCTCCTCGCCGATCGGCTGCGGCTCGAGCGCCGTCGGTGGCTCCATCGCCATGAAGGCGAGGATCTGGAAGAGGTGCGTCACCACCATGTCGCGGAACGCGCCGGTCGCCTCGTAGAAGCCGGTACGCATGCCGAGCCCCAGCGTCTCCGGAACGTCGATTTGCACGTGGTCGATGAAGTTGCGGTTCCAGATCGGCTCGAAAAGGCCGTTGGCGAAACGGAAGGCGAGGATGTTCTGCGCCGCCTCCTTGCCGAGAAAATGGTCGATCCGGAAGATTTGATTCTCGGAGAAGACCTCGTGCAGCTGGGCATTGAGCTTGACCGCGCTTTCAAGGTCGGTGCCGAAAGGCTTCTCCATGATGATGCGGGAGCGCTCGACAAGCGCGGCTTCCGCAAGAAGGCTGACCGCCGAAAGCGCGGCTTTCGGGGGCACGCTCAGGTAATGAACGCGGCGGCTTTCCGCGCCCAGCGACTGCTCGGCTTTTTCGACCGCTTCTCTCAGCGCACCGGCGCCGGCCGAGAGCGGCACATATTCGAGGGTCTCGGCGAAAGCGCCCCAGCGGGCCTCATTTTCTCTTCGGGTCTCTGAGTCCGCGACCGCTTCGCGGGCAATTTTGCGGAAGCCGTCGGCGTCGATGTCGTCGAGCGATACGCCGATAATCCGCCAGGCTGGGATGAAGCCGGCGCTGCAGAGGTGAAAGAGGCCGGGAAGCAGCTTGCGCTTGGAGAGGTCGCCGGTCGCGCCGACAAGGACGACGACCTGCGGCTGTTTCGGGCCGACCCGTGCAGCGTTTTTCGCCAAGTGCTCCATCTCGCGCGTGTTCTATGCGGCATTTGTTAACGAGCATAGAGCGTGCCAGTCCGGAGAAGACTCAGCGGAGCATGCGGATTTGGGCGAACCGCGCGGCGAATCGCGGCCATGGCGGCGCCGGATGTCGGCGCCGCCGGGATCCGCCGCGGTTAGGCTCTCTTTTGGGTTCGGCAGGCTAGCCTTTGCGCCATCATCGCGGCGCCGTCGTCATCCTGGTACTTCGCGCTGATCTCGACGGCTTTCGCGCGCGTGCTGAGGCCGTCCTCGGCTTCGCCCTTCGTTATCGCGAGGAGAGACGCCAGCATTGCATGGCCGCGGGATTCGCTCTCCGAGCGAAGCCGCTCAAGGACCTCGGCCGTATTCCTGAGAAACGTATGATCCGAAATCGGGGGAAGATACACGACGGTGGGAAGTTCGGCTGACATCTGCCTCTCCGGCCAAAACAACGCGCCCCGTCCCCACGCGCGAAATTCGGCGCCGAGTTTGTCGACAATGCGACGGAGTGATGGAGAGTCCGGGACGCTTCGCTACTCTTCCGGCTCGGTTGTGAACATGAGCGGATAGCCGGCGCGGCGGCCCGCGTCGGTGCCCTCCGTCGCCTTGGTCTCGGCCACGTCCTTCGTGTAGACCGCGACGACGCAGACGCCGCGCCGGTGTGCGGTGATCATGATCCGGTAGGCGAGATCGTCGCTCACTCGGAACACGCCCTTCAACACCGTCACGACGAATTCGCGTGGCGTGTAGTCGTCGTTGACGAGAATGACCTTGTGCAGTTTCGGCCGCTCGGTCTTCGGCTTCGCCTTGGTGCGCGGCTTAACGGCGATGTCGGGCATCGGCGAATTCTACTCCCGACCGGGGCGGGGATTGAAGCCCGCGCGAAGCATGTCAACGCAGCGCCCAGCGCCACAGAAGATGGATCTCGCCGAGTGCGAAAAGCGTGCCGAAGATCAGCTTGTTGTTCCGCGCCAGCCATTCGGGGAGGAAGATATCGAAATTGTCGGCCCGCTCGTCCGTGTAGCGAGCGGCGACGCCCGTCAGCGGGCAGCGCATGCGGTTTGCGAAGAGGATCGCGACCTCCAACCAGACGAGGAGGCTCAGCCACAGTGCAGCGTGGAAGCTGCCGGTTGAGGTCGCGATGGGGATCGCGACGATCGATGCCGCGAACACCGCCCAGACGAGCGTGTGCACGAGCTTGACCAGAAGCAGCGCGCGAGTATCGGCTCGTTCGTCGCTCATCGGCCGAATGACGAGAGGGCTAGTCCAGCACCGCTTTGATCTTCGCGGCGTGCTCGGCGAGCAAGTTGCCGTCCGCCATGCCGCCGGCGTGCGGCTTGAGCGGCACGCCATCGAAGCGCGGGATCACGTGGAAGTGGGTGTGGAACACGGTCTGCCCGGCGGCCGGCTCGTTGAACTGCATGACGAAGACACCCGGCGCGTCGAACGCCGTCTTCACCGCGCGGGCGACGCGCTGCACGGCGAGGATTGCCTGCTTCAGATCGCCTGCGTCGATGTCGAGCATGTTCCGGGACTGCGCCTTCGGGATCACCAGCGTGTGGCCCGGCCCTTGCGGCATCACGTCCATGATCACGAGCACGTTCTCGTCCTCGAACACTTTTGCCGCGGGCAGCTCGCCGCGGATGATTTTTGCGAAGACGTTCGAGTTGTCATAGGCGGGCGTGGGCATTCGCGGCTCCAATCTTAGGCGTCGTCGCATTCTACCACCCTCATCCTGAGGTGCGAGCGCCGCAGGCGCGAGCCTCGAAGGATCGGACGAAAGGCGGTGCGTGCTTCGAGGCTCCGCTTCGCGGAGCACCTCAGCATGAGGGGCGGTTTGACTACTCAGCCGCGTTGTCGCGCCCGTCTTCCACGTGTCGGAAGGGCGCGTGCTCGTAAAGGACGACGCCCTGATAGGCTACCTCGCGCCGCTCCGTTGCGAGATAGTCGGCAACCGCGCGGCGGAAACTAGGGTCGGCGATGTAGTGCGCCGAATGCGTCATCGTGGGCAGATAGCCGCGCGCAAGCTTGTGCGCGCCCTGTGCGCCCGCCTCCACGCGTTTCAGGCCATGCTTCAGCGCGTAATCGATCGCCTGGTAGTAGCAGACCTCGAAATGGAGGTAGGGAAGGTCCTCCACGGCGCCCCAATAACGGCCGTAGAGCGCGTCGGACCCGATCAGGTTCAGCGCGCCGGCGACGAAGCGGCGGTTCCGCTTCGCCATGATGAGAAGCACCTTGTCCGACATACGCTCGCTGAGAAGCGAGAAGAAGCGGCGGTTGAGATAGGGCCGGCCCCATTTTCTCGAGCCGGTATCCATGTAGAAGGCGAAGAACGAATCCCACGCCGCTTCCGTCAGGTCCTTACCGGTCAACCATTCAATCTCGACGCCGGAGGCGAGCGCCTCGCGCCGCTCCTTCCTGACGGCCTTGCGCTTGCGCGAAGCGAGCGCGGCAAGAAAGCCCTCGAAGTCGCCAAATCCCTCGTCGGTGAAATGGAACTGCTGGTCGGTGCGGCGAAGGAAGCCGAGCTCAGCGAGGCTTGCCGCATCCGCCTCGGGGAGGAAGGTGATGTGCGCGGAGGAGGCGCCCATGCGGCGCGTGAGCTCGACGAGGCCCGCCGCGAGCATCTTCTTGCGCTCTGCCGCGTGCGGGCCGGGGGCGGTCAGGAGCCGCGGCCCGGTCACCGGCGTAAACGGCACGCTCACCTGGAGCTTTGGGTAGTAACGCCCGCCGGCGCGCTCGAAGGCATCGGCCCAGCCCCAGTCGAAGACGTATTCCCCTTGCGAGTGCGACTTCGCGTAGCAGGGCATGACGGCGGTCACAGCGCCGGCCTCCTTCAGCACCGCGTGGCGCGGCGTCCAGCCGGTCTTCGCCGAAACCGTGCCGGAGCGCTCAAGCGCCTCCAGAAAATCCCACGAGACGAAGGGGTTGTAGGCAGTCTTTGCCTGCATTTCCGGGGCTGCGCAATTGGCTGATGCGGGAGCATCGACCGCGCCGCCCCATCCAGGATTTGCGCAGGAATCCCAGGTGCTTCGCTCGATCTCCGCGATGCTTCCCTGAACGTGGATCGACGACGCGGCAGTCGTGGGGGCGGTCATTTCCGCGAAGCTTATGCGCAAACTTCGCAAGTGCAATAACGCGAAGGGTCGCTACGCCGCGAACCCCTCGAATGTGATCTGGTCCGTCAGCTTTCGTGCCTTCTCCAGCTGCGCCTTGCTGCGCACGGTCCAGCACAGCAGCGGGATATGCATGAGCCGTCGCGCGACGATCGGCATCGGGGTCGGCAGGTCGTTGATCGAATAGGAGATGAAGTCGAGTTCGAAGGCGAAGAGCGCGCGCCAATGCCTTGCCCCGCTTAAGAAATTCCCTTGCGCCGTCAGGCCGAGCGGAATCTCCTTGTCGACCGCCCGCGCCGCGGCGAGGAGTTTTCTGTCGAACGACATCAAGGCCGCCCGGCCGGGATATTTCCGGAGCTTCTCGACGGCCGCATGGGCGAGCGCCGGCTCATGGCGCGGCGCCGGCTTCATCTCGATCAGCAAGGGAACGCGCCCGGCGACGAATTTCAGCATCTGCTCAAGGGTCGGGATCGTCTCCTTTGATCCAAGAACCTTCAGCCGACCAAGCTCTTCGGCCGTACGCTCGGCCAGGGTGCCCGCCGCGCCCGTAAGCCGCTCCAGCCCATCGTCGTGGAAGACAACGGGAACATCGTCGGCGGAAAGATGCAGGTCGCACTCGATCGCGTATTTTTCGGCGGCCGCCGCTTCGAAGGCGGCGAGCGTGTTTTCCGGGCGACCTTGCGCGGCATCATGCAAGCCGCGATGTGCTATCGGCCGGGCGGTGAGCCAGGAGAGGTCTTTCCGCGCCATGTCATTTTCGCCTAGGAGCCGAAAACGCTGTGTTCGGCCGCGCTCCCGCCTTGATCGTGCACGACGCTTAACCTCGATCGGAAGCGGTAGGCGATAGCCGGCTTCCCTTCAATAGGCTTTGAGACTATTGCTTTTTTCTTGCCAGCCGCGGCGGTCGGTCCCCGCGCAAAGAGCATCTGCGATGTTCCTGACACACCTCCTGCGCTTTGCGCCCGTAGTCGCTTTCGGCATCTGTGCGACCGCGGCGACCGCACAAACCGTGCCGCGGCTGCGCGACGCCTTGGTGCCGCATCGCGCCGTCTACGACATCAGCCTCGCCCGCACGTCCGACGGCTCCGGCGTGTCGAGCGCGGAAGGGAAGATGGTCTTCGAGGTGACCGGCAACGTCTGCGACGGCTACAAGATGCGGCAGCGCATGGTCGTCAATATCGGCGACGAGGACGGCAATCTCGGGCTTCTCGACTTCCGCATCACGACCTTCGAATCGGGCGACGGCGACGTCTACAGCTTCGATTCCCGCACGACCGTGAACCAGGAGGTCGTCGAAGCCGTCGAAGGCGAGGCGCGGCGGAACGGCACGAACGTTGAAGTAAGCCTGAAGCAGCCGACCGAGAAGACGGTCACGCTCCACGGAGCGGTGCTCTTCCCGAGCCAGCACCTGCAGGCGATCCTCGACGCGGCGCGCGCCAACCAGCGGTTCCTGTCCGCCGACATTTATGAAGGCGCCGGCACGGGTGAGGCGACCGACGAGGCGTCCGCCGCGATCGGCGAAGCGATGCCGGCGACGGATGCGCCCCTCAGGAAGGGCGTGCGGCACTGGCCGGTCTCCGTCGGCTATTTCGATCCGGAGCATCCGACCGACAGCCCGCTCGGCGAAGAGCTTCCCACCTACCAGATGAGCTTCACGCTCTACGAGAACGGCGTGACGAACGATCTCATCATGGATTACGGCGACTACGCGCTCTCCGGCTCGCTGAAGACGATCGAGCCGCTCGCGGCGAGCAACTGCGCTCCGTCACGCTGAGCGCTTGCCGCGCGGCGGCTTGCTCGCGAAAGTCAATCCAAGTGCAAGCCCTTCCGTGCCGAAGCGATCGCGGATCTCGTCCATCGCGTGCTCCGCCTTTGCGCGCTTCTCCGCATCTGCGTCGACCAGGTCCCGCGGCTCCATGAGCGCGGCGTCGCCAAGCTCCGCGACTCCGATCCCGATCAACCGGAAGCGGGTGCCGTCGAGTTCCTTCGCCAACAGATCGCGCCCGGCGCGGAAGATGCGGTCGGCGAGATTGGAGTGTCCGTCGAGCCGGACGTTTCGCGTGCGCAGACGGAAATCGGCGCTCTTCAGCTTCAGCACCACGAGCCGCCCGGAAAGACCAGCGTGCTTCAGCCGTGCGGACACGCGCTCGGAAAGCGCTCGCAACACCGGAAGCAGATCCGCGGCGGCCGAGCGATCCTCGTCGAAGGTCGTCTCGGCGGAAATGCTCTTCGCCTTTCGCTCCGGCGATACAGTGCGGCTGTCTTTTCCGCGGGCGAGCTGTGCGAGCCGCAATCCGATGCTGCCGTAGCGCTTCGCGAGGTTCTTTTCGTCGAGCCGTTGCAGGTCGGAGATGCGGGTCAGCCCGTCTCGTCGCAGGCGATCCTGCGTGGCTTTGCCCACGCCCCAGATGATCGACACCGGCTGCGCGGCGAGGAAGGAAAGTGTCTCGGCACGGCCGATCACCGCAAAACCACGTGGCTTGTCGAGGTCGGAGGCGATCTTGGCGAGAAATTTGTTGTGGCTCAGCCCGACGGATGCGGTGACGCCGATCTCCTGTTCAAGACGGTGCTGAAAGCGGGCGAGCGTCACCGCCGGCGGCGCGGCGTGCAGGCGCTCGGTGCCGGAAAGATCGAGGAAGGCCTCGTCGATCGAAAGCGGTTCGACGGCGGGCGTCAGCGCCAGCATGAGTTCGCGCACCTCGCGCCCGACGCGCGCGTATTTCGCCATGTCGGGTGGAATCACGACGGCGTCGGGGCAGGCGGCGAGCGCCTTGAACATCGGCATCGCCGAGCGCACGCCGAACGTGCGCGCAACATAGCAGGCGGCCGACACGACGCCGCGGCGCCCGCCGCCGACGATGACCGGCTTGTCGGAGAGTGATGGCTGGTCGCGCTTCTCGACTGCAGCGTAGAATGCATCGCAGTCGACATGCGCGATTGAAAGCGCAAAGAGCTCCGGATGCGTGACGAGGCGGGGACTGCCGCATGTCTTGCAGCGCTTCGCGGCATTTCGCATGGAGGCGAAGCAGTCGCGGCAAAGCGTGGGGGAGGCGGGGGAATCCACGGCCGGCAGTCTCCCTCCGGGCGAGAGCGCCGACAAGAGCCGGCCGGTCGACCTTTCCGTTCAGGCTCTGTTCCGCGGTTTCGCCGGCCCGATTTTCGTTTCCTTAAGCGCGGAGGATGCATCTTTCACTTCGCGGAAGAATCGCGAAGAATCGCAGCCGGCAGGACAGGTGGGATGGGCGTCGTGGCGAAAACGGTCATGATCGTTGAGGACAACGAGCTCAACATGAAGCTCTTCAACGATCTCCTGCGCGCGAACGGCTACGCGACGATGCCCATGCGCAACGGCTACGAAGCGCTCGACGCGCTGAAGGAGCGTCAACCCGACCTGATTATCATGGATATCCAGCTTCCCGAGATTTCCGGGCTGGAGGTGACGAAGCGCATCAAGCAGGACGAGGCGCTGCGCCACATTCCCGTGATCGCGGTCACCGCTTTCGCCATGAAGGGGGACGAGGAGCGCATCCTGCAGGGCGGCTGCGAGGGTTATCTCTCCAAGCCGATCTCGGTCGCGACCTTTATCGAGACCGTCAAGTCCTACGTCGGTTCGGCCTAGGGACCTCGCGCCGTGACTTCGCGCGTTCTTGTCGTCGACGATGTCGCCGCCAATTTGCGGCTCCTCGAATCGCGCCTGCAGGCGGAGTATTTCGACGTGCGCACCGCGCTCTCCGGACGCGAAGCGCTCGATGTCGCGGAGAAGGAGCGCGTCGACCTCGTGCTTCTCGACGTGATGATGCCCGACATGACCGGCTTCGAGGTGTGCTCGAAGCTCAAGGCAAATATCCGTACCGCGCACGTGCCGGTTATCATGGTCACCTCGCTCGACAACGCGGAGGACCGGGTCAAGGGACTGGAGTGCGGTGCCGACGATTTCCTGACCAAGCCGGTCAGCCACGTCGCGCTTCTAACGCGGGTGAAGAGCCTATTGAGGCTGAAGGCGATCACCGACGAGCTGGAGCTTCGCGGCGATGCGCTGGAGTCGGTCGGACTGAGCCCCACCGACATGCGGGTCGACAATGCCGAGATCAGCGGGCGCATCCTCGTTGTCGACGACCGGGCAAACTCCACGCGCGCGATCCGACAGGCGCTGCAACGGCCGTTCGCGGTGGAGATCACCGAAGATCCGACGGAAGCGGTCGAGCGGGCGGGGAGCGAAAGCTTCGATCTCATCATGATCAGCGCTTCGCTCAAGGCCGGCGACGGCCTGCGTCTGTGCACGCAGATCAGAACCATCGACGGCCTGCGCCAGACGCCGGTCGTGCTCATCACCGACGCGGAGCAATCGGAGCTGGTGACGCGGGCACTCGACCTTGGCGTCAACGACTACATCATCAGGCCGATCGATTCGAACGAGCTTCGCGCACGCGTGCGCAGCCAGCTTCGGCGCAAGCTCTATCAGGAGCGCCTGCGCAACACCGTCTCAAGCGCCGTCGAGCTCGCCGTCACCGATCCGCTGACCGGGCTCTACAACCGCCGCTATCTTGACGCGCATCTCGCGTCAGCGGTCGCGCGCGCGTCGGCAACGGGAAAGCCGGTCTGCGTCCTGATCTTCGACATCGACCACTTCAAGGCCGTCAACGACACCTACGGCCACGAGGCCGGCGACGACGTGCTCAAGGACTTTTCAGATCGCCTGAGACGGGGCGTGCGCGGTATCGATCTCGTCGTCCGCTACGGCGGCGAGGAGTTCATGCTGGTCATGCCGGAGACAGACGCGGCGTTCGCGAGCGGCGTCGCGGAGCGGCTCAGGATCGACGTGGAAAAGGTTCCGTTCACGACACATTTGGGCGCCGACATCCCGGTGACGATCAGCATCGGGATTGCTGAATGGCGGGGGGTCTCGGACACCGCCGAAACCCTCATACGGCGGGCCGACGAGGCGCTTTATGCGGCCAAGCACGCGGGCCGGAACCGGGTGGTGGCAAGCGCAGCCTAAGTCCTGCATTCATCGAAATGATGCAATTTTCGTTACACCTTTAACCAAGTGTGAACCATCCGGTAGCAAAGCGCCCGATCTTGCGCTTCAGTGCTATCGGCGGGGGCAGCACAGCACTTTGCCGTTATTGCAAGAATTCGAATACCCCATGGATTTGCTCAGGTCCGCCGCATCTCCTGGGTCCGTGGGGTCGGCCGGTCGGGACGTGGTGAGTGGCCTCCTCGTACAGCCACGGTCCGGCCGGCCACTTTTTGTCCGGATCGCAGCGGCTCTCGGGCAATGAAAAAGGCGCCTCGCGGCGCCTTTCGAACGAGGGGCCTGCGCCCTCTACTTGATCTTCGCTTCCTTGAAGACGACGTGCTTCCGCGCCTTCGGATCGTATTTCCGAAGCGAAAGCTTCTCTGTCATCGTGCGCGAGTTCTTCTTCGCCACGTAGAAGAAGCCCGTGCCTTCTTCGCTGACGAGGCGGATCTTTACGGTCGCGGCCTTGGCCATCGGCGTATTCCTTCAAATCGTTGCGGTGAAATGAGGCCTCGGGCTGACGAAGTCAAGCGCCAGGCCGACGCCGCTTCTTCTCCTGCCGGCGCTTGCCGCGGGAAACGCGCGGTGGCCCGCCTGACCGCCTGGGGCGGCGGCTGGCGCGCGGAGCTTCGCGGATCAGTTCCAGCCTGAGGCTTCCGGCATAGGGGAGAGCTTCGACGAGACGCACCTCGACAGCATCGCCGAGTCGGAACGTCTCGCCGGTCGTGCGGCCGATCAAGCGATGGTGCGCCTCGTGATATTCGTAGAAATCCTCGCCGATCTTCGAGATCGGCACGAAGCCGTCGGCGCCGCTTTCTTGGAGCTCGACGAAGAGACCGGCGCGCGTCACGCCGCGGATGCGGCCGTCGAAATGCGCGCCGACGCGATCGGCAAGCCAAAACGCGATCAGCCGGTCGACGGTGTCGCGTTCCGCCGCCATGGCGCGACGCTCGGCGACGGAGATTTCTCCAGCGACGCGCTCCAGGTTCTTCTCGTCGGCGGCGCGCAGGCCTCCGGCGCCAAGGCCAAGCGCCGCGATCAGCGCGCGATGCACGAGGAGATCGGCGTAGCGCCGGATCGGCGAGGTGAAGTGAACGTAGCGCCGAAGGTTCAGCCCGAAATGCCCGATGTTCTGAACGGCGTATTCCGCCTGGCTCTGCGAGCGCAGGACCACCTCGTTCACGAGAAGCGCATTCGGCGTGCCGGCCACGCGTGAGAGCACGCGGTTGAACTGGCTCGGCCGGAGGCTTCCGGCCTTCGGAAAACTCATGTCGAGCGAGCCGAGAAAATCGCGGAGCGCCTCGAGCTTCTCCCATGCCGGCTCGTCGTGGATGCGATAGACGATGGCACTCTTCTCCGCCTCCAGCACCTCAGCCGCTGCGACGTTCGCCTGGATCATGAACTCTTCGATCAGCCGATGCGCATCAAGGCGCGGCGGCACGACGATGCGATCGACCGATCCGTCGTCGCGCAAGAGCACCTTGCGCTCCGGGAGATCGATCGCCAGAGGCTCGCGCTGCTCGCGCGCACGAGAAAGCGCGGCGTATGCCGCCCAAAGCGGTTTCAGTACATGATCGAGGAGGGGGCCGGCCACCGCCTCCGGCCGCCCGTCGATCGCCGCCTGCGCTTGCTCGTAGGAAAGCTTCGCTGCCGAGCGCATCATGACGCGATGGAAGCTCTGGGCGTGCTTCTTGCCGTCGGCGGAGATCTGCATGCGGACGGCGAGGGCAGGGCGGGGCTCGCCTTCGCGCAGCGAACAGAGGTCGTTCGAGATGCGCTCCGGCAGCATCGGCACGACACGGCCGGGAAAATAGACGGAGTTGCCGCGCTTTGCCGCCTCGCGGTCGAGTTCCGAGCCGGGCCTGACGTAGTGAGCGACGTCGGCGATCGCGACCGTCACCACAAAGCCGCCGGGATGCTTGGGGTCGGGAGCGGCATGCACCGCGTCGTCGTGATCACGCGCGTCCGCCGGATCGATCGTGACGAGCGGCAGATCGCACCAGTCCTCGCGATGCGCCATGTCGGCGGTCGCGGCGGCGTCCGCAGCTTCAAGCACGGCGCGCGGAAAGATGTGCGGGATGCCGTGCTCTTCTAGTGCGATGAGGCTGACCGCCTTCTCGCTCGAGACATCGCCGAGGCGTTCGACGACACGCCCAGTCGGGAGGCCGAGTCGGGCTTCCTTCGCGACTTCGACGGAGACGAGCTCGCCGTCGCGTGCGCCATTCGCGGCATCGGGCGACACGACAAGCTCGGCGTCGCGGCGGGCGACGGGCACGATGCGCGCTTCGCCGTCGCGCTGTCGGAAGATGCCGAGTGTCGCGCGCGGCGGCTTTTCGAGCACGCGGATGACGCGCGCGGTGAAGCCGCCGGAGTCCGGCTCCGGTGTCAGACGCGCGAGCACGCGGTCGCCGATCCCCGGGGCGCGTCCTCGACCTTTGCCGTCCGGCGCGACGACGATGCGCGGCGCGTCGCCCCACTCTTCATCCCACTCGACGGGGACGCCGATCGGCTCGCCCTCGTCATCGATGCCTTCGACGGCCAGCACGGTGACGGAGGGGAGGTCGCCCGGCCGGTGCAGATGCTTGCGCCGGCTCTCGATCAGCCCTTCGTCGGCAAGCTCACGGAGGATGCGCTTCAAAACGATCTTCTGCCCGCCGGAAAGACCGAAGGCGCGGGCAATGTCGCGCTTTCCCGCCTTGCCGGAATGTTCGGCGACGAATTCGAGGATCGCCTCGCGGGTCGGAAGCTCGGGCTTCTTTTTCTCTTTCGGCCTTTGCGGCAATTCAGTCCTATTCCACCGCCGCCTTGGCTCTGGCGCGCGGCTTCTTGGCGGGCGCCTTGCGCCCCTTCGATGCTGTCTTCTTCGCCGGCGCGCGGTCGGCTCTCTCGGCGAGAAGCTCCACCGCCTGTTCGAGCGTCACGTCCTCCGGCTTCAAGTTCCGGGGGAGCGTTGCGTTCACCTTGCCATGATTCACGTAAGGCCCGTAGCGACCACCGCGCACGGTGATCGCACCGCCCTCGGTCGGATGCTCGCCGAGGCTCTTCAGCGCGGCCGGCGCCGCGCGCCCACGCCCGCTTTTCTTCTCGGCAAGGAGCGAGATCGCGCGGTTGGCGCCGACAGTGAAGACCTCGTCGACGCTGTCGAGGTTCGCGTACTTTCCCGCGTTCTCGACGAACGGGCCGTAGCGGCCGATGCCGGCGGTGATCGGCTTGCCGGTCTCCGGATGAATTCCGATCTCGCGTGGGAGCGAGAGGAGCTTCAGCGCCGCCTCAAGGTCGATCTGGTCGATCGCCCAGCCTTTCGGGATCGACGAGCGCTTCGGCTTCTCGCCGCCCTTCTCGCCGTCCGGACCGAGCTGGACGTAGGGGCCGAAGCGGCCGTTGCGGAGCATCACCGGCAGGCCTGTGTCGGGATCGTCGCCGAGCGCAGTCCCCTCCGGCGCCACCGCCGCGACGGCTGCGGCGTCATCGCCGTTCGCGCCGAGCTGCCTTGTGAACCGGCACTCCGGATAGTTCGAGCAGCCGATGAAGGCGCCGAACTTGCCGAGTTTCAGCGACAGCTTTCCGGCCTTGCAGGCCGGACATTCGCGCGGGTCGCCGCCGTCGGCGCGCGCCGGGAAGAGGTGGTCAGCGAGAAGCTCGTTCAGCGCCTCGATCACCTCAGATCGGCTGACCTCGCTCGCCTCGGCAATGTTCGCCGCGAAGTCGCGCCAGAAATCGCGCAGTACGTCTTTCCAGGAAAGCTCGCCGGCCGAGATCTTGTCGAGCTTCTCCTCAAGATCGGCCGTGAAGTCGAACTCGACGTAGCGCTTGAAGAAATCCTCAAGAAACGCGGTGACGATGCGGCCCTTGTCCTCCGGCACGAGACGCTTGCGATCAAGGCGCACGTAGTCGCGCTTCCGAAGCGTCTCCATCGTCTGCGCATAGGTCGAAGGGCGGCCGATGCCGAGCTCCTCCATCTTCTTGATGAGGGAAGCTTCGGTGTAGCGCGGCGGCGGCTCGGTGAAATGTTGCGTAGCGTCGACCTTCTCGCGTTCCAGACGCTCGCCCGAAGCCATCGGAGGAAGCCGGCCGCCATCTTCGTCGTCCTCGTCGTCGCGGCCCTCCTGGTAGAGCGTGAGGAAGCCGTCGAAGCGAATGACGGTGCCGGTGGCGCGCAGGCCTGCATCGCCTTCGGGGCTCCGTGCGGCGATCTCGATGGTCGTGCGCTCAAGCTCGGCGGAGGCCATCTGGCTCGCGATCGTTCGCTTCCAGATCAGCTCATAGAGGCGAGCCTGGTCGGAATCGAGGAAGCGGATCACGTCGGCGGGGAGACGCCCGAGGTCGGTCGGGCGGATCGCTTCGTGCGCCTCTTGTGCGTTCTTGACCTTCGAGGTGTAGCGGCGCGGCGCGTCGGGCATATAGCGCGCGCCATACTCACGCTCGATCGTGCGGCGCGCGGCGGAGAGCGCTTCCGGCGCGATGTCGAACCCGTCGGTGCGCATGTAGGTGATGAGGCCGACGGTCTCGCCGCCGAGCTCGACACCTTCGTAGAGACGCTGCGCCAGCCGCATGGTGTGGCTCGCATCGAAGCCGAGCTTACGCTGCGCCTCCTGCTGGAGCGTCGAGGTGATGAAGGGTGGCGGCGGGTTGCGCCGCTGCGGCTTCGAACTCGACCGATGCGACGGAGAAGGCCGCGCTCTCAAGGAGGCGCTTGGCGCGGTTGGCGTCGTCGCCGCCGCCGATCGACAGCCGGTCGAGCTTCTTGCCGTCGAACGCGGTCAGGCGGGCCGAAAAAACGTCGTTTCTCGGTGTGCGGAGCGTCGCGACGACCGACCAGTATTCCTGTGGGCGGAACCGCTCGATCTCCGCCTCGCGATCGCAGACGAGCCGGAGCGCGACCGACTGCACGCGACCGGCGGAGCGGGCACCCGGCAGCTTCCGCCAAAGCACCGGCGACAGCGTGAAGCCCACGAGATAGTCGAGCGCACGCCGCGCCAGGTAAGCGTCAACCAGCGGCTCGTCGATGGCGCGCGGGTGGCTCATGGCCTCCTGCACGGCCTGCCGTGTCACAGCGTTGAAGACGACGCGCTCCACGCGTTTGCCCTTCAAGGCGTTCTTTGCATTGAGGACCTGGAGCACGTGCCAGGAGATCGCCTCGCCCTCGCGGTCGGGGTCTGTTGCAAGGATCACGCGGTCGGCGCGTTTCACCGCGGCGGCGATGTCCGAGAGCCGCTTTTTCGACTTCGGATCGACCTCCCAATCCATCGCGAAGTCCTCGTCCGGACGCACGGAGCCGTCCTTCGGAGGAAGGTCCCGGACGTGGCCATAGGAGGCCAAAACCTCATAGCCAGAGCCGAGATATTTGTTGATCGTCTTAGCCTTAGCCGGCAATTCGACAATCACGACATCCATAGAGCACTCCGCCGCGTACGGGGCTCCCATGGCCGCCGATTGCCCGCGTCAATTGGATGGCGGACATGCCCGGGTCAACCCCCCGCGGCAAACTCGCTGCGGCGACCGGCCGCGCAGGCGGCCTCGTTTCAGGGCGGATTCCTTGTGCGCGCCATGGTTGTCTATGTCTAGTAGTTCAACTATAGAACGTGCACGAACTACGTCCGAAGCGCTATGGAATCGCAACATCTCAACGACGAGCCGGCGGCCGGCGCGAAAGCCAAGGCCGCCGAGCACATTGCCCTGGAGGCGAGCCGGCTGGCGCGGATCGCGGGCGCCAACGACTTCGCACTCCTTGCCTACTTGATCGACATGGTCGTGCTGGAAGCGTGGCGTGAAGCGAGCGAGGCCGTGGACAAGCCAACGATAGACGAAGGCCCTGTTCTCGCGAACGGTTGAGACAGGCCGGCCCGTCAGCGCAGCGACACGCGCTGTCCGGAGTGCCGTTCGATCCGCCCGGCCACATCGAGTTCGAGAAGCACGACGAGAACGGTTCGCGGCGGAAGCCCGGTGAAGCGGATGATCTCGTCGATCTCAACCGGCGTCGGACCGAGCGCCTCGATGATGCGCGCGCGGTCGCTCTCATCAGGTTCCGCTGCAGGCCCAGGCACAGGCGGCGCGCTCACGATGCCGGGAGGAGGGGCCGGAGGGTTGGCAAGCATCGGCGTCACGGCTTCGATGACGTCTGCGGCTTCCGTCACGACTCGCGCGCCCTGCTTGATCAGATTGTTCGCGCCGGCCGCGCGCGGGTCGAGCGGTGAGCCTGGCACCGCCAACACCTCCCGGTTTTGCTCAAGCGCAAGCCGCGCGGTGATGAGCGATCCGGAGCGCTCGGCGGCCTCGACTACGACGGTCGCGAGCGACATTGCCGCAATGATGCGGTTGCGGCGCGGAAAGTCCCGCGCCCGCGGCTCCCAGCCGAGCCGCATCTCGCTGATGCCGCAGCCTCCAGCGTCGAGGATGCGCTGGAAGAGCTCTTCGTTTTCGCGCGGATAGACCGTGTCGATCCCGCCGGCGAAGACCGCGACCGTGCCGCTCGACAGAGCGGCGTCGTGTGCGGCGGAGTCGATGCCGCGCGCGAGGCCGGACACGACGACGAGGTCGGCCTCGCCAAGCCCCTTCGCGAGAAGCGCCGCCATCTTTCGCCCGGCCGCGGAGGCGTTGCGGGCGCCGACGATGGCGACCGCGGGCGAGGTCAGGTGGCGCACGTCGCCGAGGACTGAAATCAGCGGTGGCGCCGCGTCGCCGTGCTTCAGCCACGGGGGGTAGAGAGGCTCGCCGATCCCGATGAAGACGGCGCCGAGCCGCTGCATCGCGGCCATCTCGTCTTCGGCCTCGCTCAGGCTCGCGATGCGGACGGACCGCGCGGCGCCGCCGCGGTGTGAAAGGCTCGGCAATGCGTCGAGCGCTGCTTGCGCCGAGCCGAAATGGTTGATCAGCCCGCGAAAAGTGGCCGGCCCCACGTTCTCGCTGCGGATCAGGCGGAGCCACGCGAGCCGCTGTTCGTCGGTCAACGTGACACCGCTCGGCTCGACCACCAAAACCGCCTCTCCTCCACAGGTCTTTCGGACCATGACGAAGGCGAGTTGCGGCTGCAAGCGGTGGAAGTCCGGAGCCGCAAGCCTCTCGTCCGCATGCCGGCGCACATTGCCCAAAGGCTCCAAGCCGACTATGGGTGGCGGATGGCGCACAACTCCTCCGCCGCGGGTGAGGGACGACACACTCGTACGTTTCGCGTCGTTCTCATCAAGCCCTCACACTACGACGAGGACGGCTACGTCATTCAATGGCTGCGCTCGACGATTCCGTCGAACAGCCTCGCGAGCGTCCACGGCCTGATCCAGGAATGCGCCTTCGATCACGTTCTCGGCGCGGACGTTGCGATCGCGGTCGAGGCCTATGACGAGTGCAACACCATTGTTGACGTTGCCGGTGCGATCGGCCGGATCAAGGCAGCCGGCGGAGGCTTCGTCGGGCTCGTCGGAGTCCAGTCGAACCAGTTTCCGCGCGCCGTCGATCTGACGCGCCAGTTCCGGGCGGCAGGCATTCCCGTCGTGATCGGCGGCTTCCACGTGAGCGGTTGCATCTCCATGCTGCCGGAGCTTCCACCCGATATCAAGGAAGCGGCCGCGCTCGGCGCCATCGTCTATGCCGGTGAAACGGAAGGCCGCATGGCCGATCTTCTCCGCGACATCGACGCAGGTCAGGCGAAGCCGGTCTACGATTTTCTGCACGACCTCCCGGGCATGGCAGCGGCGACCTTTCCGATTCTTCCGCGCGAGATTGTGACGCGCGTCGCCGGCCATTACACGAGCTTCGATGCGGGGCGCGGCTGCCCGTTCCAATGCTCGTTTTGCACCATCATCAACGTACAGGGCAGAAAGTCGCGCTACCGCACGCCCGACGACGTCGAGGCGATCGTGCGCGCCAACGCGGCGCAGGGCGTGACCCGCTTCTTCGTGACCGACGACAATTTCGCGCGCAACAAGAACTGGGAGCCGATCCTCGACCGGCTGATAGAACTGCGCGAGAACGACGGCTTCAAGATCCGCCTGCTCCTGCAGGTCGACACGCTCTGCCACCGCATACCGGGCTTCATCGAGAAAGCGGCGCGCGCGGGCTGCAACATGGTCTTCATCGGGCTTGAGAACATCAACCCGGAGTCGCTGATGGGGACGAAGAAGCGGCAGAACAAGATCTGGGAATATCGGGAGATGCTGCAGGCCTGGAAGGCCGCCCGCGTGATGACGTGGGCTGGCTACATCCTCGGCTTTCCGACCGACACCCCGGCTTCCATCCGACGCGACATCGAGATCATCAAGAAAGAGCTGCCGATCGATATCCTCGAGTTCTTCTGCCTGACACCTCTGCCAGGCTCCGAGGACCACAAGAAGCTCTATGAAAAGGGGGTCCCGATGGACCCTGACATGAACAAATACGACCTCGAGCACGTGCTGACCGCGCACGCCGTCATGTCGAAGGCCGAGTGGGAGGGCATCTACCGCGACGCCTGGAGCATCTACTACACGGACGAGCACGTGGAGACGATCCTGAGGCGCGGCGTTGCCAGCGGCATCAGCATCAAGAAGATCGTCGAGGCGCTTATCGTCTTCGCTGGGGCGACCCGGATCGAGAAGGTGCATCCGCTGCAATTTGGAATCGTGCGCCGCAAGGTCAGGCGCCAACGCCGCTACGGCCTGCCGATCGAAAGCCCGCTCGTCTTCTATCCGCGCCGCGCGTTTGAGTTTATGGCCGCGGCGCTGGCATGGCATCGTCTCTATCGCCGCTATCACGCGATCGCGCGGCGCGTGGTCGCCGACCCGGCCTCAAAGCACTACGTTGACGAGGCGCTGACACCGCCCAATGCGGATGACGAGGCGATGCCGCATTTCGTACAGGTGTTCGCGGACAGGATCCCGAAGACCCACGGCGCACCGCAGCGCGAACGCGACGTCGTGCAAGCCGCGGAGTGATCGGCGGTCACCTGGCGCCGATGCGCAATTCCTTGCCGGCGACGAGCCGCTCGATGTTCGCCCGATGGCGTATCCAGACCAGCACGGTTAGCACAAGGCAGAGCGCGGCCGTCGTGTAGCGGCCGAACGCAACGAGCACCAACGGCGCGCATGCGCTCGCGACGAGCGCGGCAAGCGACGAATAGCGCTTGGCGGCGGCGACGCCGATCCAGATCAGCGCCGCGATCACCATGGTCGGCCAATGCAGTCCGAGCAGCACGCCGAGATAGGTGGCGACGCCCTTGCCGCCCTTGAACTTGAGCCAGACGGGGAAGCAGTGGCCAAGATAGGCGCCGAGCGCAGCGGCAAGCGCGCCTTCAAGACCGAAGTGCCAACCGATCATGACGGCGACCGTTCCTTTGAGACCGTCGAGGAGCAGCGTCGCCGCGGCGAGCCCTTTCTTGCCGGTGCGAAGCACGTTGGTCGCGCCGATATTGCCCGAGCCGATCGAACGGATGTCGCCGAGCCCCGCGCCGCGCGTCAGGATCAATCCGAAGGGGATCGAGCCGAGCAGATAGCCGATCAGGAGAGCAAGCGCAGGGTCGAAGGTCATTCCGCGATCCTATCGTCCCTATAATTGCTGCCAAGCGGAATGCCGGGATGTGCGGGCGCGATTCACCACTGCACCGCGCGGCGGCTGCCTTTTCAGGCGGCGTATTCGTAGACCGTGCGGCCGCCGACCATGGTGCGCATGACCTTGCCGCTCATGCGTGCGCCTTCGAACGCGGTGTTCCTGGAGCGCGACTGAAGCTCCTCTTCCTTCACGATCCACGGGCGGTCGAGGTCGACCACGATCAGATCGGCCGGCGCGCCGGGCGCCAGCGTGCCGGCGTCGAGCCCGAGGAGCTTTGCCGGCTTGGTGCTCATCGCGTCGATCAGGCGAAGCAGCGGCACGTCAGCGGAATGGACGAGGCGAAGGCCGGCCGAAAGCATCGTCTCAAGCCCGACCGCGCCGTCGGCCGCTTCCGCGAAGGGCTGGCGCTTGCCCTCCACGTCCTGCGGGTCGTGCGCGGAGCAGACGATATCGATGGTGCCGTCGGCGAGCGCCTCGACCAGCGCCTGGCGGTCGTCCTCGGAGCGAAGCGGCGGCGACATCTTGAAGAAGGTCCGGTAGGCCCCGACGTCGTTCTCGTTCAGCGAAAGGTGCGCGATCGCGGCGCCGGCGGTGACGCCGTTGCCGACGAGCTTGGCGCGGCGGAGCGTGGCAACGGCCGGCTCGCAGGAGAGCTGCGCAGCGTGATAGCGTCCGCCGGTCAGGCGCGCCAAGCGGATGTCGCGGTCGAGCATGATCGTCTCCGCCTCGCGCGGGACTCCGGGGAGGCCGAGGCGGGTCGCGGTCTCGCCCTCGTTCATGACGCCGCCGCCCGAGAGCTCATCGTCTTCGACGTGATGCACGATGAGCGCGTCGAAATCGCGCGCATAGGTGAGGGCGTTCCGCATCACCTTGGCGTTTCTCAGTGATCGCCGGCCCTCGGTGAAGGCGACGGCGCCGGCCTCCTTCAGGAGCCCGAATTCCGAAAGCTCCACGCCGGCGAGGCCGCGCGTCATCGCGGCCATCGGATGCACGCGCACGACGGCCGTATCGCGCGCGCGGCGGAAGACGAAATCGACCAGCGCCGGATCGTCGATCACCGGATTGGTGTCGGGCATTGTGACGATGGCGGTCACCCCGCCGGCGGCCGCCGCCCGGCTTGCCGTCTCAAGCGTCTCACGATGCTCGCCGCCCGGCTCGCCGACGAAGACGCGCATATCGACGAGGCCGGGCATGACCGCGGCGCCACGGCAATCGACCATCTCCCAACCTTCGGGCGTCCCCTGGTTCACCACCTCCGGACCGGCGGCGACGATGCGCCCGTCGGCGACGAGCACGGCGCCCTTGGCATCGAGGTCGCGCGAGGGGTCGACGACGCGCGCGTTCGAGAAGAGTGTCGGCTTAGTCATCGGAAGCCGCACTGAGGTTG
Source organism: uncultured Alphaproteobacteria bacterium (assembly GCA_963720705.1). Classification (GTDB taxonomy): domain Bacteria; phylum Pseudomonadota; class Alphaproteobacteria; order Rhizobiales; family Afifellaceae; genus DASWJZ01. Next base: position 671,533 of record CAVRGJ010000002.1, read on the forward strand.
TCATCCTCGGACGCGCAAAGCGCGATCCGAGGACCCAGAAAACCGCGATGTAAACAAAGAACTCTGGGTTCTCGGGTCTCCGCTTCCGCCTTCGCCCTGCGGGCTTCGGCGGACAAGCCGCTCCGCCCGAGAATGACGGCGCCATGTTGCGGGCTCGCGGGGTAACAAAGGCTCATGCGACGAGGCCGACGACCTTCGGGAGATGCGCACCGAGCGCTTCGAGCACCGCCATCCTGACGGCGACGCCCATCTCAACCTGTTCGCGGATGACGCTCTGCACGCCGTCGGCGATCATGGGATCGATCTCGACGCCGCGGTTCATCGGCCCGGGATGCATGACGATCGCATCGGGCTTTGCCCAGGCAAGCTTCTCCGCGTCGAGGCCGAAGAAGCGGAAATATTCACGGACGCTCGGCACGTAGGCGGCGTTCATGCGCTCGCGCTGGAGGCGTAGCATCATCACGACGTCGGCGTCGGCGAGGCCCTCACGCATCGACGAGAACACGTCGACGCCAAGACGCTCGATGCCGGCGGGTAAGAGGGTCGAAGGCGCGACGACGCGGAGGCGTGCGCCCATCGCCGACAAGAGCAGGATGTTCGAGCGCGCCACGCGCGAATGAGCGATGTCGCCGCAGATCGCGACGACGAGCCCGGAGAGACGGCCCTTGTGGCGGCGGATGGTGAGCGCATCGAGGAGCGCCTGCGTCGGGTGCTCGTGCGCACCGTCCCCGGCATTGACGACCGCGCATTCGACCTTCTGCGCGAGAAGCGCAACGGCGCCGGCGGCGTGATGACGGACGACAAGAATGTCCGGCCGCATGGCGTTCAGCGTCATTGCCGTGTCGATCAGCGTCTCGCCCTTCTTCACCGAGGAGACGCCGACCGCCATGTTCATCACGTCGGCGCCGAGCCGTTTCCCGGCCAGCTCGAAGGACGATTGCGTGCGGGTGGAGGCTTCGAAGAAGAGGTTGATCTGCGTGCGGCCGCGCAGCGTCGCCTTCTTTTTCTCGACCTGGCGGGAAACGTCTATGGCGGCTTCCGACGAATCGAGGAGAGCCGCGATATCCTGGGGGGAAAGGCCTTCGATCCCGAGAAGGTGCCTGTGCGGAAACGGAGAAGCCATTAAAGTCGCCCCTATAGGACCTAAGTCCCTCCGGGGCAACCGCGCGGCACGTCCCTGGCGGCCTTGCGCACAGAAAGACGATTAATGGCGGGGGAAACGCATGCGGTCAAAAACCAGTCGCCACCCTATGGCGGCGTCAACCTTTTCGACGTCGATCCGCTGCTGAATTCCGCCGCCGCCGGCTTCCCGGATTCCGTCAGGGCCGACCTTTCCGACCTCGGCGCCTTCTGGGGGACGCACGAGGCGCGGGATTTCGCCCGCCTCGCTAACCGCCAGACGCCGGAACTCGAGCGCTACAGCGCGAAGGGCGAGCGGGTCGACCAGGTGATCTTCCACCCGGCCTATCACGCGCTCATGCGGCGCTCGGTGCTTGCCGGACTGCACTGCTCGGCCTTCGACCGGGGCAATGACGAGGCGGGCCTTCGGCACCGCGCGCGCGCCGTCAGGCTCTACCTCACGGCTGAGACGGAATGCGGCCATCTTTGCCCTATGACCATGACCAACGCGTCGCTCGCGACGCTGAAGCACGCGCCCGAGCTCTTCGCCGAATGGGCGCCGCGCGTCCTTTCGCGGAGCTACGACCGCAATTTCCGCCCGGCCGACGAGAAGCGCGGCGTGACGCTCGGCATGGGGATGACGGAGAAGCAGGGGGGCACGGACGTCCGCGCGAACACGACGCGGGCGGAAGAAGGGGAGGGCGGACTCTACCGCCTGACTGGCCACAAATGGTTCTTCTCCGCGCCGATGTCGGACGCCTTCCTGGTGCTCGCGCAGGCCAAGTCGGGCCTAACCTGCTTCCTGATGCCGCGCTTTCTGCCCGACGGGTCGCAGAACGCGATCCGGCTCGAACGCCTGAAGGACAAGCTCGGCAACCGCTCCAACGCTTCGGCCGAGGTGGAGTTCGACGGCGCCGGCGCCTGGCGCGTCGGCGAAGAGGGACGTGGCGTCGCGACGATCCTCGAAATGGTGACGCTGACCAGGCTCGACTGCGCGGTGGCGAGCACCGGGCTGATGCGGAGCGGCTTTGCGGAGGCCGTGCATCACGTCCGTCATCGCGCCGTCTTCGGCCGGGCGCTGATCGACCAGCCGCTGATGACGCGCGTGCTCGCCGACATGGCGCTCGACCTCGCCGCCGCTTTGGCGCTCTCGATGCGGCTCGCGGAGGCCTTCGACATGGCGCAGAGCCAGCCGGCGGAAGCGGCCTACGTGCGGCTGATGACGCCGACGGTGAAATACTTTGTGTGCAAGACCGCGCCGGCCTTTCTCTACGAGGCGATGGAGTGCCTCGGCGGCAATGGCTACGTGGAGGAAAGTATGCTGCCGCGCCTCTATCGCGAGGCGCCGGTCAACGCCATTTGGGAGGGCTCCGGCAACGTGATGGCGCTCGACGTCGTGCGAGCGCTCAAAGCCGAAGGCGTGCTGCAGCACGTTATCACCACGATCGGCAGCGAGCTTGGCCAGGGTTCGAAATCCGCGCTCGACGTGCTGCTTGCCGCGGCAGGCGTAGCGGCCGAGGACGAAGGCTCGGCGCGGCTCCTCGTCGAGCAGCTTGCGCTGACGGCGGCGGCGGCCGCGCTTCGGCGCGACTTCCCGCCCCCGATCGCCGACGCCTTCATCGAGACGCGGCTCGGGCGGCCGTGGCGCGCCACTTACGGCATGCTCGACGCCCGCTTCGGCGCGCGCCAGATCGTCGACTACATCGCACCTGCGGTGGATTAGCAGACGTCTCTGTCAGACGTTCGGCCGGCTTCTCACACGCCTGCGGCGGAGTATGGGAAGTCGGTCGGTACGGGTAATGTCGGATCTACATGCCGGCGCAGCGCTGCGTCGCAGACCGCGTAACCCCAGTTGATCAGCCGCTCCTGCAACTCGTCCGGCATCCGCTTCAGCCGGGTGGGAGTCTCCGCGAGCTCCGTAGTGCGGTCGAAGGGGCAGTGGAGAGAATCGGCAAGGCCGTAGTCGGCGATATTGGTGCGGATGCCCCAATAGGTGCCCTTACGATGGTTGGCGTCGGCCGCTGGCGCCTTATAGGAATCGATCAGCTGTCGTTTGCGCAGCGACCGCACTTGGTTGTCGATGAGATCGAGCACTCGCACGGAATGGCGCGCCCAGTCGCTCTTGGGCTCTTCCTCCGCCTGCATCTTGCCGCCGGCGTCGCTGACCAGGATGGTGTCGTAGTGCTTCCACGCAGTCTCAAGCCCGAGATTGTCATAGACGCCGCCGTCGCTCAGCAGGACCTTCCGGGTGAAGGGTTCCCGCTGCAGGTCGAACCCGGTCCCCGGCGTGAACGCGCTGGGGTCGAGGCGCATCTCGAAGGGTGAGAGCACAGGTGGAAAGGCAGAGGATGCGGTCACCGCGTGGGAAAGCGGAAGCGTCGGATTCTTGACCTCGCCGACGCGCCAGTCGCGCATATAGGGCTTCATGAACCGCCACAGCGCCCCTGACTGGACGTTGGTGGCGTTGATGACGAAACGCGGTTCGTCTGGCAGGTCCTGCAGCGTGGCATCCTTGAAGAGATACCTGTCGTAGGCTTTCGCGATCCGGTCGCTGATGCTGCCGGGAAGAACAAGGCCCAGGAAGATCGCCTCGGCGTCGATCGTCTCTCCCGGCGAGGCTCCGCAAAGGTGCGACGACCTGCGGAACGAAATCGCTTTGCAGTTTTCGCGGGTCGAAGCTCAGTTTGCCCCAGGCAAGGGCCAACGCGCCGGCGGTGATCGAACCGCCGGACACGCTCGATATGCGTTTCAGGTCGCGCAGCTTTCCTGCCTCGTAGAGCCGCCAAAGCGCGCCGATGTGGAAAACCATGGCTCGGTAGCCACCCCCCGAAAGGCAAAGTGCGGCTCCCGGGTCCGGCCGCCGTCCAGGCGGGTCCGTGGCGATCGCGGTTACTGGCGCGTCGGGCATCGATTTCCGTGCGGTCTGCGGGCCGCTCCTTGTGGCTCCAAGCAGCGTGAATTTTGCATATCTGTGGTTGTATTGACAGCGCTGTCTTTGGGCGATGGCTTAGGACTACGGCGCCGCCTCGGCAGCAAGCCAGCGCTGGAAGCGCGATGTATCGCCCGAGGTCACGGCCTCGGCGATCCGCCGACCGATCGCCGCGCCAAACTTGTAGCCGTGACCGGAGCAGGCCGAAACGATGAGCGCCTTTCCGCGCGCCCTCGCGAAGAAGCGCTCGTCGGCCGTGAAGGTGTAGGCGCAGGTCACGACCTTGGTGACTCGATACTCGGCGATGCGGGCGAACGGTGGTGCGAAGAGGTCGCGGATACGCTCGCCCTCGCCGGGCTCCGGATCGCGGTCGATATCGGGCGCGGAGGGACGCTTCACGAGTCCGGAGCCGAATTTCAGCCCGGTGCCGTCGACAGGTGGGAGGACATAGCCGTCGACCGGCCCGCCGACGTCGAGGATCGCCGGCGCCTTTTCCCATGCTGTCTTCAGGTCGGCAGGCGGATCGAGATAGGCGACGGCGGTCCTGAAGGGACGGAGCGAGTGCGGCGAGGTCGGGAAAGAAACTGAGCGTCCATGCGCCGGCGGTGACGACGATACGGTCGGCGACAACCACCTCCTCCAAGGCGGTCTCGACGCGGCCGGCTTCGGCATCGATTGCGGTGACCTTGTTGTGCTCGCGGACGTCGGCGCCATGCTTCAAGAGCCAGGCACGCAGGTCGCGCGCGATCCTCTGACAGAAGAGCACGCCGCCTTCCTCGCTGAAGAAGGCGTAGCGCATGGTCGCCTCGTCGAGGAAGGGATAGCGCTTGGCAGCGTCGCGCGGATCGAGAAGCTCGTAGCCGAAGCCGGTGCGGTCGAGGCCGTCGCGATAGATGTCGGTGCCATCGCCTTCTTCGAGCGAGACAGCGAGGATGCCGGTCGATGCGAGATGATTTGCGCCGATATCACGCCACAACGCCTCCCACGCTTCGAACGCCTCGGTGATCATGAGGGCATAGCCGTCGGCCGACCCGTAGGCGCGGCGAATGATGCGATGCTCGTCGCCCGAGGCAGAGAGGGGGTTGGGTATCGGGCCGTGCTCCAAAAGTGTGACACGGTGCCCTTCGCGGGTCAGTGCCCAGGCTGTCGTGAGCCCTGAAATCCCGGCGCCGACGATTACGACGTGCATGGTCAAGCCAGGAGCCAGAGGTAGAGCGGCAGCGTAATCACTGCGAGGAGTGTTTGAAGCGTCACGATCTCGGCCATCAATCGCGCGTCGCCGCCCATTTTACGGGCAAGCACATAGGATGCGCTCGCGGTGGGGACAGCCGCGGCAAGCACCGCGATCCCGCGCGCCGTTCCGGTGACGCCGAGGAGCGCGGAAAAGCCGGCCACGAAGAGCGGCATCAGAAGCAGGCGAAGCAGCGTGCCGACAGCGAGCCGCACGCCGGGACGGCGCAGCGAGTGAAGATTGAGCCCGGCGCCGACTGCAAGCACGCCGCAGGCGAGACCGGCGTTGCCGAGAAGCTTCAGCGCTGAACCGATGCCGCCAGGTAGCACGATGCCGCTGAGATTGAGCGCGATGCCGATCGCGCACGCGAGGATCAGCGGGTTGCCGGCAAGCTCCATCGCGATCCGCTTCGGCGACGGCCGCGTCGCCGCGGCGAACCAGGAAAGCACACTAACGCAAAGAACGTTCAGAAGCGGAATCATTGCGACGATGGCGACCGACATCAGCGCGACGCCCTCCGCGCCGTAGAGGAAGCCGGCTATGGCGATCGCAACGGTCGTGTTCCACCGCGTCGCACCTTGGAAGATCGAGGTGAAGCCCGGGCCGTCCACACCGAAGCGCGATGCCAGCAGCGGACGCAGCAAAAGACAGAGCGCGGCCATGGTCAGGATCGAAAGGATCAGCGCCAGCCCGAGCGTCGTAAACGGAAGCGCTGAAAGGTCGGTCGTGGTCAGCGAGACGATGAGCAGGCTCGGGAAGAGGATGTAGTACATCAGCGTGTCGAGCCCGGCCCACTGCTCGCGCGGAATGATCGGGATGTTCGCCGCCGCCCAGCCGACGACGATGACGATCAGCACGGGCAGCAGCGCGTTGAGCGCGACGCTCATCGACGTGCTCGCGTTCGTTTCAGGCCGGATGCCACCAGCGCCCGGCGAGCACCGTCCCGGCGGCGAAGAGGCGCTCCTTCGCCGTCACCACCTCGCCCAGCACGTCCTCCAGCGGGAATGTGCCCTGCCGCATCTCCAGGATGCTCGCGTCGCCCACGCTGCCGGGCTTGAAGCTGCCGAGCTCGGGCCGCTGCAGCGCCGTCGCTGCCTTGATCGTCGAAGCGGCGATGACGTCGGAGAGCGGCATGCCGAGGACGAGGAACTTCGACAGCGTCGTCACCTGGTCGAAGGCCGGGCCCTCGATGCACAACATGTGGATGTCCGAAGAGATCGTGTCGGGCGGGAAGCCAGCATCCATCATGACGCGCGCCGTCTTCCACCCGAAGGAGCCCTTGCCGTGGCCGACATCGAAGAGGACGCCGCGCTCGCGGGCGGCGACGACCTCCGGCTTCACCTGCCGATTCGACATGTAGGGCGCGTTGGGGAAGGGGCGGTAGCAATGGGTGAGGACGTCGCCGGGGCGGAGCTTTTCGACGACGGCCTCGTAGCTCGGCGGCGGCTCGTCGATGTGGGCCATCACCGGCAGCCCCGTCTCGTCGCCGACCTGCAGCGCCACGTCGAGCGGCCCGATGCCGGACGGGCCGCTGGCTATCCGCCCGATCCTGACCTTGATGCCGACGATCACGTCACGGTTGGCGTCGGCGACCTCCGCCGCGTCGCGCGCCGCCATCAGGCGGATGTCATGGCTCTCGCCGACCATGACGGTCTTCGAGAAGGCGAAGATGCCGGCGAAGGAGATGTGAAGATAGGCGAGGATGCGTGCGTCGGAACGGTCGATGACGTGCTTGCGAAAGCCGGGGAAATTGCCCGGGCCGGCACTGCCGGTGTCGACGAAGGTGGTGACCGCGCTCGTGCGGGCGAGGCCGTCCGCGTCGACGCCGAGCGAGGTGCCGCCCCAATAGACATGCGTGTGGAGGTCGATCAGACCGGGCGTTACGATCCGCCCCGCAACGTCGCGGCTGTCTCGGGCGTCGAGGCCATCGCCGACTGCCGCTACTTTGCCGTTCGCAAACGCGACATCCGTTACGCGATCGATCCCTTGAGACGGGTCGATCACGCGTCCGTTCTTCAGAACCAGGTCGTATGTCATCGCTGGATATTAGCGGCGGCGCGGAGCGACGCCAGCCGGTCGAGAGCGCCTTGCAAGATGAAGGCGGCGGCCGCCGCGTCGATTCTTTCCGCGCGCTTCTTGCGGGACATGTCCGCCTCCAGCATGGCACGTTCGGCGGCGGCGGTCGAAAGCCGCTCGTCCCAGAGCACGACGGGGAGGTCGGTCAGCGGCGCGAGGTTCCTGACAAACGCACGTGTCGCCTGGGCGCGCGGCCCCTCGGTGCCATTCATGTTGACGGGGAGGCCGAGGACGAGGCCGCCGACTTTTTCGTCCGCGCACAGCGCGAGTAGCGCTTCTGCATCCTTGCCGAATTTTGTCCGCTTGATGGTCCGAAGCGGTGTGGCGATCCTCAGTCCCGGGTCCGAGAGAGCGACGCCGATTGTCTTCGTGCCGAGGTCCAGCCCGGCAAGGCGTGTACCCGATGGCAGACGCGGAGGCAGGTCTTCGATCGGGATGTCGGGACCGGAGGCGGGCATTGGGCCCAACCTTACTGCTTTCCGCGCCCACATCCGACAAGCGATTTCTAGGGAAGCGCTCGGCTGTAGTGCGTGCTTCGAGGCTCCATTCCGCCCTCATCCTGAGGTGCGAGCGGAGCGAGCCTCGAAGGGGCGGAATGGAGCACCTCAGCATGAGGGCGGTTGGGTGGCGCGCGGATGAGAGGTGAGTTGTCGCCAGGAGTTGGCATGGCTAACTAGGACACATGGGAAAACGAGTGATTCCGCCGAAAGGCGGCGACAACGGTGGTCCTGGGGGCGGGGGCGGCGAGATCGTCCCGGTCAACCTCCGGACGGCGCTCGAGGAGCGCTATCTCGCCTACGCGCTCTCCACCATCATGCACCGCGCGCTCCCCGACGTTCGCGACGGGCTGAAGCCGGTGCACCGGCGCATCGTGTTTGCGATGCGCGAGATGCGGCTGAACCCGACCGGCGGCTACAAGAAATCCGCCAAGGTGGTCGGCGAGGTGATGGGCAATTTCCATCCGCATGGCGACCAGGCGATCTACGACGCGCTGGTCCGCCTCGCGCAGGATTTCGCCGTCCGTTATCCGCTCGTCGACGGGCAAGGCAATTTCGGCAACGTCGACGGCGATAACCCGGCCGCCATGCGCTACACGGAAGCGCGCATGACGGCGGTCGCCGAGCTGCTTTTGAGAGGCATCGACGAGGACGCCGTCGACTTCCGCCCGACCTATGACGGGGAGGGCGAGGAGCCGGCGGTGCTGCCGGGTGCCTTCCCGAACCTTCTCGCCAACGGCTCTGCCGGCATCGCCGTCGGCATGGCGACCAACATCCCGCCGCACAATGCGGCGGAGCTCTGCGACGCGGCGCTGCATCTCATAAAATTCCCGAACGCGACGCTCGCCAAGCTGATGGAGTTCGTGCCGGGTCCCGACTTCCCGACCGGCGGCATCATAGTCTCGGACCGCGCAACGCTCGCGGAGGCCTACAAGACCGGACGCGGCGGTATCCGCGTGCGCGCGCGCTGGGCGACGGAGGATCTGGGCCGCGGCACATGGGCCGTCGTCGTCACTGAGATTCCCTATCAGGTGCAGAAGAGCCGGCTGATCGAGCAGATCGCCGGGCTGATCGAGAACCGCAAGCTGCCGCTCGTCGGCGACGTGCGCGACGAAAGCGCAGAGGACGTGCGCGTCGTCATCGAGCCAAAGAGCCGCGCGGTCGATCCGAACCTGATGATGGAATCGCTCTTCCGCACCACGGAGCTCGAGGCGCGTTTCTCGCTCAATATGAACGTGCTCTCGCGCGGCGTCGTTCCGAACGTGCTCTCGCTCCGCGAGGTGCTCCTGCAATGGCTGGAGCATCGCAAGGTCGTGCTCCTCAGGCGCTCGCGCTTCCGTCTCGGTAAGATCGCCGAGCGGCTGGAGGTGCTCGGTGGCTATCTGATCGCCTACCTGAACCTCGACGAAGTGATCCGCATCATCCGCGAGGAGGACGATCCGAAGGCGGTGATGATGAAACGCTTCGAGCTGACCGAACCGCAGGTCGAAGCGATCCTGAACATGCGGCTCAGGCAGTTGCGCAAGCTCGACGAGATCGAGATCCGCACGGAATTCGATGATCTGAAGGCAGAAAAGAAGGATCTCGAATCGCTGCTCAAATCCGAAGACCGGCAATGGAAATGCGTCGCCTTCGAGATTCAGGAGGTGAAGAAGACGTTTGGACCGGCAACACCGCTCGGCAAGCGGCGCACCGGCTTCGCCGATGCTCCGGATATCGATCTCGAAGAAATGCAGGAGGCGATGATCGAGCGCGAGCCGGTCACCGTCGTGCTCTCCGAGAAGGGGTGGATTCGCGCGATGCGTGGCCACATGCCCGACCTTAGCCAGCTTACCTTCAAGGAGGGCGACCGCCTAAAGCGCGCCTTCCACGCGACGACGATGGACAAGGTGCTGCTGCTTTCTACCGGTGGGAAGGTGTTCACGCTCGAAGCGGCGAAGCTCCCCGGCGGGCGCGGGCACGGCGAGCCGGTCCGGCTCATGCTCGACATGGACAAGGACCAGGACGTTGCCGCGATCTTCCCGTTCTCGCCCGACGGCAAGCGGCTCGTTGCGAGCCGCGCCGGCTACGGTTTCCGCGTTGCCGAGAGCGAGCTTGTCGCAAACACGCGCAAGGGCAAGCAGGTCCTGAACGTCTCGGGCTCAGACGAGGCGAGGGTCTGCGTACCGGAGGAAGGCAATCTGGTCGCGGTCGTTGGGACGAATCGCAAGATGATCATCTTCCCGCTCGACCAGCTCCCGGAAATGACGCGCGGTAAGGGCGTCCGCCTGCAGCGCTATAAGGACGGCGAGCTTTCCGACGTGCGCGTCTTCACGAAGGCGGAGGGCCTGAGCTGGACGGATGGCGCCGGCCGCGTGCATACGCGCCCGGTCGCGGAGTTGAAGGACTGGATGGGCGAGCGCGCCCAGGCCGGGCGGCTCTCGCCGCAGGGCTTTCCGAAGTCGAACCGATTCGGAGACGGCTGATTCGAGGTCGTGAAGCTTAGCCGGCTAAGATAGAACTTAGGGGCTCGCCTTCGATGCTGCGGCATGGCGGGTCGTCGTGCGGCGCGTCGCAACGCGCCCGTCGCTGTAGTTGCCGGCGAGGTCGCGGGCCAGTCTGACGACGGCGTTTCGAAGCGCCAGGCTGCCGATCTGTGCATAGGCCTGCAGCAGCTCGGTTGCACCTGGCTCACTCAGGATCGCGCGTGCGTCGGCCCGGTCGCCGTCTGCGGAGGCAGAACCGGAACTCCCGGTGAAGAAATAGGCGACCGGAACGTCCAGAACCTTGCTGATCTCAGCGAGTCGTCCCGCGCCTATGCGGTTGGTCCCGTTCTCGTATTTCTGCACCTGCTGAAAGGAAACGCCAATTTCCTTGCCCAGCTTCTCTTGGCTTATCCTCAGTTGCTTCCGCCGCGAACGAAGGCGCGCACCCACCAACGCGTCCATTGGTGTCGCTGCTTTTGCCATTTGCGGAACCTCATTTTCACAATTCTCAGCCGTCAGGTTGTAGCCGAGTTCGATTGCCAGTTCCAATCCGATATCGGCCAAATATGTCGCGCTTTGCCGCAGGTACCTACACTTGCGGAATCTTAGTTAATCCGCACCCAACCACGCGGCGAGAGCCGTTCTTGCGGCCTGAAGCGGGCCTTGTAGTTCATTTTCGGCGAGCCATCGACCCAGTAGCCAAGATACACGTAAGGCTTGCCGAGCTTCCGGGCGCGCTCGATCTGTTCAAGGATCATGAAGGTGCCGAGCGAACGGTTGGTGAGATCGGGGTCGAAGAAAGAGTAAACCATCGACAAGCCATCGGAGAGAAGGTCGGTCAGCGCGCAGGCGACGATCCCGCCCTCGTCACGGCCGGTCGCGGCGCTGTCCGGCCCGCGGCGCCGATATTCGACGACACCGCTCTCGACGTGGCTGTCTTCCACCATCAGCGCGTAGTCGAGCACCGACATATGCGCCATGCCGCCGTCCGAATGTCGACTGTCGAGATAGCGGCGGAAGAGGCTGTACTGCTCGCTCGTCGCCTGGGCTGCTCGGAAGCGGCCGATCAGGTCGCGATTCGCCTTCCACACGCGGCGCATGCTGCCGGTCGGACGGAAAGCGTCGACGCACACGCGCACCGAAATGCAGGACATGCAGGATTCGCAGGCGGGGCGGTAGGCGATGCCTTGGCTGCGGCGGAACCCGCCTTGGCTCAGAAGATCGTGCAGCTCGGCGGAGTCCGGGCCGACGAGATGGGTGAAGACCTTGCGCTCCTGGCGGCCCGGCAGATACGGGCAGGGGCTCGGAGCGGTCAGGTAGAACTGGTGGGCGTCTGTTACGATCTTCGTCATCGAAGCAGTCTCGCGCGGCGACCATACCACGCCAGAGTTGCCTGCAAGACAAGACCTGATGTGAAGCGCCCGGACCCCTCCCTTCGACGGGCGAAGGCGGGCGGCGAGGCTAGCCCGAGCGAACCGCCACCGTGCCGATGATGAGATCGTGGAGGAGCTGCTTGCGCTCGGTGAAAAGTGCGACAAGGAGCACGAGCGGCGTCAGGATCGTAACCGACACCCAGAAGAGCAGGGTCTGAAGAAGTGCTAGCCCGTAGTCGAGACGCCTGCCTCCGAGGGTACGCATCTCGATCCGCGTGAAGCGCATGCCCGGCGTTGCCGAATAAGGGCCGCCAAGCGTCAGCACGGAATAGAGAATCGCTACGACCGGCCAGACCGCCGGAAAAAGCAGCCAGAGCAGGCCGAACGTGAAGAGGCCGACGACGGCGATGACGGCGTAGGCAACGACCATGAGAAAGAAGATCACGGCGGCGTCGATCAGGAACGCGAACGTCCGCCGGGCGCGCACGCCGTCAAAGCGCTCAGGATGCACTGCGGGGTCGAACTCCAGTTCGCCGGCGTCGAGCGTGATGGTCTGGCTCATCGTGTCACCTCCAGCGGCGGGAAATGGTGGCGGCGTGGCTTCGGTTCAAGACAAAGCGGCGCGCTCGGCCCCGCTACTTCGCCAGCTTCTCCGCCACGCGTGGCGCGAAGTAGGTGAGAATGCCGTCGGCGCCGGCGCGCTTGAAGGCAAGCAGGCTCTCAAGCATCGCGCGCTCGCCGTCGATCCAGCCGTTCCGCGCCGCACCTTCGATCATCGAATATTCGCCCGACACCTGATAAGCGAAGGTTGGCATGCCGAACGCCTCCTTCACGCGAAAGAGGATGTCGAGATAGGGCATGCCGGGCTTCACCATCAGCATGTCGGCGCCCTCGACGATGTCGGCCTCGGCCTCACGCAGCGCCTCGTCACTGTTGCCGGGGTCCATCTGATAGGTGCGCTTGTCGCCGATGAGCGTGGCGCTGGTGCCGATTGCGTCACGGAACGGGCCGTAGAACGCGGAAGCGTATTTCGCGGTGTAAGCCATGATCTGGACGCGCCCGAAGCCGGCCTGGTCGAGCGTCTCGCGGATCGCGCCGACGCGGCCGTCCATCATGTCGGATGGCGCGATGATGTCGGCGCCCGCCTCGGCTTGAACCAAGGCCTGGCGGACAAGCTGGGCGACGCTTGCGTCGTTCAGGATCTCGTCGCCGTCCATGACGCCGTCATGGCCGTGGCTGGTGTAAGGGTCGAGCGCAACATCGACGATCAGGCCGACCTCGGGCACGGCCTTCTTGATGGCACTGCAAGCGCTGCAGACGAGGTTTTTCTTGTTCAGCGCTTCGGAGCCCATGGGATCGCGGCGCGCGGGATCCGTGTAAGGGAAAAGCGCGATCGCGGGAATCTTGAGGCGCGCCGCTCGCTCCGCCTCGGCAACCGCCTGGTCAACGGAGAGACGGTCGACGCCGGGCATCGCGGCCACCGGCTCGCGCTTCTTCTCGCCGTCGATCAGGAAGATTGGCCAGATCAGATCGTCGACGGAAAGCGTCGTCTCGCGCACCAGCCGCCGCGACCAGTCGGTGCGGCGGTTGCGGCGCAGCCGGCGGCGTCCGGTGATGCGGTCGATATCGGGGAAGGGCGGCTTCAAGGGCGCGGTCATCGGCAATCCAGGATTTTCGCGGCAGGATAGCATCCGCCCCGCCCCCATCAAAATGCGACGGTGAGACGCCGGAACGGCCGGCCGGTCGGCGATTCCGCGCTTGTGAAGCTGCGCACAAACGGCGGCCTCGCGGCATGAGAAACCGAACCATCGCAACGCCCCCGCGGGAGAGACGCCACGGGGCAAAGAGATGGAGACGAAGATGAACCTTTTCCGCACCACGACCGCCGCCCTCGTCGTCGCCGCTTCGCTCGCCACGGCCGGTTCGGCATCCGCCTACGAGCGCTGGGTCGACATCCACAACGTCGCTAACACCGCCGTCGTCGCCGTCCAGGTCTCCGACATCGACAGGAACGACTGGGGTCCCGACATCCTGACCGGCTTCATCCCGGTCGGCGGCGCCGCCGAGGTCGATCCGCCCCTGACGCGCGGCTACTGCCGCTTCGATATCCGCCTGACCTATCAGGACGGCTCGACGGCCGACATCTACGACGTGAACCTGTGCGCGGCGGTGGATCTGGTTACCGACGGCTACACCTACGACCTCTACACGATCTGATCCGAGATCGCCCGACTGCGAGCCGCCGCCGGAGAAATCCGGCGGCGGCTTTGCCTCGGGGCGCGAGCCCGCATTGACGCCCGTCGGCGGCGCACCTATGCCTCGACAATGGCAAGCGCATCGGCCGCGAAGAGTTCAAGTTCGACAGTTCGGGCCCCGGCGAAATGAGCGACGCCCTCGGCGGACCGGTCGAGTCGCAGGGCGCGCGCTTGCCCTTGACCCTGGTCTACATGCGCGTCGTAGCGCTTCTCCTCCTCGTCGCGGGGCTGGCGCGCGCCTGCCAGATACTCGGCATCCTGACCCCCGATGCGCTGACCTTCGACCATCTTGAGCCGGCGAAGCGGGCGAGCGCCGTCACGCTCCTCCTGGTCGATCTTCTTGCCGCCGTCGGGCTTTGGGTCGGCGCGGCGTGGGGGCCGGTGATGTGGGCGGTGGCGCTTGCGGTCGAGGTGTCGATGTACACACTTTTCTCGGACCTTTTCGGCAGTTACCCGCTCCGCGTCTTCGTGCACGGCTGTCTTTTCATCGGATTCTTGGCACTCACTTTTATGGAATGGCGGCGCACAATCGCCGATTAGGCCGGATCCGGGCTGAAGTCGAAGGGTTCGATCCCGGAAAGATTTAATTAAGCGTTTCGCTTAAGTGCATCTTCAATCCGCAACCGTATGGTGGGGTGAATGCAACCGCGATCAAGGCGGATCGGCGAGGAATGGACATGCTTATGTCGGAACAGGCGGCGGCTCGCTACGAAGCGGCAGAGACGGCACCGGACGATACGAAGACGCTCTACCTCGATGCGTTGACCCTGGTGGAGCGCCTGCATCGGCGGCTCCTCGACGTGATCAAGGACGAGTTCGACCGGATGGGGCGTTCGGACGTGAACAGCGTTCAGGCGCTGCTCCTCTTCAACATCGGCGATTCGGAGCTGACGGCGGGCGAGCTGCGCACGCGCGGCTACTATCTCGGCTCGAACGTCTCCTACAACCTCAAGAAGCTGGTCGATTCCGGCTTCATCCGCCACCAGCGCTCGCGCGTCGACCGACGCTCGGTGCGCGTTTCCCTGACCGAGCGTGGGCTCGAGGTCGCGAGCGTCGTGAATGACCTCTACAATCGCCATATCCAGTCGATCGAGAAGGTGGGCGGCATCACGCAGGAAGACTTCATCCGGATGAACAAGGCGCTACAGCGGCTTGAGCGTTTTTGGACCGACCAGATCCTCTATCGGCTCTGATCCGTCCTGTTTCTCCAGTTTCCAGGCCCGCGTCGCGAAAGCGCCGCGGGCTTTGATTTTGAGCGGCTCTGCGCGCTCAACCTCGTCGCCTATCTCCGGCGCGCGCTCGATGGCGATCTCGACCAGTGGTGCAGATCGCGCGACCTTGCGGCTACGTGAACTCGACGCCGGATTTCCTCGGGCAGTGGCAGGTGATGAACGGCGCGTCCGATCTCTTCCTCGAAATCTTCGGTGAGACCGGACGACACACGCGAATCGCGGTCGGCGTCGCCGCTCTTCCCTGCGGCGCGGCCGTCGAAGTCGAGGCGCAAGTCGTGGTTCGCTAAGGCCCGCATTGCCGCTCTGCGCCGGGCTAGGCCGGTTGGCGACATCGATTGGCCATAAAGGCCGGCGACCATGTTGGCGTCGGGGTTGCGACCGCCGGCCGATCAGGGGCATTTTCCGAAGAGGGGCGTTGCGCCGAAGCGGCTTGACGACCATGGTTAATGCGCCGTTAAGCGTGCGGGACTAGCACAAGGCTGTCGCCGACCGACGATGAACAGGAATCTCAGACCGATGCGATCGCTCTCGCTGCTTGCGGCTCTTGCCGCCCTTCTTGCCCCGGCGGCGTTTGCGCAGGAGCCGCTGACCGGCGTGCAGCAATCGGAGTGGGCGGAAAGCTTCGACTCTCAGTCCGACGTCACGCGCCCCGTCACCACCACGACGCCGATTCTGTCGCCGCAGACCGTGCCGGCGATGGAGCAGGCGATCTACGTCTACCAGGACCTCGTCGCGCGGGGCGGCTGGGCGGCCGTGCCGGCCGATAAGGAACTCAGCCTCGGAATGAGCGACCCGAACGTGGTCGAGCTCAGGCGGAGGCTCATCGCCTCCGGCGATCTTCGCCAGGCAAGCGGCGACGCGGCGGCGTTCGATTCTTATGTCCAGGCGGCCGTGAAGCGATTCCAGGAGCGGCACGGGATTCCCACCACCGGCGTCGTCGACGCCAGCACGTTGCAAGCGCTGAACGTGCCCGCCTACGTGCGTCTTGCACAGCTGCAGGCGAACCTAGAGCGCATCAAGGCGATGGGGACGCCGAAGGACCGCTACGTGCTCGTCAACATCCCCGGAGCGCAGATCGAGGCGGTCGAGAACGGCACGGTCGTCTCCCGCCATATCGCGGTGGTCGGCAAGGTCGACCGGCAGACGCCGCTCCTGTCGAGCAAGATCTACGAGATACGGTTCAATCCGTTCTGGACGGTTCCAGCTTCGATCATCAAGAAGGACTTGATCCCGAAGATGCAGAAGGAGCCGACCTATCTCGCCGACCATCACATCCGCATCTTCAATCAGAAGGGCCAGGAGCTGCAGGCGGATCAGGTGGACTGGACCACGGACGAGGCGGTCAACTACATGTTCCGCCAGGATCCGGGCGACGACAATTCGCTCGGCTACGTCAAGCTGCAGTTCCACAATCCCTACGACGTCTATCTGCACGACACGCCGGCGAAGAACCTCTTCGGCTCAGACTACCGGTTCGAGTCGTCGGGCTGCGTGCGCGTGTTCAATGTGCGCGAGCTCGTCGCCTGGGTGCTCAAGGATACCGGCTACGATCGCGCGCGCGTCGACGAAACGATCCGCTCCGGCGAGCGGCTCGACGTTGAGGTAACGAATCCGCCGGCGATCTACACGGTCTATTTCACCGCGTGGACGACCGGCGACGGCGTCGTGCACTTCCGTGACGACATCTACGGCCTCGACAACCAGGGCACCGTGGCGCTCGCGCAGGACCCGGGCATGATCGGCCGCCCGGAGGAGACCGCGCAGCAATAGACGGCCAGACCGAATCCGGCCGGCCTGCGCCGCCTACCAGAAATTCACGCCGATCTTCTTCTTGCCGTCCATGACGTCGACCTTGTTCGTGCCGGCTTTGACCCAGGTCTCGCAGACCTCTTTGTTGTCGTCGCGGTCTTTCCATAGGCGGCAGAACTTCCCGTCGCGAATCTCCCAGGTCCCATCGAGCGCAATGTGTGTCTTTCCGTCGTCGGTCTTGGCCGATCCGTGACCCGTGCCATTGGCGTTCAGGGTCAACGTGCCTGAATAGCCGGTACCCGGGCCTCCCAGCATGATGGTCTTCCCGCCTGCAAGGAGGGCTGTGAGCTCATCACCGGTCATCGCTTTGCCGGCCGAATACGCCGGCGCGGTTGCGACCAGCAGGCAGCCGAAGATCAAAGCAGCGAAGGCGCGCATCTGTTTCCCCCAAAATTCTGCGTCGTTCGGAATGGCTATAGGCTTCGGAGCAGAGCGAACCTAAGGGAATCTCCGCAAGTCAGCAGAACGCGCGGCCGCCGTGCCCTCGCTTGGCGGGGGCGGGGGTCTGTGGTATCGGCCGGCCGCACCTTACGCTGCTGCGCAGCGGAAGCGCCGTATCCCTAAGAGAGCCGGGACTCCTCGATGTCGCCAACCAAGTCCGCCCGTGCAACCGCCGGGCCCGATGCCTTCTTCTCCGCGACGCTCGCCGAATCCGACCCGGAGATCGCCGAGGCGATCAAGAACGAACTCGGCCGCCAGAGCCACGAGATCGAGCTGATCGCGTCGGAGAACATCGTGTCGCGCGCGGTCCTCGAAGCGCAGGGCTCGGTGATGACCAACAAATACGCCGAGGGCTATCCGGGTAAGCGCTATTACGGCGGCTGCGAGTTCGTGGATGTCGCGGAGACGCTCGCGATCGAGCGCGCGAAGAAGCTCTTCGGCGCGAACTTCGCAAACGTGCAGCCAAACTCCGGCAGCCAGATGAACCAGGCGGTGTTCCTGGCGCTCCTCAATCCGGGCGACACCTTCATGGGCCTCGACCTCGCCGCGGGCGGACACCTGACCCACGGCTCGCCGGTCAACATGAGCGGCAAATGGTTCAAGGTCGCACCCTACGGCGTCAGGCGCGAGGACCAGCTCCTCGACTACGACGCGATCGAGCGGATCGCGCACGAGGCGAAGCCGAAACTCATCATCGCCGGCGCCACTGCCTATTCGCGCTTCTGGGATTTCCGCCGCTTCCGCGAGATCGCCGATTCCGTCGGCGCGTACCTGATGGTGGACATGGCGCATTTCGCCGGGCTCGTCGCCGGCGGCGCGCATCCTTCGCCGATCCCGCACGCGCATGTCGTGACTTCGACCACCCACAAGTCGCTCAGGGGCCCGCGTGGCGGCCTGATCCTCACCAACGACGAGGCGATGGCGAAGAAGATCAACTCGGCGGTCTTTCCCGGCCTGCAGGGCGGGCCGCTGATGCACGTGATCGCGGCGAAGGCGGTCGCCTTCGGCGAGGCGCTGCGCCCCGACTTCCGCATCTACGCCAAGAACATCGTGGAGAACGCCCGCGCGCTAGCCGAGCAATTGAAGAGCCTCGGCTTCGACATCGTGTCGGGCGGCACGGATAACCATTTGATGCTTGTCGATCTCCGGCCGAAGCGGGTGAAGGGCAACGTCTCGGAGAAGGCGCTCGTGCGCGCCGGGCTCACCTGCAACAAGAACGGCATCCCGTTCGATCCGGAGAAGCCTTTTGTCACTTCCGGCATTCGGCTCGGCACGCCGGCTTGCACGACGCGCGGCTTCGGCGTCGCCGAATTCCGCCAGGTCGGGCAGATGATCGCCGAAGTGCTCGACGCAGTGGCGCAGTCGGAAGACGGCGCGGCGCCGCTCGTCGAAGCGGCGGTCAAACAGAAGGTGAGGGCGCTCACCGACCGCTTCCCGATCTATTCCGTGACCAGCGGAGCCTGACGTCGCATGCGCTGTCCTTATTGCGGCGCGACCGACACGCAGGTGAAGGACTCGCGGCCGACGGAGGACGACAACGCGATCCGCCGCCGCCGCGTCTGCGTCGAATGCGGCGGGCGCTTCACCACGTTCGAGCGCGTGCAGCTGCGTGAGCTGACGGTGCTGAAGCGCTCCGGCCGGCGTGTGCCCTTCGACCGCGACAAGCTGATGCGCTCCGTCCAGGTGGCGCTCAGAAAGCGCCCGGTCGACCCGGAGCGCGTGGAGCGCATGGTCTCCGGCATCGTGCGCCAGCTCGAAAGCCGCGGCGAGCAGGAGATACCGGCGGAGGAGATCGGGCTCCTCGTGATGGAGGGGCTGAAGAACCTCGACGCCGTCGCCTATGTGCGCTTCGCTTCCGTCTATCGTGACTTTTCCGAAGCGAAGGATTTCGAGACATTCGTCGGCGAGCTTGCGGACGACAAGACGAAGCCGGGTAAAGAGCGGTGAACGGCGCTGCGAGGATCAAGGCCTCGTATTTCAGATGTCGTCATGCCCGGACTTGATCCGGGCGTCCATTCCGTACCATCTCCGTCGGTCTCGACCGTCACGGAATGGATTGCCGGGTCAAGCCCGGCAATGACGACGAGTGTAGGGTGGTGAGATGTTCACCGGTATCGTTACCGACGTCGGAGAGATTGCGCGCCTTGTGCCGCGGCCAGTCGGCGCACGCTTCCGCATCGCGACCGGCTACGATCCGGCGACAATCGACATCGGGGCGTCAATTTCATGCTCCGGCTGCTGCCTGACGGCGATCGAGCGCGGCGTCGACGGAAGCCGCGCCTATTTCGACGTCGAGGCTTCGCCGGAAACGCTGTCGCGCACAACTCTTGGCGGATGGGCCGCCGGCACGCGCATCAATCTGGAGCGCTCGCTGAAGCTCGGCGACGAGCTCGGCGGGCATCTCGTCAGCGGGCACGTGGACGGGCTTGCGACCATCGTGGAGCGGCGCGACGACGGCGACATGGCGGTGTTCGCCTTCGAGGTGGCGGCGGAGCTTGCCCGCTTCATCGCGGAGAAAGGCTCTGTCGCCCTCGACGGGACCTCGCTCACGGTCAACGCGGTGAAAGGCCGCCGCTTCGAGGTGATGATCATCCCGCACACGCTCAAGGTCACCACCTGGGGCGAACGCAAGGCCGGCGACAGCGTGAACCTCGAGGTCGACCAGGTCGCCCGTTACGTTGCGCGCCTCGCGGAGCCGGTCTAGATGGTCGGCTTCACTCGAAATCTGGTGCCGATGGCCGACCGCCCACCGCATCTGCTCGTCGTTGAGGCGCGCTTCTACGACGATCTCGCCGACGAGCTGCTCGCCGGCGCAAAGGCCGCGCTCGAACGCGCCGGCGCAACGTTTGACGTTGTGACCGTCCCCGGCGCGCTGGAGATCCCCGCGGCGCTCGCCATCGCGATAGCCGGGCCGAAGCGCTTCGACGGCTACGTGGCGCTTGGCTGTGTCATCCGCGGCGAGACAACGCACTACGAGACCGTGGCAAACGAGTCGGCACGGGCACTGATGGAGCTTTCGGTCGCTCACCGTCTCGCACTCGGGAACGGCATCCTGACGGTCGAGAATGACAAGCAGGCGTGGGCGCGCGCTCGTGTCAGCGAACTGAACAAGGGCGGCGCAGCTGCAGAGGCGGCGCTTGCCATGATCGCGCTCAAAGCGACGTTCTCGAAATGACGGCGCCTGCGCGCCCGGCCAACCAACGCGGCGCCGCACGGCTCGGCGCCGTGCAGGCGCTCTATCAGATGGATATCGGCGGGGCACCGCTTCCGGCGGTCATCGCGGAGTTCGAGGCGCATCGCCTCGGTGCCGAGATGGAGGGAGCGCAGCTTCGGCCGGCCGACCGGCCGTTCTTTCGCGCGCTCGTCTCCGGGGTCGTCGCCGCGCAGCGCCGCATCGATCCGATCATCCACGCAGCACTGCCGCCGACCTGGCCGCTGACCCGAATAGACCTGACGCTTCGCGCCATACTCCGCTGCGGCGTGTTCGAGCTTCTGGAGCGCCGCGACATTCCGGGCCGAGTTGTGATCAGTGAATATGTCGACGTGGCGCACGCCTTCTTCTCGGCCGACGAGCCCGGGCTCGTGAACGGCGTGCTCGACCGCGTCGCGCACGACATGCGGCCGGAGGAGTTCCCGCAGGCCGCGTCCGGCTGAGCGCGCCTGTGCCGCTCGACGAACTCTCGATCATCGACCGCTTCTTTCGGCCGCTTGCCGGGGAGGGGGCCTTCGGTCTGCTGGACGATGCCGCGCGAATCGCCGTTCCGTCGGAGAGCGAACTCGTCGTCACGACCGACATGATCGCGGAGGGCGTGCACTTCCTGTCCGGCGATCCGCCCGACACGATCGCGAAGAAGGCGCTCCGCGTGAACCTCTCCGACCTCGCGGCGAAGGGGGCAAAACCGCTCTCCTATGTGCTGAGCCTCGGCATCTCGCGCGAGGTCGACGAAGAGTGGCTCGCGGGCTTCGCATCCGGCCTGCGCAGCGACCAGGAGACATTCGGGATATCGCTTCTCGGCGGCGACACGATCGGCGTGCTCGGCGGCGTGGTCGCATCGATCACCGCGTTCGGACTCACACCGAAGGGCCGCATGGTGCACCGCATGGGGGGCAACACCGGCGACACGCTTTTCGCGACGGGGACGTTCGGGCGCTCGAACGTGGGGCTTGCGATCCTAAAGCGCGAGGCGGGTCCGTGGGACGCCCTCTCCGCGGAGGACCGCGCTGCGTTCGTCGAGTTCTATCGCGTGCCCGAGCCGCGCGTGGCGCTGGCTCCGATGCTCATCGCGTTCGCCTCGGCGGCGATGGACGTCTCGGACGGGCTGGTCGGCGACTGCGACAAGCTTGCGGCGGCGTCGGGCTGCTCCGCGCGGATCGACGCCGATCGGGTTCCGTTCGCCGTGCCGGTCGGCGGCGACCCTGCGCTTGCCGCCCGGCTCCTGACGGGGGGCGAGGATTTCGAGATTCTGGCGGCTGTTTCGCCGGCAAAGGAAGATGGTTTCTGCGCTGCGGCCGAGGCCGTTGGCATCCCGGTGACGCGGATCGGTGTGCTTGCGGATGGAAACGCGCCGGCCGAAATCCTGTTCAGGGGCGCGCCGCTTCGGCTATCAAGGCGCGCCTACGTGCACGGGCAAAGCGAGGAAACGCCATGACGGAGCTGACGGCGTCGCACGCCGTGCTCGTCGACGACCGTAAGACCGGTCGCAACGTGTTCGTGCTTGCTGTCGCGAGTGCGCTCGCCGGCTCGGCGCCGCCGATCAGCTTCGCGACCGCTTCGCTCGCCGCCTATCAGATGCTCGGCGATGACAAGTCCTTGGCGACGCTTCCTGCAACCGCCTTCGTGTTGGGGACCGCATGCGGCACGGTACCCGCGGCTTTCCTGATGCGTCGGATCGGACGCCGTCCGGGCTTCATCGCGGGCATGATCGTGTCCACGGTCGGCGCCTGCGTGTCGGCAGCGGCGATTCTGTTCTCGCACTTTCTCCTGCTTTGCGCCGGCACGTTTATTGTGGGCTTCGCCAACGCCTTCGCGCAGCAGTTCCGCTTCGCCGCAGCCGACACGGCGAGCGCCGCGTTCCGGCCGCGCGCGATATCGCTGGTGCTCGCGGGCGGCGTCGTCGCGGCGGTGCTCGGGCCGCAGACCGTTATCCACACGGCCGACCTCTTCGCGACCGCGCCGTTCGCCGGGGCGTTTCTCGGTTCAGCCGCGCTGACGGTAGCGGCGGCGCTGGTTCTGAGCTTTCTCGACATTCCGCACACGCCGCCACGGGTACGCGCGGCGAGCGGCAGGTCGCTCGGGGAGATCGCCCGGCAACCAGCCTTCCTGGTCGCGGTCGGCTGCGCGATCTCAGCCTACGCGGTCATGAGCTTCGTCATGACGGCGGCGCCACTTGCCATGGTCATGCACCATCACGATCCCACCGCGGCGGTGCTCGGCATTCAATGGCACGTGCTTGCGATGTTCGGCCCGAGCTTCGTCACCGGCTCGCTGATCGCGCGGTTCGGGGCCGAGCGGGTCGTCGCAGCGGGACTCTTCCTTCTCGTTGGCTGCGCGATCGTGGCGCTCACCGGCACGACGATCGGGCACTTCTGGCTTGCGCTCATCCTTCTCGGGACCGGCTGGAATTTCGGCTTCATCGGCGGCACGGCCCTTGTCACCGAGACCTACCGTCCGGAAGAAAAAGAAAAGGTCCAGGCGCTGAACGACTTCCTCATCTTCGGGACTGTGGCGTTCGCCTCGTTCTCGTCCGGCCAGCTCCTGATCTTCGGCGGCTGGGACCTGCTCAACCTGATCGTGCTTCCGGTTGCCGTCCTCTGCCTCCTCGCCCTTTTCTGGAGGATGGCGCAGCGCCCGAGTCCGGTCTGAAGCTCGGCTCCCTTGACGGGGATTGGCGATTCCGCAATACCCCGCGGCACTGTTCCATCCCCGCCGACCCGCGGTGGCGCGCCGCTTTTCGCCCGCCCGGCCGGCTCGATCTCGTGTCCCGAGGAAACTCTAAATGCTTCCGCTCTATTTCGTCATCGCGTGCGGCGTACTGAGCATCGCCTACGCGGTCTGGGCCATTCAATCCGTTCTTGCCGCTGACGCCGGCAACGCCCGCATGCAGGAGATTTCGGCCGCCATCCGCGAAGGCGCCACAGCCTATCTGACGCGCCAATACACGACCATCGCCATCGTCGGCGTCGTCGTTTTCGCGCTTGCATGGTGGCTGCTCACCGTCACAGCGGCCATTGGTTTCGCGATCGGCGCGATCCTTTCCGGTATGGCCGGGTTCATCGGCATGCTCGTCTCCGTGCGCGCCAACGTCAGGACCGCGCAGGCGGCTTCGCAGTCTCTCGGCGCAGGGCTCGCCATCGCCTTCCGCTCCGGCGCCATCACCGGGCTCCTGGTCGCCGGCCTCGCGCTTCTCGGCGTCGCTGTCTATTTCACCATCCTGACCGGTCCGCTCGGCCGCGACCCGGAGAGCCGCGAAGTCATCGACGCGCTCGTCGCGCTCGGGTTCGGTGCTTCGCTCATCTCGATCTTCGCGCGTCTTGGCGGCGGCATCTTCACCAAGGGCGCCGACGTCGGTGGCGACCTCGTGGGCAAGGTCGAGGCCGGCATTCCGGAGGACGATCCGCGCAACCCCGCCACCATCGCGGACAACGTCGGCGACAATGTCGGCGACTGCGCAGGCATGGCTGCCGATCTCTTCGAGACCTACGCGGTGACCGTCGTCGCCACCATGGTGCTCGCCTCGATCTTCTTCGACGGCGCGACGGCGCTCACCATGATGATGCTGCCGCTCCTGATTGGCGGTAGCTGCGTCGTGACCTCGATCATCGGCACTTTCTTCGTGAAGCTTGGCTCCAACAACTCGATCATGGGCGCGCTCTATAAGGGCTTCATCGCCACCGCGCTCCTTTCCATCGTCGCGCTGGCGCTGGTGATCTGGTGGGCGATCGGCTTCTCCACCGCGTTTTCGGTCGAGACAACGGCGGGGGCGCGAAGCTTTACAGGTCTCAGCCTTCTTTTCTGCGGCGTCACCGGCCTCGCCGTGACCGGCCTCATCATCTGGATCACGGAATACTACACCGGCACCAACTACCGCCCGGTACAGTCGATCGCGACCGCTTCGATCACCGGCCACGGCACCAACGTGATCCAGGGGCTCGCCGTGTCGCTCGAGTCGACGGCGCTGCCCGCGCTCGTGATCATCGCCGGCATCCTCGTCGCCTACGCGCTTGCCGGCCTCTTCGGCATCGCGATTGCCGTCACCACCATGCTGGCGCTCGCCGGCGTTGTCGTTGCGCTCGACGCCTTCGGTCCGGTGACCGACAACGCCGGCGGCATCGCCGAGATGGCGGACCTGCCGGGCGACGTGCGCAACACCACCGACGCGCTCGACGCGGTCGGCAACACGACGAAGGCCGTGACCAAGGGCTATGCCATCGGCTCGGCCGGCCTCGGCGCTCTGGTGCTCTTCGCCGCCTACACCTCGGACCTGCAGTACTTTTCGGCGCACGCCGAACCCGGTTCATTCTTCGAGGGCGTGAGCGTGAACTTCTCGCTCTCCAATCCCTATGTCGTCGTCGGCCTGCTCTTCGGCGGGCTGTTGCCCTACCTCTTCGGCGGCATCGCGATGACCGCGGTCGGGCGCGCCGCGAGCTCCATCGTTGAGGAGGTGCGTCGCCAGTTCCGGGAGAAGCCGGGCATCATGCAGGGCACGGAGAAGCCGGACTACGGCCGCGCCGTCGACTTGCTGACGCGCGCCGCGATCCGCGAGATGATCGTGCCGTCGCTGCTGCCGGTGCTCTCACCCATCGTCTGCTTCGGCGTGATCTATCTGATCGCCGGCAAGTCGGAGGCGTTCTCAGCTCTTGGCGCGATGCTCCTCGGCGTCATTGTCACCGGGCTCTTCGTTGCGATCTCGATGACCGCCGGCGGCGGCGCATGGGACAATGCCAAGAAATACATCGAGGACGGACACTACGGCGGCAAGGGCTCGGAAGCGCATAAGGCGGCGGTGACCGGCGACACGGTCGGCGACCCCTACAAGGACACGGCCGGTCCGGCGGTGAACCCGATGATCAAGATCACCAACATTGTGGCGCTCTTGCTTCTCGCCGTGCTCGCGCACTGAGGAGAGGGCGGAGTCAGGCGCGGCGGGGTCCACCGCTCACCGCCTTGCACCGCGGTCTTGCGACTTGGCGCCGCGCTCGAAACGGGGCGTCTTTTTTCGGGAACGGTTGAACCGCGGAGTGCTGCTGGTAGTCACCGCGTGGAGCCGTCAGTGATAGAGCCCTGTGATTCTATGTCGACACCCGTGGGGATCTGATTGGCCGCATAGGAGAACACGATCACAGCATTGAGTACCGTCACGAAGAGAAACATCCCGAGATGCGCCGAGGCGACGAATGTCTCCTCATTTGCCTTGCACACGAGCCTCGTGTTGTAG